>NZ_JBAWSV010000009.1:0-177014 GCF_037104695.1 Bacillus yunxiaonensis | reverse complement strand
AATAATAAAAGTCTGGTAATGATGGCAGAGAGGTCACACCCGTTCCCATACCGAACACGGAAGTTAAGCTCTCTAGCGCCGATGGTAGTTGGGACTTTGTCCCTGTGAGAGTAGGACGTTGCCAGGCTTACAATATTCCGCAGTAGCTCAGTGGTAGAGCTATCGGCTGTTAACCGATCGGTCGTAGGTTCGAGTCCTACCTGCGGAGCCAATTGGAGAGCTGTCCGAGATGGCCGAAGGAGCACGATTGGAAATCGTGTATACGTCATAAGCGTATCAAGGGTTCGAATCCCTTGCTCTCCGCCATAACATTTTGGCCCGTTGGTCAAGTGGTTAAGACACCGCCCTTTCACGGCGGTAACACGGGTTCGAATCCCGTACGGGTCACCACTTTGGAGGATTAGCTCAGCTGGGAGAGCACCTGCCTTACAAGCAGGGGGTCGGCGGTTCGATCCCGTCATCCTCCACCATATAATTTTATAAATATCATCGCGGGGTGGAGCAGTCTGGTAGCTCGTCGGGCTCATAACCCGAAGGTCGCAGGTTCAAATCCTGTCCCCGCAACCAAATGGTCCCGTGGTGTAGTGGTTAACATGCCTGCCTGTCACGCAGGAGATCGCCGGTTCGACCCCGGTCGGGACCGCCATTTATGAAGGCTCGGTAGCTCAGTCGGTAGAGCAGAGGACTGAAAATCCTCGTGTCGGCGGTTCGATTCCGTCCCGAGCCACCATTTTAGATAGCAATTTTTATACATTATAATGCCGGCTTAGCTCAATTGGTAGAGCAACTGACTTGTAATCAGTAGGTTGGGGGTTCAAGTCCTCTAGCCGGCACCATGTAAGTCGGAGGGGTAGCGAAGTGGCTAAACGCGGCGGACTGTAAATCCGCTCCTTCGGGTTCGGCAGTTCGAATCTGCCCCCCTCCACCATTTACATTTTATATAGGGGCATAGTTTAACGGTAGAACAGAGGTCTCCAAAACCTCCGGCGTGGGTTCGATTCCTACTGCCCCTGCCAAAACAGCATGGCGGCTGTGGCGAAGTGGTTAACGCATCGGATTGTGGCTCCGACACTCGTGGGTTCGATTCCCATCAGTCGCCCCATTTTTAATATTACTTTACAAGTTAAATTAATTGTGATAATATACTAAATGTCGAGTTTGGATATTTAAAGTAATAAAAATGATGATAAATCATATAATGTATTAATTATTCGATGGGCTATAGCCAAGCGGTAAGGCAACGGACTTTGACTCCGTCATGCGCTGGTTCGAATCCAGCTAGCCCAGCCATTTTTGCGGAAGTAGTTCAGTGGTAGAATACAACCTTGCCAAGGTTGGGGTCGCGGGTTCGAATCCCGTCTTCCGCTCCAAATTTAATATGGCGGCATAGCCAAGTGGTAAGGCAGAGGTCTGCAAAACCTTTACCACCGGTTCGAATCCGGTTGCCGCCTCCATATTATGCCGATGTGGCGGAATTGGCAGACGCGCACGACTCAAAATCGTGTTCCGTAAGGAGTGTCGGTTCGACCCCGACCATCGGTACTGTTTAGACGAGGATAACTCGTTTTTTTTGTGTTTATTTATAAGTGTAAAATATGAGTGGATACTCGATAATATTAAGCGTTTCCTACTGCAGTGGGAGGCGTTTTTTTCTTTCAAGTGATTTCTCTTACAACTTTGTAAGGTAGTTGTAAGAGAAATCGATTGGATATTTTTAAAAAGCGAGGTATTCTTAAATTAAGAACAATGAATGTTAGAGAAACGAGGGGGTGTCTGTCGTGAAAGAGCGAACAGTATCTCGTACTGCTTTTGATCATAATATTACTTTAATTCCGAGAACAAAAATTTTGTATAAAGCTCTTATATTATTAGTAGTACTAAGCTGTGCATTATTATTTGTTGGAAATAAAATGATTGAACAAAAAGATATAAGTAAATTGAAAGTACCTGTTCATTTTGAGGTGCCAGAACAGTTAGGGAATGCATTTATTGCAACGGAAGATAAGCGCTTCTATCATCATAATGGACTAGACTATATTGCAATTGTTAGAGCGGCAGTGGAAAATATAAAGGCGGGCGGTGTTGTACAAGGTGGCAGTACAATAACTCAGCAGCTTGCTAAAAATGTTTTTTTAACAAAAGACCGAACATTTTCTCGTAAATGGAATGAAGTTTTCTATACAAAAAAAATTGAGCGAACATTTACGAAAAATGAGATTTTAAAACTGTACTTAAGCAATATTTATTATGGAGAAGGAGCATGGGGCGTTGAGAATGCGGCGAAGCTTTATTTTGGTAAAACGGTAGATCAATTAACATTAAGTGAAAGTGCTATGCTTGCAGCTGTTGTGAAAGCTCCTACTTATTATTCGCCTGTACAGCACTATGATAAAGCTGTAGAAAGACGTAATATTGTGTTAAAGCTTATGGAACGAGAAGGATATATAACTCACGCGGAATATGTACAAGCTACAAATGAAAAGCTTATTATTCGTAATGATATTCCAAAAAGTCAACCAGTACAGCAGGAAAAAGCGGTTAGTTAAGAGTAAGTTCAAAATGAACTTACTCTTTTTTTAGTGAATGAATTTAAGAGAAGTGAGACACAATATTGTCACATTTGTTTAATTTTGCTGATTTTGTGAGCGACTTCAATGGACTGTTTATATGAGAATTGATATCATGAGTAATGTGTATAAGCATCATACAAAGAATAAAAACATTAAAGAGGAATGTGTATGAAATCAAAAAATATTATAATTCTCGGCGTTATTTTTTCTATTGCGGCACTGATTGTAATTGGGACAATTGCATATAGCATCGTGAGTAACAAGACAGAAAATGGAAAAGATACATTTTTATATGGCACACAACAATCGTTAGGAGAGAAAGATGCTCCGATTCATATTGTTGAGTTTGGAGATTTTAAATGTCCAGCTTGTCGTACATGGGATGCAACGGTATTACCACGTTTAAAAGAAGAGTATATTAACAAAGGGAAAGTTCAGCTGCATTTTATTAACTTTCCATTCATTGGGAAAGATTCTGATTTAGGAGCAGCTGCTGGAGAAGCGATTTATAAGCAAGATCCAAAAGCTTTTTGGACATTTTATGATGAAATATATCAAAATCAAAAGAATGAAGATGAAAAGTGGATTACAGAGGATCTATTAGTAAATATCGTAAAGCAAAAGCTACCTAGTATTGATGTAACGGAGTTTAAAAAGGATTTAAATAGTAAGGAAATAAAAGATAAAGTACAGAAGGATCTTGACCTTGCTCAGAAGTTAAAAGTACAAGGTGCACCATCCATATACGTAAATGGTAAACTTGCTAACCCAGACTATGATAGTATTAAAAATGCAATTGAGAAAGAAGCGAAAAAGTGATGAATGATTCATCACTTTTTCGACTTTTTTCGATAAAATTCTTGCAACACCTAATATTCCATGCTATACTTCTTAACATAAGTTAACAAAAAATTAATATTTTCTTCATATTTGCGGGTGTAGTTTAGTGGTAAAACAAGAGCCTTCCAAGCTCTGGTCGAGAGTTCGATTCTCTTCACCCGCTCCAAATCTCATTCCAAATTCCCATAATAATTGTGATCAACGCAGTGTTTCGTTTCTTAGATAAACGAGGTATTGCGTTTTTTTATGTTTGGAATGCAGGAATACATGTGAAAATAGTAATGTAGAATTCCCTATGATATATATTGTTATAATAAAGTTAAATATTTATCCCGCTATTCGCGGGCAGTAAGTCCCTCTACTGATGGAAGCTTCACTTTATCAGTAAATATATTAAGCAACGGTGAGTTTTTGTACATGAAATTAAAGCGTGAACAGCGCGATCTCTATATAGATTTTATAAAAAGAAAGGTGGTAAAACTGTTACTGAAAAGAGGCGGAACCTCAATAAGCAGAATATGTTGTATTCCAGTGGATAGGCAAAAATTTACGCCTATGGGGAACGATACAAACCATAGTAATGAGAAAGTGATGAGGCAGGGTTTGTAGAAACAGGAAAACTCTGAATGGGTATGTTTGTACACATTTTCAGTAGCAGAGTAAGTGTGAACTTCGAACAATTAAAGCAAGATGTGATAGCTTATAGTAAAACAATCGGAATTGATAAAATAGGTTTTGCGAGCGCTTCGCCATTTGAAGAGTTAAAGCAACGACTTATGCAGCAGCAACAATTAGGATACCAATCTGGATTTGAAGAGTCTGATATAGAAAAAAGAACGAATCCGCAATTATTATTACCAGGTGCAAAATCAATTATTGCTATTGCATTGGCTTATCCTTCAAAATTGAAAAATGCACCGCTAAGCAAACGTGGTGAGCGACGAGGTATTTTTTGCCGTGCTTCTTGGGGACAAGATTATCATCTTGTTTTGCGTGATCGTTTAGAGAAGCTGGAAGCATATTTAATTGAACGTTTACCAGGGATAGAAGTAAAATCGATGGTAGATACGGGAGAATTAAGCGATCGAGCCGTTTCAGAGCGAGCAGGCATTGGGTGGAGCGGAAAGAACTGTTCCATTATTACGCCGGAATTTGGTTCGTATGTTTATTTGGGCGAGATGATTACAAATATTCCTTTTCCACCAGATACTCCAATTGAAGATCAATGCGGGAGCTGTACAAAGTGCATTGATGTTTGTCCAACAGGGGCGCTTGTCCAAGGCGGACAATTAAATGCTCAAAAATGTATTGCATTTTTAACGCAAACGAAAGGATTTCTTCCGGAAGAATATCGAGATAAGATTGGAAATCGCATTTACGGATGCGATACGTGTCAAACTGTTTGTCCAAAAAATAAGGGGATAGATTTTCATAATCACCCAGAAATGGAACCAGATCCAGAGCTCGTCAAGCCGTTATTAAAACCTCTTCTTACGATTAGCAATCGTGATTTTAAAGAAAAGTATGGCATTATGTCTGGTTCATGGCGGGGGAAAAAGCCATTACAGAGAAATGCGATTTTGGCGCTTGCGCACTTTAAAGATACGACGGCTATTCCTGATTTAGTTGCCTTAATGAAAGAAGATCCTCGTCCTGTTATTCGTGGAACAGCGGCGTGGGCACTAGGTAAAATTGGTGGAGAAGGGGTTCAAGAGGCTATTGAAAAAGCACAAGAGCGGGAGAAAGATGAAGAAGTACTTCATGAAATGAATCGTGGTCTTGAACTATTAGCTGAGAAAAAATAGCAGATTATTGCCCATTCCCTCATATTGTAATAGGGGGAGGGAAGCGTTATGACTGTAAAACAGCATCTTCAAGAATGCCTTCAAAGGCAATTGGATTATATAACAAATAAACGTATAGATGAACAGGAAATTTCAGATGATATTGTTGATATGCTACAGCGTAAACGGACGCTCTTTAAGCAGCGAAATGCTGAAATTGTAAAGAGCAATGCTAATGTATCTTTTATTAGACAATTAAAAGGCGTTAATTATGATGAGGTAGATTATCAAATTCATTTTCAGTATTTAATTCGTCATCATCATTTATTTTATGTAGAGGAAGAACAAATGGAGAGGCGTTTACGATTAGAAGATGGATGTATCACGCAAGATATAATGATTGAAACACCAATGGATGAAGAGAAAATTGGAACGTTAGAACGTGAAGTAATAAAGGGAAAAGGACAATATGTCCCATATAGTTATAATCGATTAGAGGCAGTAAAATATGCAGAGCGGTGGTGGGATGACCGTAATCCAGCTTATCAGAACTTCCCTGATAATTGTACAAATTTTATTTCACAATGTCTTCATGCCGGGGAAACACCGATGACTGGATATCCGAATATTCGCAGTGGGTGGTGGCAGCAAAACAGTCAATGGAGCTGGAGCTGGGCGGTAGCACATTCCTTTCATTGGTACTTATCAAGTACTTCCGTAGGACTTCGAGCAAAACAAATGGAGAAACCAGAAGATCTTATGCTTGGAGATGTGATTGTATATGATTTTGAAGATGATGGAAGATGGAATCATACAACGATTGTCGTAGCAAAGGATGCGAATGGTATGCCTCTTGTAAATGCGCATTCTGCCAATAGTCGCAAGCGTTATTGGAATTATGAAGACTCAAGTAAGTATACACCGCAAATGAAATATAAGTTTTTTCATATTCTCAATAACGACTAGAGATTTTTTGTCCAAGTGGTATAATACGTAGTAGAAAAAGATTGAGGTGAACATTGTGGGAATACATGTTGTTTTATATCAACCAGAAATTCCAGCGAATACAGGTAATATTGCGCGTAGTTGTGCAGCAACAGGTGCAGAATTACATTTAATTAGACCGCTTGGATTTTCTACTGACGATAAAGCGTTAAAGCGTGCTGGATTAGATTATTGGGAGCACGTAAAAATTACGTATTATGATTCTATTGAGGAATTTTATGAAAAAAATGCAAATGGTGAGTTTTTCTACTTAACAAAGTATGGTGAGAAAGCACACACGGCATTTGATTATAGCAATGTAGAACAAGATTACTATTTCGTATTTGGAAGAGAAACAAATGGTCTTCCAGCAAATGTGATTGAAGAGAATTTTGATCATTGCTTACGTATCCCAATGACTGATAAAGTCCGTTCTTTAAACTTATCTAATACTGCAGCAATTTTAATTTATGAGGCATTGCGTCAGCAAAATTATCCAGGATTAGATGTAGAAATTGTTTATTAAAAGCCGTCCTATGACGGCTTTTTTTTTTGGAAGAAAATTAATATTTTTGATAAAAATTTGCATCTGTTTAAAAAAACGACAAATTCCGTTAAAATAGTATATATAAATACAAAACAAGACAGGTTGCGATGCTAATGAAAGAATTATTTACAAACAAGAAAAGTATAGTTAACTCTTTACATGGCATAGATATGAATTTAATACACCAAGGCTTGCTTCATGCCATTCAAGATTTAGTGTTTATTGTAAAAGTTGTAGAAAATAAATGGTTTCAATATATATATGTGAATGAAAAAGGGCTGCAATATGCGAATTTAGATGAAAGCTGTTATGGTAAGACATTTCAAGAATTATTACCTTCAGATGTTGCCCATTTACTACAAGTACAATATGAGGATGTCTTACAAAAGAAAAAAGCAAGTACGTTTCGTGATTATGTAACCTTACATACAGGAGAAATTTCACATTATGAGTCATCATTAAATCCAATATGTTCAGCGGATGGCACATGCCAATATATTATTTGTATTACACGTAACATTACAGAACAGATACAGGAGAAGGCAGAAATCCAAGAAAAGCAAATGTTGTTTCAATCTTTATTGGAATATAATGATGATGCTATTGTATCGCTTGACTTAACGGGGAAAATTACGTATACAAATCCTGCGACATATACGATTTTTGGTTACAGTGATGCTGAGTTGGAAAATCAATCTATCTTTCAATATATTGCAGATGGGGACATAAATAAATTTAAAAACATGTTTCAAGATGCGTTACAAGGTTATACTAACCAGGTTTCTGCCAAAAAATCTGATCATAAAAATGGCTGCGAATTGTATGTATCGTTTAAAACTGTTCCAATTATTATTAACAGTCAGATCACTGGTGTATATTTTATAGCACGGGATATTACGAAGCAGATACTAAATGAACGGAAAACAGAACATTTAGCCTACTATGATCAACTGACAGGCCTATTGAATCGTATTTCATGTACAGAAATGTTAGCTCATTTGTTAAGGGGAAAAAAGAACTTTACACTCATTCTTATAGATTTAAATCAATTTCATTTAATTAATGATACATTTGACCACGAAACTGGGGACGAAGTATTAAAAAAAGTGGCAAGGCGTTTAGAATCTCTTATTCCAAAAGAAGCATATTTCTTTCGAGGACACGGTGATCAATTTGTGATTGTAAAAGAAAATACAGATAAGGAATATGCAGAAAAATTTGTTCAGATGTTATTGAAAGGAATGGAGAAGCGTTTTGTCATAAGGGAAGAGGAAGTATACATAAGTGCTTCTATTGGGATGGTAATGTCACCTACAGATGGAGAAGATGAACAAACATTATTTAAACGTGCTGACGTAGCATTAGCACGTGCAAAAGAGCAAGGAAAAGGTAACTATAGCTTTTATTATTGCGGTCTTAATGCACAGCGTGAGAAACAATTTATGATGGAAAATCAATTGCGTCAAGCATTAGAGCGAAATGAGTTTACATTATATTATCAGCCGCAAATTAATATTGTGACAGAAGAGATGATAGGGATGGAAGCTTTGCTTCGTTGGAACAATAAAGAACTCGGAAATGTTTCACCTGGCGAGTTTATTCCACTTGCAGAGAAAACGGGATTTATCCTTAAAATTGATGAGTGGGTATTACATGAAGTATGCAGACAAATACGTGAATGGTTAGAGAAGGGGATTACTCCTGTACCAATTGCGGTAAATATTTCTGCAAAGCATTTTCGTTCTTTTAAATTAATAGAAGCCGTTACGAATGCTTTAACAACATATCGGATTCCGCCGCATTTACTAACAATTGAAATTACAGAAGGAGCTTTAATGCATAAAGAATTATCAGAGAAAGTGCTCCTTCGCTTAAAAGAGAAGAAGTTGGAAATTCATCTTGATGATTTTGGAACAGGATATTCATCGCTTAGCTACTTAAAACAATATCCAATTGATACTCTAAAAATTGATCGATCTTTTATGCAAGAAGTAGGTGCGGATGAAAAGGGGACAAATATTACGACAGCTATTATTGATCTTGCCCACACACTGGGATTGAATGTTATTGCCGAAGGAGTAGAGGAGGCGGAACAAATTCAATTTTTGAAAGAAAAAAATGCGATTTTAGCCCAAGGTTATTATTTTAATAAGCCTCTTTCTATAAACGATATTGAGAGATTCTATTTTAAAACAGATAAAAAGTGATGAGCGTTAAGCTCATCACTTTTTATTTTGTTCCTGGTTTATCATTATATCCTGATGTGAAAATTGCAGTGAGAAATGTGACCATAACACCCAAAATTAATAAAAGTTTCATGAGAATTTAGCCTCCCATTCATATTCATTCCCTATTACTTGTATTATATCGAATTTTCTTTCAATTTTGGTAATAAAATTTATAAAGTTTGTGTGCAATTTCATTTTGATTCGTACGAATGTTTAAGGACATCCTCGCATAGTTTTATAATAATCCGCTTGAACAAGGAGATGGGGGAGGAGCTATAATGGATATTTTAAAGAAGATCGAACAGCACCGGGAAGCAGAAGAGCGCTTAAAGTGGGAAGGTACATTTGCTGATTATTTAGAAGTTCTTAAAGAAAGACCATGGGTGGCACAAACAGCACATTCTCGTATTTATAATATGATTAAGGATGCTGGAATTGAGGAAGTAGATGGCCTAAGAAAATATAATTTCTTCAGTAATCAATTATTTGGATTAGAAGAAGCATTAGAACGTCTTGTAGAAGAGTATTTTCATCCATCTGCAAAACGTTTAGATGTAAGAAAACGGATTTTATTATTAATGGGACCAGTTAGTGGTGGGAAATCTACATTAGTTACAATGTTAAAGCGCGGATTAGAGGCATATTCACATACAGATCGCGGTTCGGTTTTTGCAATAAAAGGGTGCCCAATGCATGAAGATCCGCTTCACCTTATTCCTCATCATTTACGTGATGATTTTTATGCAGAGTATGGCGTGCGAATTGAAGGAAACTTGTCACCATTAAACTTAATGCGTCTAGAACAAGAGTATGGAGGCAGAATTGAAGATGTAATTGTAGAGCGTATTTTCTTCTCAGAAGATCGCAGAACAGGGATTGGAACATTTAGTCCATCCGATCCAAAATCACAAGATATTGCTGATTTAACAGGTAGTATTGATTTTTCTACTATTGCTGAATTTGGTTCAGAATCAGATCCACGCGCTTACCGCTTTGATGGAGAATTAAATAAAGCGAACCGTGGGATGATGGAATTTCAAGAGATGTTAAAATGTGACGAAAAGTTTCTATGGCATTTATTATCGTTAACGCAAGAAGGAAATTTTAAAGCAGGCCGATTTGCACTGATCTCCGCAGATGAATTAATTGTTGCGCATACGAATGAAACAGAATATCGTTCTTTTATTTCTAATAAGAAAAATGAAGCACTTCATTCGCGGATTATTGTAATGCCAATTCCATATAACTTACGGGTAAGTGAGGAAGAGCATATTTATGAGAAAATGATTCATGAAAGCGATGTTTCTGATGTTCATATTGCACCGCATACACTTCGCGTTGCAGCAATGTTTACAATCTTAACACGCTTAAAAGATCCGAAGCGGCCAGACATCGATTTAATTAAGAAAATGCGTTTATATGATGGTGAAATGGTAGAAGGGTACAATTCTATTGATGTAGAGGAACTGCAGCGCGAATATCAAGATGAAGGTATGAGTGGAATTGATCCGCGTTATGTTATCAATCGTATTTCTTCTACAATTATTCGTAAAGAAGTAGCATCAATTAATGCTTTAGATGTATTACGTTCTTTAAAGGATGGATTAGATCAACATCCATCTATTAGCAATGAAGATCGTGAGCGCTATATGAATTTCATTTCATTAGCACGTAAAGAGTATGATGAAATTGCGAAGAAAGAAGTACAAAAAGCATTTGTATATTCATATGAAGAATCCGCGAAGACACTTATGGATAATTATTTAGATAACGTAGAAGCATACTGCAATAAATCAAAACTACGCGATCCATTAACTGGAGAAGAAATGAGTGCGGATGAAAAACTTATGCGCTCTATTGAAGAACAAATTGGCATTTCTGAAAATGCGAAGAAAGCGTTCCGTGAAGAAATTTTAATTCGTATCTCTGCATATGCTCGCAAAGGGAAGCGATTTGATTATAATTCACATGAGCGTCTTCGTGAAGCAATCCAGAAGAAACTATTTGCCGATTTGAAGGATGTTGTGAAGATTACGACTTCAACGAAAACGCCGGATGAAAATCAGCTGAAGAAAATTAATAATGTTGTAGCACGATTAATTGATGAACATGGCTATAATTCTACATCTGCAAACGAATTACTGCGTTATGTAGGTAGTTTGTTAAATCGATAATAATCATAGTTGTAGAAAAAGAAAAGCTGTCTCTTGGAAGGAGGCAGCTTTTTTATATTTTTTCAAATATAAGAAGTGCTTGTCCATTATGAGTAAATTAAAATGCAATCTTATGAATTTATTTGTCAATTATTTTCACAAT
Organism: Bacillus yunxiaonensis; assembly: GCF_037104695.1. NCBI lineage: Bacteria > Bacillati > Bacillota > Bacilli > Caryophanales > Bacillaceae > Bacillus > Bacillus yunxiaonensis. The sequence continues at coordinate 165,745 of NZ_JBAWSV010000009.1, read as the reverse complement.
GAGCATATGATAGAGTAACCAACCATTCATACAGAAAAAGTCAACACAATACAATATGTTGTGCAGCTGTAAAGTGTGCAACAATGCATTGTGTTTCTTTCTTAATTATGAAAATGTAGAAGGAAATTTCTCTTAGTAGGATTTGTTTTTTCACTGTTTGTTTTCTAACGAAGAAGCTAATGTTTTAATCTGTGTTTAAGTGAAAGTATAAAAAACTATGTAAGGAGGGAAAGGAATGGCAGAAGAAAATCAATATAATTATACGGTCTCGCAGGAAAATTGGTCCCTCCATCGTAAAGGACATGATGACCAACAACGGCACCAAGAAAAAGTACAAGAGGCAATAAAAAATAATTTACCAGACCTTGTTACAGAAGAAAGTATTATCATGTCCAATGGTAGGGATGTTGTAAAAATACCAATTCGTTCATTAGATGAATATAAAATTCGTTATAACTATGATAAAAATAAACATGTCGGTCAAGGAACAGGTGATAGTAAAGTTGGTGACGTTGTAGCGAGAGATGGATCGAGCGGCCAAAAGCAAAAAGGACCGGGGAAAGGGAAAGGAGCCGGAGACTCTGCAGGAGAAGATTACTACGAGGCAGAGGTATCGATTTTAGAGCTTGAGCAAGCATTTTTTAAGGAATTAGAGCTTCCTAACTTAAAGCAGAAAGAACGGGATGAAAATCGTATTGAACACATTGAATTTAACGATATTCGTAAAACAGGACTTTGGGGAAACATTGATAAAAAACGGACAATGATATCTGCTTATAAACGAAATGCAATGAATGGCAATCCAGCTTTTCATCCAATTAAACAAGAAGATTTAAAATTCCGTACGTGGAACGAAGTCTTGAAGCCGGAATCAAAAGCTGTTGTGTTAGCGATGATGGATACGAGCGGTTCGATGGGACTTTGGGAAAAATATATGGCTCGTAGCTTTTTCTTCTGGATGGCACGGTTTTTACGCACGAAATATGAAACAGTAGATATTGAATTTATCGCACACCATACAGAAGCAAAAGTTGTTACAGAAGAAGAATTTTTTTCAAAAGGTGAAAGCGGCGGAACAATATGTTCATCAGCATACAGAAAAGCATTAGAATTGATTGAAACAAAATATTCTCCGGAACGCTATAACATATACCCGTTCCACTTTTCAGATGGAGATAACTTAACATCTGATAATGCCCGCTGTGTGAAACTTGTGCAAGAATTAATGAAAGTATCTAATATGTTTGGATACGGAGAAGTGAACCAGTACAATCGTCACAGTACACTCATGTCAGCATATAAAAATGTGAAAGATGAGAAGTTTCGCTATTATATTTTAAAACAAAAAGCTGACGTGTTTCATGCGATGAAGAGCTTCTTCCGTGAAGAATCGAAAGAAAAGATGGCTTAAACCCCTAAGTGCAGGGGTTTTTTGTTTTTAAGTGAAACCAAAAAGATTGAGTAGAAAAAACTACTCAATCTTTTTCATGCGATCAAATAATAAACCATCTGTTGTATGATTTTCTCCTACTACAAAATCTTTCATATAATAAGAAAGATACTGACCATACTTTGAATCTGTATTTAACAGAAGTTCATCCACAAAATAACAACCAAGTGGTAAATCATCGAGTAAGAGACTAGCAAGTGCCCCGTAAACACCGCAAGCCACTTGAAAATAGGTTGCGTTTGTTCCGTATTGTGTGTACACATGTTGAGTAGCAGTTGTATTGTACATATATACTTCTTTGTCTTTATACACAAGTAATACACCAATTAAGTCTTCACCGATAAGTTGTCCCGTTTCCGGATTTAATACGTGATGATTCCAGCTCCATAGTTCATCAACGTTATGTTGATTGTCATGGATTAATTGTGTCATATAATCATTGATACGATACAGAAAGCCAACCTCCATATCGTACAATTTCCCGAGATTAATTACTTCTTCGTGCCCCATTAAACTACCGAAAAACTGTTTATCTCCTAATGTTACTTTAAACTCTTGTTCATAAGCGGTGTCACATAAGAGAATGGGAGTTTGATGTTTCATAAAAAGAGGATAGTTTAAAATGCCTTCTTCTAAAAAGCCTGCCGGAGACCATGTCGAGTATACTGTTTTTTCTTTAATAAGAGTTGGATCATGATAGAAAGTTGTATCGTGTTCGACGATGAAACAAGCGAGGGGGATTTCCGTAGGATTTTGCTTCATTAATTTAATTGCCATCCATTGGACGACGCCGGGATTCATACCGGAACAAATAATACCTGTCATTTGTGTGAAGGTAGGTTTATGCTCTTCAAAGAAATTTTGTCTTTCTAATAAACTGAAGCGTTTTATATGCTCATTCGCATCGATTTTTGGTGATTGCAATGCCGTATTAATATAATGCACACCAAATTCATTGCAGCATGTTAACATTTCTACTGCATCTGCTAAGGAAGCGTCAATGACTAGGTTTGTCCCCGTTTTTTGTAGATGATTTCGAAATAATGTGTTATCGCTTAGATCGAACACATGGAATGTAAAACTATCGTATAATGCAGGATACGTATCTTTAAAATAAGATTGCGGTTTTTGCTTTATGTCAATTAAATGAATGGAACAGTTTTGCAACTGAGAGTATAAAGGATTATGAATGTCTTTCACGGCATGATTTAATAAAGATAAAAATGCGCGAGCAGCACCGCCGCTGCTTCCAAGTATAGTAAGAATGAGTTGTTCTTTTTTCATGTTTTCCCTCCTATGTGATTAAGATATTCTCATCACATGAGGAAGGCTTATTTGTTTGTCCATAAATGCATAAAAATCCGCTGTCTATTTATAATACGAATTTTTGCTTCCTGATGAATCCCATTATAAAATTTCCGTATTTTATTAAGTGGTTGTAATTTTAGCATAGATGATAAAAAATAGGGCTAATTCTCCCATTATGACAATGTTTGGAACTACCATGATTAAATTAATAATAAAAAAGGCTGCTAATATCCCTAAAAACAACCCTAAATGATAGATTTTCAAACGGTGTTGTTCATATCTGTATTGATGAAAAACAATGGAGGTTGCAATGAAATAGAGCAATACAGAGCTAAATAAAAAATATAAGATAAATGAATGCTGGACTTTATATAAAAACATCAGTTTGATAGATGCTGCAATCATGCTCAACGACATTAGAATAAACAGGTGTCCGTAAATAATCGTTTGTCCTGCCCTTTGAATAGACTTGTTCACCTTCTTTTCTACATTATCAAAATATTGCCACCACATCGAAATAATAAGGATAAATGAAATGATCGAAAATGAGATCGAATTCCAATCACCTTTTTGGGGCTGTAATACAAAAAGGGTGCTGACGACCGATTCTCCAAAAAGAATTAATGTCAATGAAGCAAAACGTTCTAATAAATGAGCCGTATTGGTCGGGGCTTTTACCAAATACTTGCGTCCTAAAACAGGCACAATCACATCGACAATAATTCCTGCATATAACACAGCGTATCGAATCCATGAATCAAAAAAGATAGAGAGAAATGAGATGATGATTCCAATCCAAAAACATGTTCCGAAAAACCGAGCAACCGTTTTTCCATCCCCTTCTTCAAAATTCTGAACAACAAGATATTGGATTGCTGTTAGTGCCCTTATTCCAATATAGCCAATAAGAAAAGGGAGATAGTATTGATCAAAATCTACCGATAAGCTGGATGTCATAATAAGAACAAATAACATTTGAAGAATTATAAAGATACGTTGATGCAAAAGATCTTGTCCAAATCGATTAATAAACATGGTTTGTCCAGTCCAAGACCACCATATTGGGATAAACATTAGAGCAAACTTTAATAAATATTCTGGATGAATATAACCTTTTTCAACATGAAGTAAAACTTGAGTAGTAGTTGCAACTGCTGCCACAAATAACAAGTCATAAAAAAGTTCTAACCACGTTACTCTTTTTTCTTCCATCTTTAACATTCCTTTCCACGGATGATAGAATATAGTATCATGAAAGGTGAACTCAAACAAGGAGGTAATTTGTATGCCCAAAACCATTGGCCTTATTTGTGGAAGTTTACGAGAAAAGTCTTATAACCGAATCATTGCTCAATCATTGACAGATATGAGTGATTCTGTTCAATTTCGTTGGATCGAGATAAAAGAGCTTCCTCTATTTAACGAAGATTTAGAAGTAGGCGGAGATCCAGTAGTAGTAACATCATTTAAGTCATCTATTCAAGAAGTTGACGGTATTATTATCGTTAGTCCAGAATATAATTCTGGAATTCCGGGTGCGTTAAAAAATGCATTGGACTGGGCGTCAAGACCTTCGAAATCCTCTGTTCTTAGTAGAAAACCAGTTGGCTTAATCGGAGCAACTCCTGGCGGATTAGGTACCGCCTTTGCTCAAATGCAAATCAGACAAATACTAGAAGCCATGCAAGTTCATGTTCTTCCATTTCAAAAAATGCTGATTTCGCAAGTACATGAAAAAATTGATTCCGATCAAAAAGTGCTTACTGACGAAAAAACAAAACGATATCTTCAGCGTTATTTACAACAATTTATTCATTGGATCGATCACACTCCTGTTATAGATTAACTAAAGAATACTGAACATCATCAAGTAATTTTTTGTACTGATTTTTCATTTTTAAAAAATACTGTTGATACTTTATAAGTTTATCAGAAAATTGGCAAGAGAACCCCATCTTCAAAACGCGCAGGGCATAGCCCAGTTTAAGGTGGGGATGAATTGCCCTTGTATTCGTAAAAAAATTTTTGGTATCGATGCGAATGTATGTTCTTTTTGTCGTTTTGTAGTATCATGAAGGTAAGAAGAGAGGGAGGTGAAAATTATGACAAACGAAAAAGAATATGCAGCCTATCAAATTTGGATTAAGAAAGGTCACAAATTGCACGCCTACTTCATGGAAATGTGTCAAAACGCAAAAAATCTCTACAATACAACAAACTTCTATATTCGCCAAGTGTATACGGCCTTACGTACTGATCAACCATTACAGCCACTTCAACAAGAAGTTCTTCATACTTTACAGGCACATATCGAAATCATGAATGAAAATCAACTTCATGCGTATCAAAAACGTGTACAAAAACAGAAAGAAAAACCTGTTAAAGAACAAAAAGAAATGAAATGTAACCTGTTTACATTCCCGACAAAAGAGAAATCGTTCTTATCGTATAACTTCCTAGATTGTTTGTTTAAAACGATGAAACAACAAGATTATATGAATTTGCCAGCGCAAACGAATCAAGCAGTTATGAAGAATCTATATCAAAACTGGAAATCATTCTTTGCTTCCATCAAGGCATACAAGAAACATCCTTCCACTTTTACTGGCAGACCTCGCATTCCAAAATATATCAAATCATCTATGAAAGAAATTGTTTTCACGAATCAAGTGTGTAAACTCCAAGATAAATACATTCGTTTTCCAAAAACAAGCATAAAATTAAATATTGGTAAATTGTTTGGGTGAATTGGCAATCTCAAAGAGGTACGCGTTTCTCCTGCTTATGGGAAGTTTAAAGTGGAAATTGTGACAGAACAATCTGAGCCAGCAGCTGAGCATGTCGACAATAATCGCTATATGAGTATTGATTTAGGAATCAATAACATTGCAACTATCACAACGAATACAGGGACCATTCCTGTGTTGGTAAAGGGCAATGTGATCAAAAGCATCAATCAATACTACAACAAGCAAAAGGCTTATTTAACGGGGATTTTTCGTCATGGGAAAGGACCAAAAGAAGGACCACACACATCAAACCGTTTAGAGCGACTTCATGAAAAACGCTTTCTTAAAATCAAAGATCTCTTTCATAAAATGAGTTATCACATTGTCCAGCTGGCGATTCAACAGGAGATTTCTATGATTGTGATTGGGAAAAATACATCGTGGAAGCAAAACAGTGAGATGGGGAAACAACAGAATCAAACTTTCTGTCATATCCCACATAATCTACTCATTGAAATGATCAAGTACAAGGCGAATCGACAGGGCATTACGGTACAAGTTGTGGAAGAATCATATACAAGCAAGGCATCCTTTTTAGACAATGATGATATCCCAACCTATGGTGAGAAAAACATTCCTATATTTAGTGGTAAAAGGATCAAACGTGGCTTGTATCGAACGAAAGAAAACAAATTATTGAACGCAGATGTGAATGGTTCCTATAACATCTTAAAAAAAGCAGTTCCAAAGGCGTTTACCGATGGAATAGAGGGGTTGTGCCATCAGGCAGCTGTGTCAACTCCACTCGTGTTAAGCATCTCTTGAAGGTAATACACGAGAAACCACCACTTCAAGATCAGAAGGAGATAAGTGGCGGGAGTTTTCATAGATAGACCAATGACAACAATCAATTTATTCATAAACTGATTGTAACAAACGAAGGAGATTTGCCGATATATGAACTTTCTTCGATTATATTAATTAGTGAAGGACTATAAAACGTCTGATCTCTATTCTCGTCTTTCCCAAGATGTTGCTGCTGTTCCTCTAGTGAATCATCAAACCGACCTTATTTCTGGCTTAGCGCGTGACTATGATGTTGATGAATTCAAGAACAATGTTTTGACTCCTGCTAATACTGCTAAGTTTTTTTGATTGGTTTAACAGTAAATAGTCTTGGAGGCATAGGTGACCCACTAATGAATGATGTATTCATAATGAATGAATCTATAAAATATAAATAGTATAGGGACAGATATGTGGGTTATTATGAAAATTCCAATATGTACATTACTTTACTTTTTATGTAAAATTTTGTATCATATAAATATATAATATAGCAATTTATTTTCAGGAGGAGGCTGTCACTACAGCTTCCTCCTGTTCTTTTTTGGGGCAGTCTGTAGTATAAGGCTCTTTTTAAAAGTTATTATGACTGAAAATTAAGATAATTAAAAAGGAGGTGGAATACATATTAAGAAAAGAGCAGTGATATCACTACTTCAAAATTCTGCAAAAAGGGAAGAAGGGGAAATTGGAGATAAAAAAGCCCTTCATTGATTAAAGTTTCGCTTATGTTGAAAGGGGTGAAGCAGTATGTTATTTCATTTTCCAATTGAAACAATTTATTTATATGGACTTATTATAACTGCAGCTATTGCCATTCTTTATTTGCTTTTTGGGGATATTTTAGAATCTCTTTTTAGTATATCAAGCGGGGCTACTTCGCCTTTTACACTGTTATTTAGTTTTCTCGCTATGTTATGTGGGTTTGGCTACATATTAGAATATATATTTCCTTGGAGTAGTATTTCTATTTTTGTGATTTCTTTTTTTCTTGCACTTGTTGGTGTTATTACGATGAAAATGCTTGTTTTAGCACCAATTTCTAAAGCAGAGCAAAATACAATGCACCGTATGGAAGAATTTATTGGGTGTAAGGGAGAAGTGATTATAACAATTCCGAAAGAAGGGCTAGGTGAAGTTTTGCTAGCTTCTCAATTTGGCAGTAATGCGATGCCAGCTAAAACGATAGGGAAGAAAGATATTTTACAAGGGTCTTATGTCATTGTTGAAGGTGTGCAAGACGGTATTTTACTTGTACAAAATTTAGCAATTTCTTTAAAGAAACCGAAATAATAAGGAGGAGTTACTATGGTTCCATTAATTATTGGTGGTGTTTTGTTAGCGATATTAGCGATCCTGATTTTAGTCTTTATTACAAAATATCGTACCGTTGGACCGGATGAAGCGTTGATTGTAACGGGAAGTGGACTCGGCACCGGGAAAAATGTTGTTACAACAGACGATGGTAAGAAGATTAAGATTATTCGTGGGGGTGGTACATTTGTTGTGCCGATTATGCAACAAGCGGAACCTCTTAGCTTACTAAACTATAAGTTAGAAGTAGGAACACGCGATACATATACGAAGCAAGGTGTTCCTGTAACAGTAAATGGTGTTTCTATTATTAAAGTAGGTTCTACAATTGAAGAAGTATCAACAGCAGCAGAGCAATATTTAGGAAAAGAAACAGAAGAGCTGAAGGTAGAGGCGAAAGAAGTGTTAGAAGGACATTTACGAGCAATTCTTTCTTCGATGACAGTAGAAGATGCGTATAGTAATAGAGAGCAGTTTGCCCAGAAAGTACACGAAGTTGCTTCTACTGATTTGAAGAAGATGGGGCTTCGCATTGTATCATTTACTATTAAAGAAATTAGTGATAAAAATGGATATTTAGATGCGCTTGGCCAGCCGCAAATTGCAACGGTAAAACGTGATGCACAAATTGCAAACGCAGAACGAGAAAAAGAGGCACGGATTGAAAAAGCACGTGCCGAGAAAGAAGCAAAAGAAGCAGAGTACCAACGTGATGCACAAATTGCTGAAGCAGAGAAACATAAAGAATTAAAGGTGCAATCATATAAAAGAGAGCAAGAGCAAGCACGTGCTGATGCAGACCTTTCATATGAATTACAGCAAGCGAAGGCACAACAAGGTGTAACAGAAGAGCAAATGCGTGTAAAAATTATTGAGCGTGAAAAACAAATTGAATTAGAAGAAAAAGAAATTGCTCGTCGTGAAAAGCAATATGACGCAGAAGTGAAGAAAAAGGCAGATGCTGATCGTTATGCAGTTGAGCAATCTGCTGAAGCAGAAAAAGTAAAACAAATTAAAAAAGCAGATGCAGATCAGTATAAAATTGAAGCGGAAGCAAGAGCACGTGCAGAAGAAGTACGTGTTGAAGGTTTAGCAAAAGCAGAAGTACAAAAAGCCCAAGGTACAGCCGAAGCAGACGTAATTAAACTAAAAGGTCTTGCCGAAGCAGAAGCAAAACAAAAAATTGCTGAAGCATTTGAACTATACGGTCAAGCAGCGATTATGGATATGGTACTGAAAATGTTACCAAGTTATGCGAAAGAAATTGCAAGTCCGCTTAGTAATATCGACAAAATTACAGTTGTGGATACAGGCGGCGGTGGAAAAAACAGCGGTGCTGGTAAAGTAGCAGGTTATGCGACTGATTTAATGGCAACGATGCAAGAAACTTTGAAGGCTTCTTCGGGAATTGATTTAAAAGAATTGCTAGAGAGTTTCGCTGGAAAAGGTGCAGTGCAGCAGACAACGAAGGAAAAAATGATTGTGCAAGTAGTTGAAGAAAACAAAGATAATAATTAGTTGAAAATAAGAAAACTCTAGAATTAAATCTAGAGTTTTCTTATTTTTGTATATCTGTATAGAAGACTAGATATGATTGAATCAATTGACATAGGGATTACATTGTTATAAGGGTGGTTATAGATTCATAGCTTGTATAGGAAATAGATCTCCTAGTACAATATAGATAGAATGTATTTCATATAATGTAGAATTAAATTTCTGTATATTCTTGAAACTTAAGTGTGGTATTAGTTAGGGGATCTTGCTTTGAAACTGAAAAAACTAAAATTGCAGCCAAGAGTTGCATTATTTATAGGTATTCTTGTTTTGTTCGTTATCATTCAAATGAGTATTTTATTTTATTACATATTATCTGATAGCATGGAAGAGCAAATTGGGAAGAGAGCTTTACAGGTAGCTAAGACAGTGGCTTCTATACCAGAAATTCGTAAGGCATTTCATACAAATCATCCATCTGAAGTGATTCAGCCAATTGCAGAACAAATTCGAGCTGAAACGGGCGCAGAATTTATTGTAGTCGGTAATAAGGAAGGGATTCGTTACGCGCATCCGGTGCCAGATAGAATTGGTGAAAAAATGGTTGGTGGAGATAACGAAGGTGTACTAAAAGAGGGAAGGTCTTACGTATCAAAGGCGACTGGAACTTTAGGACTTTCTGTACGCGGGAAAGTTCCAATTCGTGATGAAACGAATAAGGTTATAGGAGTTGTGTCCGTGGGATTTCTCGCGGAGGATATACATGAAGTAATAGAAAAGCATAGTGTTCCAATCTTGTGGGTAGCTGTATGTGGACTTGTAGTAGGTATTGTTGGTTCTGTCTATTTGGCACGGGGTATTAAAAAATTAATGTTTGGATTAGAGCCGGAAGAGATTTCTTCTTTGTATGAGGAGCATAGTGCTGTAATTCAGTCTGTACGTGAAGGGATTATAGTTATTGATAAACGAGAGCGTATTAGTTTAGTAAATCAGGCAGCTTACGATATCCTTTCTCTAAGGCAAGAGGAGTCTGTTATTGGTGAACCTATTTTGCAGATTGTGCCCAATTCTTCCATATTAGAAGTACTTCGGACTGGAGAGGAACAATTGGATCGACAAATAGATTTAAACGGGAAAGTAGTGATTGTAAATCGATTGCCTGTCAAGGTAGAAAATGAAGTGATCGGAGTCGTTTCTAGTTTCCGGCTAAAATCAGAGATTGATCAGTTAACTGAAGAACTCTCACAAGTAAAAACATATACAGAAGCACTTCGGGCGCAGACACATGAATATAAGAATTTTTTATATACATTATCAGGATTAATTCAACTAGAATCTTATGAGGAAGCGATAGAGCTCATTCATAACGAAACAGCCCTTCAGCAGGATTTTGTGCAATTTATTATGACAAAATTACAAAATCCGTGGTTAGGAGGAATTGTAGTTGGTTTTTATAATCGTGCTAGAGAATTAAAAATTGATTTAATAATAGATCGAGAGAGTTGTTTAAAAGAATTGCCAGCTCATATAGATAGTAACCATGTTGTATCCATTCTTGGTAATTTAATTACGAATGCTTTCGAATCAGTAGAGAGAAAAGAAGAGAATAGGAAAATAGTAAACTTATTTGTAACAGATATTGGAGATGAAATTATTATTGAAGTAGAAGATTCTGGATCTGGAATTGATGATAAGATGGTTGCACATATCTTTCATAAAGGCTTTTCTACGAAAGAAGGAGAAAAGCGTGGGTATGGATTGGCTAAAGTGAAAGAATTAGTTGATGAATTGCATGGTAACATTACGATTGAAAAAGGGGACTTAGGGGGAGCTTTATTTATTGTGGCGTTACCAAAGGAAAGAGGGGAGTAGCATGTCTCAAACTATCGAGGTGTTAATTGTAGAGGACGATGTTCGCATTGCTGAAATTCATCGCCGTTTTACTGATAAAGTAGAAGGGTTTACTGTAGTGGGTACAGCAATAACAGGGGAGCAAGCAAAGGAATGGATAGAGCTTGTAAAGCCGCAGCTTGTATTACTTGATGTTTATTTACCTGATATGAAAGGAACAGATTTGGTAACGTTCATTCGTCATCATGTGCCAGATACAGATGTCATTATGATTACTGCAGCATCTGAAGTTGAGGTTGTTCAGCGTGCACTCCGTGGTGGTGTATTTGATTATATTGTAAAACCGCTTATGTTTGAAAGGTTCAAGGAAAGTTTAGAAAACTATCGAAATAAAGTGGAGAAATTAAAGCAATCTCAACAATTATCACCAGAACAGATTGAAAGTCTATGGAACAGGAGAACGCAGGGAGAGAGTATTCATATAGAACATTCGCCTAAGGGGATTGATCCTCTGACTCTAAAAAAAATTTTACAGTGTGTGTTAACAATGGAGTATAACGGAATAACTGCTGAAATGCTTAGTAAAGAATCAGGAGTCAGCCGTTCGACAGCAAGGCGATATTTAGAGTATTTAATTTCGCAGAAGAGAATTTATGCTGAATTGATTTATGGAAATGTAGGACGACCAGAAAGAAGATATTTTCCTATTTCTTCATAATTTAGAATAAAGGAGAAGAGCAGCTCGTATATAAAGGGGCTGCTCTTTTTTGTGGTAGAGTAGATGAAAATAAGAAACTCCTTATGAGAAAGGAGTTTCTTGTATAGTTTAAGTAGGTCTTGTTTCTATTTTATTAGCCTAAAATATGATTATACATGTTATAAACTATTGTGATGCAGGCTTTTTTATAAGGGAATTACCCCTGTAAGAATAGCAATGAACAACATAAAGAGTGTCGTTCCAACGGCCCATTTTAATGTGAATCGTTGATGATCTCCAAAATCAACTTTCGCCATTCCTACTAATAAATATGTAGATGCCACGAGTGGACTAAGCATATGAACAGGTTGTCCTAATAAGGAAGCTCTTCCCATTTCAGCAGCACTAATTCCGTAGCTTGCTGCAGCTTTCGTAAGAATAGGCAGCACACCGAAATAGTAAGCATCATTAGACATAAAGAACGTGAATGGCATACTTGTAATGGCTGTAATGATTGGAAGATGCGGGCCAAGGGAATCTGGAATAAGAGCAACTAAACTATGTGCCATCGCATCGACCATTTTCGTGCCTGATAAAATACCCGTGAAAATACCAGCTGCAAATACTAAGGAAACAACTGCTAACACATTTCCAGCATGAGAAGCAATCCGTTCTTTTTGTTGTTCAAGGTTCGGATAGTTAATCATGACAGCAATTGCAAAGGCAATCATGAATAAAACAGGAAGAGGTAAAATTTCCATAATTAAACATACCATAAGAGCCACAGTTAATAAGAAATTAATCCATAATAATTGGGGGCGTTTATAATCACATACTTCTACAGTTGCTGCTTGTTCTGTAAAAGCTGATTTCTCTGCTGTGGAAAACTGAATATCGATGATTCCTAATCGTTTCTGCTCCTTCTTTCCAAGCATGTAAGCGACAAAAATCACCCATAGTGCCCCGCCAATTAATGCTGGAATAAGCGGTGTAAATAATTGAGAAGCATCAAGACCAAGTGCACTCATTGCTCTAGCAGTAGGACCACCCCATGGAATAATATTTGTTACGCCAGCACCTAGCATGACAATTCCAGCCAAAATGAGCGGATTCATATTAAGGCGTTTATATAGCGGATACATAGCAGATACAGTAATCATATATGTCGTTGTTCCATCACCGTCTAAAGAAACAAGTAGTGTCAAAATAGCTGTTCCAACAACAATTTTTAATGGATCGCCTTTTACAATTTTTAATATTCTCGAAATAGCGGGATCGAATAAACCGCTATCAATCATAATACCAAAGTATAAAATAGCAAACATTAACATAATACCAGTAGGTGCTAAATTTTTAATTCCCGCTAACATCATTGGGCCTACATTCGTATAAAAACCGCTTATTAAAGCAAATAAAGTAGGTATAAGCATTAAGGCCACTAGTGCGGACATTCGCCTTGTCATAATTAAAAGCATGAACACAAATATCATTGCAAATCCTAATATAGCTAACATGAAAAACCCCTCCTTAATAAATTGATTGCGCTTTCAGTAAAAATAATTAAATTTTCAGATAACGATGTTATTACGGTCATGATACGTGATAAAGGATACCTGGTAAATAATTAGAGAAATAAATCTATTAAAAGCATAATTTTTATATAGTTCATTTTGTTCACAGGTTTATGTTTTTACAAATTTATCCTGCTATTCTAGGGCAGTAAGCTCCCCCACCGATGGAAGTTTCACTTTATTATATTGGTATAGCTAACTAAAAAATGTAATACAATTCAAATCTTTTAAAATATAAAAGATCTGGAATAACAGTGATAGAATGGGTGAGGAAAATGAGATCTTGAATAGGAAAGTAAGGAGTAGAGCTTGTATGAAAGCAGTAATTGAAAGTGTCTATAGCCCATGTAATGGAGTAGTAGAAGAAGTGTTAATCAATGAAACGTCTTATGTATATGAATGGGAAAAGCTACTTATTATTAGAAATAATAAAGGGATATTAGAAGAAGCAGCGGTTGGGATTAGTGGAAATATATTATCTGTAGATGTAGTAGTTGGACAGGAAGTAGATAGGAATACAGTATTGTGTAAAGTAGAAGATGATTTTTTAATAACAGGATGCGAATAAATTTTACTTTATTAAAATATAAAAAAGACAAAACGAGTATGGGTGTAAATAATACATGTACTCGTTTTTTTGTAATGAAAAATGATATGTCGAAGGGTTCTATTCATTGATACCCATCAATATTTTTAATAAAGATTACTTTGTGTTTATTTTTATTATCATATTTGATAATATAATCATAAGATATAGTAAAGGAAGTAGGTTTTTATATATGAAAGAAAAAAAGATGGATATATTATTTCATCCAATTCGCTTTCAACTTATTCAAGAGTTTATTGGAGGAGAAAAATTAACAGCAAAGCAGCTTGCTAAAAAATTACCTCATATTCCACAAGCGACGTTATATCGTCATTTAGAAAAACTAACGACAGCACATATATTACAAGTTGCTCAGGAAACGCAAATACGAGGAACGATTGAAAAGTTATATGTGTTAAATATCAGTGTGGCCAATGTTTCGCAAAAGGATTTGCAAGATGTAACGAAAGAAGAACATATGCAATATTTTATGATGTTTGTCACACAGCTTACAGCAAATTTTAAAGATTATTTGCAGCAAGATCATGTTGATTTCGAGAAGGATGGAGTGGGATATCGACAAGCAAGTTTTTATATGAGTAATGAGGAGTTTCAAGAATTTATACAGGAAATGAGTGGAGTATTTTTAAAAGCAATGGAGCGCAAGCCATCTCCAGAGCGTAAGCGAAGAACAATTTCAACAATTATCATTCCTGAAAGAAATGAGAAGGGAGAATAAAAAGATGGCAAAAGAATTGTTCGTTACAATTGCAAGTGCAGTTTCACTTCAAGGGACGTTAACAATTCCGGCATACGACGCAGCAATGTACCCAGCTATTTTACTTATTGGCGGAACTGGAAAAGGAGATCGGGATGGAAATGTTCGCGGTTTAAAACTAAATTTATATAAAGATTTAGCGGATTATTTCACTGCATTAGGATTTGCAACGCTGCGTTATGATAAGCGTGGTACGCACAAAAGCGAAGGCGATTATTATAAAACAGGTGTTACAGATTTAATTGATGATGGTGTTGCTTGCGTACGTTTTTTAAAGGAGCATCCGCAAATTGATCCAAAGCGAATCGTAATTGTAGGTCATAGTGAAGGGGCTTTACTTGCGCCAGCTATTTATGTACGGGAATCAGTTGCTAACTTAATTTTACTTAGCGGCGCAGCTGAACCTTCCAAAACATTACTTCCAAGACAAAATGAAATGGTAGTGAAAGAATTGGAAGCAGCATCTGGATTTCGAGGGTGGCTATACCGCTTTTTAAAACTTTCACAGCGTATTAAGAAACAAAATGAAACTGTAATGGAAAAAATACAACAATCATCAAATCCTGTTATGCGAATAAAAGGAGTAAAGGTAAATGCAAAGTGGATACGTGAACAATTTCAATACAATGTCGTAGAATATTTAGAGAGAGTAGAATGTCCTGTTTTAGCGATTACCGGAGACCGAGATATACAAGTGCCGCCAGAACACGCAAAGGATATTGCAGAGTATGTAGCAAGTGAAGCAGAGTGGCATATCATCCCTAAAATGAATCATATTTTACGAGAAGTCGAGAAAAATCATACAATACTAGGCGCAATGAAGGAATATAAAGGGCTTGTGGATAAAAATATTCAAGAAGAGTTATTGTATGTTATGAAGGAATGGTTAGCAAAATACAATCTTCCATAGGAGATGAGACTGTGCGAAGAAAAAACGTTTCATTTCTCGTGTTACTTGGACTATTGGTGGTAATGACAGCTTGTGGAAAACAGAATCAAACAGAGTTTATGAGAGTGAAAAAGGAAGACGTAGATACAAAGAAAGAGAACTGGATGGATAAGCAGTTGTTACTTTCAGCACAGCTTGGAGATACAGAAACAGTTGTAAAATTGATAAACAGCGGGGCAAATCTGAATGTAAGAGGTACACAAGGGGAAACACCGGTTATGGCAGCAACGTATTATAACCATATTGATACTGTGAAAACATTACTGGCAGCTGGAGCAGATGTAAATATTCAAGATAATCACAAAGATAATCCATTTTTATATGCTGCGGCAGAGGGGACTTTAGAAATTTTAAAGTTAACAATTGAAGCAGGTGCGGATCCAAAGATAATGAATCAATTTGGCGATACAGCATTAATTCCGGCAGCAGAGCGCGGCCATGTTGAAGTTGTAAAAGAACTTCTCACTTATACAGATATCGATGTCAATCATATTAACAATCTTGGCTGGACTGCATTAATGGAAGCTGTTCTTTTAGGAAGTGGAGGTAAAGAATATCAGCAAATTGTACAGATGTTAATAGAGCACAATGCTGATGTAAACATTCCCGATAAAGAAGGGGTTACTCCATTTCAGCATGCTAAAGAAAGAGGATTTACAAAAATCCAGCCCATACTAGAAAAGGTGGGGGCCTATTGATGGAAAAACCCTCACATATTTTATTATGTGAGGGTTGCTGTTTAACCGTTGAAAGTATTATTTTTTGTTTATCCCGCATTCAGGGACAGTGGGGGATGAAGCCCTCCACTGATAGGAAGTTTCACTTTACTTCCAAGAACCGTCTTGATTCAAGAAATACCATTTCCCATTATCTTGAATCCATCCAGTTTTCATAACACCAGAGGAATCGAAGAAGTACCATTTCCCTCCGTTTTGCACCCATCCAATCTTCATAACTCCGGAAGAATCAAGGAAATACCATTTACCGTTATCTTGAATCCATCCAGTTTTCATAACACCAGAGGAATCGAGGAAGTACCATTTCCCTCCATCTTGCACCCATCCAGTCTTCATAGCCCCGGAAGAATCAAGGAAATACCATTTCCCATTATCTTGAATCCATCCAGTTTTCATAGCACCAGAGGAATCGAGGAAGTACCATTTTCCCCCGTTTTGTACCCATCCAGTCTTCATACTCCCGGAAGAATCAAAGAAATACCACTTACCATTCTTTTGAATCCATCCTTTTTGTATGGAGTTATTTTGGTTTTGTGATTCATAAGGTAGATGTGCATCCTGTAAGATTTTTTTATAAGCCGTTGCTTTTGGGTCACCGTTATTAATTTTTTGTGAAAGTTCTTTTGCATAATTTGTTGTTGCAGAAGGATATTGGCTATGGTCCCAAACATGGTCGCCTGAGATTTGATCGTCTGTTAAATCAAAATAAGAATACGTGACTCTGTTTTGTACATCTGGAACGGGATCATCGAAAGTCGTATCAAGATGGTACCATTTTCCTTCTATTTCAACGAGATTCCATGCATGTGGTTGTCCATTTCCAGTTCCCTCAACAATCCTTACATGAAGGCCAGCTTCTTTTAACAACTGATATGTTAATAACGCATATCCTTGGCATACAGCAGAATGATTAGTTAACGCTTCGTATGCTGTATGCGCTTGCAATGAAGTGTCATATGAGATGAGTTTTACAACATAGTCATGCACGGCCTTTACTTTTTCATGGTCGTCCATATTTATTGTAATAATGGAATTGATAATTTGTTCCGCTTGTTCTGCTACATATTGTGCCTGTTCTTTTGATTCTAAGTAGTTCATAGTTAATGTAAGTGTATAACTACCCGGTAGTCCTCGAATAGAAAAGTTGGCGTTACCTACAGTGTTGCGTAAATAATCATTTTCTTTAAGTATTTCACGATATGAATTTATAAGTTGATTAAGTATTTCTTGTATATTACTACTTTGTGTATTATACGGAAGGACAATTTTTGTCTCACGATTATTAAGATGGGCTGTGAGTTGTTGTTTAAATTGCTGTAATAATTGTTCATCATTTTGTGAGATTGCTAGTTTTGTTTCTGCATAACTATGAGAAGGTATAGTAGATATGCCAAGAACGAATGTAGAACAAAGAGTTAGTATCGAAATATGCTTTTTATATGATTTCATAGTAGTGTGTCCACTCCCTTAAACGTGTGTCGTATATTTCTAAATAAAAGTCCTATCAATTTCTATTTAAAATTATCTTACTAATTTTTACAAGTGTATTTTTGTGAATTTATTACTTTATTAGGAAATTTTGATTTTAAAATAAGAGTACCGCTGTAAAAACCTCATTACTAAATTTAATGGAATACAGTGAAACTTCTATCAATGAATGATGAAGAAAATTCCTGTTGACGGAGGGGTCAATATATATAATTTTTTTTGTATATATATTGAACACATGGCGGACACACTTTTGACATATGTGTGTGCTATATTTCAAATGAAAGCTGTTTGCTCTTGTTCTTCGTATTTTTTGCGTAATCATACGAGTACGCCATTCACACAGCTTTTAGTAGTAAAAAACGATTTGTTATTCATTATATGTTAGTTTTTGGAAAGGATTGAATTGTATGAGGTCTACACTTGAAGCATCTACACATACGCATTTTCCTCCTTTCGAATGGAATTACGGTCAAAGGAAACCAGAACTTCTTAAAGAGGAATGCTTACATTATATATTTGAAGAAACTGTAGATCGTTACGAAAATAGAATAGCTGTTATTTGTGACGATAGAACGATAACGTATAGAGAGCTAGAAGTAGAAGCGAATAAATTAGCAAGATATTTACGATCGAAAGGAATTAAACGCGGCAGCTGTGTAGCGATTCTTCTTGATCGGTCTATAGAAACTTATATTGCGATGATAGGTATTATGAAGGCGGGAGCTGCATATGTGCCGCTAGATCCGAGTTATCCGGAAGATCGGGTGCAATATATTGTACAAGACTGCGGTATTGCTGCAGTTATTATGACTGAGGAAATTGCTGCTCGGTATCATGTAGAATGCTTAGCTGTACGATTGGATCAAGAGGCTGCGTTGATTACAAATCAAGACGGTGAACGCTTATGTAAAGAAGAAGTGCAAGTACAATGTGAGGATTTGTCCTACATTATTTACACTTCAGGCACTACAGGGCGTCCTAAAGGCGTGCTAATCGAGCATCATACTGCAGCTCATGTTGTGAGAGCTTCGCAAACCTTTTATAACGTTGTGCCAGAAGATCGAGTGTATCAAGGATTTACGACTGCGTTTGATGCTTCTGTGGAAGAAATTTGGATGGCATTTTCAAATGGTGCAGCTCTTGTAGTTGGTACACGTAAGTTACAGCAAAGCGGAATGGAGTTACCGAAGAGGTTGACGGAGCTTGGCGTGACTGTTCTTTCTTGTGTACCAACATTGCTTACGATGTGGGAAGAAGATATTCCGACACTTCGTTTGTTAATTGTAGGAGGAGAAGAGTGTCCAAGTCATATTGTGAAGCGCTGGTGTCGTTCAGGAAGACGCATGATGAATACGTACGGTCCAACAGAGGCAACAGTAATTGCGACTTATGCAGAATGTGATCCGAACAAACCAGTGACAATTGGAAAACCCCTTCCTAACTATACTGTTTATATTTTAGATGAACAGATGCATCCCATTCCAATTGGAGAGTCTGGTGAATTATATATTGGAGGTGCCGGATTAGCTCGTGGCTATGTGAATCGAGAAGAGTTAACGAAAGAAAAGTTCGTTGATAATCCATTTTGTAAAACGCCTTTTGATTCTTCACGTTTATATCGGACAGGAGACTTAGTTCGTTTTAACGAGCAAGGAGACATTGAATTTTTAGGGAGAATTGACAGTCAGGTAAAAATTCGTGGATATCGAGTTGAGCTGAACGAAATTGAAGCAGTTATTATGGCCGTTCCCGATGTACGCAATGCCGTTGTGAATGTACATGAGCAAGCACCTGGACTACAAGTATTAGTTGCTTATCTTGTATTGGATGAAGGAAAAACGTTGGATATATCTGTTATACACAATCGTCTTAAAGAACGTCTTCCTGCATATATGGTACCTTCTTATATTGAGGTGCTTGATGAACTTCCGACTCTTTTAAGCGGGAAAGTCGATCGTAAGAGTTTACCTGCACCGACGGGACAGCATCGTTTCCATAAAGAATATATAGCGCCTTGTAATGAAACGGAAGAAATAATTGCAAAGGCATGGCAAGAAGTTTTCCAGCAAGAGATGATTTCCGTTACAGAGCATTTCTTTGATGATTTAGGAGGGCATTCTCTATTTGCTGCGCTTGTCGTATCAAAACTTCGGGAACATAGCATGATGACGGGAATGGCTGTTTCAGATGTATATACACATCCAACAATTAAACAACTTTCTGATTTTATACAATCACAATGTAGAACGGAAACAAAACAACCAGTTCGTAAAGAACTACCTCCCGTGTCAGATAGCGTGTATAAGAGAAATGGACTTATGCAGGGAATAAGTATATATGCTCTTGCGCTGCTAGCATCTTTGCCGTTTGTGCTTGTGTATTTATATTTATCTAATAGTCCATGGGGAGATGAACAAATTTTCCTTGCTGTGGTTTCCACGTTTGCTATTTATTGCCCGGCTACGATTATTATTTCTATTGCGGCAAAGTGGCTCTTAATTGGTCGCTTTAAAGAGGGAGAGTATCCACTTTGGGGAAATTATTATTTTCGTTGGTGGCTTGTGCGCCGAATTCAAGCACTTGCACCGGTTAGCTTCTTAACAGGAACACCGTTTTTAAATTGGTATTATCGTCTGATGGGAGCGAAAATCGGAAGAGATTGTTATATTGGCACGCAGCACGTGCATTCGTTTGACTTAATTGAAATCGGGAATGAAAGCAGTATTGGATTGGACGCACAGCTGCTTGGTTACACAGTTGAAGGGAACATGCTGAAAATCGGTAAAATTTCAGTGGGAAACAACTGTTATATTGGATCAAATGCTGTTATTTCACCTAATACAACTGTCCAAGATCACTCGCAATTAGGAGAGCAATCGATGCTTCCTTCTAATATGGTTATACCATCTAATGAGCGTTGGAGCGGCTCTCCTGCACGACAAACAAATGTAAAAGATGATCATGTAGAAGCGATGGCAGCTTTTACAGCAAAACAAAACAGATTGCATCGTTTCGGACTTGGCGCATTGTATATACTTGGAATCATTATGCTTATGCTCGTTCCAAGCATGAGTTTTTTACCAGCTATTTTTCTAATACGAGGCTTATTTCCATATATGGGAGCTTGGGAGTTGCTTTTAGCACCTATATTTTCGCTTATTGGTGTAGTTACGTTATGTTTTGTAATCGTATTGCTAAAACGAGTTATACTAGGCCGAGTAAAAGAAGGACAATATTCTTTGCATAGCACATTTTATGTACGAAAATGGTTTGTAGATAAGCTACTTATGATGAGCTTAGTATTCAACAATTCGCTGTATGCGACAATTTATGCAGCGCCATTTCTACGTCTACTCGGTGCGAAAATGGGGAAAATGGTTGAAGTTTCTACAGTTACGAATATTGCCCCGGATTTACTAATCGCGGGTGAAGGCAGCTTTATTGCTGATGCTGTTTCTATTGGCACACCAAAAGTATTTCGTAATCAAATTCATATTGCGAAAACAAAGATTGGAAGCCGTACGTTTATTGGAAATAGCGCTCATATTGAAGGAGGAAAAACAATCGGAAATGGTTGTTTAATTGGAGTTATGTCTGTTCCTCCTGAAGAAAAAGAGATTTCGGATGATACATCATGGTTAGGTTCACCATCTATATTTTTACCAAACCGAGACATTAATACTTCTTTTTCGGAAGAGGAAACATATCATCCAACAAGAAATCTTTATATAAAACGACTTATGATTGAATTTTGTCGCGTTACGCTTCCTGGTGCTTTTGCGATTTGGATTAGTGGCTTTTTAGTGTTTAGCCTCTGGGAGGAAACTCGCTATTTTTCTGCCCTCGAGACCATTGCGTTGTTTCCATTGTTGTCTATAGGAGCAGGTTTGCTAGCATCAGGAGCAGTTGTTCTTATTAAAAGGTTGCTTATTGGCAGTTATGAGCAGACAGCGAAGCCACTATGGAGCACATTTGTATGGCGCAGTGAATTAGTGACAGCTTTATACGAAAATGTGACTGTCCCTTACTTGTTAAATCTATTTCTTGGGACACCATTTGCTCGCTATATTCTTGGTTGGTTTGGTGTGAAAGTAGGAGAAAGAGTCTTCCTGGATTCTACACACATATCAGAATTTGATTTGGTCCATATTGGAAATGGGGCTGCTATTAACTTGAACAGTACATTGCAGACGCATCTATTTGAGGACCGTGTGATGAAAATGTCCAATCTTGTTATTGGTGATAATTGTTCAATCGGAAATGGTTCTGTTGTTTTATATGATACAGTTATGAATCAAGGATCATCGCTTGGAAATCTTTCGCTTGTCATGAAAGGAGAAACTTTGCCAGCTTATACACATTGGGAAGGGACATCTGCTCATTATTGTTATGCCAAGCAGAGACAAGTTAAGGAAGTCGGGTGATTTCATATGCCAAAAATATATGCTGTGCATATGGAGAAAGAGACGTTCATCAATTGGGAGCGTCCTCTTTCTTTTATTACAATCATAGCGGGAAATGCAGAAGAACTGTTCTGATTTTTGTTGTTTTATCTTAAAAAACATAGTGTTAGCAAGGACTTTCAACTATAGCTATCCCTTGTACAAAATACGTGCAAGAAATAGAAAAGTTGCTTATACTATTGCTACAATTCATTTTTATTAAAAGAGGGATTCAGATGAATATAAGTAAGAAAATTTTCACGCTAATGTTAGCTTTCACGTTGTTTGCCTTACCAACATTTGCACAGGCAAAAACTTTTAGTGGCGGTAAATCGTCAGTTTCATCTCATTCTAGTAGTGGTGGATTCAGCACGAAAGGATCAACTTCTGGTTCTAGTAGTTATCGTTCTTCAGATGGGACATATCATTCTGGCTATAAATCTTCGTCATCAAATGTGCAATCGAAGAAACCAGCTTCTGTAGATCAGCATACATCGCAGCCACAGCCAGCTCCTAAAAAATCTAGCTTCTGGGGTCATGCAGCATCATTTGGGGCAGGAGCTTTACTAGGTAGTATGCTACATCCATTTGGAAATCATGGAGTTGGTGGAGTAGGCGGAAGCTTTTTCTCTAGTGGTTTATTAATAGATATTGTCATCATTTTAGCAATTGTTTGGATTCTGCGACGTATTTTCGCAAGACGTTAAGAAGGAGAGACAATAATGAAGATTTTCTTTACTGAACAGGATGTAGTTGATGCGGTTTGTGTGCATGCGGCCTCTATCCACGCGTATCGTCCGGAACAAATTGATGTTGATTTGCAGTTTCATCCGAATAGGGGATTTGGCGCTAGTGCTCGTTTACCGTACCGAACTGTAGAGCTTGGTGAACAGGAGTTAATTGATGCAATTGCATTTTATCTAAGGGAATATCACAACTTTATTCCAGAAAGTTTGCGTATTGACTTACAATTCCATGAGCAAACAGGATTTGCAGCGGATATCGAAGTAGCGTAGATAAGAAAACATTCCGTAAGTTAAGTTACTTTAAGAAAATTGTATGAAAAATGTTGTTTTACGGAATGAATAGATAGAAATGAAAAAGTAAATTGATTATAGTACATGAAACATGTTTAAAAGACTAGCGTCTAAATAGACGCTAGTCTTTTATTTTAGTAATATCCTTTTAGTTTGAAAATTGAGATATTAATAGAGTCTCTCTATAATATGAATTAACTTTTATAAATTAGAAAGAAGGAAATACATATGAGAAGGATGCTTGTGATAAGTGATGTTCATGGCGAATTAGAGAGATTTGAAGAGTTATTAGAAAAAGTAGAATACAATCCAAAAGAAGATCAACTCATTTTGCTGGGAGATTATGTAGATCGTGGTCTTAATGCTAAAGAGGTAATTGAAAAAGTAATGCGATTAAAAGAAGCTGGTGCACTAGTCTTAAAAGGTAATCATGAAGATATGATGATAAAAGCTTTAACGACAGAGGAAGAGAAATTTTGGAATCATTGGGTAAAGAGAAATGGAGGAGATCAAACGTTACATAGCTACGGTTTTTCTGAAAGGGATATTGCTGTAAATGAAGAGGAGTTCATAAGACCACAGTTACATTCTGAAGTGTTAGAACAACATTTAGAATTCATAAAAGGCTTAGATCACTATATTGAAACAGATGAGTATATTTTTGTTCATGCGGGTGTACAACCAATGACACCTGTTTCTGAAACAGATGCGCATACATTGATGTGGATTAGAAATGAGTTTCATAATGGATATAATGGTGAGAAAATTGTTGTCTTTGGGCATACAGAAACGAAAATTCTTCACGGGGATAACGAGAATTTTGATGTGTATTTTGGTGAAAATCGTATCATTGGTATTGATGGAGGGGCTGTATACGGCGGCCAGCTGAACTGTTTAGAATTGCCAAGTCAAAAAGTATATTCTATAAAATAAGAAAGATTCCCTATACAAACGAGCTAATGTAGGGGAAAAGAAGAGATAAGGGATCAAAACAATGATGAAACCTTATCTCTTTTTTATTTGTTTGTATCATTCATAATTAATATTCCTTGCTTCGTTATTTGTTTAATTCCATTACTACATTTTTGCCGTTTACAAGAACCTCGATTACTGCAACTGCAATTTCTATCATTTTTTTCATCTCTTATCTCTCCATATTTTTTTGTTTCATTTCGTACTTTTAGTGTAGTAAAAAGCTCATTTCCTAACTGTTGAATTAGGTGACGTAAGAATTACAGTGTTGTAAGGAATGAGATTTAAATGAATAACACTAGCAAATTAAAAAATTTATTTTTATTAAGGGAATTTTAAGGAATAGATTCGATAATAAGTCTTATTTAATGAACCATAGAAAAGGAGATAGGACTGTGAAAAAATGGATTAGTATTTTAGGGGTTCTTATCATTGTACTTGGTGCAGGGGCTTGGTATGTATTGAAGAATAAGTCGCAACCAGTGATGAATCAAGCAGTAAGTGTGGCAGTTCAAAAAGGGAAACTAGATGTGAAAGTAACAGGTTCTGGTTCTACTCAATCTGTGACAAATGAAGATATTACAGCAGACTCAAATAAAGTAGTCGATTCAGTATTAGTTTCAGCAAATGATGTTGTAAAAAAGGGTCAGGAGTTAATTACATTTACAGATGGAAGTGATTCAATTGTAGCGCCAGCTGATGGAACGATTACATCTATATCAGTGCAAGCTGGAGATCGTGTAACAAGTGGGAAGGCTGTTGCTCATATTACAAACTACAGTGATTTAGAAACAATTATTCAAGTTGATGAATTAGACATTCCAAAAGTGCAGGTTGGACAAAGTGTAACATTAAAAGTGAATTCATTCCCAGATACAACCTATACAGGAAAGGTAACAGATGTAGCGAAGGAAGGAACAGTTTCTAATGGTGTATCCTCCTTTAATGTAACGGTTCATATCGATGATCCAAAAGATGTGAAAATTGGAATGACAACAGAAGCTAGCATTTTGACTGATAGTAAAGATAATGTTCTATATGTTCCAGTAGAAGCAGTTCATACAAGAGGAGATCAAAAATTCGTTCTTGTTCAATCTTCAACAGCTTCTTCTAATGGACAGACAAGTTCTAAGGGTAAGACAAATTCTAATGGACAGGCAAATATGGAACGAAAACTTGTTAAAACAGGTATTCATAATGAAGATTACGTAGAAATTACGGAAGGATTGCAAGAAGGCGATCATGTTCAATTACCTATGGCTGCACAAGGAAATGCAGCAAATAATAACAACAATAAACAAAAAGGCTTTATGATGTCACCAGGCGGAGGCATGGGAGGCGGCTACGGTGGCGGCTACGGCGGCGGAGGTATGAATAGAAATAGAGCTGGGGGGAGAGGGTGAGAATGAAACCAATTATTGAGATTCATAATATGGCTAAATCATATGAGATGGGCGGCGAAATTGTACGTGCGCTCGATAATGTTTCTCTTACAATCTATGAAGGTGATTTTCTCTCCATTATCGGTCCTTCTGGATCAGGAAAATCTACGTTTATGAATATGGTTGGTTGTTTAGATCGTCCAGATGATGGACAGTATCTATTGGATGGAGATGCAGTAGATAAGATGAATGATAATCAACTAGCCACGATTCGAAATGAAAAAATCGGATTCATTTTTCAAAACTTTAATTTGCTTACAAAATTAACTGCGCTTGAAAATATTGAATTGCCCCTTTTATATCGAGGGATGAGTCAAAAGGAAAGAACAAATATGGCGTATAGTTGTTTAGAGAAAGTGGGTTTACAAGAGAGGGCTCATCATTTGCCGAGCCAATTGTCAGGTGGACAGCAGCAGCGCGTTGCGATCGCACGCGCTTTAGCTGGAAACCCGCCAATCTTATTAGCGGATGAACCGACAGGGGCATTAGATAGCAAAACAAGTGAAGAGATTATTGAGGTAATGAAAGAGCTGCATGCGCAGGGACATACAATTATTTTAATTACGCACGATTTAGAAGTAGCAAAACAAGCAAGCCGGATTGTTCGTATACAAGATGGGCAATTGTTTGAAAGTAGAGGTGAGTACATTGGGACTGATACAATCCGTCAAAATGGCAATGCGCAGTATCAAAGGCAATAAGTTACGAGCATTTTTAACGATGTTAGGGATTATTATTGGTGTTGCGTCTGTTATTGTACTTGTCTCAATTGGTCAAGGCTCAAGTCAAGCTGTAACAAATCAAATTAATAGCTTAGGGACGAATTTGTTAACAGTAAACATGATGGGATCTGACACGATAAAACTTACTGAGGAAGATGTTGCAAAGTTTCAAAAGATTGATGGAATAAAAAACATGTCCCCTGTTGTTTCAGGACGAGTTACTGTAAAAAATGGGAAGGTTTCAACACAAGTATCACTTACTGGAACAAATAGTTCTTATGAGCAAGTTCGCGATATGAAAGTAAATGAAGGTCGCTTTTTATCAGATATGGATGTAGAATATAGACAAAAAGTTATTGTACTTGGTGCGAATACAGCACAAAATCTATTTGGATTTGAAAGTCCAGTTGGAAAATATGTACAAGTAAATGGTACGTCTTTTAAAATAGTAGGTGTACTTGCTTCAAAAGGTGGTTCTATGGGACAAAGCGGTGACGATGTTATTATTATGCCGCTAAGTACAGCACAGCGAATTGTAAAGAATACAAGTATACAGACAGTGTATGTACAAGTGAGCAGTGAGGAAAAAATAAATACTGTCATGGCACAAATTCAAAATAAATTAGCTGTAATGTTCCCGAATAAGCAAGATAACTACAGCGTATTTAATCAAAAAGATTTAGTAGATACGATGAGTTCGGTAACAGGTACAATGACGATGATGCTCGGAGGAATTGCTTGCATTTCTTTATTAGTTGGCGGAATCGGAATTATGAATATTATGCTTGTATCTGTCTCAGAACGAACGAAAGAAATTGGCATTCGTAAAGCAATTGGGGCGAAAAGAAGAGATATTTTATTACAATTTCTCATTGAATCAGTAGTACTAAGTTCGCTTGGAGGATTAATCGGAATGGGAATAGGGCTATTGGTTGCAAAGGTTCTTTCCGCGGCAACCGGTATGACGGTTGCTTATTCTCTTCCTATTACATTGCTTGCATTTTTATTCTCCTTATTAGTAGGAGTTGGATTTGGGGTGTTTCCAGCCAATAAAGCATCGAAGTTGCACCCTATTCAAGCACTTCGATATGAATAGAACATGTTATAGGCAGTAGTTTTGCCTAGAAATTGAAGCGATCGCATACTGCGGCCGCTTTCTTTTGCTAGTAGAAAGTGGAACTTCCATCAGTGGAGGAGTTACTCTATGATAGTCTTATAAGTAAATTTCTTTTGTGGTTCCTCATAATCTAGGGGGGGTACTGCTCGTTAATGCGAGATAAAGCAGTGATTTTTTTATCCCTACTGATTTGCATCATCAATCGGACTTTTACGAACAGTTATTGTCCGCCTATCTTCTTTGTTTTTTAGAATGATGAGGTGAAAGTCTTATTGTTCGTGAATAACCGAAGAAAAAATAAGAGGTGAAGAAGTGAGATGCGTTTATTAGTTGTGGAAGATCATCCTCCATTATTGGAGTCAATTACACAAATTTTACGAAATGAATTTGAAGTAGATACAGCAAAAAATGGTGAGGAAGGATTATTTTTAGCATTGCAAAATATTTATGATGCAATTCTTCTAGATGTGATGCTTCCAGAGATGGATGGATTTGAAGTAATTCAGCGAATTAGAAGTGAAAAGATTCAAACGCCTGTTTTATTCCTTACTGCAAAAGACTCTTTAGAAGATCGAGTAAAAGGATTGGACTTTGGCGGAGATGATTATTTAGTGAAACCGTTTCAGGCGCCAGAACTTCAAGCGAGAATTCGCGCTTTATTAAGAAGGAGCGGAAGCTTAACAACCAATCAAACGATTCAGTACCGTGGTATTGAGTTGTTTGGAAAAGAGAAAGATATTCAAGTGGATGAGGTACCTATAAAATTAACGTTAAAGCAATATGAACTATTGGAATATCTGATTCAAAATAGCGGGAAGATTTTAATGCGCGAACAAATTTTTGATAGAGTATGGGGATTTGATTCTGATACAACAGTAGCGATTGTGGAGGTATATGTGCATCATCTGCGAAAAAAATTAGAACCATTTGGTTATCATAAAGATATTCAAACTGTTCGTGGGATTGGATATATATTAAAAGAACAATGAGAAAACAGAGTATGTTTCAAAAGACGCGCATTCGACTTACGATTTTGAACTCATTAGTATTCATCATATTCATTGGTATGTTAGGAAATGTTATTTATTCATATACACATAAACGTTTATATGAAGGAATAGATGATTCAATGGATAGGTTCATTAAGAAACTAGAACAAGGGGACAAGTCTATTCCAAGTCATTTTGATTTTAACAAGGACCTGCATATCGGTGATTCTCGGATTATCGTTTTACAATGGGATGCAAAGAATCAACTGATAGGGATGGAACCGCGACTTCTAGATCCAGACTTTTTTGAGAGAAATCAATCGAAGTTATTTCCTAAAACATTTGGAGAACGGCAAGATATAGAAGTGGAAGGTATGAACTTTCGGATGATTGCAGCTCAGGGAGATACGGATTTAGGAAAAGTCACGTTTGAAGTATTGAGGGAAATAAATCCTGAAAAGGAAATGCTGCATACACTTCTGCTTATTCTTGTAATTGGATGCAGTATAGGAAGCATATGTGCGGTGGGAATTGGATTTTTCTTAGCTGGAAAGGCGCTTATACCAATTAAGAATGCTTGGCATAAACAACAGCAATTTGTTTCAGATGCTTCGCATGAACTAAGGACTCCTTTGGCGGTAATTCAATCGAAAACGGATGTATTATTTCAATCACCTACTGCAACGATAGAAGATAAGGCGATGGATATTTCGACTATATCAAAGGAATGCCGCCGCTTATCCAAACTAGTTGCAAACTTACTAACATTAGCACGTTCTGATTCAGATCAAATTGAAATGGATAAGAAAACTTTTGCACTAGATGAATTGCTAAGTGAAATTGTAAATCCTTATTCGGAAATTGCTTTGTTTGAAGAAAAAACAATTACGTTAGATGTCGTTCCTTCTATTTCGTTTATGGGAGATAAAGAGCGTATTCATCAATTAATTGTAATTTTATTAGATAATGCGATGAAGTATACAAATGCAGGTGGAAATATTAAAGTATCTTGCTTTGAAACAACAAATGGGATTGTAATTCAAGTGAAAGATGATGGTGTTGGTATCGCTGAAGAAGACATCCCAAAAATTTTTGATCGTTTTTATCAAGGTGATAAAGCAAGGGCGGCATCAAACGGAGCTGGATTAGGTCTTTCTATTGCAAACTGGATTGTTGAGAAGCATTACGGGAAAATAAAAGTGCATAGCAAAATCGGAGAAGGTACTTGTTTTGAAATTATATTTCCAAAGAATCAAAAAGTACGAAATATGTATATGAAAGAAAAATAGGCAATTAAAAAAGACGATTTTGTTTCATACTAACGGGTTCGGCTTTGAAGTACAAAATTAAAAATAACTATTTAAAAAGAGGTGCAATTAGCACCTCTTTTGCATTTACTTTAGCAATGAAATTAGCACCAAAATTGGTGAACTTTTGATAGCAGTTTATCCCTAATTTGTTCTAACGGTTTCTTGGAGTTTTTCCATTACCCTTGATAAAGCTACAATTGAATTTGTTGTTTCAAATTCTCCAACATCTAAGGAATGGTTTGCATTTTGGACAACATCAATCTTTAAATTTGATTTACTTAATTGGTCAATTTGATTTGAATTGTAATGATGGTCTTTATCCCCAATAACTAAAAGCCCTTGATGTTCACTATTCAAGATTGAATCAAAAATTGAATCAGACTGTAACAGCGGAGTAAGTAAAATCATTTTTGACTTTAAGAATTCATCTCTCTTCATTAAGTCATTCACTATTGGAATTGTTCCGAGTGATTTGCCTAAAAAAATCGAATTGTTGTATTGCCCATTTTTTAAAACATCTAAAATCACGGGATTAATATCATCCATCATTATTTTGGTTAGTTCTTCAATCGTTTTTTTCATTGTTTGCTTATCATAGGAGTAATGGATATGGACAACGTCGACTTTGTTTTGGAGCATTACCATCGTTGAATAATAAAACAAGGGTTTATCGTAATTGTAACCTGAACCTGAAAACATAAAGCAAATCGTTTTGTAACCCATTTCTATATGTGTATAACGAATCGCTTTGTCGTTTGTTTGTATCTCCTTTTTATTTCCTTTCATCATTTTCCCCTCCGAAACTTTTATAACATCATAACATAAATTACCAATTTATTAATAAAAAAATCATCCTCTTTATAGTAGGATGATTTATCGGAAATACACACGTTCATAGTTTGCTTGATTCATGGGGGATTGCTATCACGATACATACCCTTCTGAAGGAACTTTTATAGTTATGTGATCAGTAAATAGTTGAAAAAAATTAATTTGAAACATCGGAAAGAATTAGACAGACGAATAAGCTGCCACATTCATTGGGATAATCATGAGTCCGTTTCGAACTAAGCATTTTCATGTTATGTGTCGGTGGTTTTTCGTTATTGTTCAATAAAAATATACAAAAAATCACAATATTATTGGTTAAAAACGACAAAATTAAACAAATATTTCACATAACACTAATATAGCGTTTACAAAACTTCTTTATATTTAGCATTATTACCGGTATGACAACATCAAAAAATATAAGGAAGGTGTATGATGAAAAAACGTATTCGAACTAAAAAACTATTGTCATTAGTTGCCGTAAGTGCAATTACCATCACTTCATTATTCAGCAGTGTTCCAAAAGCTTTCGCGTGGTCTTGCGATGATCCGCATAATCAAGATCAAAGTACACATCTTTTTATCGTAAACAACGGTATGAAACTTATTTCCGGCAATGCGGATTCTGCAATTAACAAGCCAACCACTCTGCTTGCGCAGTTTCGTGATCGTTGGGAGCAAGGCTTGTACGATGCTGATCACATTAATCCTTTTTATGATTCTAGCACATTTATGTCCCACTTTTATGACCCGGACACGCAAACGAATTATGCGGGACTGTCTTATCCAACAGCACGTCAATCAGGGGCGAAATATTTTAATCTAGCATCGAACTACTACAAAAATGGCGATTTTTACAATGCATTCTATTACTTAGGGGTATCTTTGCACTATTTTACAGATGCTACAATGCCTCTTCATGCTTCAAATATTTCCAATCTTGATCATCAAGCACCTGGATATCATTCGAAACTCGAATCATATTCCGAAAGTATTCAAAATCAAGTGACGGTTCCAGATTCAGGTCTATTTAATTGGGTATCTTCAACCGATCCTGAGCTATGGATTCATCAAGCTGCAGTACAAGCGAAATCCGTTATGCCTCAAGTATGGAATGATTCTATCATTAGTTGGTTCTGGCAAGCAGCTACCAGTAATTATTATTCCGACATGTGGAAGAACGCCGTAAAAACTCCGATCCTTAATCAGTTGAATCAAGCGGAGCGTGAGACTGCTGGATTCATAGATATGTTTTTTCGCTCAAACGGTGTTGAAATGCCTGTGACGGTTTACAGTGGAACTGGTGCATCAGAATTACTCGGCTCTGGAAATTATAATTATGACCAGCTCGTAAAAGGTATTGGCAATGATGCCATTTCTTCCATCCACATTGCGCCAGGCTATCAAGTAACTTTATTTGCAGATGCAAATTATAGTGGAGCATCGACAGTTGTTACAGGTAATGTTGATGATTTGGGTAACTTAAATCATCAAGTGTCAAGTCTGAAAGTTGAGAAGATCTCAACAAATCCTGCGCCATCCCCGACGATACAAGCTGAGAGTTATAGCGGTTCACAGGGAATATTGACACATAGTGCCGGAACGGGAACTGTGGTAGGCAACATAAATTCCGGAAGCTGGCTGAGTTATGACAATGTTGACTTTGGAACAGGCAAAACAAAGTTTATCGCAAGCGTAGGAATGGATCCTTCATCTGCAACTATAGACAAGCAACTTGAACTGCGGTTGGATAGTCCAACAGGCACCATTATCGGTACATTTACTATAAGCTCTACTGGAGGATGGAATACATATGCTACACAAACCTCCAGCGTATCGGGTGTTTCAGGGATACATAAATTGTATATCGTTTCAAAAGGCAGCGGAGATGGTTTTGGAAATATAGATTGGTTTACATTCAGTTCTTGATAAAATGTTGATATATCTGTGGGACAGGGAGCATTTTGCTTCCTGTTTTTCATTTTGCCCTGATGGCATACGTCATCGTACTTAAAGTCCCAATATAATTAATGAATGTATCATATCTGGCGAGAAGACCCCCACCTCAAGCGGAAACGGTAGGTAGGGGTAGTTCAATTAGGTGGGCGGAATTTAAAGTCTTCTTTTGATAAATTCAGTATTTCATCCGAACTCTTAAAAATATTTGACGCTTACTTTACAAAGACATTTAATTCTAATGCTAACTCATATGCTGAATGATAAAAAAAGAGGTGCGAATTGCACCACTTTTTTTATGTTAATTTAAATTTTGTACTTCAAAACCGAACCTGTTAGTTTTATACAAGGCTGTCTTTTTTAAGGGAAAGTTAAGGAACCCTTTTCATAATAAATATAGACTTAATGACGAATTACAAATGAGAAATGATAAAAAAGGAGAGTGAAGAGTGGAAAATGAAAAGAATGAGAAAACTCCATTTTTGGATTGGGTTAATTGCTTCGGTATTTATTTTTATTCAATCTGCAACAGGGATATATATGTATTTTAATGAAAAAGGCCACGGTGAAAGAATAGGAGGAGCTGCCAATTTTAAAGAACGAGGATTTGGCAGAAATGGTGCTATAGGGAATGGACAAAATGGACAAGGAATGCAAGCTGGGAATTCCGATTTTAATCAAAGAGGTGCAGCGGCAAATGGACAATTTTTTCAAGATAGAAATAATGGGGGACTCAATTCTCTATCAAAATTAGTTAAGGAACTGCATACAGGAGTAATTGGATTAATTGGTGCGATTGTTATGCTTATTTTAGCTGGAACTGGACTATGTATATCTTTTGTCATGTTGCGAGCAAAATGGAGAGTAAAGCGTCAAAAAGACATAAAGGCTTAAGGAACAGTTATGATGAAGGGAGGAAGTGAAAGGTGGTTAGAAAAAAGACGTTTGGTCTACTGGTTGTTGGAGTATTAAGTCTCAGTGTAATGGGTGGAGCTTCAGCTTGTACAAATAAAGAGGTAGATAAAGAAATACAATCATCTCAACCTAGTAGTGCACAAGTCAATGGTGAGACTATACATGCTGCATATACAGAAGATAAAGCACAGAATTTAGGAATTTCCACAGAAGGAAAAGAGCTACTTACACTTGAGAAGGAAATTCATGAAACGGAAGTAGAAAAAGAAGCAAATCAGCTGGGAATTTCTACAGAAGGAAAAGATGCTGGAACACTTTCTGAAGAAATATATGAAGCGAAGGTTAAAAAAGAAGCAGAAAAACTTGGGATACCAGTAGAGGGAAAAGCAATTGTAGATTTAATA
Organism: Bacillus yunxiaonensis; assembly: GCF_037104695.1. Lineage (NCBI taxonomy): Bacteria > Bacillati > Bacillota > Bacilli > Caryophanales > Bacillaceae > Bacillus > Bacillus yunxiaonensis. The sequence continues at coordinate 131,804 of NZ_JBAWSV010000009.1, read as the reverse complement.
GCGGAAATTAATAAAATCAAAATAAAAAGTGAAGCAGAAAAATTAGGAGTTTCTACAGAAGGGAAAGAGATTGGTGCGATAGCTGAAGAGCTTTATGGCACAAAAGTAAAAAACGAAGCAAAGCAACTTGGTATTTCAGAAAAGGGAAAAAGTATGGAAGCGTTAGCGAAAGAAATATATGAAACGAAAATTCAAACAGAAGCGAAAAACCTTCATATTGATTTGTACGGAAAAGATATTTATCAAGTGTTACAAGAAATTAATGATCAAAAGGCTTTGCAAGTGGCAAAAGAGCTTGGGATAGATGTGACGAATAAGGATACACAGCAGCTTACAGAGGAAATTGGAAAACAACAGCCAGACCGAGTGCAAGAACTTCATTTTTCGCCTTGGGTACAAACAGATGCAGAGGCATTTTATTATTATTTAACGTCCTAAAAAGGAGTTTTATAACGTATGCTGGTTTTTCATAAAAAGAAGAGATAAGGGATCAAAACAATGAAACCATATCTCTTTTTATGTTATTGTATGAGTGATATTCATTATTTGTTTAACTCCATTGCAATATTTTTACCATTCACTAAAACTAAGGCTACTGCTACTACAACTTCCATTATTTTTTTCATCTCTTATCTCTCCTTGTTTCTTGTTTTATTTCTTACTCTTAGTATAAATGGGAGGAAGAGATGGAACCATTGAATTAGATGACGTAAGGATTACAGTTTTGTAAGGGAAATGCTATGACTTGTCACTTTCTTCTACATGTACAACAATCTGTCCATATAACTTTTCTCCAATGTATACATTTAATAGCCATAAGCCAGAAGAAGGGAGTAACATACTAGAGGGAATACTTGTGATATCTTTTGTAATCTCTTGCGGTGCTGTCCAAACATTGCCTGTTATCTCATCTTGAAAAAGGACAGGAACTGGTTTCGTTGAGCCTTGTTTTATTGCAATGACGGTTAGCTTTCCAGAGGGGATATTTGGCCCCAGAAAGAACCACGTATATTTATTTGGTTGATTAGCAATCCAAGTAGTATCTACAAGTGCGACCTTATTTTCTATACCTTTTAGAGATATTTTATCATGCTGAAATGATGGACTTTCCTCCCAATTGACATCTTTAAGGATGCTAGGGTGAAAGAAAGAGGGAATATGATTTTGTGGTTGCATCGTTCCAATGATTTTGGGGGAAGTAGATTTTTTTACTATAGTTGTACAACCAGTGATGAGACAGAAGAGAAGCAGCACGGTTCCAAGTTTTTTCATCTAAAATCGGCAAGGATACCCCTACTTCAATCGTGTGCAGGGCGTAGCCCAACGATAAGTGGGGGAGGAATTGCCGTCAGATACGGTATGGTACGTTAAAAATCGTAAGATTTTGTACCATATTAAGTATCTGAAACTTCCACCTTGCCTCCTCCTTCCTCCTATTTAGGTTATTTGATTTCACTAAAATTTTGTTACAATATATTTAGTGAAAGGTGGTGAGAATAATGTCTACAATTACTGCGAAAATACAAATCTATGTTTCTGGAAATCAAGCTGAAAGCCTAAAGATAACAACCAACGCTTATCGTAAAGCTTGTAATTGGCTATCAAAGCATATCTTTGAAACAAAAAATCTAAATCAGGTAAACTTGAATAACTTGTATTATTCTAACTTACGAAATCAGTTTGGACTAAAAAGTCAAATGGCTCAATCTGTTATGAAAACAGTGATTGCTCGATACAAGTCAGCTAAATCAAATGGACATGAATGGTCTTTAATTGAATTTAAACTTCCAGAATATGACCTTGTTTGGAATCGTGACTACTCATTAACTCAGAGCCAATTTAGTGTAAATACACTTGATGGTCGTCTTAAATTGAATTATGAACGCAAGGCTATGAAAAAATACTTTAATAATACTTGGAAGTTTGGTACTGCTAAACTTGTGCATAAACATAAAAAATGGTTCTTACACATTCCAATGACAAAAGAATTTACTGAATTAGATTACGCAGATATAAACAATATTGTCGGTATTGATTTAGGAATCAACTTTCTTGCTACCACTTATGATAGTCAGGGTAAAACTACTTTCTACAACGGAAATGTTGTTAAGCATAAGCGTGGTAAGTTTAAAGCTACTCGTAAACAGTTGCAAATGCGACAAACACCGTCTGCTCGTAAAAAACTAAAACAAATTGGTCCAAGAGAAAACCGTTATGTAACTGATGTAAACCATCAAATTACAAAGGCACTCGTTGATAAATACCCTAGAGGTACTATGTTTGTTTTAGAGGACTTAACAGGTGTTCGTTCCGCAATTGAAAAAGTACGAGTGAAAGACCGCTATGTTTCTGTCTCTTGGGCTTTCTACCAGTTCCGTCAGATGCTGGAATATAAAGCGGAAATGAACAGACAGAAGGTAATTGTCGTAGACCCAAAATATACTTCTCAAACCTGCCCTAAATGTGGGCATATCAAGAAAGAAAACCGTAATAAGAAATTACACACATTCTGTTGTAAAAACTGTCAATACAAGTCAAATGATGACCGTATTGGTGCTATGAATCTACACCGTAAAGGGATTGAACATATTGGTGTAGTTACTACAGGAGTATAGCTCTTGTAGTAAGGGCGAAGTCAACCGTCCTTATGTTCCACCACACCAAGGTAGGAGAGCGTTGCTCGTTCGTACTACTGGGTAGGAATAAGCGTAGTTGCTCTCTATGAGGGTAGAAGCACTGTCGAACTCTGACAGACGCAAGCCCCCACTTCAAACGACCCGTAAGGGTGTTAAGTGGCGGGTTGTTGACTTGGCCACGCTCCTATGCATATTTGTATTTTAATTGTATTGGACAAAAGAAAGAACAATTCCTGTAAAAGAAAAAGAGAGGCTACGCGGATAGCGTTTCCTCTTTTCTTACATGTGTTCTGTTGCTAGATTTTTCTGGCATTGTTAAAAAGACAACTGCGACAATAATGAAAATACCGCCTAATAGTTGATAGGCTCCAAACGATTCATTTAACCAGATGATTGAAACAATAGCTGCTACGAGTGGTTCAATACTTGATAAAATACTTGTTTCTGTTGCAGATAAATATTTTAGACTACCAATATAGAGAAGGAAAGAAAGTGTTCCACTTATAATTACGAGAATAAGCATAGAGAATGTGCTCATTGTTAATGTATTTGCTACATAACGGAAATGAAATTCTTGATTATATAGAAATAAGGAAATTCCTCCAAGTAACATCCCCCAACCAACAATTATTGATGTCCCCCACTGTTTTATGAGAGAAGCGGGATGGAGTGTGTAAAAAGCAAAGCCGACTGCTGTTAAAATACCAAATAATATTGCTTGTTTAGAAAGAACAATATTTTCAATTGAACCATTGGTAATAAGAAAATACGTACCTGTCAGTGCAGCAGAGATTGCTATAACCTGCATAAAGGAAGGAAGTTTTTTATGCTGTATTGCAATATAAATAGTAATAAGAACTGGACCAAGAAATTGAAATAGTGTTGCGGTTACAGCATTACTTATATGCACTGTTTCAATAAATGCATACTGAGCACCAAGCATGCCAACAATCGCAAAAATTAGTAGTTGAATCCAATGACGCGGGTACTTCCAAATCTCAAATATATTTTGTTTTGTAAATAGTAAGGAGCATAAAATAAACATGCCCGCTAATAGTAGACGAATGACTAAAAAATCAGTAGATGATAGCTCAGTATAGTTAAATAGCCATTGAATCATAGGGCCAGATAATCCCCATAATGTTGCTCCACTAATAATCATCATTAGACCGAGATGTCTAGGTGATTTCATGATGTATCCTCCTTTGTATGAAAAATCTTGATTTATTAAAACGGAAATGATAAGTATGAAAGTATTATATATAACATCTGGTACTGCAAAAAGTGTCAGTTTTTTATAAAATAAAGGGGTCAGTTTGTATGTTAGAATTAACGCCGAAACTTGATATTCATAGTAAAGAACCACTATATGTACAACTATATAATTACATGAAAGAGGAAATGAAATCTGGAAATGTACCGCCTTATACGAAATTACCATCGAAGCGAAAATTAGCCCACTATTTGCAAGTTAGCCAAAATACAATTGAAGCTGCTTATGGCCAGCTTGTTGCAGAAGGTTACGTAGAGGCGATTCCACGTAAAGGATATTTTGTATGTGAAATGGAGCAAACTGTATTGCATGTAAAACAAAAGATGCAGCATGTAAAAGAAATGCTTTATCATGAACGAGACTATGTATTTGATTTTACGCATACAGGTGTTGATGCTCGTTCATTTCCATTTTCCTTATATCGCAAATTAACAAACGAGGTGCTGCAGACTGAGAATGAAGAAGTGTTGCTGCTTGGGCATCCGCAAGGGGAACTTGGACTGCGAAAAGAAATTGCAAAATATTTATATGAATCGCGTGGTGTACATTGTTCACCGAGTCAAATTATTATTGGAGCAGGAACACAATATTTAATAAGAATGCTATTTCAAATGTTAAAGAAAAGTATGTTTGCGGTAGAAAATCCAGGATACCATCGAAGAATGGTTACGTATGAAAAAGGGATAGAGCATGTGGAACTGCTTCCTCTTGATAAAGATGGAATTATACTTTCGCATTTAGAAGAAAGCGATGCAAATGTCGTGTTTGTTACGCCGTCTCATCAATTTCCGTGCGGGATGATTATGCCAGTTTCAAGGCGAATGCAGCTCTTGAATTGGGCAGAGAAAGAGGAAGGGCGTTATATTGTAGAAGATGATTATGATAGTGAATTTCGCTATTCTGGTAAACCAATTCCAGCCCTCCAAGGATTAGATCCAAATGGAAAGGTTATTTATATGAGTACTTTTTCGAAAGCGCTACTACCATCGTTACGTATCAGTTATATGGTGCTCCCAAAAGCGCTAATTGAAGTATATCAACAAGAGTATTTCTTTTATACGCAGACCGTATCGCGAATTGATCAAGAAATTGTGAAACGTTTTCTCGAAGGCGGACATTGGGAAAAGCATATTCATAAAATGAGAGTTGTATATCGAAAGAAGAGAGATACATTAGTTTCAGCAATTTCAACGTATTTTCCAAAATATGTTGAAATAATTGGACAAGATTCAGGGCTGCATATATTATTACGCACAAATAATGGCATGACAGAGGAAGAGCTTATTGAACGAGCAGCAGCATATAGTATAAAGGTATATTCGGTTTCTATGTACTATGATGAGGTGAAAGCGGATAATAAAACCGTTTTGTTTGGTTTTGCAATTTTATCTGAGGAAGAAATTGAGAAAGCGGTTCAATTGCTGGCAAAAGCATGGTTTAATTAATGATTTTAACTATGTTTTTTAGAACGGTTACATATAATCCTTCTCCTGATGAAACTTATTCACAAGTCTACTTCTTTAGCTCATATTAATGGAGCGAAAGCCCTCTATCGATGGAAGTTTTACTCTATGTAAAAGTGGCTACATCCACATATACATAATGGTGGAAGAACAATCATAGGTTAGGAAAAGAAGAGGAAATCTTGCAGCATAGATATTGAGATGGGAGGGAATGGCTAGTGGAGGATGCTTGTAGGGAGATACTTTGGAGAATAGTCCTTGCAGCTATTTGCGGCTGTGTTGGAGGAATTGTAAACATTGTAGTAAATGGGAATTATATTAAAAGTCGAATGATACTCTCAGATCAAAGTGGAATTGAAAGTCGGTATGTGTTTGGAACAATTAAAGAGCCTATTGCTGGTATATTTAGTGCAATTTTAGTAACACTACCGATGGATGTAACGAAAGAGCACTATTTATTTATACAAACAGCTTTAATTGCAGGTTTTGGAAGTAGCACATTTCTGAAAAGTTATGTGCAAAAATCAATGGTAATAGAAGCTCAAAAGAGTAGTGATATTATTAAGAAATATGAAGGGAAACTTGCTTCATTAGAAATAAATTTAGAAGATGAGACTAAAGAAAAACTTAAAAATTTACAAATGCAAGTAAAAACAGCTGTTAGTCCATCAGAAATTCGGTTTTATAATAAACAAATTGAAGGGATATTAAAAGGAGCAACTCATTTTACTTCATAAATTGAGTTCAGTGTTTGTAAAATGAAAAAGTTTCTATAATCATAAAGAAAAAGGGACTCTCGCAAGTCCCTTTTTCTATTCGTTTTCTTCATGTAAAAACAGTACCATATGCTCTTCGTCCCAATATTGATCGTTATATTTTAACGAACGTTCTTGTACGCCAAATGTTTTAAAGCCTAATGATTCATAGAGTTTTTTCGCGCCTTCATTGCCAACGACAACATCAAGCATAAGTTGTTCTACTTCTAATTCTTTTGCTTTTTCAATGGTTGCTTGCATAAGTGCTTTACCAGCACCGAGTCCACGCGCTTTTGGAGAAACGTAAACAGCACCGATTTTTGCTTTATGTTCCTGCTTTAAAAATGATTTCGTTTCCAGAGTTGCAGCACCGATTAATTCGCCATCTTTAAAAGCGCCAAGTGTGTAATTTTCATTTTGAGATAATATTTCTGCTTTATATTCAACAGGATCTTCTTTGTTAAGAATATCTTCGTAAGCGGAACTGAAAGCTTCCGGGTTTTGTTTTAATCCTTCAACGCGAAGTTCTAAATAAATTTCTGCATCCTTTTTTGTCAATACACGAATTTCCAATCATATCACCTTCTAAATCTTTGGTAGTTGTATATACATATTATATTAAAGTAATAATAATTTCAAAAATATACTATTTATGGTTAATGTTATTGGTTGAAAATTATTTACTAAAATAATAAAAATGTCTATTGAATTGGTAATTCTATCGTAAATACAGTTCCAGTTCCAACTTCACTCGTTACATGTATAGAACCACCATGTAATTCTACGATTTCTTTTGCAACAGCTAAGCCAATACCTTTTCCACCAGTTGCTCGTGTTCGAGATTTATCGACCCGATAGAAGCGCTCAAAAATATGTGGTAAGTCTTCACTTGGAATTCCCTCTCCTTCATCTTGCACATGTATAAGAAAAGTATGCTCCTTTTTTAATACTTGTACTGTAATTTGAGAATTTTCGTGAGAATGTTGGTGTGCATTATGGAGTAAATTCAGCATGACTTGCTCCATGCGGCGTTCGTCTATGCAGACAGATAAATCTTCAGGACAATATAAAGAGATGTTCATTTTCTTTTTTTGAAGAGATGGTTTTATTTTTTCAACCATACGCTCTACAAATGGTAGCAGTGAAATGGGCTGCTTTTTTATAGCAAATTGGTGTTGTTCAAGCTGTGCAAGTTCAAATAAATCTTGTACGAGTTCGGTAATATTTTCTGTTTCTTCTTCAATGATTTGTAAATATTCTTCCCGTTCTTCTTTCGATAAAGACTCTCTTTTTGCAACTTTTGTATATCCTTTTACATATGTGAGCGGGGTTAATAATTCATGTGCGACACTTGCGAGAAATTCATTTCGTTCTTTTTTCATATAGGTTAGCTCACTAGAAAGCTGTTCGATTGTTCCTGCTAAACTTCCTAATTCGTCCTTACTCTTAATACCTAATGTAATCGGTTCGTTTTGCTTCATCATTTTTTCGGTTGCTCGCTTCATTTTGATAAGTGGATTTGTAATAACTCTTGAAAATAAAAACACTAAAATTGTTGTGAGAGCCACTGTCAATGCACCGACGCTAATGAATTGTTTCGTTAAGCGATAAATCATTTCTTTTATAGAAGCAGTTGCTAAAAACATATGGACATAGCCAACCACTACCCCATGTTTTGTAATAGGACTGACTGTTGAAATATATTTTGACGCTTTCCAGCGATCTTCTGTTATCATTCCATCTCTAGGAATATACTCAATCTTTTGTACAAGTTGTTTGTGCATGTCTTCTGTAATGGGATCAGAAGAAGATAAAATATTACCCGCTGCATTTGTTACGACGAGTTTCGTATGGGATGGGGAGTTAGATTCCATCATCGCTGCGCGTTCAACGGCTCGTTCGCTATAGCGTTTTTCAATAATATCACGATACCAATTTCCCTTTGCTAATAAGGCTGTAGTTTCTTCATTTATACGCATTTGCGCCAGTGTTGTATGAAAGGATACAAATAATACGGATTCAATGCAAAGAGATAATAATAAAAAGTATGTACCAAGCTTTATAGAAAGTTTATTCATTATGATTCACAACCTTTTTCCTGTACTAACAGGCAGTAAGACTCCCGCCGCGAAGTTCTGAAGAAACAACGAAATTCGGTAGAAGAAAAACTGCTGGCATATGCCCTCTCTAACAGTCGGTAAGATGCTTAGCTACGAAGTAGTAACAAACCGTCTGTAAGAGCCCGATTGGTTCAACTAACCTTTTGGAGAAGAGCGCTCCAAAAGGAAGTTTCACTTTATCTTTACGATTAGTTACCTTTCCATTTGTAACCGATTTTATAAACAGTTTCTAGATGATCTTCAATAGGGAATCCTACTTTTCGAAGCTTTTCGCGTATATTACGAATGTGAGAATCAACGGTACGATATTCAATATCTGTTTGAAATCCCCATATTTTTTCGATAAGTTCATCACGGCTATAAGCACGGTTTATATTTTGCAAAAAGAGTCCAAGTAATGAAAATTCAATTGGTGTAAGAGCAAGTTTTTCATCATAGACAGTCACGGTATGCCTCGTTTTATCCCAGTCAATTCCGTTAAAGCTTACGAACCCTTCCTTTTTCGTACGACGCAGTACAGCTTCAATACGAGCAATTAATACTTGCTCATCAAACGGTTTTGTAATATAGTCATCAGCACCTAAGGTGAGACCTTTTACCATGTCATAATTTTGATTACGTGCAGTTAGCATAATAATGGGTACGCTGCTTATTTGCCGAATTTGAAAGCAAGTTTCCCATCCGTCCATTTTTGGCATCATCACATCTAATAAGATAAGATCAAATTCTTTTTGTTGAACGAGTTCAAGTGCTTCTTGTCCTGAAGTTGCCTTCATACAAAAATGCCCGCGCGGACTTAAAAATAAATCTAATAAGCGCAGCATACGTTCTTCATCATCTACTAATAATAGTTTTGCCATAATGATGTACACCTCAAGTTTCCAGTATTTATAATTATCCCTCTATTCGTGGGCAGTAAGACCCCGGCCTCAAGATTCAGAGAAGAGCGTTGTCCAGCTCTAGCGGCTAGAATCTCCGGTCGTTTCGCCCCCTCGGACGAGGTGAAAAGCGCCTCTCTGCCTTGAGCTCCAACGTCCTGCGATTCTGGGCGAGCCGCTTCCGCTTTTCTACAGAAGATAGGTAAAGTTAAACTCTCATTACTAGAAGTTTCCCTTATATATTTTACATGAACTTTATAAAAAACTCTGTTCATATTATAAAGAAAAGGACAATTGCCATAAAAAATGCACTACTTTTGCAAATCTTTCTTTTATAATTGGGAATGTAGCAGCACAAAAAATACCCTATGTTGCGACATAACGTCTTGTCATTTTGTTTTTCAAAATGGCAAATTCCATTCTATTGTGTAAGTGAGATAGAGAACATTTTTCGTATTCACCTCGCATCGGATAAGAAAAATGTCTATCTCACCTTTTTTTTGTTAATAAAGGGAATTTAAATAATGAACACAAAGAAGGATTCCTTGAAAAATAGGAACGAAATGCAGCTATAGCCTGTATTGCGGTAAAGATGATAATGAACTGAGCCAATTGGGCTCTTATAGATGATTTTGTATTAAAACCCGCCTGTTAGAACGGGATAAAAAAAGAAGCCTCGCACAGTGTGCGAGGCTTCTTTTTTGAATTTCTATAAGTAAAAGAAGACTAAGTATTTAAAAATAAAACCATATGCTCTTCATCCCAATATTGTCCGTTATATTTTAAACCACGTTCTTCTACGCCATATGTTTGGAAACCAAGTGATTCGTATAGTTTCTTTGCCGGTTCATTTCCGACAACAACATCAAGCATGATTTGTTCTATATTTAACCTTGGTGCATTTTCAATGATTGTTTCAATTAATGCCCTTCCAGCACCAAGACCACGTGCCTTCGGAGAAACATACACGGAACCAATTTTTGCTTTATGCTCTTGTTTAATAAAAGGTTTAATTTCAAGTGTGGCAATGCCGATTAATTCATCGTCTTTAAAAGCACCTATTGTAAATTTCTCAGGATTATCTAATCGCTTTGCCATCGCAGCAACAGGATCTTCTTGTTTCATAACATCTTCATAAGAGGAACTAAATGCTTCAGGATTTTGAGTTAACCCTTCTACGCAAAGCTGTAAATATATACTTGCATCTTCTTTTGTTAAGACACGAATGTTCATACAAGCAACCTCCTAATGGTTTTATGTAATGAAATTATATATTAACTTTATTAATTATTCAATAGCTATATATGTTACGTTTTTATAACTAAAAAGGTTCCTCGTGTGAGAAACCTTTTGATTGTGTTATTTCTTTGTGTGTACTGATGGAAGTTTCACTTTACCCCGCTCTAACAGTCGATAAGATGCTTAGCTACGAAGTAATACCAAACCGACTGTAAGAACCCGATTGGTGATGGCTAACCCTTTGGAGAAGAGCGCTCCAAAAGGAAGTTTCACCTTATAAACCCTTCAATTCGTTCTGGATGTGTGTAAATATTGCAAGAATCACCGCGAATAAAGCCAACGACAGTAATTCCTAAATCGTGAGCAAGTTCTAAAGCTAATTTTGTCGGGGCTGATTTCGATAGGACAATTTCACAGCCGATTTTTGCTACCTTGAGTAAAATTTCCGATGATATGCGGCCGCTAAAGGCAATTACTTTTCCATGTATTGAAATGTTATTACGTAAGCAATGACCGTAAATTTTGTCCAAAGCATTATGGCGTCCGATGTCCATTCGGGAAATAAGAATTTGTGTTGCATCACATAACGCAGTGTTATGTACACCGCCTGTTTGCCTGAAAGTAGTAGAGGACTCTTGTAAATCTTTCATTAAACGAAAGCAATCTTCTGGCTTGAGAGTAATATGAATATCGTGCATTGTTTTTGCTTTTGCAGCATCATTGACAAATACAAAGCCTTGTCTGCTTTTCCCGCAGCAAGATGTAACATAACGTTTATTATAACAAGTTTGATATAGTGGATTTGTTTGCGATGTTGTTACATGCGCAAATCCTTTTTCTTTTTGGATCCATAATTGTTCAATGTGTTCATAGGAAGAGATGATACCTTCTGATACTAAGAAGCCAACGACCATATCTTCAATATGATCAGGTGTACAGACAATCGTTACGTATTCTTCACCATTTAGTTTAATTGTAAGTGGATATTCTGTTACAATTTCGTCATCTTTTTGATGAAATGTACCATTTCGGTACTGAATCATTGGATATGTACCTTGAACAGACTCCATATAAAATTCCCCTTTATCAATTATTCTCCCATTTTCATCATAAAACAATAGAAAAGGAAACGCATCCGTTTTGTATTTTTGCTACATTTCTTGGTGATTATTTGTGTTCTACGATATAATAGAATAGTAGTAATATCCATCGATTGTAAGCTTATTTTATACATCAAGAATCTAACTCTAAGAACTGTTTTGAAAAAGAGCGTATAGCAACATTGTTTTGAAAACGCATTCAAAATGTATTTAAAACGTGTTGTACAGTTGGTTGTAAGGAGAGGGGAAAGATGTCAGAACACACAATTCGTGTAACTGTTGATGGCGTAGAGTATATTTCATCTGGTAAGAAAACGATCTTGCAGTTATTAAACGAAAGAAAGCTTGAACATCCGCAAATTTGTCACGTACCAGAAGTAGATCCAATTCAGACATGTGATACGTGTATTGTTGAGGTAAACGGGAAGTTGGTGCGTGCATGTTCAACGAACCTTGAAGAAGGTATGTATATTGAAAGAAAATCAAAGCGAGCGATTGAAGCACAAACAGAAGCGATGGATCGGTTATTGGAGAATCATCTATTGTATTGTACTGTTTGTGATAATAATAACGGGAATTGCAAAGTGCATAATACAGTGCATATGATGGGGATTGAAGAGCAGAAATATCCATATGAACCAAAAGTGAGCGCTTCAGAAGTGGATATGTCTCATCCATTTTATCGTTATGATCCAAATCAATGTATTGCATGCGGGCAATGTGTAGAAGTATGTCAAAACTTACAAGTAAATGAAACCTTATCAATTGATTGGAATTTAGATCGGCCGCGTGTGGTTTGGGATAATGGCGTATCAATTAATGATTCGTCTTGTGTAAGTTGCGGTCAATGTGTAACTGTTTGTCCATGTAATGCTTTAATGGAGAAGTCGATGCTTGGGGAAGCTGGCTTTATGACAGGTCTCAAACAAGATGTTTTAAATCCAATGATTGATTTTGTTAAGGATGTAGAACCGGGTTATAGCAGTATTTTAGCTGTTTCGGAAGTAGAGGCAGCAATGCGTAAAACGAAAATAAATAAAACGAAAACTGTTTGTACGTTTTGCGGTGTAGGATGTTCATTTGAAGTATGGACGAAAGACCGTCAAATTTTAAAAGTACAGCCTGTATCGGATGCACCGGTAAACGGGATTTCAACGTGTGTAAAAGGGAAATTTGGATGGGATTTTGTAAATAGTGAAGAGCGTATTACAAAGCCGCTTATCCGTAAAGGAGACATGTTTGTTGAAGCAACTTGGGAAGAAGCGATGGAAGTTGTTGCAGCAAATATGAGTCATATTAAAAATCAATACGGTAGTGATGCTTTTGGGTTTATTTCTTCGTCTAAAGTAACAAATGAAGAGAACTATTTAATGCAAAAGCTTGCGCGCCAAGTATACGGAACAAATAACGTGGATAACTGTTCCCGTTATTGTCAATCACCAGCAACAGACGGTTTATTTAAAACTGTAGGCATGGGCGGTGACGCAGGGACAATTAAAGATATTGCAGAGGCTGGGCTTGTTATTATTGTTGGGGCAAACCCAACGGAAGGTCATCCAGTTCTTGCAACGCGTGTGAAACGTGCACATAAACTACATGATCAAAAATTAATTGTAGCTGATTTACGTAAACATGAAATGGCAGAGCGTGCCGATTTATTTGTTCACCCAAGTCAAGGTACAGATTATGTTTGGCTTGCAGGTGTAACGAAATATATGATCGATCAAGATTGGCATGATAAAGCATTTCTTGCTGAAAACGTAAAGAATTTTGATGAATATAAAACAATGTTAGAGAAGTATACGCTTGATTATACAGAAAGCATAACAGGTATTTCCAAAGATACATTAAAAGAAATGGCAAAAATGATTCGTGATGCAGATGGCACATGTGTACTTTGGGGCATGGGTGTTACCCAAAATACAGGTGGAAGTACTACGTCTGCTGCTATCTCAAACTTATTGCTTGTAACAGGTAACTACCGTCGTCCTGGTGCAGGAGCATACCCACTGCGTGGACATAATAACGTACAAGGTGCTTGTGACATGGCAACATTACCAAACTGGTTGCCTGGATATCAAGCAATATCGGATGATGCACTGCGCGCAAAATTTGAAAGTGCATACGGCGTATCTATTCCGAAAGAACCAGGATTAAATAATATTGCGATGCTGATTGCTGCAGAATCAGGGGAATTACGTGGCATGTATGTTATGGGGGAAGAAATGGCATTAGTCGACTCTAATGCTAATCATGTGCAGCACATTTTAGGAAATCTTGATTTCCTTGTTGTGCAAGATATGTTTTTAACAAAAACAGCTCGTTTTGCAGATGTCATTTTACCAGCAGCACCGAGTTTAGAAAAAGAAGGCACATTTACGAATACAGAACGCCGGATTCAACGTTTATACGAAGTAATGCCGCCGCTTGGTGATTCGAAACCAGACTGGTGGATTCTTCAAAAGGTAGCTCGTACGCTAGGGGCAAATTGGAATTATGAACATCCAAGCGAAATTATGGATGAAATTGCGTCACTTGCTCCGTTATATTCACAGGCAACATATGACCGTTTAGAAGGATGGAATAGCTTGTGCTGGGGTAGTCATGACGGCAGTGATACACCATTATTATATGTAGATGGATTTAATTTTCCAGATAAAAAGGCACGTCTATCACTTAATGAATGGGTACCGCCAGTCGAGGCACCGGAAGAATATGATTTATTGTTAAATAATGGCCGAATGCTCGAGCATTTCCATGAGGGGAATATGACAAAAAAATCGGCTGGTATTTTATCGAAGATGTCAGAGGTATTTGTTGAGATTTCTCCAGAGCTAGCGATGGAGCGAAATGTGAAAGATGGAGGACTTGTAGAACTTGCATCACCATTTGGAAAAATAAAAGTTCCAGCGCTTATTACAGATCGGGTAACTGGAAACGAATTATATTTACCGATGCATGCAACAGTAAATGAAGAAGCAATTAATATTTTAACAGGAACGGCAACAGACCTTTATACATGTACACCGGCATATAAACAAACACGTGTAAAAATGCGTGTGCTGCGTGAAAAAGGAAATCGTCCGCTGCCTGCTTCCAACCCGCGAAATAAAAAGCGTCATCCGCAAAATGGTGTAGAAGTAGAGAAGAAATGGCAACGAAAACAATATGTATCACTTGTGGATGAAAACTAGGGGGGGAGCACTGTGGCAAAAGAAATTACGATGATTCAAAAAACGGTTGTAACAGAGGAACAAAAGAAGCAACAGGCTTCTGAGGAATTATTACAGCAATTAGGAGAGAATCAACAGGCAATTGAAGAAACGATTCATTTGTTAGCGCAGCTTCAAAAAGCAGGTATACTTGATGCTGCAGGGAGCTTGTTGGCAGCGAAAGAAGATGTTTCGAAAATTGCGATCGAACAACTAAACCGTGAACCAGTAAAAAATGCATTAAATAATATGATGGGTGCAGGAGAAGCGCTATCTTCAGTAGACCCAGAAGTGACCAAGCAAGTAACATCTAGTTTAGTTACAGGTTTACAATATGCAACAGATGAATTAAAAAAAGGCCAGAAAACAAGTGTGATGGACTTCTTTAAAGTATTACGAGATCCAGATATAAATCGAGCAATTACATTTGGATTTAATTTTTTGAAAGCATTTGGTCAAGAACTAGAAAAGAAGAACTAATAAGAAAAATAGGCTGCTAGCTAAATACTAGTAGCCTATTTTTTTGTATAGAGAGATCTGTACTAAATTGTTAGTAGTGTAAATAGGATGGTAGAAGAGTACAACAAAGGAGGCTCGGAATGGAACGGTATCGTATCATCGGGAAAAGTGTTAAGCGAAAAGAAAGTGCTGATAAGGTAACGGGAAGAGCAAAGTATATTAATGATGAAATAGAAGTTGGTACGCTATACGCAAAACTTCTTACGAGTACATATGCGCATGCTTACATTAAGAGTGTAGATATTCGTGAAGCGAAGAAAGTACAGGGCGTACATGCTGTGATAACAGGAGCAGATTATCCTATTCTTGTCGGTTCAAGTATCGTTGATCGTCCTCCGTTAGCCTTCGAGAAAGTACGATATTTTGGTGAACCAGTTGCGCTCGTTGTAGCGGATAATGAAGCAATTGCAAGAGAGGCAGCAACACGAATCCGTGTGATATATGAAGAACTTCCGGTTATTCATTCGCCTTTGCAAGCCTATAATGAATCAAACATATTAGTACATGAACATGTGGAACAATATGAATTAGAAGACAAAGTATACCCAAAGCCGCATACAAATATCGCAAATCGGACGAAAATCCGTAAAGGTGATATTCAAAAAGGATTTGCTAACAGTGATGCGATTGTTGAAGAAACATTTTCTTTTCGGCAATCCGATCATGCGGCAATGGAAACACGGTGTGCTAGGGTAGAAATTAAGCCGAATGGAGATGTTATTGTTCATTCTACTTCGCAGGCCCCTTTTGAAATAAAGAGGCAGTTAAGTAAATCGTTTCAAATTGATGAAGGGAAAGTCATTGTATATGTACCGTTAGTCGGAGGAGCATATGGTGGAAAAACAGCGGTACAACTTGAATATTTAGCATATCTTGCTTCGAAAGCAGTAGGGGGAAGACGAGTTACTCTTCGAAATAGTAGGGAAGAAGATTTTATAACGTCTCCTGTTCATATCGGTTTACAAGCAAAAGTAAAGCTTGGATGCACAAAAGATGGAAAGCTGCAAGCAGCCGAAATTTTGTATTTATTTGACGGCGGTGCTTATGCTGGTCGGGCAGTAAAAATGAGTCAGGCGGCTGGACTGGACTGCACAGGCCCATATGCTATCGAGAGTGTTTGGTGTGATTCGCTTGCTATGTATACAAACCATACATATGCAACGTCGTTTAGAGGTTTTGCGCATTCGGAGTATACGTTTGTAATGGAACGAACGATTGATATACTTGCTCAGAAGTTAGGGATGTGTCCGCTTAAATTTCGCTTGAAAAATGCGATTAAACCAGGAGATACAACACCGACACAAGTACCTGTCACATCAAGTAATACGGGAGACGTGACAGCATGCCTACAAAAATTAAAATCGCTTATAAATTGGGAAGAGGGAAATAAAGTTGTTCTATCTAATGGCATGGTACGTGCAAAAGGGATTAGCTGCTTCTGGAAAAATTCCACTACACCAAGTAATGCCGGAGCAGGTGCTGTGTTAACCTTTAACGGTGATGGCAGTGTCAATATTAATTGCGGTGCTGTTGAAATTGGGCAGGGAACAAAAACGGTGCTCACACAAATGGTTGCAGAGAAAATGAACATGAATACTGATGATGTACATGTAATGATGGAGGTTAATACACAAGTTTCTCCAAAACATTGGAAAACAGCAGCGAGTCGAACAACACTCCTTGTTGGAAATTCGGTTGTAATGGCTGCAGAAGATGCAATGAGGCAGTTGCGACAAACGGCTTCAAATTTACTTGGATACCCCGCAGAAGAATTAGAGATTGCAGGAAAACAAGTCTATGTCAAAATGAATCCGACTATGTATGTACCTTTTTCGAAAATTGTGTTTGGATATGTAGATTCAAATGGAAATGTAAAAGGAACTGAAGTGGTGGGGAGAGGTAGTTACGTATCTGAGGGACTTACAGAAATTGATTATGAGACAGGGAAAGGCAGACAAGGACCTGAATGGGGAGTAGGAGCGCAAGCGGTAGAAGTGGAGTTTAATCTTAAAGACTATACGTATCGACTATTGAATGCTGTAACAGTTGCAGATGCGGGAACAATTTTAAATAAAAAGGGAGCAGAGACACAAATTATGGGAGCCATGAGTATGGGATTAAGCTTTGCAACGCGAGAAACATTTCACTATGATGCAAAAGAAAGGAATTTGAATCATCAGTTTCGTTCTTATAAAGTAATCCATTACGGCCAACAGCCCAAATATATAGTGGATTTTGTAGAAGTACCGCACGAAGAAGCTGCATTTGGTTCTAGAGGACTTGGGGAGCATGGAATTATCGGCATGCCGGCAGCTTTAGCGAATAGTCTATCAATTGCGGCTGGTATTTCATTGCGAAACTTACCGCTTACTCCAGAATTAATTTGGAAAGAGACGCAAAAAAAGGATGGGATTGAATGATACCATTTGATTTTGAGTATTATCGTCCGAATTCTATTCAAGAAGCAATTCAGTTATTTCACCAGCTAGATAAAGAGGGAAAGAAGCCGCTCTACTATGGAGGCGGCACAGAAATTATTACGATGGGACGTTCGCAGCGGATTCGAACAAAAGCTGTTATTGATATAAAAGATATTCCGGAATGTAATGTTTGTGAATGGAAGGATGACAAGCTTTTCCTTGGTGCAACATTGACGATAACAAATGTTCAAGAAGCAAAAGTATTTCCACTCCTTGGTGAAACTGCTGGCCGAGCTGCAGATCGCACAGCAAGAAATAAAATTACGATTGGTGGAAATGTTGCGGGAAGGATTAGATATAAGGAGGCGGTGCTGCCTTTTTTACTAGCTGATAGTACATTTGTCATTGCAGGGATAGAGAGGATTCGGTATGTACCTGCTCATCAAGCTTTTGTGGAAAAACTACAGTTACAAAAGGGTGAGTTTCTTGTACAAATCATTACAGATCGGCGGTATGTGACAGCGCCGTATTATAGTGTGAAAAAACGCCAACTTGAAAAAATTGATTATCCCCTTGTGACAGTTGCGGCGATAAAATATGGCGACGAAATTCGGATGGCGTGCAGCGGCTTATGTGCTTTTCCATTTCGTTCATTTCGGATGGAAGTGGATTTAAATAATAAGCATATTCCATTTGAGAAAAGAATTGAACGGGCTCTAACTCATATTCCTGCTCCTGTGTTAGATGATATAAGAGGCTCGCGTGCTTATCGGACATTTGTATTTCAATATGTACTTCACGATATGCTGATCAAGCTTGAAGGGATGGAAGAATCATGAGAAACGTCCAACTTATTCTTCATATAAATGGAGAAAGACGAGAAGTAGTTGCGAGAATGGCTGATACGCTATTATATATATTGCGTCATGAACTTGATTTAACAGGAGCGAAGCCTGGCTGTGAAAATGGTGATTGTGGAGCTTGCACAGTTCTTGTTGATGGGACACCCATTAAGTCTTGTATTATGTTAGCTGTTGAAGCAGTTGGAAAGCAAATTATAACGATTGAGGGATTACAAGGGGCACCCATTCAACGAGCTTTTGAAGAGAAGTGGGCTTTCCAATGTGGTTACTGTACACCGGGATTCATTATGAATTGTCACGGGCTTGTTACACAAAGGCCTGATGCGGATGATCGAACGATTGAAGAATGGTTAAGTTCTAATATTTGCCGATGCACGAGTTATCAAGAAATTGAAGAAGCTGTAAAGTCTGTTTTACAAAAGCAGCGAGGGGATTCATAATGGCTTCCACATATGATGTATTAGAAGCGCTGTTATGTTGTGAAAAACGCTGTGCGTTAGCAACGATTATTCATGTTGAAGGATCGGCATATAGAAAAGAAGGAACGATGATGCTCTTTCGAGAAGATGGTACAAAAGTAGGAATGCTAAGCGCAGGTTGCATAGAAGAAGAGCTTTTCTACTATGCTGCAGCTGTTATAGAGCATAATACATGGGCTGTTCATACATTTAACACGAAAGCAGAAGATGATTTGTCTTGGGGAGTAGGATGTAATGGTGTCATTCATGTACTAGTAGAACATATAGATGATACCTATAAAGCGATTTTACAAGAGTTATATATTCACCTTACAAATGGTTCCTCCGCTTGGATGGTCAAAAACCTTTCCTTAGAGCAAACTGCACTTATATATAACGATGGTAATACGCGTGGTAATTGGGAAGGATCTATTCCGCAGGAAACTTACTTGAAAAATGGTTTACAAGATGAATATTATCGCCAACATTTTATACCAAAGCCCCGTCTTTTTATTTTTGGTGCAGGAGAAGATGCAAAGCCACTCGTTCGTTTTGCGAAGGAAACGAGCTTCTTTGTAACAGTTTGCGATTGGCGGGAGGCCTTATGTAATACTGATCAATTTCCACACGCTGATGCATGTGTAGTTGGTTTTCCAGTAGAAATGATACAAAAACTTTCATTACATCAAAGTGATTTTCTTGTAATTATGACGCATCACTTTGAAAAAGATCGACAATTACTATCTCTCTTATTAGAAAAAAATGTTCGCTATATAGGCATTTTAGGGCCGCGTCATCGTACAGAGCGCTTATTAGAAGGTAAACCAATCCCTCATCATCTCCATTTTCCTGTTGGCATTTCAATTGGTGCACAAGGTCCAAGTGAAATTTCCATTAGTATCATGGCTGAAATCATCGGGCAATTACGGGTGAAGTGAGATGAAGATCATTGGTGTATACTTGGCGGCTGGAAATAGCAGACGAATGGGACCTGGAATACATAAACTTTCTCTTCCTTTACATAATGAACCACTAGGTAATGCAGCCCTCAAAACCGCTTTGTCCTCAAATCTCTCCGATATTATTATTGTCACAAATGATGCGAGTTGGGTTTCACAATCATTACGATATGAGAACGTGCACATTCTTTCTTGTTCCCATTCTAGTCAAGGACAATCATATTCACTTCGCTGCGGTGTTAAGAAAGCAATGCATATGAAAGCAGATGGGATTGTTGTCTTACTTGCTGATCAACCCTTTATTAAAACAGAGCTAATTAATGAATTAATAGATTGTTATAAACAAAATGAAATGGTCTATTATGTAGCAGCAAAGTATCGTGGAATTGTAAGACCGCCTGTTTTGTTTGCCAAAAAAATATTTCCTTATTTGCAAACGTTAAAAGGTGATCAAGGAGCTCGTACTATTTTTCAAGAGTCATTTGTGAAGGGGATAACGATATCATATGAAGAAGCGGCCTTTTTTTATGATGTGAATAGCTGGAGTGATTATAAGAAACTAGTGCAGTGTTACGGAAAATAATATGTAGTTTTTTATTATATTTTTGAACATTTATAACTGAAAAGAATCTATATAAATCTGTTTTTATGTTTGGTCATATAAGTCGCTGCTATGCATCTTGCTCCCTTTGGCATGTGGTAGGAAAGGGCCCTGACTGCTCCTATGCACTGCCAGATGCCCTCGTCCTCCTATAAAAAAAGAAAGAGGTTTTTATATCGTTTTTTACTTATATACATATAGAAAACGGTCTTTTATCTCATAATTCTAGTAGTTCATTTATTGAATCATTTGTGTTATCCTTGTCCGTGTGAGGCTCCTTTTTATTAGAAAATTGGACAGGATTACCCAGCTTCATTTTAAGGGGTTTTTTGTTTATTACTTAAAAACACACATATATTAAAAAATTTAAATGGGTCTATATAGGCCATTCTAAAGGCATCATTCTAGTCTTTATAAGCATTTTTAGAAATATGTATATTTGTGTAATACAAAGAGGTGGTAATTGAATGAAATCCTATACACAATTTGAACGAAGAAAATACATACTTGATGAGTTAGAAAAATACAATCGGGTGATGGTAAATGATTTAGCTAAGGCGTTAAATGTTACCACAGAAACAATTCGAAGAGATTTAGATATGATGCATAAGGAAGGTAAGCTTACAAAAATACATGGTGGTGCAGTTAAGAAAAAAGATCATACCATTGAATTCTATTTTGATAAGCGTCGATATGAGAATATTGAAGAAAAACGAAAAATTGCTATGGAAGCAAGTAAATTAGTAGAAGATAATGATATTATTGCAATTGAAATTGGGACAACCACGATGCAAATTTTAGATTTTATACATGATAAAAAGAATTTGACGATTCTAACAAACTCGATACCAGCTGTTAATAAAGTTATCGAGCTGAAAGAGCAGTATCATTCATTTGATTGCAAATTAATAGTCTTTGGTGGAATGCTAAACTCAAATTCATTAGCATTGTCTGGAGAAATGATGTTAAATTATCTTGACCAATTTACTGTTAATAAATTATTTGCTTCATGTGATGGAATTTCTTTAGAAAAGGAACTGACGTGTTCGTATATTGAGGATGCGCAAGTTTTTCAGCAATTAAAGAAAAATGCAAAACAAGTTGTGATGATGATAGATGAGTCAAAGTTTAATTTAACAAAGTTTTATAAAAGCGGAAATTTTGAGGATATTGATGCGCTGTATACAAATGCTAAACTCGATGAAAAATGGCAAAACGCCTTATTAAATAAAGGTATTGAAGTAATAACAGTATAGAAAGAACGTAATAAAGTAGACTATTTCTTAATGAGAAATAGTCTTTTTTGTTATATTTTTTGTAAATGTTTTGTTTTGTTTTGTTATTATGTTGATTTTACAATTCGTTAACATAATAACAACATTGCATTAATAATGTGTCCGTACAATATGAATTAGGAGGTGCGAGAATGCAAATAAAATTATCAAAAGCTATGTTCTTTCTATTACCGGTTGGAATACCTCTAATATTGTTTTGGATCATTCCGAATTTCATTAGTTTGGGTATTAGTTTTACAGACTGGGATTTCATGACCAACGGTTTTAATTTTGTTGGCTTAGATAACTATTTAAATTTGTTCACGCAGGATTCTTTTATACAGGCATTGTTAAATACTCTTTATTTTGGAATTGGGACAGTCGTTCCAACGATTGTATTAGGTTTAGGTTTAGCATTATTCTTCCGAAAGAAGTTCAGAGGTTCTGCAATTTATCAATTAATGATTTTTTCACCTTGGGTAACGCCAACGGTAGCTGTATCCATTGTATGG
Organism: Bacillus yunxiaonensis; assembly: GCF_037104695.1. Lineage (NCBI taxonomy): Bacteria > Bacillati > Bacillota > Bacilli > Caryophanales > Bacillaceae > Bacillus > Bacillus yunxiaonensis. The sequence goes on along the minus strand of NZ_JBAWSV010000009.1, from coordinate 109,522 downwards.
TCACTTCTATATGAGCCTCAATTTGGAGCTATCAATAAGGTGCTAGAATTTTTCGGGATACCGGGTTTGGACTGGCTGAAGAGTAGTCATACAGCGATGCTAGCGGTCATTATTGTAACGGTATGGAAACTAGTTGGATGGACGATGCTTTTCTATATCGGTGCACTAGAGAAAGTACCAGATAGCTTGTATGAAGCTGCTAGTATTGATGGAGCAAATGCATGGCAGAAATTTCGATATGTAACACTACCGATGGTTTCACCAACAACATTCTTCTTAGTTGTTGTCAATATCATTACTTCGGTGCAGGCTTATGATCAAATTAAAATTTTAACACAAGGTGGACCGAGCGGTTCGACACGAACGTTACTTTATTTATTCTTCCAACAAGCGTTTGAACAGTTCGATATGGGGTCTGCAACGGCAATCGCATTTATTATATTAATCATTACAATTCTGCTATCCGTTATAAACAAGATAGTAGGTGACAAGTGGGTGAACTATTAAGATGAATGATACGAAAAAGAAGCCATTAATTTTAAAGCATATCTTTTTGATTTTATCAAGTATTGTGTTTGTCTTTCCATTCATATGGATGGTACTCGGTTCGTTTAAAACGTCCAGTGAAGTATTACAAGGAGGTTTTTGGCCTACGCAATTTCACTGGGAAAATTATCGTCAAGTATTAGACACTCTTCCATTTGGCACGTATATATTTAATAGTTTTTATACCTCTTTCCTTATCACGATATATGTACTTGTTTCGTCTGCACTCTTTGCTTATATGTTGGCATTTTATAAGTTCAAAGGGAAGAACTTGACATTTAGTGTTGTCATGGCAACGTACATGATTCCTGGAGCTGTATCTTATGTTCCGGTATATGTGATGTTAGGAAAAATGGGCTTACTTAATTCGCATTTTGGATACATGATTACTATGGCTGTTAGTGTATTCGGTATTTTCTATTTAAAACAATCATTCCACAAGGTTGGTTACGAAATAGTAGAAGCAGCCAAAATTGATGGAGCAAGTGATTGGCGTATTCTTTGGAAGATTATTTTTCCGATGACGAAATCATCATTTGTCACATTAGGATTAGTTACATTTATTGGGAATTATAACAATTATATTTGGCCAGCTCTTATATTGAATGATGGCCACAAAAAATTAATTACTAACGGAATTGCTGATTATTTCATTAATAGTTCTTTAGGCCGAGATTGGTCGCACATCATGGTTGCAAGTACAATCGCTACAGTGCCGCTCTTAATCGTATTTTTAGTTTTACAAAAATGGTTCCTCTCAGGCGTTACTGATTCAGGAATAAAAGGCTAACTAAACATTAAAGGAGACATTCGGGATGAGAAAATTATTAATGCTGTTAACAGTTTTGTCCTTATTTGTTGGTGCACTTGCAGGCTGTTCAGGTGGAACGGGAAGTACTGTCAAAGTAAGTAAAGAAGGAGATAAGATTGTTGTTCCGTTTATTAATGGTGTAGGTGGTTCACTTGCAGACAAAGTAGACAAGATTGTCGAGGAATACAATAAAAGTCAAAACAAATATGTAGTGAAAACAACAAAAGCAGGTAACTACGATGAGTCTTATCAAAAGCTTCAAAGTGGATTTGCAGCGAATAACCAAGAGGCAATTGCATTGTTAGGTTCAGACGTTGTGCAAGAATATGCGAAGAAAAAGTTAATTGTACCTTTAGATCAATATGTTAAAGATGATAAGCAATTTAACAAAGAAGATTACGGAAAAGGTTTTATGGATCAAGCGACAATTGATGGGAAATTATATGGAATTCCTTTTTACGGTACAACTCAAATCTTTTATTACAATAAAAAAGTGTTAGCGGAAAATGGCTTTACACCTGACGATTTAAAGACGTGGGAAGGTGTAGAAAAAGTAGCGCAAAAAGTAGCAAAACGTGACGCAAATGGAAATGTCACATACGCAGGCTGGATGCCAATGTGGGGTACGTCAAACTTAATTGACGCGGTGCGCAGTGCTGGAGGAAATGTATTAAGTGAAGATGGTAAAAAAGTATTAATCAACGATGACACTTGGGTTACGGTATGGGAAAAATTCCGTACATGGCTTCACCAAGATAAAATTATGAAGATTAATTCAGGTGGAACTGGATGGGAATATTGGGATAAAACAATCATTGATTTAGTTGAAGGTAGAACGTTAGGATTTACAGGCTCATCTGGTGACCAAGGATTTGTTTTTAAATCGTTAGGAAAAGGAATGACTGAGCAAGAACGTCTTGACACATTTGGAGCAGTACCACAACCAGCTTGGGGTAATAATAAACCAGCACCAAAATTAGAAAGTTATTTATTCACATTAACGAGAAATGTTGATCCAGAAGTAGCAAAAGGTGCATATGACTTTATGAAATTTGCTACAAGCACTGAGAAAACGGCTGAATGGTCAATGGCAACAGGCTATATTCCTGTTCGTAACCATGTAACAGATTATGCTCCTTATGCTGAATTTGTTAAAAAACAACCACAAGCATTAGTTCCATTAGAGCAAGCTAACAAATATGGAGTTGCGCCATTTGTGGATCCAACAGGCGGTAAAATCAATGACGCATTAAATGTAGCTAAGGATAAAGTAGAAATTGAAGGAGTCCCTGCAAAACAGGCATTAGATGAAGCAGCTAAGGTTGCGCAGGAAGAATTAGATAAAGTTCTGAAAAAGCAGAAATAAATTTTCCATGAATTAGTTTGTAGAGAAACGAGGGGTGCTTTTGAATCAAAGAGGTACCTCTCCTCTATCTTTTAGTAAGTAAAAATAAAAAAAGGGTGTGGGAATCATGATTGAAATGAAAGGTGCCATGACTCTTTCTCCATTCGTAAAAAATAAACATTGTTTCCAAATGGATTCAACTGACATTGTCAACTTTACATTAACTATCGATCAAGGGGTCGGCCGAAAAATTCCGCTTTTACTAATCTTGAGAGATCCTAATGGGTATGTACGTATACAGTATCAAACGCCAATTGTTGACGAAAAACTGGTTGTTGCAAACGATTCAAAGTTTTGCTCAGCTGGTTGCGTTGGAGGGGAAATACCATCTGGTAATTGGGAATTAGAAGTAGTATATACCCCTCATTGTGCAAATAAAGCACTAAAGTTTACCGGAAGAAAAATGGACTATAAGATAAACATCTTAGTGAATGACGAGTTAGAAAGAGAATATAATCGAGAGCATTTTTGCAAAGAAAATGTTTTTATTGATGAATACAATTTTGAAAAGGTAATGAATGAAGAGCATCGTTGGTACAAAGGAGATTTTCACGTCCACACAGATTTAACAGATGGCGAGATGGATGACGAGCTGGCAATGAGCGTATGTGAAAAACAAGAGTTAGATTTCTTATATGCAACGGAACACAATATCGTTATGCCATCTTATCAAAAAGGAAGCACATTGATCATACCATCGATGGAACTTACAACTCCTTACGGTCATTACAATGTGTTCGGGATGAAAGAATACGTGAACTTCACAGAGTATGTAGATGAATCGCTTAACGCTAAAAGCATGGATGAACTATTTTCTTTCATAAAAGAAAAAGGCTATTTAATTAGTGTGAATCACCCATTTATGAAACCTTGGACGAATCAAATTGATATTGATTTAGACAATATTCATACAATGGAAATCATGTGTGATCCAACTTATAGCAAAAGCAAACCGTCTACTTTAGAAGCTTTAAAGTTCTTCGATCAAATGTGGTTAAATGGTCTTAAAATTTGGGGGATTGGCGGAAGTGATTCTCATTTACATCCATCTAAAACATTCCCAGGATCTAAAGACCCATCGATTTATGGTGACCCAGGAACGTACGTATTATGTGATGGCTTATCTATGAAAAACTTAAAAGATTCTATTCAAAGAGGCAGAATTTACTTTTCTCGATTTAGAAAATTAGAGATAGATATTCAAAACGAAGGTAAAACCATTTATGTCGGTGACGAGGCGCAAGGAAATATTCGTTACAGCATTCATACAGATAAACCGTGCGAGTGGAGATTCATTGTGAATGGCCAAGTGATTGAAAAAGAATTTGGCAGTCAAGTAGCCTTTGACTTTTCTTTAAATGAAGGAGCATATGCTAGAGCTGAAGGTTGGGAAGATGATGAATTAGTAGCGTTTATAAATCCTATTCATAATAACGTTAAGCGCCAGAGCATTAAAACATGGTATGAAGTTTTAGGAGGACTAGAAGGTGAATAAAGGAATTATTTTTGATAAAGATGGAACACTCATACAGCTAGATTCTGTATGGTACAAAGTTGTTCATCGTGTGCTAGATGATATATTTCAAATGTATCCAAATGAAAAAAGTAAACGAAATGAATACCTTAAGATTATTGGTATGGGTGATAATGATTTTGAGAGTACGAGTTTACTAGCTTGTCAAACAAATTACTTTATTGCGGCTGCATGGTTTTCGTTATTAGAAAATCAAAATGTAGATAAAGAGAGTTTTATTGATCATGTATGTGCATTATTTAAAAAACATTCTACAGCAGATGATCTCGTATTTACAGAAGTGAAAGGTGCGAAAGAAACCTTAAAATATTTAAAAGATCATAAATATGTAATAGGGGTTGTTACAGCAGACGACGTTGATGCAGCTGTTCACTCACTTAAAATGACAGGATTATATGATTATGTAGACTTTTTAGGCGCAGATGATGGTGTTCATAAGACAAAGCCTGACAGTGATTTCTATTATATGTTCAAAGAGAAATTTTCACTGAATGAAGAAGATGTTTTAATGGTAGGCGATACACTAACAGACATTAAATTTGCAAGAAATAGCAATATTAAAGTAGTGGGCGTTTTATCGGGTGCAAGCAGTAAGGAAGATTTGGAAGGCGAAGCGGATTATATTTTAGACAGTATGAAGGATATTACAAAAATTTTATAAAACAACTGTGTGATCAATATTGTCAATACGGTAACTTTAAAAATAGTTAAAATTCTAGGAGGCAATTATGGCTCAGCTATCATTCAAAAATATTTATAAGAAATATGATCATGATGTGACAATCGTAAAAGATTTTAATCTAGAAGTGAATGATGGAGAATTTATCGTTTTGGTTGGACCTTCAGGATGCGGGAAATCGACGACATTACGTATGATTGCAGGACTTGAGGAGATTTCAGAGGGAGACTTTTATATTGATGGAGAGCGTGTAAATGATGTTACACCGAAAGATCGAGATATCGCAATGGTTTTTCAAAACTACGCTCTTTATCCACATATGACAGTTTATGATAACATGGCGTTCGGCTTAAAGTTGCGAAAATATAGTAAAGAGGAAATTGACCAACGTGTGAAACATGCAGCACAAATCCTTGGACTTGAGCAATATTTAGACCGAAAACCAAAAGCACTTTCAGGTGGACAACGTCAGCGTGTTGCATTAGGTCGAGCGATTGTTCGAAATGCAAAAGTTTTCTTAATGGATGAGCCATTATCAAACTTAGATGCGAAGCTGCGCGTTCAAATGCGTGCCGAGATTACAAAGTTACACCAACAGCTGCAAACAACAACTGTGTATGTTACACATGATCAAATAGAAGCGATGACAATGGCAACGCGCTTAGTTGTGCTAAAAGACGGTATCATTCAACAAGTTGGTACACCTAAAGAAGTTTATGAAAAACCAGAAAATGTATTTGTCGGAGGCTTTATCGGCTCTCCTGGAATGAACTTTTTCAAAGGAACATTAACAGAAAATGCTGTTATGATTGATAAATGGAAAATTGAAGTTCCAGAAGAGAAGATGAAAAGTTTACGAAACAAAGGGTATGTGAATAAAGAAATTATCATTGGTATACGTCCAGAAGATTTTTATTATGGAAAAGCACTTTTAGATTTACCTCATAACACAAAGATAACGGTAACGATTGATGTATCAGAATTAATGGGATCAGAAACATATCTTTATTCTAATATCAATGGTCAATCCTTCGTTGCACGTGTTAACTCCTCAGTTGATGTACATAGTCAATCTGAGATGGATCTAGCTTTGAATATGGACAAAGTTCATTATTTTGAATCTGAAACTGAAAAACGAATTGTGTTATAGATTATTCAACGAACAAGTCATTAATACTTCAACAGTATCATATTGATAAATTGTATCAGGCCTATCCCAAACTGGGGTAGGCCTTTGGTATTGATTACTTTCTTTAACTTTTAATAAAGTGAAACCTCCGTCAGTGAGTTTTTTTCATTCCCCACTTATTTATCCTCAGGTCATTTGCCAAAATTAGGTTGCAGCTGATACTATTTCGGAAAATGCAGCTGATGTAAGAAAAAATTATTCGAAATCGTATAGGAACTTATATATGATGTAACTTAACTATACTTGGCATTCTTTTAAAAACACAGATTGATGTAAAAACATACAAGGATAATGCTCGGCTTTGTAAGTAATCTTGTTCAATTAAACTTAATGAACATAGTATTTGATATAATTCCAAAAATTATATCAATAAAATAATATGTATATTATCTGAGGGTTTGTAAAGATGTTAACCAAGAATTTACAGGAACCGTTTATGAAGTTTTACCTATATAATCCAGGCTTAATCTTTCAATATTTGTACAAGATTTATCTATTTTAGAACATTTTCTGGAAATAATAAAAATAGAATGATAGAAAAAAGAGTGAGAGTATACATCCTTCTTAAATAAATATAGTTCCTTTTATTTACAATATTCAAAATATAAAAACTTTTACATTTTGAATATGTTAGCGTTTTCATAAATGAAAAGTTATGCTAGAATAAATTCATAAGTTATTAATTATTATAAAAAGAAAAAAGAATTCCTTTTTTCTGTTAATTATAAGGGGGCATTTCATTATGCGTATTGGGGTACCAGGAGAAATTAAAAACAACGAAAACCGTGTAGCTATGACACCAGCTGGTGTTGTACATTTAATTCGTAACAACCACGAAGTATTCATTCAAAAAGGTGCAGGATTAGGATCTGGTTTTACAGATGAGCAATATGTAGAAGCAGGAGCAAAAATCGTAGAAACAGCTGAAGAAGCTTGGTCTATGGAAATGGTAATGAAAGTTAAAGAGCCAATTGCGAGCGAATACAAATATTTCCGTGAAGGTTTAGTGTTATTCACTTACCTACACTTAGCTCCAGAACCAGAATTAACAAAAGCATTAATTGAAAATAAAGTAGTAGCAATTGCTTACGAAACAGTTCAATTAGAAAACCGTTCTTTACCATTATTAGCACCTATGAGTGAAGTTGCAGGTCGTATGGCAGCACAACTTGGTGCGCAGTTCCTTGAGAAAAACAAAGGCGGAAAAGGTATCTTACTTGCAGGTGTTCCAGGGGTAAAACGCGGTAAAGTAACAATTATCGGTGGTGGACAAGCTGGTACAAACGCAGCTAAAATTGCAGTTGGTCTAGGTGCTGAAGTAACAGTTATCGACTTAAGTGCAGAGCGTCTTCGTCAATTAGATGACATTTTCGGCAACCAAGTGGCAACTTTAATGTCTAATCCTTACAATATTGCACAAGCTGTAAAAGAGTCTGATCTTGTAATCGGTGCAGTATTAATTCCAGGAGCAAAAGCACCAAAACTTGTAACAGAAGAAATGATCAAGTCTATGGAGCCAGGTTCTGTTGTTGTTGATATCGCAATCGACCAAGGCGGTATTTTCGAAACAACTGACCGCATTACAACACATGACAACCCAACTTATGAAAAACACGGCGTAGTTCACTATGCAGTTGCAAACATGCCTGGTGCGGTTCCACGTACATCTACACTTGCATTAACAAACGTTACAGTACCATATGCAGTACAAATCGCAAACAAAGGCTACAAAAAAGCTTGCTTAGAAAACACTGCATTATTAAAAGGTATTAACGCATTAGAAGGCTATGTAACATTCGAAGCAGTTGCAGAAGCTCATGGTGTAGAATATAAAGCAGCAAAAGAATTATTAGAAGCAGAAGCAGTATCTTGCTAATTTAAATATCGAACAATATTTTCATACATCAGGATAAGAGCTAAGAGAAGTGCCTCTTAGCTCTTCTTAACTAGAAGGGGGCAAGAATTATGGCCAACTTATTCAAAAAGAAATCTGTGACGCAATTGTTAAGCCAAAGTCAAAGTAAGACTTTGACAAAAACATTAGGGGCATTTGACTTAACAATGTTAGGAATTGGAGCGATTATCGGTACAGGTGTTCTTGTATTGACTGGAATAGTAGCAGCAAGAGATGCTGGTCCAGCTGTTATTTTCTCATTTATGATTGCAGCAATTGTTTGCGGCTTTGCGGCATTATGTTATGCAGAGGTTGCGACAGCACTACCTGTATCAGGGAGTGTATATACGTACGCATATGCAACAATAGGGGAATTTGTTGCTCATTTAATGGGATGGACATTATTGTCAGTATATGTTCTAACAACAGCAGCGGTAGCTGGTGGTTGGACTGGTTATTTTAATAATTTAGTGAGTGGATTTGGATTAGAAATTCCGAAACAATTATTAACGATTCCAGCTCAGGGCGGAATTGTGAACCTTCCAGCGGTTGTAATTACGTTAGTATTAACATGGTTACTATCTCGTGGTACGAAAGAAAGTAAACGTGTTAATAATGCAATGGTATTAATTAAAATTAGTATTGTTGTATTGTTTATTGTGGTTGGTGTGTTCTATGTAAAACCAACAAACTGGACACCATTTGCACCTTATGGTTTAAGTGGGATTTTTGCTGGGGGAGCAGCAGTATTCTTTGCTTTCTTAGGATTTGATGCGTTAGCAACTTCAGCTGAAGAAGTAAAAAATCCACAGCGTGATTTACCGATTGGTATTATTGCATCACTTGCAATTTGTACAATTATTTATATTGCAGTTTGTCTTGTTATGACAGGAATGGTGTCATACAAAGAATTAAATGTACCAGAAGCGATGTCTTACGTATTAGAAGTTGTTGGACAGAATAAAGTAGCGGGTGTTATCTCAATTGGTGCAGTAATTGGTATCATGGCTGTAATTTTTGCTTACATTTATGCAACAACACGTGTATTCTTTGCAATGAGCCGTGACGGTTTACTTCCGAAATCATTTGCAAAAATTAATAAAAAAACAGAAGCACCGGTATTTTCAACATGGTTAACAGGTATCGGAAGTGCTTTAATTGCCGGATTTGTCGATTTAAAAGAATTGTCAAACTTAGCGAATATTGGAGCATTATTAACATTTGCGATGGTAGGTGTTTCTGTACTGATCCTTCGTAAAACACATCCAAAGTTACAACGTGGTTTTATGGTGCCGCTTGTACCAGTACTACCAATCATTTCGATTGCATGTTGTTTATTCTTAATGGTTAACTTACCATTGACAACATGGTTATACTTCGGTGCATGGCTTGCACTAGGAGTTATTGTATACTTCGTGTATTCTAAGAAACATAGCCATTTAAAAGAAGATGAGAGTTCGCAAGATCATTTAAAACAAGCAAATTAAAGGGAGAAAGCCTTGTGCGTTGGGGAGCGTGCAAGGCTTTTTATTTTATCCCGCATTAACGGGCAGTAAATCCTCCACCTCAAGATTCAAAGAGAAACTCACTTTTGGAAATACATGTTCCAGCAGGAAAAAAGAGTAATCTATGGAATTTTATATTTATTATATATAAAAATATGGGGTGGAATAATGTTTGTAAAAGAAGAATTAAAAGTTGTAGTTGGAGCAGAAGGATATAACAATAATCCAGGTTGGTTGCATACACAGGAAGCTGAACTGAATTTATTAAAAAGGACAGATTGGACGAAAAAATTTGCTCCGAACTCTATAGCAGCAATCTTGGCAGAGCATGTGTGGGAGCATTTAACATATGAAGAGGGAATAGAAGCTGCAAAAGTTTGTTATGAATTTTTACAGCCAGGCGGCTATATTCGCTGTGCAGTACCAGATGCGTTTTTTCCAGATGAAGATTATCAGGCTGGGGTACAAGTCGGGGGACCTGGGCCGCTAGATCATCCAGCTGCAAGTCATAAAATTGTTCATAATTATAAAACGATGACTTCGATGTTTGAAGAAGCTGGTTTTGAGGTAAAATTACTAGAGTATTGTGATGAAAACGGAGAGTTTCATTATAATGAATGGAATGAAAAAGCAGGCTTTATTTATCGGTCGAAACGCTTCGATCATCGCAACCAAGATGAGAAACTTGGTTTTGTCTCATTAATTGTAGATGCAATTAGGCCTAAATAAAAGAAAAAAGAACTGGTGAGCAAAGCTCACTCAGTTCTTTTTTTCATATTTTAAAAGCACAATGCGGTAATTACCATGAAAAATAGATGACTCTTCGTATTGGATGGTGAGTGGCAACGTTCCTATAATATTACTCAACTTACGATTAATGTTTGTTCCGAGTCGCTCGGTAATAAAGTTCATTAGCTTTCTTGATGTATGTAGTTGTTTTTCTTCAGGAAGAAATTTATCCAAGATTACAATAATCCCTTTTGCTTTCATTACGCGCAGCGCTTCTGAAAGCGCGGCATTAGGATGTTCTACAACGCTTAAAATGAGATTTAAAATAACAACATCAAATGAATTGTTTGGAAATGTAAGCTCTTCAGCATTCATTTGTTGATATGTAACATGAGAATAAGGATACTTTCTTTTGGCCTGCTTTAGCATATGTTCTGAGAGGTCAATTCCAGTGATGAGGGTATCTTTTGGAAGAAGAGGAATATCTTGTCCTGTACCAACTCCAACTAATAATATTTTCTGATTTTTTGTAAAAGGTATAAGTGAAAGTGCTCGTTTTCTTGCTTCGATAAAGAAACGGTTTTGCATGAACAAATCATAAAAGCTAGATAATATTTTATAAATTTTTTGATTTTGCTTATTTTTCATGACGCTCCCTCCAGTTTTTTACTTTTACACACAATGTTCAAAAAATAAATACGGAAATTATTGACACATATGAGCAACCGTTCATATAATAAAAGCATAACACATATGAACGGTCGTTCATATGTTCAAATAAAGAGGTGAGCTATTGTGACTGAACAAAAAGTAGAAACAAACGAAGAAACGTGTTTACAAAATGTGATTCATCAAGAAATTGTAGAGCAAGTACAACAAACGATTCCAAAGGATGATAGCTTAAGTCAAGTAGCAGAGTTATTTAAAGTATTAGGAGACCGCACGCGCACTCGTATTTTGCATGCTTTATTTGAAGCAGAGCTGTGCGTATGTGATTTAGCATATTTACTCGGAATGACACAATCGTCTATTTCTCATCAATTACGTGTATTAAAGCAAGCAAAGCTTGTGAAAAATCGTAAAGAAGGAAAAGTAGTGTACTATTCACTTGCTGACGATCATGTCATTCGTATTTTCGAACAGGCATTTGAGCATGTAAACGAAGAACAGTAGTAGAGACACAAGGAGGGAAACATATGGGGGACGCATTGGTAAAACGAAAACTTGTGTTAGAGGGATTAGATTGTGCGAACTGCGCAATGAAAATTGAAAAAGGTGTTGGAGAGTTAGAAGGAGTATCTTCTTGTTCTGTTAATTTTGTAACGAAAACAATGACGGTAGAAACAGCAAAACAAAAAGAAGAACACGTTGTAATGGAAGCAAAGCAAATTGTAAATAAATTAGAACCGCATATTCGTGTGAAAGAAGAACAAAAAACAAAAGCAACAAAAGAAACATTTGTGTTAGAGGGCTTGGATTGTGCGAATTGTGCAATGAAAATAGAAACAAAAATAAACGAAATGCCTGCAGTTGCATCTGCATCTGTTGACTTTGTTTCTAAAAAATTAAGAGTAGAAGTAGCAAATAAAAAAGAATTAGAGACTACTATTGAAAACATAAAAGAAATTGTACAGCGATTAGAGCCAGAAGTGAAAGTAGTGCGAGAAAAAGAGCAAACAGAGCATGATCATAGTCATGACCACGGAGAAGCTGGTATGAAAAAAATGATTTGGCGCTTATCGATTGGGGCAATTCTCACAGTTGTTGCTGCACTAGCTTCATTACCACAAATGGTTACAATCCTGCTTTTTGTTATTGCCTATATTATTATAGGTGGAGAGATTGTTTTACGTGCTGTGAAGAATATTACACGCGGGCAAGTGTTTGACGAAAATTTCTTAATGGCAGTTGCGACGCTTGGTGCTTTTGGGACTCAAAACTATCCAGAAGCTGTCGCGGTTATGCTCTTTTATCAAGTAGGTGAACTGTTCCAAAGTATTGCGGTGAATCGTTCGCGTAAGTCGATTAGTTCGTTAATGGATATTAGACCTGATTATGCAAACTTAAAGCTAGGAAATGAAACGAAACAAGTATCACCAGAAGATGTGCAAATTGGTGATTTCATTATCGTCAAGCCAGGTGAAAAAGTACCGTTAGACGGTAAAGTAATAGAAGGAACATCGATGGTAGATACATCAGCGTTAACTGGAGAATCTGTGCCGCGTGAAGTAGAAGTCGGCGGTGACGTATTAAGCGGTTTTGTTAACCAAAATGGTGTATTAACAATTGAAGTGACGAAAGAATACGGTGAATCTACCGTTTCAAAAATTCTTGATTTGGTGCAAAATGCAAGTAGTCGTAAAGCACAGACGGAAAACTTTATTACGAAGTTTGCTCGTTATTATACACCGGCTGTTGTAATTACAGCTGCAGTATTAGCATTTGTCCCGCCAATTATTTTGGAGGGAGCAACGTTCTCAGACTGGATTTACAGAGCGCTAGTCTTTCTTGTTATTTCTTGTCCTTGTGCATTGGTTGTTTCTATTCCACTTGGTTTCTTCGGCGGTATTGGCGGAGCATCTAAAAGCGGAATTTTAATAAAAGGAAGTAACTATTTAGAAGCGTTAAACGATGTGAAACATATTGTATTTGATAAAACGGGCACGTTAACAAAAGGTGTATTTAAAGTAACAGATATGCAGCCAAGCGAATTTGTGACGAAAGAAGAATTATTAGAGTATGCAGCATTTGCAGAAGTATATTCAAATCATCCAATCGCCCAATCAATTCGAGCTGCATATGGAAAAGCAGTGAACGAGCATATGATCGAGGAGTATAATGAAATTTCTGGTCATGGTACAGTTGTGAAAGTAAGCGGAAAAGAAATTTTTGCTGGAAACGCAAAGTTAATGAGTAAAGAAAATATTACATTCCAGCAACCGCAAACTGTTGGAACACTGGTACACGTAGCCGTAGATCGTGTGTATGCCGGATACATTGTCATTTCTGATGAAATTAAAGAGGATGCTAAGCAAGCAATTCAATCCTTAAAACAACTTGGTGTGAAGAGAACAGTAATGTTAACTGGCGATGCGAAATTAGTAGGAGAAGCAGTTGGAAAACAGCTTGGTGTTGACGAAGTACATGCAGAACTGTTGCCGCATCAAAAAGTAGAAGAAATCGAAAAAATTGATGCGACAAAACATCCGAAAGAAAAAATTGCGTTCGTTGGAGATGGCATTAATGATACACCAGTATTAGCAAGAGCAGATGTTGGTATTGCAATGGGTGGTTTAGGATCGGATGCAGCAATTGAAGCAGCTGACATTGTTATTATGACAGATGAACCTTTGAAGATTGTAACGGCTATTCAAATTGCGAAACGTACACGGAGTATCGTATGGCAAAATATTATTTTTGCTTTAGGGATAAAAGGAGTTTTTCTTCTATTAGGAGCATTTGGCATTGCGACAATGTGGGAAGCAGTCTTCTCAGATGTTGGTGTAACGTTGCTAGCTGTGTTAAATGCGATGCGTGTATTACGAGTAAAAGCTTGATAGAAATTTCACTTTATAAAAGCAAAAGGAGAGAAGCGAGATGCTTCTCTCCTTATTTTTTTGTAGAATTTGCAATTTGTTCCCGAACTGTTTGAATATAGTTCATTTTATGATCCCAGCACGCTTGACTTAAATCGACTGGGTATTCTTCTGGATTTAGTGTCCGTTTATACTCCTCCCATAAGGATGCTAAACTGTGTTGAGTGTGACGCTGAATAGTAAGTATGTCTGGCAATTCGTATGTGCGCTGTCCGTTTACGAAAATATCATGATGAAGTTCTTTTGCTTCAAAGTCCGTCACAAACTTACTAATATACGTATGAACAGGGTGGAACATTTTTAAGCGCTCTTCTTGCTGTGGTTCTTCTGCCTCTAATGCAATATAATCACCTTCTGCATGCTGATTGATGCGATTGATAATACGATAGAGACGCTTTAATCCTGGTGTTGTAATTTTTTCGGGATTGGAAGAAATTTTAATTGTGTCGTTCAATACACCATTTTCATCTTCAATACAAACTAATTTATAAACAGCACCTAATGCAGGTTGTTCGAATGATGTGATCAGTTTTGTTCCAACACCCCATACATCAATTTTTGCTCCTTGCGATTTCAAATGTGAGATGGTGTATTCATCTAAGTCACTTGAAGCGATAATTTTTGTATTCGTAAAACCGGCATCATCTAGCATTTTACGTGCTTCTTTTGATAAGTATGCCATATCACCGCTATCGAGACGAATGCCATAGAAGTCAATGCGTTCACCAAATTCTTTCGCTACTCGGATGGCATTTGGCACACCAGATTTTAATGTGTCGTACGTATCGACGAGAAAAACGCATTTCTTATGTGTTTCTGCATATTTTTTAAATGCTATATATTCATCACGATACGCTTGTACAAATGAATGAGCATGTGTGCCGGCAACAGGGATGCCAAAACGTTTTCCTGCCCGAACATTACTTGTTGAAGAAAAACCACCGATGAATGCTGCGCGTGTTCCCCAAAGTGCCGCATCAAATTCATGAGCGCGGCGTGTTCCGAATTCAAGGAGCTCATCATCACCAGCTGCATGTTTCATCCGTGCAGCTTTCGTTGCAATTAATGTTTGGTAGTTCACGATATTTAAGAGGGCTGTTTCAATAATTTGCGCTTCTCCAAGTGGTGCTTCTATACGTAAAAGCGGTTCGTTATGAAAGACAACTTCGCCTTCCTGCATGCTGCGAATGGATCCACTAAACTTCATATTTTGTAAGTAGTGTAAAAAATCTTCCTCAAATTGAAGTTCCTTTAGATAGGCAATATCACTTTCTGTAAACTGAAAGCTCTCCACGTACTCTATAATCTTTTCAAGCCCTGCAAAAATAGCATAACCATTGTCAAAAGGCAGCTTGCGAAAGTATAAATCAAATACTGCACGACGGTTATGAATATTATCTTTCCAATATGTATAGGTCATATTAATTTGATATAAGTCTGTGTGTAAGGCGTAACTATCGTCTTTATAATGCGTCATAACGTAAACACCTCCATATTTTGGTTATAGTATACCGCTTTTTTTGTAGTTTTTGCTAAAAATAATAAATATCATGTAAATGTTATAAATTGAAAACGAAAAAAAATGTTCGGAATATTTTTATTTATTAATTTATCTTTTGTCCAATTTTATGTATTATTAAAGTAATAGGGTATACATTAGAATGGAGGAGGGACGTATGCAGCAGAATTTAGAAAAAATGGGCAAACAAATTTTTTACAAACGCCTTCACCAAAAAATGACTCAAGAGGAGCTCTGTCAGGGCATTTGTTCCGTTTCATATTTAAGTAAAATTGAAAATGGAAAAATTGAAGCTTCTGAAGAAATATTGCAGCTCCTATGTACGAGATTAGAGATTGCGGTTTCAGATCTAAGAGATATTGAGGCGGAAGTGAAAGAGAAGTTAGATGAGTGGTTAACAGCGCTAGTTCACTTAAATAAGCATAAAGTTGAAGAGTTATATAGAGAACTAGAAATTGAAATGAAACAAATTAGTGATTTTGAAATTGTGAATTATTATAAATTATTATATACGCGATATTTAATTATGAAGAGAAATATACCAGCCCTTAAAGAGGAATTGGAGAAACTTAAGAAAGTTTATAAAAAATATTCTCCATTTCAGCAACTGTTATATAAGTATAGTCAAGCTTTATGCTATTGCTTACAACATAAATGGCAAGAAGGCTTGCAGCTTTTAATTCAGACAGATTTAATGGTAAAAGAGCAAAATTATTATGAAACCGGAATTTATTATAATTTAGCACTTGCATATAGTCATTTGGAAATTCCACATATGGCACTTCATTTTGCTAATATTGCTATGGAAGGATTTCGAAATGAATATAAGTTCCGAAATGTGATTAATTGTCAAATCATCGTTGCGATAGGCTATGTTGAAAAAGGACAGTATGATGAAGCATTAAAAATTTTTGAAAGTATACTGCGTGAAGCGGATTCTTTTTCAGATAAAGATGTGCTGCTGTCAATCACATTAAGCAATATTGGAGATATATACAATAGAAAGAAAAAGTATGAAGAGGCCAAAAAATATTATGTAGAAAGTTTACAATATCAAAAAGAAGATGTGAACTACGTCGATACGTTATATGAGATGGCCCTTCAATGTATTTACCTTGAACAACTGGAAGAAGCAAAAGAGTGGATTGATAAGGGGATCATTTTTGCTAAGAAAGATGAAAGGTGCAATACGAAGTTGTACTTACTCCTTATGCTTCGTTATAAATATTTCGCAGAACCAAGTGCGTATAAACTATTTTTAGAAACAGAGGCACTTCCTTTTTTTAAAAGTGCAGGAAGTATAAAAGAATTAAAGAAAGTATATGTAGAGATTGCGGAATATTTCACTAATTGCTTGGAATTTAAAGAAAGTAATAAGTATTATAAACTAGCCATTGAGGCTCTAGAAACAATTCGGGAGGGATAAGAATGAAAAAAGTAGTAATTGGTATCATTTTAACAGTAGTATCATTAGTTGTAATAGCTGATACGCAGGATGCTAATAGACCGGATGTTTTTGGACAAGAGGCACATGAAACTGAAGTTGTAAATATATAATGGTTAGCCCTCACCAAGCGGGCTCTTACTGCCTAAAAATGGCGGGGGATCTTTAGAAATGTAAGAACTTAAAAGGTGGTTTCGGTATTGTACCGAGGCCATCTTTTTTTAGTGTTCACTGGTAGC
The DNA here is from genome assembly GCF_037104695.1 of Bacillus yunxiaonensis. Taxonomy (NCBI): domain Bacteria; kingdom Bacillati; phylum Bacillota; class Bacilli; order Caryophanales; family Bacillaceae; genus Bacillus; species Bacillus yunxiaonensis. The sequence continues at coordinate 92,432 of NZ_JBAWSV010000009.1, read as the reverse complement.
GATGATGATTGTAATCTTGCATATGATGATCTATCCGTTCTGGAGAGGCTTTTCAAAAAGTGTTAGTCGAAACTCTCCAAAACTTGAGAAATAATATATTTTAATATTGAGTATTTTATATGTTAATTGTTAGAATCAACCCGACATAAATATTTAAATAGTATAGCGTAGAAGAGAAAACCTCTTTCCAGCAGGAAAGAGGTTTTTCAAAAATTGTTCGTCAAAATTCTCCAAAACTTGAGAAAGAAATTATTTCAATTTTCAGTATTTTAATAGTGAAAACTTAATGCTACTATAAAGCTACTCTTTTTAAAAAATTTTTAGGGGGAAGAGAATATGAAGAAAAAGGGTTTAGCGTTTGTGTTAGCGGCTGGAATGGCAGTGACAACATTTGGAGGGACAAGCTCTGCGTTTGCAGATTCAAAGAACGTACTTTCCACAAAGAAATACAATGAGACAGTACAGTCTCCTGAGTTTGTATCGGGCAATCTAACTAGTGCATCAGGAAAGAAAGCGGAAAATGTTGTATTTGATTATTTAAATACTTCTAAAAAGGACTATAAACTAGGCGCAAAAAGTGCAGAAGAATCTTTTAAAGTACAACAAGTTACAAAAGACTCTGTTGGCGACGCAACGGTTGTTCGTTTACAACAAGTATATGAAGGTGTACCAGTATGGGGATCTACTCAAGTGGCTCATGTTGGGAAAGATGGTGCATTGAAAGTTGTATCAGGAACAGTTGCGCCTGAGTTAGATAAGAAAGAGAAATTGAAAAACAAAAATAAAATTGAAGGCAAAAAAGCAATTGCAATTGCACAACAAGACTTAGGATTCACTCCAAAGTATGAAGTAGATCCATCTGCGGACTTATATGTATATCAAAATGGTGATGACACAACGTATGCATATGTTGTGAAATTAAACTTCTTAGATCCAGAGCCAGGAAACTATTATTATTTCATTGAAGCTGATAGCGGTAAAGTTTTAAATAAATATAATACAATTCATAATGCAACAGAAAATAAGTCACCAATTAAACCTGCAGCTGGTACTAGTGTTAAGCCTGTAACAGGAACAAATAAAGTAGGAACAGGCGTAGGTGTGTTAGGTGATACAAAGTCTATTAATACAACATTATCTGGATCTAGCTATTATTTACAAGATAATACACGCGGTGCAGTAATTTACACATATGATGGGAAAAATCGTACGACTCTTCCAGGAACGTTATGGGCAGATGCAGATAACATCTTTAATGCTACTCGTGATGCAGCGGCAGTAGATGCACAGTACTATGCTGGTGTAACATATGATTACTATAAAAACAAATTTAACCGCAATTCTTATGACAACGCTGGTGGGGCGTTAAAATCAACAGTTCATTATGGAAGCAACTATAACAATGCCTTCTGGAATGGAACACAAATGGTGTATGGAGATGGTGATGGATATACATTTATTCCATTATCTGGTGGTGAAGATGTTGTCGGACATGAATTAACGCACGCTGTGACAGAAAGAAGTTCTAATCTTATTTATCAAAATGAATCTGGTGCATTAAATGAAGCAATCTCTGATATTTTTGGAACATTAATAGAATACTATGATAACCGTAATCCAGATTGGGAAATTGGGGAAGATATTTATACGCCTGGTACGGCTGGGGATGCGCTTCGTTCTATGAGTGACCCAACAAAATATGGTGACCCAGATCATTATTCTAAACGTTATACAGGAACAAGTGATAATGGCGGCGTTCATACAAATAGTAGTATTATCAATAAAGCTGCTTACTTATTAGCAAATGGCGGTACGCATTATGGTGTAACAGTGAATGGTATTGGTAACGATAAAGTAGGTGCAATTTACTATCGTGCAAATACAGTATATTTCACTCAATCTACAACATTTAGCCAAGCTCGTGCTGGATTAGTACAAGCAGCTGCTGATTTATATGGTGCAAATTCTGCAGAAGTGGCAGCTGTGAAGCAGTCTTATGATGCAGTTGGTGTGAAATAGGTTTCACTCTCGTTTATAAAAAATGAAAAAAGGAGCATTTGCTCCTTTTTTCATTTTTTCTTCCATGTTTTCCATACATAAAACAAGCCGATACAACCAGCAATGGCAATAATCCACTTTGCTTCATTTGTTCCGTTTATAACGTGATAGGTGGAATACACTTCAATAAGTAATGCTGGTATTTTACCAAGTGTACTAGCGACGCTAAAAGTTAAAATGGACATCGTTCCTAAAGACGCAAATAATGTAACGATGCCAGAAGGGATAAAGGGGAAGAGGCGAAATGATAAAACGAGAAAGAAAGCTTCTTTTCCTTGTACATAAAGAAGTTTTTGTACTTTTGGATACTTATCTATATTTTTTTGAGCCATTTTTTGAAAACCAAGCCGATATAAATAAAAAGAGAAAATAGCGCCTAATGCTTCCCCAGCAATTGATATAAGTGTCCCCTCAGTTATTCCAAATAACGCGATGTTAATAGCAGTTAAAAAAATACTGGGAATAAAGGCTATTAAGCTAATAAGAATATTGAGTAAAATGCTAAGTGGGATTGCTATCGTGTGATGCTCTATGAGAAAAGATTGAATCGTTTCTTCCATATGAATTAAATTTCCTTTGCCTTTTTAAGCATTACACCATATTTTTCATATGGAGACAATAGAATAGCTTAGCAAAATCATACATTTCTTTAAATGAAAAACCTTATTTATATATATCCAAGTTGAAAAACAGGCATAAAAACCCTTTTCTTTTTAGGTGGACGAGAGCATCTGGTCATGCATAGAAGCGGTCAGCACCCTTTCCTGCCTAAAACAAAAGGAGAAAGCAAGTAGCGATCATGTTGTATTCTACGTGGCAGTGACTTATATGCTGAAAAATTAAAATGGATTTATATATACCATATATTTAGTATCGCTAGGGGTGAATGGGGGAGCTGCTGTATGCGATAGCATAAAATTGGTTCATCACCGTAACGTGGGATTGATTTTTTGAAAATGAATCATTTTTCATACACGGAACGAAGAGTGGCGACTCCTGCGGGAATAGCGAGGAAAGCGTCCACTCGGAGTGGAGTGTACATCTATCTATAGTTCACCCCCCATCTTTTTGTGATAAACCATAGAATTGACTTTTTCTAAAGATAATACAATAATCATGAAAGAGGTGATACGATGAAACGATTATGGAATGTTGTTATAAGCGTAATGCTTATGATGATACTTGTATTAAGTGGATGTTCAGGACAGGAACAAAAACAAACTAAGTCAAAGGAAAATAATACAGCATCAGTTGTAAAAGTTAGTGACAACATTTTAGATGAAATGGAAGGACCGCCAAAAAATGGTCATACGTTAGAGCGTCACGTTGGTAAAACAGAAGAGCAGTTAAAAGAACGATTGCGTACAGATAAAGTATCTGCTGCAAGTACATATTATGATAAAGAAACGGCAACAAAGGCGGTAAAAGATAGCTTAAAGCAGCATGAAAAAGAAATTGATACATGGCTGAAAGAATCGAAGGAAAGCCGTCTTGTATTGAATACAAAGCATGCATTTCCAGTTGGAAAAGCAGTATTAAAAAAAGATATGCGTGTAAAAGATGGACTTCGTAATACGGTAACTGTGTTGCAGAAAGATAAAGGAAGTCAGCTCGGTTTTAAAATTATTACTTCTTATCCTTCTGAGAAATAAGAAAGGCGGGGAATTTATGTATTCGACATTTCAATATTTCCTTAAGGCATATTGCACACTAAGTATATATGAAGAAGAAATGAATGATCTTATGCAACAGTTCAAAGAACAGGAAGAACAAGAAACGAAAGAGAAATTATTACAAGAATTTGCTCAAATGCAAAAAACAGTAGATTGGAAGAAAGTTTGTCAAGAAGCTGAGCGGTATGGGAATCGTATATGGACAATTGAAGAAACAAAAGCGCATATTAGTAATTTTGTTTCTATATTACAAAACAAAAAGGCGTGAATCATCCCGCCTTTTTGTATGTGCTTTTTGAAATTTGACCGTTGGAGAGCACTTGGCCATTTTGTGTTACTTTTTTATATGTTACAGCTATGATGTTTTTATCAGTTTCACTTATAACTTTCGAAGAAATTTCTACATTTTTTCCTGTATCTGTACCGAAAATACGAGCAGTTACACTACTACCATTCGTGGATGATTGAATGTAAATATACTTACCAGTATTATTTGTAAATTTCAAATCAGGACCATAGTCAGCAACAGCTGCATCTTGACCAAGTGGTAAGTAATGTACTGGTAAAGAATGATTACTTCGAGCTACAACACCTAAATCAGCACGCAATACAGCACCATATAATGTACTACTTACTTGGCAAACACCACCACCAGCACTTTGTTCAACTTTTCCGTTTACATATACAGCAGCTGACTTATAGCCATGTGCCGCATCTGTTATGCCAACACGGTTGTTAAAGCTAAATGTTTCACCTGGTGCAATAAGTACTCCTGTTAATGTATTCGTAGCGCGTTGTACGTTAAATGTTTGGTTTGCATTTCGTCCAGCCAGAGGAGTAGAAAATTCACCAATTACTTCTTGAATCCCCATGTTTTTTACATCTTCTGTTGAGTGTTCGGGTTTCACGGCTACGACTGGAACTTGGATGTCCTGTTTATTTGTAGCAATTGCTTCTGCTGTTAAAGATTTTAATTTTTCTTTATCAACCTTTTCGCCATCTTTACTCTCGCTAATATTAACTGTTGTTCCCGAAACAGATAACTCTGCATTGACAGGCTCTACTAAGAGATCATTGTATTTCTCCTTTATAAATGCATCGTATTTTGCTGTGTTTATAGAGGGAGCTATCTTATAGTCACGCTTTAGTTCACCTTTTTCAGCTTGTTTACGCATTTTATAACGATTGGAAATGTTGCCTGTTTGTTCTTTGAAAATTTTATCTGCAACATCTGTTTCCTTATATTCAACGCCTAGTTCTTGCCAAGTATATGTATGTGTGTTGTCTTGTAAGGCATAGTTTACGGATTTTTTACTTAATTCATCAACCTTTTGCTGAATAATTTTTTGAACGTCAGCTTTCGTTTTGCCATCTAAGGAAATACCTTCAAGTGTTGTGTGGGGTAAAACGTATGTATCTAACTGATGATTCAATTTGGATACATATTGATATGCGCCAACACCGCCAGCACAAAGCACGATTCCACCAGCAATTGCAGAACCAATAATCCAATTGCGTAATTTCATTTATTTCCCCCCAAAAAGAAAATGTTTAGGTTATTATATGTATGATTTTTAACGTATAAAATGATAAAAACGATATTGATTACAAACTAGTATACTACTAATTTTATCGTCTGTGTAATATTTTTGTAAAAAAACGTTACATTTTTGTAATATAATTACCTTTAATTAGGATTTTTATGTGGGGGAATGAAAGAAATTCATGCTTGTATTGCAGTATGAAATGTATATTTCGATGTGTAATGGAAAGATAAGTGTGTATAAGAAAAAAAGCAGCTGTTGTATACAGTAATGATTAGTACAATGTTTTGTTTTCTGTATTATTCCATGTTGTAAAAGGTTCGTGGTGTTCAATTGAAGAAAGGTGATAAAATGGTAGGGAGCGTTTCTCTGGTTCTAGTGGTACTTCGTCATAAATAAAATCATCATCAAATCCAGCGTGTGCTGCTTCTTTTCGTGATGCTGCATAATACACTGCATTAGGTCTTGCCCAATATATTGCTCCTAAACACATTGGACATGGTTCGCAACTTGTATATAAGGTGCATCCACTTAAATCAAAGGTTTGCAGTGTTTGACAAGCATTACGAATCGCAACAACTTCGGCATGAGCGGTTGGATCACAAGAGTCTGTGACGCGATTAACTCCTTTTGCAATGACCTTTCCATCTTTTACAATGACAGCTCCAAACGGTCCGCCTTGATTCTTTACATTTTCTGTTGCAAGTGTAATGGCTTCTTTCATAAACCTACTATGTATGTTCATTTTGTTCTCCTTTTTGCTTTATCGGTGAATACTATTATTCATCGTCTTCATCGTATTTTATTAGATTTACATGATAATTAGCACACAAAATAACATAGTTTTTGACAACGTGACAACGGATATTGTCAATGTGATGAATGCGATGAAGATTTATATGAATTTGAAACGTATATTTCAAAAAAGTAATAACGGCATAAGGAATTGAACAATTTGAGAAATAAGTACAGTAAAGTAAAAAACACAAAGAACAAAATGTCCTTTGTGTTTTTTACTTTACTTGTTATTTGTTAGGTTGATTACATTGCTTTTTTATTTGCAATTTTCTTCACGTTATCTGAACTACTTATTGTATACAACAGCTGGTTTTTCTTATAGTTTCTTATGATCTGATTTACCTGTAACACCGAGGTGGTTTTGTAGTTCTTCAGAAATAGATTGAACATTTTTTTCGTCAGGGATGTAATAATATACACCATCGATATATTCGTCTTTCCCTTTTACTTGTAATTTATCCATTTTCAGGCCGGAATCCATTGTGTTTTTAGTAATTGCCATCATATCATCGAAAGTTAAGTTTGTTTTGATATCGTTGTCTACTGCATCTAGTAAGCCACCAAGCTTGTCAATCGAATTTACAGATAATGCTTTTTTAGCAATTGCTTCTAAAACAAGTTGTTGACGCTGACCACGCATATAGTCAGTATCAATATGACGTGTTCTTGCTAATGCAAGTGCTTGTTCGCCATTTAAGTGCTGACGACCTTTTTCAAGGTGAACAGCACCAGGTTGGTCTTTACTGTCTTGCTCAGTAAATGTAACTGGTACATCTACATCAATGCCGCCAAGAGAATCAACAATTTTTATAAATGATTTAAAGTTAAATTTTACGTAATAATCAACAGGAACATCTAAAAAACGTTCTACTGTATTTATTGTACTATCAACGCCACCGAATACGTGTGCGTGTGTAATTTTATCTTCTTTCTTTTCTGATGGAATATATACGCGAGAATCACGAGGAATGCTTAATAGCTTTACAGACTTATCATTTTTATTAATAGTTGCAAGTAATAATGCATCTGTACGAATAGCTTTTCCGTATTCTTTTGCGCGTGTATCACTTTCATCTACACCCATGATTAAGATGGAAATATTATCTGTCATCGGTTTCACTGCTTTTTCGCGTTTATCAGATTTATCTCCTCGTCCTAATTGGGAGAATGCACCATCCGCAACAGCTTGTGCTTTGTTATATATATGGAAGAAATAGCTGCCTCCTCCAATAATCACAAGGAATAAAGGAACGAGAACAAACCATAGTATACGCTTTTTCTTAGAGCGTCTTGTTGATACTCTATCTGTCGTTTCTAAATCAGGCTTCATTAATATTTCTCCTTTTAAACAATCAATTAAAATATTTTCTTATAATTTTTAAAAAAGGCACACTTTCTATTGTACATAAATACAATGGGTTTTCACTATATATTTCTAATTGACATGAAAATGAAATATATGAAACATATAATTTGACATAAAGTGAAACTTCCATCAGTGGAGGGCTTCATTCCCCACTGATGAAAAGCTCTCACCAATCGGGCGCATGCCAACAGTTATCCCCACCTATCTTCTGTAGAGGCGCTTCTTGCCTCGTCCAAGGGGGCGAAACGACTGGAGATTCTAGCCGCTAGAGCTGGACAATGAAGAAATGCGGAAGTGGCTCGTTCAGAATGTGAGGGGGATGGAGCTTCTGACGTAGAGGCGTTTTTTACCTCGTTGGAAGAAGCGAAGCCACCGAACATTCTAGCCACTGGAGCTGGACAATGCTTTCACTGAATTTTGAGATTAGGATTTTACTGCCCGCGAATAGCGGGATAAATGTTTCATACGTCACACTGTATGAAAAGTTTCTATACAAAAAACAGATACCTTACACATAATGAAGGCATCTGTTTAAAAATTATTGTATAGAAAAAATAAAGGCTAACATGTACCTATGTTAAATCATAACACTGACAATAATTGCAGATAGAATACTCACTAATGTTGCTCCGTATAGGAGTTTTAAGCCGAACCTTGCAACGACATTTCCTTGTTCTTCATGTAAGCTTTTCACTGCTCCTGTAAGAATTCCAATAGAAGAGAAATTTGCAAAAGATACAAGAAAGACAGAAATAATACCTACGGTACGAGGAGAGAGTGTATTGGCAAGTTTATTTAAATCCATCATGGCTACAAATTCATTTGTAATAAGCTTTGTTGCCATAATGCTGCCTGCTTGTATAATTTCTGCAGCAGGTACACCAATAATGAAAGCAATTGGAGAAAATGCATACCCAAGTAATTGTTGAAATGTAATACCAAAAATAATTCCAAATAAACCGTTTATAGCGCTCATAAGAGCAACAAAACCGATCAACATGGCTCCAACAACAACTGCGACACGAAATCCATCTAAAATGTACTCTCCCAGCATTTCGAAGAAAGTTTGTTTTTCTTCCCTGATTTCTAAAATATCTTCTTCGTCTTTCACATCGTATGGATTAATAATTAATACGATAATAAATCCGCTAAATAAGTTTAAGACGAGAGCAGTTACAACATACTTTGGTTCAATCATCGTCATATAGGCGCCAACGACCGACATGGATACTGTGGACATTGCTGAAGCACATAGTGTATATAGACGATGTTTTGGAATTTGTCCGAGCTGTTTTTTTACAGTAATAAACACTTCTGATTGTCCGACAATAGCAGATGCAACTGCGTTATAGGACTCTAGTTTACCTAGTCCATTTATTTTACTAAGTACAAAGCCCACCCAGCGAATAATAAACGGTAAAATTTTAAGGTGTTGTAAGATTCCAATTAACACAGAGATAAATACAATTGGAAGTAAAACATTTAAAAAGAAGGACATTTCTCCTTTGTTTAAAAGACCACCAAATACAAAATTTATACCTGCGGCAGCGTATTCTAATATTTTATTTAATAAGTTGGAAATTGCTGTTATAAGGATAAGTCCCAGTTGTGTATTTAATAATAGGAACGTTAAAATTAATTGGATAATAAGCATAATAAGAATTGACTTGAACTTAATATGTTTTCTATTGTTACTTGCTATAAAAGCAAGAAGAAAAACAACAATGAGTCCGAGCACAAATGTGAAAAATTTCATAGTAATCCTCCTTATGAACTGTTTTATCCCCACCTCAAGATTCAAAGAGAAACGAGGAGTGGGGGATAACTGCTAGTATGTGCCAGGTTGGACGGGCTTTCCATCAATGGGGGACACGGATGGAAGTTTCACTTTATATAGGTTTTTCATTTCATAGAAGAATATGCAAGAAAGGAAAAGATACTATGAATATTACTCATGTTCACCACGTTGCAATTATTTGTTCGAATTATGAAGTATCAAAAAAATTCTATACAGAAGTACTTGGTTTTCAAGTTCTGCGTGAAGTGTATCGAGAAGAAAGGGAGTCATATAAGCTCGATTTATGTGTTGGAGATACATATCAAATTGAATTATTTTCATTTCCTAATCCTCCAAGGCGAAAAACGTTTCCGGAGGCAGCGGGATTGAGACACTTAGCGTTTGCTGTTGAATGTATAGAAGAAGCGGTGTCATATCTACAGCAGCATGGTATACAAACTGAAGCAATTCGAATCGATGAAATTACTGGAAAACGTTTTGTGTTTTTTCAAGATCCAGATGGATTACCGCTGGAATTATATGAGAAATAAAAATATGTGAAATTTATACAGGTTTTCTTATGAAGGAATGAGGGAAAATAAAGAAAGTTAAACTTATCTTTTGCAGGAGGTGTAACCTTAGCTGTCTGCAGCTGAGGGAGGTATTTGGAAATAGGAAATTTAATACTGGTTGCCGTTTTAATTGCGTTAACAGGTTTTTTTGTTGCAATTGAATTTGCCATTGTTAAAGTACGCAGTAGTCGCATTGATCAACTCGTAGGAGAAAAAAGGCGAGGAGCAATAGCGGCAAAAAAGGTGATTTCTAATTTAGATGAATATTTGTCAGCGTGTCAATTTGGGATTACAATTACGGCACTTGGACTTGGATGGTTAGGTGAACCAACTGTAAAACATGTATTAGAACCTGTATTGATTACACTTCGAATTGCTCCTCCAATTGCTAATACTGTATCTTTTATTATCGCATTTGCTGCTATTACTTTTTTACATGTTGTAATTGGAGAATTAGCACCAAAAACATTTGCAATTCAAAAAGCAGAGCAAATTAGTCTGATGTTTTCAAAGCCATTAATTTATTTTTATCGCATTATGTATCCATTTATTTGGACATTAAATCATGCTGCTCGTTTTGTGACAAGTTTATTTGGACTAAAACCTGCTTCTGAACATGAAGTTGCACACTCAGAAGAAGAGCTCCGCCTTATTTTATCAGAGAGTTATGAAAGCGGAGAGATTAATCAAGCGGAATTCAAATACGTAAATAATATTTTTGAATTTGATAATCGTCTTGCGAAAGAGATTATGGTACCGCGAACGGAAATTGTTGGATTATATGCGGAAGATTTATTTGAAACACATATTGAAATTATTCGGCAAGAAAAATATACAAGATATCCAGTATTCGGTGAAGATAAAGATGAAGTTATAGGAATGGTGAATGTAAAGGATTTCTTTATCCGTTATATGGATGGAGAAAAGCAAGAAGCAAAATCAATCACGACATATACAAGGCCAGTTATTGAAGTAATGGAAAACATTCCAATACATGATCTATTGTTAAACATGCAAAAAAAACGTATTCCACTCGCCATTTTATATGATGAATACGGTGGAACAGCAGGACTTGTTACGCTTGAAGATATTTTAGAAGAAATTGTGGGAGAAATTCGGGATGAATATGATGAGGATGAACATCCACCTATCCAACATGTTACTGACGATTGTAAAATAGTTGACGGAAAAGTACTAGTAAGTGAAATTAATGATTTGTTCGGTTTACATTTGGATGAACAGGATGTTGACACAATTGGGGGATGGTTAATGATGCAAGGACAACCAATTGCAGAAGGGGATACGACTGTTGTTGGTGAATGGACATTTACTATACTTGAAAAAGATATTCATCAAATTAAGCGAGTAGAGATTAAAAAAATGGAAACGAAAGAAAAAGGCTGATGAACGGGTCATCAGCCTTTTATATTAGAAAATATGGAACACAGCGTTCAGTTGAAGTAAGCTAATAATTAATAAGAAGATTAAGCTGTATTTCATTGTCATTTTAAATAGCTCTGATTCTTTACCAACTATTCCAACTGCCGCACAAGCTACAGCAACTGATTGTGGTGATACCATTTTTGCCATTGTGCCGCCTACTACGTTTAAGGCAACAAGAGTAGAAGGGTTGATATCTAATTGAGCGGCTGTAACAGCTTGAAGAGGTGCAAATAGAGAGCCGCTGGATACTACAGAACCAGTTATGAATACGCCGATCCAACCTAAGATTGGAGATAAGATTGGAAATGCATTTCCAGTAGATGAAAAGGCTAGTCCAAGAGTTGAAGACATACCAGAATAATTTGTTACATATGCTAATGCAATTACACTACAGATTGTATAAATTGGTGCTTTTAACTCTTTTAATGTTTCAACAGTTAATTCTTTTACTAACTTACCGCTTACACGGAATACAAGTAAAGATACAATAATTGCAAGGACAATTGCAGTAGTTGTTGATGAGAATACATCTAACTTAAAGATTGCTGGAAACGGTGTATTTGCTTTAACGATTGGCGCTGTTTTAATCACGTGATTGTGCAGACCAGGTACTTGAATATTCCATACTAAGTTACTTAATGTACCATTTGGAGCGAATAAGACTTTTACTGCTTTTAAGTTGAAAATTGTTACAAATATAGTTAAGAATGCAAATGGTGACCAAGCATATAAAATTTGTTTCATAGTATAACTATGTTTTTCTGTCTGTTTTTGTTTTGTTTTACTTTTTTCTGAAGATTTTGGCTGCCATACACGTAAGAATAATGCTAATGCAATCATGCTGACAACAGCTGCGAAAATATCAGTAAGTTCTGCGCCAAGGAAATATGTTACAACGAATTGAGTAAGAGCGAAAGAACCGCCGCTTACAAGAATACCTTGCCAAGTCTCTTTAATTCCTTTAAAACCATCGACGATTGCAACCAGTAAGAATGGTAATACAAAGCTAATGAAAGGTAATAATGTTACAGTTTGATGGCCAACAATTAATGGATCTAGTTGTGTTAATTGAGCAGGTACTGTAACTGGAATACCCATTGCTCCCATCGCACCACCGGCAATATTGGCAACTAAACAAATACCAGCTGCTTTTAATGGATCAAAGCCCATACCTACAAGTAATGCTGCTGTAATAGCGACTGGTACACCGAAACCTGCTGCACCTTCTAAGAAAGCACCGAAAGAATAAGCGATTAGTAATACTTGAAGACGAGGGTCGTTTGTAATGCTAGAAATGCTATCACGAATGACGTTAAATTGCTCAGTTTTTACAGTTAGTTTGTAAAGAAAAATTGCTGCGATAACAATTGTACAAATTGGATAAAACCCGGCAGCTACACCAAAGGCAGCGGATGATACAGCCATAGTTGCTGGCATCTTATAGACAAATATAGAAAGAATAATAGCTAAAATAACACTATAAAGTCCAGACAAGTATCCTTTGATTTTAAACACTGTTAAACATAGTATGAAAAATAAAATTGGTAGAGCGGCTACAAGTGCTGATAGCCAAATGTTGTGTAATGGGTCATAAATCTGTGTCCATGTACTCATAATTGCGACATCTCCTATATATAATTTGTGAAGCTATTCACATTTATTTGTGAAATCATTCACAATCAACTTACATTGTTAGTATAGTCTCCTTCAACACTATTGTCAACGTGGAAAAGTATAATTATTCCATAGAACCTTGAACTGTAAAAAATCTGCTACATTTTATGAAAAAATTGGAAACATTAAAAGAGAATCAGTATACAGTAAAAAGCGTGCATGAATAGGGTATGCTATGTGGTGCTTATATATTCTTTGGTTTTTTATATTTTATCCTGCTATTCGTGGACAGTAAGGTCCCTCTTCAGGAGTTAAAGAGATAGGGGATATGTCTTATACGTGCCTAATTGAGGAGAACGATTACTAGTGGGATCCAATATAGAAAAAGTAAGGTGTAAAAAATATAACAAAAGTATTGAGAAAATAGTTTTGGAAAGCAATGAACATGATTAGAGATACTTTGCTTTTTGTCAGAGTCGTATAGTATAATATTCAAACATCAAAAAGAGAATTTTCTCTTTATATAAAGGGGGAAGGTAGTTTTTATTGTTAGAAATTATTCAGTATAAAATTTAATAATAGGAAGAAATATAAAAATAAACGTGTACAAATAGAAAAATAAAAAGAAAAAATGAGGGGAAAGTATGTGTCCAAATCAATTTGAGTGTCGTATTTCAGAAGAGGATGTACAAATGTTGCGAGCGCTAGCTCATCCGCTTCGTCTTCGTCTTGTAATGGAGCTTATGCAGCGTGGAACTTGTAACGTAACACAGCTACAGGAAGTATTAGAAATTCCGCAATCTACAGTATCACAGCATTTAACAAAGTTAAAGCAAAATAAAGTCGTACGTTTTGAAAGACGTGGTTTAGAAGTATATTATCAAGTTCACAGTGATAAAGTAAGTGAAGTTGTAAAAACATTATTTTCTTAAAATTTGGATATTATGGAAAAAAAGGGTATGTATTTGTACATGCCCTTTTTTTTGTGAAGTTAGGTTATAGAAGTGAAGGAGGATAAATGGGATAAAATTCATCCAGACATGGCAATATAAAAAAGAATGTAATAAAGAATAAGGAGGGACCAATAGTGGATATAACGCGAGCAAAACAAATTTTATCATCATCAAGTAGAATTGACGTTACATATCACGGTGTGCCTGTCTGGATTGAAAGCTGTGATGAGGCAAGTGGACTTGCTAATGTACACGATATAAAAACACCACATGAAACAGTACAAGTAGATATTACAGCATTAGAAGAGCATTAAAAAAAGCGGAGAAATTTCTCCGCTTTTTCATTTATTCCATCATACGTGAAATCATTTTAGAGAACATAAGAAGTACTAAACCGAGTACCATAACGATAATACCGATGCTTGCAAATACTTCTAAGTAGCCTAAAGACTGTGTGAAGGAAGCTAGTGCACCAGCTAGATAGTTTGCCATACCAGAACCTGCTAACCATACTCCCATTAATAGAGATGCTAATTTTACAGGAGCAATTTTACTTACCATAGAGAGACCGATTGGTGATAGGAATAGCTCACCAATTGTATGGAATAGGTATGTGAAAACAATAAATAGTAAGTTAGCTTTTGTAACAATATGAGCTTCATCACTACCTGTTTTTAGAACTGCTAATGTTAATACAAGGTAACCGATTCCTAACAAAATCATACCAAGTGCCATTTTTGTCGGGATTTTTAAATCACCATTTTTTGTTTTAGAAAGTTTTGCCCATAACATAGAAACAAGTGGTGCTAATAAAACGATAAATAATGGGTTAACAGATTGGAACCAAGATGTTGGAATTTCCCATCCGAAAATAGTACGATCAACGAATTTATCTGTATAAAGAGTTAAAGAACTACCGGCTTGTTCAAAACCTGCCCAGAAGAAAACAACGAAGCAAGTTAAAATGATGATTGCCCAAGTACGGTTCTTTTCTTGTTTTGTTAAAGGTTTTTTCTCAACTACTTTTGCGCTTTTGTCTGTTGATTTTTTACCTACAACTGTTGTTCCTGCTTTACCAAGGTAACGAGGAGCTAATAGGTTAAAGAAAATCTGACCGATAATCATACCGATACAAGCAGCTAGGAAGCCATATTTGTATCCCATTACCATAGTGCCGTTAACGCTTGTTTTAAAGAAATCTTCTGCTAGGAAACCACAAACAAGTGGTGCAAAGAAAGCTCCTACGTTGATACCCATGTAAAAGATTGTGAAAGCACTGTCACGGCGTGAATCATTTTCACCGTATAGTTCACCTAATAGGGTAGAGATATTTGGTTTGAAGAATCCATTACCAATAACTAATAATCCTAATCCTAAAAAGAGTCCAGTTTTTGTATTCATTGAAAATAATACAAAGTTACCAGCTGCCATAATAATACCACCAAGAGTGATTGCAAGACGTCTTGGGATAAAGTGGTCAGTTAACCATCCACCAAAAATCGGTGTGAAATATACTAAAGCTGTAAAAGTTCCGTATAATTGCACTGCAAAAGCTTTGTCAAATCCAAGTCCACCGCTAACAACTGCGGTTGTTAAATAAAGAACTAAAAGTCCACGCATTCCATAATAGCTGAATCTTTCCCACATTTCTGTTAAGAACAACAAGTATAATCCCGGAGGATGTTTCTTCGGTGATTGTTGTTCTTCAGCTTTTTGTAACTTTAAAGCTGCATCCATATTTTTTCCTCCTAATCCTGTCCTGTATAACGGATATTTATGTAATCATTTTAATTTACAAAATATTTAGAAGTCAATAGAATTATATGGAAATATAATAAAAACATTTCGTTAATTCTAAAAAAACCTCGTCATAATTTGTATTTTTCCCCGAAAACCTTAAAATAAGCGTTTTCAAATGTGTTCTTTTTTGTCCAAAAAGAATAAAAAAGTGTACTAATTCAGAAAATTCTAATTAAAATAATTTTTCTGATATACAGAATACTTTTCTGATATACTTTTGAAATATAACATATTTTGAATAAGAATACAAAATAAAAAACAACTTCTATAGTATAGAAGTTGTTTTTTACTAGATATTTTATTTTACAAAGTAAAGTATTATTCAATGCTATCTGGCATTAAGTTAGCAACCAGTACGTCATCAGTTGTATTTAAAGCATTATCACTAATTTTGTATATTTTATCGTTTTTCGCAGCATTAATAAAGGAGCATTGATGTATTCTTTTTCCAATTTTATCCCCCTATTCGTGGGCAGTGAGATCCCTCCGCCTCAAGATTGTGAAGTAGGGATGAAAAAACATTGATGAAAGCTTCACTTCATTTTGTACATGAAAATAATAAAAACAGAGGAATACGCAGTCTACGTTCATATTCTTCTTCACTTTGAAAATGCTGAGGCTCTGGTGTTGCTTCACGTAAACTAGTAATTGTGAAACCAGCATTTTGTAAAGAAAGGAAGTATTGCTCAATTGTACGATGATATTTAATAACTTGCTCATTTATCCATGGCTCGACGCGTTTGCCAGTTTTAAAATAATCATCAACAAGCCAGCTAGTTCGCTTTCCACTTGTTTGTAAGCTTTCAAATGCGGAAGTAATAACCGGGTGTTGAATACTAAAGGCAAAAGTGCCGCTAGGTTTTAACGTTTGAAAAATTTGTTTGAAAGTATCCTCAATATGTTCAATATAGTGAAGGACAAGTCTAGATGTAACGATATCAAAAGTAGAATCGGGGTATGTATAGTCTTTGAGGTTTAAAAGATGGACAAATCCATTTGTATTTTGTAATTGCTTTTGAGCTTCTTCATACATACGATGAGAGCCTTCAATTCCGGTATAAGATTGGCAGCCTTTCTGCATTAGCTCTACTCCAAATTGTGCATCACCACAGCCAAGGTCAAGAATACTTTTATCTTTTATATGGCCAAGTAACTGTAAGAGAGCGGGCTTTTCAATTGTGTCGTTTGGATTATCGGTTCGATGTCTACGTTTCATATATTGTTCAAAAAATAGGTTCTCATTGTAAACGTCAGCTTCTGTATAAGACATTGTATCCTCTCCTTGAAAGCATTTTTTCTATTCTAGCAAAATCCAAATAATAATAATAGATTTCTGTAATTATATAAGATATAATCATTAGTTGTAAGCGTTTACTTTTAGCTATTTTTCTATAATATTTTTTTGAAACGTGTTAAGCTATTAAAGGGAGTATTGCCTATATTATGATAATGCTTTCTTTATATGAACGATAGGGAGGTTTCACGATGTCTAGCAAAACACTTGACAAATTTTTAGTAGAAAACCTAGATGATTTGAAATCAAAGGGGCTTTATAACGTTATTGATCCGCTTGAAAGTTCTAATGGACCAGTTATTACAATTGGCGGAAAAGAATATATTAATTTATCTTCAAACAACTACCTTGGTTTAGCAACAGACGAACGTTTAAAAGAAGCAGCAATTGGTGCAATTCATAAATATGGCGTTGGTGCAGGTGCTGTTCGTACAATTAATGGTACGCTTGATTTACATGTGAAATTAGAAGAAACAATTGCAAAGTTTAAACATACAGAAGCAGCAATCGCATATCAATCTGGTTTCAACTGTAATATGGCAGCGATTTCAGCTGTTATGGATAAAAATGACGCGATTCTTTCTGACGAATTAAACCACGCATCAATCATTGATGGTTCTCGTTTATCAAGAGCAAAAATTATTGTTTATAAGCATTCTGATATGGAAGATTTACGTAAAAAAGCAATCGAAGCAAAAGAATCTGGCTTATACAATAAATTAATGGTTATTACAGACGGTGTATTCTCAATGGATGGCGATGTAGCAAAATTACCAGAAATCGTTGAAATTGCAGAAGAACTAGATTTAATGACTTATGTTGACGATGCGCACGGTTCTGGCGTACTTGGAAAAGGTGCTGGTACGGTTAAACATTTTGGACTATCTGATAGAGTAGATTTCCAAATCGGTACATTATCTAAAGCAATTGGTGTAATTGGTGGATATGTTGCTGGTAAGAAAAACTTAATCGATTGGTTAAAAGTTCGTTCACGTCCGTTCTTATTCTCAACAGCATTAACGCCGGCTGATGCAGCAGCATGTATGAGATCAATTGAAATTTTAATGGAAAGCACAGAGCTTCATGACCGTTTATGGGAAAATGGTCGTTATTTAAAACAAGGCTTAAAAGAGCTTGGTTTTAACATTGGAGACAGTGAAACACCAATCACACCTTGTATTATTGGTGATGAAGTATTAACACAACAATTTAGTAAGCGTCTAAATGAAGAGGGCGTATATGCAAAATCAATCGTGTTCCCAACTGTAGCAAAAGGAACAGGCCGTGTTCGTAATATGCCAACAGCAGCACATACGAAAGAAATGCTTGATGAAGCAATTCGCACGTATGAAAAAGTTGGGAAAGAAATGGGAATTATTTAACACATTCGCATCTATGAAAGCTTGCAAATGAGGAGTGGGGAAAATGAAAAAAATTCTAGTAACCGGTTCTTTAGGCCAAATTGGTTCTGAACTTGTAACGAAACTTCGTGATGTATATGGTGCATCAAACATTATCGCAACAGATATTCGTGAAACAGATAGTGAAGTTGTAAAGTCTGGCCCATTTGAAATACTAGATGTAACAGATGGTCAAAAGTTACATGAGATTGCAAAGCGTAATGAAGTGGATACAATCATTCATTTAGCAGCATTACTTTCTGCAACAGCAGAAAAAAATCCACTATTTGCTTGGAACTTAAATATGGGTGGTCTTGTAAACGCGTTAGAAGCGGCTCGTGAATTGAACTGTAAGTTCTTCACACCAAGCTCAATCGGTGCATTTGGTCCGACAACACCAAAAGATAATACGCCACAAGACACCATTCAGCGTCCAACTACGATGTATGGGGTAAACAAAGTAGCTGGAGAGCTTTTATGTGATTATTACTATCAAAAGTTTGGTGTAGATACGCGCGGCGTACGCTTCCCAGGTTTAATTTCTTATGTTGCGCCTCCTGGAGGGGGAACAACTGACTATGCAGTTGAAATTTATTATGAAGCAATTAAAAAAGGTACGTACACTTCTTACATTGCAGAAGGAACATACATGGATATGATGTATATGCCAGATGCACTGCAAGCGATTATTTCTTTAATGGAAGCAGATCCAAGCAAGCTAAAACATCGCAATGCATTTAACATTACAGCAATGAGCTTCGAGCCAGAACAAATTGCAGCATCTATTCGTAAGCACATTCCAACATTCACGATGGATTACGCAGTTGATCCAGCTCGTCAAAAGATTGCAGATAGCTGGCCAAACTCAATCGATGCAACAGCAGCGAAAGAAGAGTGGGGCTTTAAAGCAGACTACGATTTAGATAAAATGACTGCTGATATGCTTGCGAAATTAAAAAAAAAATTAGAAGCTGAGTTAGTACTTGGCTAATTGAAAGAAAGCCGATTCAATGTATTGAATCGGCTCTTTTTGTCAGTATACTCATTTAAGCTGAGGGCTACTTGCTGGTGAAAGTTCAATTTAGGTAAGAAACCAGCCGCCTAGCAGCGATTAAAGGCGTTATCCCGCTATTTGTGGGGGAAGAAAATCCCCGCTCTGATGGGAGTCTCACTTTATCCCGCATTAACGGGCAGTAATACTCCCATCTCAAAATTCGGTGAAAGCAAAGAAGTTAGGTGGGAGATAAACTGCCCGTAAAAGCCCGATTGGTTCAACTAATAATTAGTGGGGGATGAAGAAAACCCCCACTGATTAAAGTTTCACTTTATCTAGACTTTCGTTCATGCGTGTCTATATTTTCCGCTTCTGGGTATTGGTATTCCGTTTCTTCGTATTGTTTTTCATATTCGTAGCTAAATGCTTTATGTGTTTTTTGATCCTCATCCCAAGGTGTCGATTTTCCTAGCTTTCTGTTAGTGGGAGAACCGTAAGGACCTTCAGGAAGTTCCTCAGGAATGACATATTGATGTCGAGCTTCAGCAGCAGTAACATCTGTATATTGTTCATCTTTTTTGGGAGACAAATGGAACACCCTTTCAAATACATTCTATGAGTAAAGCTCCTTTTTAATATACCCAAAAAGATTTCTATAAATTTTGGATATCCTTTCATTTTGTTTTGATATTAAAAATGTGGACTATAAAGTGAAACTTCCAGCGGCGGTGGGGGCCTTATTGCCCGCGAATAGCGGGATAAAAAGAGCAAAAAAAACAGGAGCTGCACCCAGCTCCTGTTTCTATTCGATTGTTTTCAATAATAACTTTTTCAATAACGGCTTAATCTTCAACCGTAAATCTTCAGCATGGTTCGCCACTAAGAAGTGGTGGTTATAAATATTTTTCATCAACTGATAGGTTGCTTCTTTTGCTTCGCCTTCTTCAATGAAAATTCCAATGACTTCTATGCCGCTTTTACGAGCTAGTTTTACAGCTTCATGTGTATCTAAAATACCATCTTGTTGATAATCTAATGCAGATGGTTCACCGTCTGTAAATACGAGCAGGAATTTATGTTTTTCGGGACGTTTCGCAAGCTTTTCTGAAACGATGCGAATAATGTATCCGTCGCGATTATCTTCTTCTTCACGAAGTTGCATGACTTCCGGACCAATGCTTGGAATCGTTGAATTTTGATATGTTACGACTTCGTGAATGACATTTGGTTTGTTTTCTGGGGTCGCGCTAGAAGCATCTTCCCAAAACCCACTAATTGCATGCGGGATTTTTAATGATTTTAAAGCTTCATGGAAAAGAACAACGCTTTTTTTCGTTTCTTCCATTTTGTTATACATCGAACCAGAGCAGTCAACTAATAAGTGGAACACAACGTCAAGTTCTTGTGATTCTTGTCCTTTTTTATAGAACATACGTGGTTGTTTTTCTGTGTAAATACGCAGGAATTTTTTACGAAGTCTCCCGTAGTATTTATCAGCATGTGCGTTTGTTTTATTTTCAATCGTTTTTTCGATAATTTTCTTTAGTTCTTTCACATCTTTATTAACGACAGATTTAATGGCCTGATAGTCTTTCTTTTCGTCAGGATTAGGCTTTCGTGCTTCTTTAAATATATGTGATGCACCGACGTTATACTTACCGTACACACCTTCACTTTGGCTAGAAGCATGAGATGCTCTCGTATCTTCAGTATCCGCACCGTCGAAATTCGACTGCGTACTTTTTTGTGAAGTGCCTTGCACAGAAGCGAGCGCTTGATCACTATCCTCAGATTCACGGGCAGTATCGCCCATCATATTTGTTTTTGTACCGCTCTCTAATTCAAAGCGTAAAAAGTTTTCATTCTCATTGTTTTTATTTTCACGATGCCAAGTTGAAAAACTTTCATTTATTTTACTCTTATTATCGTCATCATCAACAATTTGAACATCGTCATTTGCTAATTCATCTACGCGTTCCTCTATTTTTTCAAAAACGATAGAAGTATTGAGCGGCGCAAGGCCAAAGTAGTTATTAATCATATCGTTCTCTAAGAAATCTTCTAAACGATAGCGAATTTTTTCTACAATATACATTGTATCTTCTGTAGTACGCGTTTGAAATGTTTCGTGTAAGATTGCTTCAATATGCTCAAAGTAATCGTTGTTAAACATTTCGTATTTGTCGCTTGTTAATGTTAAGTAACATAAACAAATGAGCATATCAGTATGATAGTTACGAATACGGTTAATTTCGTATTGTGAGCTGAAATAATTCCGATACATTTCTTTTCGGCGTGCAAAAATTGGTTTTGTACCAGGGCGCTCTCGTTTAACAATTTCTTCAACTCGTAAATCTTCTAATAGAACAAATAACTGCGTTAAAAAATTTTTAAGTGGTGATTGCTGCAATTCTTTTGCATAGTTGCGAATAAGTTGCATATCGGAATGATGTTTGTAGCCGAGAGCTTTTAAATATACCTCACTTTTTAAACCGACCACTTTATCAGTTTCGCTTCGATCATCCCAAAAATGACTGATGACAATTTTATTTTCGATTTCGTCATAATATGCTTTATATCCATATTCTAAATATGCATTTTCTTCTTTTAGAAGGGCATACATTAAATTTTCCATTTGCAGAAACAGAGACGCATCGATTTTTTTGTCACTAAAAATTTGTCTCATGAATTATCCCTCATAGAAATAACTTTCTGCTAATTCACGCACCGTCATTTGTTCTGTTTCATCGCTTAATTTTGCAATAATGCTTCGTTCAATTGCACGCATTACTGGAATATATACACTTAAATCACATGCATCGATAATACCGCGAATACTTGCA
The DNA here is from genome assembly GCF_037104695.1 of Bacillus yunxiaonensis. Lineage (NCBI taxonomy): Bacteria > Bacillati > Bacillota > Bacilli > Caryophanales > Bacillaceae > Bacillus > Bacillus yunxiaonensis. The sequence goes on along the minus strand of NZ_JBAWSV010000009.1, from coordinate 70,303 downwards.
GCTTCTTCACTTACACGGCCATCGCGAGCAAGCGGCATCAAGTCACTTGCGAATGCTACAAACTTTTCGATTGTTGCTGTTTCCTTTAATTTCGATTCTGCTAATAAGAGTTCTTTTAATGTATCACCTTGAATATAAGGAACTTCAATAATAACAAAGCGATTTTTTAATGCTTCATTTAGTTCGCTCGTTCCAACATAGCCTTCGTTAATCGCGGCAATTACACGATATTCATCACTACCGTACACAACTTCTTGTGTGAATGGATTTGTAATCATTTTACGATAGTCTAGTGCACCGTGAAGAAGAGGAAGTGTTTCTGGTTTTGCCATGTTAATTTCGTCGATATAAAGGAAGTGACCGTTTTTCATTGCTTTCATTAATGGGCCATCAACGAAAGTAACTTCAGATGCACCGTCTGTTGTTGTTAATGTGTTGTATCCTAAAATACCTTCTACATCTAAATCAACAGAACAGTTAATGCTATGCATTGGCTTTTGGAATAAGTAAGACAGCGTTTCCGCAAGAACGGTTTTACCACTTCCAGTAGGGCCTTTTAATAAAACGTTTTTCCCAAGAAGTAATGCAGTAATAGCATCTTCAATAATGCTGTTATCTGATGCTTTATACATTTTTGTTCCAATTAAAGTAGCAGCATTGCCAGCTGTATGTTTATTTGTTTCGTGAATATTTACAAGTTGTTGCTTTAATCCTTCATGTATATGAAATTGTTCTAACATGTATTTCCCACCTAACATTATTTTCATAAAGTAAACAATACTTCTTATGATAACGCGTTTTTATAGGTGAAGCAAAGAAAAAACATCTTCCAATTTGGAAGATGTTCCCTTATCCCGCATTAACGGGCAGTAAGACCCCCACCTCAAAATTTAGAGAGAAACAAAGAAGATAGGTGGGGGATAACTGTCCGTAAAAGCCCGATTGGTTCAACTAACCATCAGTGGGGGATAAAGCCCCCCACTGATGGAAGTTTCACTTTATAAAAGTGGTGAAATAAGTCGCATCAGTGATTCAAGTATTCTCTTTCGAATGCTTCTCTTTTGAAATACTTCCCAGCGAATTTCTGTGGAATCTTTAAAGTCTTGTTCGAAATCACGTTTAATATCAAGGACAGTCGAAGAATCATATAACATAGCGATTAATTCATAATTCAGTTCAAAACTACGAATGTCCATGTTCGCTGTTCCAATTGTTGCAATTTCCTCATCAATTAATACAATTTTAGCATGCATAAATCCGTCTTTATAACGATAAATAGAAACGCCTGCTTCTAATAACGGGGCAAAGTAAGATTGAGAAGCTTGATCGCTTATAACGCTATCGCTTATACCAGGATATAGAATACGGATATCAATTCCAGCGATTGCACTTAAACGTAGTAATGTTAACGTTTCTTGATCGGGAATAAAGTATGGCGTTGCAATCCAAATGGAACGTTTTGCGGATGTCATAGCCGCTAATAGGGCATTTCGAATTGTTTTGTCATTTGCACTCGGACCGCTTGCGACAATTTGGACAGCGCCTTCTGCGTTAACCGTCCACCTCGGAAAATACTCTCTATTCATGAAAGGTTCCCAAGAATAGCTATTTAATCCACTACATGCGTATAACCAATCTTCTAGAAAGATGGCTTGTAGTTTGTATAGTGCTTTCCCTTCAAGTTTTAAATGACTATCTCGCCAAATTGGAAATTTCTTAGAACGACCAAGATATTCATCTCCAACATTCAATCCGCCTGTAAATCCAATTTTTCCATCAATAATAATAATTTTACGATGATTCCGGTAGTTGACGGTTTCGATTAGCCACGGAGAAAGGATAGGTTCGAATTCTACTACCTCAATTCCTGCGTCCTTCATCGGTTGCAAAAAGCTGCTTCGTAACTGGGAGCTTCCGAGGTCATCAAATAAAAAGCGGACAATTACACCAGCTTTTGCTTTTTCAATTAAAGCATCCCGGATCTTTGTTCCAATTTCATCAGCTCGATAAATGTAATATTGAATATGAATGTGATGTTTTGCCTCTTGAATGGAGGTCAAAATTTCTGTAAATGTTTCATCTCCGTTTGTTAGTAATTTTGTTGCAGTTTCATTAGCGATAGGTCCCCCGCCAAATTTTTGAACGATAGTAGCCAAATGGGCAGCGCGTTCATTTAGAGACGCTGGTATTTCTTGTTTTAATCGACTTCCTTCTAGAATTTCACGGAACACCTTTCTTCGCTCTTCATCACGATGTAAATGTTTTTTTCGGCGCCATCTGCTTCGACCAAATAAAGCATACAAAAATACGCCAAAAACAGGAAGAATTGCTAATACTAAAAACCAAGCTAACGTACTTTGCGGGGAGCGGTTTTCAATAAAGATGATGAAAGCAATACCAACAGATGTAATAAAGAATACTGTTCCAACGAAGGTATATAACGATATAGATGATTTGTTTAATAGAATTAATATAACAGTTGTAATTGCAATAACGAATAATAATTGCAGAACACGATTTTTCATTGGTAGGAATGTCACCTTTTTCTGATTAGTTATATCCTTATTATAAAGTGTTTCATTTTCATTAAACAATAGCCCATGCTTCCTAAATTTGTCCTGCATATATTTGTATTGTCGGAGGGTTTGGTCATAGGTGGCATGGCGAACTACAGTTACGTATTATCAAAAGGTACTGATTTAAAGGAGATTTTTAAGTGTGAGGTCTAAAAACTATTATAGGAAGAGATATCATCTGTTAGAACGGATAGTGTTTTTTTGTTCTTCATTTCACTAGTTAAAAAGAGTGTAGATAATAGAGGGAGATCTAGATTCGACACCTTCACTCCTATAAAGCATATGTCACAGCTTATCTCCCGCTTCAAGATCAGCGGGAGATAAGCTGTGGAAGTTTTCATAATTATAGTTAAAATGAGGAGGATTATACTTGTTGTGTTCAAGAAGTATAAGGTTTTATGATAAGGTATCTATACAAAATTCATTTAATTTAATATGATCATAATAAAATTTTAAATGTTAAATATGATAGGAAAAGGAGGAGATGGCTGCTAAATAGGCTGTATAATCGCAAAAACGTTAAGTATTTATTGGTAATTGATTTTTTAGTATTAATGCGTGTTATTATATATTTCGTTTCAATATTCTAAAGTAATTTCAGTAGGAGAAAGTTTTTTAAAAATTATGCAGTTCGTAATGTATTATTTACGAATGCTGAAAAATGGTTAAAGGAGAAATCGCAATGATTACAAAATATCGTTTACATTTTTATTTGAATGCAAGACATTATGTATCTATCAATGGAAATAAGTCTACTGTACATCCACATACGTGGGAAATTACATTGCTTATTTCACATGATGGAGCTGAAGAGTTAAATTTTGCTCATATTGAAGATGTCATTGGAGGGTATTTAAATGAATACCAGGGAACATGCTTAAATGATTCTCCTAGATTTTCAGGAAAAAATTGTACGATGGAGCAAATTGGGAGAATCTTTTTTACAGACTTAACAGAGAATTTAAGAAAACAGCACGTGCCATTAGAAGAATTAACAATTAGTGAAAATCCAATGCGACAATATGTTATTCAAAGAGGGTAGAGAGGAAAGTAGTATGACAATTGAACAACGAAAACGAGTTTGGCTGTTTCTTTTCCAATTTTCTTTATTAGTAGCATGTGCTTTACTTATGTCATGGTATGTGAATCGTTTTGGGCGTTATCCGTGGGGATCGGACACGTATGGACACTTATATAAAGCAAATTTACTATATGAAGAATTTCAAAAAGGAAACTGGTATGTTAATTACAGTGCTGAATGGTATAACGGATTTCAACCATTTCGATTTTGGGCACCTTTATCTTATTATATCTTAGCTGTATTACGAATGTTTACAACGGATATGATTGGAGCTTATCAATTATTTTTTATTTTTCTTTTTATTGTAGGGGGCTTGGGCTGGTTATTGTGGGGAGTGTATACAAAACGGCAATGGCTAGCATTTTTTATTAGTATATTATGGTTCTTTGTTCCGGAAAATCTTCGCATTTTATTTGCAGAAGGAAATGTTCCCTTTTGTACTATAACATCGATATTACCATTTCTATTTTTAATATTTTACCGTGCAGTACGTGAAAAAAGAATTCACTTGTACATAATCCTTTCTATATTAATGGCAATTATAACACTAATTCATCCGATGTTAACAGCTATGGTTGGTATTTCATTCTTTTTATTTTGTCTTATCGACTCAATTGTAAACAAAGAGATGATTCATAAGTTTATTGTTCTCATCTATGCTGCATTAGGGATTTGTTTATCTGGATTTTGGCTATTTCCAGCACTAAATGGCGGTATTATTGGAATGGACCGAGATGCTAATTTAGAAGTAATGGCACTACACTCTTATCCATTAACTGTTTCGCTGCATCCATTTTTACGTTTTAATGATATTGAAATCTATTATTTTGGACTTTCGTTTGCTTTGCTTGCTTTATTTGGTTTACTCTTTGGATCCAAGAAACAGATGACAGGGTTTTCGGTTGCATTATTAATTATGATAGGCACAACAAAACTAGCTCTACCACTCTTACAGAATATGCCTCTTGTTCAAGTGTTATGGATGCGCCGCTTTACTGCAATGGCCATGGCGATGATCTTATTTTCTTTTTTATTATGGAAAAATCTTCGTAAGTCTCTTATGTGGATGTTTATTTTGTTGTTAGCTGTTGATTCAGGTGCTTCTTTTTATACAGTTGGATTTAACCGAGAGTTTCCGAAAGGACAAGCTGAAGATTTAGATGTAGCGATCTCTGCAGCATCGCAGCGTATATCAATGTTAGATAACTCCGAATATGGTTCTTTTCCAAGTTACTATTTATCCTATCATGGAAAACAAAATAAGGTAAAAGATCAAGTGTATGGATGGGCATGGCAAGGCGCAACAACGACACAAAATTTAGTACAAATTAATACAGCATTAGAACATGAATATTATGATATTTTATTTGATCGTACTTTAGAAACAGGAGCGGATACATTCGTATTAAAGAAAAATTTTGTTAAACACCCAGAGGAAATGAAGGAATCGGCAAAACAAGTAGGATATGAATTAATAAAGGAGACGCCTAGTAACTATATTTATAAATATCCTATTGAAGGGAATTTTGGAACGAAAGTGCAATATGATGGGATTGCAATTGGAAAATATGCACCCAATATCACTTATATGTTTCCGCAATTGTTAATAGGGGACAAAATGAACATTGATGACTACACTTTTAGCGAGTTGAAAAATTATAAGGTTGTTTACATTTCAGGATTAGCTTATAAAGATAAGAAAGCAGCGGAACAGTTAGTAAAAAAATTGGCTGATTCTAATATTAGAGTGGTAATTGACACAGCTGGAATGACAGAGTCATTTCTGAATGTAAATGTGCAACCAATTTCGCTGCAAGATGAGTATGGGGAATTATATTATAAAGATAAAAAAATAGAAACAAAACCGTTTCCTAAAAAATCAAGTGATTGGAGAACGAATGTTATTAGTAATACAAATCATTCAGAATCACAATTATATGTTGATAAACAGATTTTGAATTATATTTCTACAAGCAAGAATGACAATTTAATTTTTATGTCATTAAATATTCCTTACTATACGTTTTTAACGAAAAATGAAGATACATTGAAAGTTCTTGAGGATGTCTTGCAATTAAAAGCTTACACATTACCAAAAAGAGAAGTTGTACCAGTAAGTTTAAAACGGAATCATAATGAAGTAATTGTTGATAGTGAACAAGAAAATGTACTTGTACCTGTTGCAGCAATTGATGCTTTCCAAACAATAGAAGGTAAATATGAAAAAATGAATCAATTTATGAATGTGAAGACGAAACATGTGAAAGTACATGTTGGGCACCCATATATGCTACAAGGTGTTGTTTTATCAGTGAGTGCTTTATGTATAATTTGTAGTTTATCGTATGGAATTTATAGAAGACAAAGAAGGGAGGGAGAAGCATGAGTTCTATTATAATGGGTATTTTATTAATTGCACTTTGTGCTTTCGGTTATATAATGATGCAACGTATTGGATTACGTTTTTTTGCTTTTGTAGTAGGAAGCGTAGGTTTTTTTACAATTTGTATGATGTACTTTCTGCCGTATATTGAGAAATACGCAAACCTTATGAATTCCTATGTGTTAGAGTGGATTTCGAATGTATTTCCAGTATTTCATGTACATAGTGAACTTGCATTAATAACAATTGAAACAGGAAAAGATATTGTAACCATGGTATTGGATTATGAATGCTCTGGTGGTATTGAGTTACTTGTATTTCTTTCTCTAGTGCTTTTCTTCCCGTTTGGAAATATAAAAACAAAGGTATTATCAACTATTTTTGGTGTATCGTTTTTATTTGTAGCAAATATTTTGCGGTTGTTATTCATTATTGTTATGACAAAGATATTTGGAGCAGAAGCATATAAGCTCGTTCATATGGTATTTGCTCGTATTCTTTTCTTTGGTTTGACAGTATACCTTTATTATGTACTATTTACACTTGTTCAAATCAGATATCAGAAAGTGGGTGAATTAAAGTGACGATGGATGCGTTTTTACAGGAAGTCTTTTTTTGGACTGTGTGGCTTATTATTCCGTTACTTGTTGATTTTTTCACTGGCTTTGGAAGTGCTATTGTTGTATTGCATGCTTACTTAAAAAAGAAAGAGATAGAATTAACTTTTTTTCCATATGTAACCATCCTTGTTCCTGTATATAATTCTGAGAAAACACTGGGAGATTGTTTGAATTCAATTGTAGCTCAACAATATCCATTGCAAAATATACAAGTTATTTTAATTGATAATGGTTCGGAAGATAGATCTTTTGAGGTATTTCAACAATTTCAAATAGAGCAGCCGGTTTTAAATATTAGATATATAAAATCAAAGCAAGGAAAAGCACAAGCTTTGAATCAAGGAATATATCTTTCACGAGGAAGATATATTTTAAATGTGGATTCAGACGGTATGCTTGATCCAAGAGCTGTTTATAATACAGTAAGAAAATTTGAACAAGATATGAGTATTTCAGCAATGACCGGTGTTGTTATGATTAACCCTGAGTTAATTCAAGAAAATAATAAACCATTATTAAAATTATTACAGCGTTGTGAGTTGTTTGAGTATGTAGAAGCATTTTTAGTAGGGCGAGGCTACCAATCAAAACGTAATTCTATTTTTACCTTATCAGGAGCGTTTTCAGCATTCCGAAAAGAGGTATTAACAAAAACACAAATGTATAATATTGAAACGCTTGGAGAAGACACACATATGACAACGCAAATTCGTCTTATGTACGATGGAAAAGTAGCATTATGCGAAGACGCGTTTTTCTATGTAGATCCCATTGAATCTGCGGACCGTTTGTACATGCAAAGGCAACGCTGGCAACGTGGCAGTATAGAAGTTACTGCTTTATTTAATAAATTATTAAATAAAAAAACGCGAGGTAGTTTAGATGTAATTCGTTATACAATGATTAAAGATCATACATTAATTTTTTCAAGAATGATTTGGATTTTTGCGCTAGTATACTTAATGTTTTTAGATTATCCATTATATTTAATTGTAACTGCAAATATTATTCTTTATTTTTCTTATGTAGCAAATTCGTTGTTGTTTTATGTTGTTTCAAAATTGTATTTGAAACCACAACCGCATGTAAAGAAATATATGCGTAAGCATATATATACAATATTTTTACTTCCATTTTATCGGATGTTTATCTTTTTTTGCCGCCTTGCTGGAACGATTAATGCAAAAGAAGAGAAAGCAAGCTGGGATGTGCGTGCATTAAGTAAAGAAATGCGGATGATTCGTGAGAAAATGAAGAAACAGTTTTCCTTCTATTTTAAATTGAAGAAATGGATTAATGGCAGCGGTAATAAATGATTTTATCCCGCATTAACGGGCAGTAAGACTCCCACCTCAAAGTTCAGCGAAAGCAAAGAAGTTAGGTGGGAGATCAACTGCCCGTAAAAGCCCGATTGGTGAGGGCTGATAATCAGTGGGGGATGAAGAAAACCCCCACTGATTAAAGTTTCACTTTATATGAGCATGATTCATTAATGGAGGAGATCTACTATGAAATCTAGCAAACTACTTGCGTCACTTTTAATCAGTATAAGTTTATTAAATATCGGACAACTCCAAGTATTCGCAGAAACTAAGAAATCTCCTATTACAATTGACGGGAATTTTTCTGATTGGAATAATATGCCGTATGTTTCGGATACAAAAGGTGATGTGCCAAATGGAATGAATAATGAAGATATTACGGGTGTTAAATATTATTCTGATGGAGAATATTTATATTTGTATGTAGAAAGACAATCGGCAGGACATTCTAAGCAAGATGGCTGGACATTTCACGTAATTTTTCCCGATGCGAAACAAGGCGGGAGAGGTAACTCGGAATCCATTGAGGTAAATGGTAAATGTCAAATGGTTCAGTATCGTTATGCAATTGTAAATCTTATTAGTGGAAAAGGGAATGAATATTCTCTAAATGTGGACTCAGGAAAATACCAAGAACAAACCCTTTCTGTAAGTGATAATAAGAAGGAAATGGAATTCCGAGTTCCTTTAAAAGAATTTGGACTAGATAAGCAGAAGGAGATTCGCTTTGCATTAAAATCAAATGTAAATGGAGAAGTTTGCCCGGCAAAAAATACAATTGACTGGGTTCCAGACAGAGATGGCTGGATTAACATTGACAATGGTCCAACATTATGGCAATTCTCTGCAATCGTAGGGTTTGGAATCGCAGGATTTGCAGCATATCACATTTTTCGTTTTCAAAAGCGAAATAAAAACTAGTCATGGTAGTAAAACCCCCACTTCAAGATTCAGAGAGAAGTGAGGCAGATAGGGATAACGGTATGTAAAAGCTCGATTGGTGAGAGTTTTCCGTCAGCGGGGGATGAAAAACCCCCGACTGACGAAAGTTTCCCTTTATTAGATTCGTTTATGCATGTTATATGTCTGATGAGCGGATTACTAGATTTTAAATGAAAGGATTTCCAAATTTCTGGTGAAAAGTTTTGAATATTTTGGTATTATTGTTTTATAACTCCATATACGGTTATTACGTTAATCGTGAGCAAAAATAAAACGTATGATATTTGTATTCAAAATCTGTAGTTAGAGATATTTATAAAGTAAAATTCTTGTCAGTAAGTTTTCCATTGATTGGGTACTTAATGAATATTACTTCTCGTTAATTATAAAAAGGAAAAGGTATTGTCTTGTTATTGAGAGAGAAAAACAAGGAGAGATAAGGCATGATAGAGCAGCAAGATCTTGTGTTACATGATTCATTGCTCCAAGGAGCGATGAAAGCATTGCAAGATATAAAATTTGCTTTAGATGAATCATCAATTGTTGCTATTACTGACCGAGATGGTTATATTACATATGCAAATGATAAATTTTGTGGAATTTCCGGATATACAAAGGAAGAACTAATCGGACAGAATCATCGCATTTTAAATTCTGGATATCATTCAAAGGCTTTTTTTAAGCACTTATGGAAGCGTATTTCAGGTGGGAAAGTTTGGCGTGGAGAAATTCGTAATAAGGCAAAAGACGGATCCTATTATTGGGTAAGTACTACCATTGTTCCTTTTCTAGATGATAGTGGAGAACCATATCAATTTGTTTCCATTCGAAACGAGGTAACAAGGCGAAAAGAGATGGAGCAACGGTTAAGGGGAGGTGAAAGTCGTTATCGTGAATTAGCATATCATGACATGCTAACGGGTTTGCCAAATCGTTTACAATTCATGGAATTAATAAATAAGCGCGTAGATAAAAAAATACCGTTTAGTCTCATTTATTTTGATTTAAATCGTTTTAAATTGGTAAATGATACATTAGGACACGCGATTGGAGACTTATTACTAGAAGAAGTGGCATCACGTCTCGACAATGTATTAGATGATACGGAAGTACTTTCAAGACTTGGCGGGGATGAATTTGTCTTGCTAACGCAGAAGATTACATTACAAGATCTACAACAGTTAGTAAGTTCGATTCTTTCTTGTTTTCAAGAACCGTTCATATTAGAAGGAAATGAAGTGTATGTTTCTGCTAGCTTGGGAGTATGTTCATACCCGAAAGATGGTAGAGATATAGAGTCTTTATTAAAACATGCAGATTTATCTATGTACAGTGCGAAAGAGCAAGGAAGAACCTCCGTTTGTTATTTTACAAATGATTTACGATCAACAATGCAACGAAAAATGGAAGTTGAACTTGTATTGCAAAAGGCAATTCGTGAGGAAGAATTAAAAGTAGTAATGCAGCCAATCATTGATTTACAAACAAAGCAATATTCTGGAGTGGAGGCATTACTACGTTGCTATACGGAAGAAGGTCCCATTTCTCCTTCTGAATTTATTCCAATTGCAGAAGAATGTGGATTGATTTCAAAGTTAGGGGATTGGATATTAGAGCAATCATGTAGAATATTTAAAACATTGCCGGCATATGCAGAAGGTTTACAGTTATCTGTAAATATATCCATTCAACAAATTATGCAAAATCGGTTTATACCTACTTTGCGTAGTATATTAGCACGTACTTCATTTTCACCGAATAGATTAATTTTAGAAATCACTGAAAGTATTGCGGTAAGGCAATTTGAATACATTATTGCTGCCCTTCAAGAATTAAGAAGTATGGGAATTTTAATTGCGTTAGATGATTTTGGAACAGGGTATTCATCGTTATATTATTTAAAACAGTTACCACTTGATATTGTAAAAATTGATCGCAATTTTATTCAAGAATTTCATCATCTCGAGGCACAACCTGAAAGAACAATTGTAAAATCGGTTATTGACATTGCACATAGTTTAAATATGAAGATTGTTGCAGAAGGGGTGGAAACTGTTGAACAAGAAACGTTACTACAATCAATGGGATGTGACTATGTACAAGGATTTTATTATGCGAAACCGTTAACAGTATCAGAATTAAAAAATGAGTTTAAACCTAAAAACACTAGCCCTTTAGGGAGCTAGTGTTTTTAAGTTTAACTAATTTTTGTATTAAGTGTTTCTATGTTCTTTTCAGTAGTATTTTTCATGATAAACGGATAAAGAATAAATCCAAATGCGAATAATCCTATTCCTAGTAAGAAAGTTTTCATATCAGCTGTTCCTGTTTTGATAACCCAAATGGAATATATAAGAGCAAGTACTGTAATTACACCGTCAAATTTACGAGAGCCTTGCATGTTCTCATATGTTTCACCAGTAATAATAAGTTTTAATTGATATAATGTTGAAACAAGATATGGAATTAAATAAGCAAGCGTAGCAACAACAATTGCAAAGCTATACGCTTCTGATACTGATCCAGAAATAGTAGAGAATAAGAATATTTGTGTCATGATATTTGTTAATAATAATGAGTTCTTTGGGCTTCCTTTTTTATTTGTTTTTCCAAAGAAAGCTGGGAATAATCCGCTTTTTGCTGCTTGATAAGGAACTTCTGCACTTACAACAATCCAGCCGACTGTAGAGCCGAATAGAGAAACAAGTGCTAGGAATGCCATAATATATGCACCTTTATTACCAATAGCCATATTTAATGCGTCAACCAATGGTTTTTGTGACCCTTTCAGCGCATCTTGCGGAAGAGCACCCATTGTTAACAATGTAATTGCTACATAAATAATAAGAGCGATGACTAATCCCAAAATCGTTGCTTTTTTTACATCGCGCTGTGACTTTGCACGGTTTGAAAGCATGACAGCTGATTCAATACCAATAAACGCCCAAAGTGTTGAGATAGCAGCAGCATTGATTTGTCCGCCTAATGGAATGGATTTTCCAGCCTCATTCATAAACGTTTGCCCATCACCGAAATTCGCTGCATTAAAGATGAATAATGTAATGATAATAAACATCGTAAATCCAATAATTTTTGCAACAGTTGCAAGTAAGTTCATATTACCAGCACGATCAATATTTTGAGAAAGAATATATTGAATGCCCCATAGCATAATACTACATACAGCAAATGTTAAGCATTTTCCTAGTTCTAACGAGAAACCATTTGTCGTGAACAAAATTTGTTTACTTTGCATAACTGGGAAAAACGTAGATAAATATCCTGCAAATGAAATAATAACAGAAGCTGTTGCAGCCCAGTTTGCAGCCCAGTATCCCCACGCCATGCTATAACCAGCAACTTTACCAGCTTTTGGTGAAGTGAACATTGCTTGCGCATAGCTTTGCGGACCTGCTTTTAAATTCGGTTTTCGCATTGCTAAGTTTCCGAACACGAGTGCAATCATAAATACACCAAGACCGGTAATTGTCCATGCAAGCGTGGATCCCATTGGTCCTGATACTTGCGCTAAATTTGCTGGAAGCATAAACACGCCGCCGCCAACCATATTTCCAACAACGAATGCTGTTAAAATCCATAAACCCCATTTTTTTGTTGCCATGATTGTCTAACTCCTTTTTGTAATAGTTTTTTTGTTTTATTATTTTTTGTACCTAGTGTTTTTTGGAAATAAAAAAGAGCCATGTAGATAAAAAATACCTACATGGCTCTTTGCCTAACGTAGGTACAACGGGAATAACCCTTGTACCTACGCGTGAATTTTTCCGCTAGGTTTCAAGGGTTTACGTATGATGATGATGTTTTTGTGCAAATGTAACTACAGTTGTATAAGTAAACATAGTTCTTTGCTCCCTTTCTCCTCTGATTTTGAAGTAAGTATACTACATGTTTTTTAGAAAGGGAAGAGAAAAATACAAACTTTTTTATAAAAATTCATACTGGTGATTAAATATTTAGCCTGTTTTTTCTTACTGCTTGTAAAGTAACAAATTTAGGAATTAATTTTTAACATACTGTAATACAAAGAAAAGAAGAAGGAAAGTATGTTTTCGTATTTATATCTCTTTTTACAGGGAATAGTAAGGTTGTTACTGAGCGTTTGTAATATTTTTTGATGAGCAAGGAGGAAAGTAAATGGAAAATAGGAAGTCCGCTAGATCTCTTGTTTGGGGGATAATCTTTGTATGTGTTGTCCTTTTTAACTTTTCAAAACCAACATACGCTTATATTCCTTCTGAAGATCAAATTGTAAAGAGCAAACCAAATCATTATGGAACTGAGGAAAATCAGCCGGCATACGATATTTGGGGACAAACGATTTCGCAAAAAAAAGCGAATGAGTTGTTGAAAACGAATGAAGGCAAAATGTTATTATCACCACAAAATGGAGCAGTGAAAATTGACAAGAATTTATTAAAAGTGGGGAGAGAGTCTTTTTATGAAGAAACATTTGGAAATGAAGTGTTTCTTACAGACATAATGGGTATTTTAAATGGTGCGTTAACTTTAGAAAATATTAAAAAAGCAATTTACGACTTGCATGGAAAAGGGACAACAAATTTACGTGTCGAACTGGCGAAAACTGTGAAAATAGGAGATAAAACGTTTGAAAAAGGAACAAAGGTTGATACTGGTTTAGATGTTGCAAGAGGTTCTAATGAAGTGTTAGGGATGCCTATCATTAAGTCTGAAGGAAGAGAGAAAATAGGAGTAAGCTGTGCTGCATGCCATGCAACGGTAACTAGGGATACAAAAAAAGTGATTGAAGGTGCTGCAAATAATGATTTTAATGGCGGTCTCATTTTAGCATTAGGGACAAATTCAGCAGCTTATTTTTCTCGTGCAGAAATTAAGTCATTACAAGACTATATAAAAGATTTAGGGCGAACAGTAGTGACTTCTGATGGGAAAAAAGCTCCGCTTCCTGATCCAGAGATGATAGAGGAGACTGTAGATCGTACTTTATTAAAATGGCCAAGCGGAAATTTTGATGCGAGTAGTGATTTGGTGAATAATCCAACACAAATTCCAGATTCTTTTACATTTGGAGATCATCCTTATGGGTGGAATGGGTTTGCACAAGCTGGTCCGTTTAAAGGGCTAAGTGTAATTAATAGTGCTGTAAATATTCAAGGATCAGATTTAACGACATTAGCACATGCTAGTCCATTCCTTTTCAAAATTGACAAGGAAGTTTATTTAGGAACAATGTTACAAAATGCAGCGAATCTAAAATATCGATATGATCCTAAAAGTGGAAAGAAACCATCTGAGTTTTTTGCTTCAGTAGATCCTACTCCAGGAGTTCCAGGAGTAAATGAGTTAATTACGCTTCCGACGTTTCCAAGGCCGTCTTTAATTTCTCCCAATGGCCTATTATCAAGTTCTCCTGGCTATCGGGTAATGGAACAAAACAACGGAATGTCGGCATTACAAAATACATTTGTTTCTCCTAAGCCCCCATTATCTGTTGATGAAAAGACGATAAAACAAGGCAAGAGTGTGTTTACACGTGCAGGTTGTATTACTTGTCATGCTGGACAAGCCTACACAAATAATCGAATTATCCCAGTTCATGAAATTAAGACCGAGCCATCAAGAGCGAAATCATTTGAAGCAATAGGTAAAAGTTTAGCAGATCCTATCATATATTCACCAGATACACCAGTACCTGTACCGAAAGGAGCGAAACAGTTAAAAGTTCCGGCTTATTCGTTAGATAAAGAGAAAATCGATTTAGCATACATGTTAAATAATTCATCTGGTGGTTACAAAGTTCCAAGTTTGTTAGGGCTTTATTGGGGAGCGCCGTATTTACATGATGGAGGTATTGCGGTTGGCCAAAACGTGGAGAGTGAACTAGGTATGACAGGAACGGTATCAAAAGGAATTGAGCCTAATCCGTTTAACAGCTTACGAGCATTAATTAATCGAAACTTGAGAAGAAAAGTAATCGAAGCAAACAAAAGTTCAAAGGATTTACAAGACACACATATTACGGGAGAAGGACACGAATATTGGGTAGATTCTTCTACAGGTTTTTCAAAACAAGAGCAAGATGCGTTAATTAACTATTTACTCACATTAGAATGATTTAGAAGTATACTGTAGCAAACAAGCACTGAAAGATAAATAATCTATTTTTTTATACAAAGTTTGATTAAAAAAATTCCCTCTATTCCATATGTAACAGGAAATAAAAAAACGTCATTTTGAAAATAGATTGATCAAAATGGCGTCTTTCTGTTCACTAAAATACAATTTCTTATAATAAAGTTTGAATCGAAGGAATTCACTCTTATCCATTTATAATCACTCCACCGTTTACATGAAGAATTTGTCCTGTCACATATGAGGAGTCGTCTGACGCCAAATAAACATAGGAAGGTGCCAGTTCAAAAGGTTGTGCAGTACGTTTCATTGGCGTAGTGCTTCCAAGTGTTGCATAAAGTTCTGGCGGAGCGCTTGAAGGGATAAGAGGGGTCCATACAGGCCCTGGAGCAACGCCATTGACTCGGATTCCTTGATTAATGACTGATAATGCTAACGAGCGGGTAAATGCAACGACAGCTCCTTTGGAAGCGGCATAATCAATCGCGGGATCAAGTCCGTTGTATGCGGCGAGTGAAGCCGTATTGATAATAGAGCTTCCACTTTTTAAATAGGGCATGGCTGCTTGTGTTAAATAAAAATAGGAAAAAATGTTTGTTTTAAAAGTACGTTCGAGCTGCATTGCTGAAATGTCGCTGATACTTGCTTGTGTATGTGCTTCTCCCGCATTATTGACCAGGATTTCAAGGTGGCCAAATGCTTCCATTGTCTTTTTAACGACATAATGACAAAACCCGGCATCCCCAATATCACCTGCGATTGTCAGACATTGTCTGCCCAATTGGTTCACTCTGTCTTTTGTTTCGGATGCATCCCCATGCTCGTTTAAATAAACAATTACAATATCCGCCCCTTCTTTTGCGAAAGCAATGGAGACAGCCCGGCCGATCCCGCTGTCTCCCCCAGTAATGATGGCGACTTTGTTCAATAGTTTGTTGCTTCCAGAATAATTAGGGTTTTCGGAGATAGGTCTTGGAATCATCAAAGATTCAATACCCGGCTGCTGAGGTTGGTACTGCGGGGGAAATTCGATTGGAACTGTATCGCACTGTTCTACAAATCCAAAATGCTCAAACATAATAAGCCAGCCCCCTTCGGTTATATGTGATTTAGCATATTCTTCAAAAGATTATAGGTGCATGCCCATTCCCTATCTGCGTAAACACGAAGTTGGACATCATTAGGCACTTCCATTTCAGTTGTGATTTAGGCTGTTATTTAGGGTGTTAAATGAAAAATCCAGAATAAACAGGAAATTTATGTTAAATTATAAAGAGAAATGATAAAATTCTTTACTTGCTTAAGAAAAGAACAGGATTGATTTTTTTATATATTCTTAGGGGTGGAAGTATGGATAATCCTTATAAAATAGCTGTAATTGGTGGAACTGGTAAGGTAGGACGTTATATAGCTTCAGAAGCGTTAAAAAATGGCTATCAAGTTCGTATGCTTGTTCGAAATCCAAAAAAATTAAAATGTAGCGATGATAAAATTGAAGTTGTAACAGGTGCTGCAGAGAATATTGATACAATAGGACAACTACTCGAAGGGTGTCAAATCGTTATAAATTGTTTTGGTCAACCAATGAGAGATACACCTATGTATAGCAGAGTTACAAGAGATATACTTAAAGTAATGAAGGAAAAGGATATTAAGAGATATATTGGAGTTACAGGAGCTTCTCTCAACATTATAGGAGATGAAAAAAGTCTTTTAAATAAGATTGGAGCAAAAATGTTTGAAATGTTCTTTTCCAAAATGATGAAAGATAAAAAAGAAGAGCTGGATATTCTTTTGGAAATTAAAGAACTAGATTGGACACTAATAAGACTGCCTTTTGTAAAAGAGGGTGTTGAAGTAAGAACAGTCAAAGAAAGTCTTACCGATATGCCTGGAACAATGATTTCAAACAACGAAATAGCAAGTTTTATAATTAGTCAGATTGATAACAAAGCGTATATTCATAAAACACCTTTTATTGCGATTTAACATAGAACTATCCTTATGTGACAATAGGGGGCTTTAAGGGTATAACCCCATTATAAAAAAAGAAAGCTCAGAGTATAAAAACTCTGGGCTTTTTGTATGCTATTTACTATGTGAATTAATTTGCGAATTCAACTGTTATTTCTTTTGTTATTTTCATGAGAAATATTATTTAGAAATTACTGTAAATAAAAGGGGGATGTGATAATCTTATAAGGAGTGGGAGCTTGCCGTATGTCGTACATATTTTAAGTATTTTTATGATTTGCATAGGGGGACTTAGTGTATATCGCTCTGTTAAATATAAAGGGTACGGAGCTTATTTTAAAATAAAAAAATTGAAAATTCCGTTATGGATCATTACATTAGGCGTTTCACTATTTGTTATGAGCATGGGTATTTATGCACTAATATTAGAGGGGAAATGGTAAGGAATATAGGAATGGAGTATATCACTATGTAAGTTTAAATCTAAGTGAATTGTAATAAATTTGTTTACTTGTATAGTTATAGTCTTCCATTACTTGGATTGAGAAGGAGTAGAACGTTCTGCTTCTTTTTTTATTTTATAGCAGTGATTCTACGATTTATGGCGAATTACGTAGAGAGGAAAGGAGTGGTCATATGGAATTAGTAGTTGAACGAGTATTTACAAAAGAAATTTTACAAGAAGGGGCAAAACGCTTCGGTGTAACTGTTACGGAAGAACCATTAGGAGACTTTGAAAATTATATTTTTCGTGCGGAGGGAGAAGATTCTACACCATATGTTTTGCGTTTGACCCATTCATCTCATCGTACATATAAACAAATTGAGGCCGAATTAGAATTCTTGGCATACCTTGGGGCAAACGGTGCAAAAGTGGCGGCGCCGCATCGCTCACAGAACAATATATTTGTAGAAAGTTTACAAGCGACAGATGGAACATTTTTTTATGCTTCTCTTTTTGATTATGCAAAAGGAGAAAGGGCGAAAGATAATGATCCCGACATTTGGAATGATAAGCTCTTTTATGCTTGGGGGAAAGCAATTGGTCAGTTACATCGCCTTACAATGCATTATCCGAAAACAGAGAATCGTGTTACATGGATGGATGATGAGATTACGATTATTGATATGTTAAAAGAAGATAATGAACTGCAGCAAATCGCCTATGAAATTGTAGCAGAAATTAAGAATTTACCTTCTACAAGTCGTACATTCGGACTCATTCATGGAGATATACATCACGGGAATTTTCACTATGAAAATGGAGAGCTAACAATCTTTGATTTTGATGATGCAACGTATAATTATTTTGTCCATGACCTTGCAATGGTTTTATATTATTCAGTTTTACGAAAAGATTGGTCAGAGGAAGAAAGGGCAGCTTTTACACGTCACCAGTTGCAAGTATTACGAGAAGGATATGAGACAGAGCATCAGCTTGACGATTCCTCATATGATGCTTTGCCGCTCTTCATGCGCCTTCGGGATGTTGCTTTATATGGAACAATTATGAAAAAGTTTAACGGTAAGGAAATGCCAGAGCATTTTCAAACATTAACAAAAGCTATTCACCAAAGAATTCTTGCAAGAAAAGCCATTATTGAATGTTGAGAAAAACAAGAAACTGACCTAAAACACCCTCTGGTGGAATTATGGTCAGTTTTTTTTAGGCTAGTTTGGGTATATAGATTATATTAGATAATTGCTGTTCTGTTCTTTTACTAAATACATATATTCTGTGTTTTTATGCGAAAATGTGTTTATTTTCTCAAAATAATATTAAATTGCATAAGGTGTATATTTTATACCTTTTGTATATCCTGAAAATTCCAATTCAAAAGAAGGAATATAGAAAAGGTAAACAAGAAGAGGTTTCGTAAAAAGAGTGAAAGAAGCAAAGAGAGCGATTTCTTTGCTTCTTTTTTATGCCTAAAAGATTACTAGTTATTTTTTTAGATGTTTTCGAATATAAAAAACTATACAAGCTTTTTGAGTTGTAAAGGAGGGGAGTAGATTGATTGTTTTTCGCGATGTTAACAAATATTACGGCAGCTTTCAGGTTTTAAAAGATATTAATTTACAAATTGAAAAAGGGGAAGTTGTCGTAGTCGTTGGCCCATCGGGGTCAGGGAAAAGCACGTTGCTGCGCTGTATAAATCGGCTAGAAATGATTACTGATGGTGAATTGTTTGTGAATGGTGTAAACATATATGGTGTAAAGAAAGATATAAATCAATTAAGACGAAGCATCGGCATGGTATTTCAACATTTTTATTTATATCCTCATAAAACGGTGCTTCAAAATATTACACTTGCCCCGATAAAAGTACTCAAAAAGCCGAAAGAAGAAGCAGAAAAAATTGCTATGTTTTATTTAGAGAAAGTAGGGATTACAGATAAAGTAAATGCCTATCCGCACCAACTATCAGGCGGACAGCAACAGCGTGTTGCTATTGCAAGGGGACTAGCAATGAAGCCGGAGATTATGCTGTTTGATGAACCAACTTCTGCGCTTGATCCTGAAATGATTGGTGAGGTACTCGACGTTATGAAAACATTAGCAAAAGAAGGCATGACGATGGTTGTTGTTACACATGAGATGGGATTTGCCAGTGAGGTAGCTGATCGTATTTTATTTATGGACAAGGGTCAAATTGTGGAAGAAGCAGCACCTGCTGATTTCTTTGCAAATCCAAAGCAAGAACGAGCCCGATTATTTTTAAGTCGTGTGCTTAATCGTTAAGGGAGGAATTTGATGATTAAAATGAAAAAGTGGTTCACGCTTATCGTTTGTACGTGTTTATTTATACTGATTTTAGCTGGGTGTGGAAGTAAGAAAGAGGAAACGAAAGAAGCTGTAAAAAATGAGAAAGAAACTGTTATTGATCAAATTAAGAAACGTGGAAAATTAGTTGTCGGTGTGAAGTATGATACGAATCTATTTGGATTAAAGAACCCGGCAACGGGAAAGGTAGAAGGATTTGATATTGATGTTGCGAAAGCACTTGCGAAAAAAATTTTAGGTGATGAGAATAAATTAGAATTAAAAGAAGTTACTTCTAAAACGCGCATTCCAATGCTGAAAAACGGCGATATTGACGCAATTATTGCGACAATGACAATAACCGAGGAACGTAAAAAAGAAGTTGATTTCTCAGATGTGTATTTTAAAGCTGGGCAATCTTTACTTGTAAAAAAAGGAAGTGGAATTAAGGATATAGCTGATGTGAAAAAAGGGGTAAAAGTGTTAGCTGTAAAAGGCTCTACTTCTACGAACAATATTCGTGCCAAAGCACCGGAAGCGACTGTACTTGAATTTGAAAATTATAGTGAAGCATTCACGGCATTGAAGGCAGGACAAGGCGATGTTTTAACAACAGATAATGCCATTTTATATGGTATGGAAAAGCAAGATGCAAACTATGAAGTGGTTGGAAAAAAATTCACGGACGAACCATATGGCATTGCGGTGAGAAAAGGAGAAACGGAGCTTACGAAAGTAATTAATGAGTTACTAAAAGAGATGCAAGCAAGTGGAGAATACGATAAATTGTATGAAAAGTGGATTGGGAAAAAGCCTGAGTAAAACTACAAAATATAGGATAACAAGAGGATGAGAAATAATCATCCTCTTGTTATGAAGAAAGAGGGGAGAGTTTGTGCCCGATTTTTCTATTCTCTCAAATAATCTAGATTTGTATTTAGAGGGATTCAAATATACGGTGATGTCTAGTCTTACTGCGTTAATTGGTAGTTTTATTCTGGGTATCATAATCGCAGTCATGCGAATTGCACCAATTCGGATTCTAAATTGGATTGGTACAGCATATGTAGAGTTTATTCGGAATATCCCTTTAGTTCTAATTGCATTTGCTTTTTATTTTGCTTTTCCGGTAATTGGCATTACATTAAGTGGCTTTGTTGCCGGCACAACTGCACTTACTATATATACAGCAGCTTTTATTACAGAGGCAATTCGGGCAGGAATTTTATCAGTTCCGAAAGGGCAGATGGAAGCAGCGCGTTCTTCTGGCTTAACGTATGTGCAAGCGATGTATCATATCATTTTGCCGCAAGCGATAAAAATTGTGATTCCGCCGCTAGGCAATCAATTTCTAAATTTAGTGAAAAACTCTTCTATACTAGGTATTATCGCTGGGGCGGATTTAATGTACCAAGGTGATTTAATCTCTACAAGAACATTTGTCACATTTGATGTATATATATTTGTTGGTATGTTTTATTTACTTTTAACTGTTCCGCTTAGCATGGGTGTTCGATACTTAGAGAAACGCTTGGCGAAGGGAGCTGTGTAAATGGATTTTCGAGGTGCTTATACAGGGGATCATATTATCTTTTTACTAAAAGGACTACTTGTTACGTTAGAAGTTGCTCTTATAGCGATATTTCTTAGTTTTATAATTGGTGGTGTAATTGGTACGTTACGATATACGAAAATGCCTGTTGTATCAGCAATACTTGCCTGTATTGTTGAAATCATTCGTAATTTACCGTTGTTATTAATTATTTTCTTTACATATTTTGCGCTCCCAGAAGCTGGATTGAAATTAGAGATTACAACAGCGGCCATTGTGGCTTTGACGATATTTGAAGCAGCGATGATATCAGAAATTATTCGCAGTGGTTTATTATCAATTGAGAAGGGACAAATTGAAGCAGCGCGTGCTTCTGGATTATCGTATGTACAGACGCTTCAGCATATTATTTTACCGCAAGCACTGCGGCGTATGGTGCCGCCGCTTGTCAGTCAATTTATATCCCTTTTAAAAGATACATCGTTGGCGGTCGTAATTTCATTGCCAGAATTAATGCATAATGCTCAAATCATTAATGGTCAAAATGTAAACTATATGATTCCAATGTTTCTTCTCGCCGCATGTATGTATTTCATTGTAAATTATAGCTTGTCGATTTTTTCAAGACGTTTAGAAAGCAGGTAACTCTTGCATTTTATTTATGCAAGAGTTATTTTTTTAGAAAAGTTTTAATTTTATATAGAAATTGTAAACGCTTTATTGTATATTTTATATTATCAGAAATTTTAAAATACAGAGAGTGTTTAGGGGAGGAAGAAGATGAGTCAAACAACGAATGAGCAATTACACCGTACAATGAAAAGTAGACACTTATTTATGATTGCACTCGGGGGAGTAATCGGGACAGGTTTCTTTCTCGGATCAGGATATACAATTCATGAAGCAGGGCCAGGAGGAGCGATTCTTTCTTATTTAGTCGGCGGTTTTATTATGTATTTAACCATGCTTTGTCTTGGTGAACTAACAGTTGCCATGCCTGTTTCTGGATCGTTTCAAAAGTACGCGACGAAATTTATCGGACCTGGAACAGGATTTATGATTGGCTGGCTGTATTGGTTAGGCTGGGCTGTAACTGTTGGTTTAGAGTTGACGTCAATTGGTTTAATGATGAAGAGATGGTTTCCGGATGTAAATGTTTGGGTATGGTGCCTTGTGTTCGGTAGTCTTTTATTCATTTCAAATGCAGTATCAGCAAAAAGCTATGCAGAATTAGAATTTTGGTTTTCAAGTATTAAAGTAGTTACCATTATTGCATTTATTCTTCTTGGGGGAAGTGCACTGCTTGGATTTTTACCATACGATGGAAAAGAAGCAGCACCGCTTTTTTCTAACTTTGTACAAGATGGTGGGTTATTTCCACACGGAATCGGAGCTGTATTACTGACAATGATTACTGTAAACTTCTCTTTCCAAGGAACAGAGTTAATTGGAATTGCAGCAGGTGAAAGTAAGGAACCAGAAAAAACGATTCCACGTGCAATTCGTAATACAGTATGGCGTATTATGTTATTCTTCATTTTAACAATAACGATTTTAGTAGGATTGATTAATTGGAAAGAAGCAGGAGTTATTGAAAGCCCGTTTGTTGTTGTATTTGATAAAATCGGTATTCCATATGCAGCGGATATTATGAACTTTGTTATTATTACTGCTCTATTATCTGTAGCAAACTCTGGGTTATATGCAGCAACACGTATTTTATGGTCGCTAGCAAATGAAGGTATGGCACCGACTTCCTTTAAGAAGTTGAATAAAAGAGGTATACCTGTTAAGGCATTAGTTATAACGGTAGCTGTTGCAGCACTATCATTATTAACAAGTGTATTCGCAGAGAGTACAGTATACATGTATTTACTATCTATTGCAGGTTTATCAGCAGTAGCAAGTTGGATTGTTATCGCATTTTCACAAATTCGATTTAGACAACAACATTTAAAGAATGGTGGTAAGCTGGAAGATTTAAAATATAAGACACCATTATATCCAATTGTTCCAATTGCCGCGCTTATTTTAAATAGCATTGTTGTTATTAGTTTAGCTTTTATCCCAGAACAGCGCATGGCATTATATTGCGGCATCCCATTTATCATTTTTTGCTACGTATATTATTATATAAGTAAAAAGCGAAAGCAAAAGGCGCAAGTAGAGATGGGGAATGCATATGAAACTAACAGTCAAGCACAATGAAATAACAACTGATCTTCCGTATGGTGAATTGCAAATCGGAAAAGAAAATGGGTATACGCCATTAAATCTTCTTATTGCTTCGATTGCAGGATGCAGTGCAATTGTGCTTCGAACGATTTTAGAAAAAAAACGTATTACGTATAATGAGTTTACAATTGCAACTGAAATTGTAAGAAGTGAAGTTTTGCCAAAACCAGTGGAGAGCATCCATTTGCACTATAAAGTAAAGGCGGAAGGAATCACGCAAGAGCAGTTAGAAAAGGCGTTAGAGCTTGCAGTGAAGAATTGTACGATTGTTCAATCTGTGAAGGACAGCATCGAAATTATTGAAACAATTGAATTGATTTTATAAAAAAGCAAAGACTACCATTGCTATGTTTTGTATACATAGTAATGGTAGTTTTTTTTGTGGAGAAATCATCCTATATTTTAAATTAACATGCTCTTCGCTATTGTTTTCATCAAAAAAAATTATGAAAATTTTCAAGAGATAAATTTATTGACATTATTAGTTATAAGTTTTAATATTTAAAAGCGTTAAATATTTTATTGTTTAAATAAGAGGTGGAAAATATGCAAAAGGATATAGCTCATATTGATAAAATTCAAGCTCTTGTATTTTCTATTACAAAGAAAATGAAAACGGAGTTATTAGGGCAATTGCAATCATCTGGACTAACACCACCGCAATTTTATATCTTAAAAATTTTAAGTCATTACGGCACATCCAGAGCGACAGAATTAGCGAAAATAATGTATGTGAAACCAAGTGCAATTACAGTGATGATCGATCGTTTAATCGATCAAGAATTGGTTTTACGCTATCATGATAAAAATGATCGCCGCGTTGTCGTAATTGAGTTAACGGCGAAGGGGAAAGATGTAGTAGAAGAGGCAATGACTGCTCGGAATCAACATATTGCAAAGTATTTTTCACAATTAGAAGTACAAGAGAGAGAAGACTTACTTCGGTTGTTTGAAAAACTAGAAGCAATTATTTGCCAAACATCGGAGAAGAAAGAGACAAAATAAAGAGAATCGAGGAGATTATATGGAACAACAAGCAAATCAAAATAGAACATTGTTGTTAATTGGTTTAGTTATCGCAATGTTATTTGCTGCATTAGATGGAACAATCGTCGGTACAGCAATGCCGCGCATTGTCGGTGAACTTGGCGGATTAAGTTTAATGACATGGCTAACAACAGCATATTTGTTAACATCAACAACGGTTGTACCGATTGCTGGTAAATTAGCAGATTTGTTAGGTCGCCGTAATGTATATATGACAGGATTAATCATCTTCATGGTTGGTTCTGCACTTTGTGGTATGGCAAATGGCATGACAGAATTAATTATTTTCCGTGGTATTCAAGGGCTAGGCGGCGGTATTATGATGCCGATGGCTATGATTATAATTGGGGATATGTTTACAGGGAAAGAACGTGCGAAATGGCAAGGGATTTTTGGAGCACTTTATGGTCTTGCTTCTGTCATTGGTCCACAAATTGGTGGTTGGATTGTTGATTCAATGAGCTGGAGATGGGTGTTCTACATTAACTTACCAGTTGGGATTTTAGCGACAATCTTTATTGCAATGGGCTTAAAAGGTAAGAAACAAACTGGTCCAATTCAAATTGACGTCGCGGGTATTTTCACTATGATTCTCGGTGTTGTCAGCTTATTATTAGCATTAACATTTGGCGGAAAAGACTACGCTTGGGGTTCTTGGCAAATCATTGGATTATTTGCGCTTGCAGTTATTGGTCTTGTAAGCTTTGTTATTATTGAAACAAAAGCAAAAGAACCGATTTTACCTGTCCATTTCTTTAAAAATCGTACATTTACACTATTAAATGCAATTGGTTTCTTTATGAGTGTTGGAATGTTTGGAGCAATTACGTTTGTACCATTCTTTATGCAAGGAATTGTCGGTGTAAGTGCTGCTGAATCAGGAACGATTATGACGCCAATGATGATCACGATGATTGTTACAAGTATTATTGGTGGGCAGCTTGTGTTAAAAGTTGGAGTAAAGCCGCAAATTATTACTGGTATGCTGATTATGGCCGGTGGATTCGGGCTTTTAACGACAATGGATATGCATACAAGTAAGCTTGTAGCAACGTCGTATATGGCTGTTATTGGTTTAGGAATGGGTCTTGTAATGCCAACTTTAACATTAGCGTTACAAGAAAGCTTCCCGAAAAAAGATCTTGGGGTTGTAACTTCATCAAGTCAATTCTTCCGTCAAATCGGCGGTACATTTGGAATTACGATTTTAGGTTCCATTATGAATAACACATCTGGTACAGTATTAACAGAGAAGTTAGTACCTGTACTGAATACATTCCCGCCACAAGCAGGAGAAATGGTGACGAAGTTTAAAGATATGATTCATACAAATCCACAAGGGCTGTATTCAATGTTATTTAGTCCAGAAGCAATGAAACAAATGCCAGAAGCAATCACAAATAGCATTGTACCTGTCTTGAAGACATCATTATTAGATTCTCTTCAACATGTATTTATGACTGGATTAGTGTTTATTATAGTTGGTGCCGTATTTACACTTTTCTTGAAGAAAATTAAACTTTCTGATCGTAAAAAGGGAACAGAAGAACAAAAAAATGAAACAGAAGAGAAAGATGCAAGTGTATCTTATTCATAATAAGGAAGAGCATCGCCTATAATGGCGATGCTCTTTGTATTTTTACATAGATTTAATCGCGTCTTTTTACTTATAAACAATTGACGGATTTTACTGAATAAGTTATATTATTTGTGTAAACGGTTACATAGGATGGAGATGGAAAAGAATGAGTACGATAAAGGACGTCGCCAAATTAGCAGAGGTATCCGTTGCTACTGTTTCTAGAGTATTAAATCAGAATGGCTATGTGCATGAAGATACGCTCAAAAAAGTAAAGCGAGCAATTGAGTTATTAGATTATAGACCAAGTACGGTGGCACGTTCTCTATATAGTAAGAGTTCGCGTCTAATTGGATTAGTTGTCCCAAACATCGTAAATCCATTCTTTCCAGAGATAGCTCGGGCAGTAGAAGACGTAGCTCATAAACAAGGTTATACGGTTGTGCTATGTAATTCCGATGAAAGTTTAGAAAAAGAAAAACAATACATTGATGTGCTTATACAAAATAATGTCGATGGCTTTATTGTCGCAACAAGTCCGCAAAATAGTAGTAATTACATGAATTTACAAGTGCCGGTTATAGCAATTGACCGCATGTTTCATGAATGTATTCCAACAGTATATGCCGATAACTATGCTGGAAGTAAACAAGCGACAGAGCTTCTAGTAGCAAAAGGATGTCAAGCGATTGCGCATATTCGTGGACCGCGAAATCTCAGTACTGCAAATGAGCGTTTTCAAGGATTTATCGATGCTGTCACAAAGCAAAATGTTTCTTACGTTATTGCAGAAAGTGAATTTCATCCTACAAAAAGCGAATATGTTGTCTCAGAATTACTTGAGAAACATCCACATATTGATGGTATTGTAGCAGGAAATGATTTGATTGCATTAGGTGCAGTAAAAGCTGCATTGCAAAAGGGAATATCTATTCCAGATGAATTACAAATTATCGGATTTGATGGAATTTCTTTAGCTGAAATGATGTATCCAGCTATCACAACAGTTGCACAGCCCATTTATGAGATGGGTAAAATTGCAACGCAGTTATTAATTGAGAAAATAGAAGGGCGTCAATTAAAGGAAGAGCATCATCGTTTAGCAATTACAATTATAGAGCGAAATACAACGAAGTAAGGGGAGAAAACAATTGGCGAATATTGCGGTAATCGGTAGTATTTCCGTGGATTTAGTTGCCATTTCAAAAAAACGCCCCAAAGCGGGTGAAACAGTAATTGGGGAAGCATTTCATACTGTTCCAGGTGGAAAGGGTGCAAACCAAGCTGTAGCTGCAGCACGTTTAGGCGCAAATGTTGCGATGGTTGGAGCGATTGGAAATGATAATTACGGAAAGTTTGTTCGAAAAAATTTAGAGAATGAACGTATTTTTATTGATTGTGTGGAAACGATTACAAATGAAACAACAGGAATTGCCCATATTGTATTAGCTGAAGAAGATAATAGTATCATTATTGTACAAGGTGCAAATCGTCTTGTAAGTGAGCAACTTGTAAATCATGCAAAAGATCTTCTTACGAAAGCGGATATGGTTGTTTTGCAGTTAGAAATCCCACTCGAAACAGTAAAGTATGTACTAAAAATTTGTGAAGAACATCAAATTCCAGTAATTTTAAATCCAGCTCCAGCACAAGTACTGCCAAAGGAAGTGCTGCAAAAGGCAACGTACATTACGCCAAATGAACATGAATGCCGAATTGTTTTAGATGATTTCACGTCACCAATCGAATCATTACTTGCAAAATATCCCAATAAACTGTTAATGACAGAAGGTAAAAACGGTGTTCGATTCCATAATGGAACAGAGATTGTTCATGTACCAAGTATTTCTGTAGAAGTTGTCGATACGACAGGAGCTGGAGATACATTTAATGGTGCATTAGCAGTTGCGATTGCAGAAGGAGAAGAATTGCAAAAAGCAATTCATTTTGCAAACATTGCAGCAGGGCTTTCTGTAACAAAATTAGGAGCTCAAGGTGGAATGCCATCACGAGATAAAGTACGAGAAGTGCGGATGATTATTGGATGGTGAAGTTTTAATTAGCGTATATTGAACTGTCAAATACATTTAAAATTATGACTTTTAGCGTAATTTTAACTTTGAGGTATTGACTTATCAGTAGGTTCTATTTTAGCATTATTACGTACACTTATTGCTGGTATGAATTCATTCTTTGCAATAGGAGTGGATTTGCTTGCTGTTCGTATAATGAGAATTATAAACGGTGTCATCCTTGAGAAAGGGAAAATAGCAACTTTTATCAACAATGATGTTTTTTAGGGGCTTTACACTTGTTTATATGGACAGACGTCTGATCACTGGTCTTAGTTATTGCTTTGATATTTCTGTATGTGATATAACAAAGATAACTGCTGTTGCTATACAGTACTTGATTTTAAAGAAAAATCAACGTATTGGTTGGCATGAAGAAGCAGAGGTGATAGCAGATACTGGCGTTAAATGAATAGTAGTTGATGTACAAAATGATGCAGAGAAAATGTCATTCAAAAAAGCGTATATGTAACCGGTATCATCTTAACAGATTCCAAAGCAGTTGCGTCAGCGGTAAGTGTGGAAAAAGAAAAAAGCGAAGAAAAAAAGTAAAAAAATTATTTTGGTTGAATTAGGCCTTATTAAGCAAAAATAAACATATACTCGAATTCAGAAAGGAAGAAAAAACATGAAATTTTTTATTGATACAGCAAACATTGATGAAATTAAAGAGGCAAATGCTCTTGGCGTATTAGCAGGTGTAACAACGAACCCATCTCTTGTTGCAAAAGAAGGCGTAGATTTTCATGAACGCATTCGTGAAATTTGCAGTGTTGTAGAAGGTCCTGTAAGTGCAGAAGTTATTAGCTTAGAAGCAGACAAAATGATTGAAGAAGGAAAAGAATTAGCAAAGATTGCACCTAACGTTGTTGTAAAAGTACCGATGACAACAGAAGGTTTAAAAGCAGTAAAAGCATTTTCTGATTTAGGCATTCGTACAAACGTAACATTAGTATTTTCAGCTGTACAAGCATTAATGGCTGCACGTTCTGGTGCAACATATGTATCACCATTTTTAGGTCGCCTAGATGATATTGGCCACAATGGTATGGATCTAATTCGTCAAATTGCAGACATTTTTGCAATTCATGACATTAAAACAGAAATTATTGCAGCATCTGTTCGCCACTCTGTACACGTAACAGACGCAGCATTAAATGGTGCGCACATTGCAACAATTCCAGCAAATGTTATTGCTTCATTAGTGAAACATCCATTAACAGATCAAGGAATTGAAAAGTTTTTAGCAGATTGGGAAAAAACACAAGGAAAATAATTTTTTATGAAGCGGTTCAACTTTCGAGTTGAATCGTTTTTTTATCCTGCTATTTGCGGACAGTAAGACCCCTACTTTAAGAGGCAGAGAAAAGCAAAGAAGATAGGTGGGGGTAGTTTGAGTTTCTAACGGATTTTGTAGGAGAAATGAATATTTCCTAGGGAATTGTCGAAATGTGAATGGGATTTGCACAGTTTTTCTACAAATGGATTGTATCGATATGCTTTTTAAAATAAAAAAACAATGATGGGGTCTATCCCATCATTGTTTTTTTGAATCTTCCTCTTATATAAATCGTCGAAGCGAATGTAAGCAAGAAAGCTGTTCCAATTACAAAACTTACGCTTGGTGATGCGCCAATTGCTCCAACTGTAAATGATCCGCCAACGACACCGAGTGAGAAGAACGCATAGAATAATCCGAATGCCTTTCCGCGATTATCCTCTGTTGTATTTTCAACAAGTAAGGCATTAATAGAAGGAAAGAGAATTGCAAATCCAATTCCGTAAATGATCATAATAATAAAGAGCATGCCTTTTGTTGTAAATATACCAAGTAATGATAATGCAAATGCCATAACTGTAATACCAATGACCATCATTTTTTGACGGTTAAAGTAATCGTATATACGGTTTGTTGGCAGTAAGAAGAAAAGAATTGCGGTGATTCCAAAGACACTAAGCATCATTCCTGTTAAGGATGTTTTAAGTCCTAAAGCTTCTATTTTCATAGGTAACATATAGGTGACAATTCCTTGTGAGAACATTAACGTAAAGGCACCGATGTATGCTTGTAATAACGGTTCAGATTTTAATAATCCAAGCATATCTTCTTTGTTCATCATTTGCGTCCGTGATGTATTTGTTTTTGTTATATGATTTGGCAAAAAGAAGAGTGAGACAATTGTACCGAGTATCATTAAGATAGAAATTGTAATAAAGACCCAATGTATGCCCGCGGTTGCTTTCATAATCCCACTGAAAGCAGGACCGACGATAGCTGCTGTTCCGACAGCTGCACCAGATAAAGCCATTGCTTTCCCTTGTTTTGTTGTTTTTGTTTGTTTTGATAAGAAAGTAAAGGCAGCTGGTATTAAGAAGCCGTCACTAAATCCGTGTAGAAAACGAACGATAATAAGTTGTTCGCCGTTTTGGACAACCGTATACAATAAGACTATGAGACTCGTAATTGCCATACTAATAGAAAGAACTTTTTTGGCTCCATATTTATCAACAGACGCACCTGCAATAATATTGCCGATCATATTGGCAAATGAGTACATTCCAACGACAAGGCCAATAATTAGAGGTGTTCCTCCCAGGCTTTGCGCGTATGTACTCATAATTGGTAATTGTGAAAATGTATCTAAAAATGCAATGATAACAATAAAATAAATAAAGTATTTCAACTTTTTTCACCTCTCCTTTGCTATTATGGCATAATGCTATTTTTCTCTGCAATGAAATTAATTTGTTATGTTTGGAAATTTGTATACTTTGTTAAAGGTTAGTGAAATGTAGAGTGTTTTATAGTTCTTTATCCCGCTACCTTAGGGCAGTAAGAGCCCGATTGGTGAAAGTTTTCCAAACGAAAATTAAGGAAAATAATAACGAATTAGTTTTTTATAATATTTACATTCCTTTACCAATTATCTTGTATAAGATTAATATTTCTTCATTATAGTTAGACTGAATTATGACAGTCTAACTATGTATTGATTTATCCAATTATGAATATTTGCATATTTTATTTTAATGATAGAAAAGATAGGATATCCTTATAATAGATTTACTAAATAACATCAGAGGTTCTACTTCATATATAAATATAAAATGGGAGGATTTTGTATGAAAAGGAAAGTATTAGCACTAGCAGCTATGGTTGCATTAGCTGCACCAGTTCAAAGTGTAGCATTTGCGCAAACAAATAATAGTGAAAGGCCTGCACCGATTTTAAGATGGTCAGCTGAGGATAAGCATAATGAGGGGGTTAGCACTCATTTATGGATTGTAAATCGTGCAATGGAAATCATGTCTCGTAATACAACGATTGTGAAATCGAATGAAACTGCTTTATTAAATGAGTGGCGTACTGACTTAGAAAATGGTATTTATTCTGCTGATTACGAGAATCCTTATTATGATAATAGTACATATGCTTCTCACTTTTATGATCCGGATACTGGAAAATCATATATTCCTCTTGCAAAACAGGCAAAAGAAACAGGTGCAAAATACTTTAAACTTGCTGGAGAGGCATATCAAAATAAAGATATGAAACAGGCATTCTTCTATCTAGGGTTATCTCTTCATTATTTAGGAGATGTAAATCAGCCGATGCATGCAGCAAACTTTACGAATCTTTCTTATCCAATGGGCTTCCATTCTAAATACGAAAATTTTGTTGATACAATAAAAAATAACTATATAGTTTCAGATAGTAATGGATATTGGAATTGGAAAGGGGCAAACCCAGAAGATTGGATTCAAGGAGCAGCGGTAGCAGCTAAACAAGATTACCCTGGCATTGTGAACGATACGACAAAAGATTGGTTTGTAAAAGCAGCTGTATCTCAAGAATATGCAGATAAATGGCGAGCGGAAGTGACACCGGCGACAGGAAAGCGTTTAATCGAAGCACAGCGCGTTACAGCTGGTTATATTCATTTGTGGTTTGATACGTATGTAAATCGCTAATGACTTATAGAAAGACCCAATACTTACTCTTTAAGTATTGGGTCTTTTTTTATATGAACTTAGAAACAGTTCTAGCTACAGGGAGATGCCTTATAATTGTTTAATTAATAATTAGTAAAATAAATAATTTTGAATTCAACTTTAAATAGCCTATAATTTAAATATAGTGTTAGATTAATTTTGGCGATGGATTCTGGGTGAGGGAGAGATGACAAACTATGAAATATGAGCTGTTTTTGGTAAATGGGGGTCATATAACAACGTTTGATAGCATGTGGCAGTTTAAGGAAGGGGAACAAATTTTTTTTCACGAAGAAAAAGAAAAACGTAATTTTATTATTATCCGTCTAACACATGATGTATTTCATAAAAATGAACATGTCATTCGTTTATATTGCCAAGAAAAGAAAGTATATTAATTATGAAGAGCACTGAAGCTATATTGCTTCAGTGCTCTTTTTAATAGGTTCTATATTATTAGTTTTTCGTTACAGCTATTTCTCCTAGACTTGTAGATAATTTTGTATCAATTTTTTGAGTATCATTTATATGCTTTATCATCATGTCATTTAATTTTTGGAACATTTGCTGTGTTTTTGTAAATTCACGTAATATGTCTTCGTTGCAATGCTTTTGTTGTTCAATTGATTCAATAACACTTGTAGCACCTGTTTGTAATGTTTGTACCATCGTTAATATTTTTTCGATTTTTGCATTTGTATCTGCACTTACTTCAACACCTTCATCGACGAGATGAAGATTATCTTTTGTATTTTCATATGCCTTTTCAATTTCTTCTTGAATTTTCTTTGTTAGATCTCCGATGTTTTTTGTACTTTCTGCAGTGCTTTCTGCAAGCTTTCGAACTTCATTGGCAACGACTGCAAACCCTTTTCCATGTTCGCCAGCACGAGCAGCTTCAATACTCGCATTTAAAGCAAGGAGATTTGTTTGTGCAGCAATATTTTGAATTACCTCTACGATTTGTTCAATTTCTTTTGAGCGCTCGCTTAAATGATTCATACTATTAGAGGTACGTTGTGATTGCTCACCTAATTTGTTAATAACAGTCAGTAATCCGTGAACAGAATCCTTTCCTTCATTTGAGCATGTTACGATTTCCTCAATAGCTTGAATAAGGCCTTGTTCTTTTTGCAGCATATCACTATTGATTGTGTTGGAATGATTTGTACGCGTTGTAACGTTGTTAAAGCAATCACTTAATTGTTGAATTAAATTTTGTAATGTATGATGTTGTCGATTGATTTCTTCATGTTCACTTACAACTGTTAATACATTTTCATGTAATGAAGTGATAACATTTTGATGTTCTTTCTCTTTTTGATGTAATTGTTGTTCTAACTCTTGTACTTGATTCTGTAATTGAGTAATTTCATTTTCTAGTGATTTTGTTTTTGTAAACATAATATTCTCCCCAAGCTTCTATGATTTTCTATTTCTTTTGTTACTAGATAGTAAGATTTTGCTTATAGAAGTTTCATTTTATCTTGCTACTTGTAGGCAGTAAGACTCCCACCTCAAGATTATGAGAAAAACGTTGTCCAGCTCTAGCGGCTAGAATCTCCGGTCGTTTCGCCCCCTCGGACGAGGCAAAAAGCGCCTTTCTGCCTTGAGCTCCAACGTCCTGCGATTCTGGGCGAGCCGCTTCCGCTTTTCTACAGAAGATAGGTGAGAGATAGCAACGGCCCGTAAGAGCCCGATTGGTGAGGGCTTCCATCATTAGGGATGACGAACAAACCCGCTGATGAAAGTTTCACTTTATATTGAAATTGTAGCATTATTTTTAAATATATACATATAAAATTTTAAAAATATTAAATGTATTTATTACAATTTTTTCAGTATTCGTTATTTTTCGTCATGAAAAATAAACTGTATTTAATGAGTTTGTAAACAAACTGTAAAACAAATCATGTATAACTGTAGAAGAAGGGAGTCGGATTATGAACTATTTTAAGCGTATCAGTAGCGTTGTATTAGCTGGATTCATTTGTTTTTCTAGTACAGTTGCTGTAAAAGCTGAGTCAAACGACGATAAACTAAACAACATGCAGCAGCAATTGCAGCAAAATAACAATACTATTCAGCAAAAAGAGCAAGAACAACAAGCTGTAGTGAAAGAAATTGAAGGTATTCAAAAAGAATTAAAAGATTTAAATGATACAATTTCTAAAAATAAAGCAGAGCAAGATCAAATTCAACATAAAATTGATGAAACAAATAAACAAATTGAACAAAAAAAGACAGAGATTATTGCTTTAGAAGATAAAGTACTTATGCGTAAAGATATTATGAAAAAGCGTATGGTCTCTGTTCAAAATAGTTCAAATGTGAGTTTAGTAGTAGAGGTAATTGTAGACTCAAAAAATATTGCAGATCTCTTAGAACGTATGAGTGCAGTTTCTACAATTATGGACGCAGATAAAGAGATTCTTCGTTTACAAGAACAAGATCTTCGTCAAATCGAAGCTGATAAAAAAGTAATTGATGAAAAAGAAAAATCTTTAGTGGTAGATAAACAAAAATTAGCAAAGGCACAGAATGAATTACAAGAGAATTTAAAGAAACGCCAAGAAAACTTGCAGGCTGTGCAAACAAAATATAATGAAATTTCAAGTCAACTGACGCTTGCTGCGCAAGAAAAAGCACAACTTGAGGCCAATATGAAGAACGTACAAGATGCAATTGCTCGTGAGCAAGCAGCAGCAAAAGCAGCAGCAGAAGCACGTGAAAAGGAAGCTGCAGCTGAGAAAGCATCCGCAGCGGATGAAGCAAAGGCGAGAGGAACGGCATCAGGAACAGGATCTACATCAAATGGTTCTCCTGTTCAAGGTGGACGTGAGATGTATGTAGAGGCAACAGCTTATACTGCTGATCCTTCAGAAAACGGAAAACAACCAGGAGAGCATGTATACTCCAAAATGGGACATGACTTAACTGGAAACCCAGGTATGAAATTAATTGCTGTTGATCCATCTGTTATTCCATTAGGATCTCGCGTATATGTCGAGGGATATGGTACAGCAATTGCTGGAGACACTGGCTCAGCAATTAAAGGGCATAAAATTGATGTATTCATGCCAGATAAAGCATCTTCTAACGCTTGGGGCAGAAAACAAGTTCGTGTTGTAATTTTAGATTAAAATAAAAGCCTACTTTGTCAAAAGCAAAGTAGGTTTTTTTAACATTAGATGTTAAGTTGAGTTTACATTTTGTAAAACTTAGCATACAATAATGGTAAGGGGTGGTAAAATTGTCCATTTGCAATCGAGTAAAAGAGTTACGGGCCCGCTTTAATTTCACACAAAGCATATTGGCTGAAAAAGTAGGGGTAACGAGGCAAACTATTGCTGCTATTGAAAAAGGAGATTATGTGCCATCATTATTATTAGCGCTCATGATTTGTGATGTGTTTGGGTTACAGATGGAAGAAGTATTTGTATTACAAAAGGAGGAAGAGAAAAATGAATAGAATTGGTCTTTCTTATGTAATAAATATATTTATTCTTGTTATAACGGGTTGGGCATTTGTTGAGTATTTTCATATCATTATGGATCTTGCAAACATCATACGTACTGAAGAGCAAACTTGGACTGTTACGATGAATATAACGCCAATTACATTGATGTTGATTGTAGCGGTAGGGGTATTTATTGGTTACAAGGTACAAAAAAAGAAATATAAGAAATTATCATTTTGGACATTTCCGTTATTATTTCCAAGTGAAGATGAGAGAGAAGAAATATTGACTGCGAAAGCGTGCCGTACTACATTGCTTTCATTATGGTTTATTATACCTTTCGCAGCTGTCTCGTTAACTGTTTATCCACTATTCAATCGAAACATTCCAGAATATCCGCTATATGTATTATTTGTCATTCTATTAATTCAAATAACAGTATTTCACATTTCTTTATATCGTAATAAGGTTGTGTAAAAGATGTGCCAAATCGCACATCTTTTTTTGCATTGAGAAGTGCCCTTTCCTATATCTTACGTATGTTGCTTGTATATCTAGCATTCTTATTTTATCATTTTATATAAGAGGAACTTTGTGAAGGAAAGGAATTGGGGTATGAATAAAAAAAGGATTTATAGTATATTAGCACTTCTATTATTTGTCGTAGGTGGTATTTTAATTGCAAAACCTTTTTATGACGGCTATAAAGCTGGAAAAATGCAAGGAGAAAATCTGCAGAATATTAAGAAGATGAAGTACGAAAAGCAAGAAACAAAATTTGTTGATGCTTCTAAAATAAAACAACCGGGTTTAGCGGATGTGGCAAATGCTTCATTAGATAAGAAGCAAGTTATCGGGCGCATGGCTATTCCAACCATTGGATTAGAGTTGCCAATTCTAAATTCTTCGACAGAGAAAAATTTATTATCAGGTGCAGCAACGGTAAAAGAGAAACAAGAGATGGGAAAAGGGAATTACGCATTAGCAGGACATAATATGTCAAAAAAAGGTGTATTATTTAGCGATATTTCGAAATTAAAAAAGAACGATAAAGTATATTTATATGATAACGAAAATGAATACGAGTATGAGGTACAACGCGTGATAGAAGTAACGCCGGATAAATGGGAAGTTGTTGAAGATCACGGAAAAGATGAAGTGACGCTTATTACGTGTGCATCTGTGCTTGATAATTCAAAGCGGTATGTAGTGTCTGGAGACTTAATGCATGTGAAGAGAGTAAATAGTTAAAAAAAGATGAGGGGTTGTACCCTCATCTTTTTTATCCCGCATTAACGGACAGTACCCCCCACCTCAAGATTGAGAGAAGCGAAGAAGCTAGGTGGGGGGACTGCCCGTAAAAGCCCGATTGGTTCAACTAACCATCAGTGGGGGATGAAGAACCCCACTGATGGAAGTTTCACTTTATTCCATCATTTTCACTAACTTTTTTGAAATTAACAGTAAGATACATCCTAAGAAAATAGCGGCAGCTCCAATAACAGCAAATATTTCTGAATAACCTAATGAAGTTGTGAGATTTGCTAACTGTCCACCTAAAATATTAGCGACACCTGTACTTGCGAACCAAACACCCATTAATAAAGATGCGAGTTTGACAGGAGCGAGTGCACTTACCATTGATAGTCCAACTGGAGATAAGAACAATTCACCTAACGTATGGAATAAGTAAGTAAAGACAATAAAGAGCAGATTTGCTTTTTCTGTAATGTCTTGTTCATTACTTCCTGTTTTTAATGTAGCGACAAGAAGAACCATATAACCAATTCCAAGTAAAATCATACCGAGACCCATTTTTGTTGGAATTTTAAGATCACCGCGTTTTGTAGAAGCGAGCTTTGTCCAAAGTGCTGAAACAATTGGTGCTAATAAAATAATAAATAGTGGGTTTACAGACTGAAACCAAGATGTTGGAATTTCCCAACCGAATACAGTACGATCTACAAAGCTATTTGTATATAAAGTTAAAGAACTACCAGCTTGTTCAAATCCAGCCCAGAAGAAAACAACGAAACACGTTATAATGATAATAACCGCTGTATTCTGTTTTTCTTTTTTTGTTAATGGTGTATTTCCAGCTGTTTTGTTGCCTGTTCCTGTTTGTAAAGCTGCTGTTGGTTTTTTACCAATGTCACCAAGAAAACGATTGGATAATGTTGTGAATAAAATTTGCCCCACAATCATCCCGATGGAAGCAGCTAAAAATCCATATCGGAACCCATAATGAATAACACCATCTGCAGCCGTTTTAAATAAATCTTCTGATAAATATCCGCAAACGAGTGGAGCAAGGAATGAACCTACATTAATTCCCATATAGAAAATCGTAAAGGCACCATCACGGCGCGGATCATTTTCTGTATATAACTCTCCGACAAGAGTAGAGATATTCGGTTTAAAGAAACCGTTCCCGATAATAATAAGCGCTAATCCAAGATATAGCCCTAAGTGACTTTGCAGCGCAAATAACGTAAGGTTACCAAGTGCAATTGTTATGCCACCGAGTGTAATAGCTAATCGTTTGCCAAGATAACGATCTGTTAAGAATCCACCAATCATTGGAGTGAAATAACAAGCTCCTGTATAAAAACCGTAAATCGTAAGTGCCCAGCTTTTACTAAACCCAAGACCACCGTTTATTAAGGCTGTTGTTAAATATAATGTTAGTAACCCTCGTAATCCGTAATAACTAAATCTTTCCCACATTTCTGTGAAGAAGAGTAAGTATAAACCTGGAGGATGTTTCTTTTTTTGCTGTTGTTTCTCATCAAGGTGTATGGCAGCTTCCATATATAATTCCTCCTGACAAAAAAATAAAGTTAATAGTTTTATATATTTAATAGTTTATCTTGTTAACTATTAAAAGTCAATAAAGGTAGAATTTTTGTAAAAAATTAGAAATGGAAGCTCATTTCAAGATTTAGATAAAGCGAAGAAGAGAGGTGGGGAATAGTTGCTGCCATGTGCACGATTGGTGGGAGTTTTCCATCAGTGGGGAATGAAGAATTCCCCAACTGATGAAAGTTTCACTTTATCCCGTTATTTTTAGGCAGTAAGAACCCCACCTCAAGATTCAGAAGGGGGATAACTGCTAGCATGCGCCCGATTTGGTTCAACTAACCGTCAGTGTGGGATAAAGAACCCCGCTGACAGAAGTTTCACTTTATTGTAGGTGCTCCAATTACAACAGTTTCACTTACTTTTGCAGTTGTATTTTGACGAAGGCGTAAAGTAGCTTGACCTACTGTATTAGGTGCAATTTGTACATTGAATATCTTTTCAGCAAAACCTTGGTTATTAGTAGTAAGAGAAAAGGAATTGCTATAACCATAGGAAGAAGGCCAAGTACCATTTTCATTTTGAATTTTTGCTACTTGCATACCACCACTTGTATAAATACCTAAAGAA
The DNA here is from genome assembly GCF_037104695.1 of Bacillus yunxiaonensis. Classification (NCBI taxonomy): domain Bacteria; kingdom Bacillati; phylum Bacillota; class Bacilli; order Caryophanales; family Bacillaceae; genus Bacillus; species Bacillus yunxiaonensis. The sequence goes on along the minus strand of NZ_JBAWSV010000009.1, from coordinate 31,141 downwards.
TAATTATTATAGGTAGTGTTTGGTAATAAATGATTCACTTGTACTTTAACCTGAAATATCCCGCTGTTTGGAAGGATACTAGGATGGATAAAGCTATAGTCACTCGTTGAGATACTTCCATTATAGCCGTATGAACCCGGTTTAAATGTACTTGTATTAAACCATTGGTATCCTGCATTAGGAGCGCTCCAAGGTTCTGGCTGCGGCTCAGTTGATGCACTTGGTTGCTCAAATGCTTGTAATGGCGTTGGCTCGTCTAGTTGTAATCCAGCTACTTGATCTAAACTTGTATATGTTTCTTGTGAAGAAAGCCAGTTTACAACATTGGTTAATAAAGTAGCATCGCTCTCTTCTTTATACCCGTCATATGTTTTTTTGGATAGACCAGTATCTTCACGAACATATTTTGGCGTTGCATCTTCAACTGGTGAAGAGTCGCCGATAAAAGCAGCTTTTCCTAATCCAACCTTTGCAATAGCAACATAAGGGCCTTCAGCGATGCCGCCGCCATTATACACACCACTATCAACCGCATTACTCCACTTTGGTAAACCTTCTGGTAAGTAGACGATTCCTTTTGCTAATTTAGGGTTTGTAATTGCAAGTGTTGATCCAGCATGCATCGCAACGGATGAAACACCTGTAGTAATCCCAAATGATTGATCTGGCGTTTCCATTTTATTTGTAGAAACATCACCGATTGCGTTATAGCGGAAGCGTATACCAAAGTTATTAGAAAGCCAGTCTGAGCTTTCTACACCTTGCATAGCTTGTGAAGATGCTTCTTCTATAGACATCCCTTTTGCCGGATTATCCCAGGCTCCACGGCGATATCCGTTGAAAACTTCTGAGGAATCCCAGCGATTTTTATTACGGTCAGCATTATAATGATCGGCAATAAAAAAGATACTGCCACCATTTTTTACATATTGCAGCATGGCATCTTGTTCGGACCTTTTATAGGGAATGTTTGCTTCAGGAATAATAAACACATTGTAATTTTTTAAATCATCATATGTAATAGGTGATGATTTACGAAGTTCTTTTACAAAAAAACCTTTGTTTGCAATACCGTTTCCAAAATCAGAAAATCCTCCATCAATAACCCAATCGGCTGTTCCTGCCGTTTGACCATGCGTATTATCAAATAATACTTTTTTTCCAGCATTTTCATTAACGATTTTTGCAGAAATCTCCGGAGCTGGATCCATAGCACTTTCAGCAAAAGTTGTTGCACTAAATAGGTTGGCCATACTTAAAGTAATTCCTGTTGCTAATGCGAATCTCATCCATTTGTTTTTCTTCATAATAATCCTCCTAGAGATAATAAAATGAGTTGCTTTGATTAGTAGGAACCAACTGATAGAAGTTTCCCTTTATTACTCTAGCTAATTTGAGAAGGAGAAAAAAGATGAAAATTATAAAAATTTCGTAAATTTACGGTGAATTTTTTTGAGAAATATTTTTTAGGTCCATAGAAAAACTCCCTTCCTCATGTGAGGAAGGGAGTAGCTTTACCCGATTCTTGAAGAAGATTTTTGAGTTTTATCTATTGTATGAAATCCTTTCATATAATAAACAGCAACTAAAGCGATAATCCAAATCGGTCCAACGATTAATGCGATACGTGTATCAGCAGAATATGCCATAACTCCTAATACTAAAACAAGGAAAGCGAGTGTAATATAAGAGCTAAGTGGATACAGTGGCAATTTATACGTTAATTTATTTTGTGCTTCCTGTGATAATCCTTTACGGAAGCGTAGCTGCGCAACTAAAATGACGCCCCAAGTCCAAATTGCTCCGAATGTTGAAATACTAGTTAGCCACGTAAATACTTTCGCAGGAACAAGGTAGTTTAAAACAACGCCTATTAATAATACGAAAGCTGTTGCTAAAACTCCTTTACTCGGAATGCCGTTTTTATTTAAACGGCCAAACTTTTCTGGTGCCTGTTTTTGCTGTGCTAATGTAAATAGCATACGGCCTGTACTAAAGAGACCACCATTACAAGAAGAAAGGGCAGCTGTTAATACAACAAAGTTAATAATTCCTGCTGCTTTCGCAATGCCGATTTGTTCAAACGTTAGTACAAATGGACTTCCTTTTTCGCCAATCTCATTCCATGGGTAAATCGCCATCATAACGAATAGAGCCCCTACATAGAAAATTAAAATGCGCCAAAAAACGTTATCGATTGCTTTAGATAATGTTTTTTTCGGATTTTCTGCTTCTCCAGCTGTTACACCGATTAACTCCACTCCTAAGTAAGCAAATAGTACCATTTGTAGAGAAAGAAGAAGACCAGAGAAACCATTCGGGAACCAACCACCGTGAGACCAAAGATTTGAAATTCCAGTCGCTACGCCGCCGTTTCCAAAACCAAATAGAATAATACCAGTACCAATTACAATCATACAGATAATTGTGACAATTTTAACTAGAGCAAACCAAAATTCAAGTTCTCCATACACTTTAACAGATAAAAAGTTTAATGCAGTCATTAATACGAGAGCAATTAAAGCCCAAATCCAACGTGGAATTCCAGGGAACCAATATTCCATATAAATACCTGCAGCTGTAATTTCTGCCATACAAGTAACAACCCATAAAAACCAATAATTCCAGCCTGTTATATAACCTGCTAATGGGCCTAAATAGTCATGTGCATATTTACTGAAAGAACCGGCAACAGGTTGTTCAATTGCCATTTCTCCAAGCGCCCGCATAATGAAAAAGATAGCAAGGCCTGCAATGATATAACCAAATAAAATGGATGGTCCTGCTAGTTTAATAGCAGAAGCGGATCCTAAAAATAATCCAACTCCAATAGCAGATCCAAGAGACATAAGTGTAATATGTCGTTGTTTTAATCCGCGATTTAAAGTGTCTGCTTTGTCTGTGTGCTTCATAGTAAACCTCCTTTATTATAAGAAAAAATAGTGTATTCGCTTACAAAGTGTCTAACTATTTAAAATTATAAAACATTTATTTCTGTTATGCTACAAAAAAAGACAATGTTTTCTGTACTATATCTTTAGAGTGTTAAACTTAATTTTAAAATTCGAACTATTAGTAAGTGTATTGACGGTCCTTTTTAGTAATTGATAAGATTAAGTATTATATTTTTTCGCGCAATAAAAGCCCGATTGGTGAGAGCTTTCCGTCAGTGGGGGATGAAGAAAAACCCCACTGACGGAAGTTTCACTTTATTGCTGTTAGAAGAAGTTAATTTGAGAAGGTAGTTATAATCATAATTTTATTAAGTAGGAAGGGTAACTAGTATGTTTCAATTAAAGAAATACAATACTTCTGTAAAGCAGGAGATTTTAGCGGGGATTACGACATTTTTCACATTTGCGTATATTCTTGTCATCAATCCGAAGATTTTGTCTGATGCAGGAGTACCGTTCGATCAAGCCTTTACGGCAACAATTATTGCAACAATTGTTGGAACATTATGTATGGCATTTTTGGCAAATTATCCAATCGTCATTGCACCAGCGATGGGAATGAATGCTTACTTTGCTTACTCTGTTGTTCAACAAGCAGAAGGTATTACATACGTTATTGCGTTTTCAGCTGTATTTTTGACAGGTATTATTTTTCTTTTACTTTCATTTACATCGTTTCGTCAAAAATTAATTGAATCTATTCCTGATAGTTTAAAGCATGCGATTGCAGCAGGAATTGGTTTGTTCATTGCGTTTATAGGGCTTCGGTTATCTGGTATTATCGTAGATCATCCTACAAACTTAGTTACCATTGGAAATTTTCATTCTCCCTCTGTTGTGCTAACGTTAATTGGTTTAGTGTTAGCTGCGATATTAATGGTATTAAACGTAAATGGTGCCCTGTTTATTAGTATGATTGTAACGGGAGTCATTGCCTTTTTTACAGGACAATTGAAGTTTAGCGATAAACTTGTAGCAGTTCCGCATTTACCAGAAGGGATGATTACATTTAATCCGATTCACGCTGTGACGGATGTAATTCACTACGGATTATATGGTATTGTTTTTTCATTTTTGCTTGTATTGTTATTTGATACAACAGGAGCATTGCTTGGGTTAATTAAGCAGGCGGGTTTAAATACGGATAATGCAGAAGGGCGTTTTGGAAAAGCATTTATTGCAGATGCAATTGGAGGCACGGTAGGGGCAATGTTTGGCACAAGTCCAACAGCAGCTACAATTGAATCTTCTGCTGGTATTGCAGCAGGAGGAAAGACAGGATTAACAAGTATTGTCGTTATTGGATTGACAATCATTACAGCTTTCTTGAGCCCTGTAATCGCATCATTATCAAGTGTAGCGGCAATTACAGCGCCTTCTCTTATTATTGTTGGCAGCCTTATGGCGCAAAATATTCGGGAAGTAAATTGGAATGACTTTGAAGATGCACTTCCAGCATTCTTTATCTTTGTTGGTATTCCACTCACATCAAGTATCGCGAACGGTATAGCACTTGGCTTCTTAATTTATCCGATTTTAAAAATTGTAAAAGGAAAAGGAAAGGAAGTACATCCGTTTCTTTATTTCTTTGCTATATTATTTGGGTGTCATTTGTTTTTATAATGAATTGCAAAAAAGAGCTTCTCTTAGGAGACGCTCTTTTTTTGTACATAATAAAATGGATTACAATATTTTGTACATTAATTTGTGTAATCCAATTGGAGGAATATCGAATATTTCACCATATTCTTGAAATCCTAATCGTGTATAATAATCTGCAACGGTGATTCTGGCGTTACACCATAGAAGCCTTGCATGGCGCTCTGTTAATATTGCTTCAGCGCTGTGGATTAATGTACTTCCAGCATGTTGTTTGCGGAAATTTTGTTCTGTGGCCATTCCTCGTAGACGATAATGAATGCCTTCTCCTAAAGAAGGATGTGTTTCGTAAGAAAAGGAAGCAATACTAATAAGCTTATGGTCCATAAATGCTCCAAGGTGAAAGGTACTTTCTTCATTATCAGAAGTATATTTACAGTCTTCTAAACTTTGATTAGGCCGTAAAATTTCGTGTCGAAGTGCATATGTTTGAGAGCAATCAATTCGTTTTATTTCTACCATACATATACCTCTCTTCTCTTATAGTATTAACGGATAGGAACAGCCCTTATTTCTAACTTTTATCGGGCAGTAGGACCCCCACCTTAAGGCTCAGAGAGAATCGAAGAAGATAGGTGGGTGATGACCCCCCCTGATGGAAGTTTCACTTTATAAGGGATTAACGAAGGGGATAGGATGAAATTTGCTCATATACTCCAATTGATTCGACTACTAATTAATAGCCATATGGTTAAAATTTTACCTTATCTGTAAGTTGTATAAAAAAATAAGCTGGTGCTACACAAAGTCCCAATACACTACTAGTTCCAATAATAAGAGAAAGTAAAATGCAAGAATACTTTACTCCGTTTGTTTTTTTCCACCCATAGCTCCAAATTTCAATGCTGAGCCCAATCAGAATAATTGCGACAAGTACTTCTCCGAGTAATAAAAGAGCTAAAGTTGATATTGACATGTCTGGACACTTCCTTAGTTATATATGATAGTAATATTTTACCATACATAAAAATAGAACTTAAGGAATATTGTGGATTTTCCATACAATTAAGGTTTTATGAATTAATTTCTTTCTAAAAAGAATAAAGTGAAACTGTCATTAGTGGGGAAGGGAAGTTATTGCCTATTACTACTCTAATATACTCCTTTTGAACCTGCTAAAAAGGGAGTATCTGCATGCTATAGATGAGATATTAATGATTTTGAAGAATGGGTACATTACCTAAGGAGAGCAGAAGACGCAGTGTTAAACCATTATATAAGTATTTAAGTTATCCCGCCATTTGCGGGCAGTAAGACTCCCGCTTCAAGACTCAGAGAGAAGCGAAGAAGAGAGGTGGGGGATGAAGAAAACCCTCACTGTATGGAAGTTTCACTCTATATAAAAAAGCCTGCTGAGACATTGTCCCAACAGACTTTTGAATTACATAGAGAAGAAAATCCAAACCGTACCAACAACAGTTACTATAGCGATGAAGAAGCTGAATATTACTGCTATTGTTTGTGTTACGCCTTCTCCTTCTTTTAAGTGCATAAACATAATTAATTGTAATGCTGCTTGTGCCAATGCCATTGCAATAATGCTTGTTAAGATTGTTGAAAGTGGCAAACTTGTATATAACGCTACGTATACAGCAAGGAACGTTAATGCAAGTGATAAAATAAATCCGAAAACGTGTGACCATGGAAACCCGCTATGAGCGTGTTGATTTGCTTGTGTATTGTTTTGTCCCATTATTACGCCACCATCCCGTTCAAGTAAACTAGTGTGTAAATGAAGATCCAAACAACATCAAGGAAATGCCAGTACAAGCTGATAATAAATACTTTACGTGCTGTAACTGGTGTTAGTCCTCGTTTTAAAATTTGGATAATAACACAAGTTGCCCAGATGATACCACCCGTTACGTGGGCACCGTGCGTTCCAAGTAGAACGAAGAATGCCGATAAGAAACCACTTGTTTGAAGTGTAGCACCATGGCTTACGTACATCATGAATTCTTCAATTTCCATGTAAAGGAAACCTGCACCCAATAGTAATGTAAGGATAAACCAAACGAGCATAGCATTTTTGTTTTCTTTACGCATTTCATGAATTGCAATTCCGCATGTGAAACTACTTGTTAAAAGTAAAAGTGTTTCAATCATAACAGGCTTTAATTCAAAAATTTGTGCTGCTGTCGGTCCGTCTGCGGAACGACCAGCTAATACTAGGTAAGAGGCGAAAAGTGTTGCGAACAGCACGATTTCAGCCCCAAGGAAAATCCAGAACCCTAAAATATTCAATCTGCTTTGTTCAGATTGATATTCTAGAGGTAAGCTCTTATCTAAAGCCGCCATTTCGTTTCACCTCTCATGCAACATGTTCTGTCTTTTTAATTTCATCTACGCTAACGTAGTATCCGTCGTCGTAATCAAACGAGCGCCAAATCATACAAGCTAACATACCAATACCGCCGATAATAGCTAACGTGAACCAGCTAAATACTAATGCAAAACCAGCAAGGCCGATGAAGCAAGACATGATAAGTGGAACACCTGAATTGCTCGGCATATGAATTGGTTTTAATTCTTCAGGTTTTGGTGCAATAGTTTCACCGTTTTTCTTCATTTCCCAGAATACATCGCTATGCTTAATTTCTGGGATTTTTGCAAAGTTGTAATGTTGTACAGGAGATTGTGTTGCCCATTCAAGTGTACGGCCATCCCAAGGATCTCCAGTTAAGTCACGTTCACCATGACGAATGCTGTAAACTACGTTGTAGCATAATAAGAGAAAGCCAATACCCATCATTACTGCACCGACAGATGCGATTTGGTTTAATAAGCCCCATCCAAGGTTTGCAGAGTATGTGTACATACGACGTGTCATACCATCTAAACCTAGGAAGTACATTGGGAAGAAACAAATGTTAAATCCGCTCATAAAGATCCAGAATGTCCATTTACCAATGCGTTCATTTAGCATATGACCAGTCATTTTTGGATACCAGAATGTAAATCCAGCAAGCATCGCAAATACTGTACCTGCGATTAATACGTAATGGAAGTGAGCAACTAGGAAGTAGCTGTTATGGTACTGATAGTCAGCTGCTGCCATCGCAAGCATAACACCCGTAACTCCACCAATTACGAAGTTTGGAATAAACGCCAATGACCAAAGCATTGGAACTGTAAAACGAATACGACCTTTATAAAGTGTAAACAACCAGTTAAAGATTTTAACACCGGTCGGAATTGAAATCGCCATTGTTGAAATCGAGAAGAACGAGTTAACTGATGGTCCTGCACCCATTGTAAAGAAGTGATGGAGCCATACAAGGCCACTTAAAACTGAGATAGCAACCATTGAGTAAACCATCGCGCTATATCCGAATAGACGTTTACGCGAGAATGTACTTATGATTTCAGAGAAAATACCGAATGCCGGTAAAATAACGATATATACTTCAGGGTGACCCCATACCCAGAATAAGTTCGCCCAAAGCATTGGCATACCTTCGCTCGCCATCGTAAAGAAGTGAGCATCAAATAGACGGTCAAATGTCATTAATGCAAGAGCAACTGTTAATACTGGGAAAGCAAAGATAATGATTACACATGTGATTAAAATAGACCATGTAAACATTGGCATTTTCATTAACTTCATGCCTGGTGCACGCATTTTTAAGATCGTAACAAGGAAGTTAATCCCTGTCATCAGCGTACCGAGACCGGCAATCTGCAATGCAATTGAATAATAGTTGTTTCCTACGCCCTGGCTAAACTCTTTACCAGCCATCGGGAAGTATGATGTCCACCCTGCGTCTGGAGAACCACCAATAACGAAGGAGATGTTAAATAACATAGCACCTACGAAAAATAACCAAAAACTTAAGGAATTTAGGTAAGGGTATGCAACGTCACGTGCCCCGATTTGAAGAGGTACAACAACGTTCATAAGTCCCATAACAAATGGCATTGCCATGAAAAGAATCATAACAGTACCATGTGTTGTAAAAATACCGTTGTAGTGTTCAGCATTTAAATAAGTTGTGTCAGGAAACGTTAATTGGGCACGCATCATTAATCCGTCCATACCGCCGCGGAACAGCATTAAAATTGCTGAAATGATATACATGACCCCAATTTTCTTATGGTCAACAGAAGTTAACCACTCATCCCAAAGCCATCTCCATTTTTTGTACTTTGTTAGCACAAAAATGATTCCTAACGTCACAAGAACGATAGATGCATCCGCTCCGTATAGAATCGGATCGCCTGTGACAAAAAATTCATCAAGCTTCACTATATTCACTCCAATCTGTTGGAATAGTCGTTATTACTTTTTGTTTTTGTAGTAGTTGTAATCACAATATTCAAGTGATTTTGGATCTACATATTTTAAATGGTTGCTAGAGAACGACATACGCCCTACTACACCTGGTTCAACAATTTCTTTATATTTGTTTTCTGATAATTTAGGGGCAGTTTGTTGTACTTCTTTTACCCACTTGTTATAGTCATCTTTTGTTTTAGCTTCAAGTTCAAACTCCATGTCAGTAAATCCTTTACCAGAGAAGTTTGCACTACGTCCAGTGTAAGAACCTGGTTTATCAGCTTGTAGGTATAAGTCCATGACCATACCATCCATGTTGTACTTCATTCCACCAAGCTCTGGGATCCAGAAAGCATTCATTGGACCAACAGAAGTTAACTTAAATTGAATTGGAACACCTGCTGGTACATTTAAATAGTTAACGGTTTCAATTCCTTCCTCAGGATAACTGAATAACCATTTCCAGTTAGCAGATGTAACGTAAATTTCTACAGGTTTTATATTTTTTGTTTGCTCCGGTGGCTTTTCCGATGCATATGTTGCTTTTACTGTCGGGATTGACAATGCAATCACGATGATAACAGGGAAAATAGTCCAGATAACTTCTAAAAGAGTATTACCATGTATATCAGGTGGCTCATAGTCCATATTCTCTGGTTTTTCACGGTAACGAATTAAAATAACTGTAAACAGGACGAATACGACTACAATAATTACAGACATCAGTATGAGCGACCAAATAATTAAATCATACTGCGTTTTTGCAACAGGTCCTTGTGGATTTAATACAGCAATTTTTTTGTCGCATCCACCGAGGAACAAGAGTAATGATAGTGGAAGAAGTGAAGCCAACTTCCAAAATTTTTTTTTCAGTTGCACGATTGAAAATCTCCTTTCTCCTTGGATTGAAACTATGCCAATAAAACAATATAAACCTATTAATTTATAGTTGGCAATAGTTTTTAAGATATTGTTAAAAAATAGACACAAATGCACAGTTTTTACGATGAAAAACTTTTGTAACTTGCTAACATTGTAAACTATTTTTGATGCCATATCGCGATTTTTAAAATTTTAAGATAAATAAAGTTATACCAGGATATCCAAAAAATAGAAAAAAGCTATCTTATAATAAGTAAAGATAGCTGAATATTTTATATATTTAGTTTACTCCTCATGAGACATTTTTTTGCTGCTCAAATGTGACAATTTTTTTATATTTTACTTTATAAAAAATGTAACAAATAATCATGAATGGAATGCCGCAATATAAAGCAATACGTTGATCTGGAATAAACGCTAAGCTTATAAATGTAATGAAGTTTAACGAGAACGCTGCAATAGGAACAAGCGGATATAGCGGCGCACGATATTTTAAGTCTCGTATATCCCCGCCGTTCTTAATAAATTCTCTTCTAAAGAAAAATTGAGATGCAGCAATGGACATCCAAACAACGACAGCTGCCATGGCCGCAATCGATGTTAATACTAAAAAGACTGTATCAGCGGCAAATACACTTGTTAACAGAGAAAGACCGGCAAAGATTAAGCTGAAAATTAAGGCATTAATCGGTACCCCTTTTTTCGTTAATTTTGTGAAACGCGGACTTCCCATTCCTTGTTTTGCCATCGCCCACAGCATACGAGAGTTTGCGTATAAACCAGAGTTTGCTACCGATAATACAGCTGTAATAATGACAAAGTTCATAATGTCTGCTGCATATGGGACTCCAGCTGTGTCAAAAACGAGTACGAACGGGCTTTCTACAAGATTTGCTTCTTGCCATGGTAATAATCCTACGACTACAGAAATGGCAAGAACGAAAAAGAAAAGTGTTCGCCAAATTGTACTTTTTATAGCACGTGGTATTGTTATTTCCGGCTGCTTACTTTCACCCGAAGCAATACCAATTAATTCTGTTCCTTGAAACGCATAGTTAACGGTAATCATTGTCAGAAGAACAGCTGGAAGTCCATTTGGAAATAATCCGCCATTTCCTGTGAAGTTATGGAACATCGGTGCCGGCTTACCGTTAAAGTCTAATACACCAAACATAACAGCGCCGCCGAGTAGAATAAAAAGAATAATTGTTATTACTTTAACACTTGCAAACCAAAACTCAGCTTCAGCATACGCACGCGCAGATGAAGCGTTTACAATAAAGAGTATGGCTGCAAATATAACACACCATATCCAAGATGAAACATCTGGAAACCAGCGCTTCATTAAAATACTGACAGTCGTTAATTCAACTCCGACGGTTACAGCCCAGTTTAGCCAATACATCCATCCAACCACAAATCCAAAACCAGGTGAAATATATCGGCTAGCATAGCTTTGGAAAGAGCCGGCTTCAGGCATTGCAACTGTTAATTCGCCAAGACAAAGCATCGTTAAATACATAACAAATCCGCCGACTAAATAGGCAAGAATGGCTCCGCCAGGTCCAGCATTGTGAACAGTTTGTCCAGATCCCATAAATAATCCGGTTCCGATAACTCCTCCTAGAGCAATCATGAAGAGGTGTCTGCTTTGCATTGTACGTTTTAGTTCATTTGACTGCTTCTCCTTTTGTATCATATACCCCTCACCTCATATTTTTTAGTTAAAATCACAATGAAAACTGCTAGTGAATTCGCTTATCTTTATTGAAGAAATTTCACTATATTAAGCATATTTCATTCTAACAAAATATTCTGAAATTGTATATTAAAAAATCTTTTTATTTTAAAAAGTAAGAATTTTACGTCGATATCCTAAAATCACAATTCGTAGAATCATTCTAGTAAACTAGTGAAAACAACGGTACAATAAAGAGAGTATTATTTTGGGAAATGTAAGAAAATAATTATGTAATGGAGTTAGATATATGTTTAGGATAATGAAATACATATGTATTTTAGGAGTTGGAGTTCTTGTCGGTGCGGCATGCAGTAAGGATGTTATGGGAGTATTTGAAAAAGGAAAAAATAAAATTTTTCAAAAAACTGAGGAACTTCGCTTAGACTTTTCATATGAAATGAAAGAGCAAGTGATGATTGAAAATGTGCCATTTATAAAGCAACTTCCTGAATTAGAAAGAGGTTGTGAAGTAACAAGTTTAGCAATGTTACTGCAATATAACGGAATTCAAGTTGACAAAATGAAGCTTGCAAATGAAATTACACGTGTACCGTTTGAGGCAAATGGTTTGCGAGGAAATCCTCATGAAGGATTTGTAGGAAATATTTATACAAAGTCTGAACCAGGTTACGGGGTATATCATCAGCCGATTTTTCAATTAGCGCAAAAATATGTTCCAGATAAAACAATTGATTTAACAGGAAGAGATATAAAAGATATATATAAAGTGCTTAGTGCTGGTTCACCGGTATGGGTTATTGCTAATACAACTTTTCAGCCGCTAGATGAAGGAAGCTTTGAGACTTGGAATACAAATGCTGGAGAAGTAAAGGTTACATATTATGAACATAGCGCTGTTATTGTCGGTTATGATCAAAATTTTGTATATATAAATGATCCGTTGGCAAACAACCCGCGTAAAGGTATTCCGCGCGCTCAATTTGAAAAGGCGTGGGAACAAATGGGGAAACAGGCGATTACTATTCTAAAAAAATAAAAAGCTATCAAATTTGATAGCTTTTTATTTTTTTCATCGGAAAATGGGTAAAAAACCCCATCTCCAAAACGTGCAGGGCATAGCTAAGTTTAAGGTGGGATTGAACTGCCATTGCATTCGTAAAAATATTTTTGTATCAATACGAATGTACGTTCCTTTTTGTTGTTTTGTAGTATCATAAAGGAAAGAAGGAGGTGAAAATTATGATGAAAGAAAAAGAATATGCAACCTATCAAATTTGGATTAAGAAAGGTCACAAATTGCACGCCTACTTCATGGAAATGTGCCAAAATGCAAAAAATCTCTACAATACAACAAACTTCTATATTCGCCAAGTGTATACGGCTTTACGTACTGATCAACCATTACAGCCACTTCAACAAGAAGTTCTCCATATATTCCAAACACATATTGAAACCATGAATGAAAATCAACTTCGTGCGTACCAAAAACGCGTGCAAAAACAGAAAGAAAAACCTGTGGAAGAGCGAAAAGAAATGAAATGTAACTTCTTTACATTACCGACAAAGGAGAAGTCGTTCCTATCGTATCATTTCTTAGATTGCTTGTTTAAAACAATGAAACAACAAGATTATATGAACTTGCCAGCGCAAACGAATCAAGCGGTCATGAAAAAACTCTATCAAAACTGGAAATCATTCTTTGCTACCATCAAGGTATACAAAAAACATTCTTCCACTTTTACTGGCAGACCTCGCATTCCAAAATATATCAAATCATCTATGGCAGAAGTTGTATTTACGAATCAAGCGTGTAAACTCCAAGAGAATTACATTCGTTTTCCAAAAACAAGCATGAAATTAAATATCGGTAAATTGTTTGGGCATATCGAAAATCTGAAGGAGGTACGCGTTTCCCCTGCTTATGGGAAGTTTAAAGTGGCAATTGTGACAGAACAATCTGAGTCAGCACCTGAGCATGTCGACAATAATCGCTATATGAGTATTGATTTAGGGATCAATAACATTGCAACTATCACAACGAATACAGGGGGCTACTCCTGTGTTAGTAAAGGGCAATGTCATCAAAAGTATCAATCAATACTATAACAAGCAAAAGGCACATTTGCTGGGGATTCTTCGTCATGGGAAAGAACCAAAAGAAGGACCACACACATCAAACCGTTTAGAGAAGCTTCATGAGAAACGGTTTCTCAAAATAAAAGATATCTTCCATAAAATGAGTCACCACATTGTTCAGATAGCGATTCAACAAGAAATCTCTACGATTGCGATTGGAAAAAATACATCATGGAAACAAAACAGTAAGATGGGGGAACGACAAAATCAATCATTTTGTCATGTCCCACATAATTTACTCATTGAAATGATCATCTATAAGGCAAAACGAAAAGGTATTGCTGTACAAGTTGTAGAAGAATCGTATACAAGCAAGGCATCCTTCCTAGACAATGACGTGATACCAACTTATGGTGAGGAAGATATTCCTATATTCAGTGGAACACGTATCAAACGTGGCTTGTACCGTACGAAAGAGAACAAACTACTGAACGCAGATGTGAATGGTGCCTATAACATCTTAAAAAAAGCAGTTCCAAAGGCGTTTGCTGATGGAATAGAGGGGTTGTGCCATCGGGCAGCTGTGTCAACTCCACTCGTGTTAAGCATCTCTTGAAGGTGATACACGAGAAACCCCCACTTTAAGATCCGAATGAGATAAGTGGCGGGAGTTTTCATAATAACAGGTAATGTAGTGGAGAAAGGATGATTGTATATGGATATTATACAAGAAGCATCTATTTCGAAAGAGCAGCTTATTCAATGGAGAAGACATTTTCATATGTATCCTGAGCTCTCTTATCGTGAAGAAAAAACATCTCAAACAGTTTATGACATACTGCAAACATTTCCTCATTTAGAAGTTTCACGTCCAACGCAGTATAGTGTGATGGCAAAATTGGTTGGTAAACAGCCAGGAAAAACAATTGCGCTTCGTGCTGACATGGATGCACTCCCTATTGAAGAAGAGAATAAGTTTGATTTTATTTCTAGATATCAAGGGGTTATGCATGCGTGTGGACATGATGGACATATTGCGATGTTACTTGGTACGGCATACACACTTTCACAAAAACGGGATCAAATTCAAGGGGAAATCCGTTTTTTGTTTCAACATGCTGAGGAGAACTTTCCGGGCGGTGCACAGGAAATGGTTGACGCTGGTGTTATGGAAGGAGTCGATTATATTATCGGCGCACACCTTTGGGCACCACTGGAAGTTGGAAAAATTGGGGTTGTGTATGGTCCGGCAATGGCTGCTCCTGATGCGTTTTCGATTACGATTGTTGGGAAAGGCGGACATGCTGGGATTCCGCATGAAACGATTGATAGTATTGCAATTGGTACGCAAGTTGTTTCTCAATTACAACAAATTGTTTCCAGGCTTACTAACCCGTTAGATTCATTAGTGTTATCTGTAACACAGTTTCACGCAGGGACAACTCATAATGTAATTCCTGACAGTGCGACAATTGGGGGAACAGTAAGAAGTTTACGAAATGAACTTCGGAAGCAAACAGCAGAGCGAATTGAGAAAATTGTAAAATGTATTACAGAAGCATACGGGGCATCTTATACATTTACATACGAATACGGATATCGCCCAGTTGTAAATGAAGAGAATGTAACAAGGCATATAGAAAATACAGCATTGCAACTTTTAGGAAGAGAACACGTTGTTCATTTACAGCCGACGATGGCTGGAGAAGATTTTTCGGCGTTCTTACAAAAAGCCCCCGGTACATTTTTCTTTATAGGGGCTGGAAATCACGAGAAGGGAATTATCCACCCTCATCATCATCCGCGTTTTACAATTGATGAGGATGCCTTGCCGATTGGTGTAGAGATATTTGTTTCGTCTGTTTTAAATTTCATGAGAAACAGAGAATAAAATAGTGTTTTATTTGAGTTATCCAGCTACTAACGGATAACTCTTTTTGTATATATTTGTTTGAAGTGGAGAAATATAACTACAACATTTTGAGAAAGAAAGTTAGGTGATAAAGATGATTCAATTAGATGCTAACTTATCGAAAATTACGAATGAAATTCGAGAAAAGTTAGATTCACCTAATGACTTAACTGTACGTGAATTTTCTCTTTCAGGAACGAATGATCGGTGTGCAGTTATATTTTTATGCGGACTAAGCAATAAAGACATGATTTATCGTTTTGTTATTCGACCATTGCAGTATGAAGATATTCCTAAACAAGCTCCGATCATTCAAACGTTAATCGATCAATTTTTGTCAGTTGGAGAAGTGAGTATTGCAAAGACATTTCCGGATGTTATGAATGCGCTATTAGCAGGCGATACAATTGTGCTACTAGATGGTATTCCTTCTGCAATGATTGTAAATTTCCGTGAATGGGAGAAACGAAGTCTCGATTCACCATCTACGGAGACAATCATTCGAGGGCCTAATTTAGGATTTATTGAAGATGTGAATGTAAACAAAATGTTGATTCGGCGTCACATCCGTGACCCGCAATTACGTTTTTATTCCTATATTATGGGGAAACGTTCACAGAAGGAAGTAACATTAGTTTACATTGAAGATATTATTAATCCTTATATTGTAAAAGAATTAAACCGGAGACTTCAGTCTATTGAAACAGATATTATTTTTGAGACAGGAACGATTGAACAACTCATACAAGATAATAATTTGTCTCCTTTCCCTCAATTTTTAAATACAGAAAGACCAGATAACGTCGCAGCTTCACTTGCAAAAGGGAAAGCAGCTATTTTAGTAGATGGTTCTCCATTTGCACTTATTGCTCCAATGGTAATGATTGATATATTTCAATCGCCTGAAGATCACTATGAACGTTGGATGATTGGAACGTTGTTAAGAGGACTTCGAATGTTAGCGGGCACGATTGCAATTTTATTACCGGCTATGTATGTAGCTCTTGTTTCTTATCATCAAGGGCTTATTCCCTCTACTCTTGCATATTCAATTGCTGGAGCAAGAGAAGGTGTTCCGTTTCCAGCGTATATTGAAGCGCTCATAATGGCTTTTACAATGGAACTGATTCGTGAAGCTGGAATTCGTCTTCCGAAGCCGATGGGGCAAACGATTGGTATTGTAGGAGGTCTTGTTATTGGAGAAGCTGCTGTAAGTGCCGGTATTGTAAATCCGTTTCTTGTCATTATTATTGCGGTCACGGCCGTAGCTACATTTTCATTGCCGGTATATAGCATTACAATTACTTTTCGTATTTTATTGTTTGCGTTTATGTTAGCTGCCACAGTCTTTGGTTTGTATGGAATTATTTTAGGGTTAATTGCCTTAGCAATTCACATCGTAAATTTAACGAGTGTTGGAGTACCATATTCTGCACCGATTACACCTGCTTTTTATAAAGATTGGAAAGAAGAGGTTGTACGTTTGCCTAAAGCAATGTTGAAAGAAAGACCGGAGTACTTACAACCAAAGGATAAAACATTGCGTTCAAAGGAGAGGGGATGAAGTGAAGCCATTTGAGTATGGAGATGAAGAAATTGGTACTCGTGAACTCACGTTTGCTGTATCTTCTACTATTATTGGTACAGGTGCACTTGCCATGCCGCGTGTTATGGCGACTCATGCGCTTTTTGCGGATGGATGGATTCTTTTACTCTTAAGTGGGTTAATATGTACTTGTTTTGCGTGGCTTATCATGAAGGTTGCCATTTTATTTCCGAAACAAAATTTTGTTCAATATACGAGCGTGCATTTAACGAAGCCTATTACTTATCTTATCTGTTTTATTTTAATGCTAACATTTATGGGAATTACGGCTTATGAAGCGCGAACAATTTCTATTATTTCTCAAACCTATTTATTTAGTGATACACCTGTTCAGCTTTTGTCTTTTTTTTATTTGCTCGTTGTTATTTATGGCGTTTGTGGATCTAGGGCAGGATTAATAAGGCTTAGTGTTCTATTTTTACCCATTGTTTTTATTGCTATTATTTTGTTATCGCTGCTAAATGTTAATTTAATGGAATTTGAAAGTTTATCCCCATTTTTTCAAACTAAAATGAGTAAATATATGGGTGGAATCAGAGAATCTGCCTTTACGTTTATTGGATTCGAAGTAGGTTTTTTCTATGCTGCTATACTAAAGTCAACTAAAAACGCCCCTATGGCAGCGGCAAAAGGGGTTATGATTACTGTTTTATCCTATATATTAATTTATATTACTTGTATAAGTGTATTTACTTATTTAACGACTAGTACTTTAACATATCCAACGATTGAACTTGGAAAAGAAATTGAAATCGGGGGAGGTTTTCTAGAGAGATTTGATGCAATCTTTTTTATAACATGGATTATTACTGTTTTTAATACAACTGCATTGTATTATGATGTTGCTATTTTTTTATTTTGTGCAATGTTTCCTGCAATAAAAAAACATACGTTTATTTTTATTAGTGCACCTATCATTTATATTGTGAATAATATTCCAGGTAATTTGGATGTGATAAGTAAGTATGGTACATATTTAGCTTGGGTTGACATGTCTATTATGTTTGTTGTTCCTCTTCTCATTTTTATTTTCTATAAAATAAAAGGAGGGGGGAATAAAAATGAACCTTCTTCTTAAAAAAATGAGTTGTCTGTTTTTGATTTTACTTATAAGTGGCTGCTCTGAACGGCAGGAAATTGAAGAAAGAGGGTTTGTTGTTGGTGTTGCATTAGACCGGGCAACGAATAAGGGAGAAAAAAGTGAAACGATAACTTCCAAGCTTTCCCCTCTTATAAAAGGAACGTATCAAATTGTATTGCCTAGTTCTTTAATGCAACAGGGAAGTAAAACATCAAGTAAAGAAAATTACATTAATATTA
Organism: Bacillus yunxiaonensis; assembly: GCF_037104695.1. NCBI lineage: Bacteria > Bacillati > Bacillota > Bacilli > Caryophanales > Bacillaceae > Bacillus > Bacillus yunxiaonensis. The sequence goes on along the minus strand of NZ_JBAWSV010000009.1, from coordinate 12,754 downwards.
ATGCAACGGCTGATAGTGTATTTGCCCAAATTCGGATTATCTCTAAGAAAATAAGTCGGTCCTTATTCTTTCCTCATATAGAAGCGCTTATTTTTTCTGAGGACTTATTGAAAAAACCTTTCGTTTTAGAAGATACATTAGATGTATTTTTTCGTGATCATGAGATGCGAAGAAATATTCGGATCTTTATTTCAAAAGGAAGAGCGGAAGAAATTTTAAAGCAGAGTGCAAAACCAGAAAATTTACCATCCAAATACGTAAGTATGATATCAAATCATGCGCAGAAAAATGCCCAAATGTTAGAAGCAGTTCGAATTGGTGAGTTACAAGAAAAAATGTCTGCTGATAGAAGTTTTGTTCTTCCTGTCTTAGGACTAACTCGGCAGGGAATTAAAATGGAAGGAGCAGCTGTATTTCGTGGAAAAGATACTAAATTTGTAGGTAGTCTAAATGGGATGGAAACATTAGGACTAAATTATATTGTTGGAAAAAAAGTAGGGGGCTTTTTTAAAATAAAAAAGGGAAATCAGCTTATTGTATTTGAAATTCGTGGGATGCGTCGGAAAATCCACACATTCTTAACAAACCCTACAAAGCCTAAATTTGTAATTGATGTATATTTAGACGGAACATTAGCAGAAGTGTATTTAAGGAAAGATAATAAAGCGATGAGTTCTGAAGAAATTAGTAAATACCTTGCCAGTGAAATTGAAAAACAGATACAAAAAACAATTAAGATTGTCCAAAAAGATTTAAAAGTAGATGCATTTGGATTAGGAGAATATTATAAGCGTCAAAATTATAAGCAATGGATAAAAATTAAAAAAAATTGGGATCAAGGTCAAAATTTTTTTAGTACAAGTAACATTATTGTTCGTGTGCATCCAAGTATTGAACATACAGGATCTGTGTTACCAGTAAGAAGGTGAGTAAAGGAGCGGCATAATGTTTACGACTTTAGGGATTATATGCACGATTTTAATGGCAACTCTGCCCTATACTGCTTATTTCATTCATAAAAAAATACAAGAATACGGTGCGCAGCCTTGGCAAAAACAAATACCGCAAAAAAAGAAACCCGAGTAATGATACATCGGGTTTCTTTTCTATTATATAAGTCCCAACCAATGTACCAATTGTGCCGTAAGGAATGTAACAACAATGGCAATTACAGTAGGGATGGCAAATGAAAGAAATGTCCATTTGGCACTTTTTGTTTCTTTATATATATTAACTAGTGTGGTTCCGCATGGGAAATGCAGAAGAGAAAACAACATCATATTTAATGCAGTTAGCCAAGTCCACCCGTGTTCAAGAAACAGTTGTTTAATTTGTGTTAAATCTGCTAACTCTGTTAATGAACCTGTTGATAGATAAGCCATTAATAAAATTGGAACAACAATTTCGTTTGCAGGTAAGCCGAGAATAAATGCTGCTAAAATGTATCCGTCAAGCCCAAGTAATTTTGCAAACGGATCTAAAAAATTTACGATATACATAAGAAGACTTGTGTCTCCAATAAATACATTTGCTAATACCCATGTTAATACTGCTGCAGGTGCCGCAACGATAACGGCACGCTTTAGAACGTATATTGATTTATCGAGCGTTGCGCGTACGATCGTATCCCAAATTTTAGGTTTTCTATAAGGTGGTAATTCTAGTGTGTAGTGGGTTGGAACACCTTTTAAAGCCGTTTTTGAGAGTGCCCATGAAACGGTTAAAGTTACGATAATGCCAATTACAACCATGCCGACAACAACTCCGGCTGTTACTAGGGTTTGCATACCGCCTGTATATCCAGCAGCCATAAATAAAGATGCTAATAAAATAAGTGTTGGCCATCGACCGTTACAAGGAACAAAGTTATTTGTTAAGATTGCGAGCATACGTTCACGAGGTGATTCAATAATACGTGTTGACATAATTGCAGCTGCGTTACATCCAAATCCCATCGCCATTGTTAATGATTGTTTCCCATGTGCCCCGGCACGTTTAAAGAGGCGGTCCATGTTAAAAGCAACGCGTGGTAAGTAACCGTAGTTTTCTAGTAAAGCGAAAATTGGAAAGAAGATTGCCATGGGTGGTAACATAACGCTAATAACTGCTCCTGTTCCACGGAATAGCCCAAGAATAAGAACACCATGTAACCATTCTGGTGCATGCATCGCTTGGAACCAAGATGTTAAATGATTTTCTGCCCATCCAAAGAATTCAGCAATTTTATCGGATGGAACGTTTGCGCCAGCAATTGTAAGATAGAAAATCACAGATAAAACAGCAAGCATAATAGGGAAACCGAATATAGGAGAGGTGAAAATTTTATCGAGCCTCTCTGAACGATATAATTTATTTTTATCCGTATATTGAACCGAATTTTTACAAATATTAGCTGAAGCACGATAGATATCAACAACAATTTCATCGCGAATATCTTCTTTAACAAGTGTTTGTGCATGATGTACGATATGGTCTAATGGAAGAGCTTTACTGGTTAAATGAGATTCCATTGATTACGACCTCCCTTACAAGCGGTTCTTCATGATGTTTTTGAAGAGCTTCTAAGAAATTCTTGTCTCCATCTAGAATGCGAAGTGCAATCCAACGTGCAGGATAAGAATCTCCAAAAACTTCATATATTTGTGGTTCAAGTTCCTGAATCATCTTTTCTATTTTTTCGTTATAAGTAATTTGAAAGGGAGTAGGAATTAATTTTCTATTTACTACTTTTTCAATTGTGTTTAGTAACCGACTGATTCCGATTTTGTTACGGGCAGAGACTTTTACAATAGGAACTCCAAGTGATTTTGCTAATTTTTTCTCATCGATTATAATGCCTTTCTTTTCTGCTTCATCAATTAAGTTAACGCATATAATAACTTCTTTTGTCATTTCCATAACTTGCAGTGCTAAGTTTAGATTCCGCTCCATCGCTGTTGCATCCAATACAACGACGGTTACATCTGGTTTTTCAAAGATAATGTAGTCACGGGCAACTTCTTCATCGGCAGAGTTGGAATATAAAGAATACGTTCCAGGTAAATCTATAATCGTATATAAATCTCCGTTATGTGCATACTCGCCTTCAGCTTTTAATACTGTTTTTCCCGTCCAGTTTCCAGTATGTTGTTTTAATCCGGTTAATGTATTAAATAACGTACTTTTTCCTGTATTCGGATTTCCTGCTAATGCAATGCGGCGCTTTTTCATTTTGGATCATCTCCTATCAATGTCCCAATTATTTGCGAACTTTCTTCATTTCGAAGTGCAATTGTCGTATTACTTACTTGATATGCAATGGGATCACCAAGCGGACTTTTTTGTAACACTTTAATCGTTGCACCAGGAATAAATCCTAAATCAAGCAGGCGGCGTTTCATTGTTCCTTCTAACTGAATTTTTTCAATTTGTACGAGTTGACCTGTTTTAAAAGTAGAAAGTGGCTGGGTTTTAACCGATACCATAAGAGTTACCTCACTTCTATTTTTTTAGTACGAGTTCAAAATGTTTCCTTAGGGAAACATTTTGTTAATAACATACTAGGTGATATTGAGCGCGGTTGTCAATTCTTACTTTAAAAATATTCAGGTATTTTTCGAATTGTTCCAGTTTATAGGGCTCACTTGCATGTTATTCCATTTTTTGTTGTTTATGTTGGGATTTTAACAAGGAGAAGTAGAATTTTTTAGAAAAATATCTTAAATAAAGGTGTAAAGCAAAGATATGAATTTACAATAAATTTACATTATTAAAATTAGCTTTACAATACGTTCTGTTTTTTATGGTTTTTTCATTGTTTTATGTTGAAAACAATGAATATATATGGTTTTTTCTATGAATCCACTTCCTTTACTTAAAATTTAAAAACGCTTAACACTGACATAATATTATTGTCCTACAATGAATTTGTACTACGAGATATGCACATAATAATGTAGAAATGAAAAGTGATAATCAAATGGGGGTACAAGACATGGTTATGAAAAAAGGCTTTAAATTTTCGTTAGCAGCATTAGTAGTTGCAGGTGCTTTAGTAGGTTGTGGGAAAACAGACACAACAAAGACGGAAACTGCTAAAGGTGGTAACGAAACGAAGCAAGAATTATCCGGTACAATTACAGCAGCTGGTTCTACGGCGCTTCAACCACTTGCAGACGAAGCTGCTAAAGAATTTATGGGGAAAAATTCAAAAGTATCAATTACAGTTCAAGGTGGCGGTAGTGGAACTGGAATTAACCAAGTAGCTTCTGGTGCTGTTCAAGTTGGTAACTCTGATGTTCCTGCTGCAGATAAAATAAAAGAAGCTGATAAAGCAAAAGAATTAGTAGATAACAAAGTTGCAGGTATCGGATTTGCGTTAGTTGTAAATAAAGATGTAAATGTTGATAACTTAACAGTAAAACAAGTACAAGATATTTTCTCTGGTAAAGTTACAAACTGGAAAGAAGTTGGCGGAAAAGACGAAAAAATCAATGTAGTTAATCGCCCAGCTGCTTCTGGTACACGTGCTACGTTTGAAAAAACAGTTATGAAAGACGCAAAAATTAACGATGCTACTGGTACAACACAAGATTCCAATGGTGCAGTAGAGCAAGCAATCAACTCTACACCAGGATCTATTAGTTATTTAGCTAACTCTTACATGGTTGGTGACAAAAAAGGTACTTTAAAAACATTGAAAATTGATGGTGTAGAACCAACAACTGAAAATATTTCTTCTGGTAAATATCCGTTTTGGTCTTATGAATACATGATCACAAAAGGTGAAGCAAAAGATGCAACAAAAGGTTACATTGATTATGTAAAAGGTTCAGACTTTGAGAAAAAAGTAGAAGAAATGGGTTACATCCCAATGTCTAAATTAAAACAATAATATAAAACGGGGCTGGCTATTTAGCCAGTCTTGTTCATTTCGATATATGAAGTGAGGTTGTGGTCTTGTGATGAAGGGGAAAAAACAAATTAACTACGTAAAAAGTGAATATATTGGAAGAACACTTGTGACGCTTTGTGGTTTATTAATTGTTGCTGTTACATTAGCTATTATTGCATTCATTTGTGCAAAAGGAATTCAATCATTTACGCAAAGTAATATCTCAATTTCAGAAATATTCACATCAACAAAATGGGCTCCGAATGATGGAAGTTTTGGCGCTGTTATTTTTATAGTTGGATCTACTGCTGTATCTCTCGGTGCAGTAATTATTAGTGCGCCGATTGCAATTGCACTAGCAGTGTTTATGAATTTAATTTCACCAAAGTTTGGAAACAAAGTATTAAAGCCGGTTTTAGAATTGTTAGTAGGGATTCCGTCTGTTGTATATGGTTTACTAGGGGTTACAATTTTAGTTCCGCTTTTACGTAATTCTTTTGGTGGTGTAGGATTTAGTTTAATTGCAGGGATTATTGTATTAAGTATTATGATTTTGCCAACGATTGCAAGTATTGCTTCCGATGCAATTCGTGCAGTTCCTTTTGAATATTTAGAAGCCTCTTATGGTTTAGGATCGACGAAATGGCAAGCGATTAGCCGCGTCATTGTTCCGGCAGCAAAAAAAGGTATTTTAACAGGGGTTGTTCTTGGATTAGCTCGTGCTTTTGGTGAAGCATTGGCAGTTCAGATGGTAATCGGTAATACAATAAAATTACCAGAAGGACTATATAGTCCAACTTCAACTTTAACAGGTATTTTGACAATGGATATGACGAATACGTTAAATGGGACAGCTTGGAATAATGCGCTATGGACATTAGCGATGATATTACTTCTTATTTCTTTCTTATTTATCGTAGCAATTCGAGCGATTGGCCAAAGAGGTGAAAGATAACGATGAATGCTAGAACAGTTAATAGTATATGGACAGGGATTTTATATGCGGTTGCAGCATTTGTAGTCGCTTTACTCGGTTTTCTTGTATACGAAATTTTACGACAAGGTTGGGGGTTTTGGGATCCAAATTTTTTATTTGGAGAACCAAGTAATACAACAGCAGGAGGAGGGATTGGTCCTCAATTATTTAATTCCTTCTATATGCTTGTCATTACATTAGTTATTTCAATTCCTTTAGGTCTTGGTGCGGGAATTTATCTTGCAGAATATGCAAAGCAAGGTCGATTTTTAAATTTTGTTCGTCTATGTATTGAAACAATGGCATCGCTACCTTCTATTGTAGTTGGTTTATTCGGATTACTTGTGTTTGTTACGATGGCAGGTTGGGGTTATACTGCCATAGGCGGAGCGTTAGCTCTAACGATTTTAAATTTACCAAGTTTAACGCGCGTTTGTGAAAATGCAATTACAGAAATTCCATCTAATGTGAAAGAAGCAAGTCTTGGGTTAGGTGCAACAAAGTGGCAAACAATTGTTAGAATTATTATTCCATCTGCATTGCCACAAATTATTACAGGTGTTATTTTAGCGGCTGGACGTATTTTTGGTGAAGCGGCAGCACTAATTTATACAGCTGGATTAACGTCACCAATTTTAAATTCAGCAGCGGACCTTTCAAGTCCTGCTAATCCGTTGAACCCATTTCGACCAGCAGAAACATTGGCAGTGCATATTTGGAAGTTAAATTCTGAGGGAATTATTCCTGACGCGAAGCTAATTGCAACAAAATCAGCAGCAGTATTAATTATTATGGTACTACTATTTAATATTCTTGCTCGCTTTATAGCAGCCGTACTGCATAAACGCTTTACTGGTACGAAAAAATCTCGTAAAAGAAGTAAAGGAAAAGCAGTGGCATAACTACTTGTACTCTATATAAAATAAAGAGGGTGTCCTAAAAGTTCGATAAAATCGACCTTTTAAGGATGCTCTTTTTTTAATCCCGCTATTCAAGGGCAGTAAGACCTCCGCCTCAAGATTGAGAGAGAATCGTTGTCCAGCTCTAGCGGCTAGAATCGCAGGACGTTTCCGCGTTTTCTACAGAAGATAGGTGGGGGAGTGGATTTGAAATAAAGTTCGACCGTTATTCCATTAAATGGCCAGATTGTGGAAGAGCGAGCTTATAGATGATATGGATATTTTGGAGAATGTGCAGTATTATACAGTTAAACTAACTATAGTAAACGTTTTACTCCCTGTTAAGTGCGGAGAACCATACCAAAAGTAATGGCAAACCGAAGCCTTAGCCCTTGTAAGAAGCTAAGTTAAGGCCTTTTGGACGGACTGTTCACTTTTTAACGAACTTTACATAGTTTATAATTATCAGATAATAGTAGATATTTTACTCTATAAATAATTATAATAGAATATGATATGGTGTTATAATTGAGACAGAAAAGGTGTGTTTCTAGGTGGGGTCTAGATGGCGCCTTGCTTTTTGCGACATCTAAGCAGGAGTGCGCCTACTCTTTTTTGTAAATATAGGGGATGAGGAAGGTTAAAATGAGCAAAATACAGAAGAAAACAGACGTTATCTTAATTGGTGCCGGAGTGATGAGCGCGACTTTGGGATCATTACTGAAAGAGTTAGTACCTGAATGGGAAATCAAAGTGTTTGAGAAACTGGCAAACGCAGGAGAAGAAAGCTCTAACGAATGGAATAATGCGGGTACGGGTCATTCTGCACTGTGCGAACTTAACTATACATCCGAAAAAACAGACGGATCTGTAGATATTAGTAAAGCTATAAAAATTAATGAACAGTTTCAGCTTTCAAGACAGTTTTGGGCATATCTTGTAAATAGCAATCTGATTCGTAACCCGCAGGACTTTATCATGCCAATACCTCATATGAGTTTAGTACAAGGGGAAAAAAATGTAAAGTTCTTGAAGAATCGTTTTGAAGCGCTTTCAAATAATCCTCTGTTTCAAGGGATGGAATTTTCCGATGACCCTCAAAAACTGAAGGAATGGATTCCGCTTATCATGGAAGGACGTACAGCGGATGAACCGATAGCGGCAACAAAAATTGACTCTGGGACAGATGTTAACTTTGGTGCTTTAACACGCATGTTGTTTGACTACTTGCAGACTAAAAACGTCGAGATAAACTACAAACATAGCGTTGAGGATATTAAACGTACTAGCGACGGCTCGTGGGAAGTAAAAGTGCATGATATCGATAGTGGTAAAATCGAATACCATACTGCAAAATTCGTCTTTATCGGCGGTGGAGGCGGAAGTCTGCCTTTACTACAAAAAACCGGTATTCCTGAGTCAAAACATATTGGAGGGTTCCCGGTAAGCGGCTTATTTATGGTATGTAACAATCCGGAAGTTGTAGAGCAGCATCATGCAAAAGTATACGGTAAAGCTAAGGTTGGTGCTCCTCCAATGTCTGTTCCGCATCTTGATACAAGATATATCGACAACAAAAAAACATTGCTGTTTGGACCGTTTGCTGGCTTCTCACCAAAGTTTTTAAAAACTGGTTCAAATTTTGATTTAATAGGTTCCGTAAAACCGAATAATGTCCTGACTATGTTGGCGGCAGGCGTAAAAGAGATGGCATTGACAAAATACTTGATCCAGCAAGTTATGTTATCGAATGAAAAGCGCATGGAAGAATTACGCGAGTTTATTCCGAACGCCAAAAGCGAAGATTGGAGTACAGTGGTAGCGGGCCAACGTGTGCAAGTTATCAAAGATACTGATGCTGGCGGTAAAGGAACACTTCAATTTGGTACGGAAGTTGTTAGTGCCGCTGATGGCTCGATAGCTGCATTGCTTGGTGCTTCTCCGGGGGCTTCTACTGCTGTTCACGTTATGCTTGAAGTATTAGGGAAATGCTTCCCGCAACATATGAAAGAGTGGGAACTGAAAATAAAAGAAATGATTCCTTCTTATGGCGTGTCACTAGTGGAAAATCCAGAGCTTTTCCAAGAAATTCATACTTCAACAGCGCAGACGCTTGGTCTAAACGAAAAAGAACCGGTCCATAGTTAATTCTTTGGATGTAGAAACAAAGGTATTTAATGAAGAGTTTAAGCAACATGAGAAACTACTGCTGAAAGCTTCACTTTATTTGAGAAGCCCCTATTCTCAAGGAATGTGAAGGGTATAGGTAAAAAAATACAACAACCGCATTCAGAAGTCTGAGTGCGGTTGTTGTATTTTATTCTATTATTCGTGGGCAGTAAGACCCCCACCTCAAGATTCAAAGAAAAGTGGGGGATGAAGAAAACCTACTCTTATGGAAGTTTCACTTTATGAGTTTGGAACGTCTGTATAAGATTCGTGTTGTTTTTTGCGATGCTTCCTGCTGCCAATTCGATCTAGTAATTCGTACATAACAGGTACAACAACGAGTGTTAGTAATGTGGAAACTAATAAACCGCCAATTACTACAACAGCTAAGCTTTTTGATACCATGCTTCCAGCTTGTGTATCACCGAATAGTAGAGGAAGCATTGCGAAGATGGTTGTAATAGCTGTCATGATAATTGGGCGTAATCTTATCGAGCCAGCTTCTAATAGCGCTTCTCTTGTTGACATTCCTTTTTCGCGATTTTGTTGTACACGTTCTATTAATACAATTGCATTTGTCACGACGATTCCGATTAGCATTAAGGCACCGATAAGGGAGTTTAAATCAACCGGTGTTCGTGAAATAATTAAACCTAAAATACCGCCGACAGCAGCTAATGGAAGGGAGAATAAAATTGCAAACGGTGCACGTGCTTGCCCAAAAGTAATAACCATAATTAAGTAAACGACACCAATTGCAATTCCCATAATTTTAAATAGATCAGTGAAACTTTCTTGCATTGATTCTGTTGCTCCGGCAATGTTAACTTTCGCTCCATCAGGTAATTTTAAATTTGTAATAGCTGTATTTACATCTGTACTTACTTTACTTAAATCTTCACCTTTTGCTTCCGCCGCAACTTGAATTGTTTCTTTTCCGTCCTTATGGAATATTTCTGTTTGTATTTGTTTTTCAGAAATGGTTGCAACATCTTTTAATGGGATCAAACCAGTAATTGGAGACGAAATATTTGAGTCTAGAATTGCATCTTTATTATGGATGTTTGTTTTTTCGTGTTCTATTACAATAGTTGTCTTTTCATTATCGAGTGAAATTTGGCCAATTGGTGATTTTTTCATTAAAAATGCAACTTGTTGTGCGATGACTTCAGGAGTTAATCCTGCTTTCTCTGCTTTTGTTTGATCAACGTTGATGACCCATTCATTTTTCTCCTCTTCCATATTTGTTTTTACTTTTGAAAGACTATTTAAGCTTTTTAATTTTGTGGTAACAAGATCGGAAGCTTTCTTTAAATCTTCACTATTGTTGGCCGTAATGTTAAATTGTAAAGCGTTCCCGCCACCGAAACTTGAAAAACTCACTTTTATATAATCAAATGTTGCTGGTTGAAATTGATTCTGTTCTTTTTTTAGTTTGTTAATGTATGTTTCAAGGTCAATTCCTTTTTTAAATCCTACATATATACTTGCAAGATTGTTTTTTGTCACTTGGCCCCACTGTGCATCTTCTGAAGCAGAACCCATTCGTAAGGTAACGTCTTGTACTTGTGTATCTGCAAGTAATTTCTTTTCGAATTCGAAAGCTTGTTGTTTCCCCTTTTCTAAATCGTAATTAGCGGGGAATGTCATATTGATAGAAAGCATTGTGTTATCGTCAGATTTAATATTTGCTTTTGGAAGTACAATGTAAGCTGCAATTGAACCGACAAACAATAAGAAAGAAGTAAGTAAAATGATAAATTTATGTGATAACGACCATTTTAAAATGGCTGTATAACGTTTCGTTTCTTTTTGCTCTTCGTGTCTTGCTTTCTTTAAAAGTAGAAAAGCCATGAGCGGAACAACTGTTAAGGCCACTACTAGAGAGGAAAGAATCGAATATACAACTGCCAACACCATAGGCAGCATAAATTCACCGATTCCGCCTGATACAAAGCCAATTGGTAAAAAAACAGCGACGGTCGTTAAAGTGGAAGACGTAATTGCGATTGCAACTTCTTTTGTAGCATCAATAATAACGTCTTTTGAGAAAGAATCTTTTTGTAAACGACGGAAAATGTTTTCGATTACAACGATGCTATCATCAACAAGGCGTCCGACAGCAACTGCTAGTCCTCCTAATGTTAAAATGTTTAAAGTGATATGAGATTGCTCAAGTAAAAAGAGTGTAAGGAGTATAGATAAAGGGATACTGACAACAGCGATTAAAGTAGTACGAATGTTACGTAAGAAAATTAAAATGATGAATGTAGCGGCAATGGCACCGAGAATAACTTCTTTAGCCATACTTGTAACAGCATTTTGGACTTGTTCGTGCGTTGACATAAGTGTTTTTATAGTGAAAGTGTCTTTATATTGCTTGCTCATATCATGAACTTTTTTCTCAATTTCTTTTCCAATTGTAACAGCATTTTTGCTGGGTTCTTTCATAATGACTAATACGGCACCATCATCTCCGTTTATATGGGAAATTGCATCATGATGTTGTTTTAGCTCAATTTTTGCGATATCACTTAGTTTTACTTCTGGTGTGAGGGGAATGTTTTTTATGTCTTCAATATTTTTTATTTCTCCAATTACACGAAGTAAATGATTTTCGTTATTTATAGATATTTGTCCAGCAGGTATAGAAACTTCTTTTCCTTGAAGAGCAGATACAATTTGTGATGTTATGATATTTTTATCTTTCATTTTAACGGGATCTAATACAATAGATAATTCAGATGTTGATTTTCCGTAAAACATAACATTGGACACGCCATCGATATTTTCAAGTTGCGGGATAACTTCTTTTTCGATTTGTTTTTCATCAGCCTTTGTAAAGCCATTTTTCTTTTGAACTGTGATTTGTGCGAGTGGAATCATAGAGGTGTTTAGTTGGCTGACAACTGGTTTCATTGTATCTTTTGGAAGTGGTACTCCGTTTGTGAGTTTTTCAACTTCACGCGTTGCATCTTTCATATTTGCTTCTGAGGTGTACGTAATATCAATCCGTGATAATCCTTCACTTGTTGACGATGTAATGGTATCGACGTGTGAAAGGTTTCGAAATTGTTTCTCGAGAGGTTCTGTTACTTCTTTTGTCATTGTTTCAGCATCTAGTCCTTCGGATAAAGTGGTGATTGTTATTACGGGATTATCGATGCTTGGTAAAAACTCCATCGGTAACTTAGAGCCGGAATAAATACCTAATACAGAGATGAGGAAAACCATGATGATAATAGCGGCCCTATTTTTTAATGAAAACTTCGTCAATCTTTCCATAAATAAATTCCTCCATGATAGGGTTTGATGGTTTACTGTTTTACTATATAACAAATGACAAGGAAATAGAGTTAAAAATATGTAAAAATTTTCTAAAAAAAAACTCTTAAGTGAGGAACTCATTTTATGGTTAGTTAACGAGTGAACGATATGTTATACAATAATTTAGTTTATACGACAAAAAACTTTATATATTTTTAAAAAAGTGCTTGCGCTTTAAAAATGTAGATGATATATTAATAAACGTCGCTGCTGCACTACAGCAGAAAGCGAATAGAAAAAAGAAATAAAAAAACAATGTTGACATCGAAAAACAAAGATGCTAACATAAGGAAGTCGCCAATTGAGCGGCGGACAAGTTCTTTGAAAACTGAACGAAACAAACAACGTGAAACGTCAATTTTTATTTATGATGCTAGACAAACACTTTATTGGAGAGTTTGATCCTGGCTCAGGATGAACGCTGGCGGCGTGCCTAATACATGCAAGTCGAGCGAACCGATTAAGAGCTTGCTCTTAAGAAGTTAGCGGCGGACGGGTGAGTAACACGTA
>NZ_JBAWSV010000008.1:0-222588 GCF_037104695.1 Bacillus yunxiaonensis | reverse complement strand
TGAAAGATGATCAGGTTGATAGGTTCGAGGTGGAAGCATGGTGACATGTGGAGCTGACGAATACTAATAGATCGAGGACTTAACCATATAATATGAAGCAAATGTTATCTAGTTTTGAAGGAATATACCTTCATAAGTCTGGTAATGATGGCAGAGAGGTCACACCCGTTCCCATACCGAACACGGAAGTTAAGCTCTCTAGCGCCGATGGTAGTTGGGACTTTGTCCCTGTGAGAGTAGGACGTTGCCAGGCAAAAACCTAAGTCGTTTCGACTTAGGTTTTTTTGTGTTCATTTTTATCCTGCTATTTGTGGGAGATAACTGTCTGTAAATACCCGATCGGTGAGAGCTTTTCATCAACGGAGGATGAAGAAAAGCCCATTGATGGAAGTTTCATTTTATTTGCCAAATGTCATAATCCACAAATTTAGCAATGCCAAAAGTGAAAAAAGAATAAAGAAGAGGCTATTTAAAATAATAGCAATTTGTTTTGGTTTTCCAGGTTTTCCGAAAGAACCTAAAATAATTCCGATAATGGGACTGATTATTTCTACAAAAAGTATAAATTTTAAGTAATGGGAATAGAAAAAGTGAGATGTTATAAAAGAGGATGCAATAATTGCAGCAGTTATTGCGATAGAAAAACATAAATATGACAAGATGTTAAGTTTCTGCATAATTAAATCACCTATAAATTAGTGTGAATTTATAATAATAGTATCATAGGTGATACTATTATTATACAAAAAATGGAATTATTTGCACCTTGAATTGATTACCTTTTCAAGTGTTCAGATTAAGGGGAGTATGAATTTGAAAATAAATAACTGTTATTGTTATAAGTTATAACTTTCGAAAATGAAGTTCGATTAAATCATGGTTAAGGTATTTTATCGCTAAACCACCAGATTTTCATATGATACATCTGATCCTCTTATCCTAATTTCGTTTTTTACTTGCATATATTTTCATTTATTCTTTTTATTATAACTAAAACACGAACGTTATAATGAACTGTCTAAAAAACATTCGATTATTTGTTGACATATTTGAATGACACCTGTTAATATAACGGTAGAAACAATATTATATCGTACCTCATATAATCGCGGGGATATGGCCTGCAAGTCTCTACCTAACGACCGTTAATCGTTGGACTATGAGGGGAAGTCACTCGGTATTTTTCTATTCACATGGGATACGTATGCCTGAGTAGAGCACTTTCTCTCATAGTAAAAGAGGAATGTTCTATATCAGGCTTTTTTTATTTGAATCGGGGGGATTCTAATATGAAACCACTAGTTGGAGTCATTATGGGAAGCACGTCAGACTGGGAAACAATGAAGTATGCTTGTGAAATATTAGAAGAATTAAATATTCCGTATGAGAAGAAAGTCGTATCTGCTCATCGGACTCCAGATTATATGTTTGAATATGCAGAAACTGCTCGTGAGCGTGGATTAAAAGTTATTATTGCTGGGGCAGGCGGAGCTGCTCATTTACCAGGAATGGTTGCTGCGAAGACAAATCTTCCTGTAATCGGTGTTCCTGTTCAATCAAAAGCGTTAAATGGTCTAGATTCGTTATTATCCATTGTTCAAATGCCAGGAGGAGTTCCAGTTGCAACTGTTGCAATTGGGAAAGCTGGTTCAACAAATGCAGGTCTACTTGCAGCACAAATACTTGGATCATTTCATGATGATATACATGATGCATTAGAACTGAGACGAGAAGCAATTGAGAAAAACGTGCGTGAAAGTAGTGAACTGATATGACGAGAATCATTTTACCTGGAAAAACAATTGGAATTATTGGCGGTGGCCAGCTTGGAAGAATGATGGCGCTAGCGGCGAAAGAAATGGGTTATAAAATTGCTGTGTTAGATCCAACAAAGCATTCACCATGTGCACAAGTTGCTGACATTGAAATTGTTGCATCCTACGATGATTTGAAAGCGATTCAGCATTTAGCAGAAATAAGCGATGTTGTCACATATGAATTTGAAAATATTGATTATAGATGTCTACAATGGCTTGAAAAGAATGCTTATTTGCCACAGGGCAGTGAGTTATTATATACAACACAAAATCGTTATACAGAAAAAAATGCAATCACGAAAGCGGGTTTACCAGTAGCACCATACAGACTCGTTCAGAAGCAAGACGAACTTTTAGCAGCAATTACGGAACTTTCCTTCCCTTGTGTGTTAAAAACAACAACAGGAGGATATGACGGTAAAGGGCAAGTTGTTTTAAGAAGTGAAGCTGATGTTGCAAGAGCAAAAGAGCTTGTCGATCAAACTGAATGTATTCTAGAAAAATGGGTGCCATTTGAAAAGGAAATATCCGTTATTGTAACTCGTAGTGTAAGTGGGGAAACGAAAGTATTTCCTGTAGCCGAAAACATTCATGTTAATAACATCTTACATGAATCTATTGTGCCAGCCCGTATTGCAGAAGAACTTTCACAAAAAGGAATTGAATATGCACAGGTACTTGCGGATGAACTTCAGCTTGTGGGAACACTGGCAGTAGAGATGTTTGCTACAGCTGATGGTGAGATTTATATTAATGAATTAGCACCAAGACCGCACAATTCTGGACACTATACACTTGATGCATGTGAAACGAGTCAATTTGGGCAACATATTCGAGCAATCTGTAATTTACCTCTTGGAGAAACAAATTTGTTAAAACCAGTTGTCATGGTAAACATTTTAGGCGAACATATAGAAGGGGTCCTAGGACAAGTGAATAGATTAACCGGGTGTTATTTACACTTGTATGGAAAAGAAGAAGCAAAAGCGCAGCGTAAAATGGGGCATGTAAATATTTTAAATGAAAATATTGAAGACGCTTTAGAAAAAGCGCAAAGTTTGCATATTTGGGACCATCAAGAACAACTGTTGGAGGGAAAAAGATGATTAGTCGTTATACACGCCCTGAAATGGGTGCGATTTGGACGGAAGAAAACAAATTTAAAGCATGGTTAGAAGTTGAGATTTTAGCTTGTGAAGCATGGGCTGAACTTGGAGATATTCCGAAAGAAGATGTGAAAAAGATTCGTGAACATGCATCTTTCGATATTGACCGTATTTATGAAATCGAAAAAGAAACACGTCATGATGTGGTAGCATTCACTCGTGCGGTATCTGAGACACCAGCATTAGGTGAAGAACGTAAATGGGTACATTACGGATTAACATCTACAGACGTAGTAGATACAGCGTTATCTTTCATCTTAAAACAAGCGAATGAAATTTTATTAAAAGACTTAGAGAACTTCATTAGTATCTTAGCGAATAAAGCAAAAGAACATAAATACACAATTATGATGGGAAGAACACATGGTGTTCATGCAGAACCAACAACATTTGGTTTAAAGCTTGGCCTTTGGTATGAAGAAATGAAACGTAACTTAGAGCGCTTTAAACAAGCAGCTGATACAGTTCGCGTTGGTAAATTATCTGGTGCAGTTGGTACGTACGCGAATATTAACCCATTCGTAGAAAAATATGTTTGTGAAAATTTAGGATTAGAAGCAGCACCGATTTCAACACAAACGCTGCAACGTGATCGCCATGCACATTACATGTCAACACTTGCACTAATTGCAACATCTATCGAAAAAATGGCAGTCGAAATTCGCGGTTTACAAAAAAGTGAAACACGTGAAGTAGAAGAGGCCTTTGCGAAAGGACAAAAAGGTTCGTCTGCAATGCCACATAAACGTAATCCGATTGGGTCTGAAAATATGACTGGTTTGGCTCGTGTTATCCGTGGTTACATGATGACAGCTTACGAGAATGTTCCATTATGGCATGAGCGTGATATTTCACATTCATCTGCGGAACGTATTATTTTACCGGATGCAACGATTGCATTAAATTACATGTTAAATCGCTTTGGTAATATCGTGAAAAACTTAACGGTATTCCCAGAAAACATGAAACGCAATATGACACGAACATACGGTTTAATTTACTCTCAGCGCGTAATGCTTACGCTAATCGATAAAGGTATGGTACGTGAAGAAGCTTATGATATCGTACAGCCTAAAGCGATGGAAGCTTGGGAAACACAAGTACAATTTAAAGAGCTTGTAGAAGCTGATGAGCGCATTACAAGCAAATTAACACAAGAAGAAATCAATGAATGTTTCAACTACGAACATCACTTACAACACGTTGATACAATTTTTGAACGTCTTGGCTTAAACTGATAATTTTATATGGCACAGAATAGGATCATTCTGTGCCATTCTCTTTAATTATACTATTCACATTTTTCAAACTACAGGGGGCTTGCGAAGTGCAAAAGCTAGAATTGCTGTATGAAGGAAAAGCAAAAAGAATTTATCGTACAGAAACAGCAGATATGGTTTGGGTAGAGTACAAAGATAGTGCTACTGCTTTCAATGGGGAAAAGAAAGCGACGATTTCTGGAAAAGGTCGCCTGAACAATGAGATTACAACTCTTTTATTCAGAAAGTTACAAGAAGTGGGAATCAAATCACACTTTGTTGAGAAAATATCGGAAACAGAACAAATCGTAAAAAAAGTGAGCATCATTCCATTAGAAGTTGTCACAAGAAATGTAATTGCAGGCAGTCTTTCAAAACGACTAGGAATGGAAGAAGGAACTGTACTTACAACACCGATTGTGGAATTTTACTACAAAGATGATGATTTAGGAGATCCACTTGTAACAGAAGATCATATTCGTGTGCTAAACGTTGCAACGCCAGAGCAAGTAAGCATATTACGAGAAAAAGCTCTACAGATCAATCAAGTATTGATTGAGCATTTCGCAAGTTGTCGTGTAAGATTAATAGATTTTAAATTAGAGTTTGGAGTAACAGAAGAGGGAGAAATTTTATTAGCGGATGAAATTTCACCTGATACATGCCGTTTATGGGATGAAACGAGCAATGAAAAATTTGATAAAGATGTATTCCGCCGCGATCTTGGTAATTTAACAGATGCTTATGAAGAACTTTTAAAACGATTAGGGGGAGCTTCACATGTATAAAGTAAAAGTATATGTAACGTTAAGAGAAAGTGTATTAGATCCACAAGGAACAGCGGTAAAAGGGGCGCTTCATAGTCTTTCGTTTACAGAAGTACAAGATGTTCGTATCGGTAAATATATGGAGTTAACAATTGATAAATCAGTTACAGATATTGATGCAATGGTAAAAGAAATGTGTGAGAAATTACTAACGAACGTAGTGATTGAAGATTATCGCTATGAAGTTGAGGAGGTTGTCGCGCAGTGAAATTTGCCGTAATCGTTTTCCCAGGTTCGAACTGTGATGTGGATATGTTTCATGCAATTAAAGATGAGCTTGGCCAAGATGTAGACTACGTTTGGCATGATACAGAAAACTTAGATGAGTACGATGGAATTTTACTACCAGGCGGTTTCTCTTACGGAGATTATCTTCGCTGCGGAGCTATTTCTCGCTTTGCAAACGCAATGAAAGGTGTACAAAAAGCAGCTGAAGCAGGAAAACCAATTTTAGGTGTATGTAACGGTTTTCAAATTCTAGTAGAGTCTGGATTGCTGCCAGGTGCATTAATTCGCAATAAAAACTTAAAATTTATGTGCCGTACTGTTCAGCTTCGTGTTGAAAATAATACGACAATGTTCACATCGCAATATGAGAAAGACGAAGTTATCGATATTCCGATTGCTCATGGTGAAGGAAACTACTACTGTGATGAAGCAACATTGAAACAGTTAGAAGAAAATAATCAAATCGTGTTCCGTTATGTAGAGAATCCAAACGGAAGCGTTTCAGATATTGCAGGGATTGTAAATGAGCAAGGGAATGTACTTGGCATGATGCCGCACCCAGAGCGTGCTGTTGATGAATTACTTGGAGGAGCAGATGGTCTAAAAGTATTTCAATCTATTTTGAAACATTGGAGGGAAACATATGTCGTTACTGCTTGAGCCAAATCCAACTCAAATTAAAGAAGATCGCATTTATGCAGAAATGGGATTAACAGACGAAGAATTTGCAATGGTTGAAAAGATTTTAGGTCGTCTTCCAAACTATACAGAAACAGGATTATTCTCTGTTATGTGGTCAGAACATTGTAGTTATAAAAACTCAAAGCCAGTTCTTCGTAAGTTCCCAACGACTGGTGAACGTGTATTACAAGGTCCTGGGGAAGGTGCTGGTATCGTAGATATCGGTGATAATCAAGCGGTAGTATTTAAAATGGAAAGTCATAACCATCCATCTGCAATTGAGCCGTATCAAGGTGCAGCGACAGGGGTTGGTGGTATTATACGCGATGTGTTTTCAATGGGAGCACGTCCAATTGCTATGTTAAACTCACTTCGCTTCGGTGAGCTACAATCACCGCGCGTGAAATATTTATTTGAAGAAGTTGTAGCAGGTATTGCAGGATACGGTAACTGCATTGGAATTCCAACTGTAGGCGGAGAAGTACAGTTTGATCCATGCTATGAAGGAAATCCACTTGTAAATGCAATGTGTGTTGGTTTGATTAACCATGAAGATATTAAAAAAGGTCAAGCGCACGGTGCTGGTAATACAGTAATGTATGTTGGTGCAGCAACTGGTCGTGACGGTATTCACGGTGCAACATTTGCATCAGAAGAACTATCTGAGGATTCCGATGCAAAACGCCCGGCAGTGCAAGTAGGCGATCCATTTATGGAGAAGCTTTTAATTGAGGCATGCTTAGAGCTTATCAAATCTGATGCACTTGTCGGTATTCAAGATATGGGAGCGGCAGGCTTAACATCATCTTCTGCAGAGATGGCAAGTAAAGCAGGTATGGGTATTGAAATGTACTTAGATGATGTACCACAACGTGAAACAGGTATGACGCCATATGAGATGATGCTTTCTGAATCACAAGAGCGTATGTTAATCGTCGTGAAAAAAGGCAGAGAACAAGAGATTGTAGAGTTATTTGAAAAATACGGTCTTGCGGCAGTAACAATGGGAAAAGTAACAGAAGATAAAATGCTTCGTTTATTCCATAAAGGAGAAATGGTTGCAGAAGTGCCGGCTGATGCATTAGCAGAAGAAGCACCTGTTTATCATAAGCCTTCAAAAGAAGCAGCGTATTTTGCAGAGTTCCAACAAATGAAGATGGAAACACCAAAAGTAGAGAATTATAAAGAAACATTATTATCTCTATTACAACAACCAACGATTGCAAGTAAAGAGTGGGTATATGATCAATACGATTATCAAGTACGCACAAGCACAGTTGTTACACCAGGATCTGATGCAGCAGTTGTTCGTGTACGCGGAACAAAGAAAGCATTAGCAATGACAACAGATTGTAACTCTCGCTACATTTATTTAGACCCAGAAATGGGTGGGAAAATTGCTGTGGCAGAAGCAGCTCGTAATATTGTATGTTCTGGCGGTGAGCCGCTTGCAATTACAGATTGCTTAAACTTTGGTAACCCAGAAAAGCCAGAAATCTTCTGGCAAATTGAGAAATCAGTAGATGGTATGAGTGAAGCGTGCCGCACGTTAAATACACCTGTTATTGGCGGAAACGTATCAATGTACAACGAACGCAGCGGTGAGGCAGTATACCCAACACCAACTGTTGGTATGGTTGGTCTTGTACATGACGTGAAGCATGTAACAACGCAAGAGTTTAAGCAAGCTGGCGATCTTGTTTATGTAATCGGTGAAACGAAAGCTGAGTTTGGCGGTAGTGAGCTACAAAAAATGTTACATGGTAAAATCTTCGGCCAGGCACCAAGCATCGATTTAGAAGTAGAAGAAAAACGTCAAAAACAATTACTAGCAGCTATTCAAAAAGGTCTTGTACAATCAGCGCATGACGTTGCAGAAGGCGGATTAGCAGTTGCTTTCGCAGAAAGTGCAATGGGTGCAAATGGATTAGGTGCAGATGTGAAGTTAGCTGGAGAAGTAACAGCAATGTTATTTGCAGAATCACAATCTCGCTTTGTTGTTACGGTAAAACGTGAGCAAAAAGAAGCGTTTGAAAATATGATAGATGCACTTTATGTTGGGGAAGTCACAAGTGCAAATCAATTAACAATTCGTAATGAAGAAAACGAAGTATTGCTTACAGCAGATGTTGATGAAATGAGAACGGCTTGGAAAGGGGCTATTCCATGCTTAATGAAATAAAGGGGCTAAATGAAGAATGCGGTGTTTTCGGAATTTGGGGGCATGAAAATGCAGCTCAAGTTACGTATTATGGACTGCATAGCTTGCAGCACCGTGGCCAAGAAGGCGCTGGCATTGTTGTAAATAATGGAGAGAAAATCATTGGTCATAAAGGGCTTGGTTTAATATCAGAAGTGTTTTCACGCGGTGAGCTAGAAGGTTTAAACGGAAAATCAGCGATTGGGCACGTTCGTTATGCGACAGCAGGCGGCGCTGAAGTTGCAAATGTTCAACCACTGTTATTTCGCTTCTCAGACCATAGTATGGCATTAGCTCATAACGGTAATTTAATTAACGCAAAAATGCTTCGTCGTGAATTAGAAGCAGAAGGAAGCATCTTTCAAACAAGTTCGGATACAGAAGTATTGCTTCATTTAATTAAGCGCAATACAAAAGGTACATTAATTGAAAGTGTAAAAGATGCACTAAACAAAGTAAAAGGTGCTTTTGCATATTTATTATTAACAGGAAACGAAATGATTGTTGCATTAGATCCAAATGGATTCAGACCTCTTTCAATTGGAAAGATGGGAGATGCGTACGTTGTAGCATCTGAAACATGTGCATTTGATGTTGTTGGTGCAACATACATTCGTGATGTAGAGCCTGGAGAAATTATTGTTATTAATGATGAGGGAATACACGCAGATCGCTATACAAATGATGTAGAACATGCAATTTGTAGTATGGAGTATATTTATTTCGCTCGCCCTGATTCAAACATTGCTGGCGTTAACGTTCATGCAGCACGTAAAAATATGGGGAAATTGTTAGCAAAGGAAGCTCCAGTTGAAGCAGATGTTGTAACAGGTGTACCGGACTCCAGTATTTCGGCTGCAATCGGTTACGCGGAAGCGACAGGAATTCCTTATGAATTAGGGTTAATTAAGAATCGTTACGTTGGACGTACCTTTATTCAACCTTCCCAAGAATTACGTGAGCAAGGTGTAAAAATGAAGCTTTCAGCAGTACGTGGTGTTGTTGAAGGGAAACGTGTTGTTATGATCGACGATTCTATTGTGCGTGGTACAACAAGCAAGCGAATTGTTCGTATGCTTCGCGAAGCTGGGGCAACAGAAGTACATGTAAGAATTGCTTCGCCGCCGCTTAAGTATCCGTGCTTCTATGGGATTGATATTCAAACAAGAAAAGAATTAATCGCAGCAAATCATTCAATAGAAGAAATTCGTCAAATCATTGGAGCAGACTCTTTAACATTTTTAAGTGAAGAGAGCTTAATCGATGCAATTGGCCGCCCATATGAAGGGAAATATGGCGGTTTATGTATGGCTTACTTTAATGGAGATTATCCAACCGCTCTTTATGATTACGAACAAGAGCTGTTAGAAAGTATGAAATAGAGTAGAGCAATAAGAAAGTATAGCAGCTTCTACTATATGCTGTGTAGAAGCTCGCTTTTTCTTGAAGTTTTATAGTTTTACTGTTCGGTAGACGGGAGAAATTCTTTCAGTATAAAAAGACGAGGTGTATAGAAACAATGGCGAATGCATATAAGCAAGCAGGAGTAGATATTGAAGCTGGATATGAAGCGGTATCTCGCATGAAAAAACACGTGCAAACAACGATGAGAAAAGAAGTGCTAGGTGGCTTAGGCGGTTTTGGAGGAATGTTTGATCTTTCAAAATTTGCATTAGAAGAGCCAGTGTTAGTATCTGGAACAGATGGTGTAGGAACAAAATTAATGCTCGCTTTCATGGTGGACAAGCATGACACAATCGGCATCGATGCAGTTGCAATGTGTGTGAACGATATTGTTGTTCAAGGGGCAGAGCCGCTCTTTTTCCTAGATTATATTGCTTGTGGTAAAGCAGAACCTAGTAAAATTGAAAACATCGTCAAAGGAATTGCAGAAGGATGCCGTCAGGCTGGTTGTTCACTAATCGGCGGAGAAACAGCTGAAATGCCAGGTATGTATTCTGAAGAAGAATATGACTTAGCTGGTTTTACAGTTGGTATTGTTGATAAAAAGAAAATTGTTACGGGACAATCCATTGAAGCAAATCAAGTATTAATCGGACTTGCTTCTAGCGGAATTCATAGTAATGGTTACTCTCTTGTACGTAAAGTATTGTTAGAAGATGGAAAGCTTTCACTTGATCGTATTTATGATCGTTTAGAACTACCACTTGGTGAGGAACTATTAAAACCAACGAAAATTTATGTCAAACCTATTTTAGAACTATTGAAGAAATATAACGTAAGTGGTATGGCTCATATTACTGGTGGTGGATTTATTGAAAATATTCCACGTATGTTGCCAGACGGCATTGGAGCACAAATTGAACTTGGTTCTTGGACAGTTCATCCAATCTTTAATTTACTGCAAGAAGTGGGTCAATTAAATAGAGAAGAAATGTTCAATATTTTTAACATGGGTATTGGTATGGTAGTAGCAGTTAAAGAAGAAGATGCACAAGGTGCTATTAAGCTTTTAGAAGAACAAGGGGAAAAAGCTCATATCATCGGACGTACTGTACAAGGTTCAGGGGTTACATTTAATGGGGGAACGCAATCATGAGCCGAGTAGCAATTTTTGCTTCAGGAAGTGGTTCTAACTTCCAAGCACTTGTGGATGCGGTAGAAGCTGGAAGATTAGATGCACAGCTTAGTTTACTTGTATGTGACCAACCTAGCGCGCGTGTTGCCCGGCGTGCAAATGATCATCATGTTCCTTGCTTTGCCTTTTCAGCGAAAGATTATGAATCAAAGGAAGCATTTGAACAAGAAATATTAAAGAAATTGCAAGAATCCGAGATTGATTGGATTATTTTAGCAGGATATATGCGTTTAATTGGTCCAACGTTACTAGCTGCTTATGGAGGCAGAATTGTTAACATTCATCCGTCGTTATTGCCAAGTTTTCCTGGAAAAGATGCAGTTGGGCAAGCGATTGAAGCTGGTGTGAAAGTAACAGGAGTAACAATCCATTACGTGGATGCAGGAATGGATACAGGACCAATTATCGCACAGGAAGCGGTAGCAGTTTCTGAAGATGATACACGAGAAAGTTTACAAAAGAAAATTCAACTTGTCGAACATAGATTGTACGTGGATACGGTGAAATCTTTATTACATTCTGAAGTAAAGTCATAAGAGCAGCATTTTAATACAACTAGGGGTGAAGGATAAATGAAAAAGCGTGCATTAGTAAGTGTTTCAAATAAAGCTGGAGTTGTAGAGTTTGTAAAAGGATTACTTGAGCAAGGTATTGAAGTTATTTCAACAGGCGGAACAAAAAAATTATTAGAAGAAAACGGCTTACAAGTGATTGGGATTTCTGAAGTAACAGGTTTTCCAGAAATTATGGACGGTCGTGTGAAAACATTACACCCAAACATTCATGGCGGATTGCTTGCAGTACGTGATAATGAAACACATATGTCCCAAATGAATGAGCTTGGCATTCAGCCAATTGACTTTGTTGTTGTAAACTTATATCCATTTAAAGAAACGATTGCAAAGCCAGATGTGACATTTATTGATGCAATTGAAAATATTGATATCGGCGGACCAACAATGATTCGATCTGCTGCGAAAAACCATGAGTTTGTAACAGTTATCGTTGATCCAACAGACTACGACGTTGTATTAGAGGAACTAAAGGGAAGCGGCGAAGTTTCAAAAGAAACAAAACGTAAATTAGCAGCAAAAGTATTCCGTCATACAGCGGCATATGATGCATTAATTTCAAACTATTTAACAGAACAAACAGGAGAAGAAAGCCCTGAAACGTTAACTGTTACGTTTGAGAAGAAACAAGATTTACGTTACGGCGAAAACCCGCATCAAAAAGCAACATTCTATAAAGCGCCATTTGCAGCAACTTCTTCTGTGGCATATGCAGAGCAGTTACATGGAAAAGAGCTATCTTATAACAATATCAATGACGCAGATGCCGCGCTTAGCATCGTGAAAGAATTTACAGAACCAGCAGTGGTAGCGGTAAAACATATGAATCCATGCGGCGTTGGTGTTGGTACAGATATTCATGAAGCATATACACGTGCTTACGAAGCTGACCCAGTATCAATTTTTGGCGGCATTATTGCAGCAAACCGTGAAATTGATAAAGCAACAGCAGAAAAATTACATGAGATTTTCTTAGAAATCATCATTGCACCTTCCTTCTCAGCTGAAGCGTTAGAAGTACTGCAAAGTAAGAAAAATTTACGTCTATTAACAGTAGATATCGCAAAAGCAGAAACAGCAAGTAAAAAACTAACTTCAGTACAAGGAGGTTTACTTGTACAAGAAGAAGATACATTATCATTAGATGAAGGTTCAGTAACAATTCCAACAAAACGCGAACCAACAGAGCAAGAATGGAACGATTTAAAATTAGCTTGGAAAGTTGTCAAACACGTAAAATCAAATGCAATTGTGTTAGCAAAAGATAACATGACAATTGGTGTTGGTGCCGGCCAAATGAACCGCGTTGGCTCAGCGAAAATTGCCATTACACAAGCAGGTGAAAAAGCACAAGGAAGTGCACTTGCATCTGATGCATTCTTCCCAATGCCAGATACGGTAGAAGAAGCGGCTAAAGCAGGCATTACAGCAATCATTCAACCAGGCGGATCCATTCGTGACGAAGATTCAATTAAAAAAGCGGACGAGTACGGCATTGCAATGGTATTCACTGGAGTACGTCATTTCAAACATTAATTTAGAAACAAAATAGGAGCAGAATAGCTCCTATTTTGTACTTATCCCGCTTTAATGGGCAGTAAGCTCCCTTACTGATGGAAGCTTCACTTTATTTGAATAATGGAGGATGAAATATGAATGTTTTAGTAATTGGCCGTGGTGGACGTGAGCATGCATTAGCATGGAAATTTGCACAATCCAAGCAAGTAGAGACTGTATATGTTGCGCCGGGAAATGAAGGAATGAAAGATGTCGCAACGCCTGTAGCAATCGATGAAAATGATTTTGATGCGCTTATTACTTTTGTGAAAGAAAATAATATTGGTTTAACGTTTGTTGGTCCAGAAATTCCGCTGATGAACGGAATCGTTGATCGTTTTGAGGCAGAGGGCCTTCGCGTCTTTGGACCAAATAGCAAGGCAGCCGTTATTGAAGGTAGTAAAGCTTTCACGAAAGAGCTTATGAAAAAGTAT
Source organism: Bacillus yunxiaonensis (assembly GCF_037104695.1). Taxonomy (NCBI): domain Bacteria; kingdom Bacillati; phylum Bacillota; class Bacilli; order Caryophanales; family Bacillaceae; genus Bacillus; species Bacillus yunxiaonensis. Next base: position 209,248 of record NZ_JBAWSV010000008.1, on the reverse strand, counting down.
GATATTCCAACAGCGGCATATGAAACATTTACAGAGTATGAAGCAGCTGTACGATACATTGAAAAAGTTGGTGCTCCAATTGTAATTAAAGCAGATGGCTTAGCAGCTGGTAAGGGCGTAACAGTTGCCATGACATTAGAAGAAGCACTGCAAGCTGTAAAAGAAATGCTGCAGGACGTAAAGTTTGGAGAAGCGAGCAAAAAGGTTGTTATTGAAGAATTTTTAGACGGTCAAGAATTTTCACTTATGGCATTTGTAAACGGAACAACTGTATATCCAATGGTAATTGCACAAGATCATAAACGTGCTTTTGATGGTGATAAAGGACCAAATACAGGCGGAATGGGTGCTTATTCTCCGGTACCACAAATTCCGCAATCAGCAGTAGAACAAGCGATTGAAACTGTTCTACATCCAACAGCTCAAGCAATGATACAAGAAGGACGTTCTTTTACAGGTATTTTATATGCAGGGCTTATTTTAACAAGTGAAGGACCGAAAGTAATTGAATTCAATGCGCGCTTTGGCGATCCAGAAACAGAAGTGATCTTACCTCGTTTAGAAAGCGATTTAGTTGATGTATGCAATCATGTACTAGATGGAAAAGAACTTACTTTAGAGTGGTCTGAAGATGCAATAATTGGTGTTGTATTAGCTTCTAAGGGATATCCAGAAGCTTACGAAAAAGGTGCTGTAATTCGAGGACTAGAAACATTGGAAGATGTTATCGTATTTCATGCCGGAACAGATGTTAAAGATGGAGAATTTGTAACTAACGGTGGGCGTGTGTTGTTCGTTGCTTGTAAAGGAAAAGACTTACAAGAGGCAAAGGATAAAGTATACGCAGAAATTGCAAAGATTGAAAGTGATGGTTTATTTTATCGAAGTGATATAGGGTACCGCGCAATTGCGAAAGTGGATTGCTAGAGGAGGACTCCATTTAAATACCAGCTCTATTAAACAATAATGTTGATAACCGAGTGAGTTGCACTCCTTAAAACGACGAAATAAGGATCCAAAGTGAAAGTACATTTTGCTTTGGATCCTTTTATTTTATTCTACTATTTCCGGACAGCAAGACCCTCACCTCAAGATTGAGAGAGAAGTAAAGAATATAGGTGATAGATACAAATTTATCTTAATTTCATGGATATGTATGGTGCCTCCTATATTATAATTATATATATGATGAAACTTATATCTAAAAAGGGGGCTCTAATATGTACAAACTCAAAACAACAGAAACCGACAATAGTGTAATTGAGTTTATTGAAAGTGTTGAAAGTCCTAAAAAACGAGAAAACGCATATCAATTATTAGATATATTTACTGAAACAACAGGTTATACAGCAAAGATGTGGGGACCGAGCATTATTGGATTTGGAACATACCATTATAAATATGCATCTGGTCATGAAGGTGATGCCCCATTAGTGAGCTTTTCCCCTAGAAAAGCCAAAATTAGTTTATATTTTGCATCTGGTGACCCTAGGCGAGAAGAACTATTAAAAAACTTTGGAAAATACACATCTGGAAAATCATGTATATATATTAATAAAGTGGCAGACATTGATATTCATGTTCTAAAAGTGCTAATCAAACAATCTGTAAATTTTTTGAAAGAGACGTATCCAAATCAGTAATGAAATTTTATGTAGCTTTTTAAATAGTTCCTATTCATTCTTATTTAAGCTTAGCTTGATGGTGATACCCCTAAAAAGAAAACGAGTCCTACTTATTAAAAAGTTAGGACTCGTTTTCTTTTTTTATCTTACCTTTTTGCTTTGCCATTTCGCGAAGTAAATATTCAATATGACCATTTACACTCCGAAATTCGTCGTTTGCCCATTTTTCAATAACTGCATACAACTCGGGATCGATTCGTAATGGAAAGCTTTTCTTTTTCGCCATAATTACCGACAACCTTTAATATAAACTTCCTGCATTAATGACCGGCTGTGCTCCTTTATCTGAAACAATGGCAACTAATAAGTTATTGACCATATTTGCTTTTCGCTCGTCATCTAAATCAAGTATACCTTCTTCATCTAGTTTTTGAATAGAATCTTTCGCCATTTGTACGGCACCTTCTACAATTTCTTTTCTTGCAGCTAATACTGCTTTTGCTTGTTGACGCTGAAGCATTGCATGTGCAATTTCTGTTGCATAAGCTAAGTGTGTTAAACGAGTTTCGATTACTTCTACTCCTGCAATCTCTAAACGTGCTTCTAATTCTCGTTTTAACTCTTCAGAAATCTCTTCTGAGTTTCCACGCAGTGTAATGCTGTTTTCATCTTGGAAACTATCATACGGATATTTCGTTGCCACATGGCGAATTGCTGTTTCGCTTTGAATTTCTACGAAGGCATCATAATGTTCGACACCAAAGATGGCTTTTGCAGAATCAATGACTTTGTATACAACAACAGCGGCAATTTCAATTGGATTCCCATCTACATCATTTACTTTTAATTTCTGACTATTAAAGTTTTCCACGCGTAGTGAAACGGTTTGGCGAAATGCAAATGGAACTGTTAAAAACAGACCATTTTCACGGATTGTTCCTAAATAGTTACCGAAAAATGTAATAACTTTTGCTTGATTTGGTTGGACAATGCCAATGCCGCTTGCGAGGATTGATGCTAATAAAAACGCGATAACACCACTAGAAAATATTTCATTAATAAGGCTCAATACACCAATACCAACTAAAACTAAAACTGCAACCATTCCTAAAAATCCATTGACATGAAATACTTGTTTTTCTTTCATGACCTCGCCTCCTTTTGATATAAAAATGATATCACTTTTATATCAAAGATGACAATAGGTTCATATCCAAATTTTTCAAAAAAAATAAAAAATCCACAAAAAACGAACGTTAGTTCTTGTTTGTGGTAAAATAAAAGAAAACTTAGCCGCCCACTGCAGCAGCTAAGTTTCTTTTAGAGCATCTTGCCTAGTGACAAATGATTCAAAGCGGTTTGGACATAAGAGCCTTTTCAAGTTCAGACTCAATTTCCTTATCAGAAGCATCATAACTTTCAGAGCTTGTTTTTTCTTCGTCATGAGAAGTATGATGTGCTTCTTGTTTATTAGATTGTCCATTCTTCATAAAATCCATGCCAGGCATTTTTAAATCCGGGATATTCATATATTTACTGAATTTACATGCAGCTACAATAGGACAGAAACGAACGATTCCTTCTGCAATTTTCATTGCTCCAACCCAAAGCATAATTTTGGACCAAGTACACTGTGGTCTTCTTACAAGCTTTGCTGTATTGCAGCTAAGCAGAACAAGACCAATGGTAATACGAATAAAGGCATTCATTGTGCCGATGTTTTGCTTGAACAAGATATTCACTCCCTCTTCATCAGCTTTAAAATAGAAATATCTATTTCAAGAGTTATTGTTCCTTTCATACTTTCTCTATATACAATCCAACATTTGACGTAGAAAAAGATGTTGTGTGGAACGTGTGTCAGCACAGTATTTTTTGTTATAATGAAAGAATGTGTAAAGGCGATTAGATAAAAAGAAAGGGTGTTTTCATGTACGATATTTCACAGTGGAAACATGTATTTAAGCTTGATCCGAATAAGGAGTTAAGCGACGAACATTTAGAGCTTATTTGTGAATCAGGAACGGACGCTGTTATTGTAGGCGGAAGTGACGGAATTACAATTGATAACGTATTGCATATGCTAGTAAGCATTCGTAGATATGCGGTTCCTTGTGTATTAGAAGTTTCAACGATGGATTCTGTTACACCAGGATTCGATTTTTATTACATCCCGAGCGTATTAAATAGTCAAAAGGTGGAATGGATAACGGGCCTTCACCATGCGGCATTGAAAGAGTTTGGGGATATTATGAACTGGGATGAAATTTTCATGCAAGGATATTGTGTGTTAAATCCAGAAGCGAAAGTGGCAAGGTTAACGGAAGCAAATTGTGAACTATCAGAAGATGATGTGATTGCATATGCACGTATGGCGGATAAACTCCTTCATTTACCAATTTTCTATTTAGAATACAGCGGCACATATGGAGATGTGGAACTCGTAAGAAAAGTGAAAACCGAACTGCAAACTGCAACATTATATTACGGCGGCGGAATTGCAAGCGCAGATCAGGCGAAGGAAATGGCACAGTACGCGGATACAGTTGTCGTTGGAAATTTAATTTATGAAGATATAAAAAAGGCTTTAGCAACAGTAAAAGCTGTAAAAGGAGAGTAGGTGACCGAATACATGAGTATAACAGAAAAATTATTAACAGGATTAAATCCGCAGCAGCAAAAAGCTGTACAAGCAACGGCTGGACCGCTATTACTTATGGCAGGTGCAGGTAGTGGTAAGACGCGTGTGTTAACGCACCGAATTGCTTATTTACTTGGTGAAAAAGGTGTTGCACCGTGGAATGTATTAGCGATTACGTTTACAAATAAAGCAGCACGTGAAATGCGTGAGCGTATTGATAAGCTTGTTGGTCCAGAAGCGGAGGATATTTGGATTTCAACATTCCACTCCATGTGTGTTCGCATTTTACGACGCGATATTGATCGCATCGGCATTAATCGTAACTTTACGATTTTAGATGCAAGCGACCAATTAACAGTTGTGAAAAAAATTATGAAAGAGCGCAATATTGATCCAAAGAAGTTTGAACCTCGTTCTGTTCTTGCGACAATTAGTAATGCGAAAAATGAATTGTTATCTGCAGAAAAGTATGCGAAAGAAATCTCAATTGCAGATCCATACGAAAAGATGACAAGCGATGTGTATACAGAGTACCAAAAGCGTCTTCTCAAAAATAATGCGCTTGATTTTGATGATTTAATTATGACGACGATTCAATTATTTGAGCGTATACCAGAAGTACTGGAGTTTTATCAACGTAAATTCCAATATATTCACGTTGATGAGTATCAAGATACGAACCGTGCTCAGTACATTCTCGTTAATAAATTGGCCGCTCGTTTTAAAAACCTTTGCGTAGTCGGTGACTCGGATCAATCAATTTATCGCTGGCGCGGGGCAGATATTGCTAATATCTTGTCGTTTGAAAAAGATTATGAAAATGCACAGGTTATTTTACTGGAGCAAAACTATCGCTCGACGCAAAGTATTTTAAACGCAGCGAATGCTGTTATTGAAAATAATATGAACCGTAGACCGAAGAAGTTATGGACGGATAATCAAGTAGGGAGTAAAATTTCGTATTACCGTGCTGCAACTGAAAAGGATGAGGCTTACTTTGTCGCGAAAAAGATTCGTGATGAAGTGCAAATAGGCAATCGAAAGTACACAGACTTTGCGGTACTATATCGTACAAATGCTCAGTCTCGTATGGTCGAGGAGATTTTCCTGAAGTCCAATATTCCATATAAAATTGTCGGTGGAATTAAGTTCTACGATCGTAAAGAAATTAAAGATATATTGGCATACTTACGTTTAATTGCGAATCCTGATGATGAAATTAGTTTCGCTCGTATTATTAATGTGCCAAAACGCGGTGTTGGAGCAACATCAATTGATAAAATTATTAATTATGGTGTGCAAAACGGCCTTTCGTTGACGGCTGTATTAGATGAAATTGAACACGTTGGACTAAGTGCAAAAATTACGAAGACAGTAGCCGAATTTGCAAAGCAGCTTCATAATTGGGTGAACATGCAAGAGTATTTATCAGTAACAGAGCTTGTTGAGGAAGTATTAGAGAAGACAGGTTACCGTGATGCACTGAAAAATGAACGTACGTTAGAATCAGAAGGACGCTTGGAAAACTTAGAAGAATTCTTATCTGTTACACAAACGTTTGAATCGCAAAGTGAAGATAAGAGCCTCGTTGCTTTCTTAACTGATTTAGCACTTGTTGCTGACATTGACCGCGTAGATGAAGATCCAACTGCTGGTGAAGAAGTGATTTTAATGACGATGCACTCTGCAAAAGGATTGGAATTCCCTGTCGTCTTCATTTTAGGATTAGAAGAAGGGATTTTCCCGCATACGCGCTCTTTAATGGAAGAAGATGAAATGCAAGAAGAACGCCGCTTAGCATACGTTGGTATTACACGTGCAGAAGAAGAACTGTACGTAACGAATGCTCAAATGCGAACGATATTTGGTAGAACAAGCATGAATAAAGAATCACGTTTCATCTCTGAAATTCCTGGGGATCTTATTGAAACGCTTCATGAAGTAAAACCAAAGCGTGAAAGCTTTAGTACAGGGTCAAAACCTACAACTACAACGACAACTCGTTCACGCTCAGCCTTTGTTCGTCCTGCTGCGAAAACAACAGGCGGTGAACAAATTGGCTGGTCAGTTGGTGATAAAGCATCACATCAAAAATGGGGTATTGGTACTGTTGTGAGTGTGAAAGGCGAAGGAGATGCGAAAGAATTAGATATCGCGTTCCCAAGTCCAATTGGTATTAAACGATTATTGGCTAAATTTGCGCCAGTTACGAAAGTGTAAGAAAGGAATGAGGTTATGTCGAAAGAAGCAGCACAAAAGCGCATTGAAGAGCTTCGTGACATTTTAAATAAGTTTAATTATGAGTATCATGTGCTGGATAATCCATCTGTATCTGATGCAGAGTATGATCGTCATATGCAAGAACTTATAAAATTAGAAACAGAACATCCAGAATTATTTACAGAAGATTCTCCGTCCGTTCGCGTTGGCGGAGAGATTCTTGATATTTTTGAGAAAGTAACGCATAAATCACCTATGTTAAGTTTAGGGAATGCTTTTAATGAAGGAGATTTACGCGATTTTGATCGCAAGGTACGTCAAGGAATTGATGGACAAAATGTAAGATATGTGTGCGAATTAAAAATTGACGGACTTGCCGTTTCCCTTCATTATGAAAAAGGGCGCTTCATTCAAGGCGCAACTCGTGGTGATGGTATAACGGGTGAGGATATCACACAAAATTTAAAAACAATTAAAGCGATTCCTCTGCGTTTAACAGAAGAAGTGACGCTAGAAGCGCGTGGTGAAGCGTACATGCCGAAACGTTCATTTGTTAAATTAAATGAAGAAAAAGAACAGAACGGTGAAGCTGTATTTGCGAACCCTCGTAATGCAGCAGCGGGTTCGTTGCGTCAGCTTGATCCAAAAATTGCGGCAAAGCGTAATTTATCTTTATTTGTATATGGACTTACCGATTTAGAAGGAAAGACAATTACATCACATAGCGAATCGTTAAACCTTTTAGGGGAGTTGGGGTTTAAAACAAACCCTAATCGCCAAGTTTGCGAAACAATTGATGAGGTCATTCATTATGTACAAGATTGGCAAGAAAAACGTCCACATCTTGATTATGAAATTGATGGCATCGTTATTAAAGTAGATGATGTGTCACTTCAGGAAAACTTAGGGACAACAGCAAAAAGTCCGAGATGGGCAATTGCGTATAAGTTCCCAGCTGAGGAAGTTGTTACGAAGCTGACGGGTATTGAACTAAGTGTCGGACGTACAGGTGTGGTAACACCAACCGCTGAATTAGAACCAGTGCGCGTTGCGGGAACAATTGTCCGTCGTGCTTCCTTACACAATGAAGACTTAATTCGTGAAAAAGATATTCGCATTGGCGACTATGTTGTTGTAAAAAAAGCGGGAGACATTATTCCTGAAGTTGTAAATGTGATTGTAGACCGCCGCACAGGTGAAGAGGAAGAGTTTCATATGCCAACACATTGTCCGGCATGTGAGAGTGAGCTCGTTCGCTTAGAAGAAGAGGTTGCGCTTCGTTGTATTAATCCAGCGTGCCCAGCGCAAATTCGGGAAGGATTAATTCACTTCGTATCACGTAATGCAATGAATATTGACGGATTAGGTGAACGTGTAATTACGCAGTTATTCGATGCGAACTATATTCGTACGTTTGCAGATCTTTATACATTAACGAAAGAACAACTATTACAGCTAGAACGTTTTGGAGAGAAATCTGCATCAAACTTAGTACAAGCAATTGAAGCTTCAAAAGAAAATTCACTGGAGCGATTGTTGTTCGGTCTTGGTATTCGCCACGTTGGTGCAAAAGCTGCTCGTACATTAGCGGAACATTATGAAACGATGGATCACATAGCGAAGGCGACAGAAGAAGAGCTCACAACAATTAATGAGATCGGCGAAAAAATGGCGCAATCTATCGTTACGTATTTTGACAATGAAGATGTACAAGAGCTATTACAGCAATTTAAATCATATGGCGTAAACATGACTTATAAAGGGATAAAACGAGCAGATTTAGAAAATGTTGAGTCCTATTTTGCAGGGAAAACAGTCGTTTTAACTGGTAAACTTGAAGTGATGGGGCGCAGTGAAGCGAAGAAGAAAATTGAAGCGCTTGGCGGAAAAGTCACAGGTAGTGTGAGCAAAAGTACAGATTTAGTCATTGCAGGAGAAGCTGCTGGCTCTAAGTTAGCGCAAGCGCAAAAACATAACGTTGAGATTTGGGATGAAGAGAGGTTCTTACAAGAGCTCAATAATTAAGAGGTGCAAAGTTACCATGAAAAAAGTGATATTAACAGTGTTAAGTCTTGGGTTACTTCTCAGTGGATGTAGCACTAGTTTGAAAAAAGAAGATAAAGTTGTGGACAAAACAGGTAATTCCAAAAGTCAAAAGATTATTCCGAAATACTCTATTTCAGATGATTATTATAAAACGGCAGTTCCATTTGAAACAGGTTCAGCACGTGGGTTAGTTGTACAGGGATTAAATACCCGTTTAGATGTTGATGAATTTGAAACAGGATTAATGCGTATTGCGAAAGAATCATTTAATACGAAAGATTATATATTTCAAGGTGGTAAGTATTTAGATAAAGATACGGTACAAGCACTAGTGGGTAGGAAACGTACACCTGAGCAGCAAGCTAATTTAGAAAAAATAGCGAAGAAGAAGCTGCCAGATGGTTTAAATCCAGCGTTACCAGAAGGAGAATCAGAAACATTAACAGCAAGAAATGAAAAGAATCCACTTTATTTAGCACAAATTTTAGAGCAAGATTATTTAAAAGTAAAAGATAACAAACAAGCAGAGTTAGGCGGAGTTGTCATTGGTCTTGCGATGAATTCCGTTAATTATTATGCAGAAGAACACGGTTATCCGCGTGAAAATAAAATCTCTGACGAAGAATTGTTAAAACAAGGTAAGCAAATGGCTCAAGAAATTTTACCGATTTTGCAACAGAAAGATGAATTAAAAAATGTCCCAATTACATTTGCAATTTATCGACAAGAAGCGAAATCTTCACTTGTACCAGGTTCATATTTATCATATGCAACAGTTGATAAAGGTAGTAACAAAGTTGACAATTGGAAAGCGATAGATGAAAAGTATTATTTGTTCCCTTCGAATGCAGCAGACTCGGATTATCGTCAAGATGCAACAAACGTAAAGAATTTTAATACTCATATAGCGGATTATTTTAAAGATGATTATACTGCAGTTGTTGGCAGGGGATTCTATAAAGACGGTCAATTAAAAGAAATGAAACTTGAGATTCCAGTTCAGTTTAGTGGAAAAGCGGAAGTCATTGGATTTACACAATTTGTAGCTGGGAAAGTTATGGAGGATTTTCCTAACTATGTTAAAGTGCAAGTAACGATTAAGTCGGTAGAACGTCCGGAAGCGATTATTATTCGTGACGTGAAGCAAGATAATCCATTTGTCCAAATTTTAGATTAAAGATAAAGCCGTTCCTTATTATAGGAATGGCTTTTTTTATTGTATTATTTACGACATTTATACCTTTGGTCAGGAAGTTTCACTTTATCCCGCTATTCGCGGGCAGTGATACTCCCATCTTAAAGTTTGATGAAAGCATTGTCCAGCTCTAGCGGCTAGAATCTCCGGTCGTTTCGCCCCCTCGGACGAGGCAAAAAGCACCTCTCTGTCGGGGGCTCCAACGTCCTGCGATTCTGAGAGAGCCGCTTCCGCTTTTCTAAAGAAGTTAGGTGGGAGATAAACTGCTCGTAAAAGCCCGATTGGTTCAACTAATAATCAGTGGGGGACAAAGAACCCCCACTGATTAAAGTTTCACTTTATATTAGAAATTTTGTTATAATTTTTAATGTTGTTAATTAAAAGGGGATAGAGGGAAAGTACAGATGGAAGATTTAAATTTGCAAGTCATTATACTACTCATTGCTTTCGGTTTTTTAGCGTCATTTATCGACTCTGTGGTTGGAGGGGGCGGTTTAATTTCACTTCCGGCACTTATGTTTATTGGGTTGCCGCCGGCTTCGGCTATTGCTACAAATAAATTGGCAGCAACAATGGGATCATTTACGAGTACGGTTTATTTTATTCGTTCTAAAAAAGTAGATTTTCGCATTGTAGGAAAGCTCATTCCGTTCACAATTGTTGGGGCAGTTGCAGGGGCATTTGTTGTCAAGTACATCCCACCAGCTGTTTTGCGGCCTCTTGTGCTAGTTTTACTTGTATTAATTGCCATTTACATTATTCTAAAAAAAGATTGGGGTAGTGTAGCTACCTATAAAAAAATGACGAAAGGAAAAACATTATTATTTTATTTTGTCATTTTAATGCTTGGATTTTATGACGGTTTTTTTGGACCGGGAACAGGTTCATTTTTAATTTTTGCATTTTTATTAATTGGGTTGGATTTTATCGGTGCAGCAGCATCTGGTCGAGTTTTAAATTTTGTTAGTAATATTGTATCATTGATTACATTTTTATTTTTAGGTGCAATTCAGTTTAAATATGGCTTGATCATGGGTTTATCAATGATTGCAGGGGCATATTTTGGTTCAAGATTTGCTGTTCAAAAGGGTGTAGGATATATACGGATTTTATTTTTGGTCGTAACCATTTTGTTAATTGGAAAAAATTTCTGGGAATACGTTCACGTTTTATAACAGGATGCATATGCATCCTGTTGTTTTTTTATTTATTATATTTAAAAAATTATTTAATTTTAAAAATATAAGTCTAAGAATATTTGAACAAATCTAAATTATCGTGTAGAATAATGTTGTATTATGTAAACGTTTTTTTCTAAGGGGAGGCTAAAATAATGGTAGTAGCATACAAACATGAGCCATTTACAGATTTTACAGTAGAGGCAAACAAAGTAGCGTTTGAAGAAGGTTTAAAGAAAGTAGAATCTTATCTTGGACAAGACTATCCATTAATTATTGGGGGAGAAAAGATCACTACAGACGATAAAATCGTTTCTGTAAATCCTGCAAATAAAGAAGAAGTCGTTGGCCGCGTTTCAAAAGCAAGTCGTGAATTAGCAGAAAAAGCAATGCAAGTAGCGGATGAAACATTCCAAACTTGGAGAAAAACGAAGCCAGAAATGCGTGCAGACATTTTATTCCGCGCAGCTGCAATCGTTCGCCGCAGAAAGCATGAGTTTTCCGCAATTCTTGTGAAAGAAGCAGGTAAGCCATGGAATGAGGCAGATGCTGATACAGCAGAAGCAATCGACTTCATGGAGTATTATGGTCGTCAAATGTTGAAATTAAAAGATGGCATTCCAGTAGAAAGCCGTCCAATTGAATATAACCGTTTCTCTTACATTCCATTAGGAGTAGGTGTTATCATTTCTCCTTGGAACTTCCCATTTGCAATCATGGCAGGGATGACAACAGCTGCAGTAGTGTCTGGTAACACGGTATTATTAAAACCAGCTAGTACAACACCTGTAGTAGCAGCGAAGTTTATGGAAGTATTAGAAGAAGCTGGCTTACCAGCAGGCGTAGTAAACTTCATTCCTGGTAGCGGATCTGAAGTTGGAGATTACTTAGTTGATCATCCTCGTACACGCTTCATCAGCTTCACTGGATCACGTGATGTTGGTATTCGTATTTACGAACGCGCAGCAAAAGTAAATCCAGGACAAATTTGGTTAAAACGTGTTATCGCTGAAATGGGCGGTAAAGATACAATCGTTGTTGATAAAGAAGCAGATCTTGAATTAGCAGCAAAATCTATCGTTGCATCTGCATTTGGTTTCTCAGGACAAAAATGTTCTGCATGTTCTCGTGCGGTAATCCATGAAGATGTATACGATCACGTATTAAATCGTGCAATTGAATTAACAAATGAATTAACAGTAGGAAACCCAGCTGTACAAGGTACAAACATGGGACCAGTTAACGACCAAGCTGCATTCGATAAAGTAATGAGCTACGTTGCGATTGGTAAAGAAGAAGGTAAACTTGTAGCAGGTGGCGAAGGTGATGATTCTCAAGGTTGGTTCATCAAGCCAACAATCATCGCTGACGTTGCAGAAGATGCTCGTCTTATGAAAGAAGAAATCTTCGGACCAGTTGTAGCATTCTGCAAAGCAAAAGATTTTGATCATGCACTTGCAATTGCGAACAATACTGAATACGGTTTAACAGGAGCTGTTGTTTCTAATAACCGTGAACATATTGAAAAAGCACGTGAAGACTTCCACGTTGGTAACTTATACTTCAACCGTGGATGTACTGGTGCAATCGTAGGTTACCAACCATTCGGTGGCTTTAACATGTCTGGTACAGATTCTAAAGCTGGTGGACCTGACTATATAGCATTACACATGCAAGGAAAAACTACTTCTGAAACTCTATAAGAAGTATAAGAAAGGCCTTCTCAACCGAGAAGGCCTTTTTGTGTATTAAATAGAATGATCTTGAAGAAGTGGACATTTTTCTTGTACTTTTTCTATAAATAAATCGGGGTCTTTTGGTAATGATATGAGCGCTATATCATAATTGCTATAAGTAATTTCTAATCGCTTAAACGTCCAGGCGGGAGCAGAAAGTAAGTTGTATGTATATCTGATGTTAGTTATTTCGTGAAGTGGAATCATAATTTTGACAAAGCCAAATACAGCAACGAGACGTGTATTCGTAATCTCGTGATAAGAATGAAATAATGCCCATAGAAGCATAAGTATAATAGGTAAAATGATAATACCTATTATAATAGAGCCTACATCAGCCTTTTCATTAAAAAAGAGAATAAAAGGTATTGGGCATAATGCAATAATGAGTAAGGCAAGTAGTGGATTTCGTTGAATTGGAAATCTCATTCGTTGCACCTCCTTCTTTATCATTTTACCTTATTTTGGTTTTTTTGATTAATTTAAATAAAAAACACACAAAATGACAAGAAAATTTGACCCATTCGTCATATTTCCTTGTATAAATTTTATAAATTTCCTGTATAATACAATTTGAAGGAAAATCTATGATTAGACAAGAAGACACCGCTTTCAGTTTGCTCGCTGAAGGCGGTGTTTCTTTTTTTATACCTTAATAAGAATATAGAATTATAGGAAATGAAAATGTACTAGAATACAAATTTGTCCCGCTATTCGCGGGCCCCCCGCCTTCGCTTTTCTACAGAAGCTAGGTGGGGGATAAAGAAAACCCCCACTGATGGAAGAGTAAGAGAAGTGAAACGATACAAAGAAAATCCCTTTGGTTAAGACCAAAGGGATTTTTCATGTTGTAAAAACTCTTCTGTGCTAATTACCTTAGCATACACTTCATTTAAAGAAGCTAGAATTGTATTGTGAATGTATACAGCTGGAATAGAAACATTTTTAAAGATTAAGTCTTTCGTTGCACATGCATCATGTATCACTGTACATGTAAAGCCAAAATCAAAGGCAGCTCGTACTGTAGCATCAATGCACATATGAGTCATCATGCCGCATATAACAACTTGTTCGATCTGTAAATCTTGTAATTCTTGGAATAGAGAAGTTTCTCGAAAACTATTTGGATAATGTTTCAATATGACTGTTTCTTGCAGCAAAGGACGAACATTCTCATGAATGTGTATACCTTCTGTATTTGGAAGAAAAAATGTTGCATTTTCGCGAGTGGAAACATGCTGGATATGAAAAATAGGCTGATTTGTTTCACGGAAATGTTGAAGTATGCGTTTTGCATATTCACTTGCTTCGCTAGCATTTCGCAGTTCCATCTTTCCGTTTGGAAAATAATCGTTTTGGATATCAACGAGTAAAAGAGCAGTTTTCATTTCAGTTACAGCCTCCAGTTTTGATTTTGTATTCGTTTAATTATTCCATTATTTTAGAGAGTTTTCCTTTTAGAAAAATGTGAGATAAAGAAATTTACATTAAATTAAAACTGAAAAGTTTAATTTTTTAGTTGACTCTTACTTTTCAGAGTTTTATAATGAAAATTAATTAAATGACAACTAAATCGATATGAATTCTTATCCAGAGAGGTGGAGGGACTGGCCCTATGATACCTCAGCAACGGATTCTTTTGAATACCGTGCTAATTCCAGCAAGCTCTTTGGAGCTTGGAAGATAAGAAGATGTGAGCGTAGCATATTCAAGTGCCCTTCTTCTTATGAAATTGGATAAGAAGAAGGGCATTTTTTATTTGCCTCAAGAATGACTTGGAGTTGTTACAGCAAATAGGAGGGAATAGGATGATTTCATTCGACAGAGTGAGTAAAGTTTATGAGTCGAGCGGTCAATCTGTACATGCGGTGGAAGATGTATCCTTAACGATTGAGCAAGGGGAAATTTTCGGTATTATCGGTTTTAGTGGTGCCGGGAAAAGTACACTTTTACGTTTAGTCAATATGTTAGAGCGTCCAACATCAGGTATTGTGTCTATTGATGGGAAAGATATTACATCGTTATCGACAAAAGAGTTACGACGGTTGCGTCAAAGGATTGGGATGATCTTTCAAAGCTTTAATTTGTTCCATTCACGAACAGTATATGGAAATATTGCTTATCCACTCAAATTAGCGAAGTTACCAAAGAATGAAATTAAAAGGCGAGTAACAGAATTATTACAATTTGTCGGATTAGAAGATAAGGCGAATTATTATCCAGAGCAATTATCTGGAGGGCAGAAACAGCGCGTTGGCATCGCAAGAGCACTTGCTACATACCCAGATGTACTAATTTGTGATGAAGCTACATCGGCATTGGACCCAGAAACAACGTCAGAAATTTTAAATCTATTAAAAAAGGTAAATAAAGAATATAAGGTTACAATTCTTCTTATTACGCATGAGATGCATGTTGTAAAAGAAATTTGTCACCGGGTTGCTGTTATGGAAAAGGGAAAGGTGATTGAAGAAGGCACGATTTTTGATGTATTTACAAGACCGAAAACAAAAACGACACAAAACTTCGTAAGGTCTGTTATTAATGATCACTTACCAGAGAGTGTAATCGCTAAAATTCAAAATGGAGGACTCATTTACCGTATAACATTTACAGGTGAAGCAACAGGACAGCCGTTATTGTCCTATATTGCTAAGCATTATCACGTGGATGTAAATGTACTCTATGGAAATATTATTGAATTACAAGGTATTTTATTTGGGAATCTTCTTGTTGAACTACAAGGAGAGGCAAAAGAAATTCAAAAGGCAATTCAGCATCTACGCTTGCAAGTTCAATTGAAGGAGGTCGAAAGTCGTGCAAGTTGATTGGAGTACATTTTGGCCGCGGATTGTAGATGCGACTGGGGATACGGTATTAATGGTTATTGCTACCCTTATATTCGCTACAATTCTTGGTATACCTCTAGGTTTACTTTTATATGTAACAAGAAAAGGTAATTTTTTAGAAAATAAACTGGTCTTTTCTATCCTTAATATTGTTATTAATACGATTCGTCCTATTCCGTTCATTATCTTTTTAGTAGCTCTTAGTCCTGTGACGCGTGCTGTTATTGGAACAACGATTGGAACAGCTGCTGCCATTTTTCCAATGACAGTTGTTGCTTCTATTGGAATTGCCAGAATGGTAGAAACGAACCTTGTTTCTGTTCCGAAGGGAGTTATTGAGGCAGCCCAAGCAATGGGAGCTTCTCCGTTAAGAATTGTTTTTGAAATTCTCGTTCCAGAAGCTTTAGCACCATTAATTTTAGGGGTTACGTTTATGACAGTTGCACTAATTGAATTTTCAGCAGTAGCCGGTCTAGTTGGCGGCGGCGGTCTAGGAGATTTATCAATGACATACGGATATCAACGTTTTGATACATCCGTTATGTTTGTAACAGTTGTATTATTAATCATTCTTGTACAAATTGCGCAAAACTTAGGGAATTATTTTGCGAAGAGATTTTTACGTAGATCATAAATCAGAAAAAGAAAAGAGGAAAATGAAATGAAAAAAATATTAGCATTTGCACTTTCAGCCCTTGTGAGTGTATCGGTATTGAGTGGTTGTGGGAAAGATTCAAAAGAAGCAGCCGCGAAGGAAAAAGTGGTTCGTATTGGTGTAACTGGATCAGACGGGGAATCATGGAATATCCTCAAAAAGAAAGCTGAAAAAGAAGGAATTAAAATTAAGCTAGTCGAGTTCTCTGATTATACTACACCAAATAAAGCGTTAGCCGATGGAGATATTGAACTAAATGCCTTTCAACATATTGCATTTCTAGAGCAGTTTAAAAAAGAACATAAACTAGATATTACAGCAATTGGTACAACGCAAATTGCCCCAATGGGATTATTCTCAGAAAAGTATAAGAAACCAAGCGACATTCCAAATGGTGCAGAAATTGCAATTCCGAATGATCCAACAAACCAAGCTCGCGCGTTAAAACTTCTCGATGCAGCTGGATTATTAAAATTGAAAAAAGATTTTGGTTTATTTGGTGATCCAAGTGGTATTGTTGAAAATCAAAAAAAATTAAAAATCACACCGGTTGTAGCGCAGCAAACACCGCGCGTATTAAAAGACGTAGCAGCATCTGTTATTAACAATGGCGTAGCAGGACAAGCAAAACTTGATCCAGTGAAAGATGCTATTTTCTTAGAAGATCCAAAGAATGATAGTGCAAAACCATACTTAAACATTTTTGCTGCTCGTACGAAAGACAAAGATAACGCAACATACAAAAGGATTATTGAATTGTATCACTCTAAAGAAGTAGAAGAAGCACTAAAGAAAGAAACAAATGGTGGATCTATTTCTGTGAATCTTCCATTGAAAGAGATTGAGAAGATTGTGAAATAATATTGGGTTTAATTAATTATCAGATGAGCCCCCTCTGCTGATAAGTAGTTCAACATATAGCACCTAACAGACAATACCCTAATTTTGTACCCTCTAATTCTGTGAAATATAGAATCTCATATTTGTTAGGTATAGCAAGTAGAAGAGGCCAAGATTTTTCTTGGTCTCTTCTTATATAGTTATCCCGCATTAACGCGCAGTAAAATCCTCCACTGATGGAAGTTTCACTTTATTCAATTGTCACACGTTTTAAAGAGGTTTCCGCAGGGTGTTTCTGTTCTTGTATATAGGAAGTTAGCTCTTCATGAAACATGTTCAGCACCTCGTTTGCTCGCTGCTGAAGCGGGGCAGGTAATTCGTTTATCACATACGCTCCAATCTCAATTTTCGTCCGAATTATTTTCCGCAATAAATCTTCACGCATGAACAACACCTCCAAATCGAATGTTGAGTACATCACCTTCAAATTTTGCTCCTTGGATGGACAAATGCGTTAATGTTTTTGGTAAGGTAATGTTTCGTTTGACGGAACCAGCGCGAATAATAAGTTCGTCACCTTTTTGATTTAAAGAGAGTTCACTTTTATCAGAGAACGGAATCGAAAGAACAAAAATATATTCGTCCCCGTTCTTTGTTACATATTGCGTCCGTCCGTTGAATTTCACTGCAGTTGGATCCGAATCATTTTTAAACAAAGCATCCCCAACACGCTCTAACATAGATAAACCAACTACTTCCTGTTCAAACATTGGTGCTTCATAAATAGGAAGCGGCTGAAAACTATCTTGAATCAATGCTTTATATTTCTTTTGTGTATCTTTCCAGGCCTGAAAATAAGAATCTGTGACAGTGTCAGGAATGATGCGATTAATCATGATGGCATCAACATTGTAGTCATATAAGTTTAAATATGTGAAGCTACGCTGTGCTTCTTTAATAACCATTTTTTCTG
This sequence comes from Bacillus yunxiaonensis, assembly GCF_037104695.1. Taxonomy (NCBI): domain Bacteria; kingdom Bacillati; phylum Bacillota; class Bacilli; order Caryophanales; family Bacillaceae; genus Bacillus; species Bacillus yunxiaonensis. Next base: position 191,290 of record NZ_JBAWSV010000008.1, on the reverse strand, counting down.
GATTTACAACAACACGAATACTTGTTACTTCTCGGTTGGATAAAATATCTCTCATTTCACCAAGCTGTTCGAGAGTATGAGTTAATTCACCCATGACATCATCGGTAGGAAGAGGGAATCCAATAAGAGGCTGTGCAACAGGACGTACAACTTTTAATACTTTACGTTTAATTGGAAAGAGTTTTTCCATCCACCAGCCGAGCATATCGGGGAAACTTAGCATAGCTAATGTTTCACCAGTGGGAGCACAATCAATAATGATGACATCGTATGTTTTTTGCTTATAGTAATCTAATACACGTAGTAAGCTAATTAAATCTTCCATACCTGGGAACATAGTAAGTTCCTCTGTAGTAATATCGTCAGCTGCTTTTGATGTAAACAGTAATGTAATATATTTTTGCAGTTTACCCCAGCCCTTTTCCATTTCATAGATTGTATTAATTTCTTGCGCCCATAGGTTTTCACGGATTTCTTGTGGCTCTGAAGACAGTTTCATCCCAAAGGAATCTCCTAAGCTATGTGCAGGGTCTGTACTCATGACTAACGTTTTTAACCCTTGTTTTGCACTTTTGATTGCTGTTGCTGCTGAAATACTTGTTTTTCCTACGCCGCCTTTACCTGTGTATAAAATAATTCTCATTATTCATATCCCCTTTGTTTCGTTAGTCGAATATTACGAGAGTCGAAATATATATATGAATAAAAACCCATAAAGGGCTTTACTCAATCGGAATGTTTTTCATTTTAGGTGAAGTAAGCTTTTCTTCTGTTTTTTGTTGCGATGTAGCAATGTGATTCATTATTTTCTGGAAGATTTGCAGTAAAAATGCTTTTTCTTCTTCAGATAGCGCTTCTGTTACAAGGTTAAAGTAATGAGCAGCATTTTGCTTTACTTCTTCTACAAGCTCTAGGCCAGTTTCCGTTAAACGAATCAATACAATGCGACGATCGCTTTCACTTCGGTAGCGCTCAATATATCCTTTTTTTACGAGACGATTGACTACACCTGTTGTTGTACTCATTGGAATATCGAGAAGTTCCGCAATTTTACTCATCGTAATGTCTGTATTTCGCTCCATCCATAGTAGACAAAATACTTCTGTTTTTGAAAGTGATAAATCAAGGCTTACCCATTCTTCTGGATAGAAAAGCTTCTTGGCGTTATCAAGCAGTAAGTCTAAAAAATGTTCGTATTGCAGCAATTATTTCCACTCCCGTATATTTCGAGGTTCGTAATATTTATTATCATTCTATGTTCAATTTCAATAAATGTCAAATGATTATTTTTGACTTTTCAGACTATATCCATTTTGTTCTTTATAAAGAATCATATGTATGCTAGAGTAATACAAAAGATAGGGTATTTTACATGAGATTGTATAGTATGAATGGTAGTATATCCACCTAATAATGGATTAGGTAATGATAAGGGGGAGAAGAACAATGAGAAGGAGAAACACTCAAGCGTTCACGTTTTTAGCATGGATATCTTTCGTTTGTGCGCTTTCTGGCATGTTAATTGGTATATATACGCTAGATGAACCACTTAGTGTAAAAGGATACTATTTAATAGGTACATTATTTCTAACAATGTCATGTTTTGTACTGCAAAAAACAATTCGTGATAATGAGGAAGATAATGAACATATTCCGAAAAAAGAACCGATTGAGAAATGATAAAGTGACATGGAAGGCAAAAGCCTTTCTTTTTTTATGTAAAAATGCTGTAAGTCCCATGTGTTCACTTGCTTGAACTACTGAAAATTTGGTATCATCAATAGTATTGTAGATTGTACGATATATTATGGAGGTGGCCTAGCCGTGTCAAGAATTTCCGTTGAGAATGTAAAGCATGTTGCGCATTTAGCACGTCTTGCAATTACAGATCAAGAAGCAGAAAAATTTCAAAAACAACTCGATGCAATTGTTACATTTGCTGAGCAGTTAAATGAATTAGATACAACAAACGTAAAACCAACAACTCACGTACTAGATATGAAGAATATTATGCGTGAAGATGTACCTGAAAAAGGTTTACCAGTTGAAGAAGTATTAAAAAATGCACCGGATCACAAAGATAATCAAATCCGTGTTCCAGCAGTTTTAGAATAGAGGAGGGGAATTTCGATGTCATTATTTGATCGTTCTGTATCAGAGTTACATAAAAAATTACAAAGCAAAGAAATTTCCGTTACGGATTTAGTAGACGAATCTTACAAACGTATTGCGGATGTTGAAGATAACGTAAAAGCGTTTCTTACATTAGATGAAGAAAATGCACGTGCAAAAGCGAAAGAATTAGATGCGAAGTTAGGCGCTGAAGATAATGGTTTACTATTTGGTATGCCGATTGGTGTGAAAGATAACATCGTAACAAAAGGTCTTCGTACAACGTGTGCGAGTAAAATATTAGCAAATTTCGATCCAATTTACGATGCAACAGTTGTGCAAAAGCTAAACGCTGCTGACACAATTACAATCGGTAAATTAAACATGGACGAGTTTGCAATGGGTTCTTCTAATGAAAACTCTGGTTTTTATGCAACAAAGAATCCATGGAATTTAGATTATGTTCCAGGTGGATCTAGTGGTGGTTCTGCAGCAGCAGTAGCGGCAGGAGAAGTATTGTTCTCTTTAGGTTCTGATACAGGTGGTTCGATCCGTCAACCGGCTGCATATTGCGGCGTTGTTGGTTTAAAACCAACATATGGTCGTGTATCTCGCTTCGGTTTAGTTGCGTTTGCATCTTCACTTGACCAAATTGGACCGATTACACGTACAGTAGAAGACAATGCATACTTACTGCAAGCTATTTCAGGTGTTGACCGCATGGATACAACTTCTGCAAGCATTGAAGTTGGTAACTACTTAGCTGGTTTAACAGGTGACGTAAAAGGCTTACGCATTGCTGTACCAAAAGAATATTTAGGTGAAGGTGTTGGCGAAGAGGCTCGTGAGTCCGTACTAGCTGCTTTAAAAGTGTTAGAAGGCATGGGCGCAACTTGGGAAGAAGTGTCACTTCCACACTCTAAATATGCATTAGCAGCATACTATTTAATTTCTTCTTCTGAAGCGTCTGCTAACCTTTCACGTTTTGATGGCGTACGTTACGGCGTTCGTTCTGATAATGTGAATAACTTAATGGATCTTTATAAGAATACACGCAGCGAAGGCTTCGGTGACGAAGTAAAACGTCGTATTATGCTTGGTACATTTGCACTTAGCTCTGGTTACTATGATGCATATTACAAAAAAGCACAACAAGTACGTACATTAATTAAAAATGACTTTGAAAATGTATTTGCAAACTATGACGTTATTATTGGGCCAACAACGCCAACTCCAGCGTTTAAAGTGGGCGAAAAAATCGATGATCCAATGACAATGTATGCAAATGACATTTTAACAATTCCAGTAAACTTAGCAGGTGTTCCAGCAATTTCTGTTCCATGTGGATTCGGCGCGAACAACATGCCTCTTGGACTGCAAATTATTGGTAAACACTTCGATGAAGCAACAATTTATCGCGTTGCACATGCGTTCGAGCAAGCAACAGATTATCATACAAAAAAAGCAAGTCTGTAAGGAGGCGAGCATAGATGAATTTTGAAACAATTATCGGTTTAGAGGTTCACGTTGAGTTAAAAACAAATTCGAAAATTTTCTCTGCGAGTCCAACAGAATTCGGAGCGGATCCAAATACGCAAACAAGTGTAATTGACTTAGGATATCCTGGGGTGCTTCCAACTCTAAATAAAGAAGCAGTTAACTTTGCAATGAAAGCTGCAATGGCATTAAACTGTGAAATCGCAACAGAAACAAAATTTGACCGTAAAAACTATTTCTATCCAGATAACCCGAAGGCTTATCAAATCTCTCAATTTGATAAACCAATTGGGGAAAATGGTTGGATTGAAATCGAAGTAGACGGCAAAAAGAAACGTATCGGTATTACACGTCTTCATTTAGAAGAAGATGCTGGTAAATCAACGCATACAAGCGAAGGATACTCCCTAGTAGACTACAATCGCCAAGGTATGCCGTTAATCGAAATCGTATCTGAGCCAGATATGCGTACACCAGAAGAAGCGTATGCATATTTAGAAAAACTAAAATCAATCATTCAATATACAGGCGTATCTGATTGTAAAATGGAAGAAGGTTCTCTTCGCTGTGATGCGAACATTTCTCTTCGTCCAGTTGGACAAGAAAAATTCGGTACAAAAGCAGAACTGAAAAACTTAAACTCTTTCACTTACGTACAAAAAGGTCTTGAGTTTGAACAGGCACGTCAAGAAAAAGAACTATTATCTGGTGGTATCATCCAACAAGAAACACGTCGTTATGATGAAGCAACGAAGAAAACAATCTTAATGCGTGTAAAAGAAGGGTCTGACGATTACCGTTACTTCCCAGAGCCAGATTTAGTTGAACTTTACATCGATGATGAGTGGAAAGAGCGCGTACGTGCTTCTATTCCTGAACTTCCAGATGCTCGTAAAATACGTTATGTTGAAGAACTTGGCTTACCAGCTTATGATGCACACGTATTAACATTAACGAAAGAGATGTCTGATTTCTTCGAAGCAACAGTTGTAGATGGTGCAGACGCGAAATTAACATCAAACTGGTTAATGGGTGAAGTACTAGCATACTTAAACAAACAACAAAAAGAATTAAAAGATGTAGCATTAACACCAGCTGGTTTGTCTAAAATGATTCAATTAATTGAAAAAGGTACAATTTCGTCTAAAATTGCGAAAAAAGTATTTAACGAATTAATTGAAAAAGGCGGAGACCCAGAAGAGATCGTAAAAGCAAAAGGTCTTGTTCAAATTTCTGACGAAGGAGCGCTTCGTCAGATCGTAACAGAGATTCTTGATAATAACGAACAATCTATTGAAGACTTCAAAAACGGTAAAGACCGTGCAATTGGTTTCTTAGTTGGTCAAATTATGAAAGCAACAAAAGGACAGGCAAATCCACCGCTTGTTAATAAAATCTTACTTGAAGAGATTAATAAACGATAAGCTGGAAAACAACAAAGATTAAACAGAAAAACACCCAAATATGGGTGTTTTTCTGAGTTAATCAAACGTTTGTTTAAATAATATTTCGTTTAAATAAACGTTTGATTAACTGACAAATATAAGGAAAATGCCTTCCGTTAAGTATGGTATGATAGTTGCAAAAAGGTTGTAATAATGATAAATCTAAATCTAGAGGTAATTTTTTCATGATATGATATGAAATAAATGTTGATTTAGTGTTAACAATGAAACTATATGCTTTGTCAGGTTTAAGGAAGTATATGTAGAATTGAGAGGAGGGTATGCATAGGAATGCTAAGCAAATGCTTGGCGGCTATTCCTTTCCCTTTTTGATGAATGAGGGTTTTCCTGTGCTAATGTTATATGAAACGTGCAAGAATTATTTATAATCCAACTTCTGGTCGCGAGTTATTTAAGAAGAACTTACCAGAAGTACTACAAAAATTAGAGAAAGCAGGGTATGAAACGTCATGTCATGCGACGACAGGCCCTGGAGATGCGACTGTGGCAGCGAGGCAAGCGGCAGAGCGAAAGTTTGATGTTGTGATTGCAGCAGGCGGCGATGGTACGTTAAATGAAGTTGTGAATGGCTTAGTTGGAAATGAACATCTTCCCAAATTTGGAATTATTCCAGTTGGAACGACAAATGACTTTGCCAGAGCGATTGGTGTACCGCGTTCAATCGAAGAAGCTACTGATATCATTTGCGCTGGTCAAACGGTACCTCTCGATCTTGGAAGAGCAAATGATACATACTTTATTAATATTGCAGGCGGTGGCCGCATAACCGAATTAACATATGAAGTACCAAGTAAGTTAAAAACAGTACTTGGACAACTTGCGTATTATTTAAAAGGTATTGAAATGTTACCATCTTTACATCCAACATATGTAGAAATTGAATATGATGGAAAGTTATTGCAAGAAGAAATTACAATGTTTTTGATTACAAATACACGATCAGTCGGCGGCTTTGAAAAAGTAGCGCCGTATGCCTCTATTAATGATGGTTTGTTTGATTTGTTAATATTAAAAAAAGGATCGATTGCGGATTTAATTAAAGCGGCATCACAAGCGCAGCGCGGTGAGCATATAAATAATCCGAAAGTATTATATACACAAGCAAATCGAATTAAAGTACATTCAACAGAAAAATTAATGATTAATTTAGATGGTGAATACGGCGGGGATGCACCGATGGAGTTTGAAAATGTGTATCACTGTTTGGAATTATTTATTCCAGAACAAAAAGAAACTACCTTGTAAAAGGTAGTTTTTTGTAAAGAGTGTAAATTGGTGTTTTGTTGTTTCTTTATTGTATCTTTACAATTCCTTCATAGTTCATATATATTCCCTTGTTACAATAAAGGTGAGTAACAAAGGGGAGGTAGGAGGTTATGGGGGAAATGAAAGCAATTTTATTTGATAAAGATGGTACATTAATGGATTTTCATTCCATTTGGGTAAAAGTTGCAGAGGAAGTTGTTGCAGAGCTAATCCGAACATATAAACTACCTACAACGTTACAAACAACGTTGCTGCAAGAGATTGGCGTAGAAGAAATGTTTGTGAATCCGCATAGTGTATTAGCTGCGGGAACAAGTATGGATTTAGCATATATTTTTTGTAAGTATGTCCCATCAATTTCTGTAACTGAAATGCGAGAATGGATAAGTGAAAAGTTATTTTTCTTTATGTATAAGCAGCGTTCGCATATGAAAATGACAGCAGATTTACCAAAGTTACTAACAAAATTAAAGGAACAAGGGTATATTCTCGGTGTTGTAACAGCAGACGATTATGAACCTACTCAGTTATTTCTACAGCAATATCAACTACAATCGTTTTTCGAATTTATTGTAACGTCAGATACATTTCCAGCACAAAAACCAAATAAACAAATTGTAGACGTATTTTGTGAGCAGTTTCAACTGCATCCTTCTGAAGTTGTGATTGTAGGAGATACACCAACAGATATGTATTTGGCTCAAAATAGTGGAGCGGGTTATGCGATTGGTGTTCTTTCAGGAACAGGCGATAAAGAAACGTTAGATCCATTATCTGATATATTGTTGCCATCTGTAGGGGAGCTAATTTCTGATTCTGGTAAGTTAGTATGGAATGAAACGGAAAAATTCATGGTAAATAGATAGAAATCTTTTGAATAAGTCTACAAAGACTCGATTTAAGTCTTTGTAGACTTATTTTTTATGTCAAAATCTATAGAAATATAGGAGTACAGTGTGCTTTAAAGTTGGCATGGATTTTGCATTATAAAAAGCAAATCATTAAAAGAGGTGGAATATACAATGAAAACAAATTTTGCTAAAGTTAATCAAAATATTCCGGGTTCAAAAGCAGCTTCATTATTTGAACGCCGCCAAAATATCGTACCAAGAGGAGTAAGTAATGGAATTCAAACATTTGTACAATCGGCTCATGGGGCGCTTGTTACAGATGTGGATGGAAATCAATTTATCGACTTTGCTGGGGCAATCGGTACAATCAACGTCGGACATTGTCACCCGACTGTTACAGAGGCTCTTCATAAGCAAATCGATCAATATATCCATACCGGTTTTAACGTAATGATGTATGAGTCGTATATTGAATTAGCAGAAAAACTAGCTGCGTTAGCACCAGGTGCTTTTGATAAACAGGTATTGTTTTTAAACAGTGGAGCTGAAGCTGTTGAAAATGCAGTGAAAATTGCTCGTAAGTATACGAAGCGAACAGGAATTATTGCATTTTCAAAAGGGTTTCACGGTCGTACATTAATGACGATGACAATGACAAGTAAAGTAAAGCCGTATAAGGATGGATTTGGTCCGTTTGCACCAGAGGTTTATAAAGCTCCATTCCCTTACGAATATCGCCGTCCAGCTGGATTAACAGAAGAACAATATGAAGATTTTATCATTGAAGAGTTTAAAAACTTTTTAATCACAGAGGTTGCGCCGGAAAGTATTGCAGCTGTTGTGATGGAGCCTGTACAAGGAGAAGGCGGCTTTATCGTTCCTGGTAAAAAGTTTGTGAAAGAAGTACATCGTTTATGTGCTGAACATGGCATTTTGTTTGTTGCTGATGAAATTCAAACAGGATTTGGCCGTACGGGTAAATATTTTGCTATTGACCATTATGATGTAGTACCAGATCTAATTACTGTGTCTAAATCGCTAGGAGCTGGTGTACCAATTAGTGGTGTAATTGGTCGAAAAGAAGTAATGGATGCGGCTGCACCCGGTGAATTAGGCGGAACGTATGCTGGAAGTCCATTAGGATGCAGTGCTGCATTAGCTGTTCTTGAAGTGATGGAGAAGGAAAATTTAAATGAACGTGCTATGCATATTGGAAAAGAAGTAATGGATCGTTTTCACCAAATGGCTGAAAAATATGAGTGCATCGGTGATGTTCGCGGATTAGGAGCAATGTGTGCCTTTGAATTAGTAAAAGATAAAGTAACGAAAGAGCCAGATAAAGCGTTAGCTTCAAGTCTTACTGCAGAAGCAAATAAGAGAGGTTTATTGCTATTAACGGCAGGCGCATATGGAAATGTCGTTCGCGTTTTAATGCCGCTTGTTATTACAGATGAGCAACTTGAAGAAGGGCTTAACATTCTTGAAGAATCGCTTCAAGCTTGTTATGGAAAAGTAGATAAAGCACACGTATAAGCTAAAAGCGTATTGAGTTTCCTGTAAAATATTCATTTTAAAAACTTGTTTGCAACTGTTCCAGCGCTCCCTGTTATATAATAATGACAAAGTATTATATATAAATTGGACGTATTTGAGTATCTATTTAAACTTCAGGGAGTGACTGGAATGGTGGCGGAAAAGGAACGAGTATTTATGGATTTAAAAGATGTATTTGAACATGCATTTGATGAGATTTTTGTAACAGATGAGAAAGGTATTGTTGTTCGTGTCAACAGCATGTGCGAAAGACATTACCAGTTACCAGCAGAAAAATTGATTGGTAAGAGTGTAAAAGAGTTACAAAAGGAAGGGATTTTTTATCCGTCTGCAACACTTGAAGTCATCGAAAAAGGGAAGCCGATTGAATTAGTGCAGACAACAAAGTCAGGGGAATACTTACATGTTCGAACACGTCCGGTTTTCGATGATCACGGTAATATAAGAAGGGTCATTAGTTACTCGCGCGATTTAACAGAGCTCTATCAATTGCGAAAAAAGGTAGAGACAATGACGGACCAATTAAAAACGTATAAAAAAGAATTACGAGAAACATATGAGCATGAAGGGCTTATTTTTAAAAGTGCAGCTATGCAGAGGATAGTTGAAACAATCAAAAAAGTATCCGTAGTAGATAGCACGGTTCTTGTTTTAGGAGAAACAGGAGTTGGAAAAAGTAGATTAGTACGCCATTTACATGAACTTAGCCATCGTAAAAATGAAATGTTTTATGAAATCAATTGCGCAGCCTTGCCAACAAATTTAATTGAATCTGAACTGTTTGGATATGCCAGTGGTTCTTTTACAGGTGCACATCGCGAAGGGAAAAAAGGGATTTTAGAACTGGCTCATAAAGGAACGCTCTTTTTAGATGAAATTGGAGAAATGCCTCTTGAAATTCAAGCGAAGCTGTTACAAGTATTACAGGAAAAAACATTTCGCCCAGTAGGAGGCAGAGAATTAAAAAAAGTAGATGTGCGCATTGTGGCTGCAACGAATAGAAATTTGAAAGAAATGGTGAAACAGGGGACGTTTCGAAAGGATTTATATTACCGCCTGAATGTGATTCCGATTTATATTCCTCCTTTACGTGAGAGACAAGAAGATATTTTACCACTAGTCTATTATTACCTGCAGCATTTTAATGAGAAGTATGGGCGTAATGTGAAGCTATCTCCGCATGTATTACAAGCATTTTTAGAATATCCTTGGGAAGGAAATAACCGAGAAATAGAAAATGTGATGGAACGTGTTGTTATTACTACGGATGAGCTCGTTACAATGGAAGACTTACCATTATCTATGCAAAATTCTACAATTGAACAATCCGGAAAAAGTTTGTATGAAATGTTAGAGGAAGTAGAGCGCAATATTATTTTAAAAACGTATAAAGCACATCAATCAAGCTACAAAGTAGCAGAGACTTTAAAAATTAGTCAGTCCGCAGCAACTAGAAAAATTAAAAAGTTTATTGGAGAAGAACTTCTCATTGGCGGAGAAGAAGGAATTTAAAAAAGTACCATTGCATTTGGATGTTTCTTTTGTGATTGGTACAGTAAATATAAAGGAGGATGAAAAGGTTGGATAAAAAAACAATGGCTATCAATTTAGATAAGAAAGCAATGTATATTAATGGGGAATTCGTTCATTTACATGAACAAATTGAAATTAACAATCCGGCTACACAAGAAGTATTTGCTACTGTTCCAAAAGGAGGAGTAACTGAAGCAAAGCAAGCGGTAGATGCTGCACATGAAGCATTTAAGACTTGGTCAAAGCTAACGGCAGCTGAGCGTGCGAACAAATTGAAAAAGTGGTTCACATTAATTGATGATCATAAAGAAGAAATTGCAGCTATTATGACAAAGGAACAAGGAAAACCATTCGCAGAAGCGCTTGGTGAAGTAAACTATGCGAATAGCTTTGTAGAATGGTATGCAGAAGAAGGGAAGCGCGTATATGGTCAAATGATTCCTGCTTCTCATCCTAATAAGCGCATCCTTGTATCGAAACAGCCTGTTGGGGTAATTGCAGCAATTACGCCATGGAACTTTCCAGCAGCTATGATTACAAGAAAAGTGGGGCCAGCATTAGCAGCGGGATGTACGGCGGTCGTGAAGCCAGCGAGCCAAACGCCATTAACAGCATTAAAACTAGCTGAGCTTGCACATGAAGCAGAAATTCCAAAAGGTGTCTTAAATATCGTAACAGGAAGTGCGAAAGCTATTGCTGATACATGGATGAATGATGGACGTGTGAGAAAAGTATCCTTTACTGGATCAACGGAAATTGGAAAAGAATTGATGCGTGGTGCAGCTGAAACAGTGAAAAAAGTTTCATTAGAATTAGGTGGTCATGCACCGTTTATTGTAATGAATGATGCAGATTTAGATAAGGCTGTGGAAGCAGTAATCGGCTCAAAATTCCGTAATGCTGGTCAAACGTGCATTTGTACGAATCGAGTTTTTGTTCAAGAAGATGTGTATGAAAAATTCGTAGAGAAGTTCCAAACAGCTGTAGGAGAACTAAAAGTAGGTGACGGTTTTGCAGCAGGCACGACTGTCGGACCGCTTATTGATGAGTCAGCTGTTGAAAAAGTGCAAGAACATATAGAAGATGCGATTCAAAAGGGTGGAAAGGTACTTAATGGCGGACAAAAGATCACAGAATTAAACGGCCATTTTGTTCAACCAACTGTAATCGGCGAAGCAAATGATGATATGTTATGTATGACAGAAGAAACGTTTGGACCACTGGCACCTGTTGCGAAATTTAAAACAGCTGAAGAGGTAATTGAGCGTGCAAATAACACGCCATATGGTTTAGCGGCATATATCTTTACAACAAATATTAGCCAAGCATTCCAAATTAGCGAAGCATTGGAATACGGAATTATTGGCTTAAATGATGGTCTTCCATCTGTTGCACAAGCTCCATTTGGCGGATTTAAAGAAAGTGGTATTGGCCGTGAAGGCGGTCACTTTGGAATTGAAGAGTATTTAGAAATTAAATATATTTCATTAGGATTATAAAAAAAATCGCATCAACGAAACCGTTGATGCGATTTTTTTAGTACGCTTATTAGAATGCCCAGTTTCCTTTACGGAAGATTGGTTCATGTGTACCATCTGCTGTAATACCGTCAATATCTAACTCAGCAGAACCGATCATAAAGTCTACGTGTGTAATACTAGAGTTTGCACCGTTTTCTGCAAATTCTTCTTTAGACATCGTTTTACCGCCGTCTAAGTTAAATGCATAGGCATTACCAATTGCTAAATGACAAGATGCATTTTCGTCAAATAGCGTATTGTAGAATAAAATATTTGTATTAGAAATAGGTGAGTCGTAAGGTACTAATGCAACTTCTCCTAAGAAGTGAGAACCTTCATCTGTTTCGATTAAATGTTTTAATGTTTCTTCACCAGCTTCAGCTTTGAAGTCTACGATGCGGCCGTTTTCAAATGTAAGCGTAAAGTTATCGATAACATTTCCTGCATAAGCTAATGGTTTTTTACTTGTTACATAGCCGTTTACACCTGTTTTTAATGGCATTGTAAATACTTCTTCTGTTGGAATGTTTGCCATGAATGGTACATTCTTTTCGTTAATGCTGCCAGCACCTACCCATAAATGCTTTTCAGGAAGTTCGATTGTTAAATCTGTTCCTGGTCCTTTATAGTACAGTGATTTATAGTGTTTGTCGTTTAAATAGTCTACTTTCGTATGTAAGTTACTGTTATGTTCGTTCCAAGCTTGAACAGGATTTTCTAAATCAGCACGAGTTGCTTTGAAAATTGCATCCCATAATTTTGCTACTTGTTCTTCTTCCGGTACATCAGGGAATACTTTTGCTGCCCATTCTATCGTTGGAACAGAAATAACGCACCAGCTTACTTTATCAGCCATCATATATTCGCGAACTGCTTTCATTGCTTCTCCAGCTGCTCGATTTGCGCTAGCAATGCGCTTTGGGTCTACACCTTTTAATAAATCAGGGTTTTCCGCGTAAATGGATAAAAATGCTGCTCCTTCTTTTGCTAGTTCTTCACGTGCACGCGCTTTCCATGCAGGAAATTCAGAGAATGCTTCTTCTGGTGCTAAGTCGAATTTTAAGCGTGTTAAATTTTCATCAACCCAATCGACATACACATGCTTTGCACCGGACTCATAAGCTTTCTTTGTAACAAGACGAACAAATGGAGCAGCTTCAATTGGCGCGCCAATATTTAATGTTTGTCCTGGTTGAATATTTACTCCGACATTTACTGCTAGAGCAGCATACTTTTCTAACGTTTGTTCAAATGACATATATATTCTCCTTTACGTAAATAGTTCTTATGTACATAATACAGGAAAATTCTGAAAATATAAATAGAACCCGATTGGAATCGGGTTCTATTTTCTTATTTAATTGCCAGCGCAAACTGTTCCACTGTTGTTGAGTTATGAATGCGGACGCGTTTTATACGTAACAATTCATCTGGCTCGCCTTTTTCAATAAATTGACCGGGTTTTGTTGTTGTTGCAAATTGGTAATATTTTTTTGTTTCAGCAACAACGCGGTCATTTACATGACCAAATGGATAAGCGATAGCGATAACGGGTTTTCCTGTAATCTTTTCGAGTTTTTCCTTTGAACCTTTTAGCTCTTCTTCATAGTTTGTAATTTTCGGCAAGTCCGCATGTGTTTCTGTATGAGACTGAACAGAGAAAATGCCGGAATCTATCATTTCTTTTATATCTGCTGTAGATAGTGAGCCTTCTGTATCGATGGAATTGATAATTGCATATTCTGTCGCGGTTGGCTTGAATTTATCATCTTTCAGCTTTTGTAAAATATGAAAGGCATTCAAATTATTTTTCATACCATCATCAAATGTAACAAAAATCGGTTTGTTGACTTTGTTAATGTCCCCCCAGCGTTCAAAAGTTAACAATGTGTAGCCGTTGTCTTTTAAATATTGCATTTGCGCTTCAAAGTTAGCAGGAGATACAAACAGATCTTTCAGGCCATTGCCTTCTTTATAATCATCAATCGCATGGTACATTAGAACCGGTGCGTATTGCTGGAAAACAATTGCTGATGTTGTAAGTGGAATGGTTTTTCCATCTTCTTTTACACCATTTGCTTCAATTTGATACTCACCGCGTTTTTCTTCAAACTCTTTTAGATCAAACGGTAAAGAAAAAGAGTTCTCTTTTTCTTTAGAAGAAAATGTTTTTGCGCTCTCTTTTCCGTCAGCAGTGCGCCAAATTTTATATTGTACTTCCGTAATTGGAGTTTTTACATCTTTCGTATATAAAACTGTATTTTTTGATTCGTATGTAATCGGATTCCAAGAAATAGTTCCTTGTGGCTGCACTTTCTCTTCTGTTTTCTTTTTTGTTTGCTGTTCAGCAGCTTGAACTTCTTTTTTTGGATCTTGTTGAGGTGCATGACTACAACCAGAGATAAACAGCGTAGACAGTAATATAGTTGAAATATATTTTTTCATCGTGTAAGCATCCTTTAATCAAAATGTATAAAAAGAGCTGGTCTTTACAATGCAGCAGTTTTAAAATCGTTAACTGCGTTCTTTTACCAATGCTGCAAATTGTGCCATTGATGTTTTAGGTCCGACAAAATGTCGTTTAATTAAATATTGTTCGTTCGGCTCACCTTTTGTAATATGACTTCCATGATTTGTCGTCACGGCAAACTCATAATATTTTTTCGTTTCTGCAATAGTTTGATCATTATAAGAGCCTACAGGGTAAGCAAGAGCAATTACTTTTTTACCAGTAATACTTTCGATTTTTTCTTTTGATCCATGTAATTCTTCATCGTAATTACTTGCATAAGCCATCATAGTATGATTGGCTGTGTGTGATTGTATGGAGAAGATACCGGAATTTAACATTTGTTTAATATCATCTGTTGATAGACGATTTGGCGTATCGATTGTATTCGAAACAAGAAACTCTGTCGCTGCTGGCTGAAATTTATCATCTCTTAAATTTTGTAAAATATGAAGGGCATTCATATTATTTTTTCGCCCGTCATCAAATGTTACAAAGACAGGCTTATTGACGCGGTTAATATCGCCCCAACGTTCAAACGTCAGCATTGTATACCCATTATCTTTTAAATACTTCATATGTGCTTCGAATTGTTCTGGGGGCACATATAAGCCTAACTCACCATCACCTGGTCCTGAATATTTTTCAATCGCATGATACATTAGAAATGGTACGTATTGTTGAAAGGTAATTGTAGATTTAGCAAGAGGTACTTGTGTGCCGTCTTCTTTTATTCCTGTTGTTTCAATTTGATATTCCCCGCGTTTCAAATTGAAGGTTTTTAAGTGGAATGGGAAAGCAAAGTTATGTTCTTTTTCTTGAGATGAAAAGGTTTGTTTGCTTTCAGGGCCATCAGCAGTGCGCCAAACATTGTATTGTACTTGTTTAAACGCATCTTGTAAATTAGTCATATAGAGCACCGTATTTTTTGCATCAGGTGCAAATGGCTCCCATGTTATGTTTCCTTGCGTTAAGGGAACAGTTACTGTTTTTGCTTCAACTTTTTTCGGTTCCATTTTTTTCTCAGCGGTTGCATCTTTTTTCTGTTTATCACCAGTTACACTAGTGTTGCAACCTGTGAGAATGGTAGAAGAAAGTAAAGCAATTAGTACATATTTCTTCATTATATCCATCCTTCTATTGTGTATTATACCCTTGTTAATCATATCACTCTCAAATATAGAGGGAAATATCCTTTTTTGGTTAATTACGACAAAAATACTGTATTTTCTTAGCTTATGAGCAAAATGTAAAATTTGTGTGAAGAAAACAAAAAGAAACTCCCTATTTTAAATAGGGAGTTTCTTGCATAGTTAAATAAATAATCCTGCGATTGTTGCAGATAAAATAGAAGCCAGTGTCGAAGCAAAAAGGAGTTTCCATCCAAAGCGTGATACAATGCGCCCTTGTTTTTCAGATAGGGCACGAATTGTACCGACAATTGCACCGATTTGACTAATGCTTGCAAAGCTGATTAAGAAGACTGTAACAATCCCAACTGTACGCGGGGATAAGGTAGTTATGATTTTCTTTAAATCTAGAATAGCAACGAATTCGTTTAATGCAATTTTTGTCCCCATAATACCGCCGGCAGAAATCACATCGTGTGCTGGAATTCCCATTAAGAATGCAAACGGTGAAAGAATGTAACCGAAAATTTGTTGTAGTGTAATTTTATGACCAAGTGCGCCTGATGCGTAAGAAATTACGAAGTTTACAACTTCCATTACACCAATAAATGCAATCATTAATGCCGCAACAATTCCAGCTACTTTTAAACCGTCTAATGCACCGTTAATCAGCGCGTCGATTAAGCTGTTGCCAAAAAGATTTTTATCGAACTTTTGCAGTTTTTCATCTTCTTGCGCCGTATCAACTGGTGTTAATAGTGAACAAACAATGAGACTAGAGAATAAGTTCAGCGGCAGGGCCACTAATACGTATTTTGTATCTAACATCATCACATAAGATGCTGTGACAGAAGCGGATACAGAGCTCATTGCTGAACAGCAAATGATAAACATTCGATTAGCATTAAAATGCTGCAGGTCATTTTTTATAACAAGTAATGCTTCGCTTGATCCAAAGAAGACAGAGTTTACAGCGTGGAACGATTCCACACGTGGCAAACCTGTAATTTTCGAAATCGCACCGCCAACAACGCGAACGATGAAAGGTAAAACACCAAGATAACTAAAAATAGATAGTAGTGCTGAGAAAAAGACAATAATTAATAATACATTGAAGAAAAAGACAAAATCTTTATGAATTCCGTTAAATAAAAAGTCTACACCCGTAGTACCAAGTTTAATCAATTTATTGAAGACCTTACCGATCCAAACAATAATTTGCTGACCAGTTTTTGTACCAAATACAAACCAACCAATTAAAACTTGGAAAACAAGCATAATAATAATAGCGCGGAAATTAACTTTTGCTCTGTTGTTAGATAAAGCAAAACAAATTCCTAATACAGCAAGAATGCCGATGATACTCATTACATAGTGCACAAAATTTTCTCCTTTCAGACGCTGTTAAGTAAATAGAAGAGTGAACCTCAAAGGTTCCAAGTCATACGTATGATGTCTGACCTTTGAAAATAAAAATAAAAAAAAGACCCATACAGATCGACTTCCTTCTATGCGAGAAAGCTAATCAATATGAGTCTTTATATACATAAAAAAGCTAATATTCATTAGTTTTCCCCATAGTCCAGCAATTTCCGGTTGCCGGGTAGAGACTCTCGATCCATATCATCAAGTATATATGAGGTAACACCATCCGTATGCAATTAGTAGTAGCGTAACATCAATAAAGAATTGTCGTCAATAGATTTTTTCTTCCAATGGCTAAAGAGCGAGGGAATATGGTAAAATGTAACGCAGTGTTATGAAAAAAGAGAGGTCGGAAAATGAGTAATAAAATGACGCCACCAGTTGAAAAAAACGAGTTTATAGATGTAGTGTTTGAAGATTTAACGCATGATGGTGCCGGAGTTGCGAAAGTAGATGGCTATCCTATTTTCGTGAAAAACGGATTACCAGGTGAAGAAGCACAAATTAAAATCATTAAAGTGAAAAAGAACTTTGCTTTCGGTCGTTTAATGAAGCTTCATAAAGAGAGCGCATATCGCAAAGAGGCAGAATGTCCAGTATATAACCAGTGCGGCGGTTGTCAGCTTCAGCACTTAACATATGAAGGGCAACTGCAAGCAAAAGAAAAACAAGTGCGTGACGTTATGCAGCGCATCGGTGGACTGCATGATGTGCCTGTTCACCCTGTCCTTGGCATGGAAAATCCATGGGTATATCGAAACAAAGCACAAGTGCCAATTGGAGAACGTGAAGGCGGACTTGTCGCTGGTTTCTACCGCCAAGGAACGCATGACATCATTAATATGGAAACATGCTTAATTCAAGCAGAAGAAAACGATACATTAATTCAAGAAGTAAAACGCATTTGTGAGAAGCACGGCATTACGGCATACAATGAAGAACGTCATAAAGGAACACTTCGTCACGTAATGGCTCGCTACGGACAAGTAACAGGCGAAATCATGCTTGTCTTTATTACACGTACCGCAGAGCTTCCAAACAAAAATGCAATCATCGAAGAAATTACAGCGAAGTTTCCAAGTGTAAAATCTATCGTTCAAAACGTAAACAACAAACGTACGAACGTCATTTTCGGTGACACAACGACAGTCTTGTACGGATCAGAATATATTTATGATTTCATCGGCGATATTAAATTTGCCATTTCAGCTCGTTCATTCTATCAAGTAAATCCAACGCAAACGAAAGTACTGTACGACAAAGCGCTTGAGTACGCAAAATTAGATGGAAACGAAACCGTTATCGACGCATATTGCGGTATCGGAACAATTTCCTTATTCCTAGCGCAAAAAGCGAAAAAAGTATACGGCGTTGAAATCGTACCAGAAGCAATCGAAGACGCAAACCGAAACGCAGCATTAAACAACATGACAAACGTTGAATTTGGCGTAGGAGAAGCAGAAGTAGTCATTCCAAACTGGTACAAACAAGGCATCATCGCTGACACAATCGTAGTCGATCCACCACGTAAAGGCTGTGATGAAGCACTACTAAATACAATCATCGATATGAAGCCAAAGCGTGTGGTGTATGTATCATGTAATCCGGCTACACTTGCTCGTGATTTGAAGGTTCTTGAAGAGGGTGGGTATAAGACGCAGGAAGTTCAACCTGTGGATATGTTCCCGCATACTACGCACGTGGAGTGTGTGGCATGGCTTAAGTTGGTATAATAGAAAAGCAGTTGATATAGAAAAAATCTATACCATCTGCTTTTTTGTTTCTAAAAATACCATTCAGGACCGATTTTAGGTAAAATAAACATTGCCGATTTTCACAATAGTTTTTCACAAATTATAAATGTCCAAATGTACTTGTGTTTGATAATAAGTTATTAGGCATGATATAAGTGTAAAAGAAGTGGAACATTGGGCTTTATCCCGCTATTCGCGGGCAGTAATACTCCCACCTCAAAATTCAGCGAAAGCAAAGAAGTTAGGTGGGAGTATTACTGCCCGTAAAAGTCCGATTGGTTCAACTAATAATCAGTGGGGGATGAAGAAAACCCCAACTGATTAAAGTTTCACTTTATATTTTTTGACCGAGAGTTTGAAATTGTATCCATAGTGAGAGGATTTGAGTTTGAAATGATAGATAATTTTTGGCGTGATTTACCACGACCATTTTTTGTACTTGCACCAATGGAAGATGTGACAGATGTTGTTTTTCGTCACGTAGTAAGTGAAGCCGGTCGACCGGATGTATTTTTCACAGAGTTTACAAACTCGGATAGCTATTGTCATCCAGAGGGCATGAAAAGTGTGCGTGGCCGTTTGATTTTTACAGAAGATGAACAGCCAATGGTGGCACATATTTGGGGGGATAATCCCGAATATTTCCGTCAAATGAGTATTGGCATGGCAGAGCTAGGATTTAAAGGCATCGATATTAATATGGGCTGCCCTGTACCGAATGTGGCATCGAGAGGGAAAGGTAGTGGCCTTATTCTGCGTCCAGACGTTGCGGCAGAACTTATTCAAGCAGCAAAAGCGGGCGGACTGCCTGTCAGCGTGAAAACACGACTTGGCTTTAAGGAGTTAAATGAGTGGGAGGAGTGGTTAACGCATATTTTAAAACAGGATATTGCGAACCTTTCTATTCATTTACGTACAAGAGAAGAAATGAGCCAAGTAGATGCGCATTGGGAGCTAATTCCGGAAATCAAAAAATTACGTGACCGTATTGCACCAAATACGCTACTAACAATCAATGGAGACATTCCTGACCGTCAAACTGGGCTGCAGCTTGCTGAAAAATATGGTATTGATGGCGTTATGATCGGGCGAGGTATTTTTAAAAATCCTTTTGCTTTTGAAAAAGAGCCGAGAGAGCATAGCAGTAAAGAACACCTTGATCTTTTAAGACTGCAGCTTGACCTTCAAGATCAATATGCGGAAGTACTACCACGTTCAATCACAGGGCTTCATCGCTTTTTCAAAATTTATGTCAAAGGATTCCATGGAGCTGCTGAATTAAGAAATCAATTGATGAGCACGAAATCAACAGATGAAGTGCGTGCATTGCTTGATAAGTTTGAAGAGAGTGTTGATAAGGCTGGGGATAGTGAAACGGTATAACTCTTAAAGAGTTAGATGGGAAATGAATTGCATCAATGTATGTGTAGTGTGTGATTTGGTTGAGTTTAAAATAAGCGTAGAGCTGAAAAAGAACAGTGTATTTGAGAAATCAAAGCACTGTTTTTTCTTTTAGTTAATGTTATGAGGGGAATCTTTTCATAAGCATATAACAAACACGTAAGAGATCTATAGATACAATGATAGAGAAAAGTTCGGGTAAGACTATAAAACCTACCTTTAAAATGTTAAAGTATTAATTTAGCGGATATTAACTAAAAGGTTATATTAAACATGATAGTTTAAAGCATGTTAGAGGATAGACTTTAACTTCTGTATAAATAATCAACATTTAGGAGGACTAACAATGGCAATGAGCAATAATGATATATTAAAAAGAGTAAGATATGCTATGGATATAAAAGATACAGATATGGTAGAGATATTTAAACTTGGTGGCATTGAAGTAACGAAAGAAGAAGTAGTTGATATGCTTACAAAAGTAAAGAAAAGTCCCCAGCATGAAGCTGAAAATGCTGATGTAGTCGAAGATGATTACGTATTAACATGCGATATGATGATGTTAGAGTCATTTTTAAATGGATTTATTACTTTAAAAAGAGGAAAGCAAGATCCGCAACCAGGGCAACCAGCTGGACAAGCGATGCCTTTACAGAGTAATGAGAGTGCCAATAACCTTCTTCTAAAGAAAATGAAAATAGCACTTTCATTAACAAGTGAAGATGTGCTTGATATATTAGACAGCGTAGGAGTTAAGGTGACAAAAGGAGAGTTAGGCGCTCTATTAAGAAAGAAAGGTCATAAGAATTACAAAGAGTGCGGCGATAGATACGCAAGGAATTTCGTAAAGGGATTAGCTGTAAAGTATAGAGGCTAAGGAAAGGAATAAGCGTTGTAACATTTATGTTGAAACAGTAAATGATATAATAGATAGAGTAGGACGTTTGTAGCCTACTCTTTTTTATTTGTAAAAATAACTTGAACGAATACTTTAGGTGATGAAATGATACATACATATTTAGGTGAGACAATTAATTTTCATATAAATTATAAGAAGAAAAAATCAGTACGTATTTATGTAGATTCTTACGGAAATGTTGAGGTGCAAGCTCCGAAAGGGACGCCTGTTGAATATATAATCCAATTGTTAGAAGAGAAATGGGATTGGATTCAGAAAACACGTAAGGAAATGCAGGAGAGAGCGCGTGGACCACAGGAAAAGGCTTATGATCAAGGAGAGGGCTTTCTGTATCTAGGGAATACGTATCCGATACAGATTTCCCAAGATACAAGCATTGAGCAAGATAACGCAGTTTTTGAAGGAGATAAGCTATATATTTATGTGAAAGAGCTTAAGGATGAGAAAATACAACAAGCTTTAAAGCGATTTTACTATAAGCAGTGTAAGGCATTAGTAGAGAAAAGTATTAAAGCGCATCAAAGTAACTTCAAAACAAAACCGCGTTCTATTCGTATTACAGATAGTAGTCGTACGTGGGGAACTTGTGATTCAAATTTACAGTTAACGTTTAATTGGAAGTTAGCAATGGCACCACAACGGGTAATTGACTACGTAGTCGTTCACGAAATGTGTCATATGGTTCATTTAAATCATGATCGATCTTTTTGGCGTCTTGTCGGGAAGATAATGCCTGATTATAAGGAAATGGAAAACTGGTTAGCATTATCGAGTTGGAAGATGACGGTTTAGTAGTGATATTGTTGGAGCAATTATTATTGCACTATAGTTTTAGTTTATAATTGCTTTTTTTTTATAACTGAACTCACAAACATCCCGTTGTATTGCTGTATACACTCCGAGCATGTATGTGGAGTGTGTGGCTTGGTTGAGTTTTGCTTAAGTCAATAGGATTAATAAAAAAGTAAAGTGCTGATTAGTACCTTACTTTTTTATGGTAAGTGTCTTGGATAACAAGTAAGGGCTTAGAGGGAAAGTAAGGCTTGTATGAAGGATTAAGAAATATATGTCATTTAACTAAATGCTTTTGAATAAATCGCGGTAAATATCAGAATAAAACAAAAAGCACGAATAATCAAAAAACACACTTGTGTTTTTTTGTCTATTTTGTATAATTAAATACATGGAAACTTTTGACGGTTATAAAATTCGTATATTGCGTAGGAAGAATTCCTTGACGATTCAAGAGCTTGCTAAATTAGTTAATTTATCTCCTTCTGCTATCGGGATGTATGAAAGGGGAGTAAGGCGACCGGATTTATCTTTAGCTATGAAATTATCTGAAATATTTAATCTAAGCATTGATTATTTTTATAGTAATGATGAAGAGAGTCAACCAGATGTAATCCAACATATACAGAAATTAATCGAAAATGTAGATTTTAAAGAAATTAGTGAAAAAGAAAAAATAAAAAAGGAAGTTTTAAAGCGAGCAAATGGTTATTGTGAATTATGTAATAGTTTTGCTCCTTTTATTGGAAATGATGGAGTTCCATATTTAGAAATACATAAAGTGAACTCACAGGGAATAAAAATTACTTCAGAAGATGCTGTTTTTGTAGCACTTTGTCCAAATTGTTATAGAAGATTACAAATATTGGAGTTAAAGGGAGATATAATTTATCTTATCAATAAGGTTAAAGAAAATTAAGTTTTTGGAGGGAATCTATGAGTATTGAAACATTATTAACAGATATTGAAGCTATAGAAGATGAAATTAAAAGCGAAATGGAAAAAAATAGTGTTCAGGCTACTCTTTCTGTTAATACTTATAATAAGCTGTTAGAAAAAATTCAGTTATTAAAAAATAATAGTAATTTAGATTTTTCGTTGGTGTTTATTGGGGAGAAAGGTGTAGGAAAAACTACCAATATATGTAGGGTTTTAAATTTAGTACATATGGCAACTAAGAAACGGAAAACTAGGAATATTAAGGTTGTAGAGGAAATTTTACAAACTGGATCGGGAGCAACAACAATTTGTGACATAGAAATTGCTCCTAGTCAAATTGGGAGAACATTTATAAATATAGAAGAGGTCAATGAACAAGACCTTTTTGATTATTTAAGATCTTTTGCAGAGTACATTTTTATGAAAGCCCATAAAAACATAAATGAATTTGATGATAGTGTTCCATTACCTCCAGAAATTGAGAGGGCTTGTCGTAATATGACGAACTTGAGAGAAACTAGAGACAATGAAATTCGAATAGACCATGGGATAGAACTGGCTAGAAAATTTGCAGAAAATGAGCTTGGTTTGTTCATAGATGAGGTTATTACAAGAGCTAATTTGGAAAGGCGTTCTCAAAAGCATTTTGAATTTGGAAATGATTTATTTGAAAAAGATGAATTGTTATGGATTAAGGGTATTTTTAAGAATTTAAATCTTGGGAAAATAGACGTGGCACCACTTCCAAAAATTATAAAAATTCACTTGAGCAAGGAAGTTTTTAATTTTGATGATTTGCCCTTTATTAATAGGATAGTTGATACAAGAGGTTTAGATTCTTCAGCTAATAGTGATAGAAAAGATTTATTCAAAATTCTTAGAGAAGAACCTAATAATATTGTCATTTTAATTGATAAGTTTGCTGCTCCCTCTTTATCTATGATTGATCTTCTTAATACGTATGCATATGATGAAACTCTAAACTTAATAGACCGATTAATTTTCCTGGTAAATTTTCGGAATAATGAACCCAACCTGGTAGTTGGAGTAGATGGTTCAGTGGAGGATGAAGTTGAAGGTATTGAGATTAGAAGGAAACAAATAATTCGAAAGTTTACAGAGAATAGAATCCCTTTTAATGAAAATAACATTATGTTTTATAATCCTTTAAGATTCTTAGACAGTGAGAAGAAACTCGAAATAACAATGGACGATCTGGAGGATTATGGTGGGAAAGTTGAAGCAGAGAAATATAAGAATGAGATTATTCAGGATGAGAGAAGAGAGGTTATAAAGCGAATTAATGCAATAGTTTTAAATGTAATTAAGAAGTATGATAAAGAGGTTGAAGAGATTAAGGATAATTTACAAAAATTGAAATATAGTCATGAGAATGATGAGTATGCAAAAAATCAAGTTAATAAGGTTATTAGAGAAATTGAAGAATATTATCAAGATGATATTAAGGCTAAAGAAGAGGTATGGAATATCTATAATAATTATTTTATAGATAAATATCCAAGTACTATACGAGCAATAAATTTGAGGTATGGAGTTTATGACTATCATGATATATATCTAGAAGGAGCAATTAGAATAGAGGAATTAGTAAAATATCGACTAAAGGAAATCAAGGATAATGCATTATATAAATTAAACAATATAAAATCTTTTGCAAACATAAGTTCAAGGCAAGAAGTTGCAATTACAATGGTAATTGAAGATATAGGGAATTTGTATGTAGAAAAAATTAATTTAATAAATCAGAAAGCTTATGAAACATTTGAAAAAAATGTATTTTCATTCGAAAAAAATGAACAGTTCTGGAGGAAAACTAATCATAGGTGGGGACAAGGGAATGGGTATAGGCGTGATATAATTGAATACTATCAAGAGCGTATTGAAGAAAGTCAATTGCTTGAGGCAATTGAAGCGTTCTTAGTGGAATGTGTCAATTCATTTGTAAACGAATTAGTAGAAATTATTACAGAGCTCAACTAAGTTTTGAAGTAAATCTAAATAGTGGAACTTAACGAAAATATTTCTTGAATTGCATTTTATTCACATGGAATGCATAGCAACATTAATACTTCAATAAGAAGAAGCCCGCTTCCTTCCCGGAAGTGGGCTTCTCTTTATATGTACAGAAACATAGAATCAATATATTTCTTTAACAATAATTAATCCACATAAAGTAAATTTCAAAGCGTAATTATAGTAAGTACCTGCATGTCATTATAAACGAAGTCATTTTTTGTCAAAAAATCACTTCTGAATTTTATTGTTATTTAATGGAAAAATGTTATTCTATTTGAGTGGATACGATTGAAAAAACGGGGAGAGAGCGCGATGGAAAAGAATAAAAGGATGCCTTTTGTGATCGTAGCTATGGCGTTAGGACTTTTTATGTCATCTCTGGATAACACCATTGTTTCTGCGAGTATTAGTCAAGTCATTAAGGATATTGGTGGATTTGATAAAATGAGCTGGGTTTTTACGGCTTATATGCTTGCGGCAACGAGTACGATGCTTGTGTTTGGGAAAATGAGCGATTTATTTGGAAGAAAATTGTTTTATTTACTCGGGATCAGTTTATTTCTAATTGGCTCGGCATTATGTGGAACTGCTCAAAATATAGATCAGTTGATTGCGTATCGTGTTATTCAAGGGATAGGCTCAGGAGCTATTTTTCCGATTTCATTCACAATCATTTATTCAATTTCTACAGATCCTAAGCAAGCAGCGAAAATGTCCGGTGTGTTTGCCGGGATATTTGGTATATCCTCGGTTCTTGGACCACAAATCGGTACTTGGATTTCTGAAGCCTCTTGGTTAGGGTGGAGATGGTGCTTTTATGTAAATGTACCTTTTGGCATTTTATCGATTGTTACTTTATTGTTTTCTTTAAAAGAATCTAAATCAGAACATAAACCAAAAGTGGATTATTTTGGAACGGTTTTATTAATTACTTCAACTGTTTTACTTCTTCTCGGTTTAGAATGGGGCGGGAAGGATTATGCCTGGGACTCCGTTCAAATCATTGGAATGTTCAGTGCAGCGGCTATATCGATTGTGTTGTTCATATTAGTGGAAAGAAAGGCTAGTGAACCGATTTTACCTCTTTCCATTTTTAAAAATAAAATGGTGCTTGGCACAAGTATTGTTGTATTTTGTCAGGGAGCAATCATGTTCTCTGCGATTACGTATCTTCCCATTCTTTCAGTAGCTATTATTGGGAATGAAAATTCAAACGGTGTATTAACACCGATGATGTTTCCAATTATGATTGGTGCGATTTTAGGAGGTTTCCTTTGTACGAAAGTTCCTTTCCGTACTATCATGGTAATTTCGATGGCAGTTGGAATATTTGAAGCTTATATGCTTAGTAACATTACACATGATACTGCGAAATTGACAGTAACTCTTGTGATGATCACAATGGGATTAATTGTTCTTGGTCCGCTTATGAGTGTCGCACAAAATGCTGTCGCTCAATCCGTTGATATGAAATATATGGGGATTGCTTCATCAGTTGTCGGGTTCTGGAGAAGTATTGGTGGTGTGATGGGGGCTGCAATTACGGCAACCATTGTGAACAATGATTTAAAAGAAAAGATGATAGATTTTGCAGCATCCTCTAAAATGCCGGCTAATCAAATTGATAAATTAGCAAAACCAGAAATCTTGATGCAAAATCATACACAGCTTCCTCCTCAGCTAGTAGAATTCATGAGAGGGGCATTAGAAGCAGCATTGCATCATGGCTTTATATTGGCAATGGTAGCTGGGATCATTGGATTGCTTGTTTCCTTATTTGTAGGTGGAGATCGTTATAAGGTTGAGCAAAAAGACAATAAGGAAAAATCTGAAACAGAGGGATTTGTTAGAGCTTAATAAGTAATGAGAACACGTCATCTTATAGTAACTGAGGCGTGACTGATTCAGCCATTTTCCTTCCTAAACCGCACCAAATATTCCCCACGAATAGCGGGATAAAAAGCAATCCAATATACTTGGATTGCTTTTTACGTGCCTTCGAGGTATCATTCCACATCTACATACGATTTCTCCTCATTCTTCACGTTAAGTACATCAAGCAAGAAGATAAAAATCGGAATCCCAATTATTAACCCCCACACACCAAAAAAATGCTCTGAAAATATAAGGATCATAGACGTATAGAAAATTGGTAAATTCGTTTTTGCAGACATAAATTTTGGATTTAAAAAATAGCTTTCAAACGCATGAATGACTGTAATGAGAATTAAAATATATACTACATATGTAATCCCGCCAATATTATAGGCAATCATACAAAGTGGAAATAGCGAAATGATTACACCTGCAACTGGGATGAGCCCAAGTAAAAAAATCATTACTGCTAATACAAGGAGCTGCGGAAATCCTAAAAGCCAAAGTGCAATAACTGAAAGGATACAATTTATCACAGCGATTAAAAACTGTGCCTCAATAACTTTTCCAAATGAACGTACAAATTTCTGTCCAAAATATGCAATCTCATTGTAAAAAAAGCTAAGCTTACTATCTTTAAATTTAGAAGTGAAAGCTATAATACGCTCTTTTTCTAACAAGAAGAACAAACTTAAAATAAAGGAAAGAAACATTTGCGAACTTACTTTCCCAATATTAGCTAAAGACTGATAAATAACATCGACACTTTGTTCAATATACTTTGATACTTCCATCTCTTTAAGGGTAGAAATCAAATATTTTATAATTTCATTATCAGGTGGCCGCTTAAAGAACACTTGAAATTGATGAATTAACTGTGAAATTTGAACGGTAATGACCGGTAAATATTTATATAACGTGGTAACAATCAACATAACTAAAACGATGTATAAAAAAGCGATAATCACTTTCCTATTTATCCGTACAAAACGATTAAGCTTTTCAGAAATAAACCTTTGAAAGTGATCCATTAAAAATGTAAGGATAAAGGTAATCAATATTAAATTAATCATACCTTTTAACCCATATAATATAAGGGCTAAAATTATTAACACAAGCAACCTTTGAAATCCTTTACTTTGAAAGAAATTTTTCATTTGCATCATTAGGACTCGATCTCCCCTTCAGTGGATAGAAATTCAATATATTCATGAAAACGTTGATTATTTATCTATTACTTTCTACCTGCTTTCTGTGTTTTTATTTGTATACAAAAAACACATGTAATTATAATATGCATATGTAGATTAAAAAGAGAAGAATCAATTTTCAGCAGTTATATAATTAATCTACAAAAAAGGAGAAGTGTAGATAAAAAATAGTGAGGGGTAGCTGGATTTACGTGTTAGACGTACATGTTTTATATTATATTAAATAACATTGTATAAATTCATCAGATTCCGGTGATTCATTATCCGAATCTAAGCTTTTAAGGATACAGTCTTTTGAATTGAAAATTTTCATGAATGTATCTTTTGAATCAGCTTGTTTAATTTAAAGAAACGCTAACTGTAAAAGAAGAATCTCGTAAAATTGAATGGTTTTAGTAGTTGGAGGAGTAAACACCGCTCGGAAGATTTTATTCTGAGCGGTGTTTATGTTATGAATATGAATGAATGGAAAGGAGATGAGTGGCATGAGCCGATTAATTGAGAAAGCGATGCAGTTTGCTGCTATTAAGCATGAAGGTCAAATGCGCAAGGGTACTAATATTCCGTACATTATACATCCATTTGGAGTAGCACTCATTTTACAGAAAGCAAAGCAGCGTGATGAAGTGATTGCCGCAGGATTATTGCATGATACTTTAGAAGATACGAGTACAACCGAGGCTGAGTTGTGCGAGCATTTTGGCGAAGAAGTGTTGAGATTGGTTCAGGCGGCTTCAGAACCAGATAAATCGTTGTCATGGGAAGAACGAAAAAAACATACTATTCTATCTCTTCCACACCGTTCGAATGAAGAAATTACTTTAATCATCGCGGATAAATTACATAACTTACGGTCCATTCAAGAGGACGTAGAAAGAGACGGCGATCCCATATGGGCGCGTTTTAATCGTGGAAAGCGTGACCAATCATGGTATTACATGAGTATTTTGCATACTTTGAAAGAAAAAGAACGAGAAATTCCAATTATTCGGGTGTTCGGAAAAGAAACACAAAATTTATTTATTGGAAAAGAAGCACTTACCTTGAAGGACATCGATGTATTATTCAGTTGTGCGTATGGCATTTCTGAGTCACAAAAAGCGAATTTGCATGAAAGAGGTCTATTAAAATTTGCGAAGGAAGTTTCTACCGCTGGTGAGGCGACTTATCGTAGTGGAAATATTGAAATGATCACTCCGTTAGCAAATGATCTTCAAGAAAGAGGAGTTTCTTTTCAGTCCAATTCAGATGGCCCCATTATTATATTGGCCTATTTAACTGAACTAAAGCATCGAATGGGTTGGTCCGATGAATTATTTCATCAATATTACTTAAGGAACTGCTCGAAATTATAGAGAGGGCGAGTATACAATTAAAAGTGGAAGGAGAAAGTTATCAAGTTCTCTCTACCATTTTCTAAGAAGGATGTTTCATTGAAAAAAGGTGATACACTACAGATAATAGTATCTCACCTTTTTATTTCTTCGTAGTAAATAATATTAGAAAATGCGCTATTGTTATTTTACTTCCCAAATCGCACCCAATACTCTCCACCACGAAACTCCATCTCATACCCACGATAACCCTTTGCCAGTAGTCTTTGTTGCTCGGTAGTATCACTCATTGGAAGTTCCTTCACGTTCGTCCATTCTTTTTGTCTATTACCCTGCAATTCTTTCACAAACACATACCGCAACCGATCACTATATTTTTCTTTCAGCGCAGCAACTTCCATCCCTTGCGCGAATTTGTCTTTTAAACTAGGGATATTAAACGGTGCAACAGTGCAGCAGACATAATCGTATTTGTTATCTACTTGTTTTAATTGCGCCATAATCAATTTCGCTAACATTTTTTGAAGGCCGTTTCCCTGGTGAGTTGGATGAACATTTGATACTTCTTGATAGATGACCCGTTCTAATTCCTCACCTTGTAAGCCAATATCCAATCCTAAATGCTCTTCATCGATAGGTGGAATTAAGAGCGCACGGAACGCAATGAGTTGTTCGTTTGCGAAAGCACCGATCATTAAGCCATTTCCTGTTAATATATTTTGAAATTCTTCTAATGTAAGAGGCTGTAAGTTTTGTTTGTTTTCTAGCGCTTCAATTACATCATCTTGTACGGATAAAATTTGCTCGATGTGATGCAAAGATAATGGCGCGACTTTGAATGGTTGCTCGTTTTGTTTTAACGTTCCTTTATAAAGAATGTTCATCATTTGGCCTCCTTTAGCGAACAATATCTTGAAAAGCAGTTAACTCATTGAGTATATCTTCATTAACGTCAACGCCTAATCCAGGCTTTTCTGTTAGGCGAATAAATGGGACATCATAGGAGAGGTTCCCAATATCTTTTGTGAATTTTAATGGTCCAGTTAGTTCAACACTTGTAATGATTTTTTTAGAAAAAGCAACATGGAATCCTGCGGAAGAGGCAACAGAGGATTCAACCATTGAACCAATTTGACACTCAATACCAGCCATTTCTGCTTGATGGGCTAGTTTGACAGCTGGATAGATTCCGCCGCATTTCATTAATTTAATGTTCACTTTATCAGCTGCTTGCTTTTGAATAATTTGGCGCATTTCACGCGGGCCTTTTAATCCTTCGTCAATCATAAGAGAAAGGTCTGTTTTTGATCGAATGTGAGCCATTGCGTCAATGTCATCGGCTATAACAGGCTGTTCAATCCAATCAATGTCCAAATGCTTAAGTGAACGTAATGCGGTTAACGTCGTTGCACTGTTTTTCCAGCCTTGGTTCACATCAACGCGAATTGCGACATCATTTCCGACTCGTTCACGTACAGCTTCAATTCTCTCAACATCTTTTTTGACATCTGTCCCGACTTTCATTTTAAAGGATTGGTATCCTTTATTTATCATGGAAGCAGCTTCTTCCGCCATGCTTTCTGGGGAATCGATACTTAAAACATGGGTAATTGTGAATTTTTCATGATAGCGTCCGCCAATCAATTGATACACAGGCTGTCCGAGTTTTTTCCCCATTACATCAAAGCAAGCTATATCAATTGCAGCTTTGGCAGTAGGCACCCCGTAAATAGTTTGATTCATGATGTCATGTATTTTCTCGATATTCATTGGATTTTTACCTAGCAAGGCAGGAGCTAATGTGTGCTTTAACACATGAAAGGTGCTTTCCCATGTTTCACCTGTAACATGCTCGTCAGCTACTCCTTCTCCGTAACCAATAATGCCTTCATCAGTTTCGAGTTTTACAATAATAGAAGGCATATCGGGATAAGTGCCGTAGCTTACGATAAATGGACTCTGAAGCGGTAAACGAATTGCATAAAGATGAATTGCTGTGATTTTCATTGAAAAGACCCCTTTCTGTTTACAATGCTCTTGTGCATTTGATATAGTTGTCGTTAAATAGTCGTTAAATAGCTATAAGGAGTTTGAACAAATGATGATAAAGATTGCGGTTATTGGTACACAAGAGTCTATTCAGCGCCTTGTGTCTGTTGCCCACCAAGTCGAAGATATAGAGATTGAACCTTATGTTTATTCTCATCCGAAAGAATCTTCAGAAGTTATCCGGCATATAAAGCCGTGTGATGTTATCTTCTTCTCCGGTGTTATACCTTATTATATTTCAAAAGAAATGCGAGAACAATTACGAATTCCAAGTATTTATTTGCAGCAAAACGAAATGGCACTTGCGTCTTCTTTGCTTTTCATTTTACATCATAAAAACATTCAACCGGAGCGAATTTCAATTGATTTAGTGAATTCTTCTTTCGTTACAAATGTTTTCAATGATATCGGAATTACAGGGGTTCCTCACGTTATGGATTATCAAGATATGTTACCGAATATGTTTGAAATAAAAGAGATTGTGGATTTTCATTACTCTCGGTACCAGTTAGGATTGGTTGATTTAGCACTAACGAGTGTTCATGCTGTCTATGACAAACTTATCGAACTTGGTGTGCCTTCACAGCGAATGCTTGATCCGACAAAAGCTCTTATACAAGGATTAAAAGATGCAAAAGCAAAAGCACAGTTAGCAAAGAGTCACTCAGCGACTGTTGCAGCTTGTGTGGTAGCATTCCCGGCATCAAACCATATTTCAATGGAGCATCTTGATACATTTGCTCGTGAAATTCACGGTTCATTTCGCCAAGTAGATGAAGCTTCATACATTTTGTATACGACGCGTGGTGATATTGAGGCACTTATAAAAACAAGTTCTCTTCAAAACTTTTTGAGTAATTCAAAAGATCCTATAGCACTTGGATTTGGTTACGGTAGAACAGTAAAAGAAGCGGAACAAAACGCTAAGATTGCTCAAAGTTTCGCAACAAATAATCAAATGGAAAGCTGTTGTTATATATTAACGGATGAAAAGGAACTGTTCGGTCCTTTTCCAAAAGAAAAGAAAGTACAAAGCCTTAAAAATGATGACCAGGAATTACTAAAGATAGCGAAAGAAACGAAGCTTAGTCCGGCAAATTTATCGAAAATTATTCAATTTAGTCAGTCTCGTTCATCACTTCAATTTACAGCAGCTGACCTTTCTGAGTATTTACAAGTAACAAGACGTACGACAGAACGTATTTTAAAGAAATTAGTTGATCAAGGATATGCAAATATTTGCGGTGAGGAGATGCCTTATCAACAAGGACGTCCTCGCGCCCTTTATGAATTAAAGCTGCCTATTTATTCTTTTTATACTACGTCTCTGGTGTAGTTTCTTAGTGCCATTCTTTTTGTCTTGGAAAGTTTAGTGATACTAAAAGGATTTAATGCATAAAGAATGGAGAGGGTGGATACAGTGAAATTCAGTCCAGCATATGGTGAAAAGGGAAAGTTCATTCATCATACTGAGGGAAGAATTACTTGACATTTAAACGAATATTCAATATGTTTTTGAAAAACAAAAAGCTGTTTAGTGTGGAGTGAATGTCATTTCAAAACAGCCTTAAGAGAATTGTTTTGCGTATAGAAGGGAGAGCATCAAGTTGAAGAGAGAAGATTTGCAGAATCGTTTAAATAAAATTTTTCAATATTTACATGAGCATCCTGAAGTGAGTTGGCATGAACATAATACGACTACCTATATTACAAAATTTTTAGAGACAGAAGGAATTTCTTATAAAACATTTGATGATTGTCCTGGAGTAATTGCAGAAATGGGAAGTGGGAAACCAGTTGTCGCCATTCGAGCTGATATGGATGCATTATGGCAAGAGGTAGATGGGGAGTTCAAAGCAAATCATTCATGTGGTCATGATGGTCATATGACAATTGTGATGGGGCTTATTTTACAGTTAAAAAATGCAGAGTGGCAAACAGGGACAGTTCGCTTTATTTTTCAGCCCGCAGAAGAAAAAGGAGGCGGAGCTCTGAAGATGGTTGAGAAAGGTGTTGTGGATGATGTTGATTTCCTATTTGGTGTTCACTTACGACCAATAGAGGAATTACC
This sequence comes from Bacillus yunxiaonensis, assembly GCF_037104695.1. Classification (NCBI taxonomy): domain Bacteria; kingdom Bacillati; phylum Bacillota; class Bacilli; order Caryophanales; family Bacillaceae; genus Bacillus; species Bacillus yunxiaonensis. The sequence continues at coordinate 158,045 of NZ_JBAWSV010000008.1, read as the reverse complement.
ATTGAAGCAAGCGGCACCATCCATTCGCCATGGAGCAGCTGATTTTTTAGAAGCTCATATATATGGAACTGACGCTCATGGTGCAAGGCCGCATCAAGGTGTAAACGCAATCGATGTGATTTCGATGATTAACATTGGATTAAAGAATATATGGCTGTCACCACAACATTCATACTCCGTTAAAATGACGAGATGCCAAGCGGGTGGTGAAAGTTTAAATATCATTCCAGGGAACGGGCATTTCGCTTTAGATGTAAGGGCAGAAAGCAATCCATTGTTGGAAGAGTTAAAGGAAAAGATAGAACAAGTTATTCAAGCAGCTGAATCGATGGGTGTAAAGATTTCTTATGAATGGGTTGATTTCGCACCTGGAGCACAAGTATCAGCTGAGGCGGAGCAGTTCCTTCGTAAGGGAATTCTCCAAACATATGGCGAAGAAGGCTGCACTGCACCGCTTCCTACAGCAGGAAGCGATGATTTTCATTATTATACGGTCAAAAAGCCGCACTTAAAAGCTGCCATGTTAGGATTAGGTGCGAATCTAAGGCCAGGGTTACATCATCCTCACATGACGTTTGATCACGCTTGTATAATAGATGGCGTGCAAATATTGAAGCAAACGGTATTGGAAGTTTTAAAATAAGGTTGTTTAGTCCTTAAATTTAGATATGAAAGCTACCCTGAAAAGGTCAAAAATGATTGCCTTTTTAGGGTAGCTTTTTATATGGTGTAGGCTCGAAATTTTTGTGTATGATAAAATTGGATTATATGTCATTGAGAAAATATTAGATTTAATAAATATATAGTTATTAAGGAGATATGACGATGCTTAATCATTCTTTATTTGAATTTGTTGAACAATTTTCAAGTGATTTAGCTGAACTTGCTTACCGTATTGAAAATCAGCTGTTTGATCAACCTCATGCGTCAATGATGCAGGCTCGTTTATATAGTGAAGAGCTGGTGAAGATTATTAGTAAGGAAGAAGAGCTTGAGAATATCTATCCACTTAAGCACGCAGAGAAAATACATAAATTATATCGTCAAAATGCGATTGAAGAAGATATTTATATGAAATTAGAATGGATTAGAAAGAAGGGCAATAAAGCGACGCATGATGTAAAAGAGGTAGAAATTCATGATGCATTGCAAGCTCACAAGTTTCTATTTGAGATTAGTGTCTGGTATATGCAAGTATATGTGAACTACAATTTTGAACCTCCTATTTACAAGTTACCTATTAAATCTGCTCCAGAAACGAATCCATTAGAAGCAAAGGATATAGATGATTTGATTAAGCCATATCTAAATCAAACGTTGCAAAAGATTGATGATATGTGGTCAGAAATTCAACAACAGATTGAAGCAATTAGGGAGGAGAAAGGGCGAGTGCAAACTGAGGAACTTCTTTCTAAAGCTGTTAACATACACCAATCAGAAGTAGCAGCAACGGCTATTAAAGAACCTTCAAAAGGCGCTTCAAATTTTCGCCTTCAATTTAAAAATGAAACACTTGTCGTAACAGGTGAGCTTTCAATAACGCCTATTATAGATCTACCTGTAAATGGATGTAGCCATCTGTTACGTGAACTTTCACGGATTGGTATAGATTCTCTTTTGAAAATAACAACGCCAATGGATACGTTACATATGAAATTGAATGGTGTTGGTCCGCATACGATTGAGAAATTTTGGAGGGAGCTTGTTCTCTTACAAGGCCGCGAAAGTGTAGCAATTAATGAAGAAGCAATTAAGATGAGTAATGTAATAGAAAAATTATATAAGGTTTTTCTAAAAAATCATTTTCACTTAATAAATAAAACTGCTAAGGCTGCAGAATTTGAAAATGTTAATAGTAAGGAAGTCGTATACTTACTACCTAATAAAGACATAACGATTGTTATGAACCCAAATACTGTTGAAAATCATTCAAGTTTTAAAAGTGAGAATGACTACCATAGCACTGCATTGAAGAAATTTCCGAAGAAAATAAAAAACGGAAAAACGCCAACAAATTATGGATATGCTTTCAAATTCAAAACAGAAGGTGATCTAGATTTATTTTTAAACCGTGTAGATCATATTTAATTTATGTGAAGGCGAAGAGTATTCACATAAATGGTCTCGGCATGCTCATTGAAATAATTTAAAAAAATCATTTCAATGAGCATGGATTTTTCTATGTATGTTCTTCGGTTTTACTAATACCATACATGTTTTGTCTGATATAATTTGTGAATATGATATGTGGCTTGATTAGAAAAGAATGATGAGTAGAATCCTAATTGTATTAGGGTTCTTTTTTAGAGAGAAGGAGCAATAAATGAACGAACAATATTATGATGCAGTACTAAACATAAAAACAGTAGGAGAGCAAAAGGGATTCTACGAGTCTTTGCATTATCATCGTTATGAACCGACACCATATCTTGCACTAGAACAGTTGTTTAATAAGTATGAACTGAAAAGTAGTGATCGAGTTGTTGATTTTGGATGCGGAAAAGGACGATTAAATTTCTATATCCATCATTTTTATCATGCATCTGTAGTAGGAATAGAAATGAACGAGACCTTCCATCAAGAAGCAATGGAAAATCGAGATCGTTATTTGAATAAGTCTAAGAAAAGTAAAGATAAAATTCATTTTCATTGTTGCTTGGCACAAGAGTACGAGATTGATCCACTGGATAATAAATTTTATTTTTTTAATCCATTTTCGGTGCAAGTGTTTATGAATGTGATAAACAATGTATTGCTTTCGGTAGAAAAAGTAGAAAGGGAAGTAGAGCTAGTTTTATATTATCCATCGGAAGATTATATTTATTTTTTAGATAATCAAACTTCTTTTGAATTGAAAGAGGAGGTTATATTGCCAGGATTGTATGAACGAAATTCGAATGAGAGGTTTTTGATATATCGATTAGCGTATTAGAAATCTATGCTAGATTGATAAAGAACAAGGGCCTTTCCACGTTAATGGGGGATAAAAAATGCTAAAATATCACCCGTTTTCATCAAAATTTGACAGAATTTTCTCGCATAATATGATATTGTTATTTTTAAAATATATATATATTCGGGGGAAAATATGAAAAAATTTACGATTATGCTTGTTTTATTGTTTAGTATGTTTTTTTATACCGATCAGACAAAAGCAGATAGTGGTTCCCAGTTACTTATCATTAACAAAAAAATAAATCAACTGGCCTATTATAATGGAGGTACTTTAGTCAAAACATTTAGAGTAGCTACAGGAAGAGATGACTCTTTAACGCCAGAAGGGAATTTTAAAATTGTAACTAAGATTGTAAACCGGCCATATTATACAGGCAATATTCCAGGTGGTGATCCTCGCAATCCTCTAGGTAACCGTTGGATGGGGTTAGATGCTAGAGGTACATATGGTACAACTTATGCTATACACGGAAATAATAACGAAAATTCGATTGGATCTTATGTAAGTTCAGGTTGTATACGAATGCACAACGATGAAATTCGTTGGCTTTTTGATCAAGTACAACTGTACACACCAGTAATCATAACAAATACAAATGATACATTCGATACGATTGCTGCTTCCAATGGTTATTATGTTGTTTCTGGCTGGAAACAAACAAATGGGAAATGGTATTTCTATGATGGCAACGGAGTGATGAAAACTGGTTGGTTATTAGATAGAGGAAAATGGTATTACCTAGATGGATCTGGTGTGATGAAAACCGGCTGGACATTAGACAGAGGGAAATGGTATTACCTAGATGGATCTGGTGTGATGAAAACTGGCTGGTTATTAGACGGAGGGAAATGGTATTACTTAGATGGATCTGGCGTCATGAAAACTGGTTGGTTATTAGACGGAGGGAAATGGTATTACCTAGATGGATCTGGTGTGATGAAAACTGGTTGGTTACTAGACGGAGGAAAATGGTATCACCTAGATGGATCCGGAGTGATGAAAACTGGTTGGTTATTAGACGGAGGAAAATGGTATTACCTAGATGGATCTGGTGTGATGAAAACTGGCTGGTTACTAGACGGAGGAAAATGGTATTACCTAGATGGATCTGGAGTGATGAAAACCGGCTGGTTATCAGACGGAGGGAAATGGTATTATCTAGATGGATCTGGTGTCATGAAAACTGGTTGGATGAAAATCGATGATGACTGGTATTACTTCTATGATAATGGCTCAAGGGCTGCAGGTACTATAATCGACGGGTATAAATTAGATAAGGATGGCGTCTTGGTTAAAGTTGAATATCTTGCTTTAGGAGATTCTTTAGCAGCTGGGCAAACTCCATATGGAAAAATGGATGCAGGTTATCCTAATTTTATTAAAGAACGCTTTCAAAAATCTTATCATGTAGTTGATTTTAATAATTTTGGTACGGCGGGATATACATCTGTTCAATTGAAAAACGATGTTTTATACAATGAAAAAGTTCAAAAAGAAATAAAAGAGGCAAGTCATATTACGATCGATATTGGTTTGAATGATCTGGCTCCTGTAATTCAAACAAATTCAAATCAAGCCCAAGAAGCAATTCAAAATGTAAGTGTGAATTTAGAAACGATTTTGAGTACTATAGATAATCTTAATAATCACGTTCATGTTTATGTAATGGGATACTATAATCCTTTCCCATATCAATCACAAGAACAACAGGCGACGCTATTACCATTATTACATGATTTAAATACTCAAATGGAATTACAGGCTAATTCACATGGTGATACATTCGTACCTACTGAGAAGGCAATTGAAGCGAATTATGCAGAGTATATTCCAAATCAATCTGATGCTCATTTAAGTTTAGCGGGATATAGTGTGGTAGCGGGTGAGTTTTGGAAAGCAGTATCTAAGAATTAAGCAGAAAATAGTTGAGTCCAATTTACTAATTTAGTTTAATTACATTTGTTAGTGATGTTAATTTAAAAATGAAAAGTTTCATTTTATAATAAAAAGCGCAAGTTAAGTTGCCCTACACAATTCCCTTTTTGGTGAGATGTAGGGCAATTTTATTTTTATAAGAACAGCAAGTAAATGATATAACTAATCATTTTTTTAAAAGCTTCTTTTTTCACTAGAGCATTCATTATAAAATCATTCCCTTAATAAATTACTTAATATATATGATCCATTGTTTACAAACCTTGTCAGTATGAAAGGAAAGATGGTGATGGGATTGAAGACAGGGCTTGGAAGTTCTGATAAAAAATCTGCGCTTAATGTAATATATATTGTTCTAGATGATGTGGGTTACTCCGCTTTAGGTTGCTTTGGTTCAGAAATTGAAACACCTAATATTGATTCATTAGCTGAAAATGGCCTGCGTTACAATAATTTTAATGTAACTCCTTTATGTTCTCCTACTCGTGCTTGTCTATTAACAGGCCGTAACTGTCACTCTGTGGGGGTGGGATTCATAACTGAAATAGATTGGGGACCTCAATATCCTAATAAACGAGGGAGAATTTCAGATACTGCTGCTACTTTAGCTGAAATTTTAAAATTGAATGGGATGGCTACATATATGATTGGAAAGTGGCATTTGGTTCCTGGGCATGAAGCAGCATCAAGCGGACCTTTTGAAAATTGGCCGCTGTCAAAAGGCTTTCAACGATATTATGGTTTTTTATTAGCTCAGACAGATCAGTATGCACCGGATTTAGTATACGATAATCATCGTGTGCAGAGGCCGGATATATCTAATTATCATTTATCAGAGGATCTGGTTGATAAAACCTTGGAATTTTTAACGGATCATATTTCTGTTACTCCAGACCGGCCGTTCTTTCTATACTTAGCCTTTGGGGCACAGCATGAGCCTCATCAAGTACCAAGAGAATTTATAGAAAAATATAAGGGGGTTTACGATAAAGGATGGGATGAGATAAGGAAAGAGCGATTTGAGCGACAAAAGGGATTGGGAGTTATTCCGCCTTATACAGAACTCGTTGAACGCAATCCAGGGATTAAGCCATGGGTTGAACTGAAAACGAAAGAAAAAGAATTGTTTATTAAATTTCAGCAGACATATGCTGGGTTTCTAACACATACAGATCAGCAAATTGGCAGGTTACTCTATTTCCTAAAATCAAAAAACAAGCTAGATGATACTATCGTCGTTTTACTTTCTGATAACGGAGGCAGTCAGGAGGGAAATTGGAATGGTTCGATTAATGATTCAGCATACTTTAATGGAATCGAGGAAAGTGTGGATACTATGTTTGCTCATATAGATGAAATAGGAGGACCTTCCACAAGTTCTAATTATCCTAAAGGATGGGCACAAGTTTGTAATACACCTTTTAAATATTATAAGCAAAATACTTTTTTTGGAGGGACTCATGTCCCGCTCATCATCCAATGCCCTCAAAGTATTCCAGACCCTGGATCAATTCGTTCCCAATTTTATCATGCTATTGATATTACTCCTACTATACTAGACCTTCTAGGCATTGAGGCTCCTGGGGTGTATGAAGGCGTTCCGCAGATGCCGCTTCATGGTTTGAGCATGCTGGATACATTTACAGAACCGCATGTTCCATCAAAGCGAAAAACACAGTATTTTGAAATGATCGGACATAGGGCTATTTGGCAAGATGGATGGGTTGCCGTTACCTATCATGAAACAGGCATACCTTATAATGAAGATCATTGGGAATTATACAATGTAAATAAAGACTTTTCGCAAAAGTACAATCTAGCAAAAAAGTATCCAAGAAAATTGAAAGAGCTTCAAGCAATATGGTGGGAGGAAGCTAAGAGGTACGGTGTTTTACCTTTAAGTGACAATCCATATCGAAAAGGGTATGAAGGTTTACAGGAGGGAAGGACAACGTTCATTTTCTATCCTGGCATGGCTCATTTGCCAACGAGTGCTGCTCCCCAAATAACACTTTCTTCTTATTCCATTACAGTTCCAATCTTTCGTGCAACTCGTACAGCAGAAGGTGTATTAATTGCTCATGGCAATCATTCAAGTGGTTATACATTATATATAAAAGATAACTATTTATTTTATGAATATAACTATGTTGGAACTGTTTATAAAATGCAATCTTCTGTTGAAGTGCCCGTTGATTATTCAACTATACGATTTGAATTTAAAAAAGAGATGTTAAATCAAGGAATGGGCATTCTTTATATCAATGGCCAACAGGTTGGCACACTTTATATGCCTCGCACATTACCATTTCTTATTTCTACTGAGGGGTTAGATATAGGCCGAGATCGATTAACAGCCGTGGGCACTAACTATCCAGTGGCGGAATTTCCGTTTAGTGGGCAAATTGAGAGAGCGGTTATTGAACTTCAGGATGATCAAAAAGATAACCAGTTTTTGAACAAAAGAGATTCCATTTACATTAATCTAAATGGAACGATTATTTATTTGTAAGGTTGGTATTATCCCTCTAGAGAAAAGAGGTAATAAAATGGGGAAGCATAACAGTTTTCATATTCTTGCTAAGCCGACGGGCCCAATGTGTAATCTCGATTGTAAGTACTGCTATTACACTGAAAAGGAAGCTTACTTTCCTAAGGATGATTCCTTCCGAATGTCTGATGCAGTTTTAGAATCATATATTAAACAGTATATCGCTTCTCAGGACACGCAAGAAATTGTCTTTGCTTGGCAGGGAGGAGAACCAACATTAATAGGCTTAGATTTCTTTCGCAAGGCTGTATCTCTTCAAAAAAAATATGCAGATGGTAAACAAATTACAAATACAATTCAAACGAATGGAACATTGTTAAATGACCGTTGGTGTGAATTTTTTTCAGCTCATCATTTTTTAGTTGGTCTGAGCTTAGACGGACCTGAGCACATTCATGACATGTACCGAATTGACCGTGGAGGGAAACCTACATTTGAATTCGTAATGAAGGCAATTGCTATGTTAAAGAAACATGGTGTAGCATTTAACATACTGACTTGTGTTACGAGACATTCCGCTTATAAACCTCTAGAAATCTATCATTTTTTTAAGCAGCAAGACATTCAATATATACAGTTTATCCCGATTGTAGAAAGAGAAGTGAATGAAGATGCGGCAAAGTTATCCCTGCGCCATGCAACTCCTCCTTCTCTGTTAATGGAAGAAACGGAGCAAGAAGTAACTCCTTGGACAGTAGAATCAGAAATGTATGGAGAGTTCCTTATTCAAATATTTAATGAGTGGGTTCAGCATGATGTAGGATCGGTTTATGTCATGAATTTTGAATGGGCATTAGCTTCCTGGATAGGAATTCCGTCACCGATCTGTATTTTTAGAGAAGAATGTGGCCAGGCGGTAGCTATGGAGCATAATGGTGAGATGTTTTCTTGTGATCATTACGTTTATCCTGAATACCGATTGGGAAATATTACAGATGGTTTAACAAATATAATGAATGTGCCATCACTCCTTGCCTTTGGCAAAAAGAAACGAGATACTCTTCCAAAAGTGTGCAGAGATTGCGAGGTTCGATTCGCTTGTCATGGAGAATGTCCTAAAAATAGATTTTTAGTTTCAGATCAAAATGAACCAGCGTTAAATTATTTATGCGCATCCTATAAGAAGTATTTTAAACATATTAATCCGTACATGAAAATGATGAAGCAGCTGTTACAAGATGGATTGCCTGCTTCTTATATTAAAGAAATAATTATAGATCAAGGCGGTATTTCAAAAATTTAAAATAGGATATTTTTAATTTTTGAAATCGTTGGGACTTTATATGGGGAAATGTTGACTCCCCTTCTTAACAAGCTATAATAAAAACTAGATGTTCGTTTCGAACAAAAAATGATCCAAAAAGAACATGCTATAGGTTGAATAAAATACTATCAATCTATTATTTTTACGGATTTTAGAAAACGCTTACATTTAGTGTGGAGGGAGAAACCATGTCTAAGTTCACGAAGTATTTTTTAATGGAATCTAGTGATGTAATACCGTATGTGATGGAGAAGTTATCGATGTTCGAGGACGCACAGCGTTTGCAGTGCAAGGAAATTGGGGACGGCAATTTAAATTATGTGTTCCGTGTTTGGGATGAAGAGAAGGGAACTTCTGTTATTGTGAAGCAAGCGGGAGATACGGCGCGTATTTCTGATGAGTTTAAGTTATCTACGAATCGTATTCGCATTGAGTCAGATGTGCTCCAGCTAGAGGGGAAGCTGGTACCAAGGCTCGTGCCGGATGTGTATTTGTATGATGATGTAATGAATTGCTGTGTAATGGAAGATTTATCAGATCATACGATTCTTAGAACTGCACTTATGAATCATCAAATCTTTCCTAAGCTCGCAGATGATTTAACAACTTTTATGGCGAACACATTGCTATTAACATCGGATGTGGTCATGAACCATAAAGAGAAGAAAGAGCTTGTGAAAAATTATATAAATCCAGAGTTATGTGAGATTACAGAAGATCTTGTGTACTCTGAGCCGTTTACAGATCATAATAAACGAAATGAATTATTTCCTTTAAACGAAGGCTGGATTCGAGAGCATATATATAGTGATGACGAACTTCGCATGGAAGTGGCAAAGCTGAAGTTTGCATTTATGACAAATGCACAAGCTTTGCTGCATGGAGATTTGCATACTGGGTCTGTGTTTGTAAGAAAAGATTCTACAAAGATAATTGATCCAGAATTTGCGTTTTATGGACCGATGGGATATGACATTGGGAACGTTGTGGCAAACTTAATATTTGCATGGGCAAATGCAGATGCAACAATAGGTTCTGGTGTGGAAAAGGATACATATATGAACTGGTTGGAATGTACGATTACAGATATAATTGATCTATTCTCGGTGAAGTTCTTAGAAGCTTGGAATGTGCATGTTACAGATAGTATGGCGAAAGAAGAGGGATTTGATCGTTGGTATTTACAGTCTGTATTAGAAGATACAGCAGCTGTTACTGGTCTTGAATTAATTCGCCGTATTGTTGGCTTAGCAAAGGTGAAGGATATCACATCTATTGTAGATGAAGAAGCGCGTGCTAGAGCAGAACGCATTTGTTTACAAGCGGCTAAGTTGTTTATTTTACAAGCAAGTACGCACAAAACAGGCAATGATTTTTTACAAACGTTAAAAACACAAGCACTATCATTTAGCACAAAGTAAGGAGAGAAGATCATGTCAGAGCAATTAATACCGATTCAATGGAAAGATGAAGCTTTAGTTTTATTAGACCAGACTTTATTACCAAATGAGGTTGTCTATGAATCTTTTACAACGGCAGAGAGCGTATGGGATGCGATTCAAGTGATGAAGGTACGCGGTGCACCAGCGATTGGGGTTTCAGCAGCTTACGGTGTGTATTTAGGGGTAAAAGAAGTGCTGGAAGATTCAATGGAAGTGTTTATAAATGAAGTTGAAAAAGTATGTGCTTATTTAGCGACTTCAAGACCGACAGCCGTGAATTTATTTTGGGCGCTTGAGAGAATAGAGAGTGTCGCAAAAGAAAATGTTCATTTATCTATTATAGATTTGAAAAATAGATTGTTAGAAGAAGCAAAAATGATTCATAAAGAAGACGAGGAGATTAACCGTCAGATTGGTGAACATGCGCTTACGTTATTTCAAGACGGTATGGGTGTGTTAACGCATTGTAACGCGGGAGCTTTGGCGACAACGAAATACGGAACTGCGACAGCGCCGATGTATTTAGCGAAGGAAAAAGGCTGGGATTTAAAAATTTATTCTGATGAGACGCGTCCAAGATTACAAGGATCTACGCTAACTGCGTTAGAGCTGCAGCGAGCTGGTATCGATGTAACGGTTATCACAGACAATATGGCAGCGATGGTGATGTCACAAGGGAAAATTGATGCAGCAATTGTAGGATGTGACCGTGTGGCAGCAAACGGTGATGTAGCGAATAAGATTGGAACGTTGGGTGTCTCCATTTTAGCAAAGTATTATAACATTCCGTTTTATGTAGCAGCGCCGACACCAACAATTGATTTGAAAACACCAACAGGCAAAGAGATTCCGATTGAAGAGCGCGATGCTTCTGAAGTTATTAACCGCTTTGGACAATATTCAGCACCGCAAGATAGTAAGGTGTATAACCCTGCATTTGATGTAACGCCGCATGAGAATATTACAGCAATCATTACAGAGAAGGGCATTGTACGTCCACCGTTTGCGGAGAATCTAAAAAAGTTATTTCAGTCATAATGAATTTTGCATATTAGACATATAAGAAAATAAAAAAAGAGGATCGATTATCATGTCTAATTCACCAGCAGATAGAAGAAATAAAATGATTGCGATGCTCGAGAAGACAGAGTACGCAGATGTTTCGTATTTAAGTGATGTATTTCAAGTGTCATTAATGACGATACGACGAGATTTAGAGAGGCTTGAAAAGGACGGAAGGGTCATTCGGGTTTACGGTGGTGTAAAGCTGAAAACAAAGCGTGTATATGAAGCTTCTATGGAAGAGCGGTTAAATAGTAATAAGCGAGAAAAGATGGCAATTGCTCAAGAAGCAGCAAAGCTCATTGAAGATGGCGATGTAATAGCCTTTGATGCAAGTACAACTGCGCTTGAGGTAAGTAAGTTCATTAAAGACCGCAAAAACCTTACAGTTGTAACAAATAATTTGAGCATTGCAATTGAGCTGGCAGATGCGCCTCATATTGTAGTGATTTTGCTTGGGGGCTTTTTACGAGGAAAATCATTATCTATCATGGGGGCATCCTTACAGCAATACCTTCAATCAATTTATATTGATAAAGTTTTTGTTTCAAGTAAAGGGCTAAGCTTTCATGAAGGTTTAACAGATACAGCAATAGATGAAGGGGAAGCGAAGCAGGCGATGCTGAATAAGGCAAGTGAAATCATCGTTCTAGTGGATCATACGAAGCTTGGAAAGGTTGCTTTCTTTGAAGTGTGTAATAAACAGTGCATTACAAAAATTATTACAGATGAACTCATACCACTTACACCGATGCAGCAAGAATGTATTACAAGCTATAAAGAATATGGAATACCTGTCATTATAGCAAACTAGCCGTAGCAAGTTTCCTACTAAGGAGGATGTATATGTTACTACAAAAAGAGAGAGAAGAAATTGTAGAGTATGGAAAGAAATTAATTACAAGCGGACTAACAAAGGGGACAGGCGGTAATATTAGTATTTTTAACCGTGAACAAGGCCTAGTTGCGATGAGCCCAAGCGGCTTAGATTATTTTGAAACAACGCCTGAAGATGTGGTTGTACTGAATTTGGATGGAGATGTGATTGATGGAACAAGAAGACCATCTAGTGAGCTTGATATGCATCTCATTTATTATAAAAAAAGAGACGACTTGAATGCTCTTGTACACACACATTCTCCTTATGCAAAGACAATCGCATCATTAGGTTGGGAGCTTCCAGCCGTTTCTTATTTAGTAGCTTTTGCAGGTCCAAATGTGCGCTGTGCACCGTATGCAACATTCGGTACGAAAGAATTGGCAGAAGCAGCTTATGAAGGAATGATAGATCGCCGCGCTGTTTTACTTGCGAATCATGGACTTATTGCAGGGGGACATAATATTAAAATGGCATTTACAGTTGCAGAAGAGATAGAATTTTGTGCGCAAATTTACTATCAAACGAAATGCATTGGAGAACCGAAGCTATTGCCAGCGGAAGAATTAGCTGTATTAGCGAAGAAGTTTGAGACATACGGTCAAAAGTAATAAAAGATTAGGGATTGGTTTCCCTAATCTTTTGTTTATATAGAATACAATTGCATTGTCAGCTCCAAAAGTTGTGTTGTGTGTGATAAAGTTTATATAGCTGAAATTTTGTATTTCATACAGAGAGGAATGAACATATTGTATTTAACAGTAAAAGAAGCAGCTGAATTTTTAAGTATGCCAGAATCGTATATCGAAAGCCTAATCCAACAAAAACGCATTCGTGCTGTCCATGATGGCCAGCAGTACTTGCTGAATAAAGAGCAATTTAATACGCACTTAGAACAAATGGAGAAATATAAAAAGTTAGTAGAAGAAATATTAAATGAACCAATCCCAGAAGATATAGATGTGAAAGACGAGGACTAGGATACAATTTCTAGTCTTTTTTTATACATATTTTCATAAATAGGGTAAACAAGGGGAGCGATTTTTAACAAGGAATGTAATAAAGTATAAGGATTCTTCTTTTTTATTTTTAAATATAAGATTGTATATTTCTATTATATTATTATAATGAAATATCAGTGCTTTTTATTCGAAATTATAAAGTGAAACTTCCATCAGTGGTCTTACTGCCCGCGAATAGCGGGATAAAAACATACAAAGGAGTTTAATGTGAATCCGAGTACAATGTTATTTCAAGAAGAGAGGAAAGGTGCAAAGTTATTTTTATGGGTGTTTAATTTTGCTTATATAATTTTGCAGGGTCCGTACATAAGGACAGTAAATTACGATACAAACACATTTGGATTTATCGCTAATTTTGGTTTATCTATGCTCATTTTACTTTTATTATTACTTGGAATATATTGTGTAAAAAAAGAAATTCCGCATGCTGTGAAATATATATATTTAATAGGATATTTATTTGGAGATATTTTCCGTAACGTGTGGCTATATTTGGAAGACGCTGCTGAATTGGGAAGTGGAAACTTTGTAGAAGTTGTGTTAACTTTCTTTGTTCCTATTTTTATGAGTAAAAGGTATTTTTGGACTTTAATTATTAGTTTGGTTATAAAGTACAGTGTAATTATTGTTGTATCTCAACAGCCAAAGGCTTTGATGACAATGATTGTTTCTGTTGTAGTATTGGGTGTTTCTTATATTTTATTAATGCGCTTTCACTCTTATGTTGAGGGAATCAATAAGGTATTTAAGAAAACAAAACAAAATCAGCAGTCGGCAGTTATAGGAGAAATGGCCGCGACTATTGGACATGAAATACGGAATCCGTTAACATCTTTAAAAGGTTTTACACAATTGCAGAAAGAGAAGTATCCTAATGATCCAATCTATCATAATATGATTCAAGAAATTGAACGAATAAATAGTATAATCGGTGAGCTTATGATTCTAGGGAAACCAAAGTCGAAACAATATGGTACATATAACATAAGGCAGCTATTATTAGATGGAATTGATGTGGAAGAAAGGAATATTCGAGAAAGCGAAATAAAGATGAACTATATTTTTGATGAGAATGTACCAAGTATAGAATGTGATACAAAACAAATGAGATACGTTTTTGTTCATATTATGAAATATGTAATGAAGAAAATAGAGCAAGGAAGTACTATAAATATTTGCATTCAAACTATAAAAGAAGAATTTGTTGTTATACATATTGCTGATAAGGAATATGAAATAAATGAGAAAAGGACAATTGCTGTCGGAGAAGCGTCTTTTATCTCACAAGAAGATGAAATTGGTCTAGGGTTAATGGCTGTTCATAAAATTATAAATGAACATCAAGGTCACATTCATTTTGATTATGTAGCGAATGTTGGTATAAGAATAGAGGTTATCTTGCCAATTAAGCAATGAAGTATAGATTTGTTTGATAAATAACAAATTATTCTAGGAAGAATAGTTTCGTAAATTTGATTTTTCTTATAGAATAATAAGCGGTACATAAAATTGATGTTATGTATAAAGGGGTTTTAGCGTGGACAAAGCTCATATGCTCATACAAGAGGAAATTAAGGCATTAAAGCTTTTTTTAAGCTTGTTTTATATTATTTTTTTCTCCTATGATATCATATATTATTTTGTTTATCCGGCAATGAACATAGATGATCGGTCAATTGGTTTTCCAAAAGGTGGATTAGGATTTGGAATGCATATTTTCATGTTTCTGTTATTGCCGATTGGAATTTACTTAGTAAAAAAGAAAAATCCGTATGTTGTAAAGTATATCATCTTTATTGGATATACCCTTATTGATTTACTTAATAATATGATGATTTATCTAGATTCCAATCAAAAATTTGCAAGCGGGAATGCGGTAGAACAGTTTCTCATTCTGTTTTCGCCCCTTTTTGTGAATAAACGATATTTTTGGTTAGTCTCGCTTGGTATGATTGGAAAATATGCCCTGTTAGGGGTTGTTTTACATTCATCACAGGTTATTATCCCAATCGTATTATGTGTGATTCTCGCAATCATATCCTTCATTTTGTTAACACGTTTCAAATCGTATGTCCGTACCATTACAAAAATATTTGAAGGAGCGCAGCAGGCTGAAAAACTAGCAGTTGTTGGGAAAATGGCGACTACGATTGCACATGAAATTCGTAATCCATTAACAGCGTTAAAAGGATTTACGCAATTGCAGAGAGAAAAACATCCTGAAGATGCTGGGTATTATAATATTATGGTGCAAGAAATTGAACGTATGAATACGATTGTTAGTGAATTAATGGTTCTTGGGAAGCCAAAAAAGAGAGAATATAAATTACATAATATAAAAGATATTTTATCTTATGTCATTTATATTGTAGAGCAGCCAGCTTTACAAAATGGTATTACAATTTCTACAATGTTTGATAAAACATTACCTTTTATACAATGTGATGAAAAACAAATGAAACAAGTATTTCTTAACATTATTAAAAATGCGATAGAGTCTATGCCAAATGGCGGTAATATTATTGTCGAAGCGAATTCATTTCATGATAATCAGGTTGTAGTGAGTGTGACTGATGAAGGATGCGGGATGGATCAAGAGAAAATAGATAAAATAGGTGAAGCCTTCTATACGACAAAAGAAAATGGAACAGGCTTAGGGCTAATGGTTACATACAAAATTATTGAAGAGCATCAAGGTGAAGTCGCAATTGAAAGTAAGCTTGGTGTTGGAACAAAGGTAAATGTTATGTTACCAGTAGTAGAGACAAAGTAAATATATGTATAAAGAAACTCTTCTTTCAAACGATGAAAGAAGAGTTTCTTTATACATGATTATGAGTAAATAAAATGTAAAAGTATCGTTAAAGAGGGGGGGACAATCTGTTTTATTTAGAAAATATTTCATTTATAATAAAGGGAAATGTCGATAAATGACGAATTATTATGATTGGTCATCTTAACTATGTAGTTGTATATTTAAATAAATAATATGACTTCTTAGAGTACGTGCATCTAATGGAGGGAAATATGGCAAAATTAGAAGTTAGTTCTGTTGTGAGAACGGAAGAACGAAATACTGTCAAATGGTTTATATCATTATTTTATTTATGCTTTATACTATATGATTTTTTATGTAATTACATATTTCCTATTTTCATTATGAAAAATAGTACAACGTCTACAAGTTTTATGGGGCCGTGGTTTTATATTGTTATGGTACTTTTATTGCCAGTGATGTATTACGTTTTTCAAAAAAATAATGAACAATCAATAAAATATATTTGTTTTAGTGTTTATATCCTACTAACGATTATAGAAGATTTAGGAAGTTATTTAATGCATCCAAGAGCATATGCAAGTGGCAACATTGTAGAGCTATTTGCAATTTTATTCACGCCTATGTTTGTAAACACACGTTTTTTTTGGTTCGTTGTTTTAGGAGTATTAGGTAAATATCTTTTAATTGGATTAGTATTACAATCAATTACTGTTGTAATACCGCTTATATCTATATTTTTATTATCTATTATAGCTTATATATTGTTAAGGCATTTTAAACGTTATGTAGGAGTTATAAAAAATTCATACGATAGACAATTAGAAGCGTTAGTAAAAGGAGTTATTGCAACTTTAGAATTAAAGGATCCTTATACGAGAGGGCATAGTGAACGAGTGGCTACTTATGCACTTACATTGGCGAAAGAAACAGGGCGATTTAAGGCAGATGAATTAAAAGAATTTTATTATGCTTGTTTACTTCACGACATTGGAAAAATACATATTCCAGATCATATTTTAACAAAACCTTCTCGTTTAACGGCTGAAGAGTTTGAAGTTATTAAAACGCATCCAACTGTTGGAGCGGATGCCATGAAAGAAGTCGAAGGCCTACAACGAGGAATTAGTGTGATTCGTTCTCATCATGAGCGTTGGGATGGAAAAGGTTATCCAGATCAATTGAAAGAAACTGAGATTTCATTATTAGCACGTATTACGGCAGTTGCAGATGCATTCGATGCAATGACATCTTCGAGATCTTACCGAGCTGCACTCCCGTTAGAGGAAGCGTATAAACGAATTGTTGAGGGAAAGGGAACCCAGTTTGATCCGGATTTAATAGATTTGTTTAAAAAAGTGTATCCAGCATGGAAAGAAATACATCAAAAGTTATCTTGTAAGAAAGATATGAAAGTTTTTCATAAAAAGGAGGTGAAGGTATGAAAATTCGTAAACTAAAAAAAGTGAAGTTGACAGGATGCTGGTGGTGCAATTGGCCATGGTGGGAATAAAAAAGGATGCGAAGCATCCTTTTTTATTTATTTCAGCAGTTATAGAAAAAGGTGAATACTATGAAACTAACATATGAATCAACATTGATATTACATAATATAGAAGTCCGTCAAGATCAAAAAAACTACATTGTTGAAGATGCAACAACCGGTGAATTCTATGAAATGCCTCTTATTTGTATTGATGCAATTACTTTGATTCAAAAGGGATTTGATTTAAGAGAAGTAGAAGAGAAATTACAAAAACAGTATCCTGAAGAAGATGTGGATATGGTGGATTTTGCACAGCAATTGCTCGATTTAGAGCTCGTTCAAGCAGTAGATGGTGAGGAAATAGTTTGTAAGAAGGAAAAGGAGAAATTAGGATTTTCATGGATTTCTCCAAAGGTTGGTCGTTTCTTTTTTAATCGAAAGACAATGCTGCTCTATACGATTCTTTTTGTAGTGAATATCGTTCTGTTTATCGTACATCCATCTTTATTACCAAACTATAAAGATTTGTTCGTGTTTGATGTGATGACGTTTAATATTTTAGTTTGGGCTTCTGTCACATTTTTTTTGGTGTTTATTCATGAAATGGGGCATGTGCTTGCGATTAGGGCGCACGATTTTCCAACAAAGGTTGAATTTGGACATCGTTTGTTTTTGGTTGTGCTTGAAACAGATATGTCACCTGTTTGGAAGTTGTCTGCTAAAGAGAGAAACATTCTGTATTTAGCGGGAATGAGTTTTGATACAGTTATTTTATTTATTGCCTTAATAATGCAGCTTCTTTTTCAAATTCATTCACAAGTATTGTCAGGGATTCTTGCAATTATCGTGTTTGATACTACTTTACGCATGGTATATCAATGCTGCATATATATGAAAACAGATTTGTATTATGTGTTTGAAAATATGACAGCTTGTTATAACTTAATGGAGAATGGAAAGCGTTATATAAAAGGTTTGTTTGTTCCAAAATTCCGTGTAAGCAATGGTGAATTGTTTAATGGTGAAGAGAAGGTTGTTCGTTTTTATGGCCTTTTTTATGTTATCGGTGTTACTGTAACAATTACATTGGCAGTTCTGTTTTATATTCCGCAATCGGTGTATATGATGAGGCAAACGATTCCTAACTTGCAAAAACCAATATCGAATTTATATTTTTGGGATGCGGCGCTTATTATGCTGCAAACTGTAGTTATGGTTAGCCTTCTTCTGTATTCTTGGAGAAAAAAATATAGAAATGAATAATGAGAGATGAAGAGAAACTGTTAAGAGTTTCTCTTTTTTGGTCCCGCATTAATGGACAGTAGGCCCCACCTCAAGATTTAGAGAAAAGCGTTGTCCAGCTCTAGCGGCTAGAATCTCCGGTCGTTTCGCCCCCTCGGACGAGGCAAAAAGCACCTCTCTGCCTTGAGCTCCAACGTCCTGCGATTCTGGGCGAGCCGCTTCCGCTTTTCTAGAGAAGATAGGCGGAGGTTAACTGTCCGTAAAAGCACCTCCGAATGGGAGTTTCACTTCATTTGTAGCTGGGTATTCACCTATTCTTCCCTGTTTGCATATTGTAGCTTATGTAGTGAAACTGCTTACAAGGGAGTGAAAGGCAGTGACAGGAAATATAAAAAATTATTATGCTGGCGGTAATACAGCAAGGGGATTTTACAGTTTATATGAAGAGAACTTAACTGGATTAGACCGGTTGTTTATTTTAAAAGGTGGACCTGGAACAGGAAAATCTTCGCTTATGAAGGTGATTGGTCGTGAGTGGGTGGATAAAGGATATGATATTGAATTGTTACATTGTTCGTCTGACAATAACTCGATTGATGGTGTGATTATTCCGTCATTAAAGGTTGGGATTGTTGATGGAACAGCACCGCATGTTATTGAACCGAAAGCGCCAGGTGTTGTAGAAGAGTATGTAAATTTAGGGGTAGCTTGGGATTCTACTCAGCTTAGGGTGCATAAGGATGAGATTGTGCGTTATACATCAGAAGCGAGCAATGCATTTCAAGCAGCTTATGCGTGTTTTAAGACAGCGTTAGAGATTCATGATGAGTGGGAGAAATTTTATATTGACCATATTGATTTTGAAAAAGCAAATGAGCTGACAGAACAGCTCATACAGCGATTCTTTACTGATAAAACGTGTACGAAACATGCAAATGTAAAGCATCGTTTTTTAGGAGCTGCAACGCCAAAAGGAGCAGTTGATTTTGTTCCAAATTTAACAGAAGATGTACCGAAGCGTTATTTTATAAAAGGGCGTCCTGGTTCTGGGAAATCAACAATGTTAAAAAAATTAGCAGCGGCAGCTGAAGAGAAGGGCTTCGATGTTGAAATCTATCATTGCGGCTTTGATCCAAATAGTCTTGATATGGTTATTGTAAGAGAGCTTGGCTTTGCAATTTTTGATAGTACAGCACCTCATGAATATTTTCCAACACGTGAGAGTGATGAAATCATTGATATGTATAAGCTTATTATTGCACCGGGAACAGATGAGAAATATGCAGTAGAAATTCAAGATGTATCAAGGCGTTATAGAGAAAAAATGAATGAAGCAATGTCCTATTTAGCGAGGGCAAAATCTGCACGTGACAAACTAGAGAGAATTTATATTGCAGCGATGGACTTTGATAAAGTGGATGCATTCAAAGAGGAAATACAAGCAGAATTTGAGCGGATTGCAGAGAAAATATCACAAGAGCAAAAATAACACCTTGGTTTCCAAGGTGTTATTTTTTTGTGATTAACGAGGAAGTGACATGTAGTAGTGTCTTTTAGGAGTGGTGTTTGAAGGTATAGTTGTCGCTTTTAAATAAAGTCACGGTGTTTATAAAAAGACGCGATGTTTTACCCCTTTGGATCTGTTTATCTAAAGGGACGTTTTTATAGTGAAAAGTGAAAAGAAGATCTGAATTGAAAGGCGGATTAAGGAACTGTTGAGTAGTAATAAAGTTACTCCACTAAAGGGTTAGTTTTTTGAATAGCACTCAACAAGTAAATTTGATACGTATGTTTAAATATACGGAGAGGATTGTGAAGAAATATACTTAACCTAACGAAGGTGGGTTAGTTCGAAAAGGATATTATTAAAGGATATGGAATATAAATAAATTATTGAATTAGGGGGGGGGATAGTTGTCAATTTCAAAAGACATTGATAGTTACATTGTTCGTATTGGAAAAATAGAAGATGCCGAAGCAATTTTAGACATACAGAAATCAGTTGTATCCGAAGGCGAGTTTCTAATTTCGGTATCCGAAGAGTTTAATAAAACGTCATCTCAACAAAAAGAATGGGTACAGAGCATATTGGAGAGTGAAAATGAAACATTAATTGTAGCTGAAAAAGATGGTGAAGTTGTTGGTTGGGTAGTATTTGAAATTACCAAAAATAGAAAACGATTGTCTCATACAGGTTCTTTTGGAATGTTGATTAGAAAAGGTTACAGAGGACTGGGAATTGGAAAAATGCTACTAAAAACTTTATTAGAATGGGCAGAGAAGAACCCTTTAATTGAGAAGGTAAGTTTAGGAGTTTTCTCAACAAATCATAGGGCAATCTCATTGTACAAAAAAATGGGGTTCATTGAAGAAGGTCGTAAAATTAAAGAATTTAAATTTAATGATAACGAATATGTGGATGATATTCTTATGTATAAATTAGTTAAGTGAAATTGATTTTATTAGGCTTTTTTTCTAGCAGGTACGTTCCTATATTAAGTAGAAACGCATTTTCTTATTCAACAATCGGGCCCGATTGTGAAACAACATAGGTAGAAAGGATCAAACTTTTTTATAAAAACCAAACTTAAATCTGCTAGGGAAGAATCCATTTTGATCAATCTTTTTTCAAAATGGATTCTTTTTATTTATCACAAAACTTGGAATTGCGAGGTGTTTTTGATCGAACTTTATTTCAAAGCTACAAATTGAGTAAGCAAAAAATCCCGCTTTCAAGCAAATCTTTGTGTCAATTGATGGTCTATTATGTTGTGATTTGTGTTGTCAAAAGTTGTGTGATTTCTAATTTTGTACTCCAAAAGAGAACCCGTTATGTAAAACATCGGCTTTTTATTTGAATAAAAATCAACAATGAAATTTAACAGAGCCGAAAACAAAAAGAGCCACTTTCTGTTAGAGAGTGGCTTTGTATGAGTACGATTACTACATGTTACAGGGCTAGTATGTAAGTAATTACTTAAATGCATATTGCCTTATTTACTGAAAGAAGAACACCTGTTTAATTATTTTCTAATCAGTCTCGTTAAAGCCATCCCAAGAAATCCAACGCCCATTCCTATCAGCCATCCAATTTGGGAACTTCCTAACAAAGATCCCACTCCTCCACCAAGAAACATGCAGCCAACGAATACTAATCCTCCAATGCCCCATTTCTGCTGATCCATAATTCAATCACACCCTTTCAATAAAACATATGCTATTAGCTAACTAACTTTTCTTAAATATGATATGTTAATTATTTTGCTAGAGGTGGTATAGTTGTTTGGCTTAGGATCAGCAATGGTCAGGGAATTCAAAAGATGAAGATTGACGGCTTTGAAGGGATTGTAGAAGGTGAATTTAACTTTTAAGTATCATAACTTAAAAGTTGCGGAACAACATAGGTAGAAATGATCAAATTTTTTTATAAAAACTAAACTTAAATCTGCTGAAGAAGAATCCATTTTGATCAATCTTTTTTCAACATGGATTCTTTTTATTTATCGTAAAACTTGGGATTGCGAGGTGTTTTTGATCAAACTTTATTTCAAAGCTACAATAGTTGATAAATAGAGAATCCTCTTCTTTGATATTTCATCTTACAGAAAGACACCACATACATAGGGAATTTGTATATGTATGTTATCGCAGATGC
Source organism: Bacillus yunxiaonensis (assembly GCF_037104695.1). NCBI lineage: Bacteria > Bacillati > Bacillota > Bacilli > Caryophanales > Bacillaceae > Bacillus > Bacillus yunxiaonensis. The sequence continues at coordinate 135,777 of NZ_JBAWSV010000008.1, read as the reverse complement.
CATACTAAAGGAAGGTGCTTCGGATTCGGTGTCGAATTTCCGAGGAAATGATAGAAAAATGAGAGTGATAAATATGAGAGAAAAAATTCAATTAGAGCTACAACGAATTGAAGGAGAAAACGACGTAAAGATTCTCTTCGCTGTTGAATCCGGAAGCAGGGCGTGGGGTTTTCCATCAAAAGATAGTGATTATGATGTTCGTTTTGTATACGTACATCGAATGGACTGGTACTTATCAATTGAACAAAAGCGGGATGTTATTGAGTATCCAATTAGCGATACCCTTGATATAAGTGGGTGGGAACTCCGTAAAGCATTACAGTTATTTTCTAAATCGAATCCAGCTTTGTTAGAGTGGATTCTTTCGCCAATTGTATACGCTAAGACATCAAATCTTCCGGAGCGTTTGCAGGAAATGAGTAGTCATTTTGATCTAAAAGCAACGATATATCATTATTTACATATGGCATCTAAAAACTATCGCACGTTTTTGAAAGGTGAGGAAGTAAAGCTAAAGAAATACTTTTATGTATTACGTCCGATATTAGCTTGTAAATGGTTAGAAGAGAAAGGAACATTGCCGCCTGTTGAGTTTGAAAGATTAGTGAATGGATTAGTCTTGGGTGCAAACCTTTTGAAAGAAATTGAGGAACTGCTTGAGAAGAAAAAAGCAGGTATCGAGTTGAATGTAGGACCAAGAATTGCGACATTGAATGAATTTTTAGAAGGACAGATTACGTATTACGAGGAGTATGTAAAGAGTTTAGAAAAGAAGACGACTATAGATATTGAGCAGTTGAATGTCCTGTTTCGGGATATGCTACATCAAAGCTGGAAAGAGCACCGATAATTTGGTGCTCTTCCTTAGTAAAGGTTGTACATTAACAGTACTACATATCTTCAATTCTCTTTAAAGCCTTATCAGCCGGCCCCTCAATCACATCTCCCTGAATCGAAAACCGCGAACCATGACAAGGGCAATCCCACGTACAATCACCACTATTCCATTCTACTTCGCAGCCTAAATGTGTACACGTTGTATCGACAATGTGAAGCTTGCCGTCATCGTCTTTATAAGCACCGGCACGTTTTCCGTTTATTCTTACGACAGCACCTTCTCCATTTACGAGGTCTTCTGGTTTACGAAGCGCAAATTCTAGTTTTCCTTCAATTAAATGTTTTGCTACGTCGAGGTTTTGAGTAACGAACGTTTTTATATCTGCATTCGCATGGAATCGTGATGGTGCGTAAAGTTCTTTATATGGGCTATCGATTTTCATAATGGACGCTTTTAGTAATAAAGCTGCCGCAGTTCCATTTGTCATGCCCCATTTACGGTAGCCTGTTGCGACGAAAATGTTAGGGTTATTTTCATTAATGTGTCCGATATAAGGCACTTTATCGAGTGTAATTAAGTCTTGCGTTGCCCATCTGTATGGAATTTCTTCTATGCCAAAGGTTTCTTCGCCAAATGCTTGCAGTGCTTCGTAATGGTTCATCATGTTAATGCCTTGTCCTGTTTTGTGGCTTTCTCCGCCAATTAATACTAATTTTTCATCACCCATTGTGGTGTAACGAAGGGAACGTTTCGGATTATCAATACTTATATACATTCCCCCTGGATATTCTTGTTTTGTTTTTACACCGAGGACATAAGAGCGCTCTGCGTACATTCTTGCGAAGAAAAAGCTGTTCGCATCATAAAACGGAAAGTGTGAACAAGAAATGATATAGCTACAGGTAATTCGATGTCCGTCCCTTGTAATGACTTCCAGATAAGATCCTTTTTCCACATCAACTGCAGTTGTATTTTCGTATATAACACCGCCGGCTTCAATGAATTGCTCGACAAGCGCCGCTAAATAGCGAAGCGGATGGAACTGTGCTTGATTCTTTATAACAAGTGCCGCTTTGATAGGAATTGGAAGCGGGATACTTTCTACGTATTCGCCAGGGATACCAAGCTTTTTGTATGCTTCTAATTCTTTCGTTAACTTGTGTAGACTTTCGGTTGAATTCGTATATAGATAAGCATCTTCTTCTGTGAAATCACATTGGATATTGTGCTGTTGTACGGTATCTTTTATAAATTGCCGTGCTTTATCGTTTGCTTCGTAATATAATCTCGCTTTCTCTTCTCCAAAATTGCTAATTAGTTCATCGTAAATAAGATCGTGCTGGGTTGTAATTTTTGCAGTTGTATGTCCAGTTGTTCCATTTAAAATATTTCCGGCATCAATTAATGCAACTTTGATTCCTTCTTTTGCAAGTAAGTACGCCGTTGTAATGCCAGTGATACCTGCTCCGACGATGGCAACTTCTGTTTTGATGTTCTCAGTTAGCTTTGGGAAAGTAGGGAAGCTAGTAGAATCTCGCCAATATGGTTCTGGAAATCTTGGCATTTGTTCATATTCCATCTGAATGCACCTCTTATTCTAATTAGTTTCTGTTACTTAATTTTTCCATTAACAAAAATTTCATGTGTCAAAATTAAATTATTTTAAAATAATAAAATGGTAGACGTTCTGTACATAATTTTTTGTTTTCATTTGCTTGACATAACATAAGATAAATAGGATTAAGTATAGTATCCTTCATAAAATTAAGTGTTTAGTAACGAAGTGATAAGGAATTGATAGGAAGTGTAAATGTTGGTAAATAAGCATTTTTTATTTAGTAACATAAGAAGTGATTATGAAAATATAACCAACTTTTATTACTAGGTCATAAAAGTTATTGACAATATAGAAAGTCTACTGATATGATTCATCTAGTGGAAAGGTTGATAAAGGGTAAAAAGAGAAATGTTTTTCAATGAATAATAATTGTAAGAATGAGTGAACATAATTTTCTTTGAGAAAGAAAATTTTATAATAATAGTATTATCAATCTGGAAACGACAATCGATGTATGTAAGGTGCGTAAGCGCGGCATGCAAAGGGGGTAAAAGAATGAAGGATCTTCATACGTTTGGATGGTATGCAGCACGCGTATCACCGCATTTGCCAAAGAAGGCATTTAAACCAGTCCCAACTCGTTTGTTTGGTGGACTAGCCTATTTACTTATTACGGTAGCGGGATTTTTGACAATTGGTTTATTAGATTTGAACGTGTGGGCTAATCTTGGAATTGCAATCGTTTTAGGATTATGTTTTGCATCTATGGGATTTCTTGGACATGAAATTTTGCATGGTACAGTAGTAAGAAAAGCTTGGCTAAGAGATTTTCTTGGAGCAATTGCGTTCTTGCCGCTGTCAACTGGACCAAAGTTGTGGAGAAAGTGGCACAATTTGACTCACCATGTGCATACACAGCATGAGGAGCATGATCCAGATGCGTGGCCAACGATGGATAAGTTTAAGAAAAGTAAATTTTTACGTTGGGTATATCGCCTTCCGTTGCATGTTCGTTCTTTCTTTAGCTTTCTATCGTTAACATTTCAATTTACGATGCATTCGTCTCGTATGTTTTTCCTTTTTATCAAGGAATTTAAGCCATCAACTCAAAAATCTGTATGGCTTCAGCTTCTTTTACCATGGACAGTGTGGATTAGTTTATTTTTTATTATGGGACCTTTAAAATGGTTTTTTGCTTATGTTATTCCATTATTAATTGCAAACGCTATTGTAATGGGATATATCGCAACAAATCACCGTTTGAATCCGATTGTTCCTGTAAACGATCCGCTTGCCAACTGTTTATCAGTAACAGTGCCGCGCTGGGTAGACGTGTTACATTTTAATTTCTCATATCATACAGAGCATCACTTGTTCCCAGGTATGAGCTCAAAATACTATCCATTAGTAAAAGAGAAAATTAAAGAAATGTGGCCAGAGCGCTATCACGAGATGCCGATGGGGAAAGCGTTAGCTGCGCTTTGGAATACACCACGTGTGTACTACCAAGGTAGCGAGTTAGTTGATCCGCATAAAGCACATCTATACGGCTCTTTAGGGAATGGATTAGATCCTGCGAATATTGAATATCGCGAGGAAAGTATAGAAGAAGTAAAAAATGTAAAAAACGGCTAAAATATATTTCGGTATTAGAATCAATGATTTTTATATAATAAAGATAAAAGCACGAACTCATGAAGAGTTCGTGCTTTTTACATAGGGATTTCTTTTTGCTTAGCGGGTTGTGTGTGATTCATATTTTTTCGTGCTAATCGTTTTTCAAGAAGATGAACGAAGTACGTAAATAAAAGAACGAGCGCAAGGTAATAGATGCTGACGACAATATATGTTTCAAGCTGCTGAAAGTTGGCAGCAGCTTCAGAAAGTCCAGATCCCCATAGCTCGGACATTCCTACATAGGCAACGAGAGAAGAGTCTTTTAAGCCGATAATGAACTGATTGCCTAGAGGCGGAATAGACAAACGAAATGCTTGAGGTAAAATAATACGGCGCATTGCTAATGGGTATGTCATTCCTAAAGAGCGAGCTGCTTCGAGTTGACCTCGGTCTACAGACTGAATGGAACCTCTGAAAATTTCAGTAATATAGGCACCGTTATGAATAGCGAGGGCAATAGCGCCAGCCCAAAAAGGTGATAACACAATAACAGATGTAATTCCAAAATAGAGAATCATAATTTGTACAACTAACGGTATACCACGAATAATAGCAATGTATACATGCGCAATTCCATTTAAGAATTTGCTATTGGAAATACGAAAAAATGCAAATAACAATCCAATTAGGCATCCAAGTAATAAGGAGGTTATTGTTAATTGTAATGTCAGCACAATTGCTTTTAGGAACGTTGGATATGTAGATATAAAAATATCAATCATTAGTATCACCTCTATAGAGTTGATTTCAATTTTATAAATATGATAGCAATGCCCTAATGAAAGGTGCGGAGCACTACTCATGTATAAAAATTTATTTTGCTTTCTCGCCTAGAATGTTACGGCCAAACCACTTTTTACTAATTTTCTCATACGTACCGTCTTGAATGATTTCATCTAATGCTTTATTTAATTTTTTCATTAATTCTTTATCATCTTTGCGAACAGCAATGGCCATTTCATCAAGAGATAATGGTTTACCAGCATCTTTTATATTTGATTTTCCCTCTTTCATCATGCGAAGACCGACCATTTGATCTGTGACAACAGCATCAACTCGTCCTGGTTCTAAATCCATAAGAGCGGTAATGTCGCTATCGTATTCTGTAATTTGATCTGTCTGCTTGGCAACAAGTGTTTTGAATGTACTTGCTTTTACGACACCTACTTTTTTCCCCTTTAAATCTTCAGCAGAGGAGATTGACGTGTTAGTTTTTGAAACGAAAATTTGTGCCCCAGAGCGATAATATGGATTCGTAAAACTAACCGCTTTGAGACGATCTTCTGTGATAGCCATACTTCCTAAAATTACATCATATTTTTTTGCTTGCAGACCTTGTATGAGTGTTTCCCAAGGGTTTGTTACTGGGACAGCCTTCATATTCATTTTTTTAGCAAGTGCCTCACCAATTTCGACGTCAAAGCCGACAAGCTTGCCGTTTTCTTTATAGTTAAACGGTTTATATAAACCGCTCATTGCATAGCGAAATTCTTTCTTTCCGTCTGCTGATGTAGTGCTGCTTTCTTTACTACAGGCACTTAATATTAAAGAAGCACATAATGTAATCGCTGCTATTACTTTAAACATCTTTCGTTTCATAAAAATCCCTCCAATGTTTATATAATGTTTCGTAAAAATTGCTTCGCACGCTTATTTGACGGAGCGGTGAAAAACTGTTCTGGAGGTGCATCTTCTACGATTTGTCCGTCATCCATAAAAATGATACGGTCAGCTACATCACGGGCAAATCCCATTTCATGCGTGACGATAATCATTGTCATACCTTCTTTTGCAAGGTCTTTCATAACTTGTAGTACTTCTCCGACAAGTTCAGGATCGAGAGCTGAGGTAGGTTCGTCAAATAGCATAATCTTCGGATTCATTGCGAGTGCTCTTGCGATAGCAACTCGTTGTTTTTGACCACCTGATAAAAGATCGGGCATTACGTTAGCCTTATCTTGCAATCCGACTTTTCCTAACAATTCGTAGGCAATGCTTGTTGCTTTTGTTTTGTCTAATTTCTTGACGTGAATAGGAGCTTCAATGATGTTTTCTAGTGAGGTCATATGAGGAAATAAATTAAAATGTTGAAAAACCATGCCGACATCTTCGCGGACTTTGTTTAGATTTGTATGTTTTGGATGGATTTTTTCTCCCTGTATCGAAATTTCTCCATCATCATACATCTCTAAGAAATTTAAACAGCGCAATAAGGTACTTTTTCCTGAACCGCTTGCACCAATTAAGACAACAACTTCTTTTTCTTGCACGTGTAAATTGATGTTTTTGAGCACGTTTAAGGAACCAAAAGATTTTGTTAGATTTTGAACTTGTATCATGCATCCCCCTCCAATGAAATTCAGATGTATAAAGATACCTTGTTTTTGGTAATTAGTCATAAATTGTCATATTCCTTTATTTTTTGTTAAAAATTTAAAGGGATTATAAAGTGAAACTTCCATCAGTGGAGTCTTACTGCACGCGAATAGCAGGATAAATTGTTGTATACAAAGTCTGTAAACGGCGATATTTATAGAAATAGTTAGATGTATTACATAGAATCATTGATAGAAACCATTTATTTCAAAATTTAATTATTTATTTTGGAAATCTATATATCTTTTTATATGAAAAATATAGATAATAACATATAGAAGATACTTATATCATTTAGATAGGGGGAAGCTTGGGATGGAGAAAGAAAAGAAGCCTTTTTCCTTTGGATTGCGTATACAGCTAGTGTTGTTTACGACGATTTTAGCACTTATTACGTATTCAACAAGTGTGGTGTTTATTTATGTTGTATATGATTATGTTCATGAATACGTAAATCAAACTATGTACAATATTATTGTGATGATATTAGGGGTTATTTGGTCAGGAATTTTAGCATATTTTGCAGCAGATTTTCTTATTAAGCCACTTCGAAAGCTGGAAGAAGCTGCCCATAAAGCGGCGAATGGGGATATTCGTGAGGACGTTTCTCTTCCAAAAGCAGATGATGAGATTCGTTCTTTAAGTGTTGCTTTTAATGCGATGCTTGGAAATTTACGGACAATGGTGAAAAATATTGATACAACGTTTACATACACACACAATCAAGTACAGCAAATTCGAGAGCAAACAGGAGAGGCGACGATACAAGCACAAGGAGTATCGGAAACCCTCACCGAAATTTCCGTAGGAGCGGAGCAATCAGCTGCCTCTATTCAAACGATTGTTTCAACTGTTGATGCGACAATTTCCATTGCAAGTGAAGTAGAAGGAAAAGCAAAACAATCAGATCAATTATCTTCGCAAATGGTGAAGGCGCTTGGACAAAGTACACGTGTTTTTGTATCACTTATTGAAGGGATTCAAATGTTAGCAAGAGAAAATGAACAGTCGATGAAAAGTGTACAAAAGCTAGAAGATCATACGAAGCAAGTGGGGCATATTGTCTTATTGGTGAGTGAAATTGCTAGCCAAACGAATTTGTTAGCCTTAAATGCATCAATTGAGGCAGCGCGTGCGGGAGAACATGGAAGAGGGTTTGCAGTCGTTGCTGAAGAAGTACGAAAATTAGCTGATGAAAGTGCAAGTTCAGCACAAAATATTTCAAAGTTATTGCATGATATGCAAAATGAAGTGAACCATGTTTCTCTACAAATGAAAGAACAAGTAAATGTAGCAAAAGAAGAGGCGAAACGCGGCGAAGCAACAGAGGTTATTTTAAAAGAAATGACAGCAAGCATTATGGAAGTAGTGGATGCGATTCAAAAAATTAGCGGTTATATGAATGAACAGATGGATTATATTCATGAAACGGGTATACAAACGAAGGAAGTAGCAGCAATTGCTGAGGAAACTTCAGCAGGAGCACAGGAAGTTGCTCGCATAACAATGAAGCAATCTGAAAATATGATATTCATTGATCAGCTATCAAAAGATTTAGAGAAGCGGGCAGCGGAATTAAAGAAGACAATTGCACAGTTTATGGTATAAGGAAGAACCATGTATCGTTCTTCCTTTTTATTTTGTTGTAAACGAAAGGCGTTATGACGGTCGTATGCAGTCTTCACTTCTTGTAATCTTGTGAGGTTTGTTCCGTAATAAGTGGTTGGCCAGTTTTTAATGTCTAAATCTGGCCAGTTTACATAGTCACCAACTGTATAAGGGGTACTGACGGAAAAACGCGAACTTACAACGTTAAGAATTCTTCATAATAAACCCCCAATTTATTTATGAAATTGGGGGTTTATTCCCTAAGCATCTGTTAGTTCATTTCTTTTGAAAGAGAAAATAAGCTAAAGTAGTAGTTAGAAAAGTTAACAATAAGGGTATTTTTACATATCCCCTCGAAAAGGTTTATTAAGAAAAAACAACGTATGTCAAAACGTATACAATACTATTGATATGTTTAAAATTGATTTAAGTTGTATTTATGAAACACAAAAGACAAGTTTAACAGCATGCTTCAAATAGTGTACTTCTTGAAAGGCTTTTCCTAAACTTAAGTGGTTCAAGTGATACAGCTTATTAAACTTTTTCGGAACGTTGTGCAAAAACACCCAAAAGTCGAAATAATTTATTAGGAAGCTTTTTGCTCGTAAGCTGCCGGAATCGCTTTGCGGCTAAATTTATCCCAAATAAATCCCATCAAAGTCCCAACCAAAGCAGGCACAACCCAGCCAAGTCCGAACGATGAAAACGGTAGCATATCCATCAAGCTCTGCATTTGCTTCAATTGGAGACCGAATGCTTTCAAACCATCATACAAAGCAACCAATCCTGTTAACAGCATGGCACTTCCGTATACCTTTTGTGCCTTTGTGAAGAAGGAAAGTGTTATTAAGACAATGGTTAATGGATAGGCCATTACAAGGAATGGCACGGATACAGTGATAATTTCATTCAATCCTAGGTTTGCGAGAGCGAAACTTACAATAGTTACCGTAGTTACGAAAAATTTATAGCTGAATTTGGAAGAAAGCTGTGCAAAGAACTGTCCGCATGCTGTTGTTAAACCTACGCAAGTCGTAAAGCAAGCAAGTGTAAAAATAACGCCTAACAACAGTTTTCCGCCGTAACCTAAAAAAGAACTCGCAGTTGCTGACAAAATTGCTGTACCATTTTCAAATGTACCTTGCGAAGCCATTTTTGCGCCAACTAAACCGACTGTCACATATACGAAGGCTAATGCCAATCCAGCTACAAATCCAGCTTTCAGTGTGGACTGCATTAATTGCCGATTATCCTTCACGCCTCTTTGACGGAAAGTATTCAGAATGACAACGCCAAATGCGAGGGCGGCAAGAGCATCCATTGTGGAATATCCTTCAATGAACCCTTTAAAAAATGCGCCGGATTGATAGTTTTCCGCCGGTGCATGCAAAGGAGCGTCCAAATGAATAAAAGCTGTTACGCATAAAACAACAATTGCCAGAAGTAAAGCCGGTGTAATCCAGCGTCCCATGTAATCAACCAGCTTAGACGGGTTTAGGCTCACCGCATAAACAAGAGCGAAAAATACAAAACTAAACAATAATAAGAGTACAGAATTATTTAAGGAACTGCCGCCCACAAAAGGCTTCAATCCCATTTCATACGCGACGTTCGCATTACGAGGGATCGCAAGGAACGGTCCGATTGATAAATATACAATTACAGTAAACACAGAACCGAAAAGGGGATGTACACGACTTCCTAACGCTTGCGCCCCGCCCTTTACAAGAGACATCGCTGCTAAAACGACAAACGGTAAACCTACACCTGTCACGATAAAACCGCTGATTGCCAGCCAAAATGAGGTTCCAGCTTCCATGCCGAGAAACGGCGGAAAAATCAAGTTGCCGGCTCCAAAAAACATTGAAAATAACATAAGTCCGATAAATACAGTCTCTTTCTTCTTCATGAAAACGACTCCTTCCAAATTTGAAAAATAAAAAAAGCCCGTCCCTATGGTTAGGGACGAGCTGACTCGCGATACCACCCTACTTCCGCAGCAAAAAGTGAACTGCGGCTCTCGATCAACGTACAATCATACGTGTTCCATGGTAACGGCGGACAATCCGGCAAAGCTTACTAGTCATTCAGCTTTGCATCTCAGAGATGATTTTCGCACAAGTCTCGCACATCAACTCTCACCAAACGTTGATTCTCTGTAGAGCTAGGTTCTTGGGCTACTCTTCTCGTCATAGATTTTCTTCACTTAAGAATTAAAATAAGGTTAGCAGAGAAAATATTATCAGTCAATACTTATTTAATATTCTGAATTACATTTCGGATGAATCTTTAAGAAGAAAAATACAAATAGGATTAAATAAAGGAGAAGCCATGAATGGACTTGGAAGAGCTATTTTCTTCGGAAAACAAGGAGAGGATATAGAAACTGCACAACTTGTAAAAATTAAAAAGTAATGGATTAGGTGAAAGGCTGTAAATAATAAAAATAAGGTAGCGCATGAGCGCTGCCTTGTTTTTATGTGATATGGGAGTTTTACTATATTTTTTAATGAAAAATACAGATATTTGCGTATCAGTAAGGAGAAAATAAACATATTGAATAAGTAAAAGTAACAATATCAGATAAAAAAACCGTTACAAACTTAACATATTTTGTTATGATATCCTTACGAAAACGTTTGCATTAACTTGTGCAAAAGGAGAGAAGGAATTATGAATAAAACGTGGTGGAAAGAAGCGGTAGCTTATCAAATTTATCCGCGCAGCTTTATGGATTCAAATGGCGATGGTATTGGAGATCTGAAAGGTATTATTTCAAAACTAGATTATTTAAAAGAACTCGGTATAGACGTAATTTGGATTTGCCCAATGTATAAATCGCCAAACGATGATAACGGCTATGATATTAGTGATTATCAAAATATTATGGACGAATTTGGTACGATGGCTGATTTTGATGAACTATTAGCAGAAGTGCATAAACGTGATATGAAGATTATTATCGATTTAGTTATTAATCATACAAGTGATGAGCATCCATGGTTCATTGAATCGCGTTCTTCCAAGGATAATCCAAAGCGTGATTGGTATATTTGGCACGACGGAAAAAATGGAAAAGAACCGAATAACTGGGAAAGTATTTTTAATGGATCTGCTTGGGAGTATGATGAAGCAACTGACCAATATTACTTACATCTGTTCTCGCGTAAGCAACCAGATTTAAACTGGCAAAACAAAGAAGTGCGCGAGGTGTTATATGACACGGTGAATTGGTGGCTTGATAAAGGAATTGATGGCTTCCGTGTTGATGCGATTAGTCATATTAAAAAAGAAGAAGGGTTTAAAGACATGCCGAATCCAAAAGGGCTCAAGTATGTACCTTCTTTTGATAAACATATGAATGTTGATGGCATTCAGCCGCTTTTAGAAGAGTTAAAAGCAAGAACATTTGCCAATTATGATATTATGACTGTTGGCGAAGCAAATGGTGTGAAAATTGAAGATGCTGAGCTTTGGGTTGGAGAAGAGCAAGGGAAGTTTAATATGGTATTCCAATTTGAGCATTTAAGCTTATGGGATGCAGAAAAGAAAAAGGAACTTGATGTTGTAGGGCTTAAAAAAGTTTTAACGAAGTGGCAAAAAGGTTTAGAGAATAAAGGATGGAATGCGCTCTATATTGAAAATCATGATAAACCTCGTATTGTCTCTACTTGGGGCAATGATAAACAATATTGGCGCGAAAGTGCAACAGCTTTAGGGGCAATGTATTTCTTTATGCAAGGCACACCGTTCATTTATCAAGGTCAAGAAATTGGAATGACGAATGTTCAGTTCCCGCGTATTGAAGATTATGACGATGTGGCGATTAAGAACTTATATCGTCAAAAGATTGAAGAGGGGACACCTCATCAAGAAATTATGGAGATTATTTGGGCATCTTGCCGTGATAACTCACGTACACCAATGCAATGGAGTGGCGTGGGAAATGCTGGTTTTACAACAGGTACGCCTTGGTTTGGGATGAATCCAAATTATAAAGAAATTAATGTAGACGTGCAGCAAACAGATTCAAATTCCATTTTAAATTTCTATAAAAAGATGATTGCATTGAAAAAAGAGCATGAAGTGTTTACTTATGGAACGTACGACTTACTTTTAGAAGATGATCCACAAATTTATGCGTATACACGTACGTTAAGTGATAAAAAGGTTGTTGTAATCAGCAATTTATCAGAGAGTGAAGCTGTATATGATGAGACTGCATATAAGCTAGAACGCAATCGTTTGCTTTTAAATAACTATGAAGTAGAAGAGCATGATGCAGTTACAACAATAGCTTTAAAACCATATGAAACAAGAGTGTATTATACTCATTAAAAAAGATGCTATATAGCATCTTTTTTTTATAAAAAATACAAATTTTTATAAAATTATTATTGCAATATGAAAACGCTTTTATTAAAATTGATTTATGAAAACGATTGCGTAAAAAGTTTTCGTAAGGGGATAAGCAATTATTATTTATACATGAGGGATTGTAATCTAGAAAAAGGAGGAACAAAGAAATGAAGAAGCTTGCATCTTTTGATTTTTGGCAAAAGTTTGGAAAAGCTTTATTAGTAGTTGTTGCGGTTATGCCAGCTGCTGGTTTAATGATTTCCATTGGTAAACTAATCGGTATGTCTGCTGGTGATGTATCTGCAGTACAAACAATTGCTAGAGTTATGGAAGATATCGGTTGGGCAATTATTGTAAACTTACATATTTTATTCGCTGTAGCAATTGGGGGATCTTGGGCAAAGGATCGTGCAGGCGGTGCATTTGCAGCTTTACTAGCATTCATATTAACAAACCGAATTACAGGAGCAATTTTTGGTGTAAACGCTGTAATGTTAGCGGATTCAAAAGCGAAAGTTTCTTCCTTATTAGCAGGAAACTTACTTGTTAAAGATTACTTTACTTCTGTTCTTGGTGCACCAGCACTTAACATGGGAGTATTCGTAGGTATTATTTCAGGTTTCTTAGGAGCTACGCTATACAATAAATATTATAACTATGATAAATTACCACAAGCATTAGCGTTTTTTAACGGAAAACGTTTCGTGCCATTCGTAGTAATCGTTGGTTCTACAATCACTGCTATTATTCTATCGTTTGTATGGCCATTCATTCAAAGTGGATTAAACGAATTTGGACGTTGGATTGCAGCTTCAAAAGATAGTGCACCAATTGTTGCACCATTTGTATATGGGACACTTGAACGTTTATTATTACCATTTGGCTTGCATCATATGTTAACGATTCCAATGAACTATACAGCGCTTGGCGGCTCGTACACAATCTTAACAGGTGCCAAGGCAGGGCAAGTTGTAGCAGGACAAGATCCATTATGGCTTGCGTGGATTACGGACTTAAATAACTTAATAAATAAGGGTGATATGACAGCATATCATGATTTATTAAATAATGTTGTTCCAGCACGTTTCAAAGTAGGACAAGTTATCGGTTCCACTGCATCATTAATTGGTATCGCATTTGCGATGTACCGTAACGTAGATGCAGAAAAACGTCATAAATATAAACCAATGTTCTTCTCAGCAGCATTAGCAGTATTTTTAACTGGGGTTACAGAGCCGATTGAATTTATGTTTATGTTTGTCGCTCCAGTACTATATGTTGTTTATGCAGTTATAACAGGTGTAGCGTTCGCATTAGCAGATGTTATTCATTTACGCATCCATGCGTTTGGTTTTATTGAATTATTAACTCGTACACCAATGATCGTTAAGGCAGGATTAACAAGAGATCTTATCAACTTTGTTGTTGTATCAGCTATATTCTTTGGGTTAAACTTTACAATCTTCAACTTCTTGATTAAAAAGTTCAATTTACCAACACCAGGACGTGCTGGTAACTACATTGATAATGAAGATGGGGCTGAAGAAGTAGCAGCAAATGTAAAAGAAGGTTCATTAGCAACAGCGGTTATCGAGCTATTAGGCGGGAAAGATAACATTGCAGATGTAGATGCTTGTATGACGCGTTTACGTGTAACAGTAAAAGATTTAGATGTCGTTGCACCAGAAGCAAATTGGAAGAAAAACGGAGCACTTGGATTAATTGTGAAAGATAAAGGTGTACAAGCTGTTTATGGCCCGAAAGCTGATGTATTAAAGTCAGACATTCAAGATATTTTAGGTGCATAACAAATGAAATTATTAACTTTAAATTGCCATTCGTGGCAAGAAGATGAGCAACTTGCAAAGATTCATTATTTAGCAAAAACGATTCAAGAAAATGACTATGATGTCATAGCGTTGCAAGAGGTAAGTCAATCAATTGAGGCAAGAAATATATCTGGGAACATGAAGGAAGACAATTTTGTACGCTTATTACAAGCGGAGTTAGAGAAGCTTGGAGCTGCAAAATATGACGTTGTATGGGATTTTGCTCATATTGGATACGATGTGTATGAAGAAGGTTTAGCAATTTTAACAAAGCATCCAATTATAAAGAGTGATTCATTTTTCGTATCGGGCGGTACAGATACAACGTATTGGAAAACACGAAAAATTGTAAGCGCAACAATTTCCTATAACAATGAACCGGTGACAATTTATTCTTGTCATCTTGGCTGGTGGATTGATGAAGAAGAGCCGTTTAAGAAGCAAGTAGATCATTTGTTGAATCATGTAGATAATAATGAGTTGACGTTTTTGATGGGTGACTTTAACAACAATGCACGTACGCAGAATGAGGGGTATGACTATCTCATAAAAAATGGTCTATACGACACGTATGAATTAGCAGAAAGAAAAGACGAAGGAACAACTGTGCAAGGAAAGATTGCTGGTTGGGATGAAAATAAGAATAATTTACGCATCGATCTTATTTTAAGTAATCATCCTGTGAAGGTTGTTTCCTCACAAGTGATTTTTAATGGTATGAACCGAAATGTAGTATCAGATCATTTTGGTGTTGAAGTCCAAATTAACGTGTAATGAAAAAGCAACCACCGTGTAGAAATACGGATTGGTTGCTTTTTTATTACATTTTATATATGATTTTAATCATTGAACGTAAAACCAAAACGGTCATTTAGTGTTATAATTTGCATGTGTTCATTATATAATGACGTATAAAGTTTACTGGGAAAGTATCGATTATTTTAATTTAAAAATCTCAATAAACAGTGATATAATGGCAAAATGTATGTATGAATTTGGGAAAAAGAAAAAATATATGATTAGGTGATTAAAAATATGAAACAAATATGGCGTATTTATACGACAGACATACGGAATGTAGCAAAACATTGGGCTGCAATTGTTATCATACTGGGGCTTGCAATTTTACCGTCGTTATATGCGTGGTTTAATATTAAAGCTTCTTGGGATCCTTATGGAAGTACGAAAGATGTTCCCATTGCAGTATCTAATGAAGACACTGGTACAACTTTACGCGGGAAAGATATTAATATAGGGAAAGAGGTTGTTGATTCTTTAAAAAAGGATAAAAACCTTGGTTGGAAGTTCGTTGATGAGAAGCATGCTGTAGAAGGTGTAAAGCATGGTGATTATTATGCAAGTATTACTATTCCAAAAGATTTCTCCGAAAAAATTGCAACAGTATTAAGTGATAATCCGCAAAAACCAGAGCTTCAATATTATGTGAATGAAAAGGTCAATGCTATTGCACCAAAAATTACGTCAAAAGGTGCATCAGGTATTGTAGAGGAAATAGGTAAAAACTTCGTAAAAACAGCAAACGGTGAGATTTTTAAAATCTTCAACGAGCTTGGGATTGATTTAGAAACGAATTTACCAAGTATCGAAAAAGTAAAAGAACTTGTTTTTAAATTAGAAACACAGTTTCCGGAGATTAACAATTTGGTTGATACGGCATTAACGGATGCCGATACAGCACAAAAACTTGTGAAAACAGCGCAAGACACATTGCCGACCGTTGAGAATGTCATTCGAGATGGACAACAAATGACGAAGGATTTAGATACATTCTTTACACAGAATACGAAAACGTTAGAAGCTGCACCAGGAGCAATTAAAAACAATTTAACATTTCTAAAACAGTCTGCAGATGGTGCCGTACAAATTACAGAGTTCTTGAAAAACCCAGCAGGGAATTTAGACTTAGCAAATATTAACGAACAAACATTAACTGAATCATCAAAAACTGTAAAAAGCTTTTTAGCATCTACTCGACAAGTATTACAATCTACACAACAAATGGCAGATGCTATGAAACAAAATAATGTTGTTGATCCTGAAACGACAAAACAAAATCTTCAAATCATTAAAAGTCAACTTGATGATAGAAGTAAACAAGTGGATACAATCATTTCATTATTACAAACTCTTAATGAAACATTTAACACAACAATCTTTAATGATAATATTGATCGATTGAAAGGTTTAAAAACTGTATTAGATAATACAAGTAAGAAGACCGATAATATGATTAAGGCTATAGATCAAGGACAAAAGCCGTCACAAGATGCGATCAATGCACTAGATCAAGGGGCTAAAGATGGAATTGCTATTATCGACGGTGTTTTAGGAGCATGGCCTAAATTGGATCAATTAAAACAAGAGGGTGTAAATTTAGACCCAGCGAAAAACGGATTGAATTCTTTAAAAGCAAGTTTGACAGCTGGAATACAAGTGATAGATGGAATTATTCCAGTATTAAATGATGCAGATAAAATTGCCGGAGATTTAAATAAAACAACAAATATACCAAATACAATTAATCAATTGAACAAAGTAAAAGGTGAATTCCAAAAAGGAATCGATGGGGCAAATTTAGCATTAGATGCAATGAATAAAGGACAGAAACCTGCAAAGGATGTAGTTGATGGTATAAATGCTGCATCTAAAAATGCTTCAGCGGCATTAGGCGACATTTTAGGAAGATATGATTCCGAAATTGTTCCAAGTTTCAACGATGCTATCGAACGTACGAAACAAATGTCGAAAGATACATCAAAAATCTTAAGTGAAGCAAATAAAAGTATTCCTGATGTGAAGAAGGTACTAGAAGATGCATCGAAAGGTTTGTCACTTGGCAAAGATGAAGTTGAAAAAGTAAAAGCTGAACTTCCTGATGCACAGAAGAAAATAACAGATCTTGCTAATAAAATTCGTACATTTGAATCACAAGAAGATGTAAAGGACATCATTCGTTTGTTAAAGCATGATGTGGAAAAACAAAGTGATTTCTTCGCAAGTCCAGTAAACTTAAAAGAGAATAAATTATACCCAATACCGAACTATGGTTCAGCGATGTCGCCGTTCTACACAGTGTTAGCGTTATGGGTAGGAGCATTACTCATGGTTTCATTATTAACGGTAGAAGTACATGAGGAAGATGCGGAGTATAAAAGCTATCACATTTACTTCGGCCGTTTCTTAACATTCTTAACGATCGGTCTTGCCCAGGCATTTATCGTAGCAATGGGAGATATATTCTTATTGGGCACTTATGTGGTGGATAAATTCTGGTTTGTTCTATTTAGTATGTTAATTGCTGGAGTGTTCGTTTGTATTGTATACTCACTTGTTTCTGTATTTGGAAACATCGGTAAATCCATGGCAATCGTGTTACTTGTATTACAAGTTGGTGGTTCAGGTGGAACATTCCCAATTCAAATGACGCCAAAGTTCTTCCAAGCAATTTATCCATTCCTGCCGTTCACGTATGCAATTCGTATTATTCGTGAGACAGTGGGCGGTATGCTTTGGGGTGTTGTATGGAAAGACCTTCTCGCATTGTGTATCTGGGTAGTTGTAATGCTTATTATTGCACTGGCCTTGAAAAAGCGAATTAATAAGTCGAGTGAAAAGTTTGTAGAAAACGCAAAAGGAAGTAAGTTGATTCATTAATAACAAAAGGTTCCTACCAATTGGTAGGAACCTTTTGTTTATGAAGAGCGAGTGTAGGTTAAGTATGTCGAACATCGCCGGAGGGTCTTTATCCCGCTATTTGCGGGCAGTAAAGGCTGGAGAAGAGCGGGGAAGAAAACTGTCCGTAAAAGCCCGATTGGTGAGAGCTTTCCATCAGTGAGAAAAGCGTCACTGATGGAAGTTTCACTTTATATTGTGTCGAAGCGCCGATATATTCTAAAAAACGGTCGATATATTATTGGACATGGAAGAAGGAGTTGACTTAAAGGGCATCTATATCCCTTTTAAGTCAACTCCTTTAGGTGTGTTATTTATCAAATTTCAACCCTTTTAATGCTTCTGCAAACGCATTATTTAGAGGTTCTTCTTGTTTTTGTTGTTGTTTTAAGTATTTCTGTACAGAGCGTTTATCCATTTTTCCATGAGATTCTTTCTTACGGCGTTCTTGGAATGAAGAAAGCTTCTCACGATAGCCGCATTTACATGCGAAGATTTGACCTTCTCCTTCACCACGAAGTTCTAGTTTTTTCTTACACTGAGGGCAGCGTGCGTTTGTAGTGCGGGATACATTTTTACGATGACCACATTCTCGATCTTGGCACACAAGCATTTTTCCTTTTTTGCCGTTTACTTCTAGCATTGGTTTGCCGCAGTCTGGGCAAGTTTTTGTGGAAATGTTGTCGTGTTTATATTTTTTATCGCTCGATTTAATTTCAGAAACAATTTCTTTTGTGTAGTTTTTCATTTCTGAAATGAATACATCTTTTTTCAATTTACCCTTCGCAATTGCCTCAAGTTTTTGCTCCCACTCAGCAGTTAGTGCAGGGGATTTTAATTCTTCTGGTACTAGATCAAGTAACTGACGGCCTTTTGATGTAATGTGAATGTCTTTGCCGCGCTTTTCGATTAAGAACGAATTGAATAATTTATCAATAATATCAGCACGTGTAGCAACAGTACCTAGCCCACCAGTTGATTTTAATGTGTCTGCAAGTTGTTTATTTTGCGTGCCCATGTACTTTGTAGGATTTTCCATTGCTGAAAGTAATGTTGCCTCATTAAAGCGTGCAGGCGGTTTTGTTTGCCCTGCTGTTTGTGCAATTAGTTTTACGTTTAATATATCGCCTTTTTCGATGCGAGGTAAGATTTGTTCTTTTAAATCGTCTACTGCATCGTCATCTTCAAAGCGATTTTCGTATACTTCTTTCCAACCAGAATTAACAATTGTTTTGCCGCGTGCGATGAAGTTTTCATCGTCAATCTTTGCACGTAACGTTAGTTGTTCGTATTCGAAAGCTGGGAATAAAACTGCTAAGAAACGTTTTACAACTAGATCATAAATTTTGCGTTCTTTATCCGTGAAAGCTGAAAAGTTTACATAACTTTCTGTTGGAATGATTGCATGGTGATCACTTACTTTACTATCATCAACAAACGCTTTAGAAGCTTTAATGGGTTTAGTTAAGACCTTATTAGCTAAAGAACGATACTCACCTACACCACAAGCTTTCAGACGTTCTGGAAGTGTCTCCACGATGTCCGATGAGATGTAGCGTGAATCTGTACGAGGGTATGTTAATACCTTGTGCTGCTCATATAGTTTCTGCATAATATTTAACGTTTCTTTTGCAGAATAACCAAAGATTTTATTCGCATCACGTTGTAGTTCTGTTAAGTCGTAAAGACCAGGAGCAAATGATTTTTTAGGTTTTTTCTCAATTTCCACGACAATAGCATTTTGTTTGCCTAGTTTTTTCACAATGGCATCGATTTTTTCTTTATCGAAACTACGGCTATTGCCTTTCGCATCTTGCCAAGTCAATTTTAATTTGTCTGTTGTTTGAGCTTCGATACCGTAGTATGTTTGCGCTTTGAAGTTTTTAATTTCATCTTCACGGCCTGCAATGATCGCCACAGTAGGCGTTTGTACACGACCGCAATTTAGTTGTGCATTGAATCGTGTCGTTAATGCACGCGTTGCGTTAAGACCGATATACCAGTCGGCTTCCGAACGTGCGACAGCTGAAGCGTATAAATTGTCATATGCTTTACCAGGCTTCAAATTTGCAAAGCCATCTTTAATTGCTTTATCAGTAACAGATGAAATCCATAGACGCTTAATAGGTTTATTGATTTTAACTTTATCAATAATCCAACGAGCGACTAATTCTCCTTCTCTTCCTGCATCTGTAGCCACGATGATTTCATTTACATCATTTCTAATCAGTTGACTTTTAACAGCATGAAACTGTTTTCCAGTCTGCTTGATCACTGTTAATTTTAAGCGTTCAGGTAGCATTGGAAGGTCTTCTAAATTCCAAGTTTTATATTTCACATCATAACTTTCTGGATCCGCTAATGTAACGAGATGCCCTAAAGCCCAAGTAACGATATACTTATTGCCTTCAATATAACCATTTCCTTTTTTATCACACTTCAATACACGTGCAATATCACGTGCAACAGAAGGTTTTTCAGCAATTACAACACTTTTTGCCATATTTCAAACATCCTTTCGAATTTCCGTAAGTTAACTATAGCATACATCCTTTTTGGATTCAGTTATTCGGAAGATTCGAATCTATTGTTAGTAATGAAATACTTTACATCTTTGATGAGTTAAGCGGAGAAGAATTTTCATAACAAAATGTAACTTGTGATTTTGATAGAATAAGAGTAGACTCTGAATTAGATGAATAATAAAACACATGGGAGTTTGCGGATGCAAACTGAGAGTACGGCTAATCTGTCGTTGACCATTTGAACCTGTTGGATAATGCCAGCGTAGGGAGAGTGTGAAAGCATATATTAAGACACTTTGCATGCGCAAAGTGTCTTTTTTGGCTATATCTCCCATTATTAAAAAAGGAGATGGACAAATATGAAAATCGAAGAAATTGCACAAGTAATTGAAACAGTACGAGAAAGAAATCCGCTCGTTCATAATATTACAAATGTTGTTGTGACAAATTTTACAGCTAATGGTTTACTCGCATTAGGTGCATCGCCTGTGATGGCATATGCGAAAGAAGAAGTAGCTGAAATGGCAAGTATTGCTGGAGCACTCGTTTTAAATATGGGAACACTTCGTCCGGAAGAAGTAGAAGCGATGCTCATTGCTGGGAAATCAGCAAATGCGCATAATGTACCAGTTTTGTTTGATCCTGTTGGTGCTGGTGCAACATCGTATCGAACAGAAGTTGCAAGGTATATCCCAAGTGAAGTAAAACTAGCAATTATCCGCGGCAATGCGGCGGAAATTGCAAATGTTATTGATGAGAAGTGGGAGATTAAAGGTGTTGATGCAGGAGAAGGAAACGGTGACGTTGTTTCCATTGCGAAACAAGCAGCAGAGCAGCTAGATACTGTCGCTGTTATTACTGGAAAAGAAGACGTTATAACAGATGGAGAAAGAACATTCATTCTTCGTAACGGTCATCCGATTTTAACAAAGGTAACAGGAACGGGCTGTTTATTAACATCTGTGATTGGAGCATTTACAGCAGTCGAAGGAGACTATGTAAAAGCAGCAGTCGCAGCAGTAACGTTTTACGGTGTAGCGGCAGAAATCGCAGCAAACAAAACGGCTGAACAAGGACCAGGAAGTTTCCAAATTGAATTTCTTAATCAGTTAGCAAATGTTACTGCAAAAGACATTGAACGATATGGGAATGTCGAAGAAGTTCGTTAAGAGAGGATGAGAGAAATGGCGCGCATCGATAAACAGCATATGTCTGAGTTATTACAAGTATATTTTATTATGGGGAGTAACAATTGCCGCAAAGATCCATTACAAGTCATGAAAGAAGCACTTGATGGTGGAATTACAATTTTTCAATATCGTGAAAAAGGTGACGGAGCATTAACGGGAGAAGAACGATATGCATTTGCAAAACAGCTTCAGTCTTTGTGTAAAGAATATAATGTTCCATTTATTGTGAATGATGATGTGGAATTAGCACTAGAATTAGATGCAGATGGCGTTCATGTTGGGCAAGATGATGAAGGGATTCGAACAGTACGTGAAAAAATGGGAGATAAAATGATCGGTGTATCTGCTCATACAATAGAAGAAGCACGTTTTGCAATTGAAAATGGTGCAGATTATTTAGGTGTAGGACCGATTTTTCCAACAAATACGAAAAAAGATGCAAAAGCAGTACAAGGAACGGAGGGATTATGCTTTTTCCGTGAAAGTGGCATTGAAATTCCGATTGTCGGTATTGGTGGAATTACAATTGAAAATGCTGCTTCTGTCCTTGAAGCAGGTGCGGATGGGGTGTCTGTTATTTCTGCGATTAGCTTAGCAGATTCTCCTTATAATAGTACGAAGAGATTAGCTGAACAAGTGAAAAAATAATAAATGAATCTGTTATATATCGTGAAAATCACTACTATTTTGAAAGAACCATTTCTAACATGAAGAAATGGTTCCTTTTGTCGTATAAAACAAACTGTGAGGCTTAAACTAACGTGTATGAATATATATCGTTTCGGAGGCGACAATATGATTTCGTTACAAAGTATTATAGCTGCTCATGAAAAAATGAAGGGGATTGTACATACAACACCGTTAGATTATTCCAGTACATTTAGTGAACTATCTCATAACGAAGTGTATTTAAAGTTAGAAAATCTACAAAAGACAGGTTCCTTTAAAGTACGTGGCTCTTATAATAAAATGACTTCGCTTAGCAAAGAAGAATTGCAAAAAGGAGTTGTGGCAGCATCGGCTGGTAACCATGCACAAGGTGTAGCTTATTCTAGTAATATGCTCGGTATTCCTTGTACGATTGTGATGCCAAAAGGAGCACCGCTTAGTAAGATACTTGCGACAAAGCGTTACGGAGCTAATGTTGAATTGCAAGGGAATGTATTTGATGAAGCATTAGCATATGCACTTGATTTAAAGGAACGAACAGGAGCGACGTTTGTACATCCATTTGATGATGAGCTTGTTATTGCTGGACAAGGAACAGTTGGATTAGAAATATTGCAGCAGCTTGATGATGTTGATGCGGTCATTTGTCCTATTGGTGGCGGTGGTTTAATTGCGGGTGTTGCGATGGCAATTAAAGAACAAAAGCCATCTGTGAAAATATACGGTGTACAGGCGTTGGCGTGTCCTAGTATGAAACAATCCCTTTCCGAAAAACAAAGGGTAACGGTAGAATCAACGCCAACGATGGCAGACGGAATTGCGGTGAAAAAACCGGGGGATCTCACTTTTCAGCTTGTGCAGCGCTATGTGGATGATATTTTCTGCGTCGATGAAATGGAAATTGCTCGGACGATGCTCATGTTACTAGAGCGTAATAAATTACTTGTAGAAGGATCGGGTGCTACTTCATTAGCTGCGCTATTATATGAAAAAGTACCAGTACAAGGAAAAAAGATTGTCCCTGTCTTGAGCGGAGGCAATGTTGATGTTAATTTTATTTCGCGCATTATTGAACACGGTATGGTTGAAGCAGGCCGATTTGTACATATTTCAACAACAATTAAAGATAAACCGGGGCAATTACAGCAAGTATTACAGATTGTAACCGATTTTGAAGCGAATGTTCTTCATATTCACTTAGAGAGAATTGGAACGAAAGTATTTCCAGGTTATGCACAGCTGCACCTTTCTCTTGAGACGAAAGATAATGAACATATTGAGCAAGTGCTAATTGGGATGAAGAAGAAAGGATATAGCATCGAAGTTATTGAATAAGTATTTAAACAAACGTTTGATTAAAAAGAGCTAGCCCTTGTAAAGGCTAGCTCTTTCTTAATTAAAACATCAGTGAAATGAGGAGCATTCCGATTCCAATTGATGTTATTGTTGCAACAAGACCTGGAATCATAAAGCTATGATTTAATACATATTTACCGATACGAGTTGTGCCTGTACGGTCAAAGTTAATTGCCGCAACGATTGTTCCGTAGTTTGGAATAAAGAAATATCCGTTTACAGCTGGGAACATTGCAATCAATAGTGCTGGGGAAATGCCAAGTGTTAATCCAAGTGGTATTAACGCACGTACCGTTGCAGCTTGGCTATATAACAAGATTGATAGTACGAATAGTGCAATTGCGAATAACCACGGTGCACTCGTTACGAGACCTTGAATAGAACCTTGAATCATTTGTAAGTTGCCGTTAAAGAACGTATCCCCCATCCATGCGATGCCGAAAATCGCAACAACTGCTGTTGCTCCTGCTTTAAAAACGTTACCGGACACGATGCTTTCTACATTTGGTTTACAAAAAATAATAATTAGTGCAGCGATTGTTAGCATAACCATTTCAATGGTGCTTGGCATAGAAAGACGTACAAGTTTTCCGTCTATCATCCAGCTAGGACGTAACGCTTCAAAAGATCCAAGAAGAACAACTAGAACTGTTGCAAGCAAAAAGAGGATAACAGACAGTTTTGCACCTTTTGGAACAATAAACTCTTTCTTTTCTTCTAGTTTTGGAATCATGCCTTCTTGTAATCGTTTTAAGTATTCTTCATCTTCGTTTAGCTCTTTTCCCATTTTGCTTGCAACGAAAGCAGCTACCATACAAGCGATAAAGGTAGATGGAATACTAATTTTTAAAATATCTAATAGTGTAATCTGATAGTTAGCAAGCATAGCGAGAAGTGCAACGGTTGCTGCTGAAATTGGACTTGCCGTAATCGCTTGCTGCGATGCAATAACAGCGATTGACAGTGGACGCTCTGGTCGAATTCCTGATTCGCGCGATACTTCAGCAATGACAGGAAGAACCGAATAGGCAACGTGGCCTGTCCCTGCGCAAAACGTAAATAAATAAGTGACGATTGGGGCAAAGAACGTAATACGTTTTGGGTTTTTGCGGAGTGCTTTTTCTGCAAGGTGAACAAGATAGTCCATCCCCCCAGCAGCTTGTAGTGCTCCAGCGGCTGTAATAACTGCTAAAATCATAAGCATAACATCGATTGGCGGGGAAGTTGGTTGTAAGTGGAAGAAGAAGACAAAGATTGTCATCCCAACGCCTCCCATTACGCCAAGGCCAACACCTCCAAGGCGCGCACCGATGAAAATACAAAGTAACAAAATGATGAACTGTAGCCAGAACATAGTGTAGTACCTCCGAGATAATAATCAATTGTTATTATCGAATAACTTAATTTGTTTGATGCTTCGAAAATTAAATAATGAATAATAAAATAAATCTCTGAAAATAGCCATTTTTATTATATAGCATATCCAAAACATGATTTGCTCATTTTTGTTACAATTATTTTACAAAAGAATTATTGTGGAATTAATATTTATATGTGCAAATAAATGGACAAACTGATTTAAATGTTGTAATCTGAGACAGAGAATTGTGTAATTCTCATAAAACTCCCATATCGTTCAACTCGTTCATCGAGAAAGGCAAACTTATGGAAACATAAGGGCGCAAAACTATAGGGGCTAAGGTCGAAATAGACTAAGCTAGCCAGTTACCGGACTGATAGGGTTGGTTTAGACCAATGCTTTTTCATACATTGGTCTCTTTTTTTAACTATTTTTTTGGTTTTAATATTCTAAATATTTTTATATTATGTTAATTTGTTTTTGGAGGGTAAAATGATTATAAAAAAATATTTGTCTAAGTTATCGTTTTTACAAAAAAACGTATTGTTAACAATCCTTGTTATTTTAATGCTTATTGGCAGTATGAGCGTGTTAAACTTTAATATTTTCCAGAATAGTATGTTGTCTATATATGAAAAGCACTCTGTAGATACGGGGGATATGGTAGTCCACAAACTAGACACGGGATTGATTGAGGATCTTGCAAAAGACCCAACGACGCAAAGAGTGAAAAAAGAAACGTTAACTCAGCAGTTAGGTGATGTATCAAAAGAATTAAAAACCATAGGTCATCTGTATGTTACTGGTGTAAAAACAAATAACAAGGGAGAAGTACAAGTAGTAGGAATGACCACGGAGTTATCGAAGGCCACAAAACTACAGGCAGGAGATTATGCTAAGCAGCCTTCATATTGGATGGAAACTTATGAAAAAGTAATGTCGACCAAAAAACCACAGGTATCCGCAGTATATGAAGATGATGTTGGGACCTGGGTCACAATATTAGAGCCAATTATAGGTGAGGGTCAAAAAATTGTTGCAATTGTTGGGGTAGATGTAGATGCTTCTATTATTGCAAGTACGAAACAAAAATTTATCATTCAAAGCTTGATTTTTATCTCGATTTTTCTCATTATTGCGACTTTAGTTCAATTCTTTATCGTTCGTAGTTCTTTAGCACCGTTAAAAGAGTTACGTGAAGGGTTGCGAAAAGTAGGAGATGGCGATTTAAGTATACAACTGAGAGAACGTTCAGATGATATAGGGGTTATTAATACGTATTTTAATAATACGATTGAAAAGTTCAGAAAAATTATTGAGAAAGTAAAAGAAACCTCAGAACAAGTTTCAGCTTCTTCGCAAGAGCTTTCAGCAAGTACAGAAGAGAATAGTAGGGCTGTACAAGAAATTGCAAGCTCTATTGGAGGGCTAAACGAGGGCGCACATTCTCAGCAAACTTCTGTACAGCAATGTCTAGAAATTGTCAATGAGATGGGTAATAAGATGCAAGGAATTACAGAAGTTGCAGGGCACGTAGCGGAGGCTGCTGAAGGAATGGAGAATCATTCTGCTAAAGGTAACAAGGCGATTGAACAAATTATTCAGCAGATGAATTTAATACAGAAAGCGGTCCAAGATTTATCTTTTATTATTTATTCGCTGGAAAATCGTTCAAAGCAAATTAGTGATATTGTTACAGTGATTACAGGGATTTCAAATCAAACAAATTTACTTGCTTTAAATGCTTCTATTGAGGCAGCGCGTGCTGGAGAGTCTGGAAAAGGTTTTGCAGTTGTAGCGGAAGAAGTGCGGAAATTAGCAGAACAAACGGAAACATCTGCTAAAGATATTTCTAAACTTATTAGTGAAACACAAACAGAAACTGAACAAGCCGTTGTTTCGATGCAAAAAGGATCACAGGAAGTGGAATCTGGTATTTCTCTTGTGCAAAATAGCGGTGTGTTTTTTGCAGAAATTTTACAGTCAGCACAGTCTGTGACAAAACAAGTAAAAGAAGTATCAGGAACATCAAGCTTGATTTCGCAAAACAGTAAAGATATTGTTCATTTAGTAAATGATCTTTCAAATATTGCAAAGACATATGTCGAGAGTACAAACCATGTAGAAGAAGGTATGAAAGAGCAGGAAATGTCTGTTCAAGAAGTAGCAGAATTAGCAAGTTGTTTAAATGTGCTTGCCTATGAATTGCGAGAGCTTATTGGAGAATTTAAAAGCTAAAATATCATAAAAAAGCAGAAGTGCTAACCGCTTCTGCTTTTTTATATATGTTATCTCGATATTTCGGTGCACTAAGGCCAACACTGATGGAAGTTTTACTTTGCAAAGAATTTCATTATGAATTTTCTTTGATATGTGTAAAGATATTAATAGAAAATATAATAATAGCAAGAACAACAAGAATGCTACCGCCGGCAACAAACGGAATAGCAGCATGATGTCCATAAATCTCAAGAGCCAGTGCGATCATCATAACTGGCAGCCCAATATTAAGCAGCCAAAAGTGAAATTTCCCTAGTTTAGACTGACCAGCCTCTTGAAAGATATGATATAAAATGCCAGCTACCATCATTGAAGCCCAGCCAAGAAGCAGCAAGTGAACATGTACACTTTTTAATGCAAAATTCAGAGACATTGACATATACATCCCCATGCAGACGCCGATGATAAAATAAATAGAAGAAATCTTTATAAAGCGAATGCCCATACAAATTCCACCTTTCCGTATTAATTTGTGAGTACAATAGAATATATGAAGATGAACTTGAGGACAGTATCATTAGATGGAAAAATTTAATTTTATTTGTTCACAAAAATAATACGTGCTACAATGAAAACGAATTGGAACAGGGGAGCCTATGTGGCTGAGAGGATGTAATAAAGCATCGACCCTTAACCTGATCTGGATAATGCCAGCGTAGGGAGTTGTATCAAGAATCGTAGCATATGTTATTCTATGGTAACTTGAATATAAGGCTTTCCTGGCTTCATGACAGGAAAGCCTTTTCTTTTTTCGTAAAACGCTTATATAAGGAGGAATTTAGTATGTCACAGCAAGTTACAGTTTCATTTTCAGTTGTACCACAAGCGAAGCATAAAGATGTATATTCAGTTGTAGATAAAGCAATTGAGGTTGTTCAGCAATCGGGTGTGCGCTATGAAGTTGGCGCGATGGAAACGACAATGGAAGGAGAGTTAGATGAACTTCTGGACATTATTAAACGTGCGCAACAAGCTTGCATAGATGATGGGGCAGAAGAAGTGATTACTTCTATTAAAATCCACTATCGTCCAAGCACAGGCGTAACGATTGACGAAAAAGTGTGGAAGTATCGTGAAGATCATGAAAAAACAGAAACGATCTAACATAGCAATTACAACAATTTGGCTTTTCCTTCTCATTGCAATATGGGAAGGAGCTGTTTCGGTATTCCATATTGAATCGTGGATTTTACCGAAGCCTTCTGCGATTGTACGTGAACTTATAGAAATGAAAGATTTACTACTTCCGAATACAATGCAGACGCTGCAAGAAGTTTTAATCGGATTATTTTTTGCGATTGTACTTGGAACGAGTATTGCAATTATTATGGACGTCATCCCATTATTCCGTGTTTTAATTAATCCATTATTAGTGATTTCACAAACGATTCCGATTGTCGTGCTAGCGCCTTTATTTATTATTTGGTTTGGCTACGGAATGCTGCCAAAAGTAATGGTTGTTATTCTCGTATGCTTCTTTCCGATTGCACTTAGTATTTTAGAAGGTTTTCAAACGGTAGATAAAGCAATGCTGAAATTGCTTCAAACGATGCGAGCAAGCAAGTGGCAAGTATATCAAAAGGTGAAATTTCCGGCAGTATTGCCATACTTTTTTTCAGGATTAAAAATTGCCGTTACATATAGCGTAATGGGAGCTATTATTGGAGAATGGCTTGGTGCAAGTGAAGGGCTAGGTGTTATGCTGACAAGGGCAACAAAATCCTTTTTAACAGCACGTGTATTTGGGATAGCCGCTGTTATTGTCGGTGTAACGTTATTGTTGTATTTTATTGTTGAATTGGTGGCAAGACTAACAGCACCATGGATTTACAGGAAGGATGAGGGAAAATGAAAAAAGGGTTAAAAATGCTATTAGCAGCTTCGTTACTATTTTCATTTGCAGGTTGCTCAGCAGAAAAGAAAGCGGAGAGTAAAGAGAAAAAAGTAACAGTGGTATTGGACTGGTTTCCAAATACAAATCATACTGGTTTATATGTAGCAAAGACGAAAGATTATTATAAAAAACAAGGATTAGATGTAGAAATTATTCAGCCTGGTGATAATACTTCTGTTGAACAAATGGTTGCATCCGGAAAAGCTGATTTTGGTGTAAGCTACCAAGAAAACGTAACAATAGCACGTGGAGAAGACGTTCCAGTTGTATCAATTGGTGCAATTATTCAACATAATACATCTGCGTTTGCATCTCTAAAAAAAGATAATATAACATCACCAAAGGCGTTTGAAGGAAAAAGATATGGCGGCTGGGGTGGACCAGCAGAAGAAGCAACATTAAAAACAATTATGGCGAAGAATCAAGCGGACTATAGTAAAGTACAGAATGTTGTACTTGGACAAACTGATTTCTTTAAATCTATCGGCCGCGATGCTGATTTTGAGTGGATCTATTATGGCTGGGATGGTATTGAGGCAAAGAGAAAAGGCATTGAACTAAATACAATTATGTTAAAAGATTTAGATCCAGCATTAGATTATTATAGCCCTGTTATTATTACAAGTGAAAAACATGCAAAACAAGATAAAGACTTTGTGAAGAAATTTATGAAAGCAACAACAGATGGTTATAATTTTGCAATTAAGGAACCGAAAGAAGCAGCGGATATTTTAATTAAAAATATACCTGATATTAATAAAGAGTTAGTACAAGAAAGTCAAAAATGGTTAAGTACGAAATATCAAGATGATGCGAAAGCGTGGGGAGTACAGAAGGAAGAAGTGTGGAGCAATTATATGAATTTCTTATATGACAATAAAGTCATTAAAAAGAAAATTGATGTAAAAGCGGCCTTTACAAACGAATTCCTTCCAAGCGAAAAATGAGCGGATTACAAGTAAAAGACGTTACGAAAACATTTGATGGGAAAACAGTGCTAGAACATATGAATGTCTCAATTCAGGATGGAGAATTTGTGTCCTTTGTTGGGCCAAGTGGTTGCGGAAAAAGTACATTATTAAACATTATTGCTGGAATTGAGCGAGCGAATGAGGGAGATGTATTTTACGAAAATCAATCTGTTATGAATCGAGATATTGTTAGCTATATGCCGCAGCAAGATCTTCTGCTTCCGTGGCGTTCTGCTCTTCATAATATTGTGTTACCTTTAGAAATTGAAGGGCAGTCAAAAAGAAAACGATTAGAAGCTGGGATGGAGGCACTAGAGCAATTTGGACTTGATGAATATGCAAATCATTATCCAGATGCTTTATCAGGTGGTATGCGGCAGCGGGTTAGCTTTTTACGTACGTATTTATGTGATAAACCAATTATGCTGCTTGATGAGCCCTTTGGGAAATTAGATGCATTTACAAAAATGGAAGTTCATAGCTGGCTGCTAGAATCATGGCAGAAAGGAAAGCAAACCATCATTATGGTTACGCATGATTTAGATGAAGCCATTTTGTTATCAGATCGTGTTTTCATTATGTCGCAGCAACCATCAACAATTGTTGGAGAAGTCAAAGTGAATTTGCCGCGACCTCGAACAATGGACATGTTAACGTCAGTAGAATTAAAAGAAGATAAAACAGAGATCTTAAAAATATTGGCTCCTTATATGAGAAAATAGACGAAAAAACTCTTAACAAATCTAATTTGTTAAGAGTTTTTTCTTTTGGGTGCAGGAACAAAAAGAAAAATGAAGAATATGATATAAGAGATTTGTTTATACTATTATTATGAGAAAATAATGATTTCAAAAGGAGTGAAAGGATAAGATGACTTTATCAACTGTTCTTCAAATGGTTTTGGCTTGATAAGGGAGAAGTATGCCCAATTTTTGATTAAAAGCCAACCGGAAGACAGTAGATAAAGAACCTTATTCCTTTTTTACGATAATAAATTGTAATGGGTAAGGTGTGTTCGCCTTACCCATTTTTATGTTCAGCTAATTGAATGTTGTTTTTATCCCGCTATTCGCGGGCAGTAAGATCCCCCACCTCAAGATTGAGAGAGAATCGAAGAAGATAGGTGGGGGGATAACTGCCCGTAAAAGCCCGATTGGTTCAACTAACCTTTTGTGAGGAAAAGCACCTCACGAAAGGAAGTTTCACTTTATCACGCTGTTCTCCCGTTTGGCTTTGTACATGAAGCGAAAAGGAGAGAGTAAAATGAGTATGTTATCAGTTGAAAATGTTACCCATATGTACGGGGATAAAATAATCTTTCAAAATATTTGTTTTCGCTTACTTCGAGGTGAGCGCGTTGGCCTTGTAGGAAGCAACGGAGCAGGGAAATCTACATTACTGCGTATATTAGCAGGAGAGTTACTTCCTGATGCAGGAAAGATTGAATGGTTTCCTCATGTAAATATCGGCTTTTTAGAGCAGCATATTGATTTGCAAGCTGGAACAACTATTATGAAATATTTACAAACAGCTTTTGCCCACTTGTATGATATCGAGCGTAATATGCGGCAAGTAGCGGATAAAATGGCGACAGCAGGGGATAACCTTGAGCAATTGTTAGTACAGTACGGAGAGTTACAAAGTATGCTAGAGCATTCTGATTTTTATCATATTGATGCAAAAATAGAGGAAGTTGCTGCGGGATTAGGGATTTTAGCACTTGGTATGGATCGTGAGGTAGAAAAACTAAGCGGCGGTCAACGAACAAAACTATTATTAGGAAAATTATTATTAGAAGAGCCGCATGTTTTATTGCTTGATGAACCAACGAACTATCTTGATAACGTGCACATTGAGTGGCTTATAGGATATTTGAAAAATTATAAGCATGCTTACATTGTGGTTTCGCATGATGAAAGGTTTTTAAATGAAATTACCAATGTCATTTATCATTTAGAGCATAAAGGAATAAAACGTTATATAGGTAATTATCAAACATTTATAACAAGCTATGAACAAAATAAACAGCAATTACAAGAAGCGTATGATAGGCAGCAAAGAGAAATTGGAAAGTTAAAGAACTTTATCCAAAAGAATAAAATTCGTAAAGCAAAACAAGCAAAAAGCCGCGAAAAAGTATTAGAAAAAATAAACAAAATCGGAAAACCGACTTCTACGTTACAGCCGCGTTTTATGTTTCATGTTCACTGTGATCCTGTGAGTCGGATTTTAGAGGCAAAAGATATGCAAATTGGCTACACAGAGCCTCTATTCCCACCAATTGATTTACAAGTAAAGCGCGGTGAAAAGATTGCTATTGTTGGCTATAACGGCATTGGGAAAACAACCATGTTAAAAACATTATTGGGACATTTGCAGCCTTTAAGCGGTCTTGTGAAAATAGGGGAGCGAGTAAATCCAGCTTATTTTGCACAAGAAGAGTTTGCTTCAGAACAAACACCGCTTGAAGAAGTATGGTCACTAAGGCCTGATATGACGCAAAAAGAAATTCGGCAAGCTCTAGCAAGGTGTGGTTTAACAGAAGAACATATTGGACAGCAGCTTTGCTCATTAAGTGGTGGGGAACAAACGA
This sequence comes from Bacillus yunxiaonensis, assembly GCF_037104695.1. Lineage (NCBI taxonomy): Bacteria > Bacillati > Bacillota > Bacilli > Caryophanales > Bacillaceae > Bacillus > Bacillus yunxiaonensis. The sequence goes on along the minus strand of NZ_JBAWSV010000008.1, from coordinate 103,001 downwards.
AAGTACGTTTATGCGAATTGATGTTAACAGAAAGTAATATACTCGTTTTAGATGAACCGACTAACCATTTAGATGTTCGAGCAAAGGAAGCACTTAAAGAAGCTCTCATGCAATATGAAGGAACGGTGCTACTTGTTTCTCATGAACCAGATTTTTACGAAGAATGGGTGACGAAAGTTTGGAAAGTGCAAGAATGGTGTGAAAGTATAAAGTAAATTTTGGTAATACAAGATAAAATAAAAGGTTTCAAAAGAGCTTTGTGCTCCTTTGAAACCTTTTTAGTTATCTGTGCAATCTTTTATACCATTGATATATGCAAGAGGATCTTAAGAATTATGATTAGAGGTAAGTTTCTAGACTCATGCTATTAATCTTCAAAGTTAATAAACTCTCTTTTGTTATAAGTCATTTACATAGTGCTGCCATGTATGAGAAGAGATTAGTAAACTGAAGTGAAACCTTCATCAGTGGGGGGCTCACTGCCTGTTCATGCAGGATAAAAATTTTTTGTAAACGCTTTAAGTGTTTTTCCAAAAATTGTTGTATGATAGAGACAAACATTATTTTAATAGGGATGTTTTTGTTTTTTAGCCACTATTAAATTTAGGGGAAAGTAGTAGTTTTGATTAGTATATTAATAGCCAATACTTTAATATACTGCATGAAAATTCAGGGTGAGGAGAATTTAGAAAAATGAATCGAAAAATTGCAGCTCTATGTGTAGCTACTAGTCTATTAGTATCTCCAATAAATAGTTTCGCACATGCAGAAGAAATGAAAGTAGATCAAACATCTATTGTACAGCAAAAAGAAGAAAGCTCTACAATAACAACAAACGGTACGAGTAAACAAAAAAATACTACTGGGGAAGTAGTAGAGAAGACACAAAATGAAAAAGTTGTTGAGAAAAAGAATGATGTGCAACAGGAGCAAGGTGTATCAGAAGAAGATAAATCATTAAAACAGCAGACTACATCGACTCCATCTAGCCAAGCAACAAACGAAACAACTGAAGAAATTTCAAAAAAACAAGTAGAGCGTTCTAACTCTCAGGAGCAAATTAAGAATGGGTGGGTTCAAGAAAATAACAATTGGTATTATTATACAAATAATGAAATGGTAAAAGGATGGAAGGATATTGATAATAAACGATATTATTTTCATCCAGAAACAGGAGTACGGCAAGTAGGATGGATTAAGGATCAAAATACGTGGTATTACTTAAGTGAAAATGATGGAGCAATGGCGACAGGATGGAAGGATATTGACAACAAACGATACTACTTTCATCCAGAAACAGGAGTACGGCAAGTAGGATGGATTAAGGATCAAAATACGTGGTATTACTTAAGTAAAAATGATGGGGCAATGACAACCGGCTGGGTAAAAGACGGAAGTGCATGGTATTACTTAAATAACAATGGAGCAATGGCAACCGGCTGGATAAAAGACGGAAGTGCACGGTATTACTTAAATAACAACGGAGTAATGGCAACCGGCTGGATAAAAGATGGAGATGCATGGTACTACTTACAGAACGACGGAACAATGGCGACGGGCTGGATAAAAGATGGGAATGCATGGTATTACTTACAGAATAACGGCGTGATGGCAACAGGTTGGTTGAAGGATGGGAATACATGGTACTATTTATCGAATATTGGAGTAATGGTAACAGGCTGGGTAAAAGATGGAAGTACATGGTATTACCTACATAATAGCGGAGCGATGGCAGTTGGTTGGTTAAAGTACGGAGATAATTGGTTTTATTTAGCGAATAATGGCGCTATGCAAACAGGCTGGTTATGGAATGGCGGGAAATGGTATTACTTACAGAACAGCGGGGCAATGGCAACCGGCTGGATATGGGATGGCGGCAAGTGGTATTACTTGTATGAAGATGGAGTTATGAAAACAGGTTATGCATATTTAGACGCACCGCAAATCTTCCAAAATCCTGAATTGAAGAATGGCTGTGAAGTAGTCTCTATGGCAATGATGTTACAGTATCACGGCTATAATGTGAATAAAATGACACTTGCTATGCAATTGCCAGTAGATCGAACACCGATTCAAACAGGACCGAATGGCCAAATCTATACATGGGGAGATCCTGCAGTTGGTTTTGTTGGTGATGTAACAGGTGCTTCTAAAGGATATTCTATTGATCCGGCACCATTAAAGACTGTACTAGATCGTTATACAAGCAGCGGTATTAATTTAACTGGTTCTGACTTCTCTAGAATTGAGCGTTTATTAGAAGAAGGAAAGCCGGTTGTAACATGGATTACAGCATCTTTTTCGTATCCAGTAGCACCAAAAACGTGGAAAACTTTATCTGGTAAAGTTATAAATGCTGATTTTGATATGCATGCAGTGTTAGTAACTGGATACGATGATAACTATGTGTACTTCAATGATCCTCTTCGAAGAGGTAAGGGAGCGAAGGTGAGTAAATCAAGCTTTATCAATAGTTATAATTACATGGGGAAGAAAGCTTTAAGCATGAATTAATTTTTGAACATAAACTATAGAAAAGAACTTGAATACATCCGAGGATGTGATGGTATGGATATCTTTTCAATTATTGCTGAAGAACGCATTCGTCAAGCAATGAAAAAAGGTGATTTTGAAGATCTTCCAGGGAAAGGAAAACCTCTTGAATTAGAAGATTTGTCAATGATACCGGAAGACCTCCGTATAAGTTATAAAATCTTAAAAAATGCTGGTATGATTCCTGAAGAAATGCAGTTACAAAAGGAAATGTTAAAAATTGAAGATCTAATTGCTTGCTGTCACGATGGTATGGAACGAGAACGATTGCAAGAAGAATTAACAGCAAAATCGCTTCGTTTTCAGCAAGTTATGGAAAGACGTAAGGTAAAAGAAACAGCAGCATTTGGTATATATCGTAAAAAGATATTTCAAAAATTTATGTAAGAGGGATTCGTATGAAACAATTTTCAAATGTAGAAGAATTAGCAGCATATATTGAGCAACAACCATTATGTTTATTATTTATTAAAACCGAGGATTGTGGTGTATGTGATGTTATGCTTGAAAAAATAATGCAATTACTCGAAACTTACCCTAATGTGGAAAAAATTGTTGTTTCATTAGAGGATATGAGGGAAATTTCAGCACAATATTTAGTGTTTACTGCACCAACCGTTTTACTATTTTACGATGGAAAAGAAATAGTACGAGAATCTCGTTTCATTTCTTTGGAGAATATAAATCGTATTCTACAAATGATTGAATAGTGAAAGGGGGATTTAGAGTGGAAATATTAGTAGGCACTGTGCTTTTTATTGTATTGTTTTGGATTATTGTAAAAGTAATTGCATCTAATGAAAGAAAACGGGTACGAAAGCAATATAAATCCGATGCAACGGATAGTACAGCGTATAGTGCACCGTTATTTTTCGCAGGGTCTAGTGATAATTCAGGAGATTGCGATAGTTCTTTTGGTGGAGATGGCGGAGATGGTGGAAGTTGTGGTGGCGATTGAAGTGAATATGGAAATGCGTCTGAAAGGGCGCATTTCTTATTTTGAAATTTAAACAAACGTTTGATTAGTTGTGGCAAAGCCTTGTGAAATGTATTAAACAAACGTTTGATTAATAAGGAAATCCGCATCACTTAATAAAGATAAAAAGATATAAAGAGGGAATATAGAATGGAAAAAAAGCCGAAAGTAAAAAATAAAGGGAAGATGATTGCATTTGCTTTAGTAGGGGTAGGCGTTATTTTATTTAAGGTCGCGTTAAAAATAGGGAAACTGTATGCGATTCATAATTGGATTGACAAGATGTTTTCTTAAATAGGGGTCACCTTACATACCCATCAACTTAAGAAATTGCTTGTTCCCCAAAACGCAAAACATGCACTAAATTCTCATAAATAACTGTTGTAGTGATATAAAATTTTTGTTTTGGGGATACTTCAAAATATTAGCTTGATGGACATGGGGCGGCACCCCAATATGCTTGGATTAAAATCATTGCAAACAGCTAAAAAATGATTACTGGAATAGAAGTTATGCATATAATCAAAAAAGGACAAACTCCCCAAGGTGAGAAGTTTGTCCAAAAATAGATATATCTTATCCATGATTTCTTTGGTTGAACAACATAAAATTCAATTCCGCTAGGAAACTTTGCACCAGAGCCAACAATAGTGAATTAGAATAATGACTTAATACTTGCTAGGACAGTAAGTATACCTATAATAATGACAAATACATTGCTCGCTTTCCCTTTGTATTTAGCTAGTACTGGTACTTTATGGATCGCATACATTGGTAATAGACATAAGATAGCAGCAACTAACGGACCACTTAGGGCATCAATGATTCCAAGAATACTTGGATTTGCATAAGCAACATACCAGCATGTTAATACGACAAAAGTAAGGATCATTGTCTTAACTGTTTTTTCTCCCATATTTTTACCGCGTTTTTTACCGACCTTGATAATCATGTCACGCATTACCTCATATGCTCCTATATAATGGCCAAGGAAGGACTTTGTTATAGCCGTAAAAGCAATAAGAGGAGCTGCAATAGTGATTACAGGCGAATTAAGCTCATTAGCAAGATATGATAGAATTGATAAGTTCTCTTCTTTTGCCTTTATAAGATCAGCTGGAGTTAAACTCAATGTGCTGCTCCAAACAAAGAACATAACAACAGCGAATGTCATGATATAACAAGCTTTTTGTATTTGAGCACATTTGGCATCAGTAGCTTCTATTCCATAGGTAGCTCTCTGTTTCATAACAAATGATGAAATCATAGGCGAATGATTGAACGAGAATACTATGATTGGTAGTATCATCAATATCGTTCCAAAATATCCTGTGCCTGTTGAAGCATTAGAAACACTTGAAAAACTAAGCATTGACGTATTCCATTTTGGAATTAAAGATATTGCGATAAAAAGTAGAGAAGCTATGAAAGGATATACTAGCATGCTCATTATCTTTACAGTGATATCTTGACCAAAATTTAGTATAGCTATAAGACCGAGTACTAATACAAGCGATAAAATGGCCCTTGGAGGCTCCGCCATGTGCAATTGATTCACGATAAAACTACTTGCAGTATTTGTAAGTGCAACCGAGTACATCAGTACGATCGTATAAATTGAGACGAAATATACAATGTTAAAAGTTATACCTGCCTTATTTCCGAAATACTCTCTTATTGTACCTGTAATCCCCTCATCAGCAGAATTGGAAGCGTATATCATTTTAGCAAGCGCCCTATGTGAGTAATACATAACAGGAAATGCAAGTATGGTAATTAGCAGTAATGATAATAAACCACCTGAACCTGCATTAATTGGTAAAAAGAGTACTCCTGCTCCAATTGCTGTTCCAAAAAGACTCAATGCCCAGGTAGTATCCTGTTTATGCCACTTTTTAGGGTCTGGATATTTCTCATTTTTTACTGCAGTATTTTCAGCTTGAAATTCTATGTTTTTTGCAGTATTCCCATTCATATAATGATTCCTCCTTGTATCTTATTCTTACGTCTTTTTTTAAGGCTTAGGGATATTGGCCCAATCACATCAAAACAACTTTTGTATTTAACAACTAAGCCCCCATAATGTATTGTTTTTAACTGCAGTTGAATCTAAGTTATTAGAATGTCCAATTCAAAATATGTTCCGGCTTTTATTTTCTACAACTCCATTTGTTCCAAAAATCAGAATATAAGATTCGGATGGTAACGCTTCCAGTTTTATGTTAAATAAAATTCCTTTTCTGATTACAAAAGGAAGCGTATCAGTATGTCCAATTTTAGAAGCTTAGAATTTTTGCACCAGAACCTGGTTTGATATTTTCTCTGCAGGTAATAGATTATCTCCTGACGCCCTCATTATAGCTTGCATATTTATGAGTTTTAATATTTTTTTATTTTTAGAAAGATTGAATAAACAGAATCTTGAATAGATAATAAATTACACTTGGCATGTAGCAATTGTGCCCATTGTTAGAATCTGTATTAGTTAGTAGAAAGAAAATAATAATACAGTTTTCCTTGGATTAACACATCGATTATATTGGAAGACCATTATAAAGATACTTCTACTTTCCTTTGTTGAAACATCTTATTTTAGACGGGAAAACTGTTATAATAAATGATTCATGCAGATGTAAAGGAATAAATGAAAGAAATATAAAATCCTTTTTGGTTATTTATTATCCGACTTGAATTTATATGCATTTTTCAGAAAAAAAGAACTTCTTTTTTATAAATCCTGTACATACTGATATTATTACTTTACAAAAGGTGTGTGATTAGTATGGAAAAAGAACAGTTATTTAGGTTCTGGTGCAAAAAAGAGAATAAAATGCATATATCCCTAACAGAATCGTATCTTATGCTATAAGGCCCAGTACCAGCGTTCTTGCAACCAGGGGCAAAGTAGCAATTAAGTGTAGAAAGTTAATCCTATATAGTGATTCCAAATAAGAAAATTGCCTCTTGTAAGGAAGAGGCAATTTTTGTTAAAGTTAGACTGAACGGTCGGTTTAGTGAGGTGCAATAATGAGAAAGAGTGCTGAAGAAATTAAAAGAGAAATTGCTTATAAAGCAGAAGAACTATTTTCAAAAACAGGGTATGCAGCAACATCTATGGAAGACATTTGTGAAGTTACTGAGCGGAGTAAGGGCAGTATTTACTATCACTTTAAAAGTAAAGAAGAATTGTTTTTATTTGTAGTGAAGCAGCATACGTACGATTGGCTGGAAAAATGGGCTGAAAAAGAAAAACAGTATTATACAAGTACGGAAAAGCTATATGGCCTTGCTGAATATTATGTGGAAGATGTCCAAAACCCAATTTCTAGCACAATTGAAGAATTTCTAACGAGTCAAGTTGTAAGGAAAGATATAATGGATGAAATGATCGCCTTAACTCGTGAATCGTATAGCATTTTCAAGAAGCTAGTTGAAGAAGGGATGGCATCAGGTGAATTTCGCCAAGACGATGTAAATGATCTTATGTATGTTGTGAACGGTCTGTTAGCTGGGCTTGGACCATTATATTATGAAATGAATGCAGAAGAAATGAAACGGATTTATAAAAAAGCAATTGATGTTTTATTACAGGGAATGGCAGCTGAATAATGATTATCAGCAGCTTTTCTTACGAACTAAATTAGACCGAACGGTCGGTTTATTAAGGGGGAGATAGGATGAATGCTTTGTTAAAAAATCGAGTGTTTATGCTTGTAATCGCTTCTGATATTTTACAACAATTTGCGATTTGGATACGAAATATGGCGCTTTTGTTTTTTGTTATGGAACATACAAATAATGATCCTGTTGCTGTTTCTTTATTGTCTGTTATGGAATATGCCCCTATATTCATCTTTTCATTTGTTGGAGGTGCATTGGCTGATCGGTGGAATCCAAAGCGAACAATGATTACAGGGGATATATTAAGTGCACTATCTATCGTCATGATTGTTTTATTATTAAAGATTGGTTATTGGCAAGCGTTATTTGCTGCAACATTTGTGTCAGCGGTCGTCAGCCAATTTTCACAGCCAGCAACTTCACGAGTTTTTAAACATCATGTCGAAGAGGAACATGTTAGTGCAGCCATTGCAATATCTCAAAGTTTACAATCATTGTTCCTTATCTTTGGTCCGGTTGTAGGAACATTCGTATATACACAGCTTGGGTTATTTGTATCATTCTATAGCTTAATCATTATTTTTGCTTTATCAGCTCTTTGTCTTTCATTTCTGCCGCGATGGATGAAAGAAGTAGAGGTGATGCAATCTTCATTATGGAATGATATAAAAGAAGGTTGGTTGTATGTGTTACGTTCTAATCCTTTACGAATGCTGACTGTTGTTTTTTCTATCATTGGTTTAGCAGCAGGTTTAGTGCAACCACTTGAAATCTTTCTCGTTGTGGAGCGATTAGGAATGGAAAAAGAAGTTGTACAATATTTAACTGCAGCTGATGGGATAGGAATGTTAATTGGCGGCGCAGTAGCAGCAGTGGTTGCTGCAAAAGTAAAGCAGAAACATTTGCTTGTTTTTGGAATTATCATTTTAGCCGTTTCATTTGTTGTAGAAGGACTTTCTACTTCATTTTGGATCACGGTATGTATGCGTTTTGTTACAGGAATTTGTTTAGCGTGTGTAAATATCGTAATAGGAACTTTCATGATTCAGCTTGTAGCTGACAATATGATTGGCCGGGTAAACGGAACTATATTGCCGTTATTCATGAGCACGATGTTAATAGGTGTTTCTTTAGGGGGGATATTGAAGGAAGCGACTTCCCTTATTACAGTGTTTAGTGTAGCAGCTGTACTTGTCGTAATTGCTGTCTTGCCGATACTCAAAATGAAGATGACACAAAAACAAGAAATGCAGAAAGTAAATCAATTATAAAAAAACTCTCCCACTAGCATAAGTTGGGAGAGTTTCTTTATTACCCCGCTTTAACGGGCAGTAAGTCCCCTTCACCTCAAGATGCAGAGAAAAACGTTGTCCAGCTCTAGCGGCTAGAATCTCCGGTCGTTTCGCCCCCTCGGACGAGGCAAAAAGCGCCTCTCTGTCGGGTACTCCAACGTCCTGCGATTCTGGGCGAGCCGCTTCCGCTTTTCTACAGAAGCTAGGTGGGGGGTAACTGCCCATAAAAGCCCGATTGGTTCAACTAACCATTCGAAGGAAAAGCACCTTTGAATGGAAGGTTCACTTTATAATGTTTCTGATTTTGGAGAAGGTGGTGTTACAGAAGCAGAAGAGCTCTCTGGTACGCGTGTTAACAGAAATCCACCGATAATAAATAATATGATAATACTTAACACGCCAGCGTTTGTTTTGCCTGTTAATTGCGTTGTGACACCGACGAGAACAGGACCCATAATGGCAGCGAATTTACCAAATATGTTATAAAATCCAAAGAATTCGTTTGCTGATTCTTTCGGAATGAGCTTTGCAAAATAGGAGCGGCTTAACGCTTGAATACCGCCTTGTGAAGTAGCAACGAGCATCGCTAAAATCCAGAAATCCAGCGTTGTTTTTAGGAAATAAGCGTACGTGCAAATAATAATATAAATAATAATACCAACATATAGCATTTTCTTGCCGGTAAATGTTTCAGATAACTTGCCATATAATAATGCAAATGGGCAGGCGACGATTTGCGTAACGAATAAAATAATTAATAAATTTGTTGCACTAATCCCAAGGTCTGTTCCATATGCTGTTGACATTGTAATGATTGTGTCGACTCCATCAATATAGAAGAAATAGGCAAGGAGGAAGAAAAAAACTGTTCGGTATTGACGGATATTTTTAAATGTATAAGCAAGGCGTTTAAAGCTTGTTATAACAGGATTTGGATCACGTTCGATAAAATAACGTTGTTCAACATTTTTTAACATAGGGATGGTAAAGAGTCCCCACCAAAGTGCTGTAATTGCGAATGAAATTTGGCTTGCCACGCCGACTGATAATGGGATGATACTTTTTTGTGAAAGAATAATAAGAGCCATGCAGCCGATAAATGGAATTGTACTTCCGATATAGCCAAGGGCAAAGCCGCGTGTTGAAACACGGTTCATTCGTTCCTCTGTCGTCACATCTATTAAAAAAGCATCGTAAAAAATATTTGATCCTGCAAACCCAATTAAAGCGAGCATATAGCAGCAAAGTAAGAGAATCCACTGCGAAGTTGGTACTACTGCCAACATACCTGTAAAAATAATGCCTAATAGGAAAAAGAATGTGAAGAAACGTTTCTTAAATCCTTTATAATCAGCAATCGTACCAAGAATTGGAGCGAGTATAGATACAAGAAGTGTAGCAAAGGAATTTGCATACCCCCAATATGCAGTGGATGTTGTACCTGCAAGTCCAAATTCTTTAGCGGCTGCTTTAAAGTAGATTGGAAATACAGCCGTTGTAATAACAAGTGAATACACTGAGTTTGCCCAGTCATATAATATCCAGCTTTTTTCCTGCCTGGACATTTTTTTCATATATGTTCCTCCCTCAACTAATCTAATGTTATTGTACAAAAAGGCGTTTATAAAAAAGAGAAACTAACTGAATGTTTACATATTTTTTACATAACTTTACAATTGCAATAACTCTTCTATAACAGTTCCATCTGTTTCACCAAGATGTAATCCAAGCAATCTTGCAATTGTAGGACCTTCATCAATAAGTCGCATGTGCGGAATAATGGCGCCTTGACGAATTCCTTTACCGGCTGCCATGAAAATAGTTTCGTAATTTGGTTTTGATGGAGAATAGCCATGGGTACCAAACGTATATTTTTTACTAGAGGTTACATCTTCTCTTGTAATCTCTCTTATAAGGTCTCCAGTATGATTTTCTAAAAAGTAATACCCTTCTCGAGCCTCAAGCATAAAGAGGCAATTCCCATCAGCTCCGCGATCTTTTGCTTCTTCATCGGTTAATAGAAATTCTATGCCGTTTTGCTTATCTTGCATGATTTCTTGCAGTAAACGGTGTAAACTTCCAATTGTTTCTGTATCATTTTTATCTTTTACGTATACATATGCTGAGCCGTCACAGCTTTGACAATAAGCTTTCCAATTTGTTACTTCTCCTTTTTTATTTACAGTAAGGAACCCTTTTTCACGCAATAGGACATTTAATTGAATGGCCTTATGTTCATCTAATGCGCTATGATCCCCGAGTGCAATGATGGTTGTTTCTTCGTACATACCGCTTTCTTTTAACGCCTCAACAATTGCACCTAAACGTTTGTCGTGGCGATGAATAGCTGCTACTGTTTCTTCAGAAGAAAATCCATGGTAATGGCGCTGTGTATCTAAATCAGTAAAATGAACAAACATAAGATTTGGCTTTTTCGTTTGAATTGTGTGTACTGCAGAAGCGAGGACAAAATCATCTAGCTCTGGTTGTGACAAACCATTCCGAATATGACCAAAACGTTGATTTAACTCTAGTTGATACAATGGACTCCCGCTGAATAAGGAGACGAGTACTTGATTTTGCCATGGCCGATTTGGGAAAATTTCTGGCATATTGTAATCAATTTTTGCTTTTCCTGTGACAGGCCATAGAAGTGCAGCTGTTTTTAAATTTGCTTTTCGCGCTTCATCATAAAGGGTCGTTCCTTTAATAGAACGGCGGTACCAGTGCCAGTCGGGTGATTCTTTTCCAGGTTGCAGCAGTGTATTGTTTACAACACCATGTTTTGCAGGATAATTTCCTGTCACAATCGTTGCATGACTTGGATATGTAACAGATGGATAAATACTTTCAACTTTTTCAGCGTATGCACCACGTTTTAGTAAAGAACGGAAGTGAGGAAGGTTTTGTAATATAGGAAAATCTAAAGCTGATAAACAATCAAAAGATAAAACAATAACATGTTTTGGTATGGACTTGTTCATAGAAAATACCTCCGAAAGTTCTAAAACCTATTTTTATATATTACTATTAATACTTGATTATAAATACTCCCGTTTAGAAGAAAGTATTTTTTAAATTTTTTGATCAATTAACATATAATGTATGTATGGGAGGGAAGATAATGGAAATTTTTTTAATAAGTAGTATTGTCACGACAGTTGTTGTTTTTCTCATTTCATTCATGTTACGAAAAAGCTTTCCAAATCGTTCGTTTGACTTTGCCTTTGGACTTATTGTGATTATAATTTGTTTCGTTTGTTTTTTACTCACATTGTTTTTCATTGGTGGATGGGAAGGTATGGCATATGGTTTCCTATGTTTTTTTATTCTGATTGGAACAATTATTGGGATGTTAATTCATCAGATCGTGAAATTTTTTCGAGATAGATATATATAATGCAAGTATAAAACAAAACAAAATGAAAAGAATATATAAGAATCAGAAAATTAACTATTGCTTTACAACAAAGTGTGTATTATGATAGTCAACAAATTTATATCGTTATGACGATGAAAAAGGATTAGTACATGTTCAATCTTTTTGCAGAGAGAGAATCCAGTGGCTGAGAGATTCTTAAAAGACAATATGGAACCTGCCTTTGAGTTCTGCATATGCAGCGGGATATTCCCGTTACCACCCTGATTCATATACATGTTGTATATGAATCAGGGTGGTAACGCCGGCAAAAGCTCGGTCCCTATTATAGGGATACGGGCTTTTTTTATTTTTTTTAAGGAGGAAAAGTAGATGGGAAAAGAACAAGTACAAGCCATTACAAAAATGGAAGAAGATTTCACGCAGTGGTATACCGATATCGTAAAAAAAGCTGAGCTTATTGATTATTCAAGTGTAAAAGGGTGTATGATTTTACGTCCGCATGGATATGCCCTTTGGGAAAACATTCAAAAAGTAATGGATGAAAAGTTAAAAGAAACAGGGCATGAAAATGTGTATATGCCAATGTTTATTCCAGAAAGTTTACTTCAAAAAGAGAAAGATCATGTGGAAGGCTTTGCACCAGAAGTAGCGTGGGTTACACATGGAGGAAGTGAAGAATTAGCAGAGCGTCTTTGTGTTCGTCCAACATCAGAAACGTTATTCTGTGAGCACTTTTCGAAAATTGTTCAGTCGTATAATGATTTACCAAAGCTGTATAACCAATGGTGTTCCGTTGTACGTTGGGAAAAAACAACGCGTCCGTTCTTACGCACAACTGAATTTTTATGGCAAGAAGGTCATACAATTCATGAAACAGCGGAAGAATCACAGCAAGAAACGCTTAATATTTTAAATATATATGCGTCGTTTTGTGAAGAGTATTTAGCTATTCCAGTTATAAAAGGACAGAAAACGGAAAAAGAAAAATTCGCAGGGGCAAAAGCGACTTACACAATTGAAAGTTTAATGCATGATGGTAAGGCACTGCAAACGGGCACGTCGCATAATTTTGGCACTAATTTCACAGAAGCATTCGATATTAAGTTTTTAGATCGAAATGGGAAATGGCAATATGCGCATCAAACATCTTGGGGTGTAACAACGAGAATGATTGGTGCACTTATTATGGTACACAGTGATAATAACGGACTTGTATTACCACCAAAGATTGCGCCAACGCAAGTGATGATTGTACCAATTGCCCAGCATAAAGAAGGCGTGTTAGAAAAAGCAGCTGAGCTTCAAACTCGTATTCAAAAAGTTGCGCGTGTGAAAATGGATGCAAGTAACAAAACACCAGGCTGGAAATTTAATGAATATGAGATGAAAGGTGTACCAATTCGTTTAGAAGTAGGACCAAAAGATATTGAGAAAAATCAAGTTGTTCTTGTACGCCGTGATACAAAAGAGAAAGAAATTGTATCTTTAACCGAATTAGAAGAACGTATTACAACATTACTTGATGACATTCAGCAGTCTCTCTTTGAAAAAGCAAAAGTATTTCGTGAAGAAAAAACATATATAGCTACCACTTTTGAAAAAATGAAACAAGTAGCAGAAGAAAAGCAAGGATTTATTAAAGCAATGTGGTGCGGAAATCTTTCCTGTGAAGAAAAGTTGAAAGAAGAGGTAGGCGTTACATCACGTTGTATGCCATTTGAACAAGAGGAATTAGCTAAACACTGCGTATGCTGTGAGAAAGATGCGAAGCATATGGTGTATTGGGGCAAAGCGTATTAAAGAATGGGTGGCTGGATTTATTAAAAGTGAAAAAGGTTGGCAAAATGCCAGCCTTTTTCAATATTGTATGGTGTATTTTCTTGATGTGAATTTGTGTATTGGTTCATAGATTCTTAACATTTTTCAAACACAAGGGATAGCGGTATGTATGTTAAAATATTAGATAAGAAAGTATGGGAAGGGGTGAACTTAGAATATAAGGATCCTTATATTCTAATAGATGATGAAAAGGATAGAAAAGCAAATAATAGCAGGTACATTTATAGCAACAGCGGCATCTCTTATTTCCACACATGCTTTTGCACAAGAAGAAAGCACAGCGACAGTAAATGCAATGAATTTAAATATACGCGAACAACCAACAACGCAAAGTCCAATTGTTGGACAATTAAAGCAAGGAACAACTGTAAAAATATTAGGGATACAAAAAGAGTGGGCAAAAATTTCTTACAATGGGAAAGAGGGCTATGTGTCACTGCAGTTTTTAAAGATAGTAGGAACGAAGCCTGCGATAGAATCTAAGCCTACAGTAGAAGCTAAGCAACAACCGAGTATTAGTAATGGACAACGTGAAACTGGTGTGATAACAGCTACTCGTTTAAATGTCCGTAATAGCCCTGGTATAGGGAGTACTCTTCTTGGAAACGTTCAAAAAGGAGAGAATGTCACTATTTTAGGGAAAGCAAATGGTTGGGCAAAGATTGAATATAAAGGTAAAGAAGGCTATGTTTCCTTAGAATTTATAAAAGTAGGAGAGAAGGCAGAGCAACCAGTATCACAGCAACAAGCAGTAATTGCTAATGGAGACCATGAAGCAGGAACAATCACAGCAACAAGTCTCCGAATAAGAAGTGCAGCAAATACAACGAGTACAATTCTTGGAAATTTAAAACAAGGTGAAAAGGTAACAGTATTAGGGAAAGCAAATGGCTGGGCAAAAATTGCGTACAACGGAAAAGAAGGCTATGTTTCTCTAGAATTTGTGAAATTAGAGGGGAAACCGATAGAAAAGCCAGTAGAAAAACCGGCAGAAAAGCCGCCAGAAAATATCGTAATGGGTACGCAAGAGACAGGAACAATTACGGCAACAAGTCTCCGAGTAAGAAGCGCAGCAAATACAACGAGTACAATTCTTGGAAATTTAAAACAAGGTGAAAAGGTAACAGTATTAGGGAAAGCAAATGGCTGGGCAAAAATTGCGTACAACGGAAAAGAAGGTTATGTTTCTCTAGAATTTGTGAAATTAGAGGGGAAACCGATAGAAAAGCCAGTAGAAAAACCGGCAGAAAAGCCGCCAGAAAATATCGTAATGGGTACGCAAGAGACAGGAACAATTACGGCAACAAGTCTCCGAGTAAGAAGCGCAGCAAATACAACGAGTACAATTCTTGGAAATTTAAAACAAGGTGAAAAGGTAACAGTATTAGGGAAAGCAAATGGCTGGGCGAAAATTATGTACAACGGAAAAGAAGGCTATGTTTCTCTAGAATTTGTGAAATTAGAGGGGAAACCGGTAGAAGAGCCGGCAGAAAAACCGGCAGAGAAACCAGCAGAAAAGCCGCCAGAAAATATCGTAACGGATACTCAAGAGACAGGAACAATTACGGCAACAAGTCTCCGAGTAAGAAGCGCAGCAAATGCAACGAGTACAATTCTCGGGAATTTAAAACAAGGTGAAAAGGTAACGGTATTAGGGAAAGCGAATGGCTGGGCGAAAATTATGTACAACGGAAAAGAAGGCTATGTTTCTCTAGAATTTGTACAAATTAGTACGACTCCGAATGCTAACGATGGAAATAAAGAACAAGTGACAGAAGAAAGAGGAATTGTAAATACATCTTTATTAAATGTACGCCAAGGTCCTTCTACGAGTACTTCAGTTGTAGCACACTTGAAAAGTGGGGAGTCAGTCTTAGTCCTTGCTAAGGAAAATGGTTGGGCAAAGGTTCGAGTAAATGGTGTAGAAGGTTATGTTTCTTTACAGTTCTTAAAATTAAAACAAGCATCTTCTTATGAAGTGATCACAGCGATAGGAAAAGTTCAAAAATCGAATGGGATGGAAGCAGAAAAAGAACTGCAAACAAAACAAGAAGATGGTTATATTGTTAGCGATGGTAAAGTTGTGAATATGAAACAAGGCTTTGTACGAGCGAATAAGTTAATTAATATTTACGATATCGCGACTGGTAAAAAGTTAACATATGTACGAGAAGGAGCGGACTTAAAGTTCATAAAAGTGGATGGAGACCGCGTGCATGTGAAAATTGATGGTACGACAGGATATGTCAATATAGATGATGTTACTTTATATCCAAATATGGTTCATGAATCAGCGTCATACTATACAGTGAAAGATGGGAAGCTATATCATTACGTATATAATACTTCTTCGAAAAAGTATACGACGTATCAAATTGGTAATGCACCGAAGCATTTAAAAGAAGGTGAGCGTTATGAGGCATTTGATAAAGAACACATTGGTGGACAAGATAGTTATCAATATTTTGAATATATGCCGCTTCGCGTTACCTCTACTTATACAGCGAAAGACATTGATGATTTCTTAAGAAAATATAGTCCAGATAGCCCGCTTATTGGAACTGGACAATATTTCGTTAATGCAGCACAAAAATATAATTTAAATGCAGGATATTTATTATCTCATGCCGTTTTAGAATCTGGGTGGGGAAAAAGTCGTATTGCGCAGGATAAGAAAAATTTATTTGGTTTTAGAGCGGTAGATTCTGATCCATATAACGGTGCAACGGCGTTTAAAACATGGGAAGAAGGTATTGATTTCTGCGCTTCATATATTGATCAAAATTATTTAAATCCAAATGGCTGGACATATAATGGCGGGAACTTGGGAGATAAATCACAAGGTATGAATGTCATGTATGCAAGTGATGAGAATTGGGGACAACAAATTGGTTCTCTTATGAATAGACTCGATGCTATGAATGGTGGAAAAGATTTAAATAAATACCAACTGGGAATGCTGCAACAAGGATCTGTGTTATTTAAAAATTTAGCTAATGAACAAGCTAGTTCAATACCTCGTAATGTCATGGTTGCAATTAAAAGAACAATTCAAACTTCAAATGGAACATATTATGAGCTGGTTTCCGATAACAAAGCATATACGAGCGTGTATGCGAAAGCAGATTCTGTAAAACTTGTATCTTCATACTAAAAATAGCTAGTTTCATAACTTCTATGTTACATAGAAGTTATGAAACAGGTGAAATTTTAAAAAGTCATGATGTACAAACAGAAGCGCATTTAGATTTGGAAAAAACAATTCAAATATAAGTATTGATGGGCTTACATCTTATATGTGTCAGTAGTAAAATAGAAATTCTCGCACTTCTTACATCAGTGCGATGAAATCGAATAGGTGTTTTCGTATAATTGAAAAATTATTCTTTTTCTCAATCTATGAAAAATGCTACAATATAAAGAAAGAATACAATATTTTCCTAAGTGGAAAGTGATTTGTAGAAAGGAAGAGACTTCATGCCTATTATTTTAGAAAAAGGACAGAAGATCGATTTAACGAAAGGAAAACCTGGTTTAACAAAGTTACAAGTTGGTTTGGGCTGGGATCCAATTGAAAAATCAGGTGGATTTTTATCTTCATTATTTGGAAGCAAGCCAAATATTGACTGTGATGCATCTGTGATTATGCTTGAAAATGATCGCTTTTTACATAAAAATGACCTTATTTATTTTGGAAATAAATTATCTTCTTGCGGAAGTATTATTCATTCGGGGGATAATTTAACGGGTGAAGGAGCGGGCGATGATGAAACTATCTTTGTGGAATTATCAAAAGTTCCATCTAGAGTAAACCGCTTAATATTTGTTGTAAATATTTATGATTGTGTGAACCGTCGTCAAGACTTTGGAATGATTCGCAATGCGTATATTCGTATTCAAAATCCACAAACAAATGAAGAGTTAGTACGTTATAATTTAACTGATAACTACGGCGGAAAGACGACGCTAATTGCTGGTGAAATATATCGTGATAACGGTGAATGGAAATTCTCTGCAATTGGAGACGGAACACAAGCTAAAAACTTAAGCGAAATTGTAACGCGTTATCAATAATCTCTAAGGAGGCGCTAAATATGGCAGCTATTTCATTACAAAAAGGACAAAAAGTAGATTTAACGAAAACAAATCCAGGTCTTTCAAAAGTAATTGTTGGTCTTGGCTGGGATACAAATAAATATGATGGACAAGCTGATTTTGATTTAGATGTAAGTATTTTCTTAGTTGGTGCAAACGGTAAAGTTGGCGGAGGAGAAGATTTTGTTTTCTATAACAATCCAACTGGAGCAAATGGTTCTGTACAGCATTTAGGTGATAATCGCACAGGAGATGGCGAAGGGGACGATGAAACAATCAAAGTTGATTTGAAAAATGTTCCTGCGCATATTGAACGTATTTGTTTTACAATTACAATTTATGATGGAGAAGGTCGTCGTCAAAACTTTGGACAAGTATCTAACTCCTTTGTTCGCATTTTAGATGAAGAGAAAAACACAGAGCTGATTCGTTATGATTTAGGTGAAGATTTCTCGATTGAAACAGCGGTTGTAGTAGGTGAATTATATCGCCATAACAATGATTGGAAGTTCAATGCGATTGGCAGTGGTTTCCAAGGCGGATTAGCAGCTTTATGTAAAAACTTTGGTTTAGATGTAGAGTAAAGAATCTATGTAAATAGAGGTGGATGGATATGGTTATTCAGTTACAAAAAGGACAAAAAATTGATTTAGGTAAGACAAGCCCAGGCCTTACAAAAGCAATTATTGGTCTTGGCTGGGATATTAAACAATATGACGGCGGAGCTGATTACGATTTAGATGCATCTGCGTTCTTATTAAATCAAGAAGGTAAATGTACGAAAGAAACAGATTTTATCTTTTATAACAATTTACAATCTCCTTGTGGTTCTGTGACACATACAGGTGATAACCGAACTGGAGAAGGTGAAGGCGATGATGAGCAATTAGTTGTCGATTTAAATAAAGTACCAGCGGATGTACATCGTATTGCTATTACAGTTACGATTTATGATGCAGAGGGGCGCCGCCAAAATTTTGGCCAAGTTGCCAATGCGTTCGTTCGTTTAGCAAATGAAGAAACAAATGAAGAAGTACTTCGCTATGATTTAGGGGAAGATTTCTCCATCGAAACAGCAGTTGTCTTTTGTGAATTATACCGTCATAATGGACAGTGGAAGTTTAATGCTGTCGGAAGTGGCTTCCAAGGCGGATTAGGTGCGCTTGTAAGAGCGTATGGCTTGGATGCATAAGAAGGAAGCGAATTTCGTTTCCTTCTTTTCCGCTTTTTAGAAATTTAAAACAGAATAGGAGTCAACAACAATATGGAGATTTTACACGGAATCCTTAATACGTATGCCCAATTCTTTGATCTAGATATGTGGGTAAAAGTATTAACAGATCCAGTATCTTGGGGATTGATTGGTACGCTTGTTGTTTTGGAAGGATTGCTATCTGCTGATAACGCGCTTGTATTAGCTGTTATGGTAAAACATCTTCCAGAAGAAAAGCGTAAAAAAGCGTTATTTTACGGACTTATTGGAGCTTATGCATTCCGTTTTATTGCCATCGGAATTGGTATGTACTTAATTAAATTATGGTGGGTAAAAGTGTTTGGTGCTCTTTACCTTGCATGGCTTTCTTTGAAACACTTCATTGATAAATCTAAAGGAAATGAAGAAGACGAAGAAGCTCATGGTATGAAGAAAGATAGTGTGCTATTTAGAATGTTTGGCATGTTCTGGGGAACAGTTGTAATGGTCGAACTAATGGATATCGCGTTCTCTGTAGATAGCGTTCTTGCGGCATTTGGTGTTTCAAACGAAGTATGGATTCTGCTTCTTGGCGGAATGCTTGGAATTTTAATGATGCGTGGTATTGCAGGTGTATTTTTAAGATTACTAGAACGTGTTCCAGAGCTTGAAACGACAGCATATATATTAATTGCAATTATTGCTGTAAAAATGTTCCTTTCTGTATTTCATATTGAAATGCCGCATTGGATGTTCTTTATGATTTTAGTTATTGCATTTGGTGCTACATTTATTTTACATTATATGAAAACATCTCGCCAAACTCGTGAAGAGGTGGCAGCTTCTAAGAAAGAAGATTAATAGGTTAATAGACTAAATGGGTTTGCTCGTTATGTGGGCGCCCATTTTTTATAAACGTTTCGTTTGGAGGTGAATTAGTGTGTTTTCACGTTTTACACTTCATCCACATGCATTAAACGGGGAAGAAGAATTGAAGCAATTTGAAGTAGAGTTAGCAAAGCGTCCGCATTATGAACTTACAGAGAATGATCTGCATTTTAGTTATGTCGGATGCCGCATTCTTGGTGTGCCGAATGATGTGGATGAATACTATAACCGGTTATTTGATTATGGTCAAAATGAGAATATCACTGTACTTCATGAACAAAATTTAAATAAAGTCATTCCTTCAGAGAAGCTTCGTGATATTCAAGAAGTTTTTTCATTACATCAACAAGCATCAAACGGTTTAACTATAAATCGACTTGTTGCTCATTTATCAGGAAAACGTTTGTTGCCTGAAGTTGACCATCCAGATATACAACACTACATACACACAACTTTTATTTCAATTTTAAAGCTGTACGAACAACAGCACAATCAATCGTTAAAAACAGAAGGCTTCCGCCGTTTTCTAATTGATATGATTAAGTTAAGTGAAAATTACGTTTCAAAATGGTTTTCACAAAAGGATTACAAAGTACAAATGCCCCAAATTATATGGTATGGTGATGCGTCGGAAAGCCAAACTTACTTTTTATACTTTCTTATTATGCTTGGATGTGACGTATTGTATTATCATCCAGAAGGAAAAGATGGATTTGAAAAAATCGATGAAGAGAATCGGACATTTGTAATCTCGCATCCAAGCCGAATCTCATTAGAACCATTTCCAGATAAAAAACGGGAGCGCGTTGCAACGGTTGCATATCAGGCATCGAAAGAAATTGAGCAAGTGCTTCATCATGATAATTCGCTCTTATATAAACCGTGGCAATTCAGGGCATATACGCCAGTTGCGCGTACATTAAAGACAACATATGATGAACTCTTTATCATTACGAAAGAGAAGGCATTTATAAGGCCAACATTCTTTGTAGAAAAGCAACATATTTATATTCCATCGTTATTTGCAAAGGTGTCTGGTGTTTCTAAAAATGGGAAAGAGTATTTTCAAAGATTAAAAATGTTAACATCGTATGAGAACAGTATGTTAGTAAATCAATTTCCGTTTACGAAAGAACAGAAAGCTAATTTTCAATTTCATTATCGCGATGCATTAGATCGTTCTGGAAAACTTAATGCACAGAGAATCATTCAAAGTCATTGGTGGCCGCACAAACGCTTACCGGAAGGCTTACAATACGGCATTGCAGAAGCGATTATTCATACATGTGAGAGTCAGCTTTACAAAAGAATGGGAACAGAAACAGAGCAAGATGCAGCTTTATATGTGTTTGCGCAGCTTTCACAAATTCCACCGAATATACTTGAACAGCTTGAGAAATTTGATTATTCTCAAGACGTACCGAAAATAGTTATATTTAACAATGAAAAAAGTGGAGAACTTACGCGTTCTGATGCGATATTGATGCTCTTTTTAAATCACATTGGTGTCGATGTTTTACATTTTAATCCGACAGGACGTAATGATATTGAGCAGTACATTGAAGCGGGAGCATTTGATTCACATTGGTTAGAAGAAGTGAGCTTTGATGTAGAGTTTCACGGTCCATCATCCTATAAAAATTTATCAAATACTTTAAAAGGGATATTTCGTCCATTTTTATAAAGGAAGGAAGATACATATATGAATCCGATTGTATTAGACCCAACAACAACAGAATTGACTGAACAAACATCACAAAATATTCGTTTGCAATTAAGACAAGATCCTGAAGTGCAGCGCATCTATAATGCGGTAGATATAAAAGATCAATTGGAATTAATCGAGCTAGGAAAAGAGCCATCTGTAGAGATTTCCCGGTTTGCTGATCAAATTTTACATACGATGACATTATCTAAAGTAGAAGATTCCGGTGAGCTATTAAAACAGCTTGGGAAAATTATGGACAAGTTTGACAGTAAAGATTTCGTTGAAGACAAAGGCGGTTTTTTCTCTCGTTTATTTAAAAAAGGAAATCAAATGATTGAACAAATCTTTAATAAGTATCAAACGATGGGCCGCGAAATGGATAAAGTATACGTGGAAATCACGAAATATCAAGATGAGATGAAGCGTTCAATCGGTACGTTAGATGGTTTGTATGAACAAAACTTAAAATACTATTTAGATTTAGAGAAATACGTTGTTGCGGGTGAAATGCTACTTGAGCGTCTGCAAACAGAGTTAGTTCCAATGTATGAAGAGCGCGTTCGTAACAATGATCAACTTGCAGGAATCGAGCTGGAATCATTAAAAAACTCTGTAGAGATTTTAGAGCAACGCATTGACGATTTAGAAAAAGCGCGTATGGTTGCACTATTAACAGCACCGCAAATTCGTATGATTCAACGTGGTAACAACAAGTTAATAGGGAAAATTAATACAGCGTTTATTACGACAATTCCTATTTTTAAAAATGGTATTATTCAAGCCGTAAATGCAAAACGTCAAAAGCTTGTTGCTGATTCGATGGCAGAACTTGACCGCCGCACAAACGAGTTATTGAAGAGAAATGCACAAAATATAGCGACGCAAAGTGTAGAAGTAGCAAAATTGGCGGGTTCTTCAAGTATTAAGATGGAAACTCTTGAAGAGACTTGGAATATTATTTCTAAAGGTGTTCAAGAAACAAAACAAATTGAAGAACAAAACAAACTTGAGCGTGAAGAAAGTCGTAAGCGTATGGCAGAATTAACAGACAAAATTAAAAAGGAAATGCAAGGATAATTAAAAAATAAAAAGGCAATGAGGATGCTCCTCGTTGCCTTTTTATTTTTTAATTAATGAACCTAATTCTTCTGTAATAGCTTGCATTTCACTAATGCTAAATGTTTCGCGTTTCATAACGTGTTCATAAATGTCATGTAAATCTTCATACATATCTTCATTGAAGTTTGAAGCTCTCATTGCTCCGGCGTTTACCATGCGTAATTTTTCTTTAATTGCTTCTACCATATATTCAACGTTTTCTTGCGTTTTTACGGATAAATCCACGGAAGTGCCCCCCTTTAAAATAGCATAGACTTATCTTAACATTTTTTATCATTTTCGTTAACGGAAGTTTGAAATCATATTAAATTAGCGCTTATTTCCTTTATAAGTAATTGTTGATTGTTTATACTAAATATAACAAATGCATCATGAAGGGAAGAAACGAATATGGTTCGAGTTTTATTTGTTTGTCTAGGAAACATTTGTCGTTCTCCGATGGCAGAAGCAATTTTTCGTGAGCTTGTAAAAAAAGAAGAATTAGAACAAGCGATTACTGTTGATTCGGCTGGAACTGGAGATTGGCATATCGGCCATCCGCCTCATCACGGCACACAAAAAATTTTAACAGAAAATGAAGTATCCTTTGAAGGAATTAAAGCACGTCAAGTAGAAAAAGAAGACTTAACAAAGTTTGATTACATAATTGCAATGGACAATAAAAACTTAGACGATTTAAAGGCTTTAGGAAAAGCAGGCGGCTATATTGGCAGACTATCCGATTTTGTTCCAGACGGTGGCTGGACAGATGTTCCGGATCCATATTTTACAGGGAACTTTCAAGAAGTATATGACCTTGTAACAGAAGGATGTGCAAAATTGCTAGCGTTCATTCGAAATGAGCAAGGAATATAAGGATGTTAGTTCAGAAAGTATAATGTGAAACTTCCATTGGTGAGCATTGCTACTTATGGTTAGTTAAACCAATCGAGCTCTTATGGGGAGATACCTTAAGGCTATCACCTTTAGGGTTTCATTGCCCGTTTGAGCAAGATAACTTTCTAACAAAATAGATGAAAGGGTGAAGGAATATGGCAAAGAAGGGAAATATTGTACGAAATATTGCAATCGGTGTGGCAGCAGGTGTGGCGGCTTCTATGTTAAAGAAAGAAAATCGTGAAAAAGTAAAGTATACAGCAGGAAAAGCAAAAACAAAAATGATTGAAATTGGTGAAAATGCAAAGCTAAAAGAAAAGATGCAAACAGTTACAGATAAAGGGCGCGAAATTGCTGATTTTAATGTTGTAAAAGCAAAAGTAGCAGAAATTAAAAAGTTAACGCCAGCTGTTGTTGAAACATTAAAAGAGACGAAAGATATTTTTAACAAGAAGAAGAAGAATGTGAAAGAACAACCAGAAACAATTGAAATTCAAGCGGTTGCACCGACAGAAGAGTTAAAGACGGAAGAAGAACTGATTGTAGCAGAAGATAGCGACAAAAAGGAATCTATTGTAGAAGAGAAGAAATCAGAAGCGTTTATTGAGCTAAAACAAAATCAAGAAGAAAAGAAAAGCGTTTAAAAAAGATGAAAACATTTTTACAAAAAGCAAGAACTCATCATGTTTTCACATTTGGGAAAGATTTATATGATCGAACAATGCGAGATGATGTGGCAGGCTTAGCAGCGCAGCTTGCCTATTTCTTCTTGCTTTCTCTTTTTCCAGCACTTGTTTTTTTAATAACGCTTCTTGGATATATTCCAATTGAAACGGAAGATGTATTAGCCTTTTTACAGAATTATGCTCCTGAAGATGTATTGAGTTTAATTGAAACAAATGTAGATAAAATAGTGAGTGAACAAAATGGTGGGTTATTATCGTTTGGTTTACTTGCAATGTTATATTTTGCTTCGAATGGCGTAAATGCGGTGATGAAGGCATTTAACCGTGCCTATGATATTACTGAAACACGTTCATATATTGCAACAAGAGCATTGTCAATTGTATTAACATTAGCAACGATTTTTATGATTGTTTTTGCTTTAACTTTACCTGTATTTGGCCAATTAATTGGATCAGCGATTTTTAAAATTCTAGGTTTATCTCATGAATTTTCGTTTGTTTGGAGTATTGTTCGATTACTATTAAGTTTTCTCGTATTATTTGGTTTATTTTGCTTTTTGTATAAATTTGCCCCAAATCGTCATGTAAAGAGAAAAGAAGTGATAACAGGAGCATTATTTGCTACAATCGGATGGATTGTGGCATCGTATTCATTTGCATTCTATGTCGATCACTTTGGAAATTATTCGAATACATATGGCAGCCTTGGTGCTATTATCATTTTAATATTATGGTTTTATTTAACTGGCTGGGTGATTTTGCTTGGTGGAGAAATTAACGCACTCTTGAATTATTATCGAACGAGTGACAATAATTCCCGTAATCAAAAGTAACCTTCTGTTCCATACTAAGGGGGAATAGGGGGGATTATTCATGGGTCAAAATAAGACTGGTAATAGTAAAAACGACAAAAACCAACGTAAACAACACAGCAGCTCACAGCCAAAACATAAAACGAGCAGCAGTGCAAACGGACATAACGGTTATCATTAAAAAAAGGGTTCCATATTGGAACCCTTTTAATTATTTGCTTTTAATAATCGTAACCCATTTAAAATAACGAGAATAGTACTTCCTTCATGACCGATGACACCTAATGGAAGTGCTAAAAATTGTAGGAAGTTTGAACAAATGAGCAGCATAATTACTGTCAATGAAAAGGTAACGTTTTGCTTTACAATACGATTCATTCGTTTTGATAAACGAATTGCTTGTGCTAAGCGAGAAAGTTCATTTTTCATTAAGACAACGTCTGCAGTTTCTAAAGCAACATCAGTTCCTTCTCCCATGGCAACTCCAATACTCGCTGTTGCCAATGCAGGAGCATCATTAATGCCATCACCGACCATCGCCACTGCACCATATTTCTTTTTCAATTCTTTTATTGCTTCTACTTTTGTTTCTGGTAAGCAAGATGCGTAGTACTCTTTAATATTACTTTCAGCAGCGATGGTCTTTGCTGTTTGTTCATTATCACCTGTAATCATAACCGCTTCGATGCCAAGGGTTTGAAGCTCGCGAATTGCAGCAATTGTTTCTTGGCGCAGTGTATCTTTTAAGGCAATAAGACCGAGAATACCTTTCTCATCGCTTACATATACAACAGTTTTTCCTTCTTGTTCTAATTTCGTTGAAATGCCGTTATGGAATGATTTTGTTGCTTCACCCATAAAATCAGCTTTCCCAATTTTGTAAGCTTTGTTTTGCAGTGTTCCTTTTAAGCCAAATCCAGTTACATCTTCAACGTTTTCTGGTTTTGTTAATGTCATGTCATATGCATGTTTTGCATATTTAACAATTGATGCTGCTAAAGGATGTGTAGAATGACTTTCAATAGATGCTGTAATGTGCAATAACTCTTTTTCAGATATTCCGTCACGCGTATATACATCTGTTACTGTTGGCTTTCCTTGTGTTAATGTACCTGTTTTATCAAAGGCGATGGCTTTTAATGAAGCGAGTCTTTCTAAATGAACACCGCCCTTAAATAAGATTCCATGGCGTGCACCGTTTGAAATTGCCGATAACGTAGCTGGTGTAATGGCTGCAACGAGTGCACATGGAGAAGCGACAACGAGTAGAATCATCGCACGGTAAAATGTTTCGTTCCAGCTCCAGCCAAGAGCATAGTGAGGAACAAACATCATGAGTGCTACAACAAGAAGTACGCCTTTCACATATGTCCCTTCAAATTTTTCAATGAAAAGTTGTGAAGGAGATTTTTCACTTTGTGCATTTTGCACGAGACGAATAATCTTTTGGAACAACGTTTGATCGCTATGCTTTGTGATTTTTACTTCGATCGCACCACGTAAGTTAACCGTTCCTGCGAATACTTCGTCACCAGGTTTCTTTTCACTTGGAATTGGTTCACCTGAAATGGCAGCTTCATCAATATTTGTTTCACCAGTGTGAATCATGCCATCTGCTGGAATGCGTTCACCTGGCTTAATTAAAATGATGTCACCAATTTGCAGCTGTTCAACTGAAATACGTTCCTCTACTCCACGAGAGATACGCAATGCTTCTTCAGGTTGTAGGTCGAGCAGTGCGGAAATCTCCTTTTGACTTTTGTTCATCGTGTAAGCTTCCATAGCTCCGCTTAAAGCGAAGATAAAAATTAATATAGCACCTTCTGTCCAATAGCCGATAATAGCTGAGCCGATAGCCGCAAAAAGCATGAGCATTTCGACGTTCAGCTCTTTTTCTGCGATTGTGTCTTCGATACCTTCTTTTGCTTTTGCATAACCTCCAATTATATAAGCTAATACGTAAAATATGGTTGCAGTTGTTGTTATGTCATTCTTTGTTAATAGCCAACCTATTAAAATGAAAACTCCAGATGTAAGTGCAAAAATGAGTTCATAATGTTTTTGAAATGTTGCAAGCCAAGATGAAGAAGTTGGCGTTCCTTGTTGCTTTGATAATACTTTTACTTCAGAATTCATAGCTGTTTTGCTCCTTTCTATTGAGAAAAAATTTATTATGGAAACCAGTGAAAGATGGATAGTAGCTTTTTTTTAAGGTGGCGTTCCCGTTTGTTTTAATAATGCTTTTATTTCAGCATTCATAGTTTTTCGCTCCTTTCTATTGAGAAAAAGAATCATCATCGACAGCCCTATAAAACGGCGAAAGCTGCCATCCATCTAGATAGCAGCATTCTTTTAAGTTGAAACGTTCTTTTGCTTTGATAATATTTTTACTAGTGAATTCATCTCTTTTACTCCTCTCATTGAGAAAAAGAATCATCATCGAAACCCTTATAAAACGACGAAAGCTGCCATCCATACGGATAGCAGCATTTCTTAGAAAACACATTCTGTGTAGTTATTTACTTTATTATTATTCTAAATTGTAACATATGTTTCCACATAGAGAAAGATTTTTTACTTAATGATTATAAGTAAAAAATCTTGTGTTTTTGACTTTGCTTTGTTATATATGAATATTGTTCGTAAAAAAGTACGGAAAGGAAGACATCACGTGAAGATAGAAAGATTTTTTACACATCCGCTTGGTGTATTTGTTGCGGCATTAAGCGCAACTTTTCTATGGGGCAGTGCGTTTCCATTTATTAAACTAAGTTATGTGCAGTTAGATATTCAACCCCATGAAGTAGGTGAACAAATTTTATTTGCTGGCTACCGTTTTTTCCTAGCAGGAGTTATGCTCTTATTCTTTTTTAAAGCATTAGGAAAGAATGTATCTTTCCAAAAAGGTACAGCGAAGCAACTTGTTCAGATTGGTTTGTTTCAAACGTTTTTACAATATGTTTGTTTTTATATCGGTTTGAGCTATAGTACTGGGATTGAAGGAGCAGTTATTTCTGGAACATCGTCATTCTTTCAAATTGTATTAGCACATTTTCTATATAAAGATGATTCATTAAATATGAGAAAAATCGTTGGTGTATCAATCGGTTTTTGTGGTGTCATTCTTGTAAACATTCCAAAAGGAAATATGGATTTTCACTTTGGCATTGGTGAATTGTTATTGTTAGCTGCGGCAATGCTGTACTCGTACGGTAACATTTTGGCGAAAGAAGGCAGTAAAACGATGGATGTAGGCTATATGACTGCATATCAAATGATTATGGGTTCTTTAGGTTTATTATTCATCGGGATTTTACAAGTTGGATTCATGCCATTTACATTTCATATGCAAACGTTGCTTATGTTACTGTACTTATCTTTTTTATCGGCAGCGGGATTTTGTATTTGGAATACAGTGATGAAATACAACAAAGTTGGAAAAGTATCGATGTACATGTTCTTCATTCCAGTGTTTGGTGTAATATTATCAAGCTTAATTTTAGGTGAAGCGATTCATTCTTTCGTATTGTTTGGATTGGCATGTGTAGCGACGGGAATCATTGTGGTGAATCGTACACCTATAGTGAAAAAAACGGAGCAAATACAAAAGCAGTGTGAAGAGGTTCATTAAGAGCCTCTTTTTCACATGTAAAGTTAGGAAATATGAAATGGAGTTTTTTCAGAAAGTGATGGAGTAATAGAGATACATATATTTTTTGTTGAAACTTGTAAGTAAAAGGAAGGAAAATGGCGTTTTTATATCGAATAACATAGAAATATTAATCCATCAAGGAGAAAAATATGAATGAAATGTACGTACTGCTAATTGGACAAGTAACTTTATTTCTGTTCGGTACAATTTATGCAATAAGGCAATCAAAACAAACAAAGAAA
Organism: Bacillus yunxiaonensis; assembly: GCF_037104695.1. Lineage (NCBI taxonomy): Bacteria > Bacillati > Bacillota > Bacilli > Caryophanales > Bacillaceae > Bacillus > Bacillus yunxiaonensis. The sequence continues at coordinate 74,068 of NZ_JBAWSV010000008.1, read as the reverse complement.
AACGAACCATTACCTTTATTTATACGTTTGCTCCTGAGTTTTTCATTAACTGGAGCTGCGACATGGATGTGGCTGCAGGACCCTGTGACACCTTATCGGCAGTGGGTTGCAATCGGTATGCTTTTATCAACAATCGGCGATTTATTTATGGCAGGCTTGATTCCATTTGGGCACCGTTTAATTGGCGGAATGGCGACATTTGCTATTGCACATTGCTTGTATGTTACAGCTTTTTTAGAAACAGGTATTTCATGGACTGGGTTATGGTTTAGCTTAGTAGGATACGGTTTATTTTTAATTATTGGCTGGTTCTTTTTTATTCGAAATAATAAGCAAGACAAGTTATTTACAATAGGAGCACTTGTATACGGGCTTTGGGTTAGTGGAATGGCATGTTTTGCATTTGCACTTGCTTATTTGAACGGTGGAACATGGTGGATTCCAGCATTTGGAGGTTTGTTGTTTGCCATCTCCGATTTTATTATTGGTGTTACTGATATCGGAAGAAGGAATATAAAATATGATCCTCTTTGGGTTTGGGCAACATATATTGGAGCGCAAATGTGTATTATTTATGTTGGAATGTAATCGGTCAACGAATCAGGTACTAATGATGAACGTTTAAGAGAATATTCTCAGCATAAGGAGATTATTATAAAGTGAAACCTCCATCGGTGGGGCTCTTACTGCTTTAAAGTAGCGGGATCAAGTTGACAGCTATATAGAAAATGAAAGAAGAACTGCTTAAGAGTAGTTCTTCTTTCGTTTTCTATATACCGAATGTTAGATTTTATTCTATAAATCGCATATATAATTTACTGATAATATAGAATTTATTTACAAAAGTATTTTATAATATATGTACATAGAGGGATAGAGGAGATAAGCATGAGACAGAAAAGCCGCTTTCGGGAATGGATTGAAGTATTGGCGATTGCATGTATTATTGCTTTTTTTATGAAAGTATTTGTATTTTTTCCGACGACGGTACAAGGAGCTTCCATGCAGCCTACACTTCATGACGGAGATAAAGTCATTATAAATAAGTTAGCAAGGAAAGTTGATCGCTATCATCATGGTGATGTAATTGTGATAAAAACAGATAATTTTTATGTGAAACGTATTATCGGTTTACCTGGAGATAAAATTGAAATGAAAAATGATCAGTTGTATATCAATAGTCAATTACAAAAGGAATCATATTTGGAAAAAAATAAGAAGCAAGCAAAACAACTTATGATAAATTTAACAGAGGATTTTGGTCCGATAATCATTCCAAAAAATAAAATCTTTGTGATGGGGGATAATCGATTAGTAAGCCGAGATAGTCGTAATGGGCTAGGACTAATTGATAAAGACGATGTATTAGGAAGTTTGGTTGCAATATATTATCCTTGTCAACTACCCACCACTTAAATGCTAACGCATTTTGAAGTGGGGGCTTGTAAAAAGTCCTGGTTGTCTAGCCTTAGTCTTTTGTAGACTCCGTTCGTAGGTTGCATACCCAAGAATGATTCCCTAGTTTTTGGCTCTATGGTGGCTCTGTAACAGTTCTGATTGGGAAGGAACGGTCAACCACATGCCTTCTTGTATAAGAAGTTGCCAACACCTACAAACATTGGCGAAGGGAAACAAACTCTCAGGAGGGACAAAACATGCGTGTATTTGTCAAGAATTTACGTGGGAAACCGCTTATGCCTTGCAGCCATCGCAAGGCACGGCTTCTTCTCAAACAAAGAAAAGCAACGATTATTGGATATACTCCGTTTACCATTCAACTTCTATATGCCACAGGTGAAACAATGCAACCCGTCACAATCGGTGTTGACAGCGGGGCGAAGCATATAGGCATTGCGATTGTCACAGAAAACAAAGTGCTAGCAAAAGGAACGATTGAGTTGCGTCAAGATGTCAAAGAGAATCTTACCCTTAGAGCTACACTACGTAAAAGCCGAAGAAAACGTAAAACCCGCTACCGAAAAGCGCGTTTTCTCAATCGAAAAAAGAAAGAAGGATGGTTACCACCATCGATTCAAAGCAAAGTGGATAACCAAATTCATTGGATTGAAACATTCCGCTCGTTATTACCTTCATCAAAAGTAATTGTCGAAGTAGGAAAATTTGATGCACAAAAACTAAAAAATCCTGACATACAAGGAATAGAATATCAACAGGGGGATTCCTTTGGCTTTTGGAATATAAGGTATTACGTGTTTGCGCGAGATCAATATACCTGTCAAATTTGTAAGGAAAAAGGTGGGGTCTTGCATACGCATCATATCATCGAAAGATGCAATGGCGGTTCGGATATGGCAGATAATCTTGTAACCGTACATGAAGAGTGTCATCAAAAATTTCATCAAGGAATAATCAAACATGTTTTCAAAAAACCAAAACAGTATAAAGAAACCGCTTTTATGAATATATTGCGTTTGCAAATCATGAAACGTTTGGATTGTGAGATTACGTATGGCAGTTACACTACACCAAAGAGAAAAGAACTTAGATTAGCCAAAACACATGCAAATGATGCCCTTGCGATTACGAATCCAACAAAATTACAAGAATATGACCAAAGCGGTAAATTTCGCATCAAGCAATTTAGAAAGAAAAAACGTTCCCTGCATGAAGCAACCGCAAGAAAAGGAAGAAAAACAAAGAATGCAAGTGCAAAACGGAACAATAAAAACACACCGCATGTAGATGGAATCTATCTAGGGGATAAAGTGAAAGTATTTGGACAAGTAGGGTTTGTGACAGGATTTACAGGGAAAATTGTATACGTACAAGATATCAATGGACACTATATACAAAATCCTTCTAAATCTTACAAGCAAGTGAAGATATCAGATATGGAATGTATACACCATACTAACAATTGGCAGTTCTTACAAATCAGTTAGGCTATGCCTAACCGAAATTCATCCCCACTTATCGCTGGGCTCTTGCCCGTCACGCGCTTGAAGATGGGGACTTCTTTCGGAAATACATTAAACGGATGCACATGATAGACTAGAAGGAGAGGGGCTATGGAAGATATTATTGGTCACATTCTCGCTGGGGTTGTACGAGGAGCAGTTGCACTAGGAGAAGCGGCAGCAGATGCTACAAAGGTTATCGCTCGGGGAACGGTTGGAATTGTAAAAGTTGTAGGAGAAAATATAGCAGAGGAAATTGTGGAACAAGCGTTAGAAAGCATAGAAGGACGAGAAAAGCGAAAACAAAGAAGATTTGCTCGTCATATTGAAAAGTTAAAAGGGCATGATTGGTTCAAAGTTATATATGAAGATGTAAAATGCCGAGATGTCATTCATACGGAAGAACGTTATCGGAATTTGTTAAGTAAGCGGCGGTATATACATAAACTAATTCGTAACGAAAACGAAAGACAACAATTTATTCAGCAAATTCGAGTGGAAGCAAAGGTCGATGATGTGATTTGGGATATAAAGTGAAACTTTAATCAGTGGAGGGTTCTTCATCTCCCACTGATTATCAGCCCTCACCAATCGGGCGCATGCCATCAGTCACCTTCACATAAGAATTTAGTAAAAAAAGCAGCCAATATTGGCTGCTTTTTTGTTCTTATTTACTACAATATGAGAAAATTAAAAAGTGGATATTTCATCTATGTTTGTTTCTAAAGTTGAATCTGTATAGGAATTATCCTTATTCATATTCACGATTACTTCATACTGACGTAATCTCAATTCAAAGAGCGTTATAGGATCATGATAAACTTCAGGACTCGATTTCATTTTATGCAGTGTATTTTGTTTTTCTTGTATTGTTAAATGTGTGTCTTCTACAGCTTGTTTTAATGTGCCAAATGGATTTCTGAAGAACATAGTAATATCTCGCTCTAGAGCGTTTTCAAATAGCTCAAACTGCAAGAAAAATTTGTTCATAATAGAAGCAGTTACATCGGTATAATCTTCATTTTCTAAATACTGTGTGTATTTGTTATATAGCATTGTTTTATTTTTAGGAAGAACTCCAAATAATTTACCGGCACTTTTCAGTAAAAATTGTGCTGGTGTAAATCGGCGTAAGATATTCACTTCTTCCATTTGGATTCTAGTTGTCATTCTATCTGTATCTCTGCGCCAATCATCGAGCACTTTAAAGTCACATTCTAACTGTATTCGATTTTCTCCACATAAAGAATTAAGTCCTTCACTGATTTCTTCTAAGTACGTTTGACTTTGAAGGAACTCGTTATTAGAAGTTGCAATCCAATTTTGCATAGAGCGAGCAAGGTTAGGTAACACAGTTTGTTCTAGATAGTTTTGAACTCTTTCGTTCATCGCTTTATTTAGTTCAATATCAATGTGTCCGAAATCACTTTCTTCGCTAATTAAATCAGAACAACTTTGCAGTAGTTTCGGAATACGTTCTGTTAGATCATTCGTAATTTCGTTTTTCATTGTACGATATGATTCTGTAATAGAATGAATTTTTTCCTTCTCAAAAGCAGTAAGATTATTAATAAAACCATTTAGTCTAACTAAAATATCTTCATTCCAACTAATAGAATCCACTAAGTTGTTTTCCATCTCAACTCGTTTATCCAAAAGATACGTGATTGTTTTTCGAATGAAAAATAATAGCTTTTCAGTGCGTTCTGTATCGATGTTTTTATGGTTAAAGTTAAAATGAATAAACTCAGTTAAATCGTTTAGTTGTTGACTATTTGTATATAACGAAGAATAAGGGAAAACTCTCGCATGCGGGAAATATGTGTTTATTCTCGCTTGCGTATCATGCATAACTCTTTTTGCTTCTGCTTCACTGTAAATGTTATCAATTTTATTTAATAAGAAATGAATTTGTAGATTTGGTGTATGTTCTTGAATACTTAATAAAATGTCACGTTCTTTGTCAGTAAAAGGTGAATCAGCATTCAATACGAATAATAATTCGTCTACTGAATGTAAATATTCAAAGGTTTCATTTCTGCCATCGTTGTTTCTGTTAAAGCTAGGTGTAACAACGAATGTAAGTCTATTTTTACTTAAAAATCTGCATGGTAATTTAAATTCAACACACGCTCTATCTCTATATGTTTGGCGCTGCATAGACATCATGTTATGGAACTCAGAGAAATTCTCAGACGTTGTAATTGCTGAATCTGTTATGGCGTTAATTTCGGTATGATCATCATTTTTAAAGACAACTACATTTGAGCTTGAGTCTTCTAATATATTTTCTCCTAGTATAGAGTTAATAAATGAAGATTTTCCGTTTCCTGAAGTTCCTGTTACTAAAAGACGATTTGTTTTTAAATCCGCAAGCTCGCCAACTAACCATCTAGATCGATGGCCCATCTCTAACTCATTTCTTTGTGCCCACTGTGTAATAGATTCAAAAAGATGTAAACTATACTCTAATCCATCTGTATGATTGGTAGAATATGATAGATTATTTTCTGCATGTTTTACATCTGCTGAATCTATTTGGGAAGGGAAAATCTCATCCCACGCCAATACTGCTGCAGATGGAAATACAGAATAAGACGGATTGGCTACCTTTAACCAATTTGTTAATAGGTTCGGAATGATATCGTGTAATTGTCTCAGCATATATTGACCTTGAATTAATTCAAAGTACGTTTCTTCGTAAAGAGAAGAAATTTTGTCCCATATATCGGACGAATGTATTTCGATATGTAAGAAAAATTCATTTATTGTTTTAAGCCATAATAAATAAGTTTGTTCATTTTTATAGCTCTGCCAAAGCGATGAAACAATTTGCGTAAATTGTACTTGGTCTACATTATATAATGTAGTTAATACTTCATAAAAATAATCTGGTGAAATAGTTGTAGTAAATCCTTTATCAATATATTCTTTTAGAACTTCAAACCATGGGAAAGATTCTGTTCGAATTAGCTCATTCACAGCAAGCTCTACTGCACTACCAAAATCTTGCTGTTCTTCATAAAAGGAACGAGCGATTGCTGTAACGTTTGGATAATCGGGATTTAAAGAAACTGCTTCTTTTATAACAGTGAAAGCTGAATCCAGTTTATTTTGCTCGATGTAAAGAGAGAGTAATTGTAGTGATATTTCGGTCATGAGTATTTTATTATCAGTAGTAATAGATGTATAAACATTTTCAGCAACTGATAATTGGTTAAGTTCGAAGTAAGCATCCGCAATATTTTTTTGTGCCCATGATGCTAATTCATTATTGACTTTCTCCCATTTAAAAATAGCTGATTCAAAATCTTGATGGTGATAATAAAATTCACCTTGAGCAAAACGAATATAAGATCCATCGGAAAATTCATTTTTTTGTTCGTTTAAATAAGCTTCTCCAAGCACTTGAAGAGGTGGATGTGTTTCATTCTCCATTAGGAATGTTTCATAATATATCTTTTTTATTAATTGTTTTTCTAATCTCATTTTTTTTCCCCCACTATATCTTGAAAGAATACGTTTTCCTCCATGTGTCAACACTTTTTTATCTGTATGCTTTTTATTTTAGCAAAGATTTTCTTTTGGAAAATTTCATTTTCCTTTCAATTTTTAAGTATGATTGAATTCTAATGCAAAAAGTTTCAGTTGTTTTTCAATTTCCTTTCAGTTGTGAAACAACATTATGTCTTCCTAATAAGTTAATGTGGATATAATATTCTCCATTAAGTTGTAACATTGTATATAGAGTTCGTCATAAAAACAATGTATAGTGAATATGTATGCCATGTTTGCTTCATTGATAGAGAGGGTACAATGTGGAATAACGATAGCGTATAGGATGTGTCGTGCGAATGGAACAAAATATTGGTGAATTAATCGCACACTATGGTTATTATGGAATTATTATTGCACTTGCTGGAGGAATCGTTGGATTACCGATACCAGATGAATTTTTACTTACATTTGTCGGATACAATATTTCAAGAGGATATATGTCAGGTACAGAGGCTTTTATAAGCAGCATGACTGGGGCTATAGTTGGGATTACATTAAGTTATATGCTCGGTTTAAAACTAGGACTTCCTGTACTAAAAAAATATGGTTCTAAAGTGGGGATTAAAGAAGCACAAATTGAAAGGACTCATATTTTATTTGGGAAGTATGGTCCTTTTTTACTAATGATTGGCTATTTTTTGCCTGGTGTCAGACAGCTAACTGCATATTTTGCAGGAATGTCCAACTTAAAATGGGGTAAGTTTTGTTTATATGCGTATAGTGGTGCTTTGATTTGGGTGAGTGTGTTTATTGGGCTTGGTTGGAAATTAGGAGAAAAGTGGAGAGATGTAGAGTACAATTTACATCGATATGGATTTTGGATTAGTATGATTTCAATCGTCATCGCTTTGCTTGTTTATACATATGTAAAAATACAAAAAGCTAAGAAAAACCGCTAATATATATAGCGGTTTTTCTTATCCCGCTATTCGCGGGCAGTAAGCCTCCACTAATGAAATTTTCACTTTGTTAACTAAAAGCAATAAAAAGAACGCCTGTTGTAATAAAGAGAACACCGATACCGGTCATGAAATTTAATTTTTCACCAAGAATAATTATAGCCAAGATAATTGAAAAGACCACGCTTAATTTATCAACAGGTGCTACTTGTGAAACCCTTCCTGTTTTTAAGGCGAGAAAGTAAAAGAGCCAGGAAGAAGCACCGGCTACACCGCTCAGTGTGATAAATAATAATGCTTTCTTATTTACTAATACTTCTCCGATATTTTGGAATTTTCCTTGGATGATAATAACGCCGATCATAAATAAGGCCATAATGATTGAACGAATTGTCGTTGCAACATTCGAATCAATTCCTTCTAGTCCTATTTTTCCAAAGATAGATACAAGCGCTGCTGCGATTGCTGATAGTAATGCGAATAATAACCATGAGCTCATATGAATTCCTCCAATCATATATTATTTTACATGAAAAAGACCATTCCTGTTTAGGGAATGGTCTTCTGTATTATTCTGCAATTTCCTCATATAAGAAGTAAGTCACATTATAAATATGTTCTACTTCGTCATCCGTCATATACATAAGTTCTTCGCGTTCAATTCCTTTTTTCTTTTCAATAAACTCAATCATGTTTTTCCGTTCTTCTCTTTTCATCATTTTTATTTCCCCTCTCATTCTGTTTTAATACAGTTTATTTAAGTTAATGCTATTATATAACAGAATCTTTAGAAAGTTCCAGCTTTTTCAATTTTTTTTGGAAAAGAACTTTTCGACAAAACGAGATCTCATATTTCGTGAGATCTCGTTTCTTTTTGCTATAGACGTAAAAATTCTGGTTGCGTTGTACCAACACTATCAATGTAATAAATTGTTTCAGGATTAATTTTTATTAAAACGTAATTTGGATCTTCAGGACCAAGTAACCAACGTTTCAAGCTGTTTGTCCAGAATTTATTTTTTAACGTATGGTCTTCTTCAATAGAAGCGATTCCTTCTATCTCAATATACTCTTCATCCCAGTTCTTTCCTTCTCGTCCAAGTAAAATATGAACATTTGGATTTTGTTCTATATCTGCTATCTTTTTTGAATGGCGATCTGTTGCAGCGTACAATACAAAATCTTCATGAAAAAATATCATAAAGCAGCTATGTGGTTTATTGTCACGAATTGTTGCTAGTACACCTGTTTTTTGATTTTGAATGATATTTGCTATTTTTTCTTTTATATGCATTTGTTTATGCCCCTTTCTATTGTCCCGCACTGATTATTAGTTGAATGAACAGGATTTACGTGATAAGAAATTCTTTGCTCGCTTTTACTTTTTTCCTCAATGACCTTTTTTAAACGTAATTATCATGAAAATTGGGTAAGTTAGAAGAATAATGATAAAACAAAGGATAATTGATGAAAATTGGAAGGATGAAAAGGATGTTTAATAAAATCTTTTTATTCGTTGTAGTTATCGGTGTGCCGTTTTCCATTCTTGGTAACATCATGCACTGGCCACAAACAATTATGTTTGCTGTATATTGTATTACGATTATTGCGCTTGCTGGCTTTATGGGGAGAGCGACAGAAAGTTTGGCGATTTTGGCAGGACCGCGTATCGGTGGGTTGTTAAATGCAACATTTGGTAACGCGGTTGAGCTTATTATTTCTATTTTTGCATTGCAAGCTGGGTTAATAGAAGTAGTGCTCGCTTCGTTAACAGGTTCTGTTCTCGGTAACCTATTGCTAGTGGGCGGCCTTTCCTTTTTTATAGGTGGTCTAAAGTATAAACGTCAAAGCTTTAATGTATATGATGCAAGACATAATTCAGCCCTATTAATTTTTGCGGTTGTTGTTGCATTTGTTATTCCAGAAATATTTTCAATGAAAATGAACATAGAGAAAACGTTCCAACTTAGTATTGGCGTTTCAATCATTATGATTATTTTATATTTAGCTGCATTGTATTTTAAACTTGTCACGCATCGAGGAGTATATCAGCCTAAAGAAGAAGTAATAGAACAACACGACGAAGAGCCAGAATGGTCAAAAGGAAGAGCGTTGCTTATTTTAGCACTTGCAACAGTAGCGGTTGGCTATGTATCAGAGGCGCTTGTACATACGTTTGAAACAGTCGCAAAGGTATTTGGCTGGAGTGAATTATTTATTGGAATTATTATTGTGGCCATTGTTGGAAATGCGGCAGAGCATGCATCGGCTATTCTTATGGCCTATAAAAATAAGATTAGTATTGCCGTTGAAATTGCAGTTGGATCAACATTACAAATTGCAATGTTTGTTGCACCTGTACTTGTCATTATTTCTATGTTTTTTGCAGTAAACATGCCTCTTATATTCACTTTTCCGGAATTAGTGGCAATGATTACAGCTGTATTTTTGACAATTGCTATATCAAATGATGGTGATACGAACTGGTTTGAAGGCTTAACCTTACTTGCAGCATATTTCATTATGGGTATCGGTTTTTATTTATTATGAAAAATCCCGCCGCTTTTCTCCTTTGAATCTTGAAGTGGGGAGGTCTCGTGTATCACCTTTGGTAGATGCCTAACACGAGTGAAGTTTTCTTGCCTATTTTTTGATAAAAAGTTTGGATAACAAAGAGGTGTGCGGAAAAGAATATAACAGTATAGTCCCATTAGGAAGGAGCTTTACGGATGAAACGAATGTACAGTATTTGTCTCATCATCATGTTCTCGTTTATCTTTTTATTTCCTTGTAGTAGCTTTGCAAAGACAGAACTGAATGTGAAAATTCCACCGTCTGTTTTAAACATTTCAAAAGAAAATACGTATCCAAATCCAACACAAGATTTGCCGCGCTTACAACCGAGTGAACTGGCAAAAACATTACTTGAAACATCGCCAATAGCGATTGAAAATCCGGACTTAATTCGAATGTTTAATGAAACGTCTATTTCTAATGCGCCGCTTGCAGTTGGATACCGGGCTAAAATTTATTTAGGACAATGGCCTTTAAATTATGAATCAACTGAAACAACGATGAATTGGGAATATCGACAAGTGAATCGGAATTTCCATGATAATCGTGGTGCACAGGGATTTTATTCACTTCATTATAAGCAAGAAGCACAAAAAATTGTGGAAGGTGGACTCACTTCTTACATTAAAGATGCGGAAGATGTAAAGAAGATGATGCTGCTAAAAGCAATGGAAAAAGTACGCTTACCTCTTTCGTTTAAAACAATTATTGGCTATGGCACCGCGCATGAACGAGTATACAATATTAGTCCGAAACAACTTGGATACTTATATGCATATACGCCAGCAGTTAATGAAAAAGGAAAAGTAACATTTGGAGAAGTATATCTTGTCTTAAAAGGAAATCAGCGAAAACTTATGATAAAAAATATAACATCACAAGGAATTGGAGCTTCCATACCAATTCAAGATCATATTTCATTTAAGTTTATTACGTCCCCTACCCCAAAATAAAGTGAAGTGGGAGTATTACTGCCGGTGAATAGCGGGAAAAAACGCCAGCGCATATTGCGCTGGCGTTTTTTCTCCCACTTATAGAGTGAGATTTGCTTGTTTTGTTAAAAAGTTTTCTGTTGGGTAATAACTATTTTTCACAAGAATATTTGGTCCAAGGCATTTTACAGCTGGACAATGACAGCTTAATTCTTTTGCTGCTTGTGAAGAGCTCCACTTGTCATAAGCTTCTTGCAATGTGTTCGTTTGGATGTTTCCAAGCAATGGAATGTCACCGAAATCTGTAACGATAATATTGCCGTCAAAAATATTTACATTTAAGCGAGAACGACCGTCTGGATCATTGCGTACTGTGACGTTTTTACTTGTATGCAGCTTTTTGAATACTTCTAAATCACGTTCGTCATTGCTGCATGCATAGAATGGCAATGTTCCAAATAACATCCATACATTTTCATCACGAATATCAAGAAGATGTGAAATTGCACTGCGAATTTCATCTTTCGTTAAAATTTCAAGATTGCTAGCAAAATCACTTGGATACATCGGATGTACTTCATGACGTTTGCAGCCCATCTCTTCAACAATTTGACGGTGAATATGTTCAATGTGTGGAAGAGTGCGTTTATTTAACATTGTTTCAGCAGAAACAAGAACACCCGCTTCTGATAATGCTTTACTATTTGAAATCATACGTTCAAATAGTTTGGCGCGTTGTTCATATGATGGTTTGCGTTCCATCATGGCAAATCCGCCTTCAACGAAATCATCAATAGTTCCCCAGTTATGAGAAATGTGCAAAACATCTAAGTAAGGAATAATTTGTTCGTAACGAGCCAAATCTATAGTTAGGTTAGAGTTAATTTGTGTACGAACGCCTCGTTCGTGAGCATATTTTAAGAGCGGTGTTACATAGTTATCAACGGATTTTTTTGAAAGCATTGGCTCGCCGCCTGTAATACTTAAAGAGCGTAGATGAGGAATTTCATCTAATCGTTGTAATAACAAATCAAGCGGAAGTGGATTTGGATCTTTCGGCTGTAATGTATAGCCAACAGCACAATGTTCACAGCGCATATTGCATAACGTTGTAGTTGTAAACTCAACGTTTGTTAATAATAATTTGCCGTACTCTTCAAGGTCCATATACGCTTCCCATGGATCATAAGAAGGAGTAATCGGCTTCATTTTTTGTGATGTATTCATTATGAAATACTCCTTTGACTATTGAAATAACAATTTGTCCATTCTCTATGATAGAAGAAGATTGCTTTTTAATAAAGGGAAACTTTGAGTAGAGGGAGAGGTAAATTCATTACTGCTTATAAATTAAACCAATCTGATACATGTCATATACTTATTTTTTACTTTCTGCCTACTGCCAGTAAATGGTAAAATAAGCCACTTTACCTAAATTGACGGAAAAATTTCATGACCGCGGTAATCATTTTTGCTGTATAATGAAATAAAGATTCAACAAGTTAACAAATGAGTATGCTAGATATGAAATTAGGATAACTCGAATAAAAAGGAGAGAGCACCTATGGGAAATGCTACTTATGATAAAGATTCACAATTAGTATATTTGAAAGAACGTTTAAATATGTTTATAGAGGTTATTGATACAATTGAACCAGAAGATGTAGAACTAGAAGATGTGGATCGTCTTCTTGAAATGTTAGATGATATTGAATTTAAATGCGAGCAATTTAAAAAAGGTGAGTAAGAATCAGCAAATTGCTGATTCTTTTTTGTTAGAAGCAATACAAAAAAAGATGTATAATCAAACTGTGAAATTTTTTAAAGCGTTTTGGTAGCGTTCACAATTGAGGGGGAAGTAATGATGAAAAAGCTTCAAGAAAGCATGTATCAACTAATTGTTGCAACGTCGACGAATTTACCGAAAGATGTTCGCCGTGCAATTCAACAAGCGAAAGAACGAGAAAATGCAGGAACTCGTTCAGCAATGGCGCTTGGCACAATTACAAATAACATTAAAATGGCAGATGACAACATTTCGCCAATTTGCCAAGACACAGGGATGCCAACTTTTAAAGTTTACACACCAGTTGGTGTAAATCAATTACACATTAAAGAAGCAATCTATCAAGCAATTGAACAAGCGACAAAAGACGGGAAGCTTCGCCCAAACTCTGTTGATTCTCTTTTTGGCGATAATAGCGGAAATAATTTAGGACCGGGAACACCTGTTATTAAGTTTGAGCAATGGGAAAAAGATTATATTGATGCACGTCTTATTTTAAAAGGCGGAGGCTGTGAAAATAAAAATATTCAATATAGCTTACCTTGTGAACTAGAAGGGTTAGGACGAGCTGGTCGTGATTTAGAAGGAATCCGTAAATGTCTTCTTCATGCAGTATATCAAGCACAAGGACAAGGGTGCAGCGCTGGTGTAATTGGTGTTGGTATCGGAGGAGATCGTACTTCTGGTTATGAGCTTGCGAAAAACCAATTATTCCGTACATTAGATGATGAAAATCCAATCCCAGAATTGAAGCAGCTTGAAGAATATATTATGGAAAATGCGAATAAGCTTGGCATTGGAACGATGGGCTTTGGCGGCGAAACAACATTGCTTGGCTGCAAAATTGGCGTATACAATCGTCTCCCAGCTAGCTTCTATGTTTCTGTTGCGTATAACTGTTGGGCATATCGCCGCTTAGGTGTAACGATTCACCCAGAATCAGGTGAAATTATTGACTGGTTATATCAAGAAGGTGAAGATACGTTAAAACACGAGGAAACGAAGGAAGATGCAAATACGCAACGTGAAATCGTCCTGCAAGCTCCAATTACAGAAGAGCAAATTCGTGAACTTCGCGTCGGTGATGTTGTAACGATTAACGGTATGATGTACACAGGTCGCGATGCGATTCATAAACATTTAATGGATAACGATTGTCCAGTTGATTTAAACGGACAAGTTATTTATCACTGCGGACCAGTTGTTGTAAAAGATGAAAACGACAATTGGAAAATTAAAGCGGCAGGACCAACAACAAGTATTCGTGAAGAACCTTACCAAGGCGATATTATGAAGAAATTTGGTATTCGTGCTGTTATTGGTAAAGGCGGTATGGGTGCAAAAACATTGGCAGCATTAAATGAGCATGGCGGCGTATATTTAAATGCAATTGGCGGTGCAGCACAGTACTATGCAGAGTGTATTAAAGAAGTAAAAGATGTTGATTTCTTACAATTTGGTATTCCAGAAGCAATGTGGCATTTACGTATAGAAGGATTCAAAGCAGTTGTAACGATGGATTCTCATGGTAATAGCTTACATGCCGATGTTGATAAAACATCTTTAGAGAAATTAGCAACGTTTAAAGAGCCAGTATTTAAATAAGAAAGATGAAGGGAGCTGACTTTTGTCAGCTCCTTTTTTGTGCGTCGAACGTTGCCGAAGTGTCTTTATCCAGCTATTTGCGGGCAGTAAAGGATGGAGAAGGGCCAGGAAGAAGACTGCCCGTAAAATCCCGATTGGTGAGAGCTTTCCATCAGTGAGAAAAGCGTCACTGATGGAAGTTCCAATTTAGCCCATGTCGAAGCGCCGATATATTTTAAAGAGCGGTCGATAGAATGATTTCTTTGTATTGGTATAAATGGAAAAACGTGTTCAGCATGAAACAAATTAGAGACACAGAAACTACAAGTACGATTCTAGATGAAAAGGAGTTTACAAATGAAGCGTAATTGGTTATACATCGGCGTTATCTTTTCAATAATGATGGTACTTGTTCCGTCTTCTGTGCTTGCTTATGTGAATACACCAAATCATTGGGGAATTCCGCGTGCGAAAAATGAAACTCCTCCGGATGCTGGTCAAAAATTTACAGAGCTGCTGCAAAAGAACGGAGGATTTTATTTAGGGGATACAAAGAAAAAAGATATTTATTTAACGTTTGATAATGGATATGAAAATGGCTTTACAGGAAAAATTCTTGATGTGTTAAAAGAAAAGAAGGTCCCGGCAACATTTTTTGTAACAGGGCATTATATAAAAAGCCAACCAGATTTATTGAAAAGAATGGCAAATGAGGGGCATATTGTTGGAAACCATTCACAGAGTCATCCGGATTTTACAACAGTACATGATGCAAAGCTTCGTGAAGAACTGCAAATTGTAACAGATGAAATTAAGAAGGTAACAGGACAAAAAGAAGTACGATATGTAAGGCCGCCACGCGGGATCTTTAGTGAGCGTACATTAGCACTTGCAAAAGAACAGGGCTACTATAATGTATTTTGGTCACTTGCTTTTCTGGATTGGAAAGTAGATCAGCAAAGAGGCTGGCAATATGCTCATAATAATGTTATGAATATGATTCACCCTGGAGCTATTATTTTATTGCACTCTGTTTCCAAAGATAACACAGAAGCACTAGCGAAAATCATTGATGATTTACGCGAGAAAGGGTATCATTTTAAAAGCTTAGATGATTTAGTAAAAGGCAATCAACCGTAAGCATGTATGCTTGCGGTTTTCTCATGCTATAATGATGTGTAAAAAGGATGAGGAATGCATGTGGAGCGAACAAATTACGTTAGAATACCCGTATCGTTTTGAAGAAGTGTTAAAGCGATTATCTTTTGATCCATTAAATGTCGTTAATCTAGAAGATAAAACAATTCATGTTCCGCTTAGCATAGATGGAGAGCAACTTGTTGTACGTGTACAAGGGAAGGGAACAATGGAACAGCCACAATTTTGGATCTCTAGCCAAACAGACAAACAAGATAAAATTATGAAGCGTATTTCTTTTATTTTCCAATGGAATCAACCTTTTCATGAGATTCAAAATCATTTTATAAACACGTCATTACGTCCGCTTTTTGAAACATTTGCATATACACCAATTATTTTGGAATTTGATTATTTTTCTTGTCTTCTTCGCTGTATTATTCATCAACAAGTTCATTTGAAATTTGCCACAAAGCTCACAGAACAATTTGTAAAAACATACGGAACAGAGAAACATGGCGTTTTCTTTTTTCCAAAACCTGAACAAGTAGCAAATATTACAGTAGAAGAATTGAGAAATCAAAAATTTAGTCAGCGGAAGGCAGAATATATTATTGGACTGGCGAAACATATTACGGACGGCAAATTAAGCTTAGAAGAGTTAGAGGGAAAAACAGACGAAGAGGTTAGAGAACAACTATTGCCACTGCGAGGTATTGGAGCATGGACCGTACAAAATTTCTTACTGTTCGGGCTTGGACGTCAAAATATGTTTCCAAAAGCAGATATCGGAATTCAACGCGCGCTTCAACAGTTGTTTCAGTTAGAACAAAAGCCAGATGACGCATTTTTAGAACGAATGAAACAAGAATGTGAGCCATATTGCAGTTATGCATCATTATATTTATGGAAAAGTATAGAGTAGAGGTGTAACAATGATACAAAAACAACATGAGAGTAAGTTGGAAGTTGGTCAAACGTTTCCTGTGACAATTAAACGTCTCGGAATTAACGGAGAGGGCGTAGGTTACTTTAAGAGACAAGTTGTCTTCATTCCAGGAGCATTACCGGGAGAGGAAGTTGTTGCAGAGGCAACGAAAATGGGGCGTGGTTTTGCAGAAGCAAAAGTGAAAAAAATTCGTAAAGCTTCACCGCACCGCGTGAAGCCGCCATGTCCTGTATATGATGAATGTGGCGGTTGTCAGCTGCAACATTTAGATTATCAAGAGCAGTTGAATCAAAAGCGTGATATTGTTGTACAAGCATTTGAAAAGTATATGAACGGAAGTATGGAAGCGGATATTCGTCCGACACTTGGTATGGGAGATCCGTGGCATTATCGCAATAAAAGTCAATTGCAAGTAGGGCGTAAAGACGAAAAAGTCATTACAGGCTTATACAAACAAAACTCACATCAATTAATTGATATTTCTCATTGTATGATTCAGCATAAAGCAACAAACGAAGCAACAAAAGTTGTAAGACGTATATTAGAAAAACTGAACATTTCTATTTACAATGAGAAAAAACAAAAAGGTCTTGTACGTACAATTGTGACACGTGCTGCGGTTCAAACAGGGGAAGTACAAGTCACATTAATTACAACAAAAGAAGAATTGCCAAATAAAGATCAATTTATCGCAGAAGTACAAAAACAGATGCCAACTGTAAAATCGATTATGCAAAATGTGAACTGGCGTAAAACATCAGTTATTTTTGGTGATAAAACATTCCGCTTAGCTGGAAAAGAAATCATTCAAGAAACGCTTGGTGATTTATCATTTGAATTATCTGCGCGCGCATTTTTCCAGTTGAATCCTGAACAAACAGTTGTTTTATACAACGAAGCGAAAAAAGCAGCTGCTTTAACAGGAAAAGAAAAAATTGTAGATGCTTATTGCGGCGTTGGTACAATTGGACTTTGGCTTGCAAACGATGCAGCGGAAGTACGCGGAATGGATGTTATTCCAGAAGCGATTGAAGATGCGAAGAAAAATGCGAAGCGTCATGGATTTACAAACACGAAGTACGAAGCTGGAAAAGCAGAACAATGGTTACCAAAATGGGTGAAAGAAGGATGGCGTCCAGATGTAATTGTTGTTGATCCACCGCGTACAGGCTGTGACGATAAATTACTTGAAACAATTTTAAAAGTAAGCCCTAAAAAAGTTGTGTATGTATCGTGTAACCCATCATCGCTGGCGCGTGATGTGAAAACATTAATGAAGAGTTATGATGTGGAGTATGTACAACCAGTTGATATGTTCCCACATACGGCACATGTGGAGAATGTGGTTAAGCTTGTTAGAAAAGAAAAGTAAATGAATAATAGGTCTTATCGAAAAAACGATAAGGCCTAATTTTTATTTAGGATTGATTACGCTGAATAGTATCATAAGTAAATGTGGTTTTCTTATACGCAGCAAAGTTCCGTTAAAAAATGACTAGGCTTATCCACAACGGATAAGCCTGTTTTATCCCGCACTAACAGGCAGTAAGACTCCAACCTCGAGATTCTGAGAAAACAAAGAACTAAATAGAAACTAAAATTTCCTTTCTAAGTTCCAGTTTTCGATATAAAAGTGCAAGCAGCATCGACGGTATGGTACAAACAATCATCCCGATAAAGGCGTATCTTGGCTCGATTTCGTATAAATAACCGCCGAACATCGTGAACACCGCAGTACTCCAGCTAAGTGCCAGTGCTGAATACATGCCTTGTGCTTTTGGAATCTGCGCATGTGGAATATTTTTGATTAAATATTTCATAAAGGCATAATGCCCCATTGCAAATGAGCATGCATGCAATGTTTGTGCGATACAGAAAACAATAACATTTGGAAAGGAAAATACTAATATCCAACGTACGGATGAACCAAGTGCCGCTAGTGTCAGTAAGGAGCCTACTGAAAATTTATGAAAGCTCTGATCTGCGATTGAGAAGAAAATGATTTCTGCGATCACGGCAATGTTAATAATTAACCCAATTAAATATTTGGGTGCGTGAATATCTTGTAAAAAAATATAGCCATAGCTGTAATAAGAAGCGTGTGCCGCTTGCAGTAAAATCACAATGACGAGCACCAAACCAAAGTGTTTGATGCGAAATAATTCCAGCATACCGCCTTTTTTTGTTTGATTCGCTTGCGGTTTTTTAGATAAAACAACGGGTGCACGCATAAAACCAAGGCACACGAATACCAATGTGCCGAGTAACAGTGCCCATAAAATCACTTCATCCCCAAACGCTCCTGTAAAGATGGTTAAGATCATACCTGCCACGACAAACCCAATGGATCCCCATGAGCGGCTCTTCCCATAATGTCTTAATTGATTACTTTGTGCAAGTACGCCAGCTGTGCTATCTAAAGCAGGCATCAGCGCTGGGTAAACAAAATTCAAAAGTAACGTTACCACAAGTAAGCTAACAAAGGAACTCGCTGGAATACAACACAGAATAGCAATTAGTGTGCCGATTGCCATCCCATTTAATAAGATTTTACTACTAAATTTCCTCGATAAATAAGGAAACGCAATTAATGTAGAAAGGCCTCTTGCAACCAAACCTAAGCTCATAATCAAACTAGTTTGTGAAAGCGTAAGCCCTTTTGTATGAATCATCCATCCTGTCCAATAGGGTAGAAAAATGCCCCATGTCATATAAAAACTAAAAAACTGTCTACTCATCCAGCGTTGTGTGTCCATTCTGTATCCCCCTCATTGTTTGCATGATAACATGGAGATACGTACAATAATATGAGATATCTCACATTTTTGAGGTGGATTATGGAAATTTATAAAAATGAGAAAAGGAAAAGATATTTGAATGAGTACTCCATTGCGCATTTATTTTCTTTTCCGATTGAAGAGTTTATAGAAGTGCATGAATATAAACGCGATGAATGGATTATTCAAGAAGGCATGCGACCGGATTTTTTATTTTATGTCATTGAAGGAAAAGCAAAAATTTATGTAACGCATCAAAATGGGAAAGTTTCCTTAATTAATTTTATCAATGCGAATGATTATATTGGGGAAATGGAATTATTAAATGAGGTGTACTATACAAAAGGGATCCAAACCTCCACTAAGACCATTTGCTTTGCGCTTCCTTTTCATCGCTGTCGCACACAAATGTTAGAAGATGCAAAATTTCTACGTGAACTAACCAAATTTTTAAGTGTAAAAGCAACACAAATGGCTGCAAAGTATTCGTATAGTCTCGCCTTCCCGCTTGAAAACCGGCTTGCGGATTTTATTTTGCAAACCTCGGATGAAGAGGTCTATAAGGAGAAACACGTAACTGTTTGTGATTTTTTAGGCGTCTCCTATCGACATTTATTACATGTGCTTGCACAATTTTGCGACAAAGGGTATTTGCAAAAGGAAGGACGATACTATCAAATTAAACAGTACCATTCCTTATATGAACTTGCAGAGATGTTGAAGAATAAGTAACGTGGGAAGATATTACTGAATTTACTATTTTGCCAGCTTAAAGCTTTGTTGGGTGTTATTAATTTAGAAAACACCTGAAAAATTGATTTTTGTAAAAGAATACTTATATACAAGGGTTTCCTTGATTGAAAGATGATTAGTTGTGAACAATCAATTTTCAATTAAGGGAGCCCTTGTCGTGTAATTTATCCTGCTATTCGTATGTAGTGAAGCCCCCCGCTGATGGTATGCTTATTCATAAAATAGTTTTGTTTGAAGAATATTTATTGCACGTTCAATATCATCTAAATCTTCTTTCGAAGCATTTTGTATTCGTTTTAGAAAATTTGATTCTATAGTTGCAAAAGCTTCGTTCATCATAGTTTCTCCATCATTCGAGAGACGAATATATTGTTTTCTTCGATCTTGGCTATCATTTATCTTTTCAATTAATTTTTTTTCACTTAACTTTCTAAGCTCACGACTTGTGTTCGGCATAGACATATTCTGACAATCATTAATCTCACTTGGAGTGATAGGTTGATTAACTGCAACGCATTCAAGAATGTTGTATTGAATTTGCGAGATTGAATCTGACTTCGCATTTTTTGTTAATTCATGTGTTACACGATGAACAGAAGTTGTAAATGATACAAGTTTATAAAAAAGAGCATGTTTGTCTATTTTTCTCACCTCTCATAGACAAGATAACAGAATTATTATCATGATACAATTATCATTTGATAATAAAAGTGAAGGGTGTTACTATTTAGTTATCAAATGATAATTAAGGGGTGCGTTATGAAGGTACTAATAATTTATACATATCCTAATCATACAAGTTTAAACTATGCATTTTTACAAAATGTTATAAAAGGAAGTAAGGAAAATTCTAATATAGAGGAGTTACAGGTCTTAGATTTATATGAAGAGGGTTTTAATCCACTTCTAGTGTTTAATGAGCAAAGACGAAGACGTGATATGCATACTGACCCTAGTATCGAAAAATATAGAAAACAAATTATGTGGGCTGATAAGCTTGTTTTTATCTATCCAATTTGGTGGGGGAGACCTCCTGCAATGCTTATGGGATATATTGATCAATTATTTGCTGCCAATTTTGCCTATAAAGATAAGGAGGGACTTTTCCCAGAAGGGCTTTTGACAGGAAAGTCCGTTGTGTGTGTGTCTACTATGAAGGGGCCTACTCACTATCCACTTTTCTGGTTAAATAATGCACATAAGATTCTAATGAAAAGAGCCTTATTTAATTTTGTGGGAATCAAAAAAGTGAAGTTTTTTGAATTTGGGAATATGGAAAGTCCGAAGGGAAACCAAATGAAAAAGCTAGAAAAGATTTATAATTATTTCAAAAAAATAGACCAGTAAGAAAAACATTTTTTCTTTGTAATGTAGTGAAACTTCATTTAGATATACCGAGGAGAATCATGTCACAAGTAACAGTAAACGATATTCTTTTTGAGTAAATGAATTTTATTTAATAAATTTTTAATATAATTCTCATTTTCCTTTCATGCAGTGAAGGGGGTTTCCATGTAACATATTTTTATGTTCTGATGCAGTGGTAGTTGTACAAATGATTATTTCTGCAAATCCGTTTGTTGAACGGCTAACAGACTGGATTATACAAAAATCCCAATTCAGAAAAAATAATAGACTTTAAAAATAATTTCTTTTGCATCCAAATTGTTTTTTGTAAAGGAAAGAATCATTGGAGGGAAAAGTGAGCATATGAATAAGTCCTTATCGGCCGCTAAGCCGATCCTTTCGAAAGTTCCGGAAGTTACAGTCTATTTCTGGATTACTAAGGTGCTGACTACTGGAATGGGCGAGGTGTTTTCTGATTACCTAGTCAATCATATGAACCCGTTCATTGCAGTTGCTCTTGGGGGAATTGGTTTAGCAGCCTCATTGGCACTGCAATTCTTAGTACGAAGATATGTGCCGTGGATCTACTGGCTCGTTGTCGTTATGGTCAGTATCTTTGGTACGATGGCTGCTGATGCTGTGCATGTTGTGTTGGGAATCCCCTACCTTGTATCAACCGTGTTTTTTGTAACGACACTGGTAGTTATCTTTGTCATCTGGAACGCGTTCGAGAAGACTCTGTCTGTCCACAGTATTTATACTACTCGTCGTGAGGTTTTTTACTGGTGCACCGTACTGTGTACGTTCGCCCTCGGTACTTCTGCAGGTGACATGGCCGCGTCAACGATGCACTTAGGTTACTTTTCCGCTGGGGTGTTGTTTGCCGTCTTACTTGCTATTCCAGCTCTAGGATATTGGTTGTTTGGTCTAAATGAGATATTTGCCTTCTGGTTCGCCTATATCATGACTCGTCCAGTAGGCGCCTCGTTTTCGGACTGGATCTCGACGTCTCACGGTGGTCTTGGGCTGGGAGAAGGTCCGGTCAGTCTTGTTTTAACGATTATTATTGTTATTCTTGTCGGCTACTTGACGATTAGCAAAAAAGATCGTAAGGATGAGTCTGCCGCGGCATAGGAGCGGCAGAAAGCTCACTCGCCTATAGTTTTTTATTGTAATTGAATATAAGTATATAAATGTTTCTCACCTGCACACGAGAAGTGCGTATCACAAATAATAAAAAAGAAGCAGAAAATCACTTAGGATTTCCTGCTTCTTTTTTTATAAAGAAAATACTTGAGAGACTGCTACTCGCTAGTATACGATAACCGGTTCATAAGTACTTAGATTATCATACACAGTTTTAGCAACGCTAGGAGGGAGATTGACACATCCGCCCGAACCTGCCGTTAAATAGGCATTATTTGCCCAGTTTGTCCGCCAGCCGGCATCGTGGAACCCTTGTCCGCTGTTTGTAAACGGAGCCCAGTAATCTACCTTAACAGAATAATCCGGTTTACCTACTGCGCTGCCTCTGAGTGTGTACGGTGATCGTTTATAGAGGATATACCACACACCTGGTGATGTATCTTCACTGGTACTATGTTTACCAGTCACTACACTCGTTGTGACTGCCAATTGTCCGCCTTTGTAAATCCAAATTTGCTGTTCTGCAATTGACACTTCAGCATACGTATCTCCAATGCCATTATTTGCTGTTGTTTCATAACCGATGCCTTTATTTTCCCAGCCATTTCCGTAAATATTAGAAGCAGAAAGTGATTTTTCCCCTTTTTCGAAGGCTTCTTGGATTTGCTTTGCTTCTTTTTCAACATCTATTGCCCAGCCATAGCCTTGTCCTTTTACTGATATGACCGAACCAGAATGGGTTGTAAATGTGAAGTTTTTATTTAATGTCGATTGAGATTTATTAATTTCAGTAATCTTGTTCTTAATGTCACTCGGGTCGATTGTAACCTTCATATCCTTTGACATAGAGGCATTTTTAATTAGATCTTTCGCTTTTAAAGAGTAAACTTCATTTTGTACCTTATAATCAATGGTTTGTTGAAGAAGATCCTGTAGCGCTTTCTCCTCTTTTTTTACAATCGGATTGTTTTCTTTAATAGGCTGTATGTATACAGGATTCAAATGGATTTCACTTTTATATTTCTGCTTGTCGTAATCTTTCAATAGATTAGCGACATCATACTGTTTTCCGTCAATGCTTTTTGAGATAACAACTTTGCCCTGCTCCAACTTCGCCATAGCATCTTGAGGCGCTTTTAAATCTTTATTCATAGATATGAGCTTTTCTTCTACAAGCTTCTTCATCGTTTCGCTTCGATACTGATCCGCCTTTTCCGGTATCAGCCAATAATTTTTTTCCTTTGAGGAAGGGAAAAATGTCCACTGGCTTTTTAATAGTTTCTTAATTTTAGGCAAATCTTCATCCGTAAATCCTATTTGTGTATCGTTTTCATCTAAAATTTGTTGCTGGCCGACATAGACTTTGTTTTTTAATACAGATGTTTTTAATTTTTTTATTGCCTGATCAGCAGTCAGACCGCCAACTTTTGTGTCATTAATCGTAATATTTGAGTTGAAGTGGGTTGTCTGATAATAACTAATTCCCGCAATTAGGAGTACAATCATAACGATGACACCCGTTGTGATAAACTTCCAATTTTTAAAACGCTTGTTTGAGTTTCCCCGTTTTTTATCAATTTCTTCAACTGATTCAGTTACCGCGTTGTTGTTCATACATCATTCCTCCGCATACCTAATATAACCTCGGTATTAACGTCAACCGACTTTAAACTAGTATTTTTGCATACAAGACCATTGATTAGTTTACCTTATTATTCTTAAATTTTCATTCTTTTTTTACCAGATTTTACAGTGGTTAATTGGTCAAAATTGGATTTTTGTTATAATGATAGCCAAATTCTTTCGATTCACAATGAATAGCCCCTTACAAGCCCCTTGTAAGCCCCTCCCAAGTCCCTTGCAAGTAATAAATCATTACAAAAACAAAAACAAAAACAAAAACAAAAACAAAAACAAAAACAAAAACAAAAACAAAAAAAACTACTACTACAAGAATCGCTTCGAGGGAAATAAAACCGTAGAAGTAATTTTTTATAAAATAAAACTACCAAATTTCCTCACTTATCTTTATATCTATTAAGGAAACGCCAGGGAATTTTATATGTGTCGCTAAAGATGGGAGGAAGAGACATGGCAGTATACCGTAATGTACAGATGAATTTTTGGCAGGATGATTTTGTATTGGACTTAACGCCGGAGGAGCGATACTTTTACATATACTTGCTAACATGCTCTAAAACGACGCAATGCGGCATTTATCCATTGCCAAAACGTTTAGCGGAGATGGAAACAGGTTACAACAGAGAGACTGTCGAGAAGCTGCTGCAGCGGTTCATCGATTATGGAAAAATATTATATGATGCAGAAACGAAGGAGTTATATATTCTGAACTGGGTGCGCTATAACCCAGTTACGAACGCGAACGTCGAGAAATGTGTATTGCGTGAGCTAAAGACTGTGAAAAACAAAAAGTTTGTACATATGTTTCTGCAAAAATGTTTGGAGGAAGAGCTGAGCATTCCACTGTTATTAGAGCATTTTGGTATGCCATTCGGAGAGTCTCAGGCTGAAGATATCGAAAGCTGTGAAATTGATGAAAAAGAAGAAGAAATAGATTCTGACCGCAATGTATTCACGTTTTATGAACAAAACTTTGGCAGCTTATCACTGTATACGGCAGAGGAACTGAATGCGTGGATGGATGATCTGTCAGAGGAGCTCATACTCAAAGCACTCCAGATTGTTCATAAAAATAACAAGCCGACGCTTGCTTATGTGGAGGACATTTTACGAGGTGGATATGAAGGGTATACGTAGCTTAGTGAAGTAGAGGAAGCGCCTGTTATGGAAACGACACTAAGGAATTTTGTATTCCTTATCTATCCCTGTTCTCTATAACGTGGTATTTTTAAATATGCAGGTGAGAAGAATTATATATGATACGGATAGGTACAGTGATTGTATTTTCTAGGTATAAGAAAGGCGGTGAGTCTGTTAATAAAAAATAGGCAAATGTCTATGTTTTTAATAGCAGAAAACAATGAACAACTACAAATTAACAATTCAATATGACGGCGGCCGCTATAAGGGTTGGCAGCGTCTTGGTAATAACGATAATACCATTCAAGGAAAAATAGAAAATGTATTATCTGAAATGCTAGGAAAAGAAATTGAAATCATTGGATGCAGCAGAACAGATGCTGGTGTACACGCTCTTAATCAAGTAGCTAATTTTACGATTGATGAGAATGTAACGGAACTTAAAGTTAAAAA
Source organism: Bacillus yunxiaonensis (assembly GCF_037104695.1). Lineage (NCBI taxonomy): Bacteria > Bacillati > Bacillota > Bacilli > Caryophanales > Bacillaceae > Bacillus > Bacillus yunxiaonensis. Next base: position 48,474 of record NZ_JBAWSV010000008.1, on the reverse strand, counting down.
GTACTTAAATCAATACTTACCAAATGATATTAGTATTACTGATGTGGAATTAGTTCCAGAGCGTTTCCATGCTCGCTATAACTCGAAGGCAAAAACGTATTTATATAAGATTTGGAATGAAGAACATACAAATCCATTCATGCGAAAATACAGCATGCACGTTGGAAAAAAATTAAATATTGAACATATGAAAAAAGCAGCTCAATATTTAATCGGTTCACATGATTTTACTGCTTTTTCAAATGCTAAATCTAAGAAAAAGTCTATGGTTCGAGAAGTATATAAGCTTGATATCGTTGAAGAAGAAGGCTTTATCCAAATTAGAGTAAGCGGAAACGGATTTCTTCACAATATGGTGAGAAAAATTGTTGGAGCGTTAATAGAAGTTGGATTAGGCCAGTTAGACGCTGAAGTAATACCACAAATTTTAGAGGCGAAACAACGAAATCAAATCAATTGTCTTGCTGATGCAAGTGGTTTGTATTTGGAGAAGGTTGATTTTTAATTGGATAATAAGGAACATAAACATCCCAGTAAGTAAATGGAGTCACTTACTGGGATTTTATTGTTTCGGTTGTAAATAAAGGTTTAGAATAAAAATATAACTCGTTGAAAGTTTGTAGACACTAAATTGTTTATGTGAAAATAAAAATTTACTATACATGCAAAGGGGAATTTGCAATGAATGAAACGATTTCAAAGCTACTAGAACAAATTGATGTAAGAAAAGATGAACTAGTAGAACTGGCAAAAACATTAATTCGTTTTGAAACTCCTGCACCACCAGCAAGAAATACAAATGAAGCGCAGCAGTTTGTTGCTGATTTTTTAACGAAGCGTGATTTTAAGATTGATAAATGGGACGTGTATCCGAATGATCCAAATATTGTTGGAGTGAAACAGGGTACAGCAGGAGACTTACACAAAAGTTTAATTATTAATGGGCATATGGATGTAGCAGAAGTTTCAGCAGATGAACCATGGGAGACTGGACCATTTGAACCTTTTATAAAAGAGGGATGGCTTGTTGGCCGCGGTGCTGCTGATATGAAAGGTGGACTAGCTGGGGCTCTATTTGCCATTCAACTTTTGCAAGAAGCTGGTATTGAACTGCCCGGGGACTTGATTTTTCAGTCGGTAATTGGAGAAGAAGTAGGGGAAGCAGGAACACTTCAATGTTGTAAGCGTGGATATAATGCTGATTTTGCAGTTGTTGTGGATACAAGTGATTTACATATGCAAGGCCAAGGCGGGGTTATTACAGGATGGATTACTGTGAAAAGCCCGCAAACATTTCATGATGCAACGCGCAGACAAATGATTCATGCTGGTGGTCGCTTGTTCGGAGCGAGTGCAATTGAAAAGATGATGAAAATTGTGCAAGGATTACAAGAGCTAGAAAGACACTGGGCTGTTATGAAAACATATGATGGCTATCCAGTAGGGACAACGACAATTAATCCAGCAGTCATTGAAGGAGGACGTCATGCGGCATTTATTGCGGATGAATGCCGATTATGGATTACGGTACACTTCTATCCAAATGAAACACATCAACAGGTGATTGAGGAAATTGAAGATTACATTGGCAGACTTGCGGCAGCTGATCCATGGCTGCGTGAAAATCCACCACAATTTAAATGGGGCGGGGAATCTATGATTGTGGATCGTGGTGAAATCTTTCCTTCATTAGAAGTTGATCAAGATCATCCAGCAGTGCGACAACTTGCTGCTGTACATGAATCAACATTACACCGCAGTGCCATTCTTGATATGTCTGCTACAGTAACGGATGGAGGATGGTTCAGTGAATTTAACATTCCAGCAGTGATTTATGGGCCAGGTACGTTAGAAGAAGCGCACTCAGTGAATGAAAGAGTTGAGATAGAACAGCTTGTTGAGTTTACAAAAGTGATTCTGTCATTTATTTATAAGTGGTGCCATACAAAAAAGGGCGTTCTTTAAGAACACCCTTTTTGCTGTACTTATAGAAATTTCAAAGAGATCCATGTGATGTATATAAACTCCTATGGATTAATGACAGAGCGATAATCTTTACGTGTTTAGCCCGTACTTTTTTAATCGATATTGCAGGTTTTGCCTGCTTAATCCTAAGTATTTTGCGGCCTGTGAGATATTACCATTATGTTCGTTTAGAATTTGAATAATATATTCTTTTTCCGTTTCTTTTATTGTGTTCTTTAAAGTTCTAGATGTGTGATCTGAGTTATCAGTTTCCCACCTAGCTAGAGGAGGGTGAATATTTAATTCATTTTTTGCTAGCTCGTAAAAACGTGTTGGAATATGAGATGTTGTAATCATTTCTTCATCTTCTATTAAATTCATAGACCCTTCAATTATATGTTCTAATTCTCTTATATTCCCAGGCCAATCGTGTTTATAGAAAAAGTCTCTGACGTTGTTATCTATACCTTTTACTTTTAAGCCAAATTGCATATTATATTTTTCAATAAAGCTACGAAGAAGTGGTAAGATGTCTTCTTTCCGCTTTCTTAAAGGCGGAAGAAATAAAGTAACAACACTTAATCTATAGTATAGGTCTTTTCGTAAGCGATTGTGTGTCATGGCTTCAATTGGATCTTCATTAATAGTTGCTATGATTCGAACGTCTACTTCTTTTTCTTGTGTTCCTCCGATTCTTCGTATTGTTTTATCTTGTATTGCACGCAATAATTTAGCTTGAAGCGCTGGGCTTAATGAGTTAATTTCATCTAATAATAAAGTTCCCCCGTGTGCTTCTTCAAATAAGCCTGGTTTATCTATTGCGCCTGTGAAAGCTCCTTTGTTTGTGCCAAATAATAAGCTTTCCATTAGGGTTTCAGGTATAGCAGCACAATTTTGTGAGATAAAAGGCTTACTTGCACGGTGACTTTCATTATGAATACTTTGTGCAAATAATTCTTTGCCGGTTCCTGTTTCTCCCATGATAAGTATAGAGGAAGAGGTGCGTGTTGCTCTTTTTGCTTCTATAATAACCGATTGAATGGCTTTAGAATTGCCTATTATATGATTAAAGGTAAATTTAGTATTATGCCCTCGAAGGGCATTCGCTTTACTTGTTTGTCTTATCTGGGGAATCTCTTTTACTATTTCAATAGCGCCTTTTACTTTTCCGTTTTCTACTATGGGAAAGGTATCATTAATTGTTGTAATCTCTTGCCCTTTATTATTGAAATAAGTTTGCTTTATATTTTTTCTCGCTTTTCCCAGCTTTAGTGCTTCTATAAGTGTACTATTTTGATTTTCTTCAAATGCAAATACCTCTAAAAGATCTTTATATAGTACCTCCTTATGATTCATTGATTCAATTTCCATCATTTTGCGGTTGTAGATGATTGTTTTACCTTCTTCGTTAATCATGTGAATCCCAATATCAATTTCATTGAGTAAGGTTTCATATAGCATATTCATTTCGACTAATTTTTTGAGATTGATTTCTTCTGTGTGCATCGTTCATCTTCTCCTTGTTATACCCTATGAAGACTGATTTTTCTTAATTTTAATAAAATTATTGCAAGTATGCAAAAAAAATTTGCGTTTTTTGGTTAAAAATCTTTAAAGGAGAAGAAAAATTTTGCGCATATTAAAATTTTTTCAGTACTAACTCTTAATTCCACGTAAGAAATTAGGTTGGTACATATCTTGCATATTAATAGTTGAATGCTCTGATTTTTTTAGGAGGTGAATTGGAAGATTTACATGTTTATTTAATAAGAAAGAGGGGTTTAAAAGATGAAGACAGTCATAGAAAACGTGTACAGTCCTTGTTATGGTAAGGTTGAAAAATTATTTATTAATGAAAGTTCCTATGTGTATGAGTGGGAGAAATTAGCTTTAATTGAAACTATGGATAAGCAGAAAGTAGAAATTAAAGTGGGAATCAGTGGCTATGTTGAAGGACTGGAAGTAGAAGAAGGACAAGCTATCACAAATCAAACATTATTAATAACAGTCAGGGATGATCTGTTGATCACAGGAAGTGATTAATACAAAGCCTTCTGGATTATGTACCGTTTTCTAATGCTCTTTTAAACAATTGCTTAATTTATATCACTATCAAGTGGAGCCTAAGAAAGTTTTCGTATGAACTATCTATCGTATTTTGACTTTTTTCTTGTATTGGGAGATTTTCTTTTGAAAAATCTCCCTTCTAGTACAAATCTATAGTAACGATGAAATAAAAATGCACTTTATTCATTTTTATTTTTCATATTAAATTTAAAGCGTTTACATTTTGGGGTGCTTATAAAGTGAAGCTTCCATCAGCGGGGTCTTACTGTCCGCGAATAGCGGGATAAAATTAAAGGGGGGTTCATATGGAAAAGCAAAATCAGGAGTTAAAGCGGGAGTTAAAAAGTAGACACATATTTATGATTGCACTTGGAGGGGTTATTGGTACAGGCCTTTTCTTGGGATCAGGTTACACCATTCATGAAGCTGGACCAGGCGGAGCAATTGCTGCGTATCTTGTTGGGAGCTTTGTTATGTATTTAACGATGCTTTGTCTTGGAGAGTTAGCTGTTGCTATGCCGAATGCAGGATCTTATCAAGTGTATGCTACAAAGTATATTTCGCCTGCAGTAGGTTATGTAGTTGGTTGGATGTCATGGTTAAACTGGGCTGCTACGATAGGGATTGAGTTGATTGCAGTAAGTATTTTAATGAAGCGGTGGTTTCCACATGTACCATCTTGGATATGGTGCATCGTGTTTGCAGTCCTTCTTTTTTCGATTAATGTATTATCCTCACGGAGTTTTGCAGAGTTTGAGTTTTGGATTGCCGGTATTAAAGTAATTACAATTATTGCATTTATTATTTTAGGCGGGGCAGCGATGTTTGGATTTTTACATATGAAAGGAAATGACGCAGCACCGATGCTTTCAAACTTTACTGATCACGGGGGACTGTTCCCGAATGGACTGAAAGCGATTCTAATTACAATGATTGCCGTTAATTTCTCCTTTCAGGGGACCGAAATTGTTGGGATTACGGCCGGTGAGAGTGAAAACCCGGAGAAAACCATTCCGAAAGCAATTAGAAATACAGCTTGGCGTATATTCATTTTCTTTATACTTTCTATGTTCATACTCGCTGGGTTATTCCCATGGGAAAAAGCGGGATTAGTAGAAAGTCCATTCGTAGTTGTATTTGATCAAATTGGGATTCCGTATGCCGCAGATATTATGAACTTTGTTATTATTACAGCGGTGTTATCAGTAGCAAATTCAGGCTTATATGCAACTTCTCGTATGCTTTGGTCTATGGCGAATCAAGGGATGATTAGTCCAATTTTTGGGAAGTTATCTAAAAAGGGTGTTCCTATTTATGCATTAATTACAAGTTTGATTTTTGGTTGTCTTTCTTTATTATCCGGTATATATGCAGAGGATACAGTTTATTTATGGCTTCTTTCTATTGCAGGATTCGGTGGAATACTAGTCTGGGCATCGATTGGTTTATCAAATTTTCTAGGGAGAAGAGCATATATAAAACAAGGCGGGGATATTAAGGATTTGAAATTTAAAACGCCGTTGTATCCGATTGTGCCACTTCTTTGTTTCGGATTAAATATGGCCGTAATTGTGAGTATGGCTTTTATTCCAGATCAACGTATGGCATTGTATTGCGGTATTCCGTTTACGATTGTTTGCTTACTGTTTTACCGTGTTTCTAAAAATAAGAACAACAAAATGAAACAGGTTGAAGAAGCAAATACGAGAGAAGCGCAAAGTTTATAATAAAGTGAAACTTTAATCAGTAGGGGGATGAAAAAAACACTGATGAAAGTTTCACTTTATCCTCCGCCTAAATTTTTGTTTTTGGCGTAATTTTAAGGTGACAGTATTACCGCTCACCAATAGCAGGATAAAAATTTAGGTTAAGGTAAAGAAAAGGGATGCATGTTAGCTAAGGACATGCATCTCTTTTCTTTATAGTGTGGAATAATAGGTTTTATTTTTCTTTCTCCGATTTATTTTTAATCTCAGTTAACTTTTCCTTCGTTAATTCTACTGCAATTGCATCATCTAAGTATCCAATCGGAAATACGTAATCTGGAATAATATCGGTTGATAAAACAAAATATAGCAAGGCGCTTCCGATAATTGCTCGTTCTTGCGGCGTAATAGATTCTTTGCAAAATTGATGATACATATCTTTTAGTTGATCGATGAAAGGACCTGTGCTATCAAGTTGTTGCAACTTTGTTGAAAATCCATCGTGAATGAGGCGTTGTCCTTCTGTTGTTTTCGCATAGCGTTCGTAATTTTCAAGTTCTTGTTTTACACGAGTTGTTGTGTATTCGTAGTCAAATAAGTTAGAGGATTGTAATGTATTTTGAATGGCATCAATTGATGTATACATTTCTGTTTGGGATTCAGCTGTTTGTTGAGGATGTTTTACGTACATTGCATCATATAAGTACTGTATAGGAATTTGCAGACATTCGGCAAACCTTTGAAGATGTTTTTGCTTCGCTTGTTGCTTTCCATTAATAATTCGTGAAATGGTAGAGGGATCGATGTTGGTTAGCGTTCCAAACTGCCGCATAGATAAAGCACGCTCTTGTAATAATTTTTTTAATACCGTACCGAGTTGATGATTTATATTTTGAGTAGACATAGTTTTCGGCGCTCCTTTTTGTTGCTGAAATGTTGAAGAAATGTTGAGATTTTATTAGAAGTATATGAAACAGACAGGCACAGTTGCTCAATATTTGCATAAGATACAATAAAAAATGCAATAAAGGAGCGTTTGTTGATGTATATAACAAGTTTATTTTCAATTCTATTTATTGCGATAGCTTCAAATTTAGATAATGCGGGTGTAGGAATTGCCTATGGAATTCGAAAGATTCATATTTCGTGGTTCAATAACTTTATCATAGCTTTCTTTGGCTTTTTATTTACACTTGTTGCAGGTTTTTTCGGTAATTGGCTTTCCTTGTTTATTTCAAATGCTACAGCTAGTGTTATTGGTGCCATTGTAATTGGGAGTATTGGAGTATTGGTACTATGTCAGCCGTTGCTTAGTAAGGAGACAGAACAGGGAAGGAAGCAAAGTAATGTGTTAATGCGCATTTTACGCAATCCAGAAGCAGCTGATTTCGATGGATCGAAATCAATTGGTTTTTCAGAAGCAATTGTACTTGGAATTGCACTATCCATTAATAATATTGCAGGTGGTTTTGATGCAGGTATAACAAATTTGAATCTGTGGATGACGGCTATTATTTCTGGTTTCTTCAGCTTTTTAAGTGTTAGGCTCTTTTCTTACGTAGGTAAAAAGTATTTAGCGGTGTATTTAGGGAAATGGGCAACTATAATTGCAGGTGCTTTGCTTATTATAATTGCAGTGGATCAACTCTTATAAGAGAAAGGTGGGCTTCCATCAATAGGCGGAGACTCACTGCTCGTTAAGCGAGGAATCAAACAAACTTCTGCAATTTCCTCGGAAATACAACAAACCATTGCATATGTCGACGACCTTTTATTTATACTAACATAGACTTTATTTAATGGAAGGGGTGTTAGTATGGGACGCGGTAAATCTTTTGATCATAAGAAAAAAGGACACGATCATCAACCTCCAAAGGGTGCTTACATTCACAAAGATGTAAATGAACATACGTTAGAAGAGGAAGAGTTACCAGTAAATATTGAAACATATAAAAATAGTTTAAAAAAACATTAAAAAGCACCTAAAGAGGTGCTTTTTTTACCGCTTTAACGGGAAGAAGGGGAGTGTTATTTTACTGGAATGTTCACTTTACCGAATATCTTCAATCAATTGCTCGGTTTCCTCATACATTTCATAATCACTTAGCACTTGAATACAGCGCCATTTTAACTCTTCAATATTTTGTTCTAAATCTTCTGGGATTAGGTTTTGAATGTCTTCTAACTCTATGCCAAAGTGAATGACTTCCAGTACTTTATCATCAATGCTTCGGTCCATTAACAATTCCAGTACATCTAAATTAAATATGTATCGATAGGCTTCATCAAGGGAAACAACTTTTAATTTTAAACTTTCGACGATGCTTAATACAAAAAGAAGAATGGTTTTCTCGAGAATTGCCTGATCTTCTGTTTGAAGGATAAGTTTCATAAGCACCTCCATTTTATCCCGCTATTCGTGGGCAGTAAGAACTGATTAGTGAACGATTTAGAAAGAAAGGTATTCTCTGACTGGAAGTTTTATGTGATAAAACACTGGGTTGTACTATACTATTCGAAGGTGTATAGAAAATATGCAAGATTATACAGAAAAAAGCGCCATTTTAGACGCTTTTTAAAAAATACTCCAGCCTTCTTGTTCAGAAAGCAATTCTAATATTTTAAACCCAGCAAGGCTATTGCCGTTTTCATCTAGTGCAGGACCGAAAATACCAATACCCAATTCACCTTTTACACAGCCAAAGATTCCACCAGCTACACCGCTTTTTGCTGGAATTCCAACACGAATTGCAAATTCTCCAGACTCGTTGTACATACCACACGTTACCATGAAGGTTTTACAAATTTTCGTAATGTGTTTGGGAATAATTTGTTTGTTTCGATATGGATCATAACCATCCATCGCAAAGATAAGTCCGATACGGGCTAAGTCGATGCAGTTTACTTCAATCGCACATTGGCGTGTATATAGATCCATTAATTCTTCAATATCACCATCGATAATGTTGTTTTGCTTCATATAGTAGCAAAGAGAGCGGTTTAAATAAGCAGTTTCTAATTCAGATATGGCAACTTTAGAAGAATAGTTAATGGAAGGATTATCTGTAATATCACGAACAAAGTGAAGGATGCGTTCCATTTTTTCTTCATTGCATTCACCTGCAATCATACTTGTGATAGCTAATGCCCCAGCATTAATCATTGGATTTAATGGTTTAGAGGGACTGGTTGTTTCTAATTTAATAATAGAATTAAAAGGATCACCTGTTGGTTCCATGCCAACTTTAGAAAATACATACTCTTCACCGCGGTCTAAAAGAGCAAGAGCAAGTGTAATTACCTTTGAAATACTTTGAAGCGTAAAGAGTATCTGGGATTTTCCTGCATGAACGTAATGACTTTCTTTATGATAAATCGCGATACCTAAATCATCGGGATTTGCATTCCCTAATTCGGGAATATATGTTGCAAGCTTTCCTTGTTTTGTATAGGGCTGAACTTGATCTAATAACTGTTGTAAGTTGTTAGTCTCGATACACTGCATAATAAACACTCCTAGTATAATTAGTTACTAAATTTAACTTTCCCGACAATCCAGGAAATAAATAATAACATGAAAATGAGGAATGATAAAATGAAACTTCTATTCATGAGGGCGCTTCGTTATTTGTAAAAATGGTATGTTTAATCAATTTGTTTTTAGTGATTAGAATAAGGAGAAATATTACATGTAACAAGGATTAAGGAAGATAAATCCATAAAAAGCTCGGAAACAATAACTACACATCTATACAACTATATGTTATTATGATTATGTTAATAGAAAGCGTTTTCTAAAAATTGTTTGAATTTGGAAACGATTTCATAATTTGGATAGGAGGAATTCAGATGTTGCAGTTTTTACAACGTATTGGTAAAGCATTAATGCTTCCAATTGCAGTATTGCCAGCAGCCGGGTTATTGCTTCGTCTAGGACAGCCTGACGTATTTAATATTCCTGTTATGGCACAAGCCGGTGCAGCAATTTTTGATAATTTAGCACTTATTTTTGCGATTGGTGTTGCAGTCGGTTTGTCTGTTGATGGTAGTGGTGCCGCAGCTCTTGCGGGTGCGATTGGTTATGAGGTTTTGAAAAATACGACGGATACTTTAAGTAAAGGGTATTCAGCAGCGGAGTTAAACGATAAATTAAGCAGTGTGCAACATTTAGTTGGTTCTGTGGATCCTTCTAAAATGGCAGATACTTTAGGTCAGGTTGCGAAAGCGGCAACGTTAGCACCGAAAATTAATATGGCCATTTTAGGCGGTATTATTGCAGGTGTGGTTGCAGGATTGTTATATAATAAATTCCATAAAATTAAATTACCAGAATGGCTAGGATTCTTTGCTGGTAAACGTTTTGTACCGATTATTACAGCTGTAGTGATGCTTTTATTAGGTTTAGTATTTGGAGAAATTTGGCCAACAATTCAAAGCGGTATTGATGCAGTAGCGCATGGTATCGTTAACTTAGGAGCAGTTGGTGCAGGAATTTTTGGATTATTAAACCGTTTATTAATTCCAATTGGTTTACACCATGTAATGAACACATATTTCTGGTTTGTGCTTGGTGATTTTACAAACTCAGCAGGAAATGTTGTAAATGGCGATATCGCTCGTTTCTTTGCAGGAGACCCAACTGCAGGTATGTTCATGACTGGTTTCTTCCCAATTATGATGTTTGGTTTACCGGCAGCATGTTTTGCGATGATTGCAGCAGCAAAACCAGAAAAGCGTAAAGCAGTTACTGGTATGTTAATTGGTCTTGCATTAACTTCATTCTTAACTGGTATTACAGAACCAATTGAATTCTCATTTATGTTCTTATCACCAGTATTATATGGTATTCATGCTGTATTAACAGGTCTTTCTTTATTTATCACAACAACGCTTGGCATTCATGATGGATTCTCATTTAGTGCCGGTGCAATTGACTATGTTATTAACTTCGGTATTGCAACAAAACCAGTATTATTAGCAGTTGTAGGTTTAGTTTATGCAGCAATTTACTTCTTTGTCTTCTACTTCTTAATCAAGAAATTAGATTTAAAAACACCTGGTCGTGAAGATGATGATGAGTTAGTGGAAGAAGGAACGGTTGAGGCAGGTGAAGCTGGTTCTATCGGTGAAACATACGTAGCAGCGCTAGGTGGAAAAGAAAACTTAGCAGTAATTGACAACTGCGCAACTCGCCTTCGTTTACAAGTAAAAGATGCAAATTTAGTAAATGAATCAGCATTAAAACGTGCTGGTGCAAAAGGTGTCATGAAATTAAGTAATACAAGTGTACAAGTTATCGTTGGTACAAACGTTGAGTCTGTTGCTGATGATATGAAAAAACATGTATAAATAATAAACAAGAAATCCCTCATTGATAAAAATGAGGGTTTTTTTTATCCCGCTATTCGCGACCCACCTCAAGATTCAGAGAAAAACGCAGAAGATAGGGGGGATAACTGCCCGATTGGTAAAGGCTTTCTATAAATCGAGGATGAAGAAAATACCATTGACGGAAGTGTTATTTCATTACAAATGTAACGACTATCTTGCATTTTAGATGCTCTTTTTTATTTTTTTATGCATGACGTTGGTAAACTACTCATTGCATGATAAAGTAGGATGTAAAATGAGCAACTATGCAAAAAGGCAGGTTTTTATTGTTATGAAATCTCACAGACCGATTGTATATATAAAGCGAACGATTATTCTCAGTCTGTTGTTTACCCTTATATATTGGGGATATACGAAAATTACTTCTCACAATAAAGAAAAGGAAACGTTGCAAGCGGTGAAAGAAGTAAAGAAGGAAGATGTAGAGAAACATCCAAACCCGAATCCAAATCCAAAAGAATTGCCAGCTGAGCAACCTACGCAAGATATAAATAATAATGCCCAATTGGATGCGTACTTAAAGAGTAAAAACTTCAGTGGTACAGCTGTTGTTGTGAAGAATGGAAAGGTTCTTTTGAATAAAGGATATGGATTTGCCAATCAAGATGAAAAAGTTGCTAATAATTCAGAGACGTCCTACTACATCGGATCAATTACAAAAGCTTTTGTCGCGACTTCCATTATGCAATTGAAAGAACAAAATAAATTAAACATAGAAGATACTGTCGCGAAATATATTCCTGATTTCCCAAGAGGCCGGGAGATTAAATTAGTACATCTCCTTACACATACATCAGGTATTCCAGAGTATCCAGAGGGAGCAGAGAACATTACTCATGATGAACTCATCAAAAGAATAGGACATCAAAAATTAGCATTCCCTCCCGGATCGAATTGGAAATACTCTGATTCTAACTACTCTGTGCTTGCGTATATTGTAGAGAAAGTGAGTGGAGAATCCCTTGAGGATTATATTCAAAAGCATATATTTGACGTAGCTGGTATGAAGCACTCAGGATTTGGTGACAACTTTCAACAAGAAAACTATCCTTCTACTGGATATAAAATTGTAGATAATAAGATGACAACACCAGCTTTACCAAGCATGTCGCAATTGTTTGGATGCGGTGATATATACATGACGTCATATGATTTATATTTATTTGATCAAGCTTTATTTACAGGAAAGCTCATTTCAAATGCAAGTTATCATCAAATGTTTACAGCAGTTAAAAAAGATTATGGTTTTGGTTGGTATGTGGATCCTGGTAGTTACTCAAATCATGGCGTTATGCCAGGGTGGGACTGTTTAAATAGTTTTAGTAAAAATGGAAGTACGTATGTGGTTTTATTATCTAATATTCAAAATAACATTAAATCGTTTGGTGTATTAAGTAATGATATTTATACGATGACTCGGCATGTAGAAGGTTAGAAAGCTATCTTATGAGATAGCTTTTTTTATTTGGATAAATAATCGAGAAATGAGATAATAATAAAAATATGTAAAAAAGTGGGGTTGAATATGGGGATTCATGAACACCATGCCCGGAATGGGAAAAGGTTATTTCTTCTTTCTAGCTTTATATTTTTTGCTGCTATTATAGCGTTTATACTTGATTATATTCGGACACCTTATTTTCAGTGGGGCAAGGATACTGTAACTTTTATAAGTATGATTATAATGGCCCTTCTTTTTATGATTTATAGTTTCGTAGAAAAAGAAAGGGCTAAGAAAATTGGAACAACTATTCGTATTGAAGAGCCATTACCGATGCTGGAGCAACAGCGATTTGTTATAAGAAGAGAAACGTCTTTAATCACTTCAATTACATACTTTTCAATGGATGGAAATACAATGGGCATTTTAAGAGAAGAATATGAAACAAAAATGCAAAAGGTTTGGAAAATTTTCGTATCCCTTTTCTTAAAATCATTGAATGAAAAGCGCTTTGTTTTGTACAACGAATTGGGAGAAGCAATGTTGATTGTAAGGCAAAGAGCAGGCATGCACCTTTCTTATACGTTTCATGACTTAGCGGGAGATAAGATTTGTGAACTGAAACAGACATGGAATTTAAAAAAGCTGGAATGGCTTTTGCGGTCTGAACATGATGAAGAAATTGGAGAAATTACTGGGGATTTGCATGCGAATATCCAAAAGGGAAACTGGAAAGATGGCAGCTATATTGAAGTAAAAGAAGATGCGATTCCAGTAGAAGCGATTGAATATTTTTCTGCGAGCGGTGGTTCGCTCGTTAATTTATCAATTGCGGAACATGCAAAGTATGAGAGAGCCTTATATTATGCGGTAGCTGCAATATTGACGTTGAAAAATCGTTAGACATCTTCCTTTGAATGGAAAAGGGTTTTAGTTGACAGGAGTGTCTTGTTGTAACTATAATCATTACAACAAAGAGCGCAAAGGAGAAAAATAATGACATTACAAATAAAAGTATATTCCGATTATGTTTGCCCATTTTGTTTTATTGGTGAACAACCATTACAAGAAGCAATTCAAGGAAAAGATGTAGAAGTAGAATGGATGCCATTTGAATTACGTCCATATCCAGCGGAACGTATTGATCCATGGAATGAACCAGACAAGTTAGGGATGTTCCAAAGTACAATTGCACCGTGGGCAGAGCAAATGGGTGTTGATATAAAATTACCTCGGTTGTCACCACATCCATATACACATACTGCATTTGAAGGATATCAATATGCAAAAGAAAATGGAAAAGGAAATGAATATCAGCATCGTGTGTTTACTGCATTCTTCCAAGAGGAGCGTAATATTGGAGAAGTAGATGTGCTTGTAGAAATAGCTGGAGAAGTGGGATTAAATCAAGATGAGTTTCGTCAAGCGCTTGAGAATGGTACGTATAAAGAGGCGCATCAAAAAGCTGTTCATCACGCTTATTATGAACAAGGCGTACAAGCTGTGCCGACATTTGTTATTGGAGAGAGTGTGGTACAAGGTGTACGTAACAAAGAAGCGTTAGAAGCTATTATTGAACAGGAACTAAAAAAAGAAAAAGTAACAGTTTCAGATGGTATGACATGTAATATAGATGGTTGTGAGTAAAAAAGGCAGATGCGTAGTGCATCTGCCTTTTTTACTTTATTAGCGGGCAGTAAAGTACTTACGGATGGAAGTTTCACTTCATTTTACAACCTCAATTTTCATGAGATTTGTCGTTCCGCGTTCGTTAACAGGGACACCTGCTGTTACAATGACAATATCTTGCGTAGAGACAAGCTGTTGTTCTTTAGCATTACATAATGCTTGTTCAATTACTTCATCTGTCGTTTGTTTTGATGCAGTGAAAAATGGATGTACGCCCCATACGAGTGCGAGTTGCTGCATAACAGATTGTTCAGCTGTTGTTGCGATAATAGGAGTGTGCGGGCGATATTTTGAGATCATTTGCGCTGTATAACCACTTTTGGTTGGTGTTAAAATCGCCTTTGCTTGTAAGGAATAAGCTGCTTGAACAGCAGCGGCACTGATTGTTTCTGTTATTTGTTTATGGTTATCATGAAGCAATTGCTTTTGATTTTGGAATAAAGAAGACTCCTCTACTTGCAGAGCGATTTTATTCATCATTTGTACGGCTTCTATTGGGTAGTCACCGGCAGCTGTTTCTCCTGAGAGCATAATCGCATCTGTGCCATCAAAGATTGCATTTGCTACGTCTGAAGCTTCTGCTCTGGTTGGTCTTGGATTTCTTTGCATAGAATCCAACATTTGTGTTGCCGTAATGACTGGTTTTCCGAGCAAATTACAGGTATGAATTAATTCTTTTTGAATAATTGGTACATATTCTGCTGGAATTTCAATGCCCATGTCACCGCGGGCAACCATAATTCCATCCACAACTTCTACAATTTCTTTTATATTATCAATTCCCTCTTGATTTTCAATTTTTGCGATGATGCGAATATGTGAGGCATTATGCTTTGCTAATATGTCGCGTACTTCTAAAATATCAGCAGCTTTACGTACAAAGGAGATTGCGATGTAATCAACACGTTGCTCTATTCCGAAAAGAATATCTTGTTTATCTTTTTCCGTAATACCAGGCAGGCGGATTTTTACATTTGGCACGTTCACACCTTTATGATCTTTAATTATTCCGCCATGTATAACTTTTGTTTGTAACTCACCATTTGTCTTTTCTGTTACTTCTAGCTCTAATAGTCCATCATCAAGTAATAGATGGGACCCTACTTCTACATCATCGTATAGACCTTCATATGTGACAGAAAACTGTTTAGATGTTCCGAGTACCTTTTTCATTGAAACAGTAACAGGCGTACCTTCAAGCAGTTCTGCTTGTCCGCCTTCAAATTCATCGATTCGAATTTTAGGTCCTTTAATATCTTGTAAGAGTGCAATGTTTTTTTTAGCTGCCGCTGCGGCTTTTCGTATCGTATTGATACGTGCTTCATGTTCTTCGTGTGTTCCATGAGAAAAATTTAATCGAGCCACATTCATTCCAGACTCTAGTAAAGAAAGTAATGTTTCGTATTGGTCACTTGCAGGTCCAATTGTGCAAACGATTTTTGTTTTTCGCATATAAAATTCCTCCTTTTTTAAACCACATATTAACGGACGATAAATCCTCCTACTGCTGGAAGTTTTCGCTATTCGTGAGCAGTAGACCTCTTCAGAGAAAACGAAGAAGATAGGCAGGGAAAAGGCCTGTAAAAGCACGATTGGCGAGAGCTTTCCATCCGGCGGGGATAGAATTTTCACTTTATGAGAAGTTTATCCCTACCGTGGAAGAAATATTATTTTCACCGCGGTTTACAATGTATATAGCCATCTATACAAAAAAGGTGTGCCAAAACAGGCACACCTTTTTTCATTCTGTTTCAAAAATACTATAACAGAATAGGGAGGGAAAGTATTACAGTTTAAAATGGATACGACTCTTATACTGCAGAAAAGGATTCCTTCATTAAGAATACCAAAAAAAATGAAATTATTAAAAGAGGTTAATTAAATCAAGATTTAAGTAGTGTTTTCACTATGTCCATAGTGGTTTGCTCACTATTTCACAAACATGTCACAACTGTAACGTTCATTTTTTCAAAAAAGTAGTATTCTAAATACGTAAGCTGTTATATAAAAAATCTTAGTCCTGTACTAATCAAAAATGGAGGAGATTAGGATGACTGAAGTATTAGAAAATGTAAAAAATGCATGGGAAAACTTTAAAGGTGAAAAGTGGAAAGCAGAGATTGATGTCCGCAACTTCATTTTAAATAATGTAAACGTATACGAAGGTGATGAATCCTTCTTAGCTGGAGCAACAGAAGCGACGAAACAACTTTGGGATCAAGTAATGGATTTAACAACACAAGAACGTGACAATGGCGGAGTCCTTGACATGGATACGAAAATTGTTTCTTCTATTACATCACATGACCCAGGATATTTAAATAAAGATATTGAAAAAGTAGTTGGTTTCCAAACTGACAAGCCATTTAAGCGTTCATTACAACCATACGGCGGTATTCGTATGGCAGAGCAAGCTTGTGAATCTTATGGATATGAAATGGACAAAGAATTAAGCCGTATTTTCAGAGACTGGCGTAAAACGCATAACCAAGGTGTATTCGATGCTTATACTCCTGAAATGAGAGCAGCTCGTAAATCAGGCGTTATTACAGGTCTTCCAGATGCATATGGACGTGGTCGTATTATTGGTGACTATCGCCGCGTTGCATTGTACGGTATAGATCGTTTAATTGAAGCGAAAAAAGAAGATTTGAATTTAACTGGCGGTGTAATGAGCGAAGATACAATGCGTTTACGCGAAGAATTATCTGAGCAAATCCGTGCTCTTCAAGAATTAAAACAAATGGCAGCTTCTCATGGCTTTGATATTTCTAAGCCAGCAACAAATGCACAAGAAGCATTCCAATGGTTATATTTCGCTTATCTTGCAGCAATTAAAGAACAAAATGGTGCAGCAATGAGTCTTGGCCGTACATCTACTTTCTTAGATATCTTTATTGAAAGAGATTTAGCAAACGGTACATTAACAGAAGAAGAAGCACAAGAAATTGTGGACCACTTCATTATGAAATTACGTCTTGTGAAATTTGCAAGAACACCTGATTATAATGAATTATTCTCTGGTGATCCAACTTGGGTAACAGAATCTATCGGTGGTATTGCACTTGATGGTCGTCCATTAGTAACGAAAAACTCATTCCGTTTCTTGCATACATTAGACAACTTAGGACCAGCTCCAGAGCCAAACTTAACAGTTCTTTGGTCTAAACAATTACCACAGAACTTTAAAAACTACTGTGCGAAAATGTCTATTAAAACATCTGCAATTCAATATGAAAATGATGACATTATGCGCCCAGAGTATGGCGATGATTACGGTATTGCTTGTTGTGTGTCTGCAATGAGAATTGGTAAGCAAATGCAGTTCTTCGGAGCTCGTGCAAACTTAGCTAAGACACTGTTATATGCAATTAATGGCGGTAAAGATGAAAAATCAAAAGAACAAATTGGACCTGAATTTGCACCTATCACTTCTGAAGTATTAGATTACGAAGAAGTTATGCGTAAATTTGATATGACAATGGAATGGCTAGCAGGTTTATATTTAAATACATTAAATGTAATTCACTATATGCATGATAAATATAGCTATGAACGCATTGAAATGGCACTTCATGATACAGAGATTCTTCGTACAATGGCAACAGGTATTGCTGGATTATCTGTAGTAGCTGACTCTTTAAGTGCAATTAAATATGCGAAAGTAAAACCAATCCGTGATGAAAATGGTATCGCAGTTGATTTTGAAATTGAAGGAGACTTCCCTAAATACGGTAACAATGATGATCGCGTTGATGAAATTGCGGTAAGTCTTGTGAAAACATTTATGAACAAGCTTCGTAAACATAAAACATACCGTAATTCTGTTCATACAATGTCAATCTTAACAATTACATCTAACGTTGTATACGGTAAGAAAACTGGTAATACTCCAGATGGTCGTCGTACTGGAGAACCATTTGCACCAGGCGCAAACCCAATGCACGGTCGTGATACAAAAGGTGCACTAGCATCATTATTATCTGTTGCGAAATTACCATATGAAGATGCACAAGATGGTATTTCTAATACATTCTCAATTATTCCAAAAGCACTTGGTAAAGAAGATGATGTACAAGTTCGCAACTTAGTATCTATGCTTGATGGATATGCAGTAAAAGAAGGACATCACTTAAATATTAACGTATTTAACCGTGAAACATTAATGGATGCAATGGAACATCCTGAAAAATATCCACAATTAACAATTCGTGTATCTGGTTATGCGGTTAACTTCATTAAGTTAACTCGTGAACAACAAATTGACGTTATTAACCGTACAATGCACGAAAGCATGTAAGTAAAAAGTTTCCCTCTGTTTTTCATAAAGACAGAGGGGAGCTGTTTTAATAGAGGAGGAAGTAATATGGTAACAGGAAGAATTCATTCTGTTGAGTCTTGTGGTACTGTTGACGGCCCAGGAATTCGTTATGTCATATTTACGCAAGGGTGTTTACTACGTTGTCAATATTGTCATAATGCGGATACGTGGGAGATTGGTAAAGGGAAAGAAATAACAGTTGAAGAAGTGATGCAGGATGTTACATGTTATCTTCCTTTTATTGAAGCTTCCGGCGGTGGTATTACAGTAAGCGGCGGTGAGCCACTACTGCAGTTAGACTTTTTGATTGAGCTGTTTAAGAAATGTAAAGAGGTCGGCATTCATACGACAATTGATTCTTCAGGAGGGTGCTATTCTGAAGATGAAGAATTCCAAAGAAAATTAGACATTTTGATGGAATATACTGATTTGGTATTACTTGACTTAAAACATATTGATTCAAAAAAACATCGTAAATTAACAGGAAAACCGAACGAACATATTTTACAATTTGCTCGTTATTTATCAGATAAAAAGAAATCAATTTGGGTGCGCCATGTACTTGTACCTGGAATTACTGATGGTACAGAGGACTTAGAAAATTTGGCAGCCTTTATTCAAAGTCTTGATAATGTACAAAAGGTAGAAGTCTTACCGTATCATAAGTTAGGCGTTTATAAATGGGAGGCGTTAGGGCATAAATATCCTCTTGAAGGAGTAGAGCCTCCAACGGAAGAAAGCATTCAAAAAGCAAAGAATACTTTAGCAGCAGTCTAATCCAATTGTGGATTAGACTTTTTGCTTTCCATTGATAAATAGTAGAGCAAACATAAGGAAAAGAGTATACTATGATTACACAATGTCTATTTTTGTAAAGAAACGATATGGATAAATTTACAAAAATGTAAAGGGAAAACGAAACAATAGAAAGAATTAAGAAATAATGTAAGGCGTATCATGGAGTATAGATAAAAGTCAAGTTATTGCGAAAGCAGTTATAGGAAAGTATAATGTTAAGATATGAGCAGATGGGATTAAGGGGTCAATAACATATGCTTTGCATATCCACGACAGGTACAGATCCAACGAAAAACCGTTGGAATTCAAACATGCAAAATTATAAGGGAATTGTTTTTTATATTGTGACAGATACAATATGAAAGACCGAAAAAGCTAGGAGTGGATTTGTTTGATAAAAAACCCCAAGGTTTTAATATTAACAGCACATTACGGTAACGGTCATGTACAAGTAGCAAAAACATTAGAACAAACATTTCGTCAAAGAGGACTTGAGGATGTAATCGTATGCGATCTTTTTAGTGAATCGCACCCTGTCATAACAGACATTACAAAATATTTATATTTGAAAAGTTATACAATTGGGAAAGAGCTATACCGCTTATTTTATTATGGTGTTGAGAAAATTTACGATAAAAAAATTGCATCATGGTATGCTAATTTTGGTCGAAAACGCTTAAAAGCGATATTGCATGCTGAAAAACCCGATATTGTTATTAATACATTTCCAATCATTGCAGTGCCAGAGTTGAAAAAGCAAACAGGTATTTCTATTCCTGTTTATAATGTAGTTACTGATTTTTGCTTGCATAAAATATGGATTCACCGAGAAGTAGATCGTTATTTTGTTGCAACAGATTATGTGAAGGACATTATGATAGAGGTAGGAGTACCTGCTGAGCAAATTGTAGCAACAGGGATTCCGATTCGTAAAAATTTTGAAGCAGTCATCAATGTAGAAGCATTGTATGACAAGTATGATTTGTCACGGGACAAGAAGATTTTGCTTATTGTAGCAGGAGCGCATGGAGTGTTAGGAAGTGTAAAAGGGTTATGTCAGTCCTTTATGTCAGTTCCTGACCTGCAGGTAGCCGTAGTTTGTGGGAAAAATAAAGTATTGCAAGAGGACTTGCTTCAATTACAAGAAAGCAATCCAGATGCATTAAAAGTATTCGGTTATGTAGAGAATATTGACGAGCTGTTCCGTATTACCTCTTGTATGATTACAAAACCAGGAGGAATTACATTAAGTGAGGCAGCAGCTTTGCAAGTACCTGTCGTTTTATATAAACCAGTACCAGGGCAAGAAAATGAAAATGCGAATTACTTTGAAAAACAAGGTGCAGCAGTTGTTATTCGCGAAGATAATGAAATTTTTGAGAAAACGAAAGAATTATTGCAAGATGATATGAAGTTATTGCAAATGAAAGAAGCGATGAAACGCATTTATCATCCGGAACCAGCGTTTCATATTGTAGATTCTATTTTAGAAGAAAATCATGTGCGAGTACATTCACCAGTACATCCACCGGCCCTTGTACAGTCTTTTACTTAATATAAGAACCTCTTTTCTATCTGAGTAGAAGGAGGTTTTTTTCGTTATTTTGTTTAAATGGATAGTAATATATACAAAAATCAACATGAAGGACTTTAAAATTTACTGTTATACCTATATTCAATCCAAC
Organism: Bacillus yunxiaonensis; assembly: GCF_037104695.1. Taxonomy (NCBI): domain Bacteria; kingdom Bacillati; phylum Bacillota; class Bacilli; order Caryophanales; family Bacillaceae; genus Bacillus; species Bacillus yunxiaonensis. The sequence goes on along the minus strand of NZ_JBAWSV010000008.1, from coordinate 27,411 downwards.
GGAGGTTATAACGAAAGACATCTTTAACTAGTAAAGATGTCTTTTTGATGTTTTTATTTAATCAATCTACAGCTAATACAAAATTTAGGTTCTTCTAATTTTCATTGTGTAAGAGCTGGGTGGTTTTTGCTTTCTTTTTCTGTCCTTTTAAGAAAAACGATACAACGAGGGCAACAATTACCAAGGTTAACCCAAGCGTAAATGCCCCTTGGAAGCCGGATGTTAAGCCATTTAACTTTTCTGCTGGATCCATTGGATTTACTGAGTTTTCCATATATTTAGTTGTGCCTGAAGACATTTTAGATATAAATATAGCTGTGCCAAGCGCGCCAGCTACCTGTTGTAATGTATTAAAGAGTGCTGTACCGTGTGGATAAAGTTCTGGTGTCAATTGATTTAAACCATATGTTTGTGCTGGCATTACAAACATGAGTCCAATCATTAATACGCTGTGCATCAAGATGATTTGTGTCAATGTTGTTTCTGGATTAATGCCTTTAAATAGCCACATTGCAATGGCCACTAATACAATGCCAGGGATGATAATAACCTTTGGGCTCAATTTATCAAATAATTTACCTGCAATTGGTCCCATTATGCCACTAATCATACTCCCTGGTAGCATGATTAACCCTGATTTAAAGGCTGTAACAAGTAAAACCGTTTGTAAGAACATTGGTAATAATGTCATTGTTGAGAACAGCGACATCATGACGATGAAGATTAACCCAACTGATAAAGTAAACATTGGAAATGTAAATGCGCGTAGTTCTAAAATTGGATTACTGATTTTTAATTGACGAACAACAAAAATGAATAAGGATATAGCCCCGATAATTAAAGAGCAATAAACTTTAGGATCTGACCATCCTAAATCACCTGAAGAACTAAAGCTATACACAATACCACCGAAACCTAATGTTGATAAAAGAATGGATAAATAATCAACTTTTGGTCGTGTTAACTCTGTGACATTTTGAATATACTTCATTCCAATTAAAATGGAAATGATTACGATAGGAATAACAATGTAGAATAACCAGCGCCAATTAAGAGAATCGACAATAAGTCCAGATAAAGTAGGACCAATTGCTGGAGCAGACATCATAACAAGTGCTATTAAGCCCATTGTGGCACCACGTTTTTCAGGTGGACAAATAATTAAAATCGTATTCATTAGTAAGGGTGAAATTAACCCAGTAGCGATTGCTTGGACAATACGTCCAATTAATAAAACGGCAAATGTCGGTGCGAATCCAGCAATCAATGTACCGACTAAAAATGTTAACATGGCGGCTAAGAACATTTGTCTTGTTGTAAGCCATTGCTGAAGTAAAGCTGTAATCGGCACTAAAACCCCAACAACTAACATGTAGGATGTAGAAAGCCATTGAATTGTTGAAGCTGTTACATCAAAATCTTTCATTAATACGGTTAAAGCATTACCAAGTAATGTTTCGTTTAATAATGCGACCATTGCACCTAAAATTAATGCAATTAAAATGGGTGTATGTCTACTATTAGAAGTATTAATTTTGCTGCTTGTGGAACTCGTGGCTGTCATATTCATTTATCGATTTTCCTCCTATTTTTTGTATCTCTCTTTTTAATACATTTGTATCTAAAAGATCATGTGTAATATAATATACAGGTGTAGATTAAAAGTAGGGAGAATCAATTTTCGCCAGTTGTATAATTAATCTACAGAAAAGGAGAAGTGTAGATGAATAGTAATGAGGGGCAGCTGGATTTACGTATTAGACGTACACATAAATTATTGTGGGAGTCTTTATTTGAATTAATGACGCAATCAAAGCAGAAATATAGTTCCATTACCATCAACCAAATTTGTGATCGTGCGATGGTGCATCGAACAACATTTTATAAACATTTTGAAGATAAAGACGCGTTATTGGCATTTGGATTTAAACAATATCAAGGGGAAGATTTTATCATCCCGCTTTTAGATCGATTAACTAAGCCATTTCAAATGATGGAGCAATTCTTACATCATGAAGAGATTGGTAAAATATTAGAGTCACAAATGGATGATGAACAATTTATTAGCTTTATACATTATCAAACTCGTGAAATGAAGAAACAGGAGAATCAAGAACTAAGTCGACTTTGTAAAAATCATACGATACCCAATGAGTTAATTATCGAATTCTATTCGGGTGTAATTACAACGTTAAGTACATGGTGGCTACAAAATAGAAAAAGTGTTTCAGCAGAAGAAATGGATAAATATTTTCATCAAATGATCAATCAAGATATTTTTCAATTTGAAAGGGAATGAATAGAGGCGTTTTTGGTGCGGAAAATTAATGGAATTTGAATATATTTGTATTATCCACATTTAATATTCTCACCTTCGAAAGAGACAAGTTGTGTGATGTCAGTGGAATTCTTAGTAGCATGGTTTGCTATCATTTACATACTCATAAGTTTGTTGAAAATATCAGACAAAATGATCAATCTTTTTTATAAAAATAACCTAGCAATATTAAAAAGCGGCCTCATTTTGATTAAACTTTGTTCAAAATGAGGTCTTTTTCTTTATATTAAAATCAATGTGTGTGCAATCTTTAATCAAACTGCAGTCTAATCCAACATTTGGTTGTATCTCACTACTTGCGGGGATAGATGTTTTCGTCAGGATTTTGAGAAAATAAAGAAGGTGAATGTAAATTTCACTTTATCCACAAAAGAATCCGCTTACAATATACAGTAAACTTTAAATATTAACAAAAGTATCCACAATATCCACAATTTTTAGTAAATATATCCACAAAATGAACAAGATAACTGTGGTTAAAGTCCCCTTTTATAGAAAAGATATTAGAATTTATACACAATTTCATTATTTTTGTGGATAAAGTTTTCCACAAAAAAAGCTACCTCTTCTGAATAAGAGGTAGCTTTATGTTAATAAATTCCTTTTGGTTTATATCCAGCTGCACGATCTGCTCTTTTAAATTCACGTTGATAGAGAACTTCTTGTGTGCTAGATAATGTATTTCTTGATTTTTCACGTTTTTTCTTATCCATTACAGTTCACCTCGTGTCATAAAGTCATTACCTATCGTTACCAATGACAGAGGGAGATATACATAGATTATGCTTCTTTTAAATGATGAGCGTCTTGGAATGTTGCTTCGCGCATTGTGTGTAGTGTGTATTGATCTTTTGGAATTTCATATAAGTTATATACTTCACCATTCGCGTTAATTTGATCATATACACATTTTCTTGTTTCATTTGCTAGATTAACGTATGGCAATTTTTCGGCAGCTTTAATAGAGCGAGTATTTAATTTGCGAATTCGCATGAAAATAGTCTCAATATCTAATTCATAGAAAAGTTCACTAAAGAAAGCATCTTTTGCTGGTTTATTATAACCTTTTCCGTGATACGGTTTGCCAAGCCAAGTGCCAAGAAAACCTGCTTTTTCTTGCACATCAAATAAAGTTATTGTTCCAATAGGGTTTCCCCATTCATCAACAATTGTGCGTGAAATTAGTTCTCCGCGCTCTTCAGCTTCAATTGTTTGTTTTGTTAAAAACAAAAATTCTTCATAAGAAGATGCCTTCTGACGCACAAAGGGGAAGACATCAGGGTGAATCATCAAATCATATAGAACGTGGCTGTCATGTAGGTCACGTTTTTTTAACATACTATCTCCTCCTAAAAAGAGGGCAGCATGACGACAAAAAACACCCCACCCTCGAAATTTTTATATAAAACTTAAAAAAATTTCGGGGTGGGAATCGAACCCACTAGAACCAGTCTATAATGCTGGTGGCGCACCATTTGCCTTCCCCATTCATCAATTTGAAATTACTCAACACGACACAAATTGATCATGGTTTCATTCAGTTTATAATCGTATAATACTTTATCTAGTCAAAAAAATAAACTAGTTTTTATGATTTTTTTGTATGAATAATTTTTCCATCTATCATCGTTAATACAGGCTTGGCTAAATAGTGAAAAGGATGATGAGTCCATAGGACAAGATCAGCGTCTTTCCTAGGCTCGATACTACCAATTTTCTTTTCTAAACGTAAGTTGCGAGCAGGTATAATCGTAATTCCTTCTAGAGCTTTATGTTCATCTAATCCTTCCCTTACAGCGATAGCCGCGCAAACATTTAAATACTGAATTGGTGTATAGGGGTGATCTGTCGTAATAGAGACTTCAATCCCATGATTCGATAAGACATGATACGTTTGCCAAGATTTGTTCTTTAATTCAATTTTTGAACGACGTGTTAATGTTGGACCGACAGATACTTTTAAATCGTGGTTTTCTAATTTATCAGCAACAAGATGACCTTCTGTACAGTGTTCAATACGTAAATCAAGATTAAATTCTTTTGCAAAGCGAAGAGCAGAAAGAATATCATCTGCACGGTGGGCGTGAGCGCGTACAGGAATTTCGCGGCGGAGCGCTTGCAAGATAGGAACCATTCGAAAGTCCGCATCATTCCCATAATGCTTTGCTTCATAAAAAGCTTCGCGCAGCATCCCCATAATTCCCATACGGGTAATGGATTCTTTATTTCCATTACTATGCATTCCTTTTGGGTTTTCTCCAAACGCAATTTTCAGACCTGCGGGCTCTTGAATGACCATATGATCAATACTATTTCCTGCTGTTTTTATGACGCATGTTGTTCCGCCAATTACATTTTGACTTCCAGGCATAACGTGTACGGTTGTAATACCGCTTTGTACAGCATCTTGAAAACCCATATCCAAAGGGTGAATGCCATCTAAAGAGCGAATATGAGGAGTTAGCATTTCTGCTGTTTCATTTGCATCATTTCCAGCCCATCCAGTTCCTTCATCATATAGGCCAAGATGTGTATGCACATCGATAAAGCCTGGAAGAAGATGAAGACCACGTGCATCAATAACGGTCATATCTTCGCTAGATTCAATAGATCGTTCTAATGCAGTAATCTTGTTATTTTCTACTAATACATCACCTTGTAACTTAGGAGATGTAATAGGGTAAACAGTGGCTTGCTTAAATAATATTTTCATAATAACCTCTTTATTCTGCATACGAGTTTTTTCTCTTGAGAAAGTTTAGAAATTATTAGTGCGATACAATGTTTTGAAGCGCGTGTTCTAAAGTATCATAAGAATGTGTATATCCATGTTGTATTGCTTTTTGAGGTAATACATTTTGTCCTTGCAAAATAAGGGTGCTCATTTCACCGAGAAGGATTTTGAGTGCAAATGCAGGTACTGGTAACCAATGCGGTCTATGCATCACTTTTGCGATGGTTCTTCCGAATTCTTCCATTGTCACTGGGTGAGGAGCTGTAATATTTAATGCACCGTTCACTTCTTTTGTATGAATAGCAAAATCAATCATTCGGACAACATCTTCTAGATGCACCCAAGAAAGCAATTGGTCGCCTGATCCAATTGTTCCTCCAATAAACAATTGATAGGGAAGTAGCATTTTCGGTAGTGCCCCTCCATCTTTTCCGAGAACAACACCAAAACGTGTATAGACAGTGCGAATACCAAGTGCTGCGGCTTTGCTTGCTTCTTCTTCCCATAGCTTTACTGTAGTAGCTAAAAAATCATTACCTGATTTTGGGCAGTCTTCTGTAAATATTTCTGTCTCTGATGTACCATAATAGCCGATTGCACTTGCATTTATAAATGTATGCGGAGATTGGGGCAGCGTTTGTAGTTGCTTAATTAATCCTTTTGTCGTTTGTAAGCGACTATTGATGATTTTTTCTTTTTGTTTTTTAGTCCAACGTCCATTGTTTATAGATTCCCCGGCAAGATTAATAACAACATCAATGGAAGGAAGGGGGAATTTTGAATCGGCAGCATCCCATTTTATATATTGGATAGTTGAAGGTGAATGATTTTCTCTCAGTTGACGCGTCAAAATGTATACGGTATGTCCGTTGCTTGCTAAATATAAAGTGAGTGCTTTTCCAATAAAACCTGTTCCTCCAGAAATAGCAATTTCCAAGAGAAGTCCCTCCTTATTATGTATATTCAAGAAATTTAAATTTGTTACATATATGTTAAAATGATGTTGAGGTGAATTTTATGGCTGTCATTACAAAAATAGAAGTACAAAAGCGAACAAAAGAAAGGTTTAATATTTATGTTGATAAAGGTCATGGAGAAGAATATGGTTTCAGTGTAGATCAAGTGACCTTAATTAAACACGGACTTCAAAAAGGTTTAGAATTTGATGATGTTGAATTAGCAAATATTTTATATGATGAAGAAGTACAAAAAGCGTATTTATACGCCATTAGTTATTTATCGCATCAAATGAGAACGAAACAAGAAGTAGAAGAGCAATTACGGAAAAAAGAAATTGGACAAGCCATCATCTCTGAAGTTATTTCAAAGCTATTGCGTGATCGTTATATTAATGATAAAGAGTATGCAATTGCATATGTACGTACTCATAGCAATGTGAGCCAAAAAGGACCGATTGTTATTAGACGTGAACTGCTAAGTAAGGGTGTTTCGGATATAATTATTACTCATAGTTTACAGGAGTATCCACAAGAAAAACAAATTGAAAATGGTCTTGGACTTATAGAAAAAAAGAAGAGGTCTTATCAAAAACATTCTTTTCTGCAAATGAAACAAAAATTAGAAGAAATGTTAGTACGTAAAGGGTATGGACGTGATATCATTCAAATTTGTTTAGAGGAACTACAGGATGAAAAGGATGATAAAAAGCAAGAAGAAGCCCTTATATATCATGGTAATAAATATCATGAAAAATATAAGAAGTATGATGGCTGGACGTATGAAAATAAGATGAAGCAAGCGTTATATCGAAAGGGTTTTTCGATTGATGAAATAGAAGTGTTTATTCAAATGAAACGTGAAGAGGGATGAGGGAAAATATGAGAAATATGCCAAAGCGCTACAGCGAGATGACACCACACGAGTTAAGAGAAGAAATTGGCATTTTAAAAGAACAGGCAGTGAAGGCAGAACAGCTTGGAATTGTAAATGAATTTGATGTATTAATGAGGAAAATTGCAATGGCTCGTGCTTATATGACAGACATAAATACATTTGAGATTGGTGAAACATATGAACTTATAGAAGAGCCAGGGGTATCTTTTACCATAACGTATTTTAATGGAGTATTTGCTTGGGGTCACAAACAAAATGAAACAGAGGAAATTGGTATTCCTATTTCGCTATTGCAACAGAAATAAAAACCAGAGAGCCTTGGCTGCTCTGGTTTTCACTTTTCATAGTTGTTAAAGGAGATGGACGGCTAATATTGGCGTTTTCTCATCTCATTTGCCAAAATAATGAGAGATTGAGTTTGCTGCGTTTGTCCATTCACTTGTGCTTTTGCATGTTTTGGACGGGCCCATGTAGGGTTAAATAATTCGGAACGATGGTCTAAATGATCACGGTAGCTCATCTTATCACCTCGTATAAGAAGTTATCGATAGATATTTATTATGCTTCGTCTTGATTAGCGGCATGCATTCGCTCTTGCGGATGCGTATTAATAGTGCCGTTAGGTCGTTTTGACGCAAAACGAGCTTTTGCTTTTGGTGAACCGTCTAACTTATTGTTATTTCTAGCTTCAGACCAAATTTCAGATTGTTTACCCAAGAGGAACTCCCCCTCGCTACAAATTGATACAAAAAGTATCACTTATAGAATGTGCAATGTGAGAGAAAATATTCTATAACGTAAAATGGATAAATTGACTAAAGGAGACATAAAATGAACGATATTTTTGAAAAGTTAACGAAAGAACTTCTTGAAAAAAATGCTACCCTTTCTTATTCTCAGGCGCGTACTTGGGTTGAGTTGTTATGGGAAGATTTTGGAGCGACATATGCAAAAACAGGAACGTATCAAGGGATTGAAATGACAGAGAAAGTTGTACGAGCATGGATTAATAACCAAGGGGCGCGTTTGCATGAAATTCAAACGAATAATCCAAAGTATAGTCATTTAATTAACAAAGACAATCATTTAAAACATTAAAAAAACGACCAATTGCGGTCGTTTTTTTAATGGGGAAGTAATTCTAATTTTTTTCGTAGTTTTTCTTCACTGAAAATCCATCCTGTGTATGAACTCATAATCTCGAGCTCTTTATTAAGCTGAACGATTGCAACAAATGGATAATAACCTTTGCTGCGATAGCGCAGATCAATAAATCGAACTTCATAATAATCGTTGTATTCAAAAATGTCCCAGCGATAGACAGGAGAAAACGATAAGAATGCTGAAATGTTTTCATCTTTTTGAGCGGCACGAATGACATCATTATTAGGTAATGGAATGCGCTCGAATTTATCATGAACCATAATATGACCGCGATGCCAATGAGCAACGAAGTAATGATCTTTTGTCACAATAGCTAGGCGGTAATGATAAAAGCGGTATGACGGTGAAATAATGACTTGTTCAACATCACGAAACCGTTTATTTACGACACTTTTTACATTTTGGCGCATCATAATTCGGCCAATATAATAAACGGTCATTAATATATAAGCAGCAGCAGCCGTATAACCTTTATTTGCACCGACAAGCATACATGCAATCGCTAATGTATGAATGAAGAAAATAACTGCATCAAATGTATTAATGACGCCTAATGCCACCCATCTCTTAGTAAAGGGCCGCAGCGCTTGTGTACCGTATGCATTAAAAATATCAACAAAAACATGAATGAAAACAGCAATAAATGACCATAGAAGAAGATGAAGATAAGGAGTTCCTTGAAATATTGCAAAGGTAATCCCGCTAATCAGAAATGACCAAAGCATAACAGCCGGGATAGAGTGAGTAATTCCCCGGTGGTTTCGAATGTATTTCGCATTGTTTCGTAATTTTAAGACAGTGTCAATATCAGGGATATTCGAACCAACAATTGTTGCAAACATCACAGCTTGTGGTCCTAAGTCACTTTGGCTGAGCGCTGGATCTAGTGTGGCTAAGCTTCCTAATGTAACGCCCATGACAAGATGAGTGGCTGTGTCCATGAAAACCACCTCCGTTTTTTATTAATGTAACTCTTTTTGTTTTATATCACAAGGCATTTACCTTTTATTTCTTTAATCATCTTACTTAAATTTTCTCCTAAATTCTTTATAATAGTACGTATATGTAAAAATGAGGGGGATCAAGTTTGAAGCTTGAGATATTAGATGATTTTAACATAGAAAAATTTCGACATGATTTAATCAGTTGGTTTGAAACAGAACAGCGCGATCTACCATGGCGCATCAATAAAGATCCGTATCGTGTTTGGGTTTCGGAAATTATGCTTCAACAAACACGAGTTGAAGCTGTAAAACCATATTACGCAAACTTCATGGAAAAGTTTCCAACGCTAGAAGCGTTAGCTGATGCTGAGGATGAAGAGGTGCTAAAAGCGTGGGAAGGACTTGGTTATTACTCAAGAGCACGTAATTTACATGCTGCAGTAAAAGAAGTAAAAGAACAATATGGTGGAAAAGTCCCAAGCGATGTAAAACAAATTGAAAAGTTAAAAGGTGTGGGACCGTATACAAAAGGAGCAATTTTAAGTATTGCTTACGGAATTCCAGAGCCGGCTGTTGACGGAAATGTGATGCGTGTATTATCACGAATTTTATCGATTTGGGATGATATCGCTAAACCAAAGACACGTAAAGTATTTGAAGATATTGTTCGTGAAATCATTTCAAAAGAAAATCCCTCTTATTTTAACCAAGGATTGATGGAATTAGGTGCACTTATTTGTATTCCTAAAAATCCATCTTGTCTTCTATGTCCTGTTAGGGAGCATTGCCGCGCGTTTGCGGAGGGAGTACAAAAGGAATTACCTGTGAAAAGTAAAGCGAAAGCACCGAAGATGGTTCCGATTGTTGCTGGTGTATTGCGTACAGAAGATGGTAAATATGTGGTTAATAAAAGAGAGAGCACAGGGCTACTTGCTAACATGTGGGAATTTCCTAACGTAGAAATTGGAGAAGGGATTCGTAACCACAAACAACAATTGACAGATTATATGAAAGAGAAGTTTGCTCTTTCTGTTTCTATTGATGATTATGCAATGAATGTTCAGCATACATTTACGCATAGAACGTGGGATATATTTGTATTTTATGGTACAGTAACAAATTCAATTGTTGAAACAGATATTTTAAAGGTGATAACGGTTCAGGAATTTGAACAGTTACCAATTTCTAAATCGCATCGAACAATTTTTGAAGAGTGTGTGAAAAAACTCCAGCCGTAGCGGCTGGAGTTTTTAATCATAGGATATTTTTGTCCTGTGTGTCTAGCCAGCTTATTGCCGCTGCAGGCCACCGCGTGCTTCAATTTCTTTTATAATCTCTTTATAAATAGTTTGGCCTTCTACATTTAAGTATGGCATCATTTGCTGCAAAGAATGATGAAAATAAGCGAGTTCATGTTTTTTCCAATGATCTTTCGGAGTCATTGATAATTCTGTCATATCACGTCCAAGATACATATATTTACACCTCCATCACAGTTAGTTTGAATGAACGTTTTTGTCTGTATACGTAAAAAAATAATTTTCTTTTCACACTTTTTACGGATATGTTCAGTGAAGGATGGTTACATTATGTTTTGTGGAGGTGAGAAAGATGAACAAACAACAAGGTTTTGGAAAAACAACTTCTGGTGCTAGTGTTCAAAGCGCGAAACAACAAAGCGCTAGCTATGGCACAGAATTTGCAACAGAAACAAATGTACAAGCAGTAAAACAACAAAACGCACAGGCAGAAGCTAAGAAAACACAAGCTTCTAGCGCTAGTGCAGCTCAAAGTGCGGCTGCTAGCTATGGTACAGAGTTTGCAACAGAAACAAATGTACAAGCAGTAAAACAACAAAACGCAAAATCAGCAGCTAAGAAATCACAATCTTAATAAAAAAGAAAAACACTCCTTTCATGTAAGAGGAGTGTTTTTCTTTTTTATCCCGCATGAACAGGCAGTAAGCCCCCACTGATGGAAGTTTCACTTTGTTTGTAAGGGCCGACACAACTTCTAATAAGTCAACAAATATAGTCAAAGGAGAAGCACCGTCTTTATTCGAAACTATGTAATAGTATTTTTAAGGCTCATCACCGTAACGTGGGGTTGATTTTTTGAAAATGAATCATTGTTTAATACATGGAACGGAGAGTGGCGACTCCTGCGGGAATAGCGAGGAAAGTGAGACCCCGCAGGCTTGCCGAGGAGGCTCGCTCTCGCCCGCGGAAAGCGTCCACTCGGAGTGGAGTGTACATCTATCTATATGTCACCCCCGTCTTTTGGTGATGAACCATTTTTAAGGAGGTATGAAATGAAACGGTTTGATGAACTAGTTGAAGAACAATTGAGGACGATGGACGAATTGTTAAAGTTACAGGTTCATCTAGAGAAATACCAAAACCTTGAAATGGATAAGCTAGATATGAAAGAACTTCATTTTATTCGGCAGGAAATTCAAAGAACAGAAAAAACTTTAAAAGCTTTACAGCAGAAATTTGAGCAGCAAACAGCAGCGGTAATTCATTCCTTTGAAAATGAGAAAATGCTTTCGAACTAAGAGACGATTTTGTAAATCGGCTCTTTTGTTTTAAAATTTCGACAGAACCGTTATAATAAAAAGAAAAGTGAATTCGACTCAATATGTTTTGAGAAAAAAGTAAAAATGAAAAGTATACCAGGTAACAACCTTAGAAGAGCGTTCACGACGAAAGAAGGGAGAAAGTATGGGGTTTCCCAAAGAAGGAGAAAAAGTACAAATACATAGTTATAAACATAATGGCTCTATTCATAGAATGTGGGAAGAGACAACGGTTTTAAAAGGGACACAAAGTTTTGTTATTGGAGCAAATGATCGAACGATGGTAACAGAAGCAGATGGAAGAACGTGGATTACTCGTGAGCCGGCTATTTGTTATTTTCATTCGAATTATTGGTTTAATGTTATTGGAATGCTGAGGCAGGAAGGTGTATACTACTATTGTAATTTAAGTTCGCCATTTGCCTACGATTATGAAGCGCTAAAATATATTGACTATGATTTAGACATTAAGGTTTATCCTGATATGACGTATACATTGTTAGATGAAGATGAGTATGAGAAACATCGTGAGCTTATGAACTATCCAGCTGTAATTGATACGATATTAAAACGAAACGTTGAGTATTTAACGCAGTGGATTCATCAACGAAAGGGCCCATTTGCTCCTGATTTTATTGATATGTGGTATGAACGATATTTAATGTATAGAGACTAGAGAAAAACCTGCTAGGAAATCCTGCAGGTTTTGTCTTGTTAGAACGGGGGAGTGGCATGAAAGGAATAAAACGGTATCTGCAATTCGTAAAGCCGTATCGGTGGTCCATTACAATTACTATTGTAATAGGTCTCATTAAATTTGGTATTCCGCTTATTATGCCGTGGTTATTAAAGTATATTATTGACGATATTATTCAAGGGGGAAGTTCACTAGAACAGAAAACATCTCAATTATTTACAGCTATTGGGATTGCATTGTTTATTTTTGCGGTGCTACGGCCTCCAATTGAATATTATCGTCAATATTTTGCGCAGCGTATCGGAAATGAAGTGTTGTATGATTTGAGAAAATATATTTTCGCGCACTTACAAAAATTAAGCTTACGTTATTACTCTAATACGAAGACCGGTGAAATTATTTCTCGTGTAATTAATGATGTTGAGCAGACGAAAGACTTTGTTATTACTGGGTTAATGAATGTTTGGCTGGACACAGCAACAGTTTTTATTGCAATTGCGGTTATGTTTTCGATGAATGTGAAATTAACGCTTGTTTCCTTACTCGTATTGCCTGTTTATGTAGTTGCAGTCAAATATTTTTTCAGTCGTCTTCGAACATTAACACGTGAGCGTTCACAAGCATTGGCGACGATGCAAGGGTATTTACATGAACGTATTCAAGGTATGCCAGTGACACGTAGCTTTGCATTAGAGGAGTATGAAGAAGAGCAATTTCAAGAGAAGAATAATAGATTCTTAACGAAGGCACTAACACATACGAGCTGGACAGCGAGGACATTCTCTACTGTAAACACATTAACGGATCTTGGTCCTTTAATCGTCATCGCTTTTGCTGCTTATGAAGTCATTCATGGATCGTTAACGCTCGGTACAATGGTAGCCTTTGTTGGATATATGGATAGTTTATATAGTCCGTTACGCCGTCTTGTAAACTCTTCGACCACACTTACGCAATCTTTTGCCTCTATGGACCGTGTTTTTGAATTGCTAGATGAGGAGTATGATATTATAGATTGCCCAGATGCTATCGTAAAGGATTCACTTCGAGGTGAGGTCGTATTTAAAAATGTTTCATTTCGCTACAATGAAGATGACCAAGATGTACTTCGAAATATTTCTTTATCTATTTCACCAGGTGAAAAAGTAGCACTTGTCGGTTTAAGTGGGGGTGGAAAGTCTTCACTTGCAAGTTTAATCCCTCGCTTTTATGATGTTTCGAAAGGATCAATTTGTGTAGATAAGATTGATGTTAGGAATTACGCTGTGCGTAATTTACGCAGTCATATTGGTCTTGTGTTGCAAGATAACATTTTATTTAGTGATACAGTTGGAGCGAATATTTTATACGGAAAGCCTGAAGCAACAGAAGAAGAGGTAGTAGAAGCAGCTAAAGCTGCACATATTCATGATTTTATTACGAGTTTACCTGACGGATATGAAACAGTGGTCGGAGAAAGAGGTGTGAAATTGTCAGGTGGACAAAGACAACGCATCGCGATTGCACGTGTATTTTTAAAAAATCCGTCATTGCTTATTTTAGATGAAGCTACATCTGCGTTAGATTTAGAAAATGAACGTTATATTCAAGAAGCCCTGCAAACGCTAGCTGCTGATCGAACTACAATTATTATTGCGCATAGATTATCAACAATTACACATGTAGATACAATCATTTATTTAGAAGACGGTGAGATAAAAGAAAAGGGTTCTCATCAGCAATTAATGCAAAAGCGTGGTCATTATTATAATTTATATCAAATTCAACATATAAAAGAAACGACCCCTTCGTAATGTGAAAGGGTCGTTTTTTATTATTCATCTTCTTGTTTATCTTGAATTTGTAGTTCATTTTCTGGATTATGATACGTATAGAAACTGTCTACAAGTAAATCTAAATGTTCTACTTCCTCGCTATAATTAATAATAGCTGAAACGAGAGGGAATAGATGAAGCCATATTTTATAGCTTTCTTCATCTTCTTTATTTTGATAGTTCATAAACATATCGATTAGTTGTTGTTTACCAATAGAAATCTCGTCAAGAAATTCAACAGATTGTTGTTTTTTGGATTTTCCGATAAATTTCAGCAATACTTGTTCATGATAATGTGTTAATGAATCAAGTTCATTTTGAATCGATTCTTGAAACGATTCTGGCATATAACGTAATTCGTTTTCTGTTCGATGTAATGCTTTTAATGTGCTCAAAGCACGATTAGTTGTCGTTAACATTTGTCTAAATAAAACTAGCTTACGAATTTTAGCAACTTGTACTTTTTTCGTGTAGCTTCTTTCTTCCTTATACAGTAAGTAGTAATGATTTAGACGAATCATTTTTTCTTTCATATGGTCAATATCTGTTTTCAATGTTGTGAAATCAGATGCTTGCCTGCTGCTCATACGAATCCATTTTACAATTTCTTCTGTACTATCAACGATTTTGTGATAAAGTTTTGTTTCGTATTTTGGCGGCATAAATATTAGATTTACGAGAGATGCCGCGATAATCCCAATCATAATTGTTGCAAAGCGTAATAGGGCAAAATCAAAGAAATTTGCACCTTGATATTCCATAATGGCAATAACAGTTACGAGAGCGATAGAAATTGTATTTTCTAAATGTAATTGTAAAGCAAGTGCAATAACTAATATACATGTTAATCCAATAATAAAAGGGTTGTTTCCAAAAGCAAACACAAAGACAATGGCAAAAATTGCTCCAATTACATTTGCTTGAATTTGTTCTAGAGCTGTTAAATACGATCGGTATACAGAGGGTTGTACAGCAAAGATTGCTGAGATCCCAGCGAATACAGGGCTTGGTAATCCAAGCAATAAACAAGCAAATAAAGCTAATGTAATGGCAATACCCGTTTTTAAAACGCGAGCACCAAGTTTCATACTCTTTTTTATATCCTTTCTTTCTTGTCATAATGAATGTACAACATGATACTATACATTCATTAACTTATGTTAGCAAGTAATATTTTAATGAAAAAACCTGCTGAAATTCAGCAGGTTTTTTTATTTGTTATAGAGTACTACGAGAATCATAAGTCGTCAATTAGAAAACTGTTATTCTCAAATAATGAAAATTTTATTCCGCTATTTGCAGGCAATAAGCCCCGCCTCAAGATTATGAGGAACCCTAAGAATCTTGAGGTGGGGAACTGGTCTGTGCTTGATTGATTTAACTAACCATCAGTGGGGGTAAAGAATCCCCCCGCTGATGGAAGTTTCACTTTATTTTATTCTGTTGAAACAGACGGGTCTGCTTGCTCTTTTGCTGGAATTACTTCGTAAAAATGCGAATTCATATCTTCTAACAAAGGTGAAAGAAGAGCAACTTCTTCATATTGTTCATGTTCATTTAATATACGAAGATAGTCTAATAATAACTCTTTCACATCAGATTCTCCTATTTTGCTGAGTGGACGAAGAGTAACATTCGCTCCTTTTGCAATTCGTCGCTCTAATGCTTGTTCTGTTAATCCGAGATCAGGCTCATGACGTAAGTATACAACTCCTCCTGTCATTCCGGCACAAATCCACGGGCCAGGGTCACCGAGGACGAGCGCGCGGCCGTTTGTCATATATTCAAAAGCAAATCCTTTTATATTAGCGTGAACACCAATATTTCCATACTCTTCTTTTGGGAGTGGTTTTGTCATTCTTCCGCCAATAATCATATCAGCCCCTGATAGACGAATCCCAGCTCTAGCGTCAGCATTTCCTTGTACGTATAATGATCCTTTTTGCGCTCCGTATCCGAATCCTTTTCCAGCAGAACCGTTATAGTATTTATCGTCTTTTCCTTTTGTTTTTGTAATGTAAATACCGCCTCCAAAAGCTGTTTTTCCGATGCCGTCTTGCGCGCCGCCATTGACATGAATGAATAGATTTTCACTATTATAGGCACCTAAGCCATTTCCGGGAATGGAACCATTTGTGTACTTTAATGTAATTGGCTCTAATACATGATTTTCGTACAATTTACTACGCACGCGGTAGCAAGATTCCATGCCGCCCATTACGCGCTGTTCAACGCCAACACTAACAAGCTCTTTTGATTCAATGGCATAAGGGGTTTCATCGCATTTTTGCTGTGATGTTGCTTGCAGGGCATGGTATGTTACATCTTCTAATGTTTGTAATAGGTAATGTAAATTAAGTGAATGCTGGCCGCTTACTTGTTCTAATAAATCGGAACATCCGACAATTTCTTGTAAGTTTGTATGACCAAGCTGCCCTGTTAATCGCTTTAGTTCTGTTCCGAAAGCTGTGAATAAATTTAATAATCCTTCTACAGCACTTTCAAAATTTCGTGGTACAAAGCGGCGCAGACCATGTTCTTTCGCTTGTGCTTCTGATTCAATTTGCGTTGCAATTCCAACATGACATGTATCTAAATGACAACCGCGGCATGTTGTACAACCAATGGCAATCATAGAAAGTGTACCAAAGCCAATACGGTTTGCACCAAGAAGCATTATTTTTAATACATCTGCAGCGCTGCGTATACCACCATCAGCCCAAATTTCTACGTGATGTCTCATACCGGCTTCTAATAGAGCGTTATGGGCCGCTTTTACACCAATTTCAACAGGAAGGCCAACGTGTTGTAAGGCGTGAATACGTGCTGCACCTGTTCCGCCGTCGAAACCGCTAATGTTGATAAAATCAGCACCAGCTTTGGCGATGCCGACTGCAATGGTTCCGATATTAGGGACAACAGGAACTTTAACAGCTACTTTAGCATGTTGATTAGCCGTTTTAATTTCTGTAATCATTTGAGCTAAGTCTTCAATCGAATAAATGTCATGGTTATTAGAAGGAGAGATTAAGTCGGAACCAATTGTTGCATTTCGCGCTTCTGCAATTTTTGCTGTTACTTTTGAGCCTGGTAAATGTCCGCCTTCTCCCGGTTTTGCTCCTTGCCCGATTTTAATTTCAATTAAGTTAGAGGAATTAAGCAGTTCAGCATTGACGCCAAACCGTCCTGACGCAACTTGTTGTCCGCGTGTATGCGGATATTTGCCAATCATATCTTTAATTTCGCCGCCTTCACCGTTTAAACTAATCATATTTAAGCGGTCGGCAGCCTCAGCATAAGCACGGAAGGCAATTTCATTTTGTGAGCCGAATGACATCGAACTAATAATAAATGGCAGGCTATGATTTTTTACTCCAATTGAAACTCGCTCAATTGGAACTTTATGATTTGTTTCCTTTATCTTTATAAGATGCCGAATTGTTGTTGGATTTTTTTCTTCTAATTCTTCTAGTTTTTCACGATAATCATCGTAGGCATTTCCTTTTGCGATGTCCCCGATTGCTTTCCAAATGCGCGGGAATAGATGAAATGTTTTTCTTATTTTTGCTTTTTCATTCGCATAATCTATTGCTCGTGCTGTTGCATCCTCAGCTAGTGCTTCTAGTGAAAAATCTAACGTGTCAGATCCAAGGAAGTTTGTAATATCCAGTATACATGCGATTTCTTCATGTAAACCAATGGAAGAGAAGAGTCGGCCGTAGCCGCGTAATTCATGAATTCCAAGTGTTGAAATAACTTTTTCAAGCCCTTTATTGAATGCAGTATATAAATTTAGAATAGGCTTTTCTGTTCTGTCATTTACTGTTGCAAATGTAAGGTATGGATTTATAACGTCTGCTCCTAAACCATATAACGTTACAATATCATGTAAAGAACGAAGCGCTCCAGAGCGTACGACAATTGCACACTCACGACGGAGTTTGTGTTTTGTAAGTTCTTGATGGATTTTTGCTGTGATTAAGTGTGGATCAATCCATAATTGGTTATTTTGATGAGCCTTTGCATCGTCGAGTACGAGAAGAGAGGCTCCTTTTTTTACTGCTGTTACAGCTTCTGATCCTAGTCGATTCAGTGCAGTATATAAAGTTTCATCCGCTGTAAATGTTCCAGATAATTTATAGACAGTGCTATGCAGAGCAAACGTACGGATGAGTTGTTCATATGTTACTGTTTCTAGATGCTTTGTTGCTTGCTGTCCGGATTCTCCTTCTAAGACAATAGGACTTGGAAGTTCTACAACAAATGGTTGTTCTTCTGTGGCATACAGATTTGGACGTGTTCCTACAATTGTACGTGTAGAGAAGTGCTCTATTTCTCGATCGCGATCAATAGCAGGATTTGTTACCACAGCAACGCTTTCCTTTATAAAGTCAGCAATATTTCTTCTTCCTATATCGAGTCCTGCAAGAGGAGCATCATGTCCGAGAGAACGGATTGGCTCAGCGCCTTTTTCAGCCATTTGTTCGAGAAGCTGAATATGCTCGCGGTCCCAGCCAAAGGCTGCGTATTGTTCTGTTTTGACTTCAGTAATTGAAGCAAGATTATCCAGCTCTTCTGTTGGTGGAACATGTAGATGATGACGATAGTCGGTAAAGTCAATTCGTTGTTTCATACGTGTATATACTTCCTCTTGATATACATCGTATTCGTATAAAATAAGCTCGCCTTGTGAATTCCGCTTTAACCCTATTTTTTCTCCAGGAGCAAGTGATTTTGGTTCCGCGACATATTCTGATGGAGAAATAACACCTGGTTCAGAAGAGAAGATATAAGAATTTTCTGTTTCTGTTTTCCAAACTGGTCGTAAACCGAGAGAGTCTACACTAAAAACAGCTTCATCTTTATGCCTTGAAATAATTCCAGCCGGTCCTTGAGCAAAATGTCCCCAAGCTTCACGCATATACGTATATAAGTCTTGCATATGCGGCTTGTATAACTTAATTTCATTAATAATTGGTGGAAATAATATATCCATCGCTTCGAATAAACTGTAGTTGTAATGAGTGAGAAGTGTTTCTAGGGTGCGGTTTAAGTCTTGAGAGTCGCTGCCTCCGATTGTAAGTGGTACATCAATCATTTCAGCTTGATCACGCAGCTTAGCAATTGTGTTAATTTCTCCATTATGCCCAAGTATACTAAATGGCTGAACGCGAAAAAAATTAGATAATGTGTTAGTAGAATAACGGTTATGTCCAAGTGTCATTGTAGATGCGATAAGTGGATTTCGCAGGTCAGCATAGTATGCCACAAGTGTATCACCAGCTCCGAGTACTTTATAAACAACATAATCCTGACTGAATGACGCGACATGAATTGCTTCGTTTTTTTCAATTTCTATCGTTAGAGAGAATAATAATTGATCAATCTTTTTATGTTGATTTTCTGGAACAACAGCAATTTGCCAAAATAGTGGTTCTTCTTGTTTGCCGAGAGGTCCGAGTGCATCAGAGTTTGTTACGGTGCTAGTTTCAAATACGATAGTTAGATTTTCTTTCTGCAGCAAGGAACGAATATCATTTTGTAAGGAGTTTGCATCTCCTTTTTGGTGTAGAAAAAAATGTCCAACGATAAAGTGGGGATGGTCCACTAATGCTGGATTATAACCATTTTGATTTAATTTTTCTTTCCAAAGTGTTTTTGGAAGATCGATATGAATTCCAATCCCGTCACCTTCATTATTAATAAATCCAGCACGATGATTCATTTTTACCAGCGATTCTATACAAAGATTAATATTTTCTTTCGTTGGAATGTTTCGTTTTTCCATTACGGAAACGATTCCACACGCGTCATGTTCTGCATTTGCATAATTTTGAAATAAAGACGGTGTCCATCTATTTGTTTTATTGAGCATCCGTCAATCCCCCCTTGATATGGAATTAGAATAATCAAAATATTAAAGGTGTACGACACCTAATATTTAAAATAATGAATCGTTATTTAGGAATAAAAAATAGATAATTTTGAATAATTATACTATTAATTCATGATTTATGAAATAGTAAAAATAAAAAAACAGAGGAGATCCTCTGTTTTTATTTTATTCCGCTTAATTAGGCGATATGTTTTTACTGTTGATCAGTGGGGGATGAAGCCCCCACTGATGGAAGTTTCACTTTATTTTAATGCAGCAAATGCTCTGCCAACAGCTTCGATTGTGTATTCAATGTCTTCTTTTGTATGCTCTGTTGTTAAGAACCATGCTTCATATTTAGATGGCGCTAAGTTAATTCCTTCATGAAGCATTAGCTTAAAGAATTTACCAAAAATTTCACCGTCTGTATTTTGTGCAGCATCGTAGTCTTCGATTTTATTTTTAGTAAAGTATACTGTTAAAGCGCCTTTTAGACGATTTACTGTAATATCAATGTTGTGTGCAGCTGCTTGTTCCAAAATACCTTTTTCAAGCATTGCTCCAAGTTCATCTAGTTTTTCGTATACTCCTTCTTGCTTTAGTACTTCTAAGCATGCGATACCAGAAGCCATAGAAGCTGGGTTTCCAGCCATTGTGCCAGCTTGGTAAGCAGGGCCAAGTGGTGCAACTTGTTCCATAATTTCTTTTTTACCACCGTAAGCGCCAATTGGAAGACCGCCGCCGATTATTTTGCCAAGAGCAGTTAAGTCTGGTGTTACACCGAGTAAGTCTTGAGCACCACCATACATAAAGCGGAAAGCTGTGATAACCTCATCATAAATGACTAATGCACCTGCTGCATGAACAAGTTCATTTACTTTTTCAAGGAATCCAGGTTTTGGTTCTACAATTCCGAAGTTCCCAACGATTGGTTCTACAAGAATCGCTGCTACTTCATGTCCCCATTTATCTAATGCCTCTTTTAATGTCTCTACATTATTAAAAGGAACTGTGATTACTTCTTGTGCGATGCTCTGTGGTACACCCGCAGAATCAGGAGTACCAAGTGTAGAAGGACCAGAGCCAGCTGCTACAAGTACTAAATCAGAATGTCCATGGTAGCAACCAGCAAATTTCATAATTTTCGTGCGCCCTGTATAAGCGCGAGCAACGCGGATTGTTGTCATAACAGCCTCTGTTCCAGAGTTTACAAAACGTACTTTATCCATTGCAGGCATGGCTTCTTTTAGCATTTTAGCAAACTTTACTTCTAAAGCTGTTGGTGTTCCGTATAATACACCATTTTCAGCAGCTACTTTAATTGCTTCTGTTACGTGTGGATGAGCGTGACCTGTAATAATTGGTCCGTACGCTGCTAAATAATCGATATATTTGTTGCCGTCTACATCCCAAAAGTAAGCGCCTTTACCGCGCTCCATTGCAACAGGTGATCCACCGCCAACCGCTTTATAAGAGCGAGAAGGGCTATTTACACCACCAACGATATGTTCTAAGGCTTCTTTATGTAGTTCTTCCGATTTTGTGAATTTCATGAAAATTCATCTCCTTACAAAAATCTATGTATTATTTTAACACGTTTTTGGAAAAGACGTATTGTTTGTGATAGTTGTTACTGTTGGGTAAACTATTCGTTGTGCTAAACTGAAACTTTCGTCGGCATTATCTACTTCATTGTTAGTTAAATGAAGCGAGTTCATAGGAGGAATCCTGCAAAAGCTCGCTGTCTTTATATTATAGGAAAATGAAAGGTGCTGCCTATTAGAGAGAGAAACAGAAAGGAGAATGAGTATGGAGACGGTTATTGAAGTAAAAGATTTACGAAAAGAATTTACATCGTACTCAAGTCGCTCAGGATTAAAGGGAGCGTTTCGGGATTTATTAAATCGTAATTATAAGATTGTACCAGCAGTAAATGATATTTCTTTTACTGTAAAGCAAGGGGAGATGGTTGGATATATTGGTGAAAATGGTGCTGGTAAATCCACTACTATTAAGATGTTAACAGGTATTTTAACACCGACTGCTGGACAAATCACTGTGAATGGCATGAATCCTCACAAACAAAGGGAAGAATTTGTGAAAACGATTGGTGTTGTGTTTGGGCAGCGTTCGCAGCTTTGGTGGGATATTGCTGTACAAGAGTCATTCCGTTTATTAAAAAAAGTATACGGTGTTTCTGATCAGCAATATAAAGAACATATGGAGCATGTGATTGAAACGTTAGATATTGGTCCGCTCTTGGACAAGCCAGTTCGGAAGCTATCTCTTGGACAGCGGATGCGCTGCGAATTAGCGGCAGCGTTAATTCATAATCCGCCGTTATTGTTTTTGGATGAACCAACAATTGGACTTGATGTTCTTGTTAAATTGAAAATCCGTGACTTTCTAAAAGAAATGAATGAGCGATATAAAACAACAATTTTATTAACGACACATGACATTACAGATATTGAGGCGCTTTGTGATCGTGTGGTTATGTTAGATGAAGGAAAAATAATGTATGACGGATCTTTAGACAAGCTAAGATCGCAGTGGGGAGCAGAAAAGGAAATACATTTTCAATTTGGAACTCCTGTTACTTATCAGCAGCTTGCGATGTTAATGCCTGATAATGATGTAGTTTGGTCGCAAGGAAAAGAACAAAATACATGGATCGCCAAGATTCCGAATGAAGAAATTATTATTTCCACTCTTATATCAAAAGTTGTACAAACTTTTGCAATTAAAGATTTAAAAATTAATGAAGTATCTACGGAGGAAATCATTCGTAATATTTATGAAGAGGGCATAACTCATGGGTAAGTATATTGAAATGATTCGCGTCCGTTTTTTAATGATGCTTGCTTATCGATCAAACTATTATAGCGGTATTATCATTTATACGATTAATATCGGAGCATATTATTTTTTATGGCAAGCGATTTATAGTGGGAAAGAAAATATCGAGAGTTTATCAGTTACACAAATGACAACCTATATCGCAATTGCATGGATGGCTCGTGCTTTTTATTTTAATAACATCGACAGAGAGATTGCGATGGAAATTACAGAAGGGCGGGTTGCGGTTGAGTTAATTCGTCCATATAACTATTTAGGTATGAAAGTGATGCAAGGGCTAGGAGAAGGGATTTTTAGATTTGCTTTCTTTTCTATTCCAGGTATGGTGATTGTTACATTGTTGTTCTCACTGCAAATTACAACGAATTTCCAAACATGGTTGTACTTCTTCTTATCGCTATTATTTAGTTTTATCATTAATACACAAATTAATTTAATGACAGGGATGTTAACGTTCTTTTTATTTAATAATAATGGAATTATGTATGCAAAACGTGTCGTTATCGATTTGTTTTCCGGACTGTTACTCCCAATTAGCTTCTATCCGTTATGGGCTCAAAAAGCAATGACGTTTTTGCCGTTTCAAGCGATTAGTTACATTCCGAGTATGATTTTTTCTGAAGGAATACAAGGTGAGGCAATTTATAAAGCTTTATTATTTCAAATAACATGGGCGGCTTTGCTCATTATTCCAATTGTTATGATGTGGAAAACAGCGAGAAAACGGCTGATTGTGCAAGGGGGATGATGAGGAATGTTATATTTTAAGTTGTTTTTACAATATGCAAGTCAATATATAAAAACGAAGCTAGAATACCGTGGTGATTTTATTGTTGGTTTATTATCAGATTTATTGCTACAAGCAGTAAACTTAATCTTTATTCTTGTTGTATTTGGACATACACAAGAATTGAAAGGATGGAATAAGGAGGAAGTTATTTTCATTTATGGGTTCTTCTTAGTTCCATTTGCAGTTTTTTCAGCGTTCTTTAATATATGGGACTTTAATGATCGTTATATCGTAAAAGGTGAAATGGATCGGATTTTAACACGTCCCATTCACAGTTTGTTTCAAATTATATTAGAACGAATGGAGTTGGAGTCACTTCTTGGTGCGATAACAGGTTTTGCGGTAATGGGATATGCTGTAGTACAACTTCAATTAACATTTCATTGGTATGATTTCTTTTTATTTATATTAATGGTACTAGGCGGTGCGCTGGTGTATGGGGGAATTTTCATAACACTTGCAAGCATTGGTTTTTGGTCAGATGCAAGAAGTTCCATTATGCCGCTTATGTATAATATCGGAAACTATGGACGTTATCCTGTTAACATTTATAATCGCGTCATTCGTTTTATCTTAACGTTTGTATTGCCATTTGCTTTTGTTGGTGTGTATCCAGCATCTTATTTTCTAGGAAAAACAGAATGGAATTCTTACGCATTTGCAACACCTGTTGTTGGGATTATTTGCTTCTCAATTGGTTTTTTCGTTTGGAATATAGGAGTAAAACGATATCGCGGTGCTGGAAATTAATAAAGTTAATTTGTTTATCCCGCTATTCGTGGGGGATTCAGAAAACTCCCAATGATGGGAGTTTTTCTCTAGGTTTCATTGTCCATTGAGGATGGGATAAAACTACCTTTGTCCTCATACAAATAAAATGAGGTGGAGGACATGTTATGGGGAATTATTTTATTTATTGCTGCGATTGCTGTGTTACGAAGTATCCAATTGTTATGGAGTTCGGCGGGGGGATCAAATCGTTTTTTTTCTTTGTATAATCTTATTTCATTATTTCTTATTTATACAACCATACTAATTGCATTTGCGTTAAGTTATGTTGTTCTAGAAGAAAGTGGATTTTCGGTATTACAGGAAGACGGAAAGATGATAACGAGTCATTCATTTTCACTTGTAGAGGTATGTTTATATTTTAGTGCGATTACATTACTCTCAGTTGGATATGGGGATGTAACTCCTATTGGAATTGGCCGTTGGATCGCGATTGTAGAAGCGCTAATAGGGTATACGATGCCATTTGCGTTTGTTGTACGAACAGTTATGGAAACTGAAAAATGATATGATATTTGATATAGTGGAAGAAAAAGACAAGGAGTGATTATACGTGGTTGCAGTAGGACAAATGGCACCAGATTTTACGCTAGAAGCAAGTAACGGAGAGCAAGTGAAATTATCTGATTTTCGTGGGAAACATGTTGTACTTTATTTTTATCCGAAAGATATGACACCAGGGTGTACAACAGAAGCATGTGATTTTCGTGATGCCTACGGAGTGTTTCAAAAGAAAGATACAGTTATTCTTGGCGTGAGTCCTGATCCAGCAAATAGGCATTTGAAATTTATTGAAAAACATGATTTACCATTTTTACTTTTAGTGGATGAGCAACATGAAGTAGCAGAACTATATGATGTTTGGAAGCTAAAAAAGAACTTTGGAAAAGAATATATGGGTATTGAGCGTTCTACTTTTCTCATTAACAAGGAAGGGGAACTCGTTAAAGAGTGGCGCAAGGTGAAAGTAAAAGGTCACGTAGAGGAAGTTTTGTCTTATATAGAGTGAAACTTCCATCAGTGGTGGGGGCTTCATTCCCCACTGATGGTTAGTTGAACCAATCGGGCTTTTACGGGCAGTTAGCCCTCACTTAGCTTCTTTGCTTTTCTTCGAATCTTGAGGTGGGGGTTTTACTGCCCGTTAATGCGGGATAAAGTGAAACTTCTATTAATAAAGGCGGGGTTTTACCCACTTGTGCAGCACAAAATAATAAGTGAAATATTACAAGGTATATGTCTATACACTTTTGGGGATTTCTCATATGTTAGTAGTGTAGGGCATACCTCCTCAGGTGATAGTTTTCCAAGTGCGAGTTTTTCTCGCACTTTTTTTATGTATATGTATAAAAAAAGGCAGCCTCATATAAAAATAAAATGAAACTGCTATCAGTAGGATCGTCCATTGATAGTTAGTTAAATCATCCGTACTTTTACCGCTTATTAGAGTGAAATGAATGTAAGATCAAGAATAAAACACATAGTTATAGTAGAAATATTGACGAGTGAAAGGAAAAGGAGTACACTCTTTATAAGAATTATAAAATAATAATCCGTATAGAATCGGGGTGCATGACGGTGGTCAAAGAGGAATTAAAAGAAGCGCTGGAAATGTTGAAAGATACGGGTGTACGCATTACTCCACAGCGTCATGCTGTTTTAGAGTACCTTGTGGAATCTATGGCGCACCCAACAGCGGATGAAATTTATAAAGCATTAGAAGGTAAGTTCCCAAATATGAGTGTTGCGACAGTTTATAATAACTTACGCGTATTTAAAGAAGTAGGGCTTGTAAAAGAACTTACGTATGGTGATGCATCTAGCAGGTTTGATTACGTTACAAGCCAACATTATCATGTTATTTGCGAAAAATGCGGTAAAATTGTAGATTTTCCGTATGCAGGTTTAGAGAAGATTGAAGATGAGGCTGCGAAAGCAACTGGCTTTGTAATCAATAGTCATCGTTTAGAAATTTACGGTGTTTGTCAAGAATGCAATAAGTAATAAGAACGATTAAGAGGCTGACATTTTAAGTCAGCCTCTTTTTTTATAGAAGTAACATATATTCTTCATTAGGCTTTGTAATTCTTTCGGTTGTATTTTTCATCAAATTCTTTTCCTTCTAAATTACGATCGAGCGTTAGAGGTTGGTTGCAATGCATACAAGAGTCGACTCGTCCAAGTACTTTAGTTGGTTTATTGCAAGATGGACAAACAACTTGGACAGTCTTTGTTGATAACATACCAATCCAGAAATAAACAACTGTACTAGCGATGACAGCTAAAAAACCAACCATCATGAAAATGGTCATAATAATCATATGTTCCCGAAAAAAGACCCCTAAGTATGCAATAAAAAGCCCGATGAATACTAAACTTAGTGCAAAGGTTCTAATCTTATTGATTTTATTTGAGTATTTAATGCTCATTCCCTTCACCTTCCTATAAGGATAATATATCATATATTTCTGAATTTTTGGATGATTGATATCTTATTTGTTGAATGCTGTATAAAGTTACAGAGATGTATTTTTTATAATAAGCTAATGATGTGAAGGAATAGCGGTCT
Source organism: Bacillus yunxiaonensis (assembly GCF_037104695.1). NCBI lineage: Bacteria > Bacillati > Bacillota > Bacilli > Caryophanales > Bacillaceae > Bacillus > Bacillus yunxiaonensis. Next base: position 409 of record NZ_JBAWSV010000008.1, on the reverse strand, counting down.
TCTTGTGTAGTGATTTAACTATAATTGTGGAGTGTTTAAACGGGATGTGAAATTTTTTATAAAAAGTATTGACCCTCTGTAATGTCCGTGTTATATTAATAAACGTCGCTGATGCACGAAAGCAGAAAGCGAAAAGAAAAAAGAAGTAAAAAACAATGTTGACATCGAAAAACAAAGATGCTAACATGAGGAAGTCGCAATTGAGCGGCAAACAAGTTCTTTGAAAACTGAACGAAACAAACAACGTGAAACGTCAATTTTTATTTATGATGCTAGACAAACACTTTATTGGAGAGTTTGATCCTGGCTCAGGATGAACGCTGGCGGCGTGCCTAATACATGCAAGTCGAGCGAACCGATTAAGAGCTTGCTCTTAAGAAGTTAGCGGCGGACGGGTGAGTAACACGTA
>NZ_JBAWSV010000007.1:0-262398 GCF_037104695.1 Bacillus yunxiaonensis | reverse complement strand
CAGGAGATCATGGAACAACATTTGCTCATTCATCAATGGGAACGGCTTTAGGATTAACGGTATTAAAAACATTAATTGATGATGGTTTAATGCAGGAAGCTTATGAAACGTCACTATATTTAAATGACAAACTTCAAGAAATTCAGAAGGACAATTCTTATTTTATTAAAGAGGTACGTCACTCTGGGATGATGTTTGGAATTAGTTTGAATGATACGAATGAAAACGTAAAGAAATTGCAGTTAGAGTTATTGAATAGAGGAATGTTAGTCGATGTCACCCAAGGGAATATCATCCGCTTACTTCCACCGTATATTATTACGAAAGAAGAGATTGATACATTTGTTAATGAGTTTATTTCTTGTATTCATAGTTTAGCAGCTGTAGCAAGTATTTGATTTCAATGTATAATATTTCTACTTATATAGGGATAACAAACTTTCATACAATGTTTATACGATAAACACCAATAATGGGAAAAAGCAGCGCTTGGTTTTGGAGGGGGTTTGATTCTTGAGGTTGATGGAGATGGGGCGGGATCCTATCGCTATCAAGTTAAGAAACACATTCTTCCCCAAAACGATAAAAATGAACTTCGATGCTATAAGAAACACAAAATTTCCGTTTAGGGGGTACTGTAAAATCTTAGGTTGATAGCGATGTGGTGCTACCCCTACTTAGCAGTTTTCTTATTGATATAATCTTGTTCTTCTTGAGCTGTTGCAAGTCTAGTAGCTTTTCCAAGTTGTCCGCCTTGCCATTCCCATATTTGATTATGGACGTCAACGCAATTAGAAAAATCTCCGGACTTCCATTTGTTTAATACTTGAATGTAATAATCATAATGTTGAAGATTATCCTTGCTATCTTGGACTAATTTTATGGCAGCTTCAATGTTTTCAGGAGTCATCTGAATGTACCCCCAACGTTCGTCAGCAATAACTTTTTGGTGAGTCATTTCATGTAAGCGACTTTCAATTTCTGTCTCAGTTGCTGTTTTTGTCTGAGAAGAATTATTTGGGGCCATTTGGAAATCTTTAGATTGAGAAACAGGTTTTGCTTCTTCTTTTGCAACTTTTTCTTCTTTAGGTTTAGAAGAAGCTTGTTCATGTTTTGCTTCCCAACTATTAATATACGAGACTACTCCAAAAGTTGCAGCAGCAGAAAGAACAAGAGTGATAGAAGTCCATTTTAAGATTTTCTTAACGTTTGCCATTGTTATAATTTCCTCCAGTTTTTAGATTGGTAGTTCGTAATTCATGTGAACGATTATCCAGCAGATGATTGAAAGAATGTTTGAAACAAAATAGAATCCATAGAACCAAATTTGATCAGTACCTTCTTCAAAACTGAAAAAATCGTCAATAGGGGTCCCGTCACATCGCCATCAAGCTAACAAATAAAAAATACCCCAAAACGAAAAAAGTGAACTTAATTATCATAAATAAATGTAGCAAGAAAAAATTTCGTTTTGGGTGCATTTCAAAATCTTAAGTTGATGGGCATGGGGTACAGCCAGCATTTCGGCAATCTTCTATAGTAGTAGATTGATAACGGTTGCTTAAAGTTATAGACCACGTAAACGCTGTTCAATTTGCTCAACAGCTACCATATCGTACAGTTTCATTGGTTCCAAAAGTCCGAATGCCTTCTGCTCTTCTATTTCTTTTGTTACAAGTTTTACATCTTGAAATAAGTTCAAATCCATGTACATCTCTAGCGTCTTCATCGCTAGAAAATGGTTTTTATATTCTTCACTGTAAAAAAGCTCCTGTAAGACATTAATCGCACTTGCTATTATTTCTTTTCTCATGTGATCGACTCCTTTTCTTTCTACTTATATATCTACTTACATATAGTTTGGTAATGAAGTAGATTTATTGAGTTTGCTTAATCTAAGTATGTAGTTCTTCGCTAAACGCCGATATTTGCGATTAACAATGTTTATATACCAAAAGATGAAACGTTTTATTTCTTAATTTTCTGAAATATTTTCGCGCGTTCTTTTTGAAGTTCTGTAATCTTCGCAGCCTTTTTTTCTTCAGTTGGATCAGTAGGGAACATGTTAATCCAAATCGTAAAACATAATAAGCACAACATCCCTAATACCGATATGCTTAATAGAATGATTTGCCCACGTTGCGAAGTGATGATAGTTTTCAGGCGGTTCATTTTGCTTCTTGATTCTGTTTCGCCATAAACATCATGTCATCTCGCTTAGAAATAGAGACCATGTCGCGTATCAGTTCTGGTGTTTCCACCATCACGTAGACTTGGTACTTAGGATTGTTTCTGTTTCTCATCGTATGGTGCAAGTCATGGCCCATTCTTATAAGCTCCATAGCTAATGATTTCTTATAAAAGTTTTTTAATCTAAGTGTTCCCTTCATGTGTATAATTCTCCTCCCATCATGATTCATATGGTCCATACTTTTTCGTAAGCTCAATGCACTTCTTGTATTTTTTTGTGCTTAAATTTTTTTTCTGGATTCTCAGCTCCTCTTTCATTTTATCCAACTAACCAAAATTTACAATAAAAATTTTATCCTGTCAATGGATTGTTTCGCAAAGGGATTTATAGAGATTATCCAATCATAAACACTTATTATCCATTTGATTATTTGTCTTTATCTAAGTCAAGATTGTTTTTTTATCTAACTGATGATAGCATATAATTAAACAGTGAAATAAAAATTATTTCTGGAGAGATTTAAGTGAAAAATGTTTTAGACTATGTTCTTAATTTTAAAAAATTGATGACAGTTAAAGAATTGGTGGAAAAGTTGGATGCATCACAGTCTACCATCTATGCAATGGCGAGGGGAGAAAAGCCCATCCCAGAAAAAGTTCAGGAGAGTTTATCTCAAATTTTTAACATTAGAAAAGAAATGTGGGGAAAAAATTTAATTCAGCCAGCTTTTGCAGATTTTATCCTTGAAGATTCATCAAGTTTAAACGCTCTTGAAAGGGAAATTGTTGAATATGCCAAAAACGCTCCCGAATCTGAAAATTATAGTAGGGTGGGGGTTCAACCTGCGGGTAATGAAATTGCACAAAAGAACTTACCAAAATCGATTGACAAAAGAGTTCCTGAAAGTGTAATTATGCCTTGTATTGAATCAGATTTGAAAAGAGATCACTTACAACGTCTAAGTTCTGGCAAAGGATTTTATGCGTGGGGGGTAAGGTCGAGAGTTTATAATCAATGGGTAAAGCTTTCCCCAGGGGACTTTATCATGTTTGCGAAGCAGGGGAGATTTTTTCTATGGGGCACAGTTGCCCTTACATTGCGTAGTCCCGAGTTAGCTCGTAGAATCTGGGGTAATGAAGATGAACTTTTTGAGTATATTTACTTACTGAGTGATGTTAAGAAAATCGATAAAGATGTTAAGGAATATAATAAACTGCTAGAATACTCGTTAAATAATCGTATACAAGGTTTCCTAGTTCTTGATATGGATAAAAGTAAAAAAATAATAGATGCTTATGGTTTTAATAGAAAATCGTTTGAAAAAGAAGACGATGGGGTAGAAAAACAAGCAGGTTTAGACAGTAGTAGCAATCAAAAAGATTGTATAGAGCAGGAACATTTCAAATCTCACTTGTTTGGAAATAGACCAACTGGTGAATGTTGTATTTGCGGGAGGCATCTTCCTGTAAAAGGATTGACAGCAACTTATATTAAAAAACGTTCAGAATGTGACCGTCAAGAGAAACAGGATGTAAACATTGTTGTACCTATGTGCAGAGCTTGTGATATATGGTTTGAAGAAGGATATATCACGGTGAATTCTTCGGGATATATTAATTGCATTGATGATATTAACTCTGAAAAAATTGTCACAACAGATTTACTAAATGAACTTACAAAAATAAACGGTAGAAAGTGTTTTTATTGGAATCAAGAAAATAAGAAATACTTTGAATGGCACTATAATTATCATAGAATGACAACTTAAATTATGCTGTATAATGAAATATAATTAACTATTAAGGGAAATATATTATTTAAAGAAAATCATAGAGAATATTTAGTGATAAAAAGGTACCCCAACAAATTCATGATAAATTTGTTGGGGTGCCTTTTTAGTTTTGAGAATGTAATAACATTATTTAGATACATCATGGTGAACCGTATCATAAGTAAATGAGGTTTTAGCGAAAAAACAACAGCACCCTCTAATTTGCTGGAGAGGTGCTGTTTTGTTATTTGAATGGCTTACGTTAATATACTCCTTTAATTCGAATGGTGGCAGCACCTTTTATTAGAATTGTCCCCTTGGTTTAACAAATGCTTTTTTGTAAATAATATGTTTGTTAAACAATTAATTAAGGGGGACTTGTATGACACAGGATCGAAAAGCGGAAGTTCAAAACGATGCATACGAAGGAAAAGAGATCATGCCAGATAATCCACAATATCTACCGCGTCACGTGCAAATGGAGCTGCCTCACGAATTTTCTGTAAATCCTCTGTTTGCCCGCGAAGGAGAATCAGTCGTTCCGCGCTTCCACATGTCTGATGAAGGCATGTTACCAGAAACAGCGTATCAAATCGTCCATGATGAAATTGCTCTTGATGGCAATGCCCGCTTGAATCTTGCAACATTCGTTAGCACATGGATGGAGCCTGCCGCAGAGCAATTATATGCCAAATCATTCGACAAGAACATGATTGACAAGGATGAATATCCACAGACAGCCGAGATTGAGGAGCGGTGTGTCCGCATTTTAGCCAACCTCTGGCATTCGCCCACCCCCCTTACGACTATGGGCGTTTCAACAACTGGATCGTCGGAAGCATGTATGCTCGGGGGACTTGCGTTAAAGAGACGCTGGCAAAAAGCACGCAAAAGCGAAGGGAAGCCGGCGGATCGGCCCAATATTGTGTTTAGTTCTGCTGTTCAAGTCGTTTGGGAAAAATTCGCGAACTATTGGGAGGTTGAACCACGCTATGTGAAGGTTAGCCCAGAGCATCCCCGATTGGATCCTCAGGGGGTCCTCGCTGCCGTGGATGAAAATACGATTGGTGTGGTACCGATTCTCGGTGAGACTTATACCGGGCTTTACGAACCGGTTGCCGCTATTGCGAAAGCGTTGGACGATTTACAGGAGAGGACGGGCCTCGACATTCCCATGCATGTGGATGCGGCTTCGGGGGGATTTATAGCACCGTTTCTTCAACCAGATTTAGTCTGGGATTTTCAATTACCGAGGGTGAAGTCCATCAATGTATCCGGACATAAATATGGATTAGTCTACCCTGGGTTGGGTTGGATAATTTGGCGGGAAGCTGAAGATCTCCCTGAGGATCTAATCTTCCGCGTCTCCTATTTGGGCGGGAACATGCCGACTTTTGCCCTGAATTTCTCTCGTCCTGGCGCACAAGTGCTCCTGCAATATTACAATTACCTACGTTTGGGGAAAAGTGGGTACTATGATGTCCAAAGAGTTTCTCAGAAAGTCGCTCTTTTTCTTAGCAAGGCGATTCAGAAGATGGAACCGTTCGAACTTTTATCCGATGGTTCGGATATTCCGGTTTTCGCTTGGCGACTGAAAGATGGTTACACATTAAACTGGAATCTTTATGATTTATCTCGACAATTGCGTGTGTTCGGCTGGCAAGTACCTGCCTATCCATTGCCTCCAGATATGGAAGAGGTGACGATTATGCGCGTTGTGGTTCGAAATGGATTTTCCATGGATCTCGCGCATTTATTTTTGGGGAACCTCAAACAGGCCGTTGCCTTTCTGGATTCCCTGGACGGGCCTATGCCACATGATACGAAATGTGATAATGGGTTTCATCACTAAGTGGGGACAGATCCCGTAGTCATTAAGTTGAGCTAACCACCGGTGAAATTAACTATCTTAGATGAATCCCTCCATTAAGAAATTTATTGGAGGGACTTTTCATGGAGATTAAGTCGACCAATAAGGATATGCTTTATACAGAAGAAAAGTTCATATCTCTTATCGGTTGAGGGAACAGGTTAAGCACCCGATCTGATAAATAGACGGAGAGATACCGCCTATTGACTCGAAAAATATGAAAATGGGTAACTTTGCTTTGCGTAATCGGAAAACCTCCCCTTATAAACCCCGGAACGAGCTCTATTCTGCACCTAACCGAAAAATCTGCGCTTATTTTACTATCGCTGGTTACTCAATTAAGGACAAGACTTCATATTTAAAGGAAGTGAGAGAGGGTAGGGTGATCCAAGAGAACCTCATTTAGATACGTCACGGTGAACCGTATCACAAGTGATGGTAAAGCGGGAGTTTGAACTTATTATTTAGAAAATAAGATTGTTAATAGAAATAGTCGCCCTTTCTACTAGTAAGTAGTTCCGATATGTAAAATTAGCAAACAAAAAACGCTTGGTTTTTCCAAGCGTTTTAGACTTTATGTGTAAGTCTTATTGAATTAAAGCACTGTTAGTGGAAGAACAAGTATACTATGATTTAGTTTTCAAAATAAGGGAGATACGAAGTCTTCAACAAATAATTCCTTAATGCTTTTGATACATGAATCAAATCATACATTTTTATGGCCTTCTGTTCTTTTCTAATATACTTTAGCCTTTGTTGTAATTCTCCTTAGTTATGGCATGAAGTAGAATGTAATCGAAGAAATCATGTCAGATACTGCATGAACTAGAATAAGGGGAAATAGTCTTTTTGTTTTAAAAAATGCGATCGGCATAATTACCATAGGTAGAACGGTGAGAAAGCGATATGTAGAATATTCTAGATTAAGAGTTACAGGCAATGCGATATGCTGTATGGCCCAGAAAAACATAACGATTGTTATAGCTAGTGTTTTATTTTTAAAAAGCTTTTCTAAACTAGGCAGACTGTAACCCATATATATAACTTGCTCGATAATTGCCCAACCGATTGGCCAAATGATCACACTATAGAGGGCTGCCCATAATGGTAGCGGACCTGCAACAATAGGAGCCTCAGGGTTTCCAAAGAGAAGATAAGACATCACATTCCCCCATACTACCGTTAAAGGAATTATGATGACAAATAGGATACCAGCTCGTTTTAGATCCCTTTTAAACTCCTGTTTATTAAAATTAATAACACTCCTAAATGATATTCCGTCCTTTCTAAATACCCAAAGCAATAAAATAAAACAACAAATGTCAATCAGTGAACCGTATACGGTCCACCATCTGCCCGCTTCCAAAAAGGATAGATTAGTAACTAACGAAATGCTTCCTTGAACTAAAATGGCGAAAACAGTTCTGCTAATTAACACAATTCCAATCAACCAAAGTTTTTTAGATTGATCCACGATTATCCCACCTACTAGGTAAATTTGTTTAGCCGTTTAAACTATAATTTGGAATTTAAAGGTTGTAAAGGGCTATTTCCCCATTTGGCTTAAGATACTACGGTATTAAAAGCTCGTCATTAGACGAGCCTTCATTAAATAAGAAAAGCCTAAAAAAGAAAAGTAATGATTTAGAGAAGCTAAAGAGGGATTATTTTTCAGAAAAACTTCCTGCAGAAGATTATAGTGAACTGGCTGGGTCACTTCGAAAAGAAATAGCGTATTTAGAGGAAAAAAGAAAGATATAGAAAGAGAACTTGAAGATATTCAATCAGAAACTGTCATTTCACATAATTCCCGTTATTGGTAGTGACCTCTCACTAGGAAATCACACATGGCAAAAATACAAGTGGCTCATGAAGCTGTATTATTTTTCTTGATATTCTAACTTGAAAAAGAAATCACGTTCTTTTATTACAATTACGATGGATAAAATAAGCAAAAGAACTGTTTGTATGACTTTGCTCATGGGGTGTGTTGCAAACAATTCGTTGAAAAAACCAGCCGTAATATGAAAGACGATGGCAATGATAATATTCCGTCCTGTTTTATAGTACAACCAGTTCATCAAAATCACAAAAGGAATCAGACTGAGCGAAAAGTTGATAGAATATATGACCCCTGTTTCAACTAGATTACTTTGATAATAATCTTTAATAAAGGATAGAGGAAGGTGCCAAAAAGCCCAGAATACAGCAAAAATAATAGATACAGTAAATAGATTAAACCGTTTTCGTAAACAGTCCGTGCCATACGAGTGCCAGGCCAACTCTTCTAGTAACGGAGCAATAAAAAGCAAAAACCATGCTGGAAACAGACCTGCGGAAAATGAAAATTTTTCTGCTAAGAAAAATTGAGAAGGGCTATATCCGAAAAGTAAAGAAATTGCTTGTGCGAGAAGAATGCTCGCAACCATAAGAAAGCATGTCACGATAATATAAAATGGTTTTATCGCATTGAAATGAAAGAGCCTTTTGAATAAATCGTTTCGTAAGTCAGAGTCTAAAAACATCAAAATAAAGGCAACTATCATGGGACTTGCTAATCCAATGATTCCTAATATGCTTTCTACGATAACATATATATGATTACTAGACTCAATATGACTTATGTATGCAGCAATAAACCACAATACCCACGGAATTACAATTGATAAACCATAGAACAAAATTGGATGCCGATATTTCTCAATTGTCATTTTTATCCCTCTCTTTTTCCTAATTACACCATTTGAAAAGTGCGATGGAGTGAAGATTTTTCGCTGTATGTCGTATTCATGTGAGGTTTACATAACATCTTATTATACGTAGTAAACATAGCGATTCATTCTATATTCATCAAGGATTAGATGTTTTTTTCTTTTAAAAGCTTTACACAAGAATATATACATTCTTGTGTCTATTCATGACATATAATATTGAATCTTAATCTATTATATTGAATAGTAATGTAGCTCTGATTTGGTTTATTTTAGTAATGTTATATTTTCATTAAAGAAAGCGCTTCTGTCATACTTTGACTATTAATAGAAGGGGTGAGGTTTATGTTAAGTCATTTAACAACGGAGTGTCGCAATGAGAAGACTACGCATTTAGATCAGATGAAAACGCTTGAGATATTAGAGGTGATGAATGAAGAAGATATAAAAGTTGGTCATTGTGTTAGACAAGAACTTCCTCAAATTGCAAAAGCAGTAGAAATGATTGTTATAGCAATGAAAGACAACGGTCGATTAATTTATATGGGTGCTGGCACAAGCGGACGTATCGGTTTATTAGATTCCGTAGAATGTCCGCCAACATTTAATACTGCACCTAGCGATGTAATTGGGCTAATTGCAGGCGGTGAAACTGCTTTTATTAAAGCAGTTGAAGGTGCTGAAGATAGTTTGGAATTAGGACCAGAGGATTTGAAGAGAATTCAACTAACAGCTAAAGATGTTGTAGTAGGGATTGCTGCCAGTGGCCGAACGCCTTATGTTATCGCAGGTTTGAAGTATGCGAATCAAGTAGGGGCAGGAACAGTATCATTAAGCTGCAATAAAGGTTCAGAAATAGGGAAAATTGCAAAGGTTGCGATTGAAGTGGTAACTGGTCCTGAAGTACTGACTGGTTCTACTAGATTAAAAGCGGGCACTGCTCAAAAGTTAGTATGCAATATGCTTTCCACAGCTTCAATGGTTGGAATTGGAAAGGTTTATAGTAATTTAATGGTAGATTTGCAATTAACAAATGAAAAGCTAGTCGAACGTGGAAAACGAATTATTATGGATGCCACCGACTGTAGTTATGAAGTTGCAGAAGAGTATTTAGAGAAAGCACATTCTCAGCCTAAAGTAGCGATTATTATGATTTTAACGAATGTTTCGTATGAAGAAGCAATAAATCGGTTGAAAAAAGCGCAGGGATTCGTGAGAAAAACTATTTAAAGCTTTTATTTATCTCGCTATTCTCGGGCGGTAAGCTCCCCCACCTCAAGATTCAGAGGGAATCGTTGTCCAGCTCTAGCGGCTAGAATCTCCGTTCGTTTCGCCCCCTCGGACGAGGCAACAAGCGCCTCTCTGTCAGGTGCTCCAACGTCCTGCGATTCTAGGCGAGCCGCTTCCGCTTTTCTACAGAAGCTAGGTGGGGACACTGCTGGAAGTTTCACTTTATGAACGAGGAGGAAGCTACATGAGTTATATAATCGGCGTAGACGGTGGAGGCACGAAAACGGAAGCGGCGGCTTATGATTTAAATGGGAAAAAAATAAGTGAAGGCAAAGCGGGTTATGGAAACTTACTTATCAATGAAAAACAAGCTATTATTAACATTATTGATGCAATTGAACAATGCTTAATGTCTTTAAAAAGTGAAGAATGCCAATATATATGCCTAGGGTTAGCTGGGTATGGCGGCATTAAAAATACAAAAGGTATAAAAGATGCTCTTTATGAGAAGTTTCATATTCCGTTTACGATTGTAAATGATGGAATGATTGCACATGCTGCTTTACTACAAGGAAAAGATGGTATCTTAACAATTTCAGGAACAGGTTCTGTTAGTATTGGAGTTCATAATGGTATTGAAAAATTGGCAGGTGGCTGGGGACATATCCTTGGGGATGAAGGAAGTGGCTATTGGATTGCCATGCAGGCTTTTATGAACATGACGAAAGAAGAAGACGAAGGTCTAGTTTATAGTGAACTAACTAATGCAATACTCTCGAAACTAGGATATAGCAATGCACTAGAGATTAAAAAATTTATATATGATGCATCAAAGGGCGAAATTGCTGCATTTGTTCCAACTATTGTACAACTTGCGGAAGCTGGTGATCGATTTTCACAGAACATTCTTCGGCAAGCTGGTTATCATCTTGCAAAGATTACGCTCGATGTTTATAAAAAATTGAACTTCGAGAATCGTATTACAGTAGCAATAAAAGGGAGCGTATTAAAGAATATATCGATGGTACGAGATTCTTTTGTCGCTCATCTAAAAGAAAAACAACCGGATATAACTCTGATTTTAGATGATGTATCTTCGACATTAGGATGTTATTATTTATCTCTGAAGTATATAAATTGATTATCCATTTCTAGAACAATTGAAAATTTGAAGAAAGAGAAAAAGATGCCTTTAAGTATCAAAATACAGTAGTAAAATATCTGAATCGTATTGTGGAACAAAATCAGTATTTCATTAAAAAGAGAGAGAAGAATGGTAAACATTTTTCTCTCTTTGTGCGTAGGGGGATATTCATAGATATCCGTTGTTGTGAATAACAGTTGGAAAGTTCACCTTTAAATTATAACGGAATAAATAGTTTATATTTTATGTAATATTGCATATTAGGATATTTTAATTTAAATGAACTTAACGTATCCACTCTTCAAGAATGATTAATGTTTTATTTGTTGCATCCATCTCTACGTTCATACCAATTGGAACGGTTAACATCGGGTGAGTGTGGCAGCAATCAAATTCCGCAATAAAGGGTATGTTGATGCCATCTAAAACTTCTAATAGAATCTCATATGGTTTTTTATTTGTACCACTATCATCAAATTGCTCATGCTTCCCAAGGATTAAGCCAGAAATCTTATTAAAAACTCCATTGACTTTTAGTAATGAAAAACTTCTTTCAATCGTAGCGGCATCTTTTGCTGCATCTTCGATAAAAAGGATATCTCCTTCTTTTATTTCTGGCATGTATTCGCTGCCCCAAATACCACTTAATGTGTTTAAATTTCCTCCAATTAATCTACCTGTTGCTTTTCCGTTATTTACACAGACCCAATCATTTTTTCTACGTTGTTTTTCCTTCGTTTTTTCTTCCCAATTGATAAACTCATCCGTCCAATAAGGTGGTTTTTTAATCTTATATGGTAATGTTTGTTTCTCTTCGAACATGTCACTAAAATATTCGTATGTATAGTTAACAAATGGCTCAAATTCACCAAACGAAGGGACTAATGCAGGGCCATAAAATGTATGTATTCCAGTTTTTGCGTATATCCCAAGTAATATCGCAGTAACATCAGAATAACCAATCATTATTTTCGGATTTTTTATAAATGCCTCATAATCAATATAAGGCAATATGGAATTAGAATTCATTCCACCAATGGTTGACATGATACATTTGATGTTCGGATTTCGTATTAACTCATTGAGTTCTTCGGCCCTCTCTTTAATGCTTCCAGACCGATAGTGATCATGTTTTCCAGTTAAATTTCCTTCTATTATATGAAACCCTTTGTTCTCCAAAAAATTTTTTGCTCGATCAAATCTTTTAGGTGCCGTATAAGTTGCTGGTGATGAAGGAGAATAAATCCCAATTAAATCTCCTTTTTGTAATTTGCTAAGTTTCATTGTTTTCTCTCTCCCTTGAAAGGCGTTTATAATGAAATGAAAGACTAATATAAATAATCTTACAATTTATTATACCTTAAATGAATATGACTATATTTCAAACAAATTAGCGAGAAGAATACAAAGAGGATTAAACAAGGGTGAAGTTGCGGTTTTTGTTTTTTGGTATAATAGAATTTAGAAATATTATTGCTAAATTAGCTGTAAAGAATATAAAGCTATGAAAATCGTATTCTATTTTGGTAGGGGGATATAGATGAATAAGAAGCTTCTTTATAGAATAAGTGAACTTTTAGTAGAGTGTGCGAAAAGCGGGAAAGTAATGGAGTATGGACAATTAAGTAAAGAACTTGGAGGATATATTTCTCCAATTCAGCTGAACAAGCCGCTGGAAGCTATATCTGAGATGTGTATTGAACGAAACGCGCCTCCTTTATCTGCGATTGTCATTAGTCGGAACAGTCAGATGCCTGGAGAAGGCTTTTTTACATATATAGCGCCGCTAATGGGATATGGGGATTTAAAAGGAGACGAGTGGGATCATTTTTATTACGATCAACGAGAAGCGGTTTTCCAGTACAGACATTGGGATGATTTTCTTTCTTCTTTCCATGAAACGGTGCGCCCGAAGGGTTTGAATCATACGTGGATCTTTCAAGGTAATCCTGTACGTTTCCGTATTGATGATTATATAGAAGAAAATGAAGCTTGGCTGTGGTCTTTAAACCAGGAATATTATAGAGATGTGATAAGAGAAGGGGACACGGTTTATATTTGGAGATCTGATGGAAAGCAACAGGGAACAGGCGGAGTCATTGCGAAAGGGAAGATTACGGGATCAGAAACTCAAACTGCTGATGCAAGTGCATATTGGATTAGTGAGGGCGGAACGGATGAGAAAGAAGGCGTCCCAATCAATCGCGAACAAGTGTTAACAAAGTCTCCGGTAACAAGGAAAGATTTAGCTGAGCATGCCGTTTTACATGACCTGCTTATTTTACGTATGGCCAACCAAACGAATTATCTCTTATCATCGGAACATGCGAAAGCACTTGATAGGCTTTGGGAGGAAAAGATTGAAAATGAACAGCCAATGTTCAATGAAAAACGGTTTACTCAAAGCTTGCGTCAAAAGGAATATGAAGGGGAATTTAAAACGAAATACTATATCCTTACTGTAAAGTGTTCTGAAGATGGAGAAGCACCTGAATATCGAGTGATGCTATTGGAAGATGGGAAAGCAGTTTACAAAAAACGCTTGCGAAGTTCCTCTAAAAAACAATTGCTTACACGAGCAAAGCGGAGAGGATTGGAACTCTTGTTTGAGCACAACCCGTCTGTGTCTATAAAGGACGTTTCTATGGTTCATTACAAACAAAATCGCCAAAAAATTAATCCGTGGGTGCGAGAAAATGAGGAGACATTTCAGAAGAAGTTCCTTGAAACACAAAAACAATGCAGAGAGAAAATCGTAGAAGAAGATATTACATCGGAACTGGCACAAGAGGATATTTTCTATACAGAAGGGACTGCAAAAACATACTACGGAACACGCTATGAACGTGATGTGCGCAATCGATCTGCGGCTATTGAAATACACGGATGTTCATGTGCTGTGTGCGGATTTGATTTTGAAAAAGTGTACGGAGAAAGAGGAAAAGGTTTTATAGAGGTACATCATGTAAAACCATTAAGTACACTTGGGGAAGCAACGGAAATTAATCCGGAAGAGGACCTTGTTCCTGTTTGTTCTAACTGTCATCGGATGATTCATCGGAAGAAGGATGATGTACTGACAGTTGAGGAATTGAGAGATGTACTGAAAGGAACTTTGTTACCGAGTTAATGGAAGTTTCATTTTATTTTGGATGAAAGCATACAAGTTAGTAAAAGTGGCCATTACATTGGCCACTTTTTTTATTTGCCAGTATGAAATGAGTCGAAATCCCGGAATGACTGTTGCCCGAACTATTTTCCAGATAGAGCATACAATATACGGGTACCTTGTCGATTTGTGTTTCTTTGCTTAGAACAAATCCGAATCCCCGGTACAAGTTTACATTTTCTATATTTACTCTAAAACTCGAGCTACACTGCAAGTGAGGTGGAGAATATGAACGGATTCGAACGACGAAAACAGAACAAAATTGAGCAAATATACAGCTCCTCATTTGAATTGTTCTCCAAATATGGTTTTCAAAAGGTAAGCGTGAATGAAATCGCTCAAAATGCGAAGGTTTCTCCCTCTACCATTTATAACTACTTTGGAACAAAAGAACAGCTCTATGCCGACACGTTTATGAATTGGATGGACAAACAGTTGGAGCAGTATGAGAAGATTCTGGATTCAGCGCGTTCCTTTCCTGAAAAGACGAAGGAAATCATGCTGCTGGAAGCTAAAAATTTACAAATTATATTGGATAATTTCCAGAAATCCCCATTCTCTGAGGGGAGTGGGTTGATGCAAAGGCTGAAGAGTTATAATGAGCAGAAAGTCATGCAATTATTTATGAAATTTGTCGCGATTGGAAAGCAACAGGGCTACATTCATAGAGATCAAACAGAAGAGATAATTATGCTGTACTTCACGATGTACAAAAATGAGCTGGGGCGGCATTGGGAAGCGTCGAATCAAGAACGCATAACGAGGAGTATGGATCAATTGATAGATTTGTTTTTCTTTGGGTTGGTCGTAGGGAAGCCGAAGTAGTACGAAATCGGAAAACTGACCGTCTGCCCTGTTACGTAGAACCGTATCACAAATAAGTGATACGGTTTTTACTATTAGTTAAAAGTTATAACAGTATAAAAATACATTAAGTTTGTCTTTCATTGAATCAAAATAAATTTCTTTTTCATTTATACGTTCAAAGTTTTGACTGTCATAAAATCCATAGTTACATCTATTATCTGTATATAGATATAAAGATTTCACATCCGTACTATTCATATAATTATACAAATGATTCATTAGAGTTTTTCCAACCCCAAGGCCTCTAGATTCTCCTGATACAATAAATAACTGTATACAACCTTGAAAATCATCTTCTTTTTCTTTTATAAGTTCTTTATATGCATCTTGAACCTTTGCGAATTCTTTTATGAATTTTTTATTTTCCTTATTAGCCATGAGTACTTTAAGCATGGAATAGGCAAGACTTAAAGTATTATGAGCTTTCTTTAAACGATTTTTGTCTTTTTTTGAATTCCCCAAAATAACACCAATAATTTTATTATTTCTTTCTGCTACTTTGCTAAATGAACTTTCTAAAATACAACCTTGTAGGTAGATGTTTAATATTGAATCTAAAAATTTCTTATCCTTAATAAATTCATTGAAGCCAAATGCTTCACCAATCAATGTTTTAACTGCTTCATAATCTTCTTTAACTAGGCTTCTGTATATTACTTGATCCATGTTTATAAACTCCCTTTTATATAAGTAAATTTTTCATTTCGTATTTTCTTGTAAATACCTTATTATGATCATAAGGTCTCCCCTAAGAGGAGGGTCAACGATCATGTAAGAAAAAATATAAAGGAAGTGATTCGGGTGAAAAACTTATTTTCTATTGGGGAAGTCGCTAAAATAAAAGACATTACAATAAAAGCGTTAAGATATTATCATAAAATGGGAATTCTTATTCCAAAATATATTGATGAAGAAACAGGTTACAGATATTATTCTATAGATCAATTTATTCATATAGATATTATAAAAAGCTGTAGAGAATTAAGGACGAGCATAGTAGAACTTCAAGAGATTTTTAAGGACTGTGATACGGAAAAATTACTAAAATTTTTACAATTAAAAAGAGATGAAGCAGAAGAAAACATAAAGAAAATGCAAGAAGTAATCAAAACCATTGATAGCTTACATATGAAGGTAGAGACTTCTAAGGAGATATTAAATAATGATGAAATATCTATTCAATTCTTTGAAGAGCGTTATGTAATTGTGGCACCATGTAAAGAAGTGGGAAGTTTACAGGAGTTACTTTATTATTCAGACTTAGAGAAAGTCATTCAAGATAAAGAAGTAAAAATGTCGCTGGAAAGAGGAATCATATATGACTTTAATTCAGAGGGCAATGCAGAACCAAAATATGTTTATAGTGGATTTCAAGGGAATTCTAATATAGAAGTTGAAGAAAATATGAAAATATTGCCAAAGGGACAGTATGTAACGTTAGCCTATAGTAAAGAAAATGAAGCGGAGCGTAGAGATAAAATAATTAAATATATAAAAGAAAATAATTTAAAAGTGAAAAATTTTATTGAAGTGGAGTTATTTAATGATTTCTTCAATACAGAATCGTATAGTTGTCAAATGCAGATGTTAATAGAAAATAATGAGTCAGTTGATGGTTAGGATATATACAAGTTAAAAAAACAAAATTACCAAGATTCGTTTATCAACCGGCCTAATTTTTCATAAATAAGGAAATAATAGAAGCAAACAACTGTAAATATAGGAGGCCTTATTTATGAAATCCGATTTTTTACAAACCGTACACAAAGCCATTGGTAATATTGAACATATCCACATTGAAGAAATTGGATCAGACAGTTTACTCATTCATCATGATGATGTACAAAAATTAGAACAAGTTGCTGAGACATTAGAAAATCAAAAATTCCATTCTACAATTAGGAATAATGGGAATACATCTTTTATTGAGGTGATAAACAGATAAAAAAAGTTCGGTTATATGCCGAACTTTTTCCTAGTGGAAGCAATGTTTGTTATGACTGCTCCGGGCGCGATACCGTTACAACGGATGTTTTTATTCGCATACATAAAGGCAGTGTTATTCGTTCTTACAATCTGTTTTTTCTAAGTAAGGAAAGCCCTGTAAGAGCAGCTCCAAATGTAATTATAGTTCCACTAGCAAGGATTCCCAAGGACACAATATTGTTAGGAATCAACTTAGAACAAACCGATAAGAGTGCCCCGATAGTTGCTAACCAGACCAAACCTATCAGATTAGTCCAACCTGTTTTTTTTGTCATGACTCATTCACCTGCCTTTCTTTAATTATACTATTTGGAAGAAACGATGTGGTCGTGCGATTTTGGATGTATATTCCATACATGTCAGATTTATATAACATTTTACTATCAGTAGTTCCTCTTGCCCAAATCTTCATTGTATCAACACCTTGTTGGAAATATTCTTCACGCAAGTATACATTGTCCTATTCATCACGTTATATCAATGGCTACGAGCAATCATTTTCTTTATTCCCTATACTCCATATGTATAAAAAATTGTATAAACTAACGGTAAGCTTATAAGTCAATGATTAGCTCACGGCAAATTTATGGGTAAAGTGACATTAATAAAATCCACAAGACCCCCACCTCAAGATTCAGAGAAAAGCGAAGAAGATAGGTGGGGACCGCGGATGGAAGTTTCACTTTATTAGCATAGAGGCCTTATTTCTCTTCCTCTTTCTCTTTCTCCTGTTCTTTCAACAACAAATTCCGTAAAACATGCGCCCGGTAACTCTCCAACTTCCGCCCTTCATAATAATTAATCCCAAGCTTCTTTAGCTCATACACGTACCAGCCTTTAGTTCCGTAATACATGTGAACATGCTCCTTTAGAATTTTTAACAGTATATGCTTGAGTATGAAAAGGAAATCTTGTCTTACTTGCGGAAAGTGTGGATTTTTCTGCGGATATCACATGTTTATTTCAGGAGGGATAGTAAATTTTGCGTGGTAAAATAATAGAATCAAAGTATTAGAGGAATTACGGTGCTAGTTTACAACAAGAACCTTAAATGAAAAATACATAGAAGAAATACGTAAAAAAATACCGTTCTTTCTGTTCGTTTACCGTAAAAATTCCATTCTCACAAATAAAATTAACACAGTTCAAGTAAATCGAACTGTGTTATTAAAGGTGTTTAGTATTATAAAATTTCATTTTGATCAATCAAATTACAGCATTTTATATATTTCAATTAAGTTGTCATCAGGGTCGCGAAAATGTGCAACACGTGCTCGCCATTCTTTACGATCGTGCGGTTCGTTAACAAATTCGATTCCTTTTTCTCTGAAACGATTATAAGTCTTATCGACATCTTCAACTTCAAATTGAAGCAAGAATCTTGATTGAGACTCAGCTTCTAAAGGCTTATTTCCCTCTCCGACCAATTCGGCCATCATTTTTCGAGATACAAGCTCAATTTTCGTCTCTCCATTATTGAAAAGCGCATATTCCATGTCTTCCTCGTACCAACTAACTGGAAGCTCTAATAAATCTCTGTAAAACATGGCACTTTTCTTAAAATCTTTGACCAAAAGTCTTATTTGCAACAACTTCAAATCAATCATCTCCTAAAAAACTTAATCGAAGAGTCAACACTATAACTATTCATTCGAACAATTCGTCACTGATTTCAATATTCCTTCATGTTTCATGTAACGACCTTCCTCTGTTACCGCATGAATGAAATAACTACACTTTCTTGGGAAGCGTTCATGCTGTATGTACCAGCAGCAGTATACGTATTGAATGCGAAATTATCATAAACCATAAAGTAAAAAATATAGAGTACTTTCTATAATGGGGGATAAAACTATATTATCCATTTAAATGAAAGAAAGGTTAGATGATTTTATGAAGAAAACAGCTTGGTTATTATGTTTTTGTTTTTTAATTACCTGTTGGAATCTTAAAAGTCCTGTAGCTTTTGCTAAAGAGGGACAGGTGTTTACATTTGTTGTAGATCAACCAGCACTGTTGCATTTTTTAAAAGCGACTTCACAAGAATATACGAATGCTATGAAAAAAGGGGTAACTTTAGCTGAGTTTGCATCTAGAAAAGGAATAAGTGAATCAAAGTTAATTCATTATTTCGCAATTCGACGACAAAAACAAATGGATTTGGCATTAAAAAAGGGTCAAATCGATCAGGGAATGTACGAAGGATTATTAATTGATATGAATCACGGGATTTCTAAAGCTATAAACTACAACCCTCAGGCTTTTAAATAAAAAAATATATATCGTGTATTAAGTGGGCATAATTATCGACACATCATCAGAGGCTGCAGAGCAACATGCCTCATTAAAAATATTTTAGACTGAAAAGATGTTTTCTGTGTAGCGTAAAATCTTTAAAAATCCCTTCAGGAGACTGAAGGGATTTTTAATCGTTGCTTATTTTTTGAAAAAGACTTTTGTTCCTTCTTTTGTTTCAAGAAAACCTTCTTTAATCGGTGAATTTTCTATGGCGTCTTGCTGTTCTTTTGTTACAACTAAATAGCGATCTCCACTGATGTTTTCAAAAGGCATTTGTTTTACCTCAGACTGTTCATTGGAAGCAAATATCCCTGTATTTTCAAAGTTGATTGATAGGGTAAGAACTCCTGTAAAACAAAGGGATAAAGCTAATGTAGTTATTTTTTTCATGATAAAAACCTCCTAATCCTCTAATATAATACAAATATCCAAAATTATACAATTCGATTCACCTAATAAAAACCCTTTTAGTTCTAGGATAAAATGATTTTCATTTTATGGAAGTGTTGCCGAAAAAGAAGAGGACAATTAAAAATAGAGGAATTTAATTTGACTTAAAACTAACCAATAAAAAATACGACACACATTTGGATACTAATTTAATTAAAATATCATATAAAGTATAATGGTAAATTTTGTGTGGTAGAATAATAGAATGAAAGTATTGGAGGAATTACGATGCCAGTTTACAACAAGTTAGTAAGAGATCGCATTCCAGAAATAATTGAAAGTAACGGAAAAACATGTACGACAAGAACTTTAAATGAAAAAGAATACATAGAAGAAATATGTAAGAAAACAGGGGAAGAGTTAGCGGAATATAGAGAAGCGGAAACTCCTGAGCATAAAGTAGAGGAACTAGCTGATTTATTGGAACTTGTAAACGCGTTAGCACAGTATGAAGGGGTGACGCTAGAAGTCGTGGAAAAAGTCCGTAAAGAAAAGGCAGAAAAGCGCGGTGGATTTGAAGAAAGGATTTTTTTGATTGAGGTAAGTGACAACTAAGTTAAGTAGTTCGTTAGTTACATATTTATTTTAAATGAAAAAGAAGCTGCCCAGAAGTTCGTTATTCAACGATCTTTTGGACACAGCTTCTCTTACATGCCTTGTAGGATTTCAATAACCGCAGTATCTTTTGTTCCGGATTTTTTATAGCTTACAACTCTTAGCGTATATTCATTTCCTCCTTCACCTAGTTTTAGAAATTTAGATTCATTTTTTGTGAGCGTTACAGGATACGTCTTTTGGCTACTGTCTCCTTTTCTCACACTTAGTGTTACTTCTTCTTTATCTACATTTACTTTAGCGTCTATAATGCTTAGTTCTAGATCTTTAACCGGAACGCTTTGTTCACCGTTCATAACTGTGACGTTAGTCGTACCGTCCGTAGATACATCGGATGACTTTTCGGCTGGCTTTTCAGCTGGTTTTTTAGTTGGCTTTTCAGCCGGTTTTTCAGTCGATTTTTCAGTTGGTTGTTCAGCTGGCTTTTCAGCCGGTTGTTCAGTTGATTTTTCAGCTTGCTGTGATTGCTGCTGTTCTATTTTACTGATTTTATTTTGAAGTGCTGTGTTCGTTTTTTGTATTTGTTCTACGTCATTTTTTAAAGGTTTTACTACTCCTACATACAATCCGCCAGCTGCGATAACTGCTCCTACAATACCTGCTATAAATATATTGCTCCGACTCATAGTTTACCTCCTGATATTTCATGATTTTGGTTATATAGGTAAATATTACACCATACAAATTAGATGTTCAATGAATGTAATATTTTTAAATTCAAATAAAATGAAATTATGAATCTGACGCTCCGATTTCTAAAATACGAAGGGGGGAGAGAGAAGTAAGGGGTTATCAATATTCTTAGGAACATTAAAGGATTTTTTTATTTCAGGTAAATGATGATTAATCTTCAACTTAATTATATAAGTTAGAGATATATAGATGGAGTCTAGTATGATGTTGGCGCTAGGATCAATGTAGAAAGCAGCAACGCTTATTGGGGCGTTGCCGCTGCAGGTAACTAAGCTTCACAGCATAATAGAGAAAGAAGATGTATTAGGAATTCAAAAATGAAGTATATTTCCGAGCGCTGCCGATATAATGATTCAGATATGAAAAAAGGGGTGAAATGCTTGGACAAAGAGAACGAGATGAAGACAGTTATTGTTCAGAGTCAATCGAATGGAAGTGCAGTTACCAGTTTGGTGTTGGGAATTGTAGGATTGGTTATTGGTTTTATCCCTTATATAGGTTGGTTTATGATTCCGGTGTGGTTATTAGCTATTATTTTTGGACTTATTGGTATGCGAAAAAAATACAAAAGGGGAATGGCTATTTTTGGATTTGTTTTAGGGATTTTAGGAGCTGTTTATAAAATTGGTTTTTGGTTTGTGGTTGTAAAAGGACTTTTCGGTGTTGCATCTTGGGAAACAGGTACTGTAAACCAAAATAGTGTTACGGAAGAAAAAAATGCGGTTCAGGAAGAAAGGAATATAAGTGATCAAAGAGATAGTTCTAAAAAAGATACTACGAGTGAAGAAGTTGTAAAAGTAAAAGAAGTAACAATGCCTAATTTGGAAGGCCAAGATAGTAAATCAATTCGAGAAGTGTTAACGGAAAAAGGATTAGTCTTCGGTAAAATTATTGAAGTTGAAGATAAAAAAATTGCGATTGGAAAAGTAGTAAAAACAGAGCCTTCTGAAGGAAAAGTTGTGAAAGAAGGGACGGCTGTTAATGTATTTGTAAGTTCTGGGGTAGCACAGGAACTGCCCCTTCAAGATTGGAATACAGATAAAATCGTTGATGTAATAGGAGGACAGAAAGATAAAATATTTGTTTTTGTTTATTATGCTTTACCTAAAGACGAAGGAAAAAAGGATGTAATGGATGAATTAAACAAAAACCTTCATTTATTTACTGAAAAAGGTATTGAAGTTATCGGAATTATTAGTGCAAGCACTAAGTTTAAAGAAAAGGAACAGATGAGAGCGAAAAACTGGAATATTCCTATTTATATTGATAAAGATGAGGTATATCAAAAGAAAAACAGTATCTTTTTTGTGCCGGATATAAGTGTGCAAAACGGTGCAGGCCAAATTATTACGGATAAAATTGATGGTAATGCTTTATTTTTTGAGAGTATATCAATTGAAGATGTTGTGAATGAAATTTTAGATAAAGTAAAACAAAATGCTAATAAGTATTAATAGTACAATTGTTTTCAATGAAAAAGCTCCTTCCATCTAAGAAGGAGTTTCTTTATATCAAGTCGACTGTCTCTTAGCTTTTTCAAGCAAATTAGCCCAAATATGTGTACGATATGACTCTAGTTTTCTACCCTTATAAGTACTTATACTTAGTTTTTTAAGTTCGTTTATGTACTATATATAATCGCTTCCTTTCTTATTTTTGGTTGTCCTGTTAGATGGGAGATCACTAATGGAAGTTTCATTTTATTGTAGGATGCCGCCGGTTAGTGAAAGGAGAAAAGGGCATTATTTATAAGAGTGATGCCAGTCTATTCGGCTAACTTCAAACAATAAACGAGTTCATCGTGATGTCCTTTTTCTATCTCGCCAGTTGCCTTAAAACCGATTTTTTCATATATTCGTTTTGCAGATTCATTATCGTGGATGACCGATAAATAAATTTCTTTACATTTATACAGTTCGCTCATTTCGTCAACCACTGCTTTTAAAATAGGAGTTCCATATCCTTTCCCCTGATATTGATGTCCTAACATAATACTTATTAATTCGTATCTTTTATGTTCTTTTCTATAACCATAGGAAGTAAATCCAATTAAGGTCTGATTGTCATAAATAGCTCTTGGAATAAAATCATAAACTTGACAGGCACCAAGGAAAAAAGCATTAGAACCGACCCATCTTTCAAATATTTGAATGCGTTCTTCTTGGTTTTTATCCGATTTCAAATTAATAACATCCCAAAAATTTTCTTCTGTTACCTCTGATAATGTAAGATTCATTCTTTTCCTCTTTTCTCTATACTTAATTTCAAAGAAAAAGCTCCTCCTGTATAAGAAGGAGCTTCCCTACATTAAGCCGACTGCCTCTTAACCTTCTCTAACAACCCAGCCAAAATATGCGTACGATATGACTCTAGTTTTCTACCTTCATAAGTACGGATACCTAATTTTTTTAACTTATTTACGTACCAACCTTTGCTACCGAAATGCATATAATCGCTTCCTTTCTTGTTTGGAGTTGTTCTGATTGTAATTTTGGAGGAATGATGAATTTCCAGATGAAAGTGGTTAACTTCTCTGTCAAAGACATATATACTAGAAGTAGTATATATTGAGGTGGACTAGCGTGATTATTGAAAAGCACGAAATTCAAATTGATCAGATTACGAGTGGGAAGGTCAATATTTTTACGTTTTATCGTAATAAAAAGCAAATTGACCACCAGTTTTTACAATTACAGGAGCCTTCTTTGACTGCGAATTATTTTTTTCATTTTCATCTAGATGCGGAAAGTTTGCGTCTCTTGCATGAAGAGTTTCCAGGTATTTATCCGTATGACAAAAAAGAGAGTATTCTTGATTGGACGGATAAAATGAAGGATGAGTTAAAGCGTCTTATTCAAGCAGGAATGTGGAATAAGCGCGTTCGATTAGGGAATCGAATTGTAGAAGTTGTGTTTCTGTGGTGTGAAGAAGATATTGTGTGAAAAAGAAGCGGTCAGACGCTTCTTTTTTTAGCGTTGGAATAAGACAAGCTTTCCGCTTGAAGATGTGCAGCGGTGTGTATGGTCATGCAATTGTTTTTCTCGTAAGATCGTTTCACCCTTTGATTTTGCTTCTGTTTCAGTCGCAGCCTCAAATGATTCGTCTAGTACTTTGGAACCGTCTTTTTCGAAAACTGTTAGTGTGTATACGCCCATGAAAATTCCCTCCAAAATAAATAATCAGAATGTTATAACTATTGTGTCATAAAACGGGCGATTATGCAAAAGAAATATGTGACATTCCATGTTAAAATAAAGCCAAGTATGACGGAGAAAGGACGTTACAGTGTGAAAGAAGTAAAATTTATTCATGCGGCAGATTTGCATTTGGATAGTCCATTTAAAGGGATGGAATTGAATGTACCCGCTTTTATATGGGAAAGAATGAAGGAAAGTACGTTTCGTTCGTTTGCGCGTATTGTTGATAAAGCGATTCAAGAGCAGGTTGATTTTGTTTTGCTTGCCGGTGATTTGTACGATGCGGAGACGAGAAGTTTGCGGGCGCAAGTATTTGTTCGTGAGCAAATGAAGCGCCTGGCGCAGTATGATATTCCCGTATATGTCATTCACGGCAATCATGATCATTTAGGCGGAAGCTGGGCGGCAATTGAGTTTCCGAGTAATGTACATATTTTTACAGAGCCTTATATAGAAGAAAAATCATTTTATAAAAATGGGGAGCTGCTTGTATCTATTTATGGATTTAGTTATCAGCAGCAAGCTGTGACGGATAATATGACAGAGCAATATAAAAAGATGAGTGATGCGCCATTTCATATTGGAATGCTTCATGGAAGCGTGGAAGGAGATGCGGAGCATAATCGGTATGCGCCGTTTCAAATTCGTGAATTGAAGGAAAAGCAATTTGATTACTGGGCGCTTGGTCATATACATAAGCGTGAAGTGTTATCTGAAGAACCGTGCATTGTGTATTCTGGCAATATTCAAGGGCGGCACCGAAAGGAAACAGGAGAGAAAGGTGCGTACGTTGTTTCGTTGTCTAAGCAAGGGACGGAACTGACATTTTTCAGTACGGCAGATGTTGTTTGGGATGAGATTTCTATTCACATTGATGGGTTAGAAACAGTTGATGATCTTATCCATGCATGTACAGAGAGTATGAACGGTGTTCGAAGAGAAGAGGAAGGTTTGCTTGTGACGATGACGTTTGCAGGACAAGGTCCGCTTGCTTCTTATTTACGTGATGAGAAGCGCGTAGAGGAAATCATTCATATTGTAGCGTCAGGTGAAGAGCGCAGCAATTTTGTACATGTTGTGAAATGGAAGAATGAAACGATTTCGTTTGCGGAAATTGAGAAATTGAAGAAAGAGAATCATTTTATTGGCAATGTGCTGCAAGAGCTTGAATCGTTTTCGAGTATGGATGAGGTGCTGCGCACGATTTGGACTTCACCAGTTGCGAGAAAGGTGCTTCATTCGTTTTCTGAGGAAGAAAAGAAAGAGATTCAAAAGGGCGCCGAGAATATTATTTTAGAGCAATTATTAGAGCATGAAAGGAGCAAAGCATGAGAATTGAAAAGCTTCATATTTACGGATATGGAAAATTAGAAAATGTCGAGCTGAACCTTTCCATGCTTACGGTATTGTACGGAGAAAATGAAGCGGGCAAGTCAACGATTCGTTCGTTTATGAAGAGCATATTGTTTGGCTTTCCAACGAGAGGGCAGCGCCGTTATGAGCCGAAAGAAGGTGGAAAATACGGCGGTGCAATTACGGTTTTTACTGAGGAGTATGGAAGGTTAAAAATTGAGCGTCTTCCAAAAACAGCGACCGGGGAAGTGACGGTTTATTTTGCAGATGGAAAAACAGGTGGTGAAGAAGTTTTAAAGCAGCTGTTAAATGGAATGAATGAACAGTTGTTTGATTCTGTTTTTTCATTTGATATGCATGGTTTGCAAAATATTCACCATGTCGGAGAAAACGATATTGGAAACTATTTATTTTCGGCAAGTGCAGTTGGCAGCG
The DNA here is from genome assembly GCF_037104695.1 of Bacillus yunxiaonensis. Classification (NCBI taxonomy): domain Bacteria; kingdom Bacillati; phylum Bacillota; class Bacilli; order Caryophanales; family Bacillaceae; genus Bacillus; species Bacillus yunxiaonensis. Next base: position 236,418 of record NZ_JBAWSV010000007.1, on the reverse strand, counting down.
ACGGGTTATTACGACTTGAAAAAATGCTTGAGAAAGAAATGGAGCAGCGCTTTAAGCCAAATGGCCGTAAGCCGGAAATTAATGTGGCATTGCAGGAATTAAAAAAGCTGCAAGATCAGTTAGCGGATTGGCAAGGGAAGATTGCGACGTATGAAGAGCTTGTGAAAAAGAAAAAGAGTATAGAAGAGCGCCTAACTGTAATTCGTACGGAGCAGCAAGAAGCAGGAAAGCGAAAGCAAGATTATGAAGTGCTAGAAGCGTTACAGCCGCTGTTTCTAGAAAAACGTGCGTGTGAACGCTTTTTAGAGCAACATGCGGGACATACGTTTCCAGTTGATGGTTTGAAGCGTTATGAAGCAGTAAAAGCACGGCTCGAACCACTTCAGCTGCAGGAAGATGCGCTGCAAAAGAAATTGAATGCAGCTCAAAATGAAATAGAAGCATTGCAAGTAAACGAAGAATTGCTTCAGCAAGATGTGTATGTGGAAGAGCTTCGTTTGCAGCATATGTCTTATGAAGCAGCGCTGCAAGAAGTACGGGATTTGATAGGGCGCATTTCACATATAGAGGAAGAAATACAAGATTTGCAGCAGCAAATCGGGACAGCTTTTGCGCGTGAGGATGTTCTTTCTTTCAATACGAGCTTGGCTGCGAAGGAAACCATTACGCAAATGATGCAGCAAGCAAAAGAGTTAGAGAAGCGTAAAGAGCAGTTAGATGAAAGATTTAAAACGGCGCAGGAACAGTTAGAGGAACAAGAGGAAGCGGTTAACAGGCTCAAGGCGCAGACGATGTCTGAAGAAGAGCGGGAGAGACATTTGCCAAAAGCGCAAAGTGCAGCGTCCGAGCAAAGAGGACAAAGACAGAAGCGAAGTAACACTGCACCGCAGATGAATAAAACGGCGTTGATCTTGTTTATTATGAATGCCCTGCTGTTGCTTGCAGGCGTTTTAATGGATAATCGCAAGTTATTGTTTGTTGGTGTTTTTCTTTTAATTGGCCTTGTCGTTTTGTATGTGATGTATATGGGCTCTACTTCTAAAAGGCTTGAACCAGATGGACATGAAAGTAATGAAGCGCTTGAACAAAGGTATCGCCTTGAGAAAGATGATGAAGTGCGGAAGCTATTAGAGCGCGAGGAATTTAAGCTAAAGCAAATTGAGAGAGGATATGAACGTGCTCTTTCCGAATATGATGAGTGGGAGCGTGATTTGTTTCAGGTAAATGAGCAGGTGAAATCGTATAAAGAGATGTACGCATTGCCAAATAGTTTTACATATGCTCATATATTGCCGGCTTTTGAACGAATCGAAAAGATGCAGCAATTGTACCGAGAGCTCGCGAAGCAGCGAGAACGAAAAGAATTGCAGGAAGACATGATTTCGCAGTTTGAACATAAACTAATGAAGCTAACTGTTTCTGCAGAAAGAAACGTGGATACACCGTCATTATTTTTACATGGTATAAGTAAAGATATGCAGAAAGAAAAGGAAAAGCAATTACAGAAAAAGCAGCTGGAAGAAAAGGTTGCTGCGTGGGAAGAAGAGCATGCGGCAGCGCAGCAGCAACTTCATCATTTCCTAGATGAACGTCAGCAACTTTGGGATATTGCCGGATCACCTGATGAAGAGGCCTTTTTGGCTGCGGCAAAGCAAGCGGAGCAAATTGAAGAGAAAAAGCAGCAGCTTGATCGATTAATTCCGCAAATGGATTTGCTGGAAGGACGGTTAATGACTGCGGCGCTGGAGACTGGTTATCGTTTAGAAGGCTATGAAGAGGAACGCCGGAAAGAACAGGAGCAGCTAGACAAACTGATGCGTGAGGAAAAAGAATTGACGCATACACTGGCAGCTCTGCGTCTTGAAATCTCCCAGTTAGAAGATGGTCGTACGTACGGTGACGTGCTTCATGAATGGGAATTGAAAAAATCACAAGTGCGCGAGCAAGTGAAAAAGTGGGCTGCATATGCTGCGGCAAAGGCTGTATTAAGTAAAACGAAGAAGTATTATCATGAAGTACAATTGCCGCGTATTTTGCAAAAGGCAGAAGAATACTTTGTGTATTTAACAGGCGGAAAATATGTGAAAGTCTTTTCGCCAGATGCAGAAGAGCCGTTTATTGTAGAAAGAGAAGATGGACTTCGTTTTTACAGTCATGAATTAAGTCAAGCGACAGCGGAGCAGCTGTATTTATCGCTTCGATTTGCGTTAGCGCACACGTTTGAAGGGCAGTATCCGTTTATTATTGATGACAGCTTTGTACATTTTGATGTACTGCGAACAGAGCGAACTGTGCATCTTATGAAGGAATTAGCGAAAGAGCGGCAAGTCATTTTCTTTACTTGTCATAAACATCTTTTATCTTTCTTTGAAGAAGATGAAATGCAAAGGTTAAACCAGTGAGGTTATGCTATACTAACAATATCGATGACGGTGGAGGAAAACATATGAAAAAGAAAATTGCACAGTATGAAGTTGGTGAGCAAGTCGATTTATATTTAATGATTAAGTCGGCAACAAAAGGAATCGCAAGTAACGGAAAACCATTTTTAACAGTCATTTTGCAAGATCAAAGCGGTGACATTGAAGCGAAGCTGTGGGATGTATCACCTGAAGTAGAACAACAATATGTAGCGGAAGCAATCGTAAAAGTAGCCGGAGATATTCAAAATTATAAAGGCCGTATTCAACTTCGCGTAAAACAAATTCGATTGGCAAATTCGAATGAAGTAACGGATATCTCGGACTTTGTGGAAAAGGCGCCACTCAAAAAAGAAGATATGGTCGAGAAAATTACACAGTACATATTTGAAATGCGTAACTCTAATATTCAGCGCATTACGAGACATTTGCTGAATAAGTATCAAAGTCAATTTTTAGATTACCCAGCGGCAACGAAAAATCATCATGAGTTTGTATCTGGGCTTGCGTACCATGTTGTATCCATGCTTGATTTAGCAAAAGCAATTGCGACGTTATATCCGTCTCTTGATAAAGATTTATTATATGCGGGTGTGATTTTACATGACCTTGGTAAAGTAATTGAATTATCAGGTCCGATTTCAACAACATATACGTTAGAAGGGAACTTGCTTGGTCACATTTCAATTATGGTAAATGAGATTGGCAAAGCAGCAGACGAGCTGCAAATTGAAACAGAAGAAATTCTAATTCTTCAGCACATCGTCTTATCGCATCACGGCAAAGCAGAGTGGGGCAGTCCGAAGCCGCCGCTTGTAAAAGAAGCGGAAATTCTTCATTACATTGATAACTTAGATGCGAAGATGAACATGATGGATCGTGCACTAAGCCGTACAAAACCAGGTGAATACACAGAGCGTGTCTTTGCGCTTGATAATCGTTCGTTTTATAAACCTACTTTCCATAATTAAAAGAGATTGTAAAAGAGCCGAATTTTCTTAGACATAGAAAATTCGGCTCTTTTCATTAGAGGGAAACTTACATTCCATCATTTTGTAATGGGTTTTGGAACTGAATTTGAATCATATTTTTCTCTATTGATGAAACCAAAAAATTAAACAGTTATCTTTAGTTATTTTAGGAAAGGCTTCTGCGGATTCATCAAAATGGTACCCTTAGATTTTATCACAAGGGTACTTTTACTTTTTATATTACAGCGAAACAATAAATGAATCATCGATTATATTTTTCAGAAAATATTTTTATATATTTATCTATTGATTTATTATGATTAAATATGTAATATCTGAAAAGAATTCCATTGCATTCTAATCAAAAGAACGGAATCGTATGTTATATATTTGAAAAAATAAAGTGGAAGGTGTTTTTTAGATATGATTCATTTATTCAAACGGTTTAGCAATATTGGTATAAAGAAGAAATTAATTTTATCTTTTTTAATTATTTTAATTGTACCTGGATTTATTATTGGCGGTGTGTCCTACCAAACTGCAAAAGAAAATTTTAAAAATCAAATTACTGCAAAAGCAAATGAAAATATTGCTGTTTTAGATACCGTTATTACACAAAATTTAGATGCAAAATCTGTGGATGTCGCTTACTTTGCAGATACTTTAACAGAGGATACGTATAAAGATGGGAATATAGAAAACGTAAAAACAAAATTCGCGCAATATATAAAGATTCATCCGGAAGTAGAAGGGCTTTATATCGGCACGCAAGATGAGATGTTTCTAAGAGAACCATTTGTACAAATGCCTGAAGGATATAAACCAACGGATCGCCCATGGTATAAAGATGCCATGAAAGATGGTGATAAAGTAATTGTTACAGCACCGTATGAGTCTTCTTCTACAAAAAATATGGTAGTAACGGTTGCGAAAAAGACGAAAGATGGAAAAGGTGTTGTTGGGGTTAACTTAAATCTTGATAACATATTAAAAACGACAAAAATGTTTAAACTTGGAGAAAAAGGCTATGCAGTAATTTTAGATCAAAACAGACAAGTTGTCAGTCACCCAACTCGAAAAGGTGGTTCTAAAGTTACAGAAGCTTTTATTAACCCGGCTTATGAGAAAGATAAAGGGAATTTTTCTTACAGTGATAAAGGAGATAAGAAGATACTTTCCTTCAATACAAATAATAAAACAGGTTGGAAAGTCATTGGTGTTGTGTATGAAGATGAAATTACTAAGGCGGCTGAACCAGTATTTTATAAAACGTTAATTGTAGTTACAATCTCTGTATTGCTAGGTGGCATACTCGTGTACTTCATCACCAAATCAATTACAAGTCCGTTAAGAGCGATTGTTGTTTCTGCACAGAAAATTAGCCAAGGTGATTTAACAGAAGAAATTGCGATTCATTCTAACGATGAGCTTGGGAGATTAGGAGCTTCCTTTAATGAGATGGCGGCTTCTTTACGCAATGTAATTTCAAAGATGAGTAATTCCGCAGCACATGTTGCTGCTTCAGCAGAAGAGTTAACTTCAAGTGTAGGACAAGCAAATGAGGCAACAGATCAAATTACGCTTGCGATGGAACAAGTATCAAGCAGCGCTCAATCGCAAAGTCAAGGAGTAGAAGAAGGTGCAGCACTATTACAACAAGTAAATATAGCTATTCAAAACGTAACAGATAGCTCAAAAGTTGTTTCTAATTCTTCAGCATATGCAAGACAAAAGGCAGAAGAAGGCGGAGAATTGGTACAGCAAACGGCGAGTCAAATGCAATCGATTCATCAGTCTGTTTCACAATCTGATACGATTATTAAACTATTGGATGAAAAATCAAAACAAATTGGTGCTATTTTAGAGGTGATTCAAAATATTGCACAGCAAACAAATTTATTAGCTTTAAATGCAGCAATTGAAGCAGCAAGAGCTGGTGAACAAGGACGTGGATTTGCGATTGTAGCAGAAGAGGTTAGAAAGTTAGCAGAGCAGTCAGGACAATCATCAGGAGAAATTGCAAAACTTATTACAGAGATTAAAGATGATATAAAATGTACAGTGCAATCTATGGATGAAGTGAAAATAGAAGTACAATCTGGCCTTGAAGCTGTAGACAAAACAAAAACAAGTTTCGCAGACATTTTAAATGTTACAAATGATATCGTATCTCAAATTAATAATATGGCAACAACAGCAAAACATATGTCAGAAGATGCAAATGAAGTTACGAATGCAATTGATGAAATTGCCGCAGCCGCAGAAGAAAATACGGCAAGTATGCAAAATGTTGCTGCTTCTTCAGAAGAACAAATGAACTCAATGGAGGAAATTAGTTCTTCCGCTCAAAATTTAGCGCAAATGTCAGAGGAATTGCAACTTATGATTCAAAATTTTAAATTATAATACACTAGGAGTAAGGTAATTATCATTGCCTTACTTCTTTTTTGTTTTTAGGGATATCGCCACATTGCTATCAAGCTAAGCTTATGCAAAGTCAATTTTAGGCGAGATTGTTTCTTTTTTCTAAAGGGCAAGTGTAGGTGATTGAAAGATTTGCATACGAAATAAACCCTAACGGATTTCACTTTTTTGAATTAAGCGGCTTGATTATCAGACATGGTACAATTGTAAACGACACCTAATATATCAAAGACCGTTTTTTTCTCATATCGATGAGATTTGTTATTATTTCAGTTTTCCTTCTTCCACAAACGGTTAGTTCAATAGCTTTATTTGGGCATTGCGTTCAAATTAAGATAATATTGATTTGAAAGGCGTTGGAATTAGTAGTATAAAAAATAGGGGATGCAAAGCAGTGAATGAATTTTATAATGCGTTAACATATGTAAATAAAATGTTTTATGAACCCAATCACTTAACCATAAAAGCTGTCCGAGAAGAAGCTCAAAATTCAGATTATGGGGCTGGTATATTTCAGCTAAATTCAAAATCGATTAGATTTAGGGTCGCAAAAATAACACCTACCAAGATAGGACAGTTTGTTGCTTTTTGGGAAAAAGATGGGGATAATAAAAACCAAGCCTTTTCATATGAAAAAGCTACTGATTTATTGGTTATCAATACTTTTACTAGAAATAATAATTTTGGACAATTCGTTTTTCCAAAAGAAGTACTTGTAAAACAAAATATCCTTAAAACAGCCACTACAAAAGGAAAAATGGCAATTAGAGTTTACCCTAGTTGGGAAAATCCCACTAGCAAACAAGCTATCGAAACACAGAAATGGCAATTAGAATATTTTGTTGGGATGAACAATACAAATAGTTTACCAATACAAGAACTATTAAAGCTATACTCTAACTAAAATTGGATAGCCCTAAATGTGGTTTTAAAATAAAGTTCGATAATTTAAAACAAAATATTCCATTTCCGTAAACAGGTGCGTTAGTGGAATAAGGAGTATTAAAATAATCAAACTTTTTTATAAAAATTTCATACTTAGTTAAAAAGAGAAACTCCATTTTGATCAATCTTTTTTCAAAATGAAGTTTTTATATTTGCTTTTAAATAAGGATTAAAACACATTTTTTAATCAAACTTTATTGCAAAGCTACAGTTTACTGATTTTCACCTAATTCCTAGAGATAAAGGTGGAATCTTTATGTTTTATAACAACAAGAATGAACTAATGTTTGTTGGTAAGGCAAAAAAGTTAAGACCAAGAAAAAAACATTTTGAAGATACTGTATCAGTAATCAAAGACCATAGAGATGAAGTAATCAAAATTGATGTTTGTCTTGTAGAAAACGCCATGGAAAGAGAAATTTATGAAACATATATCGCTAATAAACAAAAGTCGAAATATAATGTAGACAAAGTGTTCTTTAAATAAGTAAAAGCTCATAAAAAGGACTAATAAAATGAGACAACTTTGCCTCGGCTTATTAGTCCTTTTTTACCGCTTGCAACGTTACGTTGCACAATGATACGGATATCATTTGAGAGAAAGAACAATTTGATACGATAAAGGATGGGAATAGATTGGATAATCATAGCCAAACACCGACGTACATATATACGTATGCATTTCGCGAAGAGGAACGTTCTTTATGTTATATGGAGATGCGCTCACTTTTTGGAACGGAATCGCACTCTAATATATTGAAAAGCACAATCAAAGTTGATCCGAGCCGAAGCCCGTTTATTAAAGAACGGATTGACGTAATGTATGAAGGAGATGAACTGCCAGATATTTTGAAGCAGGTCGAACAGATTGATTTGTCTGGATCCACGTTCAAAGTCATCTTCGTTAAAATTAATGATCTTGATAAATCGAAAAAAATAGAATACGGAGAACGCCGCCTTATTGAGCGAGATATCGGCATGCATATTGAAGGTGAAGCCGATGTGCATCATCCAGAGCGTGTATTTGGCATTGTAATCATTGGCGGACGTTGGTACTTCGGAACATATATGGAAAGCGAGGCTGTTTGGTTCCATCACGTGAAAAAACCACGCAGCTATTCTACGTCACTAAGCACACGTGTAGCGAGAGCTGTTGCGAATATCGCTGTGCCAAATCCTGATGGAGTCAAAGCGATCGATCCATGCTGTGGTATTGGAACGGTAGTGGTAGAAGCACTCTCTATGGGCATTGACATCGTTGGCCGTGATATTAACCCGCTTGTCGTAATCGGATCAAGAGAAAACATCGCGCATTTTGGTTTTGAAGGAGACGTAACGGTAGGACCTATCGAAGACATTCAGACAAACTACGATGTAGCAATTATCGATATGCCGTACAATCTATTTACGTGCGCAACACCAGAAGATCAATTCTCGATTTTAAAACATGCGCGCCGTATTGCAAAAAAAGTAGTAGTTGTAACAAGCGAAACAATGGATCACATGATCGAAGAAATTGGATTTGAAATTACAGACCGCTGCGTAACAAGAAAAGGAAACTTTTCTCGGCAAATTCTTGTTTGTGAATAGGGAAGTAAGGGAAGACCAATGGGTGCATTGGTCTTTTTTGTTTACTTTTCATTTTTAATGGTACAATTTCACTTTGAGGGTAAGGGAGGGATACAGCCGAGATACGTGTAAAATTAGGCTATAGTAATACATTTTTTACCAAACGTTATTTTTCGGTGATATTTGTAACAAAAACATTCATTTTTGTTACGTTGTATATTTGAAAATTAGAAACGCCCTCATCGTTGAATTAGGCCTAGTTCCAGCGTTCCTGTAACCAGGGGCAAAGTATCTATTGAGAACACAGTGTTTTAGTGGTTAGCCCGACTTAATTCGTAGGAAAAACCAATGATTTTACAGTAACAAAAACGATCAGTTTAGATACAGTGTCAATTTGTACAGAATTATCGTTTGGGGGTAGTCCTAAATCCTTAGCTTGATGGGCATGGGATATCGCCACATTGCCATCAAGTTAAGAAATTCGTTGTTCCCTAAAACGAAAAAAATGAACTGAACTCTAAAAATTAGAGAGTTTGTTTTTTGACTACCAAGTTCAATAATCATTTACTTTTTTTTAAAAACTGATAAAACCATTAAAACTGCTACACACAACATACTTATACTCAATAAGGCAGGGTAATATGCAGGTGGTGATTTATCGGGTTGTTGCATACAACTATATGAAACATAAATAAGCATTAATGGAAATATAATACTTATCATCATTACCATCGCTTTTACCTTAGAAAACATTATTAGCACCTGCCTTTTTTTAAAATCATTGAGAGCGCATATAATCATATGTATTCGGAAATTTTGTACCCTAAGCGAATTTCAACCTGAAAAAGTCGAATTCCTGTACGCTAAGGAACTGCCTTTTTTTGATTGGTTTATTCAACTAAAGCTCTCATTGAAGAACAAAACTAGCATCATCTCTCAACTATTTATTTTTTCTAAACAGCCCATAACAGTATCTCCGAATGACCTAACATCAGATAAATAATCGTAACCTTCCGGTGAACCAAAGCTATTAAACATTCGAACTGCAACCAAGTTTTCTTGTGGAATTACTAGTAAAGTTACTCCAGTATAGCCTAGGATTTGAAATGAACCCTTAGGGACTTCTTCACCTATTTCTGTTTTCTTAGCAGGTAAATCTTTTACAAACCACAAAAAACCATTTTGAGGTAAGTCTTCATCTATACTTGTTGGACTCTGAATAGATGTTGCCATCTGTATGATTTCTTTGGGAACAATCTGTTTTCCATTTATATTACCTTCTTTTAGGTGTAAATAACCCCACATAGCTAACTCACGTGCGGACACATACATATTCATCTTGTTGCCTTCTGTACTATCACTTGTTTTCCAATCTTTATCTCCTTCATATCTAAGGATTACATCAACAAGTTTTTCATTTTTGTTGGCATACCAATTTGATTCGGAAAAACCTAATGGCAAAAAAACTTGCTCATGCAGAATATCAGAAATCGTTTTATTAGTTGTTCGTTTTACAATATTAGTTAAAGTCTGTATTCCGACTTGTTTATATGTCCAGCTTTCCCCTACAGGATATTCGCGATATGTAGTTTCTTCCTTTTGGTTTAATCCATGAGTATGAGTTAATAAATGTCTTATTGTTGTATCCTTCCAACTACTCTCTTCAAGCTCTGGTAAATAGGTTAATACAAAGTCATCTATACTTTTTATATAACCATAAAAAACGGCATATGCCACAGCAAATCCAATATAGCTTTTTCTTACTGAAGCTACATGGAACTGAGTATCAGGCTGTACAATCCTTGCATTAGGTTTATCTGACTGCTTTCCTATATATTCTTCTAACACAATAAAATCATTATGAATCACTATAGTTGAGGCCCCCGAACAAATTACTTGGTTAAATGTGTTTAAAACGTGATTTAATATAGGAGAAAAATCTTTATTACTATGATAATTAAGAAACAATTTAAACCCTCCAGAACAGAACTGATTAGATTTAGATGAGTTACAATTCTATAAATCCAGGTAATACTCCTTTTTTATAACCTTGTATATAATCTTCTTCAATATCGGCAATAACTCTTTTAAAATAAGCAAGGCAATCTCTTATAAGAGATTGCCTTGCTGTAAGCTTTATAGAAAAAGCTCAATTATTGTGTACTGCTTTAGATTTAGTTCTTACCGGATGCGTTTTTGCTAGTTGTTTCCCTTATTCTGAATACAGGCTATTGGATACTAATTTGATCCTTCAATTTAAGAATCCTTTTAAATTTTATATAACAAGCGATTCGCCAAGGAATCAAATAACAAATCACAATTAAGAATATTAACATATTGAGTGTACCTGGATTGATGGTAGAGAGGTGTTGACGAAAATAATATCGTAAAGCGATCATAAGTAAAAATGTTACAATAAAAGCTGGACTTTTTTTTGTATAAATGAAACCATCTTCTCGTATTTCATAGTTTGATAACATAATAAGAGGTATTGAGAGAAGAATCCCCAGAAGAATACTTATAAAGATTTGTAGATATGTTGTGTGACCCGGATTAAGAAAAAATACAAGACCTGGAATTAAAAATAAGAGCGGAAAGAGTATTCGTTTTCCATTTCCTTTAGTTGGCTTGTGCATAGATCGGACTCTACGTAATAAAATAAGAGCACCAATAAATAAAAATAAAGAAGTAGCTGGTATTACAGGTTGCATAGATATGTTTCCTCCATAAATTAAATATTATTGAAATTTTTTACTAATTTTCAACAAAAGAACATTTTTATATTAACATAAATAAATAATGTTGTTAAACTCTTGTAAAGTGAATGTATAATTAGCCTAAATTAATATAGATACAATTTCGTTTTAGCTTGATGGCCATGAATTGTGACCTCCAATAGGACCCATGGCGCCACTTTTTACAGAAAATTAATATTATTTCAATCTCTGCTTAACAATGGGAACCTACTATTAACATTGTTAAAAATATTTTAGTGGAGCTGAGAGTAATGAAGAAGAAAACAGTGGCAGGTCTTGTTGCAGGAAGTGTTGTGGCGTTAAGTTCCATTTTTGCAGGATCTACATATTCACTCGCATTTGCTGATCAAAAAAAGAACGATGATACTATAGTTTCGAAAGAAAAGAAATCTGTCGAAACAACAACACCAATTAAACATGTAGTAGTTATTTTTAGCGAGAATGTTTCCTTTGATCATTATTTTGGCACCTATCCAAACGCGAAAAACCCAGCGGGCGAGCCAAAATTCCAAGCAAAGGCTAATACACCTTCCGTCAACGGATTGACGAATGAACTTTTAAATCATAACCCGAACCAGTTTAATCCGAAACGTCTCGATCGTTCTCAAGCAATGACGGATGATATGGACCATGAATACACGGATGAACAAAAAGCGTTTAATAGCGGGAAAATGGATAAGTTTGTAGAGTATACTTCTGGTGGATCAGATAAGTCTTTAGTCATGGATTATTATGATGGAAATACGGTAACTGGGTTATGGAACTACGCCCAAAATTTTGCTATGAGCGATAACTCATTTGGTACAACGTTCGGCCCATCAACTCCAGGTGCACTGAATTTGATTTCTGGACAGACTCATGGAGCAGCAGGATACGAAAACGGCCAAAAATTAGGAGATATTGAGGATAATGTGGTCAATGGAACGATCATAGGTGATCCGGATCCTTACTTTGATAAAGCTTCAAATCCAAAACGTGCCCAAGCTGAACTAGCTGGAAAAAATATTGGGGATTTATTAAATAAAAAAGAATTAACTTGGGGTTGGTTCCAAGGAGGATTTCGCGATACAACTGCACAACATAAGAATATCGCAGGTAAATCCGTCACAGACTATAACCCGCATCACGAACCATTCCAATATTATAAATCTACATCAAACCCAGATCATTTGCCGCCTTCTTCAGTTGCTATGATTGGCCGCACCGATCAGGCGAACCATCAATATGATTTGGATGATTTTTGGAAAGCGGCAGACACTGGAAATCTACCAGCAGTAAGCTATCTGAAAGCAGCAAACTATCAAGATGGACATGCTGGCTATTCTGATCCGTTAGATGAACAACATTTCATAGTGGATACGATCAATCGTATTCAAAGTTTACCAGAATGGAAGGATACAGCAGTTATTATTGCTTATGATGATTCGGACGGTTGGTATGATCATGTGATGCCTCAAATCGTAAATGGATCAAATGATGCTAAAACAGATGCCTTATACGGACCTGGTGACGCTGGGAAACCGAGACTTGGCGAGTATCTAAATCGTGCAGGGTATGGTCCGAGATTACCACTTTTAGTTATTTCTCCTTACGCGAAGAAGAATTTCGTAGACCATACATTGACCGATCAAACCTCTATCTTACGTTTTATTGAGGACAACTGGAACTTAGGGAGAATTGGTGATTACTCTTTTGATGCTGTAGCAGGTACTTTAAACAATATGTTTGATTTTAAACATAAGCCTAACAAGGAGAAGCTATTCTTAGATCCGATCACGGGTGAACGAATCAATCATTATCAATTTGATAAACAACACGATGATAAGCAAAATTGATTTACTCATAAAAATAGACTGCGAATTGATGAATGATTCATATTTAAAGATTAGATGAAAAAAAGACAGTTAAGACTGTCTTTTTTTGTTATTTGTATGTGAATTTCTATTCATTCGTTCACATTGGAAATGGGAAGTTTTCCCTGTTTTGTTGGTTGAGGCACGATTCCCGTCAAGATTTTTTGTAAAAGAAAAAGCCGCCATTAATTTTGAATAACTTTATTATTCATTCCACAGGTGAAGATGATTTGAAACAACCCTCATTTCTTTAGGGATTTTATGATCCTAACATGGAATTTACATATAATTTTCTATATATTACAAAAATATTGAAAATTCCATCAATCGATAATAATATGTAAATATCGACAAAAAAGTCGACAACTTATACACGATAGGGGAGGAACTGCGTTGAGAAAGAACAGAAAATTAAAAACTTTTTCAGTGTTGGCGACAGGGGCTGTGCTAAGTTCTATGTTTGCCTTCGGTGGTCATTCTGCTTATGCTGAATTATCATCAGAGCCATCTAGTTTCATAGATGAGCATTTAATACCGGAGGAACGTTTGGCAAATGCGCTGAAGGAGCGCGGGGTCATTGATCCATCTGCATCACAAGCAGAAACGTCAAAGGCTCTAGAAAAATATGTAGAGAAAAAGAGAGGCGAAAACCCTGGAAAGGAAACAACGCCAGAAGACAGCCTTACTCAGGAAGCTACTGATTTTATGAAAAAAGTAAAAGATGCGAAAATGGAAGAGAAAGAGAACCAGCATCAGTCAAAGAATGGTCCATTAGCTGGGCAAGTGCCTGGATTAAATGGAAAGATACATGGAAATGGTAAAGTGCCGACGTCTTCAGCGCAGCAAGCGCAATATAACGGGTCTGTTCGCAAAGACAAGGTTCTTGTGTTACTTGTAGAATATAGTGATTTTAAACATAACAATATCGATCAAGAACCAGGATATATGTATGCGAATGATTTTAATCGTGAGCATTATCAAAACATGTTATTTGGCGATAAGCCATTTACGTTATTTAATGGTTCGAACATTAAAACATTCAAGCAATATTATGAAGAGCAATCTGGCGGCAGCTATACAGTTGATGGAACTGTAACAGAATGGTTGACTGTTCCGGGTAAAGCTGCAGATTACGGCTCTGATGCTGGAACTGGTCATGATAATAAAGGACCCTTAGGGCCACGTGATTTAGTAAAAGATGCGTTAAAAGCAGCAGTAGCAAAAGGAATTAATTTAGCTGATTTTGATCAATACGATCAATATGATTACAACGGTAACGGTAATAAAAATGAACCAGATGGAATTATTGATCATTTAATGGTTGTTCACGCTGGAGTTGGACAAGAAGCTGGCGGCGGAAAATTGAAAGATAATGCAATTTGGTCTCATCGCTCAAAACTTGGATCAAAGCCATATGCAATTGATGGAACGACAGCATCTGTACCAAACTGGGGCGGAAAGATGGCTGCATACGATTACACAATTGAGCCTGAAGACGGTGCAGTTGGTGTATTTGCTCATGAATTTGGTCATGATTTAGGTTTACCAGATGAGTACGATACAAAGTATTCAGGACAAGGTGAGCCGATTGAAGCTTGGTCTATTATGAGCGGCGGCAGCTGGGCTGGAAGAATTGCAGGAACAGAGCCAACAAGTTTCTCTCCGCAAAACAAAGAGTTTTTCCAAAAGAATATGCAAGGGAACTGGGCGAATATTGCAGAGGTAAACTACGATAAACTTGGCACAGGTATCGGATTTTCGACGTATTTAGATCAAAGTGTTACAAAATCAAAACGCCCAGGAATTATTCGTGTAAATTTACCGGATAAACAGTTGAAAAATATTGAACCTGGTTTTGGAAAGAAATTTTATTATAGTACAAAAGGAAATGATATACATACAACATTAGAGACGCCAGTATTCGATTTAACAAATGCAACGAATGCAAAATTTGATTACAAAGCATTCTACGAACTGGAAGCAAAATATGATTTCCTTGACGTATACGCTATTACGGAAGATGGAACGAAAACAAAGATTGATAGAATGGGTGACAAAGACATAAAGAATGGCATGGACACAACGAATGATAAGTGGATTGACAAGTCTTATGATTTAAGTCAATTCAAAGGGAAGAAAGTAAAACTACAATTTGAATATTTAACAGATGTTGCTGTAGCTTACAGAGGCTTTGCGCTTGATAATGCTACTTTAACAGTAGACAATAAAGTTGTTTTCTCTGATGATGCAGAAGGACAACCAAGCTTTACTTTAAAAGGATTTACTGTTTCTGATGGATTTGAGCAGAAGAAAAATAATTATTATTTAGAGTGGAGAAACTATGCGGGTTCTGACGAAGCGCTGCAATATGGACGCGGTCCAGTTTACAATACAGGACTTGTTGTATGGTATGCAGATCAAAGCTTTACAGATAACTGGGTTGGCGTGCATCCAGGTGAAGGATTCCTTGGGGTAGTAGATTCTCATCCAGAAGCGATTATTGGAACATTAAATGGTCAACCAACTGTGAAGAATAGTACTCGTTATCAAATTGCAGATGCTGCGTTCTCATTTGATCAAACGCCAGCATGGAAAGTAAATTCACCAACGCGCGGAATCTTTGATTATAAAGGATTACCAGGTGTGTCTAAATTTGATGATTCTAAATCATATATTAATAGTGTAATTCCAGATGCAGGACGAAAACTTCCGAATCTTGGAATTAAAATTGAAGTAGTAGGTCAAGCTGATGATAAATCAGCAGGGGCAATTTGGGTTCATCGATAAGTTGAAACTCTCCTTAGAAAGTTATTAGTTTACTATAATTCATATGCAACTTAGAAATAAGAGTAGTTATTTAACTACTCTTATTTCTTTTGTTTTAGTACTTCCAACTAGTTTTATCCCACCTTAGCGGGCGATATATAAGACAATCTAGATTAAATATAGTAGTCATAAAACCTTCCTTTCATTCATACAGTGAAACTAACAAAGCTTGTCTTATGAAAGGAAGGAATTTGAATGGAAACTTTACCATGGTGGATTTATCTTATTATTATCGGTATCGTTGTGAGCGGTTATATGGTCTTATATACGTCGAAAAAAGAGCAAGAAATTGATAATGAGTTTATTGAAAAAGAAGGCGAAATATATATGAGACGTTTAGCAGAAGAACGGGAACGACGCTATCAGGATAAGGATGAGGATTCTGTATTGCTATAATAGTTGTGTGTTAGAGGATGAGTAGCCGAATGGTTGCCATCCTTTTTTTATGGTATATCCGTAAGCGTCAAATATTCCCCGCCTACTATTTGTAAATAACTCATGAGATAATCTCCTTACACACTACATGTGAAGGTTTTTTATGAAAAGACACCGATTAAAGAAAGAATGGGAAACTTATATTTAAGACTATAAAAACAGTGGATTATCCAAATTTGCCTGGTGTCAAAAACAGAACCTACCGGTTTATCGGCTATATTACTGGTTGAAAAAATTATCACCTGAAATTGAAGATCAAAACGAAAATGAGCGTGTGAATTGGATTTCTATGAATGTCCCTGTCGCAGAAGAAAACATACATGCCACGCGATTCGAATTCACATTCAAGAAGCAACCATTGAATTAGATGTACCTTTTACCCCGCAAGTGCTCCTACAAGTGATGCAGGTGGTGAAGCAACAATGATATCAGAAATCGCGATTGAAAAAGTATATCTTGCACAAAGGGCAACAGATTTACGTAAATCAATTGATGGACTAGCGGCTATTGTAAAAGAAGAATGTGAGTTAGACCCCTTTTCTTCTTGTTTATTTGTTTTTTTGCAATCGATCACGCGATAAACTAAACATTCTGGTTTGGGAACATAATGGCTTCTGGTTGCACTATCGCAGATTAGAAAAAGGAATTTGAATGATTTTGCCGAATGGATTTATCTATGAAAACAACACTCTCACATTCAAACCAACCCACAGTTGAATCACTTCAAGCTCAAGTAGAGGAACTCACGGCAAAAGTGACCTTGTATGAAAGGATGAATGAACATCTACTTACTCGAACCATCCTTCATGTAGACGAAACAACTTTCCAAGTTTTAAGCGAACCTGGGCGGGCCGCAACAGCCAAGTCCTATTTGTGGTTATACCGTACAGGAGATATCTCTATCGTTCTCTATGACTATCAACCCACAAGAACAGGGGAACATCCGAAACGTTTTTAACTGGTTTTCAAGGGTATTTACAAGTAGATGGATATAGTGGTTATCATCAAGTGCCGGATGTTACCCTTGTGGGATGTTGGGCGCATGCCAGACGGAAGTTTGATGAAGCATTAAAGGCTTTACCTGATTCACAGAAGGGGAAGAAAGTGAAGGCGAGCGAAGATTTACACTAACTCTACTCGATTTAAACGATAAAGAAGAAATTGATAAAGTCTTGCCGTGGTCAACGGATTTACCGTCTAGATGCAGAGTGCTGAAAAAAAGTGAAGTAAACAAAAAATAACCAAAAAATCAACTTTTATTGTATATTTTGTAGTTGCTTGACATTTACAAATATATTGAAAACGCAAGGAGTTGGTGAATAAATTATGCTAATAGAGCTGAAACTAGTCATACTATCATTTATTTTAGTCGCTATTATTACACCATTTATTCTCTTTATTTTGAAAAAAATCAACTTTACGCAACCCATTCGAAAAGAGTTACCCCCTGACCATCAGACAAAAAAGGGAACTCCTCTAATGCTGGGGATTGTTTTTTACATTGGAGTAATTATTTGTCTATATTATAATCATTCTCCTTTCATGATACTCTTATGTTCTACATTTATACTATTTGGACTTATTGGATTTCTTGATGATTTTTGGAAAGCATATAATCAAGATCCTGGTGGGATATCTAGCAAAACTAAATTAATTTTACAGTTCATGTTTACTAGTTACATTCTTTATACTTTAATAATGAACTTTAATTTTGAATTTAAGATTTCTCTTACTCAAGATAATACTTTTTATTTACCTAGTTTTGTATACATCATTCTTATTACATTATTCATTGTAGGCACAGCCAATGCAATAAACTTCACTGACGGAATGGATGGACTTCTAGCTAATGTCTCCATACCTTCTTTTTTATTTTTTTTCTTAATAAGTGAGCATCAAGAAATAAGGATTTTTTCATTAGTGATGATTGGATGCCTAGTAGGTTTTTTAATTTATAACCTATACCCTGCAAAAGGATTTATGGGTGATACAGGTTCTCTTGCAATTGGTGGAATTTTAACCTTCTTTTCTGTTATTGAACACGTAGAGATTCTAGTACCATTATTATTTATTATTTATTTCGCAGAACAATTCTCAGTAATTATACAAGTCTATTATTTCAAAACAACCGGGTCCAGATTATTTAAAATGACCCCTATACACTATCATTTCGCTTTAAAATATGGTTGGCGCGAAAATCAAATTGTAAGTATATTTGGGGTGATTTCTTGGATAACTATGCTGATTTGCTTTGTTTATTATAAATCATTTTTGATTTGATAAATAAATTTCATAATTCCCCCCTTAACTTTTTGGGGCACGAAAGAGGAGGTATCTTTGGTACCTCCTCTTCCTATTATGCGACAAGGGATGCTTTTTTTCTTATGAAGCGACCTCCACCTTGTTAAGGTTTGTAGTGAAACGGATGTTCTAAGTGCATTTTCATGTCTTTTGTAGGAAATTAAAGTATTCTAGAGAATACTTTAATGTTGGGGAGTGAGACGAAATTTCAATTTGAGGAGAATTTTATATGATAAGGGAATGTAAGTTTGAAGATTTAGAGCAGCTTATAAAAATGAGTAGTATGGAAGTAATAGATTATGATTTGAATAATATGATGAAAATTTTTAGGGGTGCTAAAAATTTTTTAGTGTGGAATGAATTAGGAGTAAAAGGCTTTGCTTATGTGATTATAAGAAATGAAGAGAAAAGAGAGTGGGATATTCAAGTTTATGTAGATCCAAGAGAAAGAAGAAAAGGAATCGGTACGTTACTTCATCAAGAAATTTATAAGATTATAGAAAGTGAAAATCCGAGTATTTTAGTAACCGAAGTGAGAGTAGATAAGGAAAATCCAGCTGCTTTTTACGAAAGGTACGGGTATAAAAAGTGGTTTGGATCACCAAGTATGTGTTATACGGGAGGAGTTCAACCAGAGGTAGATATTGAATTCATTCCCTATGAAGATAAGTTTTACGAACAATATGCCGAGTGCAGGGCAGAATGTTTTTATGAAATGGCTGTGAAAAATGATTTTAAGCCCTATGTAATCCCGCTAAGTGAAGAAGACCAAAAGACGTTATCTAACAAGCCGATATATGTAACGTTACATAATGACCAACTTGTAGGAGCGGTTACTGTTGAAGATGGATATTTAGATCATATTATGGTTTCACCGGCATATCAGGGGAAGGAATATGGCAAAAAAATTACGCAGTTTGGGATAAATAAAGCATTAAGTAAAGGGGCTACTTCCATTCAACTTTGTTATATAGAAGGGAATAGTAAGGCAGAGAATCTGTATAAATTGTTAGGGTTTGAAACTTTTCAAGTTATGCATGTGTATAGGAAATTCATGGATTAATAATGTTTAGAGAGCAAATAGCAAAATGAAGTGCACTTCATTTTGCATAGGTGGGAGTTATTTGACGCTTACGTATATCCACGATTTTTACAATTCTGATACCTGTTCATGCAGGATAAAATCCTGAAGGAGGAACTAAGGTTATGAAAAGCTCTAAATCAATATCATTGGAATCCACATTTGATGAATCCTCTCCAGCAATGCAGCTTCTTAATCTGTATAAACGATTCGGCGATTCAATTGCAGTCAATCATATTGACTTAATGGTACCAAGTGGCTCATTTTACGGAGTGGTTGGACCAAATGGAGCAGGTAAGACTACTTCACTGTCAATGGCTGTAGGATTACTAAGACCGGATGGTGGGGATGCTAAAATTTTTGGTGTCGATGTCTGGAAAAATCCAACGCATGCTAAAATGCTGGTTGGCGTATTGCCAGATGGGCTATCTATGCCAGAAAGGCTTACTGGACGCGAACTATTAACATATATAGGGTTATTGAGAGGAATGGATGTCAAGGAAGTGGCTCATCGTACAGAGGAACTACTGACAGTACTGGAATTGAATCATGCTGAAAAAACGCTAGTTATCAATTACTCTACTGGAATGCGTAAAAAAATCGGGCTAGCTCTTGCACTTCTTCATGCTCCAAAGTTGCTTGTTCTTGACGAACCATTTGAGGCTGTAGACCCCATTTCTGCAGCTACTATTAAAAAGATTTTACAGAGATTTGTTGCTTCAGGTGGTTCTGTAGTATTCTCTAGCCACGTTATGGCGTTGGTTGAACAACTGTGCGACCACGTTGCCGTTATCACCAAAGGGCGTGTGGTTACGTCAGGAACAATGGACGATGTTTGTGGTGAACAAAGTCTTGAAGAAGCGTTCGTTCGGTTAGTAGGCAGTCGTACCGCTCTAGGAGGGGAATTGTCTTGGTTAGTGTATTAGTCCGAATGAAGTTAACGATACTTAGGCATTCGATGAATGGAGGTAGAGCCGTCCTCCTGATTATGGGTGGACTATTTGGCCTATTACTAGCGATTGGAACTGTCCTGCTTTTTGCTTCTACTAATCCTACCGTATCGAAGGATATTCTCTACATTGTCTTTGCAGTATGGACTATCGGCTGGATAATGGGACCGATGCTCACCGGTGGAGACGGGCTATTACGTCCGGAATATTTCATGTTACTCCCACTTAACTCGTATAAACTGGCTAGGGCATTACTTGTTGCAGCTTTTATAGGATTAGGACCACTAATTAGTCTAGTAGCCTTTATGGGTCTTTTATTGTACGCAGCACATCTTAACCTGGGGGCAATTATAGTTGCTGTTCCGGCAATTATTTTACAATTAGTCTTTGTAGTGCTGCTATCAAAAGTAGTGATTAGTATCATGGGCGAGACCATGAAATCTCGGGTCGGTATGGAGATTGGAGCGATGCTCATTGGTTTTGTTATAGCGTTTTTAAACGTGGGTTGGTATGCACTTCCTGCCATCAACTCGATAACAATAAAAAAATTTACTATACTGTACATCTTCCCGTCGAGCTGGGCAATATTTGCTGTAGAGCAGGCTAGTCAATCAAATTGGGTATTAGCTTCTGTTTCTTTACTTGTGCTAACCATACTTTGCGGACTTCTGTTTTACATATGGGCGAAATTATTGACAAGAAGTACAACGACAAATTTTACAAAAATAAAAGGTTGGACTACTGCGAAAAATCATAGGAACGCTCTCCGAATCCTTCCAGAAACTAAAATAGGAGCAATCATGACTAAGGAACTACAATGTTGGGAAAGAGATCCACAGCGTGGTCGTTTCCTCCGGATGGGTCTATGGACAGGGCTGTTCTATGGCTGCCTAGTTACGATTGCTGGTATACCTGGCTTAATGCCGTGGGCAGGAGTCATTATGATTGTTTTTACAAGTATGTTTGCCTGTAATTTATATGGTTTTGATGGGAGTGCATTGTGGCTGACATTGATGACTCCTGGTGCAGAACGGATCGATGTACGCGGTCGACAAGGAGCTTGGTTATTGATTGTCGGTCCAGTTGCTATTGTAGCGACAGTTATTTTCACCACGTCTAGCGGACTCACTTGGGTTTACCCATGGGTGTTCGCATTCATTCCTGCATTACTGGGCGGGGCTGCAGGTCTTATTGTATTGTTATCGGTATTTAACTTAATCCCGATAACAGATCCGCAAAGGCGGGGGCGTAGTACGATTGTATCCGGTGACGATATGAATGCTGGTAAAATGTTTCTAACAACTTGGCTTATGATGGTGATGGTGCTAGCAACTGCTATACCTGCTTTGGTAGTTGTATGGATTGGGACATTGCTTCATTTAAACCTTTTACAATGGATGGGTGTACCTACTGGTATTTGTACTGGAGCATTTTTTGCCTGGTGGTTTGGTCGCATTGCTTATGTAAAGCTTGAATCAAGTGGCCCTGAATTACTAGCTAAAATGAAAAATGGCATGGGAACTCAGCGAGAGGATAGTGAAAAGAAAGTACAAAATAAAGCGACTGAATTACCTAAGAAAAAACTTGCTGTTGTTGCACTTCTTGTATTTATCGGTATCTTTTCTTTAGTTCATCAAAGTATAGTACCATTCGTTTTTGAAATACTTAGTATAGATGAAAAGGTGCGTCTTTTCTTTCTTACGCGTTATCTTCCACATATAGTCCGAATTCCTGTAATCATTGTATTTGCTGTATTAGGTCTAGCTGCTTTGTATAAGGCTATATTAATCAAGAAAAAACATGTAAAAGAACATCAGAAAGTAAACGATGGCATGTAAATTGTGATTTTTATAAATTCATTCAAAGGTGGAAAAAAACGTTATTCTTTCGATGTAAATTCAAAACGAGAGGATGGCGTTTTTGTATGCATTTATCAATTTCTGATGAAAGATAATCTAAAAAATTCAACTACTATTGTTACAATTTTTACTATAATTGCTTGTGAGACTGCATTTGCTTTGTAATAAAGTTTGATTAGAAATCACTCTTAAATCTTGATTTAGTGCATATAAAAAGCCGTTAGGTGAACAAAAGTGTACCTTTCAGCAAAAAGCCAAAGGGTACATTTTTGTGTGCAGTATTTTTCTCTTCTTAGCCGGTAATGCGTAAGCCTGTTACATGTTAGTTTGCTTATACTCTACAAATCACTTTTCCATTTTAAATTATTTGATTGTTACCTGCGATCTAAAAAGGAGTTCGAATGAACGCAAAGTGAGGTAATATCTTAAAATTTGATTAACAGTTTTTCTTATCCAATAACTTGTGTGAGCCGTCACAGTTGGGTTGCTTTTGAGATAGCCCACAAGTACAATCATTTAATCCCTTTCCATCGAGAATTCTCTGGATATATTTTTCAATCCTTGACTCTCGAGTTTTGGATTGTTTGGCCCCCGAAAAATAAAGAATGTATGCTCTTTGCCGTCCCGGTGTTAATGATTCAAAAGCAGTTTTAAAAGTAGGCATTTCATCGAATTTATTTTGAAGTTCTTCAGGAATTATGAATTCTTTATGCTCTTTCTTTTTCACTTTTAAACCGGCTTTTTCAACTTCAATGGCTTCATAAATATAGGACTTCAAGATGGCTTCCATTTCAACTATTTCTTGAACATTGGTGAACCGAATCTGGCGCCCCGCCTGTACATTCTCCGTTTGTTGGATTAGAATCCCATGAGTATCCTGTAACAAGGAACCTTTGTGAAACGAAAGCGCACAATATTCTTTAAATCCATGTATTAAAACTATGTTTTTTTTCTCAAACGTGTAACAAGGATGCATCCATTTAAATTCTTCGGTCAGCTCACAGTCAAGAACGATATTTCTTAACTTCTCATATTCTTCCTTCCACTTTTCGGTTTTACTTAAAAATTCATCAACCTTAGGATTCATTCTACTATTTGTCATCAAGGAACACTCCTCTGCAATTTTTCAATCAGTTGACAGTCAAGAATGATCATTCTCAATTTCTTTGATTCTTGCTGTCACTTTTTAGCTTTACTTGAATATTCATTAACCTTGAATCATTTTCCGTACCCAACTTGACAAGCTTGCTTGATCTTCGGGCAAGAAGGCATCTAAACAGTTAATATAGTTATAGCATAAATATGAAATAAAAAAATCATCTTACCTCTAAGAAACTATTGAGGAGGGATGATTTTAATCATACATTTTAACCATTGATGAATTACCTTGTATGAATGAAAGCTCTTTCAGATTTTTGAGGGGGCTTTTCTGTATTTCTAGATGTACGGGTTATCAAAACATATGTAAGTTAGTTGAATAAAGATATGTACAATATTAAAATAAAGTAATAATTGGAAATTTTCAAAGGGGGAAGTTTCATGAATAATAATAAAGCTTTAATTATTGTAGATGTACAAAAAGCTTTTCATGATAAAAAGTGGGGAGAACGAAATAATTTACATGCAGAGGAAAATATCAATAAAATATTACAGTTGTGGAGAGAAAAAGGATGGACGGTAATATATATACAGCACGAGTCTGATAATCCTAATTCCATATTTTATCCGAAGAATGAAGGATTTGCTATAAAGGAAATAGTTAAACCGATTGATGGGGAAGTAATTATAACAAAGAAAGTAAATAGTAGTTTTATTGGTACTAATTTAGAAGAATTTTTAAAAGAAAATAAAATAACAACAGTCGTCATAACTGGTTTAACTACACCTCATTGTGTATCTACAACAACAAGAATGAGTGGTAATTTAGGTTTTCATACATATTTAATTTCCGATGCAACAGCGGCATTTGGTATGAAAGATCAAAACGATAAATATTATGATGCAGAAACTATACATAATATATCTTTAGCTACATTGCATGATGAATTTGCAACAATACTTACGACAGATGAACTAATAAATGATTTTATCAAATAAGTTTAAGTGGCAAGATACGAATATTATTAATAGACAGACAAAAAGAATGAGCGTATTTTGAAAAAAATTGTTCAAAATACGCTCTTACAATATTTTATGCAAGTATTCTTTTATAAAAACATTGTTTGTTTAATAATACTGTTATTATGATTTTGTTAGAGTTCCTTGATGGAAAAACATTTGCCATCTTCCATCTATCAATTTCCAAATGGAACTACGTAAAGTATTCTGCATTCTGGTTTCATCTTTTACACGATATGTCGCCAACACCGTATCTTCTGATAAAGGGTATATTTCAAAATCAGAAAGAGTCATTTCCCTTACACTAAGTCCTTCTCCACCAACCGCATCCTTTTTATACCAAACATTCCCTGAACTCCCGAATTCAAAAAAAACATCCGCAAGTAACTTGTCTAGTTTTGCTGGTGATGTACGAGTTCCAGATTCTAACAACTGTTGCTCTAGTTCACATAAATGCTCTTTTAATACAAATTGATTTTTCATTTTATCCCCCCTATATGCTCATTATTGTACCAATTTTTTCTTGTTCTCGTTCAACTAAACAACCCTTTAGTGTAATAAGAAAAGAAAAATCCTGCATTTTCAATACAGAATTTTGATCAAAATTTTTTATAAACAATCAGACTTTATTTAATGTACAGATATGTAGGATTATGTTACTTGTAAATATATAAAGTATATATTTTTTAGCTATTAATAAGCTTATATATTAATAATAGTGTAAGAACTGTTCCTGCAAGAAACATATAGTTAGGAAGAAATTTCAATACCCAAAGAGAAGTCATAATTGTAGATACTAATAAAAAAGGTAGCCATTCTTCATGTCTGAACTTTTTTTTGTTAGATAGAACAATTATATATCCTATTAAAGGGATAACTAAGCATATGGTATATAAAAATTTGTCTCGTAAATACCATGGTTTTTGGTTCATATTTTTCTCCTATATAAATTTAATCATATTGTATATATGTGAACCAACAAAGTTAATTGATGTAGAAGTCGCTTTGTTCTAAATAATAATTAGAAATATACCTAAACTTATAATTAGTAAAGATCCTCCAAGTTGAATGATCCAGAATGGCGCAAATGTTGTTTTTATAGATATACCATACTTCGAAAATCTGAAACAAAGACTTTTATACATATTAAAACCACCAATAATAATCAGAAATATACCAAGTATATAAGAAAATGAGTTCATAATTTAGCACTCCTCATTCTGTTTGATATTATGGTTTATTATTAAATTAACATAAATTGTAATTTCTGGGAAGATGTTAAACTGCTGATACATGGTGCTATGTGAACTAAATACATGTGTTATCGCCATGTATTTGTATAATATGATAAAATTTAACTGTTAAGATTTTGATAACTTTTATGTGATTATTATATAAAGGGGTAAACATTTATGAATATTACAATAAACGGACAAGCAATCAGTACAGATCGGCTTTATATGAGACAACTAAGTTTAGAAGATATTGATGATATTTATGAAATTGTTAAAAAAGATGAAGTAGGTAAATGGCTTGCCTCTTCTAAAGAAATGACTAAAGAAGAAACAAAAATTTACGTTGAGAAATTTGTGAATCACTGGAATCAATATGGATTTGGGGTATGGGCAATATTAGATAACGTTACAAAGAAAATTATAGGTCATTGCGGATTAAGGTATATAGATGAAAAAGAAGAAGATATTGAGATTATGTATCTATTAGACCCTGAATGTTGGGGGAAAGGTTATGCAACAGAAGCGGCAAATGCATCTATTCATTATGCTACTCATTCAATGAAAATTAAAAAATTAATTGCCAGAATTAAGGTTGCAAATGCTAAATCAAGTAAAGTATTAGAGACACTTGGATTTGAATTTACTGGTAATAAGGATTACCCAGGAAAACAATTATCACATTATGAAATGAAATTAGGATTGTAAACAATTTTTAAATATAAAAGGTATCGAGTATGATTATCTTTTTCTTCTTTGTTGACTTCAATATATGTAAAATGACAATAAAGTTGTTTAATTTTAAAATCTAAAACACGTATAACCCCGTCTTAATTTTAAGACGGGGTTAAAATAAAGTTGTTTAATTTTTGATGTGAAATACTTCACTGCACTTAAAAATACAACAATAAAGTCGTTTTAAATCTAATTGTTATTGTACAATCGAACCCTTTAATTGAATAAGGATCTTACTGCTAATGCCAATTTTGCTGGATTTGGTACACTATAAGGTTTTGAACACACTTTGCATCTAATAGTAGCTATTTGTTCTCCCGAAGTCATGAAGTAAGTAGACTACAAGGTTGACCCAACATCATTTTTTATTGAACCCTTTAGATATTTTCGTTTAAACGGCTAAGCTTATCAGGATTCGCCACCATGTAAATGGAATTGATTTTCCCTTCTTTAAACTCAAATGAAACTACGTAGGCCAGGTAACCGTTAATCATAATAACAACTCCTGGTCCACCGTTAACCTTTTTAAACTTGAACACTGCATCTTCTGGTAACATTTTAGTTATATTCAAGAATAGGCGTGTGATTCGATCCGCAGTATAAATAGGTTTAAGTGCAGTTGTAACTTTCCCGCCACCATCTGCATAAAAGATTGCGTCTTTCTGCAGCATTTGAATCATTTCTGAAATTTCACCGTTTTGCAATGCCGTAGTGAACCTTTCTACATAGTTACTAAATTGCTGATAATCTTGTTGGTAAACATTCGGTTCATATACAAGGCTTTTCTTTGCTCTATGAAATATTTGCCGACAGTTTGTGCTGCTTTTATCCACCATAGAGGCGATCTCATCATAGTCGTATTGAAAGACTTCTCGTAAAAGAAACACCGCTCTTTCAACTTCAGATAACTGTTGCAACAACATTATATAGGCGGTGGATAAAGATTCCTTCATAAAATATGAATTAGCCGGATCATCAAGGGAATCTTCCACAATCGGTTCAGGAAGCCATGTGCCCACATAAGTTTCTCTCTTGTGGGCAGCAGACCTTAAATGATCAATACAACGATTGGTCGTAATTTTACACAAGTAGGCTTTTACGTTTGTTATAGACTTGGAATCTTTAAGTTTTTCAAAAGTAATGAACGATTCATGAACAATGTCTTCTGCATCCATCACACTCCCTAGCATTCGATATGCTAGGGAAAAAAGCAGTGGCTTGTAATCTTGATAAATTTGTTCTAATTCCATCTTCTTTTTCTTCTGATTCATACTAACACCCAGTCTTTTTTCAATATGTGTAACGCTGCACGTTTCGCGCTTGCAACAGCTGCATCGACCAATAATTCCTCGTCTCCTGCCCAATCACCTGCTATATAAAGGCCCTTTATTTCTGGAACAGCTGGACCTGGTTTTTCCGTTCTACCGGTATGAGGAAAATTATGCACAACGGTTATTTTAGGTAAATATTGCTGTTCGACCACTTCTTGTCGCCAGCCTGGATGAAGCAAATCCATTGTATGTTCCAATTGCTGTTTATCTGTTCGAGAATCTATTGAACTTCTATTCAAATCATGATATTTAACCAAGGAAACTACGGATGTTCCGTCATTACTTAGCTTCGCGGCCCTAGATTGATTTGTAAAGAAGATAGGCTGGTCAAGTCCTAGCACAAATTGATGATTTGTATTTGGTAACGTCTTTAATCCTAAATCGTAGCAGGATGCGGTTACAGGAATCGCTTCCTTCTTCCAACGATATAGCGAGGTTTTTTCAACATGGGGTACAAGGCGACATGCCTCGTTAGGAGGTGTTGCAATGATCACACTTTCTACATCAAACGATTCTCCATTCGTACAATTCACTCGTTCAACCTGCCCATTATGGTCAATACTATTCACATTCATAGATTCAAGAAGTTTAACACCGAAACTGACAGCTTTAGACCTTAATTCGGTTACAATAGATTCCCAGCCATTATCGACATAGAGAACACCTTCTTTCATAACCATCTGGATCTGCCTCAAAACTGGACGAGCTAGCTGTAAACTTGGAGCATATGTTTGAGTGGTTGTTCTACATAATGCATAAAAGAAGTGGCGTACCATTGGATCAATGATTTTTCTTTCTGCCCAAGCTTGCACGCTTTCATTTGAAACCGAATTTACATCCATTTTACTGAGATGAAACATAAGCTTTGCAAGACGGACCTTCCCTAAACCATTAAGAAATTGCGTCGAAAATAAGGAACGTAAACCCAGCGGTGCTTGATAAACCTCATTTTTCCAAATAGCATATGCATCAGCAGACGGTTCATTTCCCTTGATTGTAATCCCGAGTTCATCAAATATCTTCATTGCTTCACCGCCTTTATATAGGGCATGTGCACCTAGGTTCATGAGAACGCCATTTTTATTAATGGTCATTGACCGTCCTCCGTATCGGTCTGATTTCTCAAGCACCACTACTTTCTTACCTTCCTTTGCTAGAAAAAGAGCAGCTGTTAATCCAGCAAACCCACCACCAATAATGGCAACATCAAATTTATTCATTTAAATTCCTCCTATTCTTTTCATTAATCAAGACGGATAGAGGGGTTCAATTGTGACAAAAAAAACTTAATTTATGAAAACCTTTTTTTAGCCGAATATATGAACCAGTTTACCTGTGGGCTATATTCATTATTGGACATATGGTGGCACAATTCGCAGATGCTACCTTTACTGGCGGTTAAATAGTTATTTCACAATCTGGCTCTTTAACGTAATAACATGACTGGCGTTTTTAAACATCTTTATTGCGGATAAAAATAAGGATTCTGTTTTGCTGTAATAATCGTATGTTAGAGGATGAGTAGCCGAATGGTTACCATCCTTTTTTCGTGGTGGTGCCTTGGAAGTAATTCTGCATATTGTAGTTATTTAAAACTTTGACAATGCTTTACATTTTTTTAATAGTCTCTTAAATGGAAATTCATATCTGGGTGTTATTTTAGAGAGGTAATTTTGTATGAAGGAAATAGGGATGTATAAAAATAAGCATGGGAAAGGGAGAGTATTATGAAAAAACTTAAGTTTCCTAAGTATTTTAACGTTTTAAGTGTTGCTGCATTAAGTGCTTGTCTTGCTTTATCACCTATTACTATTTATGCTGCTGAGCAACATGTATCACAGGAAAATGATGACCATTCTAGCAAGAAAAAGGATGGTGTAAACAAAGTAAACGAAAAACATTCCGTTAAGGGTCTAAGGTTTATTGGAGAGAAACAAATCCCGCTCAATGAGAATTTTGAAGGAACTACTGTGGGTGGTCTTTCAGGACTTAGATACGATTCTAAAAGTGACACATGGGTCATGATAAGCGATGACAGATCAAGTTATAATCCTGCGCGTTTTTATAATGCTAGGCTCGACTATAATCTCAAAGATTTTCATTCTGTTCAATTGACCGGAGTGAATTTTTTAAAGCAAGCTGACGGAAGTGTTTATCCGAATCAAACACAATACATTACTCAAGGTGGAGAAGTTCCAGATCTTGAATCCATAAATATTGATCCGTTAGATGGGAGTATTTGGTATGCGAGTGAGGGCGATCGTTCTCTTGGCTTAAATCCGTTCGTGAAGCATGCCACTCGTGATGGACAATACTTGTCTACATTGCCTCTGCCAAAAATATTTAAAGTATCACCAACACAAGAGATTGGATCACGTAATAACTTGAGTTTTGAAGGTTCTACGTTTGCACCTGACGGTAAGTCGTTATGGGTTGCAATGGAAGGTCCATTATATCAGGACGGGCCTATACCTACTACAAACTCTGGGGCACTTTCACGGATTACTCAATACGATCGCAAAGGGAATGTACTAGGACAGTACGCATACCCTGTTGATCCAATTCCAGCAACGCCAGCGCCTGGCAAATACGCAGATAATGGCGTGTCAGAGATTCTTGCGGTAAACAACCACGAGTTATTAACAGTTGAACGTTCTGGTGTACAAGGTGAGGATGGAAGCTTTAAAAACTATATTCGTATTTATGAAGTTGATCTTAACGGAGCTAGTGATATTCGTAATATAGATTCGTTACAAAAAAGTAAATTTAAGCCTGTTAAAAAGCGTCTGATTCTTGATTTGAACACATTAGGTTTATCTAAGCTTGACAATATCGAAGGCATCTCTTGGGGCCCTAAACTCGCAAACGGGAACGACAGCCTTGTACTAGTTTCAGATAATAATTTCAACTCTAGCCAGGTAACACAATTCCTAGCATTTGAAGTATTGTCAAACAAGGCACCTATCAAAAACTGAAGGCTTACATAAAAAGGTGTCGATTTTTTCATCCCCCACTGATGGAAAGCTCTTACCAATCGGGCTTTTACGGGCAGTTATCCCCCACCTCAATTTTCTCTGAATCTTGTGGTGGGGGTCTTACTGTTCCATTAAAAAAATGTATTAGACTGAACTTTATTGATACCATCATATTCTTTTTCCTTTCTTCACCTTAACTCATAAAAGAAAGATTTAGATTCACCCTTATATGTCATGAATGGTGAATGTGTTGTACTAAAATAAAGTATTAGACCAAATAGAGGATATGCGATTTTTATACGGAAAGTATGGACAATTCAGAGAAAGCATTCTTAATAAAAAAGGTATGTATACATTTTTGTATAAAGCTCTCAAAAGAGAAAAAGGCTTAATCCTTGTAAAAAATGGGATTAGCCTCTTTGTTTACTACGTATAATGATATGTTATGTAAATCTCACATAAATATGATATACAACATTGTATTTTACAGACAGTTTAACTTACGTGAAACAGAATTAAATATAATGCTAATAAAGGAGGAAATCATGAGAAATTTTATTATATTTGGAGCAAGCAAAGGATTAGGAGATGCTTTTGTGAAAGGATTACCTGATAGAGGCGATAAGGTGTGGATCGTCTCTAGAAGTCGCCCAGAGAGTTTGAAAATTAATGATGGAATCCATAGAATTTGGATAGATGCTGACTTATCATTACCTACTTCATGCGATAAGATTGCTCGGTTTTTAAATGACGATATCATAGATGTATTAATATATAATGTCGGAATATGGGAGAAAAATGGATTTAGAGATGATTATAATTTTGAGAAAGATGATCCCCAGGAAATTGCAGAAATTATCAATGTTAATGTAACCTCCACAATTACTTGTATACAAAGGCTGTTGCCTAATCTAAAAAAATCAGAAAATGGGAAAATTTTGCTGATAGGTTCAACAGCTGGTCTAGAAAATACTGATTTTACGCAAGTTTCATTTGTGGCTTCAAAATTTGGATTGCGCGGTATCGGCAATTCTTTACGGGAGCATCTAAAGAAGTATAGCATAGGTGTAACATGTATCAATCCAGGTGAAATAGCTACACAAATTCCTTATGAAGACGGTATAGAAAAAGTTATATCGACTTATAATGGCACACAAATTCCACTACAAGATATTGTTTTATTGGTTAGATGTGTAATTAATCTTTCTAAGGCTTCTTGCGTAAAAGAAATTAATATTCCAGCGATGTTTGAAACAAAAGTCTAATGAATCAGTTGAATTCCTTAAAGATCAGATACTTAACTACTGATAACAAGAATTATGTAAATGGAAAATCCCTTTAGATATCCTGAAGGGATTTTTAAAAATTTCACGCTACACAGAAAAAATCTTTTCAGTCTACAACTATTTTTTAATCATCTAATACTTTTTTCTATAGTCTAAAACATTTTTTTAATGAGACAAGAGAAAAGTATCAACTGCTCTTATTGAACTAATCGGCAGATTAGTTCAATAACTTTACGCTGAAGCATACGACCGACAAATAAATATGAAGAAATATACAAAAGCCTGGTGGAAGAAACAATTTTTCAGGAGTAAAAGGGTAAGGGTATTCAATTATGATTCTTTTTGTAATTGCTGAATCCTCTTTTCTCCCCAGGCGTACATCATTTGTAAAATGGGCTGTAAGCTTTCGCCGAGATCTGTTAAAGAATACTCTACTTTAGGCGGGATTTCTGGATAAACTTTTCTTGCGATTACACCATCATCTTCTAATTCGCGTAATTGTTTCGTTAATACTTTATGTGTAATTTTGGGAAATAAATGTTGAATGGCACTAAAGCGCATTGGACCATTTATACCTAATCGATATAAAATGACAATTTTCCATTTTCCACTAATGATGGATAACGTTAATTCTTTCGCACAATTAAATTCTTTATTTTGTATTTTATGTAATACCTCATGACGTAAATCTTGCTCCATGCTTTTCACCTTCCATTCGGTATCCTAGAGGATACTTTCTATCAAAAAAGTGCATTCTTCTCGCGTTTTTATACTACATTTATAATGAAAGATGTAGAGTGGAAGTAATCGCTTTATTCTATATTAACACAATTGGATTAAGAGATAGTTATATAGGGGAGGGATTATATATGCAAGAAATGGGGAAGATGACAAAAGGTTTTATTAGTAGCTCTTTGGCAGAGCAACCAATGACAATAAACAGTCGTTATACATTTAGTTTGCCATTGTACACGATAGGAATATTATTCATTGAATTACTTGAAAAGGGCTATGTACAGTTAAATCAAAATGATGAAATAGAAATAAGAAATAATCAAGGTACAAATCGTGTATACGTGAATCAACTTATATTATGTATACAAAATAACAAAAGACGTACATGTAAAGAATGGATGCACTATTTTGGTGAAAAAAGCAAAGTGACAAATGAAATATTTAAGAGCATAGTAAAAGAAATGAAGCAAGAAGGCACAGTTCGGTATAATTCTAAAAAGAGATTCGCCAATATTTTTACACAAATACAAATTGAATATGTAACGAATGCAAACTCATTTGTAGAGTATATCAAAAAAAATTCGTTGGTTAAAAAAGAAAATAAAATTGAGATGATTATCTTATTATGGAAATACTACTATGCAGCTTATATAAACGAGCAAGAAATAGCTTCTTTACAAAAAGAACAAATGATTTATCGATTTGTAAAACAAATTCAGGAAGGTGTTCTTGAAGGAGCGCAAAGAAATATTTTATTTGTGTAATTGAAAAAGGAAAACTCGAAAACAAAATTTTATTCCGTATGAATAGGCAGTAAGCTCCTAACATTTGTACAGACGTGTAATAAACACGGAAAAATTAAGTTGGTAGTAAAATGAACTGTACTCTATAAAATGGATAGTTTAATAAAAGGACCATGAAAGATTAAGCACTTAAAAGATAGTTTCGGAATTCTTACCGGATCCATCTTTTTTAGTGTCCACTGATAGCGATAATGATTATAATCCTCCATTTTTTACACCAAGCAACTTTTGATAATCCGCTGTTTTTATAGTCTTGAATATAGGCTTCCCATTCTGTAAAAGGAGGAAAAACTATGTCCAATAACAAAAGACCAAGAAGAATAATTTTAGATTTAGCAGTTACTTTAGATGGATTTATTGAAGGGAAAAAAGGGGAAGTAGACTGGTGCATCATGGACTCTGATATGGGGTTCATTGATTTCTTAAATCATATTGATACTATTTTATACGGAAGAAGAAGCTATGATTTATGGGGACAATATACTCCAGAAAATGAAGCTTCTGATACCGAAAAAGAAATTTGGAAATTAGTTCATAGTAAGGAAAAATATATGTTTTCCAGAACGCAAAAAAGGACTGATAATAAAGTAACATTAATAAATGATAATATTTTTGAAGAAGTAAATAAATTAAAGAATAAGCCTGGTAAAGACATCTGGCTTTATGGCGGAGCGAGCCTTATTACAACTTTTATAAATTTAGGGCTTGTTGATGAATTTAGATTATCTGTTCACCCTGTTATTTTAGGAGAAGGAAAACCCTTGTTTATTGACATAAAGCAGAGGGTGAATTTAAAACTGGTTAATACAAAAAGGTTTTCCTCTGGCGTTGTTCAACTATGTTATCATCTTAATGACAAATAATGATATGGAAAATCCAAGGATGTAGGAAAAATGTTGTTATGGTAAATGAGGTCATTTGTTGTACAAAAAAGGATAGATGTAAGCAGGTATTCCTCCTTGTTCATCTATCCTTTCTTTTTACACTATTTAATTTTAAAGATTTCTAATCATTTTCTTGATTTTTAATAAAACATGCTTTTTCTATTTCATCTTCATCACGATTTCCGAGTCCAAATAATAACCTAAATAAATGCACAAGATAGAATCCGGAAATCAGTTTCGGAAATGTAAAAACTTACTAAAATTCTATTTTTTGCTCACGTTACCATTTAGAATGCTCTGGCATTTCCTAATTTTTTGTTTGATTTGCCGATTTTCAAAAAAATAAACTTCTGTACCTGCCCAAATAAAAACCCAACACACAATGCTTAATACTCCTGCAGTATAAGCATGAGTGCTTGAAAGCTTCAAGTATATCAACCCAACAATAATACCAAGCACAAACAAAACAATAGCCTTTTTGACATTTCTAGCATATGTATATTCCTCTTCGTTCAAGAGGTTAGAAAAAGTGTTACATGTGGCAGTCTTCAATGACTTTTCGTCAAAATCATTCTGACCTAAAAA
Organism: Bacillus yunxiaonensis; assembly: GCF_037104695.1. Taxonomy (NCBI): domain Bacteria; kingdom Bacillati; phylum Bacillota; class Bacilli; order Caryophanales; family Bacillaceae; genus Bacillus; species Bacillus yunxiaonensis. The sequence goes on along the minus strand of NZ_JBAWSV010000007.1, from coordinate 201,344 downwards.
AAATATGTCTACTTCTTTTCTTTTGCCGCTGTGTAGCTTTGACAAAAGAAAATCTTCAAGGTCAGAGCTTAGGTGAACATCATCTGAGCTATAATATCTTGAAAACGGAGTATCAGTTTCATCTAAATAGATATTTATACTTAACTCATCTTTCATGTTAACCCTCCTTTAACTCCAATTTACTAGTTGAAAGTCAACCTTTTACCAGTATAGTATGGTCAAGATAGCAGCAATTCTTACGAAAACAGCGTTATAAAAAGGAAAAGCTGAAATATCTTATTTTAATCAAAATAAGATATTTCAGCTTTTCTTTTTGGATGTTCAGTTTGAAGAACTTTTACGAATGCTCTTCTTACATATATATAAATGTATTTTGGGGCGTACTCTATCTATATGATAAATAATTTTGAAAAATAAGTCTATATTTTTCTTAATTTTCTTATTATATTTAGGCTACTGAACTCAGTGAAATTTATGTAAGTACTATATGAAAGGGGCATATACATGAGATCTAATCACGTTCCAGTTTTAATTATCGGAGGAGGTTTGACAGGTCTAACTTCTGCATTATTTCTTGCGCATCATAAAGTTGATTATTTACTTATTGAAAGGCATGCTACGACTGCTATTCATCCGAAGGCAGGGGGTATTACTTTTCGTACGATGGAATTATTCCGAGAATTAGGGTTAGAAAAAAACATTCGCGCCGCAGGAAAGTCACTGGAGAACTGCCGCGGAAGGATTGCTGTAAATACAATGGCTGAAGCAGACCCTGAAGAGTTAAAAAGGGCTAGAATAGCTCAGGCCGAAAGTGATGAAAGTATGTCCGGAATCATTAGAAAGATTAGTCCGTCAAAGGTAACAGCTTGTTATCAAATTGATTTAGAACCGATGTTGCTGCAAGAGGCCCAAAAATTAGGCGGGAAGCTGTGGTTTAATCATGAACTTGTTTCTTACAAGCAAGATGATATAGGAGTAACCGCTATTGTACGAGATCGTGAAACTAAGGAAGAACAGATGATTCATAGCGATTATTTAATTGCAGCAGATGGAGCCAAAAGTTCTATACGTAAACATGCAGGTATTCCAACTACTGGTCGCGGTAATATCGGAGGGCATTATATAAACATTTACTTTGAAGCGGATTTGAGCGATCTCATAAAAGGAGATGCCTTTGGTTTCTCGATGATTTTACACCCTGAAGTTTTAGGTGCACTTATTCCAGTCAATAATAACGATCGGTGGATTTATCATGTTACGTATCATCCTTTAAAAGGGGAAACACCAGAAGATTTTTCTGCAGAGCGTTGTCAAAAAATTGTTCAAAAAGCCATTGGGATGCCAAATCTGAATGTGAAAATACTAAGCATTTCACCTTGGGAAGCGACAGAAAGTACAGCGGTACGTTTTCAGGATAATCGTGTTTTTTTAGCTGGTGATGCTGCTCATCTTATGCCGCCTACGGGAGGATTTGGTTCAAATACAGGTATTCAGGATGCTCACAATTTAGCTTGGAAATTAGCTGCTGTTATACATGATCAAGCGAATCCGAAATTACTGGAAACCTACCATGAGGAGAGGCATCCCGTTGTACGATTAACTACGGATTACGCAAGCAGTATATTGTTCCGTGCTGCGAATAAAGAAGAGGATAATCTGAATAACATGGATAGCCTAGCTGTTACTGTAGGTTACAAATACTGTTCGGCAGCAATTATCGATCAAGATGCAACTCCACATAGGATGGATCTTTTAGAGCTCAGCGGAAGACCAGGAACACGCGCTCCGCATATGTGGGGTACTTATGAAGGAAAGCGTATTTCCATACTTGATTTACTGGGTAAAAACTTTGTGCTATTTATTGGTTCAGAACATAACTCTTGGTCAACTGCGGCACATACTGTTGCTTCTCATTTAGGAATAAGCATAAATGTGTACCGTGTTTGTCCAACAGGAGATTTTGTTGATCAGGACAATGTTTTTGGGATGTTATATGGAGTAAATCCTGAAGGGGCTGTGCTCGTAAGACCAGATGGATTCATTGGATGGCGTACAAAAGAAGAAGTATTAAACCCTGACTTAATACTGGAAGAGGTGATGAATTGCATATTATGCAATTCATCTGTAAATGAGAAATAATTTTGAGGACTGTATTTAAAGTTTTTAGATATACTGCTGAGTTAGTAGAGGCTCTTTACATTTAGAGAGCCTTTTTTTACATAATAAAAGTTAAAAGTAGGACTATTTTGCAACATTAAGTTTTGAGATTCTTTTACCATCTTTATAGTCAAGACAAGAAACTTCAATTAACAATCCATTAAATACTGTAAAGTAGAAGCCGTAACTACTACCTCTCATCTTGTAAGGTTCTTTATCTATTTCAATACCGCCTTCTATTAAGCGATTATATACTTGATCAACTTTATTTGGTTCTTCTACTAAGAAACCAATATGAAAAGCTTCTGGGTATGTCGCATCTTTTCCCCCTTTAAACGCTTTTGGATCACTTAATACAAGAATAAATCCATCATTATCACTCATCACTACAAGAGCTTTTCCTTTCTCTTCTAAACATTGAAAATCAAAAAATGTTTCAAAAAAAGCTCTCGCTGCCGATAAATCATCAACACATAAATTTAAATGATTCAGTTTCATCTATTCATCTCCTTTTCATTATATTTCTATTTCATTCAGGCGTTTCCTTCTTTAGAACACTTTCGTGTGTAAGCGAAAGGCTGTCATATTTCAAGAATCATTTTGCGAATTTTGCACGTTAAGGCTAAATCCCTCATAGGAAATGTCGATTTTTTTTATTGCACAAATGAAGTAAAAGAGTTCCGTAAACAAGTAATATGTGATAAAATGAAACAGAAACATATGTTCTGTTTTGTTTTGTGGTTACATATGTTAAACATTTTAGAAAGAGGTGCTTGTGATGATCTTAAGTATTAACCCGTATTTAGTGACGAATGGTAATGGGCAAGAAGCGGTTAAGTTTTATGAAAATGCATTGGATGCAAAGGTTGAAATGCTTCAAACGTTTGGAGAAATGCCAGAAAATCCGGAACATCCGGTTCCTGCTGAGGCGAAGGACCTTGTTTTACATGCACATTTAAAAGTTGGTAATACGGATCTTATGATTTCTGATACGTTCCCAGGTCAGTCACACGAAATTGGATCACACTTGACTATAGCAATTCACATACAAGGTGCAGAAAAAGCAGAAGAGGTATTTGCAAAATTACAGGACGGCGGTCAAGTCATAATGCCCCTTCAAGAAACTTTCTGGAGTCCGTTATACGGCCAAGTACAAGATAAATTCGGTGTACAATGGCAAGTTTCAACGGCTGCTTGCCAACAATAATTCATATAAGAAGGGAGCTGACTGCAAAAAAGTCAGCTCCTTTTATTTTTTGATATTATCCAGTTGCAGTGCTCCGATTATTTGCATATGAAAGTTTCACTTTAACGTACTATCTTTTCTTTTTCCTTAATTTGTGTACTATTAAGAAATAGGAAGACACAAAGAAGGGGATTTTCGAATGGAATTTCATGAACAAAAAATACTACCAGCTGTTCGGCAAGTAAAAGATTTAGAGAAATTACTACATAGTTCTTATGAATATATTGTCATTCTTGATATTCATGTTGCCCAGTTGAAAAGTGTCATTGCTCTTGCGAAGCAGCATGGTAAGAAAGTCTTTTTACATGTTGATTTAATTCATGGCTTGCAAAGTGATGGGTATGCAACGGAGTATGTCTGCCAAGAGTTTCGTCCATATGGTTTGTTATCTACGAAATCAAGTGTGATTATGAAAGCGAAGCAAAAAGGTGTCGTTGCGATTCAACGCATTTTCTTAATTGACTCTAGTGCAATGGAGAAAAGTTGTGCTCTTTTAGAAAAGACAAAGCCAGATTACATTGAAGTGTTGCCAGGGGCTTTAACGGACGTAATTACGGAAATGAAGGAACGGACCGGATTATCTATTTTAGCAGGTGGATTTATCCGTACGGTTGATGATGTAGAAAGGGCGTTAGAGGCTGGTGCGACAGCGATTACAACGTCGAAAAAAGAATTATGGAAACATTTTCATAAAAAATGACGAAAATGTGAAAAAATTTAATTGACACCGCTTTCATTTACGTTTAACATTATAAACAAGTTAATAAACGTGACGGAGAAAAGAAGAGATCCACATTTCATTGTTTCTATGTTTCTATAGAAACGTGCATTTGTGGATTTTTTCTTTTAAAAAAAATGAATGGCCATTCAATTTGTCTCTTTCACTGTAAGCGTTTTAATTTGATTATGGAGGGATCATATGTCACCATTTTTAGGGGAGTTAATAGGGACAGCATTACTAATCATTCTTGGCGGCGGCGTTTGTGCTGGTGTAAGTTTAAAGAAATCGTTTGCGCAAAATTCAGGATGGATTGTTATTACGATGGGATGGGGCTTAGCGGTTTCAGTAGCTGCTTATGCAGTTGGATCAATTAGCGGAGCACATTTAAATCCAGCGGTAACAATTGGACTTGCTTTTAAAGGAGCATTTCCTTGGAGCGACGTACCAGGTTATATCGCAGCACAAATGATTGGGGCAATGATTGGAGCAATTATCGTATATTTACATTACTTACCACATTGGAAAGAAACAGAAGATGCAGGCACAAAATTAGGCGTATTTGCAACAGGACCGGCAATTCCAAATACATTTGCAAACCTTTTAAGTGAAATTATTGGAACTTTTATTTTAGTACTTGGTATTTTAGCAATTGGAGCAAATAAATTTGCAGATGGTTTAAATCCGTTTGTTGTTGGTTTCTTAATTGTAAGTATTGGTTTATCATTAGGAGGAACAACTGGTTACGCAATCAATCCAGCACGTGACTTAGGGCCTCGTATTGCACACTTCCTTCTACCGATTCCGGGAAAAGGCGGATCGAACTGGAAATATGCATGGATTCCGGTTGTAGGACCGATTTTAGGCGGATCATTAGCAGGGTTATTCCATCAAGTTGTATTTGAAGGAAAGCAAAACTCAGCACTTATGTATGTAACAATTGCAACGGTGATTGTTCTAGCAATCTCTTATATGACAAGCAAACAGAGCGGAAAAAATACAAATAGTAGAAAAGTAGCATAAGGGGGAAATAGATATGGAGAAATTTATTCTTTCATTAGACCAAGGAACAACAAGTTCACGTGCGATTCTTTTTAATAAAGAAGGTAAAATTGTACATGTTGCGCAAAAAGAATTTACGCAACATTTTCCAAAGCCAGGTTGGGTTGAGCATAACCCGCAAGAAATTTGGGGATCGATTTTAGCGGTTATTGCAAGTTGTTTAAGTGAAGCAAACGTAAAACCAGAGCAAATTGCGAGTATCGGGATTACAAACCAACGTGAAACAACAGTTGTATGGGAAAAAGAAACAGGAAAACCTGTATACAACGCAATCGTATGGCAATCTCGTCAAACAGCTGAAATTTGTGACGAACTAAAAGAAAAAGGCTATAACGATATGGTTCGCGAAAAAACAGGCCTTTTAATTGATGCATACTTCTCTGGAACAAAAGTAAAATGGATTTTGGATAACGTAGAAGGTGCAAGAGAGAAAGCAGAGCGCGGTGAATTATTATTCGGAACAATTGATACGTGGCTTGTATGGAAACTATCTGGTGGTAACGTTCACGTAACAGATTATTCCAATGCATCTCGTACATTAATGTATAACATTCATGAATTAAAATGGGACGAAGAGCTTCTTGAAATGCTAACAGTACCAGCAAGCATGCTTCCTGAAGTACGTCCATCTTCTGAAGTATACGGTCATACAGTTGATTATCATTTCTTTGGTCAAAATGTACCGATTGCAGGTATTGCAGGTGACCAACAAGCGGCATTATTCGGCCAAGCTTGCTTCGGTGAAGGTATGGCGAAAAATACGTATGGAACAGGCTGCTTTATGTTAATGAACACAGGTGAAAAAGCAGTAGCATCTGAGCACGGCCTATTAACAACAATTGCATGGGGCTTAAACGGAAAAGTAGAATACGCATTAGAAGGTAGTATTTTCGTGGCAGGTTCTGCAATTCAGTGGCTTCGTGACGGACTGCGTATGTTCCAAGATGCAAGTGAAAGTGAAGTGTATGCATCTCGTGTTGCGTCAACTGATGGTGTATATGTTGTACCAGCATTTGTTGGACTTGGAACGCCGTACTGGGATAGTGAAGTACGCGGCGCTGTATTCGGTTTAACACGCGGTACGACGAAAGAGCACTTTGTACGTGCAACGCTTGAATCGTTAGCATATCAAACAAAAGATGTATTATGTGCGATGGAAGCTGATTCTGGTATTGAATTAAAAACATTACGAGTTGATGGCGGCGCAGTGAAAAATAACTTCTTAATGCAGTTCCAAGGCGACATTTTAGGCGTGCCAGTAGAGCGTCCAGAAGTAAATGAAACAACAGCTTTAGGAGCAGCATACTTAGCAGGTCTTGCGGTTGGGTATTGGAAAGATCAAGAGGAAATTGCAGCACAGTGGAATATGGATAAGAGCTTTGCACCAGCGATGGAAGCGGGTACAAGTGAAGAGCTATATGCTGGCTGGAAAAAAGCAATTGAAGCAACGAAAGCTTTTAAATAACGATAAACAGTGTTATAATGATGATAAGTTAATAATTCGGTAGGAGATTTGGAGAGACCACAGCACGCTATAGAAGCAATTCTATGGTGATGTTTGTGGTCTCTTTTTTTCGTAATTAAAAGGAGGAATTACCATGAAATTCTCAAGTAAACAACGTCAAAATGTTTTAAATGAAGTAAATAAACAAGAGTTAGATATCATTGTTATCGGCGGCGGAATCACAGGGTCTGGTATTGCATTAGACGGAGCAAAACGCGGATTATCAACAGTCGTGTTTGAAATGCAAGACTTTGCAGCAGGTACATCAAGTCGTTCCACGAAGCTTGTTCACGGCGGTTTACGTTATTTAAAACAGTTTGAAGTGAAGATGGTGGCTGAAGTTGGAAAGGAACGTGCAATTGTATATGAGAACGGTCCCCACGTAACAACACCAGAGTGGATGCTGCTTCCGTTCCATAAAGGCGGTACGTTTGGTTCATTTAGTACATCAATTGGTCTTCGCGTATATGACTTTTTAGCAGGTGTTAAGAGAAGTGAGCGCAGAAAGATGTTTAGCCGCGAAGAAACGATGAAGAGAGAACCGCTTGTGAAACAAGATGGATTAAAAGGCGGCGGTTACTACGTAGAATATCGTACAGATGATGCACGTTTAACAATCGAAGTCATGAAAGAAGCGATTAAGCATGGTGCAAAAGCAGTCAACTATGCAAAAGTAGACGGCTTCTTATACAAAGATGGAAAAGTATGCGGCGTACGTGTAGTCGACTTATTAGACGGAAACGTATATGAAGTGTACGGTAAAAAAATTGTTAACGCGTCAGGCCCTTGGGTAGACACGCTTCGTGAGAAAGATAATTCGAAAAAAGGGAAAGTATTGCAGTTATCAAAAGGTGTTCACCTTGTCATTGATCAAAAACGTTTCCCACTAGGGCAAGCAATCTATTTTGATACACCAGATGGACGTATGGTATTTGCGATTCCGCGCGGAGGTAAAACATACGTAGGAACAACAGATACATTTTATGATAAAGACGCGGCAGTTCCAAAAATGACAACAGAAGATCGTACGTATATTATTAACGCGATTAACTACATGTTCCCAACTGTAAACATTACAGAGAAGGATATTGAATCAAGCTGGGCAGGCGTTCGTCCATTAATTTATGAAGAAGGAAAGAATGCATCTGAAATTTCTCGAAAAGATGAAATTTGGACTTCTGAATCTGGCTTAATCACAATTGCCGGTGGAAAGTTAACAGGATACCGCAAAATGGCAGAGATGGTTGTAGACTATGTGACATCTCTAATGCAAAAAGAAGGTCACGGTTCATACCCTGTAAGCTCAACGAAGCATATGCCAATCTCTGGCGGACATGTTGGCGGTTCTAAAAACTTCCCAACATTCATAGCGAAAAAAGCACAAGAAGGAAAGAAATACGGTTTAACAGTAGAGCAAGCAGAACAATTTGCGAAGTTCTACGGTTCAAACGTTGATGTACTCTTTGAATTAGCGAAAGAATACAAAGGAGATGCAGAGCGCTATCATCTGCCGCTTGACGTACTTCTGCCACTCGTATACGCGATGGAATTTGAAATGGCAACAACGCCAGTTGATTTCTTCGTACGCCGTATGGGTGCAGTGTTCTTTAACATTCACTGGGTATATAAATGGAAAGATGCCGTAATCAATTACATGGCAGCGACATTAAACTGGAGCGGGGAAGAGAAGCTGAAGTATGCAGCTGAATTAGACACAGCATTAACAGACGCTGTCGTTCCGGTTGATCAGCAAGAGCATGCATCTGCGTTAGCATAAAAAGCATCTCTAATTAGTGAATTAAATATACACGTTTTTTTGAACTGAAACCCGAATTGTGGAGTACACAATTCGGGTTTTTTATTGGTAAAATGGTACCGAAATCGACATATACACGAATCACATATGATATTTTTTTACAAAGTACACGTGTACAAACAGCTTGTCCCTTTCTTGCATAGGATGATAGTACATTATGTAGGAAAGGATGTGACATTTTTGATAATGGGAATGATTAATGAATTGACAGGATTTTTAACAGGACTTTTACTTAGCTTCTTTTTTTTTACAATTCTTGTTGTTGTAGCCGGAATCACAGTGAAAAATTGGAAATCATTCCTTAAGTGGATGAACTGGTTAATCTTATATCATGCTTTTATTTATGTGAGCGTTCGACCGTTTATTTATAAGACGAAGTTTCCACCTGTTGAGCAAACCATTTGGGGATTTGCAATTGTATATCTTCTTATCAATGCTGTCATTCTATTTATTAAGTCATTGGAACACGGTAAAAAAGATTGATGGAAAGCTCTCACCAATCGGGCTCTTACGGGCAGTTATCCCTCGCATATCTTCTTCGTTTTCTCTGAATCTTGAGGTGTGGTCTTACTGCCCACGAGTAGCGGGATAAATTCATTTAAATAACAAAACAAATGGAACAGAATGCAAATTCTTTTCTTCAAATGTATAAAAGAGCAACTTTATTGTAGATAAGGAGTGATAAATGATAAGACGCTTTAATGCATGGCTTGGTGACAAACTAGCCTTATGGCTTTCTACAATGGCCTGTTTCTACATCGTTTTTGGGCTTGTGATTGTGCCGCTTTTCTTTCAGCATCCAAATAATCTTGTAGAATGGGTACAGTACATGATACAGACCATCTTTCAAGGTGTTGCCTTGCCTGTCATAGGATATGTGGCAAGGATCGCCGGAGAAAAAGATGAAAAAATTATAAGTGAGACTCATGATGCGGTGATGGAGGAATTGGGTTTAGTAAAGGAAGAATTAGCGCTGGCACGAGAACAGTACGATACTTTACAAAAAGTAGAAAAGGTTATAAGTGAGACTCATGATACAGTGATGGAAGAATTAACTTTAGTAAAGGAAGAATTGGTACTAGCACGAGAACAGCACGTTGTTTTACAAAAAGTCATAGACGAATTACAACAGCATCTGAAAGAGAAATAGACTTTAACGATCCCGCAACGCGGATCGTTTTTTTTGTGCCAAAAACATTTTCTCAACCTTCCAAAAATAAACATTCCCTTCTCGCATGTTAGAATAAAGTATGTTAGTCTATGCAACTTAGAAAAACTTAATTGTTACTTTGTATTTTGAAGAAAGAGGGAGGAGATATTTATGAAGTCACCTGGGAGTGTAATTTTAGTTCATGAAATTTCCAAACTAAAAACAAAAGACGAGCTTTGGAATCCATATTCTTGGTATCAGTATATGAGAGAGAATCATCCTGTCCATTATGATGCAGATCAAGATGTATGGAATGTATTTTTGTATGATGATGTGAACCGTGTTTTATCTGACTATCGTTTATTTTCAAGTAGAAGAGAGCGTCAGCAATTTTCATTTCCGCAACGAGAAACGAGAATGAATATAAATTCTTCTGATCCTCCTGAACACCGCAATGTTCGTTCTATCGTTTCAAAAGCATTTACACCGCGCAGTTTAACTGAGTGGAAACCACATATACAATCACTTGCAAATGAAATGATAGAAAAGCTAAAAAATCGTGATGAAATTGATATTGTAGAAGATTTAGCAGCCCCATTCCCTGTAACTGTCATTTCTAATTTATTAGGTGTCCCTACAACAGATTTAAAAAAGGTTAAACGATGGTCCGATATTTTATTCATGCCATATAGTCGAGAGAAATTTTCTGGTTTAGATCAACAAAAAGCAATCGCTATGAAAGAATTTAAAACGTATCTTCTTCCCATTGTCCAAGAAAAACGATACCACTTAACAGACGACATTATTTCAGATTTAATAAGAGCTGAATATGAGGGAGAGAGATTGACAGATGAAGAGATTGTAGATTTTTCACTTGGCTTGCTGGCAGCTGGCAATGAAACAACGACAAATTTAATCATAAATAGTTTTTATAGTTTTTTAGTTGATAAACCAGGGACGTATAACGAACTACGTGAAAATCCAGAGTATATTCCGCAAGCAATTGAAGAGGTTTTACGCTATCGTTTTCCAGTCGTATTGGCACGTAGAATAACGGAGGATACAAATATATTTGGACCAAACATGAAAAAGGGACAAATGATTGTTGCGTGGGTAAGTGCCGCAAACTTAGATGAGAAACAGTTCCCTAAAGCTAGCTGTTTTGACATACATCGACCAGGTAATGACAAGCATATGACATTTGGAAAAGGGCCGCACTTTTGCTTAGGTGCCCCACTCGCACGATTAGAAGCTACAATCGCTCTAACAACCTTCATTAAACAACATAAAGAAATAAAACTTTCACCATCTTTTCAGCTAGAGAATTGTCTATTAGAGAATGAACAAACCTTAAAACGTTTACCAATCCTTTTAAAGTAAAAGTGTTATAGAGAGAGCGCTTCATGACTATCGTTTTCTGTTCATAAAAGTGAAAAACACACCTCTTCAAAGATTTAGAGAGGTGTGTTTTTTCTATTCAATAATTTGTTCCCCAATAGCTGGATCATGGTTTGCCATCACTTGTACGCAATCGTCTCTCTTTCTAAATTCTCCCACCCAATCTAAAGATTTCTGAGCAGCAACCTTATCAACGGTCACTCCAGGTAATATATTTTGTTCCCAGGACCGGTTTGAATAGCCGACATCACTAGCTAATAATACCCAACCTCTATTCGTTTGTACTAATACAGAAAATAGTCCTTTACTATGTCCAGGGGTATGTACCATATAGAGAGAACCATCTTGGAATAAATCATATCCTAGCTGATAGGGGCCGTGCGGAATTCTTTGTAATTCAAAAGTATTGATGTTTACACCCTCCCACATGGGCCGAATATATCCAACACCTTTTTGGGCGGCGTCCCATTCTAATTTACTTGTTAAAATATGTTTTGCATCTGCCACGTGCTTTACTCCGCTTACGTGATCTGAGTGAAGATGAGTGAGTAATACATAATCAATATCCTTATGGTCAATTCCCTTCGCTTGAAGTCTTTCCGCAATAGACTGTCCTTTTGGTAAAGTGCCTTTAAACATAGTAGAAGTAAGCCATCCTAAATGTTTTCTCTGATTTGTTCTTATATCTTCATGCCATCCTGTGTCGACTAAAACCAATCCCTTTGGATGCTCAATCAAGTACGCGGAGACAGGTACCCATCTTTGTTTAGCGGAACTTCTTAGCCAGCCAGTATAAGGCATAGGGTGCAAAGTTTTTTCCTGAAATGCCATTGCTTGATCGATGTATACTTGCCCTGTATGCCATACATGTATTTTACTATTCATGATTCAATCACCTCTGGAGAAAAATGAATTGAAGGATAGTTTTATATTTTTTGGAAAAATTACAATTTATGTATTTTCAAGGTTCAGTTCTTTGTGATAGCGAATTAGTTAGAGATTATGCTGAATATGGGGTGAATAGAATGCAATTGGTTTTTAAAATTACATATCATCGTATGTACGACCATTATCTACCTAAATTACTTCAAACAATTCAAGTTTTACATACTGAAGAATTGTGGGAACAAGAAAAGGGAATGAATTCAATCGGTGGAATCGTCTTACACATTTGTGAACATATAAAAAGGAATACAGCTCGGTACGCGAATCCGGATATAAAGTTTGAAGAAGGGATTGAAGAGTATTTTCCTCATTTAGACATATCATCAAATCCTTTATGTTCAATTATTGAAGAGACCTTTGCTAACTGGAAAAGAGCGTTTGCGAAAGCCGTAAATAGTAAAAATAAGATAGAGATTGATATACATAGTCTCTTTCATCTTGTTGAACATACTGGGTATCATTTAGGTCAAGTGGTAGATCGAGTAAAAAGAATAAGAGGAACGAAATTTGATTTTTGTCAAAAGGGACTAAATGAAAGGAATTTGAAAGATATGATTGAAAATGATAGTGATTTATCTCGTATTAACGGGCAGTAAGACCCCTATTGATGGAAGTTTCACTTTATTTTACCCGTTTCTATACATTGAAAAACGATTAGGGAAGTATTGTTCAACGAATGAGAGTAATCGTGTTATTCTATTTATAGGATTATTTTGAAGTGAGTGATAAGTATGAGTATTTTTATTTTGGAAGATGATGTGGTTCAAGCTCAGCATGTGAAGCGGCTGGTGGAGGGAATTTGTGAGAAATATATGTTGCCGTACGATTTTATCGAAGTGACAAGTAAGAGTGAGCACATTATTGAAAAAATTCCGTTGACGACTTATGTACCGATTTATTTTTTAGATATTGAGATTAAGAGTGAGGAGCGTAAAGGGTTACAAGTCGCTCAAGAGATTCGCAAATATGATGCGCAAGGCATTATTGTGTTTGTGACGACGCATTCCGAATTTGCGCCAATCTCGTATCAATACATGGTATCGGCTTTAACATTTATTGATAAAGGCTTGCCTTATGATGAACGCTGCAGCGTGTTTGAACAATGTTTACTTCAATATCAAGCGCGCAACATGGCTGTTATTCCTGCTGATGATTTTATTGTGGAAAACACGAATGCGACTGTACGTGTGCCGTTTGCAACGGTGGAATATATTATGACTGATGAGCCGCATCGTTTAGCTTTAGTGACGACAGACCGTATCGTTTATTTTTATGGCACATTAAGAGAAATTGAAACAGTAGATGAACGTTTACTTCGCTGTCATCAATCGTATATCGTGAATACAGGACAAATGTCTTCCTATGATGCGGTGCAAAAAATGATTATTTTAAAAAGTGGCAAACGCATTCCGGTATCACGCCGTTTAGTGCGCAAAGTACGTCAGCTGTTAAAGGGTGAGTTGTAATGTATGTTTATGATATAGTCGCGTTTGGGTTGATTGGTATTAGCCATGTCTTATTATACATTCAATTAATTCGTTACAATCGCCTGTCCTATACAATGGTAATCGCTTTAAGCATTGTCTTTATGATTTTACTTGGGATCGTTGTGACAGTAACAGGTTATCCAGAATTTAATATTATTATGTTGTTGCTGTTTCTATTAAGTTTAGGTTTGATACAGGACGAATTAACATTTATGCAAAACTTATACTTTGCATTAGTCAGTATGGTAAGCATTACATTAGTAAAAATGGTGTTACTGGATTTGGGGATGAAGCTGTTTATGTTAACACCATATAATTTGTATTTATGGACAGGCAGCGTAATTCATCTCATCGCTTCGATTGTCATCGTCATTGGCATTGCACTGTGGTATAAGCGGATTCAAAAGATTGCTCAGTTTATTGTAGCTAGCCCCCTTTATTATGTAAGCTATGGTCTTCTTGTTATAGGGCTCATCATAGAGCTAATTTTGACTGCGCCTTCCACCAATTTATTGGCTACATTATATCAACAGTATGGAGAAATAAGTTATATTGCAGCAATCATATTATTTTTTGTGTTGCTGTTGATTGTGTTAATAAGCTCGCATTTGACAAAAGAAAAGATATTGGAAGAACATCAGGAACGTTTAGATAAGGAACTACTGGATTATGTAGAGAAGTTAGAACTCATGCATGATGAATTGGCCAGCTTCCGTCATGATTATATGAATGTGTTATTGGCGTTAGAGGAAGGCGTGCGCACGAAAAATGTAACGCAAATTGAACACGTTTATTATGATGTAATCGCTCCTACCTCAAAACTGATAAACAATCGCGAGTTGGATATTGTGAAATTATCCCGGGTCAATATCCCCGAAGTGAAAAGTGTGTTGAGTGTAAAAGTGGTTACTTCTCAGCAACAACAAGTGAACGTGATGATCGATATCCCACAAACGATTGAAACGATTGCAATGCCTGTTGTTACTTTTATTCGTGCCATTTCAATTTTATTGGATAATGCGATTGAAGAAACGGTTCGTAGTAAGGATAAAATGTTGCAAATTGCCTTCTTTGAAATGGAGGAACGCCAATATTTTATTGTGCGCAATAGTTGTAAGCATGAAGAGATTGATTTACAGCAAATATACGAGAAGCGCTATTCTAGTAAAGAAGGAAACCGGGGGTATGGACTGTTTTCGTTAAAGCGTATGATTGATAAAACAGATCATGCAACGTTAGAAACAACTTTTGCAGCTCCTTATTTTACTCAAACTTTCATACTAAAAAAATAGTAATGCGAAAGCGTCATGACCATTTATGATGAAAAATGAACCGAGTATGACAAAACTACATACTTTATACGCTGTCTTTTATACACTTCAATCAAGGGGTGGAACGAGATGGCTAGTATTATTTTTGCTGCGATTATAAGCATAGGATTACCGCTGACTGCACTGCTATATGCATGTTCCAAGAAACGATATATTCCATTTGTATTAGGGGGACTGGCATTTGTTGTATCGCAAGTTTTGATCCGCGTACCAATACTAAAATATTTAGGAGAGCATAGCACAGCCTATTCAATGTTTAGCGCCATGCAACCTGTTTTATTTGCTATAGTTATCGGTTTAACGGCAGGTATTTTTGAAGAACTGGCTCGTTTTATCGCTATGCGCTTTTTTATGAAGCAACGGGATTGGCAGTCCGGATTTTTATTCGGTGCAGGGCATGGTGGCATCGAAGCGGTGTTATTTCTCGGTAGTAGTGCGGTGTTCTTATTGTTCTCACCAACTGCTATCGCAAACAGTGATACCTATTTTATCGGTGGTATTGAACGTTTCTTTGCGATGTTATTGCATATAGGCCTTTCGATTATTGTATTACAAGGCGTTGTGCGAAAGAGGTTTCTTTATGTTGTGCTCGCAATTATGATCCATGGGATTGTAGATGCACTGGTTGGTATTTTACCGTTATATGTGCCGAAAGAAAGTAGTCTGCTTATTGTGGAAGTTACGCTAGCGGTTATTGCGGTAGCTGTTTTCAATTATAGTTTATGGATAAAAAGAAAGGGAGTATTGCGATGAAGAGAATTTTATTATCTATTTTGAGCGCTATGATAGTGTTTGCACTTGTAGCATGTGGTGGCAATAAAGTGGATGACTCCGCTTCAAAAAAATATATCACGAAGGCTGAAAAAATTGTGTCATTATTAAATGAAGGTAAGTATAAAGAAGTACACGAAATGTTTGATAATAAAATGAAAGCAGGATTACCAGAAGATCAAATGACAAAGCTTACTCCTATTATCGAGAAATCTGGTACTTTCGAAAAAATCGATAAATCTTCAGTTGAAGAAAAAGATGGTCTGTATGTCGTTATTCTTGTTGCGAAATACAGTAAAGAAAATCGCGTTTTCACAGTGACCTTTAACGATAAAGAAGAAGTGGCAGGGTTATTCATTAAATAGGCTATGTTATGAAGTTAACAATTCGTTCTAATATAGACTTTTAGCTAATAGTTTATGAATAATCGTACTTAAACATTAGAGTGCATTTTCTTAAGTCTATTAAAAATCAATAGATCCCACCTTTTCATGTGGAAAGGTGGGATTTATTTTTATCCCGCTATTCGCGGACAGTAAGACTCCAACCTCAAAATTCAGCGAAAGCAAAGAAGGAAGAACTGGGATATATCAAAAAGACATGTTTTTCAAAGGAGTGGTCTTTCATGTTCATAAAATCTGTAAATTTAGCTGTTCGTTTTCTGCTAGAGTTATGTGCCCTTGCATCGCTAGGTTATTGGGGCTTTCAAGTCGGGAAAAGTGCGTATACAAAATTTGTTTTTGGTATTGGCTCACCACTACTTTTGGCGATATTATGGGGGACTTTCATTGCACCTAAAGCATCATTGAAACTGCCAGAACCGTACAGATTTATGCTGGAATTCGTAATCTTCGGAGCTGCCTCATTCGCTCTGCATTTTGTTGATAAAACAATCTTAGCCATTATTCTTGGAATGGTATTCATAATTAACCGCATTTTACTCATTATTTGGAAACAATAATTAGAAATATCAACTAGTTCAGCACAAGTAATAGGTTGATGCCACGCATTACTTCTTGTTTTTTTATAAGAAAATTAACAGAGCCATTTAATTAACGAGGCAGGGTAATTGAATAAGAGGTTGTTAGATTGATAAGTATCTCTTATATGTATCCTAAAGTTTTGGATCATTTTACCGGAATAAAAGATATTGTACGATGAAATTAAGCGTGAAGTGAAAGGAAATGATGCTAATGCTTACGTTTCGTCATGTCGATGTAGAAAAAGATAAACAGACGATCATTAAATTTTTTACAGATACAGATGAAGAACTGGAGTTTAATGAGAATGAATATATAAAGTATGCAAAGCAAAAGCAATTGAATTTTCCTGAGGGATTCGTTCTATTGGAAAATGATCAACAGGCAGTTGGGGAATTAGTTCTTAGGTATGATAACTATGAAGGACGAGAGATTGGCTATGTAAGTTTTGTGTATGTAATTCCCGAAGGCCGCGGGAAGGGGTATAGTAATCTAATTTTTCAATATGCTGAGAATCAGTTTAAAAAACGTAATGTATTTGAATATCATCTCCGCGTTGCACAGTCCAATGTAAGAGCGATTAAATTCTATGAAAAGCAAGGACTCGAAATAATAGGAGAAGAGCGTAATTCTTACAATCAACGTTGTTGGAGAATGGGGAAGAAGATGTAGGTAGGCAAAGAAAATGTATATATAGTAATTAGGGGAACCTTCATTCGTCGAGGTTCCCCATTCTTGTTCAACTAACGCCTCGTTAGCTCAATAGCAAATGAATTACAACTCGTTATTTCTCCCAAAGCTCGATCAGTCGACCTTCAGGATCTTCAATCCAAATAAACTTTCCAAATTCACTAATCTCTTTTTTCTTTGCAAGAGGTACACCAATATGTTCAAGATGCTTAATAGTCTCGTTTAGATTATGTACTTGGAAATTTAACATCACTTGTTGTTCTGTTGGAAAATAACTGTCATTCTCGGTAAAGAAAGAAAAGATAGTCTCATTTCCTAATTGGGGTTTTATCACAGTCCCATTCCAATTTTCTATTTCAATCTTCAACACGTCACTGTACCATTTTTTTGTAACTTCAAGATTCTTAGTTCTCCAAAATATTCCTCCGACACCTTTTATCATCGTATCTAACTCCTGTCTATCATCAAATTTTTAGCTATCCGATTATATTGTGTTTGAATAAATTGCTAAACGCCTTATCTATTCTTATAACCTTCCCCCGAATGCTTGTTCCTATATTAATTATATAAGGGTAACGGTGACGTTTCAATTATCAACATTTATCTTTAACACACCCAATAATAAAGAAGGTGGTCTCCTTGGAATTCATTTGGATCACCTTCTTTATTTAATTAAAAATCAACATTGTAGGGAAACTTGCGAAGTTTGGTGCATAACTAAAGGCGAGTAAGCAGGAGTATCTCGAATGACTCTGTATCGAAAAGCAAAGTTAAATATGTAAATCACAAATCCAGGGTCACTTCACAAAACGGACAAAATCGTACGTTAAGATTCTCACTTATTAGGTTGGGTCACAGACGTTCCGACCATGGCAGAGGAATAAATGAACCATCATTTAGTGAAAATTTATAACTTGCTTGAGGGGCTTAACTAAAATAGTTCGATGAATTTACGTGCTGCTTTGGAAAGATATCGTTGTTTAAGCCAAACTAATGCTATCTCTGATTGAAGAGAGGAATCTAAGATATCCAACACTCTAATTTCAATATTACGAAATCCAGATATTGACGATTTAGGAAGTATACTTGCTCCAATTCCAGCTTCAACTAAAGAAAGAAGTATATTCATATCTGGGCATTCGCACAAAATATTTGGTTGGAATTCGAATCGTTCACATTCTTCTACAACTCTTTCATACAGCCCTTCTCCCTTCATTCTGTGGACTAGCAATAAAGGTACATCTTCAATCTCTTTCATGTGAATAGCTTCTTTTGAATGGAAATTTTCCCAATCTTTCGGTACCACCAAAACAAATGATTCCGTTTCCAAAGGGATCATAGAAAGATCTTCTATTTCTAAAGGAAGACGAACAATGGCAAGTTCGATATTGCGGTTTTCCAACTGTTTACTCAATTCAAATGGATCTCCTCCCCATAGTTTAAATGAAATCATTGGATAGTTTTCATGGAAATATTGAATTCTTTTAGGAAGATAAGAAACACATGAGGAGCCTATACCAATGGATAGAGAACCTCTGATTCCTTCACCAGCTTCTTTTACTTCTAATATCGATTCCTCAAATAAATTTAAAATATTCTGGGCTTTTTTATATAAAATTTTACCTGCCTCAGTGAGTTCCATAGTCTTACCATTTCTTTTTCGTTCTAATAGTACGGTACCAATCTCTTCTTCCATAAGTCGAAGTTGCTGGCTTAATGGGGGTTGTGCCATGTGAAGTTTTTTGGCAGCACGAGAAATTTGCCCTTCTTCAGCAATAGTAAGAAAGTAGCGCAATTGTCTTATATCCATCATTTTCCTCCATAATATATACGATTTTGATATATATAAGTAACATTATAGATATTTTTCGTATAAATATACAAATGATAATATAGATAAGCAAATACAATAGAATGAAAATAACGTAAGCATGGCTCTTCATGCTTATCTGATGAGAAAGACCAAACGTAGGAACTTAATATTAATTATAGGGGAGGTAGAAATATTGGATAAACCCAAATTATGGACAAGGGATTTTATCGGTATTGCCATTACTAATTTTCTTGTGTTTACAACATTTTATTATTTATTGGTTACACTGCCGATATATGCTTTACAAGAATTGCACGGTGCCGAATCTGAAGCAGGACTTATTACTACAGTTTTTTTGATTGCATCCATCCTAACACGACCATTTGCAGGTAAATGGATCGAAAAGTCAGGAAAGTATATCGCTTTTATAACTTCCCTTCTTGTTCTTTCCGCAGCCTCAATTTTCTATTTTATTCCACAATCTATTAGTGGTTTGCTAATTCTTCGCTTTTTTCATGGAATTGGCTTTGGAATGGCGACAACGGCCATTGGAGCAATTGTTGCCGATCTCATCCCGGATTCTCGCAAAGGAGAGGGGATGGGGTACTATGGACTAACGCTAAATCTTGGTATGGCTCTTGGTCCCCTTTTTGGTTTGACTGTTATGCATCAGGCAGGGACACATGTCATGTTTATCATAAATGCATTATGTTCTCTCTTTGCACTCGTTGCAGGATTATTTGTTAAATTACCTAAGAAAACTATTATGTCAGAACGAACAATTGAACGAAGAACAGGTATGAAAATTGGAGGATATTTAGAGAATTCCGCCATTCCTGTATCGCTGGTTGCAGCTTTCTTTGCACTCATTTATTCGGGAATTGTTTCCTTCGTATCCATATATGCTAAAGAGCATAGTTTAATGGAAGTTGCTGGTTATTTCTTTGTTGTGTACGCGGTGGTCCTTTTAATTTCCCGTCCTTTTACTGGAAAATGGTTTGATGTATTCGGGGCAAATACTATAATTTATCCCGCTATTGTATGCTTTGCAGTCGGTACGTTCTTATTGAGTGTATCGAATACGTCCTTGTTATTTCTTTCATCAGCAGCCCTTATTGGATTGGGTTGGGGAACCGCGTTTCCTAGTCTTCAAACCATTGCCATTCAAGTAGCACCTCCTGAAAAGAGGGCATTGGCTACGGCTACATTCTATTCTATATTCGATTTAGGGTTCGGCATTGGATCATTTACCTTTGGTATTGTAGCATCTAAAGTTGATCATGGCTCAATATATTTTTATTGTTCATTCCTTATATTAATCGGAATTGGAGTTTACTATTTATTGCATGACAGAATATCTTCACGTTCTATTGTGAAAAAGATAGAGAAAAAGATTTCTTAAGGTATTTCAAATTTATTGAATATAATGGATTATTAATAAAAGAATTTAGTGCGATAAGATGCTGACATAGAGAGGACCGGAATTCCTTGTGAAATAGAATCCGGTTTTTTCTGTTTCGTGACGTGACTCCAACCCCGTTGATATCTAATGGGGTTTTACTTTTATTAGAAATAATCCTGCGAACTAGAGCAGCTACCCTGTCACTACCCCTTAAAGGTGTTAGTCAGAACCGTACCATAAGTAAATGAGATTTAAAAATAAATACCTGATCCCTATTACAGTGAAGCAGTATTATGTAATGGGGTGAGATGTAAATATAAAAAGCTTGGTGTTAATAATAGTAGTATAATAGTCAATGAGGTGTTAATAGTATGGAAGATATAACCTTAGGCTTACTACTAGATGTTGTTGGTGAAGTATTTTCAGATGAAATTTCAATTGCCGTTTCGAATACGAAAGAATATATCTACTATCGGCCAAGTAAACGAATTGATTTAAAAATTAGCGTCGGGGACCCTATAAAGGAAGGGACGATTGCCCATAAAGCAATCGTGACGAAGCAAAAGGTTTCTGAGTTTATTAACCGGGATGTTTTTGGTATTCCTTATCATGGAATGGCTGTACCACTTTTTAATAATGGAGAGCTTGAGGGGTGCGTGACGGCAATTTATCCAGCTTTAACGGATGGAAAGTCTGTTGTTACCTTAAAAACGACGGACGGCTGGGTTCCGATTCCTTTTTCAAAGGTTATTTATTTAGAGGCAAAAGATAAAAAGACGTATGTGAATGCAGAAGAGTTATCCGGAACACATAAATACTCTCTGCAAGAATTCGAATATTTGCTTCCGAGGGATTCGTTTATTAGATGCCACCGGTCATTTATTGTAAATGTTAATCATATTAAAGCGATTTATCCTGATACTCATTCTACTTTTTTACTTTCGATGGATAATGGTGAGAGGGTACCAGTTAGTCAATCATACGCCAGTTATTTTCGAAAGCTTCTAGGATTTTAAGTTTCTCTGCTTTAGAGCCTAGATTCGCTATTTTATCTGAATTTTCGGTATCGTATACTAAAATCCCTATTTTGATAGTGTTAATGTGTAAAATAATTATGAATATTCATTAAGAGAGGGATTACATATGGAGAATAATTTGGAGAGAATCAGGGACCATCGTCTAAAGAACCGAGTAGTTACACCTGAAGAAGCGGCTTCCTGGATTCAAAGTGGAATGACATTAGGTTTAAGTGGGTTTACACGTGCAGGTGATGTGAAGGCAGTCCCATTTGCGCTGGTGAACCGCGTTAAGGATGATAAATCTTTTAAAGTAAATGTTTATACCGGAGCTTCTTTAGGTTCGGATGTAGATAAATTATTTGCTGAGGCAGGAATTTTAGGAAAGAGATTGCCTTTCCAAGCCGATGCAACTATGCGAAAAGGAATTAATAATGGAGACTTTTTATTTGTGGATCAGCACTTATCTCATACAGCAGAGCTGCTCCGTGCTGACGTTATGGATATAGATGTTGCTATTTTGGAAGCGGTTGCAATAACTGAGGACGGAATGCTTATTCCAACCACTTCAATTGGAAATTCCTTAGCGTTTTCCCTAAATGCAAAGTCCATTATTATTGAAATGAATATGGCTCAATCTACACAACTAGAGGGGCTGCATGATTTATATGAACCTGGGAAACAAGGGGAAAGGCTTCCAATTCCGCTCGCTAAATCGGATGATCGAATTGGAACGATCGGTATTCCGATTGATGTTGAAAAAGTGAAGGGTATTGTGTTTACGAACCAACTTGATTCGCCATCGACGATTGTTCCTCCAGATGAAGAAACTGTTATCATGGCACAGCATTTAATAGAGTTCCTTCGAAAAGAAGTAAAAGTAGGCAGATTAACGAATCGTTTAGCGCCATTACAATCGGGAATTGGTTCAGTGGCCAATGCAGTGCTGCATGGAATGTTAGATTCGGAGTTTGAAGATTTAGAAGTGTATTCTGAGGTATTACAGGATGCGGTCTTTGATCTTATGGATGCTGGGAAAGTCCATTTTGCTTCCTGCTGCTCCATCACGCTTTCCGAAGAGAAAATGCAACAGGTATTTTCTAACTTTGAAAAATATCGCGATAAATTAATGATGCGCCCGCAAGAGATTTCTAATCATCCTGAAATCATTCGTCGCCTTGGATTAATCTCGATTAATACTGCTTTAGAATTAGACATATACGGAAATGTTAACTCTACTCATGTTTTAGGTACAAAGATGATGAACGGTATTGGTGGTTCTGGTGATTTTGCAAGAAATGCACGCCTAGCTATCTTTGTTACGAAATCGATTGCGAAAGGCGGTAACATTTCAAGCATCGTTCCTTTCGTCTCTCATGTAGACCATACTGAACACGATGTAGATGTGATTGTCACTGAACAGGGATATGCTGACTTAAGGGGACTAGCGCCAAGGGAAAGAGTGGAACTGATTATTGAGAATTGCGCACATCCAATGTATCGTGACCAGCTGCGAGCTTATTACCAAGAAGCGCAAACAAGGGGTGGACAAACTCCTCATGTTTTAGAAAAAGCTTTTTCTTGGCATACGAATTATGCTAAAAATGGAACAATGCTTGAAGCGGTAGTAGAAACTGTATAGGTGCGTATCACAAGTAGCCGCTTAAATTTTTTATGGTGTATCCAATGAATCACTATATTCGCATTATTTAAATACCTTGTGAATCTGTCTATAATTAGTATTACTATTACGGAGAAAGCAAAGAATATCATGAAGAGTCGTGGTGGTAAGCCAAATTGAGTTCAATCATCTAGAAATTTATTTCATATAGATTCATAAAGGTGAACCGCACCATAAGTAAATGATATTTTTTTTAAGATGAATAGACAGCAAAACCCTCACTTAAGTGAGGGTTTTGCTGTCTAGAAAGGTTTATACAAATAAGCTTAGTAATAACGTAAATCCTAATCCAGATACGGAAATAATAGTTTCAAGTAAGGTCCATGTTGCAAATGTTTCTTTCATGCTTAAACCAAAGTATTCTTTGAACATCCAGAAACCAGCATCGTTCACGTGTGAAGCTATTAAGCTACCAGCTCCTGTTGCAAGGACAACTAAAGAGAGGTTAACGTCAGAGTGACCTAACATCGGAATTACTAAACCGACAGTTGTTAATGAAGCAACCGTAGCAGATCCTAAGGAAATACGTAAGATGGCAGCGATGATCCAAGCAAGTAAGATTGGTGATAATGAAGTTCCTTTAAATAATTCGGCTACATAGTTACCTACACCGCCATCAATTAATACTTGTTTGAAGGCTCCGCCTCCACCAATGATTAAGAGCATCATCCCGATATTTGAAATCGCTGTTGTACAAGATTCCATTACGTTTTTGATTGGGATATTTCTTGAGAGTCCCATTGTATAAATCGCAACTAATAAGGAAATCAACATGGCAGTATCCGCATTCCCAATAAACTGGATCGCTGCTAGTAAACTATTATCTTTAAATCCCATTGTTTTTTGCAACAAGGTAATAATCGTAGCGATTGCCATTAAAATAACAGGCAGTAAAGCGGTAAAAACACTGATACCAAAACTAGGTGTGTCTTCAAGTTTAAATACTTTCTGCTCACCTAAAGATTTTATATTACCAGTTTTCGTGAATGCTTCAGGTACTAGCTTTTTCGCAATTTTAGTAAATACAGGTCCAGCTAAAATAACTGTTGGAACCGCTATCATAAAACCGTAAAGTAATACTTCACCAATGTTTGCATGCAATTCACCCGCAATAGCAGTTGGTCCTGGGTGTGGCGGTAAAAATCCGTGTGTCACAGATAGAGCTGCTGCCA
The DNA here is from genome assembly GCF_037104695.1 of Bacillus yunxiaonensis. NCBI lineage: Bacteria > Bacillati > Bacillota > Bacilli > Caryophanales > Bacillaceae > Bacillus > Bacillus yunxiaonensis. Next base: position 177,005 of record NZ_JBAWSV010000007.1, on the reverse strand, counting down.
TCGGAATACCGAGATATAAGATAGAAACTTTTAATTCTCTTGAAATAGCAAATACAATCGGAATTAATAATACTAATCCTACTTCAAAAAATAATGCAATACCGATAATAAATGAGGCAGTCACGACAGCCCATTGAATGTTCTTTTTACCAAATTTGTTCACAAGAGTCATGGCAATGCGTTGTGCGCCCCCAGAATCTGAGAGCAACTTGCCTAACATCGCACCAAGTCCAAAAACGAGTGCCAAATGACCGAGTGTTCCGCCTAATCCTGCTTCAATGGTTTTAACAATTTTTTCTGGCGGCATTCCAAGTGCTAAAGCAACACCAAATGATACAATGATTAATGAAATAAAAGTGTTTAATTTAAAGCGCATGATCAGTAAAAGTAATGCTAAAATCCCAATTGCTACAATGACTAATGGCATCGTAATTTCCCCCTAATATTAGCTGTATTTGTTTTTTATCCCCTGTTTTTTGGAAGTAGGCCCCCAACCTCAAAGTTCAAAAAGAGACGAGGAGTGGGGGACTACTAATGAAAGTTTCACTTTATTAAACTTCTTTGATAATCGGCAATTCGTGTATAATCTTCTTCTAATGCTCTTGATAGGTTAATAAATATCGGCAGTAATTGTCTGTATTCTTTTGTTGCTTCTTCTTTCGGTGTGTGTTTGTAGGTACTGCCAACCATTTCGGAAACGATTTCAAAAGAATCGATTTTTCCTGTCGCATAGAGACCTAATATACATGCACCTAGACAGGAGCTTTCGTAGCTTTTTGGAACAACGACTTCAGATGCGAAAATATCGGACATCATTTGTCGCCAAACGTCAGACCTTGCGAAGCCTCCTGTTGCTTGAATACGGGTCACAGGACTGTCCATGCATTCAGTTAATGCTAAAAATACGGTGTATAAATTATAAATAACGCCTTCTAAGGCTGCACGAATCATATGTTCCTTCTTATGTGACATCGTTAAACCGAAGAATGAGCCGCGTACATCTGGATTCCATAATGGCGCACGTTCACCTGCGAGGTATGGATGGAATAATAATCCGTCTGCACCAGGTCTTACACGTTCAGCAATTTTCGTTAATACATCGTATGGATCAATTCCTAGTCTTTTTGCAGTTTCTACTTCTGATGAAGCAAGTTCATCGCGAATCCAGCGAAGGACCATTCCGCCATTGTTTACCGGTCCACCAATTACCCAATGCTTTTCCGTTAGGGCATAACAGAATATTCTTCCTTTTTTATCTGTTTGCGGCTTGTCAATGATGGTTCGAATAGCACCACTTGTCCCAATTGTGACTGCAATCTCGCCTTTTCTAATTGCATTCACACCTAGATTCGAAAGCACGCCATCACTGGCACCAATGACAAACGGTGTTTGTGGATCGATTCCAATCTTCTTAGCTAAATCTGGATTGCAGTTGCGATATATCGTAGTGGTTGGTACGAGCTCAGACAATTGAGCAGGTGTTATACCAGCAATTTTTAAAGCTTCTTCATCCCAATCTAGTGTGTTTAGATTCATCATACCCATGCATGAAGCGAGGGAATGATCAACAACATATTGATCAAAGAATTGTTTAAAGATATATTCTTTGATTCCGATATATTTTTTCGTTTTAACAGCGATTTCAGGATGGTCATTCACAATCCAAGTAATTTTACTTAATGGTGACATGGGATGAATAGGTGTTCCTGTTCGTCTATAAACTTCATGGCCATTCAGTTCATCTTTGATCTTATGTGCCCATGTCTCACTGCGATTATCTGCCCAAGTGATACAAGGTGTCAGCGGCTCGTCATTTTCATCCATGGCAATGACACTATGCATGGCGCTGCTAAATGAAATAAACGATGGTTGTTTATCTGAATGATGTTTTGTTATATTTGAAATCGCCTGCAAAACGGCCTGAAAAATCTCTTCTGGATCTTGTTCCGCTGTGGAAATATCCGGTGTGCGAAGTGGGTAACCAATATTCTCTGTTTGAATGACTTCGCCTTTTTCAGTAAATAATACTGCTTTGGTACTTGTAGTACCGATATCTATACCTAACATATAGCTACTCATGTTCTTGCTCTACTCCTTTAGATAACATTTGTTGTGACATCCAGAGGTCTTCAACTTTCCCTTGCACATCATCAAAGTTTTGATGTAAGGCTTTAATCATGAGGGCTCGATCCTTTGATTCGATTGCTTTTATATAAAGCTCATGATTTTTAATAATCCGTTCAAAGTCTTCGTACTTTTCCTTGAAACGGGTACGCATTGATAAAAGGATTAAGCTTTCCATAACAGGCTTTAAATTATTCCAAATCATGAGGATATGGGAATGCTCAATGGTGCGAATAATCGTTTCATGGAATAAGAGATCTTGATAAGAAAATTCATCAGCATCATGATATTTGATGGCGATTTTCATCATTTCCATAATTTTATTTAGTTCTCTTACTAACTCATTTGTGTCCATCTTTACAAGTCGCTCAAAGATAAACGTTTCTATAAGTAAACGAACATCATATATTTCTTCGATTTCTTTTTCGGTTAAACCAATGACAACTGCGCCCATTCTTTCTAAGCGAATGATATTTTCAGATGCTAGTACTTTTAATGCTTCACGAACGGGTGACCGACTTACAGAAAAATCGGCAGCTAATTTATTTTCAGATAGAATGGTACCGCTTTCAATTTTACCTGCAATAATACGCATTCTCAGTTCGCTCGCAACACGATCACCAGTAGAAGCTTTTGAAAGCCACTTTTCAGGATAAAGAAATTCCCTTGATTCCGTCATAATTCCACCTCATGTTAATCAAGTATACTTGTATACAAGTATTATAACTTAGATTTTTAATTATGCAAGCGCTTTTATGTTGTTTCGTCTAGATGCCCTTCAATACTTGTTCAAGTTTGATGAGAGTTTAAAATAATAAGGAATGATAAACAAACTCTATTTTCCAATTTATATACGGAAAATAAATACTTTTTATTAAGTGAATCTTTCATCAGTGGGGGCATCTCCTACTAATGGTTAGTTGAACTGATTGGGCACATGCCAGCGGTTATCCTCTACCTATCTTCTTTATTCCTTTTTGAATAAGGGGTTTTACTGCCAGCGAATAGCAGGATAAACGAGTAAATAAATTAGGCGGTATTTATAAGTACAGAAACACGTTGACAATTTTTAAATAGATTGATAAGGTTATAAAAAAATATTCTTATCCAGAGAGGTGGAGGGACTGGCCCTACGAAACCTCAGCAACAGGTCTGCTTAAGATACTGTGCTAATTCCAGCGGGTGATGAACCTGATAGATAGGAGGGTACGTTTTTATTTGTCAGCCACGCACTCTTTTATAGAGTGCGTTTTTGTTTTCTCTGGATAGTAGGAAGGAGAGTAAGAATGGAGAACAAAAATAGGAAAGAATTTCAAAGGAAAATGCAAGCACGTCATTTAGTTATGTTATCACTTGGTGGAGTGATTGGAACTGGATTATTTCTAAGTTCAGGTTACACGATTCAACAAGCTGGTCCATTTGGTACAATTCTTTCCTACCTGATTGGTGCACTAGTGGTTTATCTAGTTATGCTGTGTTTAGGTGAGCTTTCCGTACATATGCCTGAAACGGGTGCATTTCATAGTTATGCATCTAAATACATTGGACCAGGGACAGGGTATACCGTAGCTTGGTTGTACTGGTTAACTTGGACTGTTGCTTTAGGCTCTGAATTTACTGCTGCAGGGTTGCTTATGCAGAGATGGTTTCCATCCATCAATGTCTGGATATGGAGTGCCCTTTTTGCCATTTTAATCTTTGGATTAAATGTACTGACAGTTAAATTTTTTGCTGAATCTGAATTTTTATTTGCCTCTATAAAGGTAATAGCTATTGTAATATTTATTGTTTTAGGAGCAGCGGCAATAGTAGGTTTTGTTCCGATGGCTCATTCAAAGTCAGCGCCATTCTTTTCTAACTTTACAAGTACAGGTCTATTTCCTCATGGTGCTTTTGCCATTATAATGACGATGCTTGCCGTTAATTTTGCTTTTTCAGGAACGGAATTAATAGGAATTGCAGCAGGTGAAACAGTGAATCCAGAAACAGCGATACCCAAGGCCATTCGTATTACTTTGTGGAGATTGATTATCTTTTTTGTAGGAACGATCATTGTTTTATCTGCATTATTACCTAGTTCCGATGCAGGAGTATTAGAGAGTCCCTTTGTTGCCGTTCTTGAACGAGTTGGAGTGCCATATTCGGCAGATATTATGAATTTCGTTATACTAACGGCTATTCTATCTGCTGCAAACTCAGGTCTTTATGCCTCTTCTAGAATGCTGTGGTCGCTTGCCAATAAGAACACAATATCTCCTATTTTTGCAAAAATGACAAAACAGGGTGTTCCAATTAATGCGGTCATTTTCAGCATGTTGGGAGGAGCTTTGGCTCTGTTCTCAAGTATCGTGGCACCGGATACTGTGTATATTGTGCTAGTTTCTATTTCAGGTTTAGCAGTGGTTGTAGTTTGGATGAGTATTAGTACTTCGCAGTTCCTATTTCGCAGACAATATGTAAAAGAAGGAAATTCTGTAGATGACTTGGTCTATCGTACACCATTCTATCCGCTGGTACCAATCGCTTCTTTTATCATTTGTTTTGCGTCATGTATCGGGATTGCGTTTGATCCTACACAACGAATTGCTTTATATTGTGGTGTTCCATTTATATTGTTTTGCTACGGAAGTTATTATCTAACACAAAATTTAAAGAAAAGGGGTATAGATTATGTCCAACAAAATCAATCCAATTGATGCTATTTTATCTCAACATTCAATTATGCTGCTTGACGGAGCGCTGGCTACAGAACTGGAGTCACATGGATGTAATTTGGACGATTCCCTTTGGTCAGCACGTGTATTACTTGAGAATCCGGAATTAATTTATCAGGTTCACTCTGACTATTTTCATGCTGGAGCGGACTGTGCCATTACGGCAAGCTATCAAGCTACTGTTGATGGTTTTTCTGTGCGCGGAATACAAGAAAAGGAAGCTTTAGAGTTAATTAAGCAAACAGTGTTACTTGCAAGAAGAGCAAGGGATGATTACTGGAAGAAGAATACGCAAACGAATAGGCCTAAGCCATTGGTTGTTGCATCAGTTGGTCCTTATGGAGCTTACTTGGCGGATGGTTCAGAATATATTGGCAATTATGGTATCACAGATGAAACGTTAGCAGAATTTCATCGTTCAAGAATGTCAGCGTTGATTGAAGCGGGGGCCGATCTATTAGCCTTTGAGACGATTCCTTCCTTGCAAGAAGCAAAAGTATTAGATTCATTATTGCGGGATTTTCCAGAAACATATGCTTGGCTATCATTTTCTTTAAAAAATGAGAAATCGATAAGTGATGGTACTAAGCTTGCGGATTGTGCAAAGTTGTTTGAGGGAAGTGAACAAATTGCAGCAATTGGTATCAATTGTGCACCAGTAGCTGTTATTACAGGGGCTATCCAAGAATTGAGTAGAAACACAAAAAAACCGATTCTTGTTTATCCGAACTCAGGTGAAATCTATAGTCCAGAAACCAAAACATGGTCTGGTCAACAATTATGTAGCAGTTTCGATATTAAATCTAAAGAATGGTACAATGCAGGGGCTCGGTTAATAGGAGGATGCTGCAGAACCACACCTCATCATATTGAGGAGATTTCAAAAACATGGCGGACTTCCTAGACTTGTATCTGAACAAAGCAAATAGAATCTATTTGGATAATGCTTTTCTAGATCATTCGTTTGAGATATTAATAATGTGCGAAGAAGGCTAATAAAATGAGTAATTAAAACTTCATTTAAGTACACTAGGGTGAACTGTACTATAAGTGATAGTAAAGAGGATATTATGCTTCTATAGCGAAATAAGTTTAATAGATGAAGGGGGGCGATATGATGAACATGAAAATGAAGAACGGTTTGGAGAATAGGTGTAGAAAACTATAATGAAAAGGAGTTTTTCTATTGAATCAAGTGTTGCTTATTATTGATGTCCAACAAGCATTAGTTGATGGAAATGATAAAAACAAAAGTGTACTAAATAAAGACGTATTACTAGATAACATTAATTTGGTTATTAATCAAGCATTAGAATCACAAGCTTTAATTGTCTTTATAAGGGATAAAGATGTTGCTGACGGCAAAGGTCCAGGGTTTCAAATACACTCAAAAGTAAAAGTGCCAACCACTGCAAAGATATTTGATAAAGCGGCCACGAATTCGTTTTATGGTACGCCATTAATGGATTTTTTAAAGGACAATGAGATTGAACATCTTGTAATCATGGGGTGTAAAACAGAACACTGCATTGATACAGCGGTTAGAACGGCAACGGTGAATCATTTTGATGTTACTTTAGTTGGAGATGGTCATTCGACGACAGATTCTTCAACCCTATCTGCCGAACAGATCATAAGTCATCATAATGAAATACTTCATGGTCATTACAATGTTGACAATTTTTCTGTCGTTCGGACTGTTCAAGAAGATTTGTTTCAACCAACCCATAACAATTATCGGTAAATCGCCATTTACCCCCTTAACTTGAGAAGCTCGGAAAAACATTATTGATCTTCGGTAAGCGGGCGCGGTTGCCGAAGATCCCAACTTATATTTATATGTAGTGTAGTGCTTAGAATTTATAATCAAATAAAATTATCCTCTAAAAATGAAAGTATGAATTAAATCATGGTATGTAAATCATATGATTTTTTTAGGAGGGAATAACGATGAGTATGAAAACACTGAACGCTGTATTAGGATCAACACCAGAACATTACAATAAATTAGGTCTTAAAAAAGGACAAATAGAAAAATGGGAAGACGGTATGCGTACGGATGGAAGTGAAGGAACTTATGAATGGTGGTACTTCGACGCTCACTTGAATGATGGTTCAAAACTGGTGATTGTATTCTTTACAAAACCATATATTGAAAGTAATAAACCACTTACTCCTTTTGTTACTTTCAATCTTGATCTTTCTGATGGACGTACTATTAAAAAAATCTATCAGACTTCAGAGCAAGACTTTTTCGCCTCTAAAGATCAATGTGAAGTTCGTATTGGACCAAACATCTTCAAAGGCGATTTAAATACCTATCAAATCCATATCGAAATTGATGATGTCTTAGCTGACATCACGATTAAAGGTGCGGTTCCCTCTTGGAGACCAGAAACTGGTCATTGGTTCTATGGAAACGGTGAAGAGAAGTATTTTGCTTGGTTACCATCCGTTCCTTATGGAATCGTAGAAGCAGACATAAAAATAGATAATCATATTCAGCATTATACTGGCACTGGATACCACGATCATAACTGGGGGAATACTCCCATGATGGAGCTTATGAATAACTGGTATTGGGCGCGTGCACAAATTGGGGATTATACAGTGATCGCTTCATTTATTACAGCTGAACAAAAGTACGGATATGAAACATTCCCTATTTTCATGCTGGCTAAAGAGAATGAGATTATCGTTGATAACGAAAGAAACGTTCGTTTCATGGCATGTAATAAGTATGTAGACTCTTTTACTGGAAAACCAGTAGCAAACACAACTGTGTACGACTACAAAGATGATATACACCATTACACCATTACATTTCAACGAGAGAAAAATCTTGTGGTTCACAAATTTATAGATGAATTAACAGGTAAAATAAAAGAATCAGCTATACAGTCCGGCTTTGATGGGGCGTATCTGAGATTCACTGGTGATGTTCAGCTAGAGCGTTTTGAAGGTGATGAAGTGGTGGAAACACTGAACGATAAGGCGATATGGGATCTTATGTATTTTGGGAAAGTTCTCCAGTAACTTGTTTTAAATAAAAAGATCCACAGTTTTCTTTTTAACAACGGTGGATCTTTTTATATTATTCATTTAATGGCCCAAATCTTCAATACTATAGACTATATATTTACCAAACCGGTTTTAAGCTCGATAATAATTTACCTTCATTTGCTTCATAAACTAATTTTGTTAAATCTTCTTTGAGCATTTGCATTCGTTCAGTGCCTATGTTTTCCATCCAGCGCCCTTCAATCTCAGTTAGTATCTCATCTTTTGCTTTCACTGCTAACCAACCTCGTTCAGTCAAAACAATAATTTTCCCTCTCTTATCAGTGGGATGAGTTTTGCGTATTACATAACCACTTTTCTCAAGAGAATCAACCATTTTACTCACGGCTTGCTTTGTAATTCCTAAATATTCGGCTAGTTCTATCCCTGTTGCTCCATCAGGGATGATACGTTTAAACATAAAACCATGTGCAGGTCTAATATCTCCAAAACCTAATTCACTCATTCTGTCATTTAATTCATCAATCAATGTACTAAAGGATAATGACAAAAGTGATGTAAGATCTAATTCACTCAATACTTGATGATTCATACATAAAACCTCCTCAAATAAAGTCAATTAAGTTGACTTTATTTGAAGTCCATTGTACTATGTGCAATATAGTCAATCAAGTTGACTATATTATTTTTGTTATAAAAGAAATGGGATTCTCTAAAAAATCAATACACTATGGAGGTTCGATATGATGCACATTGTTAAAATTAGAGCAAGTGTATTTATTCCAATGTCTTGGACTGAACCAAGGAAGGATATTCAAACGGGAAACGTAATTCAATTTGAAGGTGATTCACGTGAATTTACACCTTATGCTGTAAACACAATGCGTTCCAGAATTGAACAAGAAGTAGTGGTAGATTTTTATAAAAAAGAAATTTTCTCATATGCGAATACTGGCATAACAACAGAAAGAGTCACAACTCCAGATGGTTCCGTTAAGAAAAGAACAGGAAAAGCTAGTACAGACGGTATTTTGTGTACGAATATTGTATGGAGTTCTGATGACGTCAAGTTTCAAATGAGTGCAAGTGCTAGCAACCCATTAAATGTATATGCACCTCCCGTTGACTATCTATTAACTGTACATGTCAAAAAAGATGGTACTGTTGATATTGAAGGTGCACATGATGGATTCCCTTGTTATGAATTTTATAAGCAAGTGAATTTTGGTTCGTTTGAACAAATTTATACACATGATTTCAGAGAAACTGGTGATACACCTGAATCGCTAGCTGGAGAAATGGAGTATAGCTTTAAAAAGATATTGTAAAGTCAACGTGTTGCAACATTGTCATCAAACCAAGATAAAGTCGAATAACAATTACAATGGGATGCTCTCTTTAGTGAGTAAATATATAACAACGTAAGAGCGAGTAACAGGAGGAAACAAGAATGACAACAGTTTTATTTGTAAAAGCAAACAATCGTCCAGCAGACCAAGCAGTGAGTGTGAAATTATATGAGGCTTTTTTAGCAAGTTACAAAGAATCACATCTAAATGATACAGTGGTAGAGCTGGATTTATACAATGAAGAATTGCCATATGTAGGAGTAGATATGATTAACGGTACTTTTAAGGCTAGTAGAGGACTTGATTTAACAGAAAAGGAAGCGGAAGCGGTAGCTGTTGCTGATAAATATTTAGATCAATTCCTTGCAGCTGATAAAGTTGTGTTTGGTTTCCCGTTATGGAATTTAACAATCCCAGCTGTACTGCACACATATATTGATTACTTAAACCGCGCAGGCAAAACATTTAAATATACGCCAGAAGGCCCAGTAGGTCTTATTGGAGATAAGAAAATTGCATTATTAAACGCAAGCGGCGGTGTATATTCTGAAGGACCAGCAGCTGAAATGGAAATGGCTGTTAAATATGTAGCAAGCATGATGGGCTTCTTCGGTGTAAAAGATATGGAGAAAGTAGTAATTGAAGGTCACAACAAATTCCCAGATCAAGCAGAAGAAATTATTGCTGCAGGGCTTGAAAAAGCTGTTAAAGTAGCAAGTACGTTTTAATTAACAAAACACTTGTCACTCAATATGGCAGTACCAACACTTCTATAGCGGTGGTACTGCTTTTTTATTTGTTTATCTTGCTACTTTTGGGCGGTAAGAACATTCTCAATTTATTAAATGATAGAAAGCAGGATTACATTACAATGGAACGTTTATGGACAAAAAATTATATCATGCTGACAATTACAGCATTATTCCTATTTGGTGGTTTTTATTTATTAATGCCAACACTACCGATGTTTATTAAACAATTAGGTGGAAGTGAATCTCAAGTTGGATTTATTATTGGGGTGTTTACAATATCGGCAGTCATTTTACGTCCGATTGTTGGGGGATTGATGGATCGATATGGCAGGCGCGTATTTTTAATAAGCGGACTACTCTTTTTTGCAATGACCATGTATTTTTATGATTGGGTAACAGGAGTTATATTTTTAGTGGTATTACGTATCCTCCATGGAATGAGCTGGGCAATTGCTACAACTGCGAGCGGAACAGCTATAACTGATGTGATTCCACCATCGCGTCGCGGAGAAGGAATGGGATGGTATGGACTGGCATCGACTTTAGGTATGGCTTTAGGACCAATAGTAGGTCTTTGGGTAGTAAAATCATTTTCATTTCATTACCTATTTCTTCTATGCACAGCATTAGCAATTATGGCATTCATACTTGTGTTTGGTGCGAAAATTCCAGCAGTTCAAAATACATCAAAACAACCAATATCATTTTTTGAAAAAACAGTCTTACCAATCGCTATTGTTACATTTTTCCTATCCCTTACTTTTGGTGGCATAACAACATTTTTACCACTGTTTGCAGCAAAGATTCAAGTGAATGCCGGTACCTTTTTCTTAGTGTATGCGATCACACTTATAGTCATTAGACCAATTGCAGGGAAGATATCCGATAAACATGGAGAAGGAGTCATTATTGTTCCTGCACTTTTTACAATGATAGCGGCACTATTAGTTCTAGCAATGACAAAAGGGATTGTTGGACTCGTTATTACTGCTATTTTGTATGGAATTGGATTCGGATCAGCACAACCGGCTCTTCAAGTAGTAACGATACGATTAGCTCCACCAGAGAAAAGAGGTGTAGCGAACGCTACATTCTTTACTGCTTTTGATTTAGGGATTGGTTTAGGCTCTATGATTCTAGGACTTGTTTCACAGCTCATGGGATATCAAATGCTATTTATTGTTTGTGCTGTATCTGGGTTTATTAGTCTGTTACTTTTTATTTTGTTTGTAAAAAAGACATGAAAATAACTTTTTAAATAATGGAAAAAGCGCTATTCTTTTTATAGAAATGTATAAAAAGGATGGCGTTTTTCATGAACGTTTCTATCAAAGGAGTTGAATGAAAAGCAAAATGGAAAGCATATTATTGAAGTATTTGACTAAATTTACAACGCTGAACGAAGAAGAACAACAAGCAATCGTTAAAGATATACTGATTGAAGAATATAAAAAAGGAACAATGCTCCTTAGACAAGGAGATGTTCCTGCTACATGTTATTTCGTATTGAAGGGTTGTGTTAGGCAGTATTCTATAGATGAAACGGGAAAAGAGGTTACATCTAATTTCTACACAGAAGAACAGGCAATTGCGAATTTCAATCATCATAAACAAGACAATTCATCGGCGTATTCTTTAACTTGTGTAGAAGACTGTATATTGGTTGTCGGTGACCTTGATGCGGAAAAGGACATGTATAACAAATATACACAATTAGAAACAATGACACGCAAGATGATTGAGGAAAAACTAGGTGACATGCAAGATGAAATGGCTTCATTTCTTGCATCTACACCTGAAGAGCGCTATAAAGCACTATTACAGAAACGACCTCATTTAGTTGATCGTGTACCTCAACATCAGTTGGCAAGTTATCTTGGTATTACCCCAGAGTCATTAAGTAGAATTAAGAAACGAATCTATGAAAATAATTTTTAGGAAGCCCGGACTTTTCCTCCCTTGAACAGCAACCATATACCAAAGCCCAATTCTCCTGCAATCATCGGCACACTAAATACAAGGTTAAGTATTGAAATGACTCCATCATATTCTGGAAGAAACGTGTTGCACAGGTGAATGACAATGTAGCCTATTGAAGCAAGCAATAATAAGATGCTAATGACTTTTGGTATGCTGTTTGATTTGAAAGCTACATAACCCACAACCATGAGATGCCCACCAAAAATGATTAAACCAATAGACCAAATAGATTGAAATGCTTCCAAAAATAGCATCATTTGTGCTTGAAGTTGATCGGTTTTAAATAATGATAAATAGTCTGTATGTTTCGTGAGAAGCAACGCAAATATTAAATTCAGTATGGCGATTCCCAATATAGTCGCATAAGTAAGACGGAGCCATGCACCTAGCAATGAAAGGTTTTTATGAATGGGCTTTAGGAATATATAGAAAGCCCAGGCGACTACAATGTCACTTATCAGAATGATAATCCAACCAAAGATTTCAGCCTTGAAAAGGATATTTGAAGACATGATGTTGTGAAATGTGGCACTAGCATTGCCTTTCACAACAAGGCTTGCATGGGCAAAGCCATAGGAAAAAAATGAAACAAGTGCCATGATGATAAGTAATATACCAGCAGTCAGAGCGTATTTTCGCTGATCCGATTGCTTTTTTACTATGATAGCCATAAGATAGCCTCCTATATTACATTGTTAATTTTCATTTTAGTGGGAAGGTGATAATTGGTCATTGACTTAAGTCAAGAGTGGAAATTTCATAGATGACCTTTATTCATTAACAATTTAATAGATTGAGAATATAAAATAATATAAATCAATATAAATTGATACTACAAAAAAACAAATAAACAATTCGGGAGTGTTCTATCATGTCATTTGGAATTGATGTCAGTCACTATGAAGGGGTGATTGATTGGAATCAAGTAAAGAATGATCCTAACCAAGTAAATTTTATGTTTGCAAAAGTAACAGAGGGTTCTGAACAAGGTACCAATTATGTCGATCCCACCTTTCAATACAATATAAATGGTGCGAATAATGTTGGCATTCTTACAGGAGCTTACCACTTTTTTCGAGCAATTTCTGTTAATGATGCGAAACAAGAGGCTGCTTTCTTCATTAAAAATTTACAGAGCGTCACATTAACTGCACCTGTATTTGTCGATGTAGAAGCCAATGATGGGAATTTAGATCGGGATACATTAACAGATGCTGTGAATGCATTTTTAACAGAATTAAAAAATGCAGGGTATACAAGTAACGGAGTTTATAGCAATCTATATTTCTTTGAAAATAGTCTAAATTCTTCACGTTTACAAGAGAATACTTTATTGTGGATTGCACGTTATAATGAAAGAGGTCCAGGAATTGACTGTGATATTTGGCAATACACAGATAGTGGAAAAGTACAAGGGATTCATGGTAATGTCGATTGTAATACATCCTATATAGACTTGGATATCAGTAATCATAATGGAAGCAGTAGCACTTATATAGGGGTTGCTACAATCACAGGTGATAATGTGAATGTAAGGGATCAACCTTCTATGAATGGCAATGTGATTCGTCAATTACATCATAATGAGTCGTATAAAGTATTTTATGAACAAAATGGATGGTTAGGTGTAGGGGGAAATGAATTTATTTATTATGATCCTAGTTATATTTGTTATTGTAACTATATAGGGGTTGCTACTATTACAGGTGATAATGTGAATTTAAGGGATCAGCCTTCTATGAATGGCAATGTGATTCGTCAATTACATCATAATGAGTCGTATAAAGTATTTTATGAACAAAATGGATGGTTAGGCGTAGGGAAAGATCAATTCATTTACTACGACCCTAGTTATATAAATTATGAATTACTTTCTATGTGTTCCGATTGTTAAAAAACGGACAAGCTCCAACCAGTGTACGCTAAGTTTGTTGAAATTGCTAGTAATATAATAGGGGGCATACCTCAAATTGAACTGTACCTCGAATCGTGGACACTAAAAAAGTCCATGATTCGGGGTTTTTGTTTCTTTACACTTATCCTCGCGTTTTCGATAGCTATGTTTTTTTATTTTCCTTATAGAATCCTTATAATTGTCATTTATTCTAGACTCACAATAAATGAGGAGGGTGTTTAGGAATGAATGAGATGATTTTAGAAACAAAAAATCTTTGTAAAACATTTCGAAAGCAAAGGGTGGTACAAGACATTTCACTTTCTGTACCGAAATATTCAATCTATGGATTGTTAGGTGCTAATGGGGCAGGGAAATCGACTACTTTGAAAATGATAACAGGCATGCTTACGCCTACTTCCGGTGAGATTTATTTTGATGGTCATAAATGGACGCGTCACGATTTATATTCTATCGGTGCTTTGATTGAGTCCCCTCCGCTTTATGAAAATTTAACAGCAAGAGAAAATTTGCAGGTTCGTACGACTGCTTTAGGTTTGCCTAAAACAAGGATTGATGAAGTATTGCATGTTGTGGAGCTAGAGAATACAGGAAAGAAAAAAGCTGGGAAATTTTCTATGGGAATGAAACAGCGATTGGGAATTGCAATCGCATTGCTTAATCATCCGAAGCTTTTAATATTAGACGAACCAATGAATGGACTTGATCCTTTTGGAATCCAAGAATTAAGAGAACTCATTCTTTCTTTTCCTGGAAAAGGAATTACCGTCATTTTATCCAGTCATATTTTAAGCGAAGTAAGCCAGGTTGCAGATCATGTTGGGATTATATCGAACGGTGTATTGGGGTATCAGGGAGAACTGAATAAGAATACAGATTTGGAAAGCTTATTTGTACAAGTGGCTGGAAACTATAGAAAGGAGGCATAAGAAATGATTCCATATCTTACATCTGAACAAATAAAAATCAGACATACTTTTTTAAATAAACTTATATGGCTATCTCCATTCGCTTCAATGCTGCTTGCTTTTTTATTATCAAAGGATTATTTTCAATTATCTAGCTACAACTGGTGGTACATTTTCATCCTTCCAGGAATGCTTTCTTTAAGTTGTGTACTTCTTACGGAGAAGGATAAAAAATGAATAATCGGGCCATTTTATCTTTACCTGTTTCCTTAAAACGAGTATGGGTTTCTAAAGTATTACTAGTTTTAGGAATTTTGATTTGTTCCTGCATGATTTTTTTCTGTGGAACACAGTTATCTAGTTTACTATTAAATAAAGAGAATTTCCGAATCATTCCTGTGATGAATGCATTATTAGGAAGCGTTGTTTTGATTGTTACTTTTATGTGGCAAATTCCTATATGCTTGTTTTTAGGTAACAAAATAGGTATGTTTCCGACGATTCTATTAAATATAGGGGCAAATGGAGTCTTAGGGATTCTATTTGCAACAAAAGGTATATGGATGATCAATCCATATGCATATCCAAGCAGACTCATGATTCCTATTTTAAAAATACTACCAAATGGTATGTACGCAGAACCAGGAAGTGTAACGTTCACGCCAGAACTTCTTTCCAATCATGTCATACTGCCAGGCGTGGTGCTTTCTGTAGTGCTGTTCCTTTTGTTCACTTATGTGACGACAAAATGGTTTGAAAAGCAGGAGGCAAAATAAAATGGGAGTTTTACCAAGGGTATTAAGAGCTGATTTTCTAAAAATGAAATACACGATTTTTTACTGGTTACATATAGCGATGCCAATCATCGGGATTGTTCTTTTTTTAAGTTATTGTTCCTTTTCAAAACTTGATTCTATTAGTAAGGTTCCAGGTTATATACAAGTATTATCCATGGCTTTTCCGTTGCTAATTAGTGTTGTATGTTCGTCTGTTGTGGAACAGGAAGCGTTGGCAGGGAATTTTAAAGAACTGTTATCAACGGAATATGGAAGGCGGAAAGCATTTATTAGTAAAGTATGTTTCCTGTTAATATGTGGATTTTGTTCTACTTTAGTAGCAGTTGTTGGGTTTGCGGCAGGTTTTCATTTTCTGCTAAGACAGAATGAACTTCCACTTTCTTTCTATTTTGAGATTTCTTTCGTCCTTTTTGGATGTCAGATTTTTATGTATATATTTCATCTGTTCTTGAATTTTCGCTTTAGTAAAGGTGCTTCCATTGGGATTGGAATTATAGAAAGTTTGCTGGCAGCTTTAATGCTTACAGGGCTAGGAGATGGTGTTTGGGAATACATTCCATGTGCATGGAGTATGAGATTGTGTAGTAGTTTTTTTGCATACAGATTAAATCCTGATTCTTTTCATGTGTTACAAGTAGATACTCAAGTGGGAGTAGTTATGTGTATTTGCTTAACAATTATTGTGTTTATTATGTCTCTTATATGGTTTTCCTTTTATGAAGGGCGGAAAGAAATGTAAACACATTTTGTAAAAACAGCATTATAATGGAAATTAGGGGAGGGGGCCTGTATGGCGAAAATATTAGCAATTGATGATGAAGAAGGCATCCTTTATATCATAAAAAGCGCTTTAGAGAAAGAAGGACATGAGGTAACTGCCGTTCGTAATCCTCTTACTATTTCAAAGAACAAATTTTGTCATTATGATTTAATTCTATTAGATGTCATGATGCCGGAAATAGATGGATTTACACTCTGTAAGGAGATTCGGAACTTGGTGGATAGTCCCATTGTGTTTCTCACTGCCAAAACAATGGAAAGGGATCTGATCACAGGCCTTAGTCTTGGTGGAGATGATTATATTACAAAACCTTTTGGAATTGGAGAACTGCGTGCAAGAGTGTCAGCACATGTAAGACGTGAACATAGGGAAAAGCAAAATGCATTTTTTCTGTCAGGTCTTACATTTAATTTATCGTGTAAAGAAATAAGGTATGACGATACAGTTATCCCATTTACAAAAAGCGAGTACGGAATTTGTGAGTATTTAGCTCTGAATCACGGTCAAGTATTTTCAAGAGAAACGATTTATGAAAATGTTTTTGGATATGATGGTGACAGTGATAATCAAGTAATTGTGGAACATATTAAAAATATTCGCTATAAATTATCTAAGTATGGTATGAATCCAATAGAAACAGTGTGGGGAATCGGATATAAATGGAAAAAGTGAAAAAACAAATAAATCTTCGCAAAATTTTTATACGGTATATCTTTGCGTTTTCAATAGGGACGATTGCTTTAGTCGCTTTTCATCTTATCCTGTTCAAGATTGGAGTTAACACAGGGGTAATTCTTCCGGGAAATTATTATGAGAAGCAGATTGAATCGCAAAGAGATGCCATAGTAAAAGCAGAACAGGGCGATGATCGGATTTTAAAACAATATAAATATGTTGTGTATGACCTTTCAGGGAAAATCATTCAAGGGAATATTCATAAAAATGATGCAAGGAAAATATGGAATAACATACAGAACAACAAAATAGGTGACGGAGGATATTACTATGCAGTTATGGAGCGAAATAAAGATGTTTGTGTCGTTTTATATACTTTACATACTACTTATAAAAATCCTTCTTTGCAGAAGTATTTACCAATCCCGGACGTTTGTTTGATTATCCTTTTTATCCTATCATTTGTTGCCGAAGTGCTATTTTTATCTCGTTATTTTGGCAAATCATTGTCAAAGGAAATGCTGATTTTGAAAAAGGTAACTGATAAAATTCAAAAGGAAAATTTAGATTTTCAAGTAGAGCAATCGAAAATAATAGAAGTGAATGAGATATTAGATTCCTTAGTAAAAATGAAAGTTGAACTGAACGATTCCTTACGTAAACAGTGGGAGATGGAAACGAAGAGAAGAGAACAGATTGCTGCTTTAGCACATGACATAAAAACGCCATTAACGATACTGAGAGGGAATGCCGAGCTGTTAAATGAATCCATGCTAGATTCGAATCAGGGGAAATGTAATGAGCATATTTTGAAAAGTGTTGATGAAATGGAAATGTATATGGAATCTTTGCTCGACATTACGAAATCTGAGGAAGGTGCTTCCCTTCAATTTAAGCAAATAGAACTCCAAAACTTTATTCATAATATTATGGAGGAAAGTGCGATTTGTGCTTTGGACAAACGGTTAAATCTAATCACAGAGGTTAAAGACATACCGAAATTTATTTATGCTGATGAGGCTGCTTTGAAAAGAGCAATTATGAATGTGATGATGAATGCAATTGAATATTCTCCAGCAAATGGTGACTTGATGTTTTCAGTTGAAACTACTAATAGTAAGGTCCGGTTCATTGTCGAGGACTCAGGAAGAGGATTTACAAAAGAAGAAATGAATGCAGCTACAGACCAATTTTATAGAGGAGATAAGAGTAGAAATTCAAAAAAACATCATGGAATAGGACTATACATTGCAAAAAATTTTGCAAAAGAGCACGGTGGAAATATT
Organism: Bacillus yunxiaonensis; assembly: GCF_037104695.1. Lineage (NCBI taxonomy): Bacteria > Bacillati > Bacillota > Bacilli > Caryophanales > Bacillaceae > Bacillus > Bacillus yunxiaonensis. Next base: position 158,703 of record NZ_JBAWSV010000007.1, on the reverse strand, counting down.
TATTTAAGTAATTCAGAAAAGCTGTGTGGTGCAAAAGTTGTTTTAGAAATATCGATCACATGATCACGCTGATTATAATGCTGTAAGTGGCTGAGTTTTGTCTAGTTCTATTTCATAATAGATGTGATTTTATAGAGAATGTGACCACGGGCTCTTTTGACTACGAGTTTGCAAAAAAACGCATCAGACGTTGATCTGACGCGTTTTTTTTGTATGATCCTGACTGAGTTCGAACCAGAGACCGCTACCCCGTCAAGGTTTAAAAGCTAGGATCATATGTATATCAATTATTTTTATTACGTTTTTAACGAAAAACCACTTCGCATGAATTATTTACTAATTTTATTATAAAAGGGTCATTTCCTGTTGTAAAGTGGCTAAACATTCAAGGGGGTATCTTTTCTCATAATACTATTCCCCATATGTTAATTTCTTATTGAATTTGTTTTGTCAGTTAGGTACTTGCACTTACGATCTAAATTAGGACATAAAAAAGAACGCTATTTCTAGCGTCCTCTTAGTTTTATTTTACAGATACATTTGTGAATGTTGCGTGGTCAGTGTCGAAAGTTTTCGTATCAATAACTCGTAAGCTACCTGATACAGTTTCAGGTGTTCCAGCGTCAGCAAGTTCAGTTGTTTTAGCAACCGCATAACCTTTAGATTTAGGGGCAATATCATCACTCATAGTAATGTCATTAGAACTGAATCCGTTAATAGCCACACTGTCAGCCTGAATTGTTAGTGATTTATCAGTCTTGTTTTCTACCAAGAATTTAACACCGTTACCGTCAGCACTTTTGAAGCTGATTGTAACTTGTTCATTGTCAAATACTACTACTGGTGCTTTCTCAGGTTCTTTCTTAGTTTCTTCCTTTTTAGCTGGTGTAGTTGCTGTTGTTTCAGTTTTCTTCTCGTCAGTTATCTTAGAAGAAGTGTCCTTACTGTCACTTCCGTTACCGCCACCTGATATAGCAATCACTACAATAACAGCTAGTACCCAAAACCACCATTTCTTATAGAATGGTTTTTTAACCTTTTCTTTCATGCTGTCAATCTCCTTTATGTATTCAAGTTGGTTACAACGATATATTACATTATGTTAAAGAAGATTACAAGATAAAGCCTTGTAGTCTATTAAATCTATATTGTTTTAGAATTTTGTATTATCTGTAATAAAACAAAAAAGATTGCAAAGGATTATGACGAGTTTATTTAAATTATGTATTTTTGTTCCCTTAGGGGACGCTTTATAAAGTAGCTGATCCAATAGCCCCAAAAAGGTTTTGAAAAAATGGTGTATATTTAGTAACCACTAGACCGCCCCAAAAAGACCCCTTGCTCTATATATACAAGTATCTAAATATAAAAAATATAAGAAAATACCATTGCACCGGACATCGTCCTCATTAGTATCCTAGCTGATCACCTTCATTACTTGTTCATTGCTTATCTGTTTATTATTGTTTCTTCATTCGTTTGTTTGTTCTTCTTTCGTTGTTCTTTCGTTGTTCTTTCCTTGTCTGTTGTCGTCGTGTTGTCGCCTTGCTGTGGGCGTCACGTTGCCCTTACACTTTTAACTATTATCCTATTCTTAGTACCTCTATATGGGCTATTCTGTTGGATTCTCAGCTTTAACTACAAGTGAACCTTTATTATACAGGTAATCTAATGCGATGCCCTTTTTAATAGCAACTTGTTCTATTAAATTTATTTCTTGATACATAGCATTGGACAAGATTTCCTTTTCTATATTTATATGTATTTGATAGTAAAATTCAGCTAACAATTCTAGTGTCAAACTTTCATATAAGCAAGTAGCCGATTTCATAAAATAAGTCCCCCTTAGTTAGAGAAAATTATAACAAATTTATGGTATCTGTTCCTATTTTACAAAAAATCCCCCTAAAGAAAAGTGTCTTTTAAACGGTCGTTTTATGATCTTTATAGAAACTCTTAAAAAAACCACCCCGCATTTTTGCGAAGTGGTTTCCGTTTAGTCGTACCGGTTTGGTAATGACCATAACATTTTTAATTGTTAAGAAACGTACTCAAACCCTTGATATAACTAACTGTATGATCCTGACTGAGTTCGAACCAGAGACCGCCACTCTGTCAAGGTTAGTGGGATTATAATAGATTGGGTCATAGATAGTTGATATAATGAGATTTTATTTTAAGTGTATTGGATGTTTTTTCGAAAATCTTTTAGCGTATAAAAACATTAAAATGTACATGTTACACCTTTTTAAATTTCTGTTCAATCTTATCATGTACTGATTCGATTTTTTCAGGCAACACAAATAAATATTCGATAAGGACTTCTAATAATTCTGTTAGTAAAGCTACTGCTTCATCATCAATTTCCTGTTTCAATTCAAGCATCCCATAAAAAGGACTTTCCGGATGAACGAGGTTGCCCACATCTTGAATCGGTTTAGTTAAATCGATATATTTTGGCAATTGCTCAAATTGCTGGGAAAGAGATTGTCCATTACTTTTCTCTCCAAGAAAATGTTTGAGGACACTTTCAAGAACTTGTTTTGACAGTACTGCAGTAGCAGAATGATCTTTTGACTGACTGACATTTAAAGTAGAGCGATATGCCCTAACAAGGTCTATAGGAATATGTTTATTGCGTTCGAGCTGATCTAAAGGATCTCTTAAATCCGAAGGACTATAAATATACACATCTACTTCTTTATTTATTCGATCCGGATAATCATTAAGCATAATCACAAATTCTGATGGCTTTTGACATTCAAAACAAAGCCCTTCTGCGAATAATCCTCTTTTTGTAACTTGGTAAAAATTCGTTTTTAACGTAAATTCACTTGATTTACCGCATTGAGGACACTGGCTTCTGACGTTTTTTGGAACCTTTAAATACCCATACTGGGTATGAGATAAAATGGCTCCTGGCAATATTTTTCTCATTTAAACCTCCTAAAAACTCAACCCTAACTCGTAACTTATATAAATATTTCTGGTAACTATTCAGTCACCTCATGAAGATATAAGATGGTTAGAAACATGTACTAAAAAAATATGTTTACTTGTTTTATCACAAGATATAGTGTATGGCATATGTTTGTGCTGTAGGAAAAAAATAGACCGGGATTTCCGCCTATGAAACTCCTAAATGAAAGGTATAGCTGAGTAGTTATTATTTCTGTATTATTGATAATACAAATTTTTTAATTTATACAAAAAGTATAGATTAAAAAATCACAATTACAATCTGTAATATGTGGAAATAATATTTTTTCTTAGTACAGTATCACCATACATACCCATCAAGCTAATATTTTGATACACTCCCATAACGAAAATGTTACCTTTTTACAGTTATTTATGAGAATTTGGATCATTTTTTTCGTTTTGGGGAACAATTAATTTCTTAACTTGCTGGCAATGGGGCGATACTCCAGCAATAACTTTTCGTATCTTTCCAAAGAGGTTGTGAAGTATTGTACTTCAACTATCGGGGGCGTTTCTGCAATTAGCAGAGACGCTTTTTCACTAACGAAGTAGCAAAGCATTTCGACATGCCGTTTAGCATCACTAATTTAAATAAGTCACCTAAACCATATAAGAGGGAGAACTAACTCTGCTACCTTTTTATAATTAATGCCGCCAAACTGCCATCAATTCATCTGTATTACTCCAAAAAAATATTCCTGTAATACAAAGAAACCCCTTTGATAATCAAAAGGTTTCCATACACTGTTATAATGATCCCGACTGAGTTCGAACCAGCGACCGCCTCCTGTCAAGAGCGATAGTTTTTCAAGGCTATAACAGATTAGAAAGGGAAAAGCTGATATATTAATGCTTTATTAAAAGTATAAAGTTGTAAACTTGTTTAAAGTGGTGAAGGAATCTCTGTTTAGGCTGTAGCGGGATAAGCAAAATACAATTGCATTCTTCTAAACAGGGAAAATAGTAACAGTAGTTTCCTTGAATAAGTATGTTTCCATTTATGAAAAATTATGCTGTAATAGTGATAGAACAATATTTTATCCTGTTCTAAGTAGTCAAAGAAGTGAGGAATTGAGATTGAAAAAGTTTAAGAAGTTTTATTTAGAGATTACGAGTGTATGTAACCTCGCATGTAGCTTTTGTCCGCCAACAGAACGGCAGAAGCAATTTCTTTCTGTGGAGGATTTTTCAAAACGATTAGATCAAATTAAGCCTCACACAGACTATATTTATTTACATGTAAAAGGTGAGCCTTTGCTTCACCCTAAAATAGACCAGTTGTTAGACTTATGTCATGAAAAAGGGTTTAAAGTTAATATTACAACGAACGGAACATTGATTAATAAAAAGAGGGACAAATTATTAAATAAGCCTGCACTTAGACAGATGAATTTTTCGCTTCATAGCTTTGATGGCCACGAAGGTTCTAAAGATAAGGAAGGATATGTGCGAAGTATACTTTCTTTTATTAAAGAAGCAACGAGCCAATCAGATTTGATTGTTTCGCTCAGACTATGGAACTTAACGCAAGACAATAAGACAAATATTGAAATACAACGAAACAGACAATTGCTGGAAATCATTGAGAAAGAATTTGATTTACCATACAAAATTGAAGAGAAGGTCACACCAGGAAGTGGCGTGAAAATTGCGGATCGCATCTTCATCAATCAAGATTACGAATTCCAGTGGCCTGCACTGTATGAAGAAGAGGATGATGGAAAGGGCTTCTGTTATGGCCTTCGAAATCAAGCAGGTATTTTAGCAAACGGAACTGTTATTCCTTGTTGTTTAGATGGTGAGGGCATTATCAACCTTGGTAATATTAATGATGCTTCATTTTCTGATATTATCGAAGGGGAGCGAGCAAACAACCTTGTAGATGGGTTTTCCCGAAGAGAAGCAGTAGAGGAACTATGTAGAAAATGCGGATATCGCAAAAGATTTGGGAAATAGATAGGAAAACGAGTGCCACGCAAAACGTGTACAGTAAAAAAAGATGGACCAAAACAGTTTCTTACTGTTTTGGTCCATCTTTTTTACCATTCCTTTGGCTCATAGTTCAAGTCTTGGAATAATCGATTGCGCTCTTTTTTAGATAAGTCTCTCCATTGTCCAACGGGTAGATTACCTAAATGAATATTCATAATTCGAGTTCGCTGTAGTCTATAAACATCGTATCCAAGCGCTTCACACATGCGACGAATTTGACGATTTAGTCCTTGTGTTAAAGTGATTTGAAAAACATATTTAGAAAGTTGTTCCATCTTACAAGGCAGCGTTTTCGTACCTAAAATTTTTACACCTTCAGCCATTCGTTTTAAAAATTCAGGAGTAATCGGCTTGTCTACTGTAACAATGTATTCTTTCTCATGCTTATTTTCAGCACGTAAAATTTCATTGACTATATCACCGTCATTCGTAAGGAGTATTAAGCCATCTGAATCTTTATCTAGTCGCCCGATATTAAAAATTCTTAATGGATGATTGACTAAATCAACAATATTACCCTTAACATTTTTTTCTGTTGTACTCGTAATACCAACGGGTTTATTTAAGGCAATATAAACATAATTGCTTGCCATCCGTATTTGGTTACCGTTTACACGAACATCATCCCCGGGCTCGACTTGGCTGCCTATTTTCGCAACCTTTCCATTTATCGTGACTCTTCCTTCATTGACTAATTTATCTGCACCGCGTCTAGATGCTTTTCCAGATTCACTAATGTACTTATTAATACGCATGTTAAACACAACCTTAAGTAGAGAGTTAATAGTATAAGAATATTGGATTCACATTTGATTTTCAAGTGGGCAAGCATAACGAATTACAGAATAGCGGAAAAAACAACAAAAATATATTGAATGTGTTTCTGTTGAGAGACAACTCCCTTCAGAAAAAGATGTGTTAGATTTTGTAGGCATATGTGCTGAAAATGACGTATACTTATTAATGCTCTATGTTGATGCATTTTTTGAAGACTTCTTTAATCTGAAAACAGGACTAGCAGGAATGATGTTGCAAAAATTCATAAACTATCATATAAGAGTTGCCTTTAGTAAAATGAAAGAGAAAAATGGAATGATGCATATGGTATTCATACAATGGTGAAAAATACATAAAAGAATATATAACAAAATGAGGTTAGTACATGAGTCCACAAAGTTTTAACAATTACGCATTGAGTAAAGAAATTGTAAGAGCACTTGCTAGCTTACAATATGAAAAGCCAACAGAAGTGCAAGAGAAAGTCATCCCAATTGCATTAGAAAAGAAAGATCTTGTTGTAAAATCACAAACAGGAAGCGGTAAGACAGCTTCTTTTGGGATTCCGCTTTGTGAAATGGTTGAGTGGGAAGAAAATAAACCTCAGGCGTTAATCCTTACACCAACAAGGGAACTTGCTGTGCAGGTAAAAGAAGATATTACGAATATAGGAAGATTTAAGCGTATTAAAGCAACTGCGGTTTACGGAAAATCTCCATTTGCGCGTCAAAAATTAGAACTAAAGCAAAAGACACATATTGTTGTCGGCACTCCTGGACGTGTATTAGATCATATTGAAAAAGGGACTTTCTCGTTAGAGTGTTTGAAGTATTTGGTGATTGATGAGGCAGATGAAATGTTAAATATGGGCTTTATTGATCAAGTAGAAGCAATTATTGACGAACTACCTACGAACCGAATGACGATGCTATTTTCTGCGACATTACCAGAAGATGTTGAAAATTTGTCTCGTACATATATGGAATCACCAATCAACATCGAGATTAAAGCATCTGGTATTACGACAGATAACATTGAACATAGTCTTTTAGAAGTGAGGGAAGAAGAGAAGTTCTCTCTTCTGAAAGATATAACAACTATTGAAAATCCAGATAGTTGCATTATTTTCTGCCGTACGCAAGAAAATGTAGATGATGTATTTAGACAGCTAAAACGTTCTGGCTATCCTTGTGATAAAATTCATGGTGGCATGGTGCAAGAAGATCGGTTTGCAGTAATGAATGACTTTAAAAAAGGGAAATTCCGTTATTTAGTAGCGACAGATGTAGCAGCACGAGGAATTGATATTGAGAATATTACCCACGTCATCAATTATGATATTCCATTAGAAAAAGAAAGTTACGTACACCGCACAGGAAGAACAGGACGTGCTGGTAATAGCGGAAAAGCAATTACATTTGTCACTCCGTATGAAGAGAGATTTCTAGCAGAAATCGAAGAGTATATCGGTTTTGAAATTTTAAAAATATATGCACCTTTAAAAGAAGAAGTTACAAAAAGAAAGGCGGCATTTGAAGAAAAAATAAATGCTAAGCCAATTATTAAAAAAGATAAAAGTGCTAGTCTAAATAAGGGAATCATGAAGCTTTACTTTAATGGTGGGAAGAAAAAGAAAATCCGAGCAGTGGATTTTGTTGGTACAATTGCCAAAATTCCAGGTGTTACAGCGGATGATATAGGGATTATTACGATACAAGATAATGTTTCTTATGTTGAAATATTAAACGGAAAAGGACCACTTGTTTTAAAAGTAATGAAAAACACAACGATAAAAGGGAAGCAGTTAAAAGTTCATGAGGCAATTAAATAGAAGGTGAACTGTACCCCGAATCATGGACACTAAAAAAGAAGGCTCCGGTAGAATACCGAAACCTTCTTTTAAGTGCTTGATTTTTCATGGTCTTTTTATTAAATTGTCCATGGGTTCTACTATGTCCTAAAGTTTTCTTACAAAGAGATTCTATATAACTAGTTAATTAATAGACAACTTGTCCAATAATCTATTTTTTCGCTTTTCGTCCTACTAATATCCAGTACAGAGATAAACTGAAAAGGGTAATGAGTACGAGAATGAATAGGATATTACTAAACATGGAAGCATCCAAATTGCTTGTAATCCCGAAGAAGCTTTGTCGCATTGCGGAATGGTCCATCATCGCTGCTGTATAGGCAATTCCGATTGACATAGCAACATTAAGTGTTAAATTATAAAATCCGATTGCTGTTCCTGTTTTTTCTTTTTCAATCGTACAAATGCAAGAATCAAGTAATGGCGCATACATGAATGCAAATGAACTAGAGAATAAAACCATAGATATCACGAATACAACAACAGAAGTTTTTATAAAGAATCCGCCTAATAGTAAGCTGATTATAATGCTAGACATAGCGATTGTAATACATTGCTTGCTTCCTAGAACCTTCGCAATTTTTCCAGAAAGAGCCCCAACCGTAGCTGCTGCTATATAGCCTGGAATTAATAATAATGAAATGGTATCTAGCTTCAAACCATAAATCTTTTCAAGCAAGAATGGGAATACGAAAATGTATGCTAACTGTACAGAATAAATTACAAAAGCAACTCCAAGCAATGAGATAAACTGTTTATTTTTAAAGAATGAAATTCCGATAAAAGCTTTTGAATTCTTACTAATATAAGTAAGGAATAGTGTAATTGCCACAATAAACAAGAGAAGGTACATCCAGTTGAAATCAGTAATATAAAGTAGTAAGGATGCTGAAATCGTGCCAACTAGAAATAATCCTAATACATCTACATTACTGTTTTTCGTTTCTTCCTTAGGAAGATATTTTAAAATAAAAGGAAGGGTGAAAAGTGTTACTAAAGAAAGTAAAAATAGAGTTGTCCAATGGAAGTACGTAGAAACATAACCTCCAGTTAATGCACCGATAAGCTGTGAAAGGGCAAAACTACTTGTACTTAATCCTAAAAATTTCTTTTGTTCATCTGCAGGTAAATGTTTTGTTACAAAGATAACATATAATGTTTCAGCTGATGCTAAACCTGCTGTTTGGATCATTCGTGAGATAACAACTAGTAAAAACGAATGTTGAAAAATATATCCCATGACTGAACCGACACATATTAAAATAATACCAACACTAAAAAGTTTTCTAATACTAATGGAATCCGCCAAAGCTGCGTAAACCACTGCCCCAATTCCAATCACAAGGCCAGCTAGCGTTGCTTGCCAGCTAACTGTTGTTGCTGAAATGTGAAAATCTTTTGCCATATCAACAGAGACAATCTTAAACGAATTGTCAATTATTAAACATAATAGAAATAGCAGTAAGGTAACAGGTACTGCTTTCTTAGCACTATATTCCTGAGTTTTCTTCATGCTTACATCTGCACTTATTGTAGACATAGCTATATTCCTCTCCTTTTTTATGCAGGAAATTGTCTTCCTGAGTCATAATTGTCACGCTTTTAACTACTAATCGATCCTTTCGTAGAAGGATGGGTTCAATAATTTCTAAACCATTTGTTTCATATGCTGGGTTTCCTTTTTATGATATTTAAAAAGGAAACGTTTCCATAAATGACTAAAACATCTTACTTTTTGATTGCGTTTTCATGATCATGCGTGAAATCCGTTAAAATATACAATATCGTATGGTTGTCTAACTGCTTGTACGCATATGAATAACAAAAACGATACCACACCTTGCCTTCTTGTGATATTTACAAGGAAGGATTTGCATAAGTAACCCAAAAACATCATACTCGTTGATTACGCTTTCATGATCATCCATGATAACTCTTTGTAATATACAACATTGTATAGTTGTCTAAAAACTTGTATATATCTTAACAATGAAAAGGATACCATACCTTTATTTCGCTCACAACCCATCTTTCTTTCGGAATTTGTCTTTTTTGTTACAAAAAAGCGGTGTATTTTGTATGAAATACACCGCTTCTAAATTAAGTATAGAACTTTATTTAGATGTCTTAATTTTAATTTGACTAAATTCTATTGGTATATAGTATTTATTATAAACCACAGGATATTTATCACTGATATATACACTTTCTAAAATTAAATCACATTCTTCTCCATGGAAAAGTTTGTATTTTAATGACGGCGTATTGACGGAATTAGAACGTTTAATTTCAATGGTAGAGGAATTAGCTAGTTCATATACTTTCTCTTCCAACATTTCTAAAACTTGCGCATCGTTTTGTAAGTCAAGATTTAATTTGGAAACCGCTTCTATTGGCATCATCGTAAAAGCAAAAGCTACGATCTTATCGTTACTTTTATACCAGCGTTCCAACGCAACCACTGCAGTCATTTCTTGATTTAATACTTGCTTTGCATAGTCCGTTACTAGATCAATTCGGAAATCCAGTTCGATATCATCTATTTTTTCTGTATAGCATTTATATAAGGGATTCCCCAACTTCTCCAAGCCATCCATACTTTCATTATGATGAAATTTTGTAATGAAATTCCCTTTTCCATGTATATTTTTAACCAAGCCATCTTCCTTCAAAAGTGCCAAAGCATGTCTCAATGTCATTCTGCTTACACCAAATATTTTAGCCAATTCAGGTTCTGTTGGAAGCTTGCTGTCAGGAGGAAATGTTCCATCCATGATTAATGTATACAATTGATCATACACAGTGACAAATAGCGGTTTTTTTTGTTTATTGAGTTCATGAAGTTTATTGTTCATTTTCTTATACCCCTATAGTTTATAAATTCCGTTTCTTTTCTTTGGTTTATTGTAACTTATTTTTCTATGGAAATTAATACGCTTGCAAAAATCCATTATAATTTGCGCTAGGTATATTGGTCATTCAAACGGAAGAAGAGAGATACTGTATACAACTAAAATAGCTTTGAATCGTTTGAAAACATTTTAATACATACAGCTGTTGTATTATAACCTTCTTGTCGAGTCAGTGGAGGAAGTTATCACTCCATTGACTATTATTTAAACTTCCTGTTTCCTTAAGCGAGTAGAATTGTAATAGAAAGAACAAGCATAATAAACGCATTAAGTGCCATAATGGGTTTATGCTTTGCACGGAAGAAATGAGCATGCAAAGCTCCTAACATAAGAACAATAATAAGAAAAGCTGCATAGTGTAAGAATCTATCACTCCAAAAACCAATAATGATTCCTATAATCCCGATGAGCTCCAATAAGGCAATCACATTCATAAACCACATAGGGTAGCGATATTCATTCCAGTGATGAACCATTGATTTTGCACGTGAGATTTTTAGGAAAAACGATATTGAAAATATACCAATCAAAATAAATTGAATGATAATAATAACGATATTCATATGACTTCCCCCTTGATAAGATAGTAAAATACATACTTTTACATAAGAGTATAGTATATATTATTTTGAAAATATGTAGTCGAGACTACAATGGGAGGAAAGTTCATGGATAAAATAAAATATTTATCACGAATACGTTTATTTGATGAGCTAGAGTTAGAGGAATTAAAGAAAATTGAGCAGGATACTCCTATTGATGTAATGAAAAGAAGGACAATCATTACCTCTCCGCATATGAAGCAGCAGTTTTTATATTTAGTTAAATCAGGTAAAGTGCGTTTATATAAAGTGTCTGAAGATGGAAAAGAGCTTACACTCGACATATTAGGTGCAGGGCATGTGTTTGGAGCGGTGGGTACATTTACAACGGGATCTGAAGGTGTATATGCTGAAACATGGGAAGATTCTCTTATTTGTAAAATAGATAGAACTCAGTTTCAAAAAATTATACACGATAAACCGGACATCGCTTTAAAGTTCATAGAGATACTATCTATTCGTGTCAAGGAAATGGAAGAGCTGTTAGAGCATATGGCACATAGTAGTGCACGGAAACGATTGCTCTTTTTGCTTTATAAATTATCGGAAAAATTTGGGATAGTAGTGGAAGCTGCAGAGGATTGGAGACAGCTTGAAATTTCCATTACTCACCAAGAATTAGCAAATATGACAGGGAGTATTCGTGAAACGGTAACGGGTTTATTAAATGATTTAACACAAGAAGGCATTGTCCGAAAAGCAGCCCCGCGTAAATTATTACAAATTCACTTAGGGAGATTAATAGAAGAATTAGAAATAGGCAGTAAGCGTATTTAGTAAAAGATATAGGTAGTTTAAAATTTCTACTTTAAAATGTAGCGAAAGGCAAGAAATGAAAGGGGAAAACAGCCAGCTAATGCGGGATAAAAAAGAGAACTTCACAAGAAAGTCCTCTTTTTACAACGATAGGCCCATTTTCAAGACAATTCCACCGTTTTTAACAACGCTAAGAAAGTTTCAACAGTCTAATCTAACGAGACCGCTTTCTCCGAATTGAAATGGTGATTCAAGTTGAAAAAGTACTCATTTGGGTGCTTTTTTCTCTGTCTTACATGTACAAAAGGGGATTTCATCATGAATATTATCAACTTAGAACTAGATGGAAATTTTAAATATATAAACTTTAACCAAATGTTTAAGATAAGTAAAAATTCTGTTAAATAAATTAAAAAATCTATCAATATATGTCGAATTTTGCTATAATCCGATTCAAGAATAGAATTCGATAAAGGCAAAGTTAGTGAAAGCTAATGACGCAAAGCTATAGGGACTAAGGGGGATTCATTCCACTATGTCAGCCAGTTGCCGAAAGGTTAGGAAACTTCCAAGTTTTATTCATGTTGGTAGTTTAATTCCCCGTGCCTTTAGGCATGGGGAATTTTTTTTACTATTTGCGGGTAGTAAGACCCTCACTTCAAGATTCCGAGAGAATCATTGTCCAGCTCTAGCGGCTAGAATCTCCGGTCGTTTCGCCCCCTCGGACGAGGCAAAAAGCTCCTCTCTGTCGGATGCTCCAACGTCCTGAGATTCTGAGCGAGCCGCTTCCGCTTTTCTTAAGAAGAAAGGTGGGGGATAACTGCCCGTAAATGCCTGATTGGGCGGGCTTTCCATTAGTGGAGAATGAAAAAAACACTGATGGAAGTTTCACTTTAGTAAGGAAGGAGGCTGCAAGGGTAATCGGTTAAACACACACACAAGGGGGGCTTATTTTGAAAAGAACTTTATCTTTCGTATTAACTATGTCACTTGTTTCAGGGAGCTTTGTTACGATTCCTTATACGAAAGTTTCAGCTGAAACGGTGTCGTTAACTCAAGAAACATTGAAGCAAAAGACAGATCAGGCAATCGTAAATGGTAATTTTGAAGATTATTTGAGTTATCTTACAACATATTTAAATGAAAATGTTGGGGAACTTACTGAAGCGAATTTACAAAGTAAGCTTACAGACCCGGTATTTGCAGCAGCTTTGGCTCAGTGGCAATTTATATCACAAACAGGCGCAGCAGCAATGGATGCATTCGCTAAAAAAGACGCTGCTCATCAGAACTTTCTTAACTGGGCTATGAAAAATACAGAGGTAATGAATACGTTTCTTGAAGGCGGCAGTCCAACTGGGAAGAATCCAGTAAATGCACTTGAGATATGGAATACAATCTGGAATACAGATGCAGATTCTCATGAAGGATTGTATTTAAAATTAGCGATAGCTACATCGTTAGCTCATGCTGAACCTGTAAAATATTGGACAAATAATACACCTATTAATCCATTAACGAGGTACCAATATTATAAATCAGCAGATCAAAATAATGAGTTACTTCCTGTCTTTAGAACATATGATGTTTGGCATTTAAGATTAGTAGTGAATACTTGGTCACCAGAAGAAGATTTAACTTGGGCAAGAAACATGATTAATACGGAACATCCAGAACTTAAAAGTCAAGATAAGATAGGAACAAGTGCATATTTGATTAAATATGTAGACCGTAACAAAGATGGGGTTAGCATTCAAGCTGGAAATGATAAATTTTATGGTTTAGCTTGGAATCTTTCTTCCATTTACAGAGATGGCGGAGTATGCGGTAATATTTCAAAGTTTGGTACGCAAGTAGGCCAAGCCTTTGGTGTGGCAGCTATGCCTGTTGGACAGCCTGGACATTGTGCACTCATCTGGAATGACAAACCATCTTCGTGGTATTTAGGGAATGATATATTTGGATGGAGTGAATCGGAGCATCATGGTGGAACTGTTATTCCTTGGTCAGATGATAAATTGAAAAATCAAGTACCGTACATCTTACTATTTGAAGATGCGGAAAGTGACCCAGTAAAACTAGATCAATCAGAGCGATTACGCTGGTTAGCGAAAGCGATGACTTCATCAGATAACAAAGTTGCAATTTATAAAATAGCTACTAATATTTTACCGATTAATGTTTTAGTATGGAAAGATTACGTTTCTCTTATGCTACAAAATCCAAATGTAACGGATGAACAGTGGCAAGAATTAAACAGTAGTATCATTTCTTCCTTTGCTAATGAGCCAAGACCGATGATGGATCTTCTTACTCAAATTAGAAGTCATGTTCTGAATACAGATGATAGAGCGAAGCTTCAGCAATATACGTTAAATATATTAAATGTATTTTCCACAATAACGAATGTAAATGAAAAGCAAGTAGCTAATAAAATAAAGGATCAAATGCCAAGTTTAGGACTGAGCCTTGCTACTTTTAGTTTTGATGGAGCAAATGCAGGGAAATTAATGGGAATTAAACCGGATACGGAATACAGTATTGATGGTGGGAAAACGTATAAAGCTGCTACAAGCAATGATATGCTTCTGAGTAATGAAGAAATCTCAGCAATCAATTCAACGAATGGTATCTTAACAAGAGTGATTGGAACAGAGCAGCCTTTATTAATTCCAATTGGAAAAGCTGGTAAAGTTAATGTTTCTTCAAATGATGATGAGAACTTAGTTTTTGGTCTAGACGGTACGATGGAATTCAGCATTGATCAAGGTTCACATTGGACAAAATATAATCCAGCTTCTTCTAATTTACCGGATTTAACAGGAAATGTTACGTTAACAGTTAGAAAGTTTGCTGTTGGTTCAAATCCAGCAAGTGACGCTGTTAACTTAAAGTTTACTGATGCGGCTGCAGTAGGGTTAATATCACGCAAAAATTTATCAGTTGCAGGTGTCTCAAGTGAGGAAATTTCAGCTGGTAATGATGCTAAAAATGCAGTTGACGGAAACAGTGCAACAATGTGGCATACATTATGGGATGGAAGTGATAAGGCTCCATACATTACGATAAAGCTTAATGAAGTTACTAGCATATCACAATTAGCTTATGTTCCAAGACAAGATAGTAATTTTAATGGTAACATAACTAGTTATAATATATACACAAGTCTAGATGGAGTTAACTTTACAAAGGTTGCTACTGGAACTTGGGCAGATAATAAACTTACAAAGAATGCAAGTTTCAGTAAAGTAGATGCTCAGTATGTAAAGCTTGAAGTTGTATCAGGACACGGTGGATTTGCTTCAGCTTCAGAAATAAAATTATATAATTAATAGTTGGAAAAGAGCCCGTAGCAAAAGGATATTATACCTTTGCTACAGTCTCTTTTTTTAGTCTATTTCTTAACTGTTTTCATTTTACTTACAAATAGACTAACGATACCGATAGCTATGAATGAATAACCCATTGGTAGTAAATAAAATGGTTCAACAAGAGTGCCATCAGGAGCGACTGTAGAGCCAATGGTATTAAAGCTAACAAAACATCCGATCCCTAGGATAAATGGTATTAAAGTTAAAATATATTTTTTCATTTTAAACCTCCATATGTAAGGGTTTTTTTACAAAATAACTGCTCTATAGTTCGTAATTATAATGTTGTCATATCGTTAGTACTATTTAAATACGTGACAAAAAGCTTACAGATTTGTAAGAGAATAAAGTTGTATATGGCGCAAACGTTTATAGTTTTAGCTCAATCCTCAAATAAAAAAGCTCGGCATATGCCGAGCTTTTTTCATTATTATTTGCTAGATGTGCCTTGGTCTGCTGCCGGAGCTTTTTGAGGTTCGAAAATATCTTTTAGATCTTTATCGTTAATCTTCACATCTGCTTTTTTGACTTCTTTTGTAACAAGATCGTTCATAAATTGAGCGTCTTGCATTTTCTTGTCAGCAATGTCGCCTTTAATACGATCTTTTTCTTGATCGAATGGTTTTAATTCTTTAATGTCAGTTACTTTGATGATATGGTAGCCAAATTGTGATTTTACAGGTTGGCTAACTTCACCTTTTTTCAATTTATATGCAGCATCTTCAAATTCTTTTACCATTTTACCTGGTCCGAAGTATCCTAAGTCGCCGCCTTTATCTTTTGAACCTGTATCTTCAGAGTATTGTTTTGCTAAGTCTTCAAAAGATTTTCCTTGTGCTAATTCAGCTTCTACTTTTTTCGCAGTTTCTTCATCTTTTACAAGGATGTGGCTTGCTTTGATTTCAGGTTTGTAATTGTCTTTTGCTTCTTTGTCTGTGATAGATTTTTTCACAGCTTCTTTCATTGCAAGTTCGCCGCGAACAGAGTCTTTTAATTGTTTCTCAGTCATGCCGCTTTGTTTTAATACAGCATCAAATTGATCGCCATATTGCTTTTTGTATTCGTCATATCGTTTATTAACGTCATCGTCTTTTACTGGGTAATTTTTAACGAATACTTTCTCCATTACCATGTTACGTAAGACGTTTTTACCGCCTTGCTGCTTCATTGCATTATAGAAATCATCTTTTGTTATATCGCCAGCTTTTGACGTTACAACTTTGTCAGAAGTGCCGCATGCTGATAATGTGAAAACACTTGTTACAGCCAGGGCAAGTATTGCTTTCTTCATGAAATAAACACTCCTACTATTATGTATTTTTTTATAGTATAAGCAATATGTACTAAAATTAATATAGCATATTTCGAGTTGTTTTCCTATTGATAAAGAAAAATTACCCATTTGTTAGGCGAGAATTGTCAGATTAGGCGATATCACCATTTTAGGTTTATAGGCATAAAAAGAAGGTGAGGGGGCTGCATTTATGATAAATCAACAATTAATTTTATTGCTTGTGTTATTTATTTTATTAGTAATAGTAGGTATAATTTGTTTATAGAGGAAAAAAGTGAGGAAGGGGTTCCCTTCCTCACTTTGCATGAAATATAATTTCTATATAACTAGAAATTAATAATATGGTAATACATACATTAATGAAACGAAAGACACCTGTTTGACGTCGATCAGACATTTGTTTTTGTTGACACAGTGTATGCGTCATAAAATTCGTGTACACTAGAACAATAAGTGCAAAAGCTATAAATATCATTGTCACGAGGAGAGTCCTCCTTTGGCGAAAATACATACAATTGAATCTATTGTATCATACGATATTTTGTTCGTGTTATAAAATTCTGAAATAGAGGAACTTGTAATAGAGAGAGAGAGGGAAGAAAATGGACGTTGTGAAACGCTTAGAACAAGCAGAATATTATGTATCGCTACTTTTTAATATGATAGATGAACAAAAGTGTCCATTTTACTCTTTAATTATAAAGAAGAAAGTGATGAGACGTGATGTAGAACGTTTGTTAGCTCTTTGTGAAGAAATGAACGAGCAATACATAATCGAAAAGCAAGAAGGTTTACTTTTATTTGATGAATTGTTGAATAAATTTGAAAAAGCGCTTCCACGAAGTCTCGAAGGAAAAGAGACTGCAGAAGCGCTCGAACGTCAAGGTTTATTTCAACCATTAATGCAAGAATTTATACGTATGATGGCATTAAAATAATAATTTAAAACTTTTTAACAAGCTTTGCGTCATGCTCTGTAAAATTGTCCTCGATATTATCCAGGGATTTCTCGAAAATCTCGATAAAATCTTGCCCGTAAATATTTCGTAAAATGGCGATTAATTCGATGTTTTCTGGGAATTTACCATAAAAATTACGAAGAGCTAAAGCGCCATTAAAGACAGAGTTACTTTCAGGATCATATTCCTCCATTAATTGCAGCAGCAATTCCTCTCCCTTATCAGTAATCTCAATGTACGTATTTCGCTTGTCATCTTCTTTTTTTGAAAATATAAGTAAACCGCGCTCTTCTAGTTTTTTGGAGAAGTTAAAAGCTGTGGATACGTGCATCACGCCGAATTTTGCAATTTCTGAAATAGAAGCCCCTTTTAAATGATACGCAATCATTAAAATATGATGCTCATTAATGTTTAAATCGTATGGTTTAATCCATTGCTGCCAATCTTTTTCTACAGACTTCCATAATGCTTTTGATAATTGAGCGATGCGTTGGCTGAAAATCAACGCTTCTTTTATCGAATAACTTTTATCCCCGTTTTTCATTCAGTCACCCACTTTATACAAATCTTATTCATTAGTATCTATTATGCCAGTAAAATAAAAATTAATAAAGTCTTTTTGTTAGAATTGTGAAAATTTTTTGTAAAAATGACAAAACAGTACAAATTCCGAGTTAATTTGTATTGATCTGTCACTTTTTCGAGTGGGCTTGGAAGCGTTTTATCATGGGACAGGGTAAAGATTAACATAATTTTATTCTCATTTGCATGAAAAAAAGAAACTGTGTAATTGTATAAAAAAATACGGCACATGTATATCATGTGCCGTGTAAGAGAAGATAGGAATCATAAAAATTTGTTATATACGAAAAATTACGCTTTATCAGGAACTGCTTGTTGTAATTTTTCAATTGATTTTTGAATGTCTTCAATCTCTTGTTCAATGTGGCGTTTGTTTTGAGAAATATCTTGTCTCCAAACAGAGAATGTTTCGTGCATATCATTTGTCAATTCTTGAATGACTTCTTTTCCTTCAGAAGCTGTTTCAATAATTTGGCGTTTTAATAATTTCGTATCTGTTGTAATATCAGATAATGTTTTCTTTATATCATTTCCTTTTTCTTTTAACTTATTTCGCATGTCTTTTCCAGATGAAGGAGTGGAAAAGAGCACAGCAAGTCCAGCGACAGCTCCGCCGCAGATGACGCCAGTTAGAAAGGATTTAGATTTTGACATAAAAAGGACCTCCTAAATTTGTTCAACTTATCGTTATACTCATGATGTGTAAAAACGTGCATATGCATAAGACAAGGGGGGAGAAAAGTGAAATGGATTACAACAATTTGTTTTATTGTCAGTCTTTTCTTTCTTGTACGAGCAATGCAATTGTTTTTTATATTAAAACAGAAAAGATCCTATCCGCCAATACTTTTGGTAAAACAACAAGCTGTTAGGTTCGCTTTTATTGGCGGGATATGTATGCTATGTACAATTTTATTGTACATACTACAATAGGGTATCTATTCAGATGAAACGGCTAGTCTGTTTTAATATGTTATATAAAAAGATGATCTGCAAAGTCTGATCTTTTCAACTCATCAGTTCTGGTAAAAGTGTTATGCTACTTTACGCTAGTTGAAATTGTGTTTGCAATGTTTTGTAACTCTTCCATTGTGTAATCACTTTGATGAGATTTCCACACCGCACCAAATCCGTCTTTTTGGCCGTAGCGTGGAATTAAATGAAGATGGAAGTGAAAGACAGTTTGTCCTGCTTTTTCTCCGTTGTTATTTAATAAGTTAAAGCCAACTGGATTGTATTCGGTTTTAATAGCGTTCGAAATTTTTGGAACGACAGAGAAAATGTGTGCAGCAATTTCTGGTGTTAACGCGAATACATCTTGTTTATGTACTTTTGGAATTACGAGTGTATGCCCTTTTGTAACTTGGCTAATATCAAGAAAAGCGAGTACATGCTCATCCTCATATACTTTTGCACAAGGAATTTGTCCCTCAATAATTTTACAAAAAATACAATTATCTGCTGTATGATTCATATTCCTCATCCTTTCAGTGGTCTTAGCCGTATTTTAACATAATTACATAGTAGAAAAAACACGAAAAGCAGGAAGCTCATAAAGCTTCCTGCCTTCTGAAGAAGGTTTGAAAAAGCATTTCGTTTAATCTACCTTTAACAGACACCTCATTTGTTTAGGAAATGCGTGGTAATTCGACATCTACTCTGCCGTCGACACCCCATTTACAATGAAATGATGTTGCAATCCTTCTGAAATGACTTGTTTATTTTATAAAACAGTATCTACTCTCCTCGAGACACCCCGTTTCTAAAATTAAACAATTATCTGCTCCGTGTAAACTCACTCATTTTGTCCATTATAGACACCCCATTTCATGATGATTTCGCTAGGCTGTGTTCATCACTTTTATGGTTGCTTTTTCAATGTGTTCCTTCCTCACTAATTATGATGTCCGCTTTTGTAAAAGTTATGTAAAGGAAATTTTTTCTTTTTAAAAAAGTTCTGTACTATGTAGGAGCTTTAATTTTTTGGTAAGATGATTACACATACATAAAGAAGAAAGTGGTGTCATATGGAACAATTATTGCGAGTGGAAAGTGTCACAGGCGGATATACAAAGCGACCTGTATTGCAAAATATTTCATTCTCCGTTAAGAAAGGAGAACTTGTCGGTTTAATTGGTTTAAACGGTGCGGGAAAGAGTACAACAATTAAGCACATTATCGGATTGATGGAACCGAAACAGGGTCATATTACGATTAACGGAAAGACATTAAAAGAGGATATGACAGCATATCGCTCCAGTTTCTCGTTTATTCCAGAAACACCTGTGTTATATGAGGAGTTAACATTAGAAGAGCATTTAAAGCTAACGGCAATGGCGTACGGCATTAAGGAAAAAGAGTACGAAGAACGCGTAGAAAAACTGTTAAAAGAGTTTCGCATGAAGAATCGTTTGAAGTGGTTTCCAGCCCATTTTTCAAAAGGGATGAAACAAAAAGTAATGATTATGAGCGCTTTTTTAGTACAACCTTCTCTATATATTGTTGATGAACCGTTTGTTGGATTGGATCCGTTAGCGATTCAATCGCTTTTACAAATGATGGATCAAATGAAAAAAAGCGGTGCTGGCATTTTAATGAGTACACACATTTTAGCAACAGCAGAACGTTATTGTGATTCGTTCATTATTTTGCATCAAGGTGAAATCCGTGCACAGGGCACACTTGAAGAACTGCAAGAGCAGTTTAATATGCCGGGTGCGACGCTTGATGATATTTACATTGCACTAACGAAGGAAGAAGATGCTGATGAATAGTAAAGAGTTATGGAGAGAACGGTTTCGTCATTTTTTAAAAGAAATTCGTACATACAGTAAATATGTGTTTAATGATCATTTGAAATTTATTTTTGTATTTATCATCGGTGCGGGTGCGTATTATTACCAACAATGGTTACAAACATTAACACCTTCATTTCCAGCAGCATTTGTTATAGCAGTTCTATTGGGACTTGTATTAACAGCAGGATCAATTCAAACATTATTAAAAGAAGCGGATCTTGTGTACTTACTTCCGGTAGAGGAAAAATTAAAAGCATATTTCACAAAAGCTTTTCAATTTACGTTTATCATCCAGCTGTATATGATAGCCATGGCAAGTGCAGCGCTTGCTCCGCTTTATTTCCAGCAGATGAAACAATCCGGAGCAACATACATCGTAATTGTGCTCGCTATTGTGTTAAGTAAGGCTTGGAATTTATTTGTCACATGGGAGAAGTCTTATATGACGGATAACCGTATGCATCTCATTGACTGGCTAATCCGTTTTGTTCTTAACTTTTTCTTTGTTTATTTCCTTGTAGCGCGCGCTTCTGTTATTTATATAGGAGCAATCGTCTTTGCAATGGTGGTTTATCTTGTATTTTTGCATCAGAAAGTAAAAGGAAAACCGCTAAACTGGGAATACTTAATTGTAGAAGAAGGAAAGAAAATGTTATTGCTATACCGCATTGCCAATATGTTTGTCGATGTGCCAGCGTTAAAGGAACGTGTATCACGCCGGAAATGGCTTGATTTTATTCTTAATATCGTATCAGAAAAACGAACATATTTATTCTTATTTGTGCGTACGTTTTTACGCTCAGGAAATTATTTTGGGCTGTATGTTCGTTTACTTATAATTGGTGGATTGATTTTATACTTTGTTCCATTTCTATATGCACGTCTTATTGTAAGTGTCGTGTTTTTATATTTAATCGGCTATCAGTTGTTAAGTTTATGGAAGCATCATCGTTTAAAGCTATGGCTCGATTTATATCCTGTTTTAGAGGAAGAAAAGATGAAAGATTTTCTTGCGTTATTATGTGCTTTACTTTGCGTAGGTGGTGTCATTTTCACTGTGTTATTTGCGCTCGCAACGAAGGATATGATGATGACGGGAATTGTATTTCTTGAAAATATGTTATTTAGTTTTGGATTTGTATATCGATACGGAGCAATGCGCTTAAAAAAATTATCACGCATTTAATGCGTAGCTTTCACTGTATAGGGAAAGGAAGAAAAGTATGACTGAATATGAACAAAAGGTCATCTTAGAATTACAACAGTGGAAAAGAAAAATTATAAAAAACTCTTCCGTAATGACACGTTTTTCAAAAGCAATGCAAACGAAAGTGCAGCAATTTATTCCAGCAAAAGTGCAAACCATACTAACAGAAACGATTAAAACGATGGTGCAAGGAATTAGCATTGGCTCAAATTTTATTAAACCGAAGCTAAAAGAAACGGATTGGTCATTGCAAAGAAGAGATGAAGAAGTGCGAAAGAAAATCGATGAGTATAAAAAGATTGCTGCAGCAGAAGGAGCCGGGACAGGAGCGGGAGGTTTCTTACTCGGGCTCGCTGACTTCCCGCTTTTGCTTAGCATTAAAATTAAATTTTTGTTTGATGCGGCAACGCTGTATGGCTATGATACGAGTAGAAAAGAAGAACGGTTATTCATTCTTCATGTATTCCAGCTCGCTTTCTCAAGCGATGATCATCGAAAAGAAATATGGAAGGCCATTGAGACGTGGGATACGAATATAGAAAATCATATTGATTGGGAGAAATTTCAGCAAGAATATCGGGATTATATTGATTTAGCCAAGATGCTGCAGCTTGTACCAGTCATCGGTGCACCGGTAGGGGCATATGCGAACTACCAACTTTTGCAGAGACTTGGTGAAGTGACAATGAATTGCTATCGATTGCGCTTCTTACAGCAAAAAGGGATGATATAACATGGAAAACTTTCGTATCTATATCGATGCGAAAGTTTTTTTGTTTATCCCGCTATTCGCGGGCTTTCTATCAGTGGGGGATGAAGAACCCCAGCACTGATGGAAGTTGCTATTTAAAGGGAAAAATTCCCTTTAAATAGCTTGTTTTCCAATTGTGTTTTTAATATGATTAATACAGCTTGGTAACTAAGATGATAGAATCATAGAAAAAGATGTACTAGATTATAAAGTAGAGGTGAAACAATGCAACCATTAGAAAATCAAATTCATTCCAGCATGGTACGAGTATGGCAAATTAACTCGCTCATTACATCTGGAATCGGTCTTATTATTACAATAGCTTATTTTATATTTATGATGAAATTCGATTGGACAGGCTGGATATTCGGTGCGCTTGTAATAGGGCTTCTTGCATATGCACCGCTCGGTTATCTTGTATTTCCGAGTTTACGTCAGCGTTATCATAGCTATCAGTTAAATGAAGAAGAGATGGAAATTCAACATGGAATGTTCGTTGTTAAACGTGTATTAGTGCCGATGATTCGTATTCAACACGTAACGATTGAACAAGGTCCAATCATGCGCAAATTTGGGCTAACGGAATTAAAAGTATCTACAGCTGCAATGACGCACGGTATTCCGGGTCTAACAATGAGAGAAGCTGAACAATTAAAACGCCAAATTTCTGAACTGGCGAAGGTAAGTGATGAAGATGTATAAGAGACAGCATCCGATTACGATTTTATTTGAATTAAAATTAAGAGATTTGTTTCCAACGTTTATACTTCTCTTTAGTATGAAAGGTAAGTTTTCATTTTGGTATTTGCTTCCGGTTGGAGTTTTTGCGTTTACCATTCTTTCTACTATGATTGAATGGTATTACAAAGTATATTGGATTGAAAATAATACGCTACATATTAAACAGGGATTGTTTGTGAAAAAAGAAAGCTACTTAAATAAAGCGCGTGTGCAAACAATCAATACAAGTTCCAATGTGGTCTATCAATTGTTAGGTTTAACGAAATTAAAGATTGAAACGGCTGGTGGAGGTCATGAACCAGAGGTAAGCTTAGCAGGGATTACAAATGATGAGGCAAAGTATTTAATTTCACTTTTAAATGAAGAAGCGAAATTAGAAGAACAGGTAAAAGAAGACAACCATGCACAGACGAATGAAACAAACACAGCTGTTTATAAACTAACAATCAAAGAAATTCTTCTTGCCTCTGTTACATCAGGTCAGTTTGGATTATTATTTTCGTTTTTCTTCCTATTTGCCCAAGAGTTAAAAGACTATATTCCACAAAGTATAATCGATACAGTCGAAAAATATGTGAAAAATAGTGATATGTACGGCTGGATGTATATGGCCGCTACTTTAATTGTCTTGTCATGGATTATTTCAACATTTGCATATGCATTTAAACATGCGAATTTTACTGTTTATCGAAGAGGAGAGGAAATTCGTATTTCACAAGGTTTATTTGAGAAAAAGGAACTTGTGTTAAAGGTGCATCGAATCCAAGCCATTACAATTAAAGAGGCTTTGCTTCGACAACCGTTCGGTTATTGCTCTGTTCATGTAGAAGTGATTCAAAGCGTTGGAAAACATGAGATGAATGTTACGCTGCATCCCCTGATGAGAAAAAAGGATGTCGAGCAATTATTGGAGCACTTGCAATTACCATACAAATTAGAGGAGCATTTCACACATTTACCAAAAGCAGCAATGCGCCGCTACCTTGTTTATAGCTGGATGATTTGCATGATATTTGCAATACCAATTGCAGGAGCTAGCATATACTTTAAACGATATATAGGACTATTTGCATTGATTCCATTGTTTATGATTTTTACAGCTCTTGGATATGGGAAATTTAAAACAGGCGGATACGCGCTAGGGCCGAACCAGCTCACAATTGTATATCGTGGCATTGCTAAATATACAGGCCTAGTGAGAAAAAGACATATTCAATCGATGAAGAAAAGTCAGCATTACTTTCAACATAAAGATCAATTGTGTACGTATATGTTTGCGGTTGCATCATCAGGTGCGGGACGACATTATGAATTAAAGCATGTGAGATTAGAAGATGCGGATAAGATGCATAGTTGGTATAAACAAAAAGATGAAAAAATATTTGTAGACTGAAAAATAAAGTGAAAAAGAAGGTAATCACCTATTATATGTAGATGGTTATCTTCTTTTTTGTTTCCACAAATCATAAGGGTAAAAATGAAGACGAAATAGATATAGATTACTTGTTAGAAGGGTTAGGACATAAGCTGTGAAATAAGTTTCTTAAACAAATAAAGGGGTGTATACCATGCATAAAAACGAATATGAATGGGTCAGACAAACTCGAGCAGTACTTCTTGAATTTTGTAGAGAACTAGAACCAAATGACTTTACTCGCCAGATGGGGTTCGGTTGGCAAAGTGTTCGAGACACAATGGTACACGTAGCAGACTGTTATAACGCTTGGCTTGGTTCATTTGTTTTATTAAAAACGAAGAAGCCGCTCACTGCAAAAGAAGATCTGCAACAACTGGGTTTGAACGAAATAAAAGCACGCTTTGAACATGTAGATTCTCTTGTAAATGCAGTATTTGAAGTACTTGAACATCACATGGATGAGCCGATTCAGAGGGAGATTCCTTGGAGAGAAGAAGGAGAAATGTTATCAATCACACCTGGTAAATTGTTAACGCATGTAATCACTCACGAATTCCATCACAAGGGACAGATTGTAGCTATGATACGCCAGATGGGGTATGAACCTCCAAACACAGATGTGTTAGGAACGAATGATTAGAGAGAATACATGTGGTGCTTCGTTTGTTGAAAACAGAAAGTAAAAAGCATGGCACCAACATATGTGAGGCTGTTTTTAAGCGGTCTTTTTTGTTTGTGATACAACAGAGCTAAAATATGTATTCTCCTTTGTTTTTTTCATCCTCTACTGATAGAAAGCATTTACCAATCGGGCACATGCCAGTAGTTATTCTTCACCTATCTTCTTCGCTTCTCTCTTAATTTTGAGGTGGGGTCTTACTGCCCGCGAATAGCGGGATAAAGTGAAACTGCCATCCGTGGTGGGGCTTCATCCTCCACGGATGGTTAGTTGAACCAATCGGGCTTTTACGGGCAGTTTATCTCCCACCTAACTTCTTTGCGTTCACCGAATTTTGAGGCGGGAGTATTACTGCCCGTTAATGCGGGATAAATTGGATAGAATTAGAAAGAGATGTAAGCAGAAAGAGAGGCTTGCATCTTTTTTTATTTTCTATCAAACCAATCAAACCTTTCTATCGTTACCTTACATATAAATAAAAAATTAGAGGAGGAGTCAGTATGAAAGCCTGGCAATGTGTTGTGTCCATATTAGCGAGTGTATTTTTATTAACAGCATGTAATAGCGATAAGAAAGAAGAGGCTCAAAGTAAGAAATCAAGTGGAGAAAACGCGATTGAAGTTAGTAGTAAGAAAGACGAATCTCCTAGTTTACAATTATTAGAGAACGATAAGGTTGGAAAATACTTAGCAGATTCAAATGGAAAGACACTCTATTATTTTACAAAAGACACAGCTAAGGTAAGTAATTGTAGTGGTGAATGTGTAAAACTTTGGCCGCCATTTGTTGCAAAAGATTTTGAAGTGCCAAAAGGGTTTGATAAAAAAGACTTTGCTGCGATAACAAGAGAAGATACGAAAGAACAACAAGTAACGTATAAAGGCTATCCCCTTTACTATTTTGCGAATGATAAATCAAAAGGAGATATAAATGGACAAGGGGTTAAAGATATATGGTTTGTGCTGAATAGTGAAACCACATTTAAACAGTGATAAAGTGAAACTTCCATCAGTGGGGGCTTCGGAATCAATATTCTGTTAAAAGGAACGACCAGCGTTGTTGGTGGTTCCTATTTTTCTTCCTGAATTATATAATTAAATAAATTACGAATTATCAGAAATAAATGAAAAAACAGGGAGTGCAGGTGAGAATGAAAGAAAAAAATGATTATGAGCTAATGCAATTAGTACAAAGGAACTATCGTCCTGCATTAGAAGAACTATATGAACGATATATTAAGCTGATATATAGTTTCACTTTTAAATTTTTCCAAGGAAATGAAGAGCAAACAAAAGAAGTCGTTCAATTAGTGTTCTTAAAACTTTGGACAACGAAAAGTATGTATAATCCTTCAAAAGGTGAGTTCGTAAATTGGTTACTTACGATTACGAGGAATATATGTATTGATTATGTCCGAAAAGAAAATAAAGAACTTACGTATAGGAAGTTTGATGATGCTGAAAAACCTATGCATATAGCAGATTCAAAGAATGAAATTGAGAAAAGACTACACAGTGTTGAAATTCAAAAGGCAAAGCAGAATTTGTCTACGTCTCAAAAAAGATTAATCGACTTATTATATTGGAAAGGTTATTCCCTTAGTGAGATTGCTAAAATGGAAGATGAACCATTGGGAACTACGAAAAGTCGTCTTCATCAATCTTTAAAGCAATTAAAAAAATATCTAGATTAGAGGGGATAGTATGGAGAGAGAATGTGAGCATTTATTATCTTACGTTACGAATACATTTGATGATAGAGAGCAAAGAAAGTTTCAAGAACATGTAAAGGCATGCCCGAAATGTCAAGCTGAGTATCCATCAATGCAGGCAGCTTGGGAAGCGCTGCATTTCGACTTTGAGGAGAAAGAAGTACCAGAAACATTAAAAGCTGAAGTGTTTGATTTTGTATTTGCACACGAACAAACGAATGAAGATAACAGAGTAACAACGAAGTGGAAAGAATGGACGGCTTTACTAAAAAAACAATTTACACCGTTAACAACAGTATTACTAGTAACAATGTTAGTGATCACAGTGGCATTAACAATCGAAAATTCGCAATTAAAAATACAACCTTTAGTGAAGCATGAATTGAACGGTAATCCAATTGAAGTAATTTCTACTCGTCCATTAGTATCAACCGATCAAAACCATGAAAATACAAAGGGGTATATGTTTGTTATACAACAAGGAGATAAAAAAAAATTAGTTGTACAAGCTGATCATTTGCCACAAGTAAAAAATGCAGAAGTGTATCAAGTTTGGTTATTAAAAGATGGAGAAAGAAAAAACGCTGGAATATTTAAACCAGATGAAACTGGTTCAGGACTTCTGACATATGAAATTTCACAAAAACAGTCCTTTGATAACATTGGTATTACACTTGAACCAGATTCGAATAGTACGAAACCTCTTGGTAAAAAGATACTAGGAACGTAACACGTACATTACGGTGAATTTAATTTTCTTATGAAGTGAAACTTCAATCAGTGAGGGATGAAGAAAACCCCCATTGATGGAAGTTTCATTTTATTTTTCTTCGATATGCCAAGACCTGTAAAAAACTTCGAAGATTATACATAAAGGGTATGTTTTTTCAAATAATAAACGTACCATCATTTGGAAAGAAGGGTGAGGCGTGAAGAATACAAAGATGTTTCTCATTGGCTTTGTTTCAATTTTTATATTTGCAATTGTTCTATATAAACTGATTGTATTTGCTGGTGGTTATATGATGGATGAAAAACGTCTTGTATTTCACTCTTCATCACGTATCGTTAATCAGCAAGGTAAAGAAATCACGAAGCTTTACGTGGAAAATCGGGAATTGGTACATATTGAAGATATCCCCACATTTGTTCAACAATCGTTTTTAGCTGTTGAAGATTCACGTTTTTATAAACATCATGGTGTTGATTTTTCTTCTATTATACGAGCACTTTATAAAGATGTTTTAGCTGGAGAGAAAGTAGAAGGCGGGAGTACGATTACACAGCAGCTTGTGAAAAATGTCTTTTTGTCACATGAAAAAACGTGGTTCCGTAAGATGAAGGAAGTTGCCATTTCGTTTCACTTGGAGCAGAAATATACGAAGCAGCAGATTTTAGAAATGTATTTAAATCATATTTATTTTGGGCACGGGGCCTATGGCATTCAAGCAGCTGCAAAATTTTATTTTAATAAAGACGCGCAGCAGTTAACGGTCGAAGAAGGGGCGATGCTTGCTGCTCTTCCGAAAGCGCCGAATAGCTATTCTCCGTTTTTGCATCCTGAAAAAAGTAAGGAGCGCCGGGATTTAATTTTATCATTAATGCATAAACAAGGATATTTATCGGCAGAAGAAACGGTTCGTTATCAAGGAAAAACGATTGCCCTTCATACAAATCGAAATGAACAGGAGCTTGCTTATATGCCATATATCGATATGGTAGTCGATGAAGCAGCTCGTACGTATGGATTATCTCATCAAGAAGTATTGCGCGGAGGATATACATTTGTTGTTGCGATGGATGACAAAATGCAAAAGGTAGCGTATGAACAATTGCAAAATGTCCGTAATTTTCCAATGCAAGACGATGAGATGCAAGGTGCTGTTCTCTTAATGGATAGTAAAACAGGCGGAATAAGAGCCGCAGTTGGAGGAAGGCATTACATAGCACGCGGGTTAAATCGAATTTACGCAAAGCGTCAGCCAGGATCTGTCTTAAAGCCGCTTCTCGTATTTGCACCAGCACTGGAAACGAAAAAATATACACCGTATTCTTTATTAACAAATGAACAAGGTTCCTTTGATGGCTATGAACCGCGTAATTACAATGATCAATATTCAAAAGAAGTAACGATGTATGATGCGCTACTAGAATCGGCAAATGTCCCAGCTGTCTCTCTTCTGCATGAAATTGGGGTTGAAGAAGGAAAGCGATATTTAGAAAAAGGGGATATTTATATTCCTGAACATGGTCTTAGTACTGCGCTTGGCGGTTTAAAAGAAGGTGTTTCACCATTTGAACTCGTGAAAATGTATCGTGCATTTGGGGCGGGTGGAAAAATCGTTGAACCGCATGTCATTGAGAAGGTGTTGAACCGACACGGAGAAATGATTGGACAAGCAACAGGCAAAGAAATAAAAATTTTTTCTAAGCAAACTGCTTGGTATATGACAAAAATGCTTGAAGGTGTTGTGAAAGAAGGAACTGCACAAGATGGTGTATATAAAGGAGCACTTGCTGGGAAAACTGGAACAACTTCTTTGCCAAATCAAGAGGACGGAGCAAGAGATGTTTGGTTTGTTGGTTATACACCAAATTTAGTTGGAGCTGTTTGGATGGGATATGACCGCACTGATGACAAACATTATGTGCGAGGGAGCAGTGCCTATCCAACAAAACTATTTAAAACAATTTTAGCAAAAGTAAATGTACAAGATGAAAAGAAATTTGCACAGCCACGTGGTGTTGAAACAATTGGGATGCCGATTCGCTTAAGCAAAGTGGATGGTTTAGAAGCTAAGTTAACGTTTACCCCGCTTGGTTTGTTTACAGCGAAACTAACATGGAATCAACTTCCTGATAAGAGAGTTCAATATCGAATTTACAAAATAGACAATGGGAAAGCCAATCATATAGATACAGTAACGGGAAAAGGTGAATATGAAGTAAAGTTTATGAACGTTTTTAAAGTACCTCATTTTTATGTTGTACCATTTAATCCGCAAACGAATCGAGAAGGAGAAAAAACAAAAGAGGTTAAGCCGTAAATTCAGCTTGTGCTATAATGAAAATGTTCCGAAAAAAGAAGGGATATAGACATATTTTTGTGTCAATTTCATGAACATCGTACATAATGTTGTACATTTTGTTTTTACAGATTTATATTAAGAAAAGATAAAGTGAAACTTCCCTTAGTAGGGGGGTTACTGCCCTCGAATAGCGGGATAAAAAAGGATAGGGTTCGTTAGCTGCATTAGAAAAGAAGGGGGAACAAGATTTTGGTACGACAAATCAATGAAACATTTTTACAAGCATGTAGAGGAGAGCGCACGGATTATGTACCAGCATGGTATATGCGCCAAGCGGGTCGTTCTCAGCCGGAATACAGAAAGATTAAAGAAAAGTATTCTTTGTTTGAAATTACACATCAGCCAGAGCTTTGTGCTTATGTAACGAAGCTGCCTGTTGATCAATATAACGTTGACGCTGCTATTTTATATAAAGATATTATGTCACCGCTTCCAGCGATTGGTGTGGATGTAGAGATTAAATCAGGAATTGGGCCTGTGATTGATAATCCTATTCAATCGCTGCAAGATGTAGAAAAATTAGGAGAAATTCATCCTGAAGATGACGTTCCATATGTATTAGATACGATTCGCTTATTAACAACGGAAATGCTTGATGTTCCGCTAATCGGATTTTCAGGAGCACCGTTTACATTAGCAAGTTATATGATTGAAGGCGGGCCGTCTCGCAATTATCATAAAACGAAAGCGTTTATGTATGCAGAGCCAAAAGCGTGGTTTGCGCTAATGGAAAAGCTTGCAGATATGACGATTACGTATTTAAAAGCGCAAATTAATGCTGGTGCAAAAGCAGTCCAAATTTTCGATTCTTGGGTTGGTACAGTAAATGTTGCGGATTACCGCTTATATATTAAACCAGCAATGGAGCGTATTTTCACAGAACTTCGTTCTATGAATGTACCGCTTATTATGCATGGCGTTGGAGCGAGTCATTTAGTAAATGAATGGCATGACTTGCCGCTTGATGTTGTAGGTCTGGACTGGCGCCTGCCGATTGAAGAAGCGCGTGCTCGCGGTATTCAAAAGGCTGTGCAAGGAAATTTAGATCCATCTATTTTACTTGCACCGTGGGATGTAATTGAAACGCATGTAAAAGCGATTTTAGATCAAGGAATGAAACAGCCGGGATACGTATTTAACTTAGGGCATGGTGTATTCCCAGAGGTAAATCCAGAGACGTTAAAACGTATGACTGCATTCATACACGACTATTCAAGAGAACAGTTGGCGAAGTAAAGGAGAAGCCCGCATGAAAAAGAAAATCGGTTTACTTGTGATGGCATATGGAACGCCTTATAAAGAAGAAGATATTGAACGTTACTATACACATATTCGCAGAGGAAGAAAGCCAAGTACTGAAAGTTTAGAAGAACTAACAGAACGCTACCGAGCAATCGGCGGCATTTCTCCTCTCGCAAAGATTACGCTTGAGCAAGCAACAAAGTTAGAAGCGTATTTAAATGAAATGCAAGACGAAGTAGAGTTTAAAATGTATCTCGGTTTAAAACATATTGAGCCGTTTATCGAAGATGCTGTGAAGAATATGCACGAAGATGGAATTACAGATGCAATTGCCCTTGTTCTTGCACCGCATTATTCTACTTTCAGCGTAAAATCCTATGTAGGAAGAGCGCAAGAAGAAGCAGAAAAGCTTGGCGGCTTGCAAATTCACGGTATTGATAGTTGGTATAAAGAACCGAAATTTATCGATTACTGGGTTAACCAAGTGAAAGCAACATATGAAACAATGACAGCTGACGAGCGTGAAAAAGCTGTTCTTATCGTATCAGCACATAGCTTGCCAGAGAAAATCATTGCGCTTGGTGATCCATATCCAGAACAATTAAATGAAACGGCTGATTATATTGCGCGCGGAGCTGAAGTGGAGAATTATGCAGTAGGCTGGCAAAGTGCCGGTAATACACCAGATCCATGGATTGGACCAGACGTGCAGGATTTAACACGTGAATTGCATGAGAAACATGGATACACTTCTTTTGTATATGCACCTGTTGGATTTGTTGCAGATCATTTAGAAGTACTGTATGACAATGATATTGAATGTAAAATTGTAACAGAAGAAATAAATGCAAATTATTATCGCCCAGAGATGCCAAATGCAAGTGCTGCATTTATTGCTTGTTTAGCAGATGTTGTTATGAAAAAGTGGAGTGCAGTTTCATAAAGCGAGGAAGGAGGAAGCAGACTTGAAAAAGAAGGTAGTGATTATAGGCGGTGGTATTTCCGGCTTAACAACAGCCTATTATTTACAAAAAGAAATTCGTGAACAAGGGCTGCCGATTGATACGATGCTTATTGAAGCATCTGGAAGGCTCGGAGGAAAAATTCAAACATTGCAAAAAGACGGATTTACAATTGAACGTGGTCCAGATTCGTTCTTAGAGCGAAAAGAGAGTGCAGCAAGGTTAGCGCAGGAATTAAATCTTGGCGATGAACTTGTCAATAATGCAACAGGAAAATCGTTTGTCCTTGTAAATAACCGTTTGCATGGCATTCCAAGCGGTTCGATGATGGGGATTCCAACGCAAATTAAACCATTTGTATTTTCTGGGTTGTTTTCTCCTATCGGCAAGGTGCGAGCAAGCTTTGATTTTGTGCTTCCTCGTTCTAAGCCAATATCGGATCAGTCACTCGGTCACTTTTTCCGTCGCCGTTTAGGAAATGAAGTGGTTGAAAATTTAATTGAGCCCTTGTTATCAGGTATTTATGCTGGGGATATTGATCAGATGAGTTTAATGGCGACGTTCCCGCAGTTCTATCAAGTAGAACAAAAATATCGCAGCATTTCACTTGGTATGCGTACATTAGCACCGAAAGCGACAAAGGATGCAAAAGCAAAAGGAATCTTTTTAACGTTAAAAACAGGATTGCAATCCGTTGTAGATGCAATTGAAGAACGATTAGAAGATGATACGGTCATGAAAGGAACGCGCGTTGAAAAAATTACAAAAATTGATGATCGTTATAGCATCATACTTAGCAACGGTAAAGAAATAGAAGCAGATGCTATTGTTATGGCTGCATCTCATAAATTGCTGCCAACGATGTTTGCTCAATATAAACAGTTCCGCTTTTTCCGTAACGTTCCATCTACGTCAGTTGCGAATGTAGCGTTAGCGTTCCCGGAAGAAGCAATTCAGCGTGATATTGAAGGAACAGGATTTGTGGTCTCTCGTAATAGTGATTTTACAATTACAGCATGTACATGGACGCATAAAAAATGGCCGCATACAACGCCGGAAGGAAAGGTATTGTTACGTTGTTATGTTGGGCGCCCTGGCGATGAAGCGATTGTAGATCAAACAGATGAAGAAATCATTCGTGTCGTGCTAGAAGATTTACAAAAGACAATGGATATAACAGCTGAGCCAGAGTTTGCTGTTGTCAGCCGCTGGAAAGATGCGATGCCTCAATATACGGTTGGTCATAAAGAGCGCATGGAAGATATAAAACATTTCATGAACGAAGAATTACCTGGTATTTATTTAGCAGGCTGCTCTTATGCTGGCACTGGATTACCAGATTGTATTGATCAAGGCGAAGCAGCGGTAAAATATGTATTATCTTATTTAGAACAAACGAAACAAAAAGAGTTAATAGCGCAATAACAGGAGCATCCCTATTCATTAGGGATGCTTTTTGCATGATAGTGTTCTCTTTCATAATCAAGTGGTTGTTGTGTTGGCTTGTCATTTATCGTAATAGAAGGTAATAAGCTAAAATCTAAGGAAAATCCTTTTTTCTCCATGATATAGTCAGAAACGAAAGCGAATATAGTGAAAAAGGCATATATCATAATCAAAATCATATGGGATTACTCCTTTACATTCTTTTTACAATTAGTATAAGAAAATCACTTCTCAAAAGACTCCGTAGAAAGTAGCAAACCCTAATCATCAAATAGTCATAGGAAGGAAGAATAGATTCCCACTAAAGTAGGAGGTTAATTTTTTGTAAATTCCCGCAATTATAATGTTCTTTGTAAAGAACTTTGATATGATAGAACATGTTAGGGAATAGGACAAATATTTAGGGGGAGGATTTTGTTGAAAAAGCTAGCAATCATCTTTTTTTCACTCGTATTTGCTGTGTTAGTATCAGATATTGTAGCGAAGGCTGAACAGGAACAAGTATTAACTGTTGATGAAGCAATTCAATTGTTTCAGCAGCAAGGGAAAAAACAAGCAGTTGTAGAGGGGTATATTGTTGGATATACACAAAATCCAGGTAAATATACGAAAGATCCAGCGAAATTTGGAGATACAAATGTTGCAATCGCCGCTTCTCCAAATGAAATAAACGCGAATAAAATTATGCCGGTTCAGCTTCCAATAGGTGAAGTTCGTAAAGCGGTTAATGTGAAAGATCACCCGGAAAATCTGGGGAAAAAGGTGCGTTTAACAGGTACGTTAGATACTTATTTTAGCAGCCCAGGGTTAAAGTCTGTTACTGCCTATGCGTTTCAAGATAAAGAAACTCAGAAGGTAAGTGATGTTATTGCCAATCCAAATGGGGGCGAAGTTGAAAAAGGAACAGCTGTAACATTAACAACAGCAACAGAAGGTGCGACCATTTATTACACATTAGATGGATCGAATCCAACATCTCAAAGTATTCGTTATAATGAACGAATCGTACTTAATGAAAATAGTGTAATTAAAGCGATTGCGGTGAAAGAGGGATCTGAAGATTCACGCATTGCAACATTCTCGTTTACGATTGTGAAAAATGATCCTATTCATATTCACGATATTCAAGGGAAATCGCACGTTTCTGCTTATGATGGAAAAGATGTAAAGGCAGTTACAGGTATTGTTACACAACTAGATAAGTATGGATTTTATATGCAAGATCCGCAGCCTGATGAAGACCCAGCTACTTCAGAAGGAATTTATGTCTATAAAAAAGATGGGGGCGTAAAAGTAGGTGATCTCGTTTCTGTAGATGGACAAGTTCAGGAATTTATCGGACCAGGATATGCAGAACGTTTTGAGACAGATTTATCGATTACAGAAATTAAAGCAAAGCAAGTTACAATTAAAGCGAGTAATCAAAAATTACCAGAAGCAGTTGTACTAGGAGAAAATGGGGTGAAAATACCAGATCAAGTTATTGATAATGATGGATTCGGTATTTTTGATCCAGCAGAAGATGCAATTGATTTTTATGAAAGTTTAGAAGGAATGCTTGTAACACTGCCGCAGCCAAAAGTGATTGCACCGCAAAAAAACGGCAATTTATATGTAACGATTGCGAATGGCAGTCAGAAAGTAACAACAAAATTCGGGACGCCGCTTTTGCAAGCTGATAATTTAAATCCAGAGCGCCTTTCTATTAAAGTAGCACGTAATTATGTAGCAAAAGCAGGAGATCAGCTCCTCGGGGATGTAACAGGTATAGTTGGTTATGATTACGGAAGTTATCGTATTGCTCCAATCGGAGATCTTCCAGCGCTGCAAGATGGTGGATTTAAACAACTTGGTGCAAATATTCAACCGCGCTTAGATAAATTAACAATTGCAACATATAACATTGAAAACTTCTCAGCAAATATAAAAGAAACATCCGATGAAAAAGTAAGACGTCTTGCTTACGCAATTAAATACAACTTAAAAATGCCTGATATTATTGGTGTTCAAGAAATGCAAGATAACAATGGAACAATAAATGATGGTGCAACAGATGCGTCACTGAGTGCAAAGCGTTTAATTGATGCGATTCAGGCAATCCAAGGACCAAAGTATGAGTATGTAGAGATTGCACCAGAAAATAATAAAGATGGCGGTGCGCCAGGAGCGAATATTCGCGTTGGTTTCTTCTATAATTCATCTCGTGTGAAATTAGCACAAAAGCCTGTTTTACTTGAGAAAAACGTTGTACGAATTGGAGAAAATAATGCATTATTTGACGATACACGTAAACCGTTAGCTGCTGAATTTACATTCCAAGGGCAAAACATCGTTGTTATTTCCAATCATTTAAACTCTAAATTAGGCGATGCACCGCCGTTTGGAAAAATTCAGCCGCTTGTACTAAAAAGTGAAGAAAAACGCGTGCAGCTTGCTGAGGAAGTCAATGGTTTTGTAAAAGGTATTCAGGAGCGACATGCAAATGCACCGGTTGTTGTTGTCGGTGATATGAATGACTTTGAATTTTCAAAACCAATGCAAGCATTAAAAGGCGGCATTATGAAAGAAATGCTTGAAACAGTTCCGCAAGAAAATCGTTATACGTATATTCATGAAGGAAATGCACAAGTGTTAGATCATATTTTCGTAACAAATAACATTGCACCGCACACAATTGTTGATCCAGTTCATTTAAATACAAATGTCATGGAAGAGGATGGACGCATGAGCGATCATGATCCGGTACTTGCACAAATTGAGTTAAAGAAAGCTTCATAAGTGAAAGATAAAGCGAAACTTCCATTAGTGGTGGTCTTACTGCCCGTTCATACGGGATAAAACACACTCGTCTGTCGTACAGACGAGTGTGTTTGTTTACTTTTGTTATTTTTTGATACAATGAGAGATAATGAATTTTATTTTTTTAGGAGTAATGTTGAATTTCCGTTAAAAATAAAACTTGAAAACATTGGAAAGATATGATAATATCATATTCGTACTGATTGACTGAAATGTTCATTTAGTCATTATTGGGGGGACAACATGGCAATTGATCGAAAACGAGCAATTATTGAAGCTGCAACAAAATCTTTTTCCGCTTTTGGTTATAAAGCAACAACAATGGATCAAGTTGCAAAACTTGCAAATGTTGGAAAAGGGACGATTTATACGTTTTTTAAAAATAA
Source organism: Bacillus yunxiaonensis (assembly GCF_037104695.1). Classification (NCBI taxonomy): domain Bacteria; kingdom Bacillati; phylum Bacillota; class Bacilli; order Caryophanales; family Bacillaceae; genus Bacillus; species Bacillus yunxiaonensis. The sequence continues at coordinate 121,378 of NZ_JBAWSV010000007.1, read as the reverse complement.
GGAAGAGCTGTTTGGTGAAATCATTTCAAATTTAATTACCGAAATGAAGCAAGTCGCAGAAACGGCAATTGATTCGAATGTATCATTTTTTGAAAATGTACATCGTGCCTTATATAGCATTTTAGAATTTCGTAAAGAACATCAGCTTACGATTAAGCTCATTCAGGAAGAGCGAGATATGGGCACAAAAGAAGTGCAAGATGTTATGAGGCAATTGGATTCTGAAATTATTACATTTATTAAATCTCGTCTTGAAGTTGCAATTGCAAAAGGTGAAATTATGGAATGTGATCCAGAAATTACCGCATTTATCATGCTTCGTCTGTATGTATCGCTTATTTCTGACTGGGAAAAGTATCACGAACCGTTAGAAAAAGAGCATATCGCTGAACTTTTTGAATTATATTTATTAAAGGGATTGTCAAAATGAGATAATCCTCTTATTATTATAAAATATGACCAAATGAATGGTTCAGTCATAAATTGGTGAGGGTGGAATTGTAAGAAGATAGTAACACATACGAGAAGATGAATTGGTCGTTATTTTCTTCTTTTTTTTGCAAAAAATGACTAAATGAACAAAGTGGTCAAGTATTTAAGAGGAGAGTGAAACAATGAGAGGATTTAAACTGCTTGGAAAAGAGTTTGCTACGATTATCAAAAGCAAAAAAATCTTAATTCCAATTATTGCAGTATTATTTATTCCAGTATTGTACGCTGGTATGTTCTTATGGGCGTTTTGGGATCCATATGGCCAATTGAAAGATTTACCAGTTGCAGTCGTAAATATGGATGAAGGTGCAGTATATAATGGAAAACCGATTGAAGCTGGTAAAGACTTTGTTAAGAATTTAAAAGAAAAAGAAGGCTTCAAATGGGAGTTTGTCAGCGAAGAAAAAGCTAAAAAAGGGATGGACGATCGGAAATATTATATGACGATCCGTATTCCAAAAGACTTCTCTCAAAATACAACAACACTGCTCGATGCAAACCCTAAAAAATCAAAATTAGAGTACATTCCAAATGAAAGCTTAAACTTCTTATCTTCACAAATTGGCGCATCAGCCATGGAAAAAATTAAAGGTGAAGTATCAGAAACGGTAACGAAAACGTATACTGAGACAATGTTTGATTCATTAAAAGATGTTTCGAAAGGTTTCGCCGATGCAAGCGAGGGAGCAGGTAAGCTTCATGACGGTACGAATCAATTAAAAGACGGCTCACAGCAAATCACAAATGGGTTAGGTGAGTTATCTAAGAAAGCGAATGATGGATTGAACCAATTAGCAGGTGGTTCTAATCAAATCACAAATGGGTTAGGTGAGTTAAATAGTAAAGTAAGTAGTATGCCAGATGGAGTGAATCAGTTATTAGGTGGTTCACAAAAAATTACAGGTGGTTTAAATGAACTAATTAATCCTAAAGGAGAACTGCAATTAAATTTAGGTAAGTTATTGAATGGTTCACAACAAATTACAAATGGATTAAATCAGTTTAGTGATCCGCAAGGTGACTATCAATCTGGATTAAAAGCAGCTCAAAAAGGTGCACAAGGGATAAGCGCAGGAGCTTCTGGACTTTCACAAGGGGTATCTGAATGGAAGAAACAAGCAGATACACTAAGTGATGTTGCGCAGCAGACAGCTGGAGGGGCTCAACAAGTTTCAAAAGGCTTAGCGGATTTAAATGAAAAAATTAAAAATTTACCAGAAGAATATAGAAATCAATTACAGCCTGCTGTTCAAGGAATAATGGAAGGCAGTCAACAAGTTTCTAAAGGTACAGCAGGAGTTGCTCAAGGCGTACAAGGGCTAGCTGGAGAAAAAGGGGCTGGAAAAATTGAAGCCGGAGCAACAGAACTTGCAAGTGGAGCTGGCAAGTTAAATGATGGAATAAGTCAGTTGTCGGAAAAATCAATAGCTGGCTTAAATCAATTGGCAACTGGCTCAGGGCAAATAACAGGAGGACTAGGCCAGTTAGCAGATTCAAAAGGAAAATTCCAAACTGGTTTAAGTCAATTAGCAACTGGCTCAGGACAAATAACAGGCGGTTTAAATACCTTAGCAGAGAGTGCGGGTCCATTAGCAAGTGGAGTAAGTGCTTTACTTGATGGTTCACAAAAAATCTCAGGTGGTTTAGGTCAATTCGTAGATCCAAAAGGAGATTTCCAAAGTGGTTTAACTCGTTTACAAGACGGTTCTGGTCAAGTAACGAGTGGATTAGGTGAAGCGAACGACGGTTCAAAAGAACTTGCAACAAAACTTGGCGAAGGTGCTGAGAAAACAAGCGAAACAAAAGGTACTGATAAGACATACGATATGTTTTCTAGTCCAGTAAAAGTGAAAACTGAGAAAGTAGCAGAAGTTCCAAACTACGGAACAGGCTTTACACCGTACTTCTTATCTCTTGGTTTATTCGTTGGGGCACTGTTATTATCTATCGTGTTCCCATTACGCGAAACAGTTGGTATACCGAAATCAGGATTTAGCTGGTTTATTAGTAAGTTTGGTGTACTTTTAGCTGTTGGGGTAATTCAAGCACTTATTGCAGATGCGATATTACTGCTTGGGTTAGGTGTTGAAGTACAAAGTGTTCCATACTTCGTATTGTTTAGTATTATTACAAGCTTAACATTTATTGCTTTAGTTCAATTCTTAGTAACAGCTCTCAGCGATGCAGGACGTTTTGTGGCGATCTTGACATTGATTATACAGTTAACAACAAGTGCTGGTACATTCCCGCTTGAATTAATTCCAAAACCATTGCAAGTGTTTAACGCATGGTTCCCAATGACATATTCTGTAGCAGGATTTAAAGCGGTTATTTCAAGTGGAGATTACAGCTTTATGTGGCACAATACAGGTATTTTAATAGGCTTTATTGTTCTATTATCACTTGGAACAATTGGAGTATTAACTTGGATGCATAAACGTCAATTCGGAAAATTTGCGGAAGCAGAATAATTGATATATCCTAAAGGCATTAGCCTTTAGGATTTTTTTATTTTATTATGCTATTTTTTTCTTTTTCCGAAAACGATGTACACCATAACTAACAAGGATAAGCGTAAAAATGACCCAAGCAAATGGTGCATATTTTTCGAAGAGTGTTTTCATTTTCATATTCTTTGTGATTTCTTCTTTTGTTTTACCTATTAAAATTTCAGAACCATTATAGCCTTCAAGGTTGTTTCCTTTTTTTACTCCAAAAATTAGAGCTTCCGTGTTATTTTCAATTCCGTGATAGCGGTATCCTTTACTATGTATTGTTAATTGTGTATCGTCTTTTTTTAAGGTGTAGTCCTCAGTTGTAGTAATGTCTTTTGAAGAAAGTGGAATAGGCTCGATTGCCAATCGAATTTCTTTTTCGTTTAAAGCAGGAAGTGATTCACCATTTACAGAAAGGTGCGCTGGAATATGTTTTTCGGTATCCATGCTTTTCCAACTTAATTTTTTTCTTCTATAAGACTTTTTTTCGAGTAAAGCAAATTCTTTATTTACTTTTGTTTCATCTGCAGCTGGCCGTTCAGTCGTTATGTTTCCTTTTAATAGAATCACACCATCTTTTGCTGTTTGAAAAGAGGTTACTTCTTTTGTTTCTCTTAGCTTGTTTACAGCGTCGTTATAATGTTCCTTTCCAAACAGTGAAGAGATTGTTTGTACAGTTAAGAATATGTATAAGATTGCTAGTGCGATGATGCCCTTTTTCACGATTGTTCCCCCTGAAAATAATTTGAATGTTTCCTATATCTATTATTTTACAGAAAAACATATATTAGGAACAATTCCGTATTATGACAGTATCCTTACGAAATTGTAAGGTTGAGTTTTCGATGTGTGGGAATGCGAATTATATAAATATATAGGTGCTTTGTCAGTAGAAAGGTATATATAACTTTTATTTTTCAACGTAGGAGACTAGAATAAAAACAGATGATATGATTAACAATCGTATATGAAGATGGAGATGAAACAATGAAAAAAACAATTTCTGATATCGCTCAAATAGCAGGGGTTGCAAAGAGTACAGTTTCCCGTTATTTGAATGGCGGTTCTGTTAGTGATGCGACAAAAGAGAAAATCAAGCGTGCGATTCAAGAAACAGGATATATTCCTAACACGTTTGCTCAAAGTTTAAAGGCAAAGAAAACAAATATTATTGGTACAATCGTACCACGTTTGAATTCCTATGCTTCATCGCTAACATTAATTGGTATCGATGAGCAGTTAAAAGAACTAAATTATCAAATGTTAATATCCAACTCCAATCAAGATTTAGAACGGGAAATCGAAAACATTTATACATTGGCAAATCAAAAGGTTGCAGGGATTATTTTACTGGCTACTCAAATTACTGATCAGCATATAGAAGCTTTTCGTAAAATTGATATACCAGTTCTGCTTGTTGGGCAGCAGCATAAAGAAGTGTACAGTCTCATTCATGATGATTATGGAGCGGCTTATGATATAGGACAATATATCCTTGCAAAGGGGCATAAAAGAATCGGGTATTTAGGTGTAGGAGAACATGATATTGCAGTTGGTGTAAAACGAAAGCAGGGGTTCAAAGAAGCAGTAGATACAAAATCGGATTGTGAAGTGAAGTATTATGAAACAAGTTTTAATATCGCAGACGCGATTGGAACCGCATCTGAAATTATTGAGGAGTTTCAACCCTCTATTTTAGCTTGTGCAACAGATAATATCGCACTTGGTGCATTAAAAGCCGCATATATGAGAGGTTTACGAGTGCCTGAGGATTTGTCCATTACTGGATTTGGTGGATATCAAGTAACAGAGGTGATTCATCCCGCTTTAACAACTGTGAAATTTTATTACAAAGAAGTGGGACAAAGGGCGGCTCGAAATATTGTAAAGCTTATAAATGAAGAAGAGATAGAAAAAATTTCAATATCTAAATATGAAATAATTGAAAGAGAAAGCGTTGACAACATATAAAAGCAATCATATAATCAAATTGAAACCGGTTCCAAGGGCTGGTTTTTAATTGGTTTATTTTTGGAACCGGTTCCAAAAAATATGATAATAAAGGGGGAGCATTATGAATTACAATCAAATCGCAAAAGAAATTTTGGAAGCAATTGGCGGTAAAGAGAATGTTTCGGCAGCAGCACACTGTTCAACTCGCTTACGTTTAGTTTTACATGATGAGGGAAAAGTTGATCAAAAGAAACTTGATAGCATGGATACGGTGAAGGGAACTTTTTCTACGGGTGGACAGTTTCAAGTGATTATAGGTTCAGGAACTGTAAACGAAGTGTATAAAGAGCTTGCAAAATTGACAGATCTTTCCGAGATGTCTACAAAAGATGTGAAAGCCGCTGGAACAAAAAAATTGAATCCGCTTCAACGATTTGTGAAAATGCTTTCTGATATTTTTGTTCCTATTATTCCAGCTATCGTAGCAGGCGGTCTATTAATGGGGATTAATAACCTATTAACAGCAAAAGATTTATTCATTGCAGGGAAATCACTAGTGGAAGCAAATCCTCAAATAACAGATTTAGCAGCACTCATTAATACATTTGCAAATGCAGCATTCGTATTCTTACCAATTTTAATTGGGTTTTCAGCAACACAACGATTTGGAGGGAATCCTTATCTTGGAGCAGCTCTTGGCATGTTAATGGTCCATCCTGATTTATTAAATGGATATGGGTATGGGGCAGCTTTGGTGGCTAATAAAGTACCCGCTTGGCACATATTCGGTATAACTATTGAAAAAGTGGGATATCAAGGTACAGTATTACCAGTTCTTGTGTCATCATATATTCTAGCAAAAATAGAAACATATTTACGAAGAGTAATTCCAACAGCACTTGATAATCTTCTTACACCTTTATTAACGATTTTTATTACAGGTTTATTAACTTTTACAGCAGTAGGACCAATTACACGTTATGCGGGAAATCTGTTAACAGATGGAATCGTTTGGTTATACGATACAACTGGATTTATTGGTGGTGGGATCTTTGGGTTCCTTTATGCACCAATAGTGATTACAGGTATGCATCATAGTTTTATTGCAGTCGAAACGCAATTATTAGCTGATGTTGCAAAAACAGGCGGTTCATTCATATTTGCAATTGCAACGATGTCTAACGTTGCCCAAGGCGCAGCAACGCTTGCAGTTTTTCTTATTACACGAGATAAGAAAGTGAAAGGCATTGCGTCAGCAGCGGGAATTTCAGCACTTCTAGGTATTACAGAGCCAGCGATGTTTGGTGTTAATTTAAAACTAAGATATCCGTTTATAGGAGCTATTATCGGTTCGGGAGTCGCATCTGCTTTTATAACTTTTTACAAGGTAAAAGCAATTTCACTAGGAGCTGCTGGTTTACCTGGTATTATTTCAATTAGACCAGATTGCATTATTCCCTATGTAATCGGAATGGTAATTTCCTTTATTATTGCTTTTGCATTAACGCTTATTTTAGCCAAAAGAACAGAAAAGAAGGGGAGCAACTCTTCTCAAAAAGAGGCAGCTTAATTTTTGGTAAGAGGAGGATGGTTTCATTCTCCTCTATTTATTAAGGGAGTTTGATAGAAATGGTATGGACAAGGGAACAGCGTTATCGCCGGATTGAGGAGGTAAGCTTAGAAGAAATTCAGAAATTACAAGCAAGAGTAAATAATTGTTCTTGGCGGCAAACGTTTCATATACAGCCAGAAACGGGTTTGCTAAATGATCCGAATGGATTTTCTTATTATAATGGTGAATACCATTTGTTTTATCAATGGTTTCCGCTTGGCCCTGTGCATGGTTTAAAGTATTGGTATCATACGAAATCAAAAGATCTTGTTCATTGGGAAAATTTTGGTATAGGGATTGAACCGACAAATGATTATGACAGCCATGGCGCTTATTCTGGAAGTGCAATTGAGCATGAAGGGAAGTTGTACTTATTTTACACTGGTAATACTCGTGATGAAAAATGGGTAAGAAAACCTTATCAATGTATTGCTATTATGGATGAAACGGGAAAAATTAACAAGTTAGAGCATTCTGTCATTCAAGAAGTTCCGAATGGGTATACAGACCACTTTCGTGATCCGAAGGTTTGGAAAAAGGGTAAAATGTTTTATGCAGTCATTGGAGCACAACGAGAAGATGAAACAGGATGTGTAGTATTATACCGATCGCCTGATTTACTGCAGTGGAGCTATGAAGGAGAATTGCAAATAAATTTGAATCATTTCGGTTATATGTGGGAATGCCCAGATTATTTCGAGCTACATGATAGAGGAGTTCTTCTTTTTTCCCCGCAAGGTCTAAAACCTAAAGGAGATCACTATCATAATATTTATCAATCTGGCTATATTCTTGGAGACAAGCTGGATGTGAAACAATTATCTATGTCACATGGTTCCTTCCAGGAGCTGGACAGAGGATTTGATTTTTATGCTCCTCAAACAATGCTAGATACAGAGGGACGGCGTATTTTAGTAGGATGGATGGGATTGCCAGAAATAAATTATCCAACTGATAAAAATGGTTGGGCGCATTGTTTGACATTACCAAGAGAATTACTTGTTCGAGGAGACAAGCTTATTCAGCGCCCGGTAAAAGAACTTCAAGCACTTCGTAAACAGCAATATAAAATAAAAGATATGATCTGCAATGAACAGAAAATGTATGAGGGATTTACAGGAACAGCATATGAAATGATTTGTGAGTTTACAAATGAGAGTGCAACTGAATATGGAATTGCATTTCGAGTGAGTGAAAATGAGAGAACAGTAGTTAAGTATCATGCTCTAGAGAGAAAAGTAATACTAGATCGCACACATTCAGGAGAAGCTGTGGGAGAATCTTATGGAACAAAGAGGAAATGTTCAGTAGATGCACAAACGATTAAGTTTCATTTATTTGTAGATACATCTTCTGTTGAGATTTTTATAAATGATGGAGAAGAGGTATTTACCGGTCGGATATTTCCAAGAACCGACAGCAAAGAAATTCATTTTTTTGCTGAAGAAGGCAGTGTATTATTACAAGCAACCAAATGGGATTATGAATAAGAAGAGGTGGAATGTGTGAAGAACTTATATGCAATCGGGGAAGTTTTAATTGATTTCATTCCTGTTCAAAAAGGAAAGGCTCTAAAAGATGTAGTAGAATTTCAAAGAGTTCCTGGAGGAGCACCTGCGAATGTAGCAGCCGCAGTTGCAAAGTATGGAGGAAACTCATATATGCTTACAAAGTTAGGTACAGATGCATTTGGTGATTTCCTTTTAGAACAATTACAAGAAGTAGGTGTAAATACAGACAAGGTTACAAGAACGAACGAAGCTAATACAGGCCTTGCTTTCGTCTCATTACGCGAAGATGGAGAACGTGATTTTTCCTTTTATCGCAATCCTTCTGCAGATTTGTTGTTTCATGAAAATGAAATAGAGGAAAGCTGGTTTGAAAAAGGTGATATTCTTCATTTTTGTTCCGTCGATTTAGTAGAAAGTCCAATGAAATATGCACATGTGAAGGCAATTCGTTCTGTGAAAGAAAACAAGGGGATTATCAGCTTCGACCCTAATGTACGCCTCCCGCTTTGGAAGCATGCGGAAGATTGTAGAAAGACGATTTTGGAATTTATTCCGCTTGCACATATTGTTAAAATTTCAGATGAAGAGCTGACGTTTATTACTGGTATTTCCGATGAAAAAGAGGCGATTGAGTCTTTGTTTGTAGGAGATGTAAAAGTTGTTATTTATACAAAAGGAGCACAAGGTGCGGAATTATATATGAAGGATAAATGGTATCAATCTAATGGATATCGTGTTGTAGTGCAGGATACAACAGGTGCAGGAGACGCATTTATTGGTGGTTTCTTGTATAAATTGTTAGAGAAAAACGTAGGGCAACAAAATTTAGAAGAGGTGCTGTATATGCATTCGCAGGAGATATTAACATTTGCAAATGCAAGCGGAGCTCTTACTACAACAGGAAAAGGAGCAATATCGTCTATTCCCGTAAAAGAAGATATTTATAAGTTACTTCAAGATTGACATGTAACTAAATAAAAAGGGGATTCGACCTAAATAAGTAAATCTATTTCATACACAAAGAACAAAAAGAAGATAACCAACTATATATGATAGATGGTTATCTTCTTTTTCTTTTTTACGAGAACGATATATGCCATAATTAACATTACCCACGTAAATGGTCCATATTTTTTGTAATTTCTTCCTTTGTTGTTCCAACTATAATTCCAGAACTCAAATGTGTTTCCTATTCTAACGCCAAAAATAAGATCTTCCGTGTTATTTTCGATTCCATAAAAGCTCAATTGGGCGGGCTTTCTGTCAGTGGAAGATGAAGAAAAAAGTTTCACTTTATGCATATTTCTTTGCATTTCCAGATATTTTTCGCATAATTTTTAATAAAGTGTATTATTATGCAGGAAGAATAGGCGGAAAAACTGAAACAACTATAAAGAAAAAACATAAAGTACATATAGGAGGTTTTTATTATGGAACAAATGAACAAAGTAAACATTGGGGATTATGTTCAGTTTCCTTATCGTGATAACTCATCCTTAAAATTAACTGGATATGTAGTAAACATTTTAATAAATACAGTTGTTGTAGATGTTTCAGAAATGTTAAAGAATGAAGAGCATCAAGATATCGAAGTTCGCCAAGTGGTAAAACATGATCAGTACAAGAAAATAGAAATTTCGAGAGATAATGTTTCATGATGAATACGATAAACATTCTCCATTAGAGGAAATAAATTTTGAAAGCCCTTTCAGTAGGGGTTCCTAGTCTCTTCAAAAAAAAGCTAGCAAAGTGCTAGCTTTTTGTATTTTGGATAACGATATATCGTGGTAAAGGAGAAATCTTTACCCATTAACGTGTAAAAGATCAAGTCTTTCTTTTTGACGAAGATGATGCTGAAAATGCATATGAATAAGTTGAAACCATTCCGTTGCATTTAAATAACCCAAACGCGGATGCTCTATTTTATAATCGTTTGGAATAGCTGATAATTTTGGTTCAATTTCTTTCATTTTTTCAATAAGTTGTAATAGACCTTGTTTCATGTCTTCTTTATTCGTTGGATTGTTTGGTGTATATGCAGGGTGAGCAGGTACTTTAATTTGGATGGGAGGAAATGCTCCCATTGCGTAAATTTTTTCTCCGGCGTCTGTTTTATCTCCGCCAATAGCAGCTGTTTTGTTTGCACACTTTTCAATAGCTGCTATTTGCATATGGAAAGCTGATAAAATGAGATGATTGTACATTTGTCCAAGTGACCATTCTTCATCGGAAGGTTTTTGTATGAATAGTTCTAATGGATACTTCTCCAGCTCTTTTATATAGTATGTTGCTAACTCTTCAAACTTCTCCAAAACTGTACTTGTTTTCATGTTACATACTCCCTTTCTTATAATAGTTAAGCTCTTTTCTCTTAATAAATAAGTATTGCTGACACCATTATGTCGGTAGTAAAAATAAAAAAGTACATATTTTTTTGCTAAAGCGTTTGCTGTTATCATTCTTTTTTGTTGCAATTCTAGATAATGGAAAGTAAACGATCCGTTCGATTCATCTATACCATCCTTTTTTGATTTATAAGCTCTAGTTACAACATCAAAATATATTCGAACTATAGAGTGTTTTTTCCTGCAGTTATAAAGTTAATTTACTAGTTTTTAAGTTTTACAATATCAATATAGTAATTTTCCTCTAAGGTGTCTTGCAGTTTCCAATTATATACTATATAATTCTAAATAAGAAAACGTTTTCATTCAAAGGGGGAGAATTTCGTGTCGACGATCGAGGACGTAGCGAAATTAGCGGGGTTATCAAGAACAACGGTTTCTCGGGTAATTAATAACCATCCGTATGTATCGGAAGAGAAAAAAAAGAGAGTACAATTAGCGATGAAACACCTTGGATTTGTTCCTAACTCTGCAGCGAGAAGACTTCGTAAGCAAAAGACAGAAACGATTGCAGTGTTGGTTCCGCGTGTGACGGATCCTTTTTTCAGTAAATTTATTGAGGCAATTGAAATTGTCGCTTCAGATCATAAATATAAACTGATTATTTGTCAAACAAGATATTTACCAGAAAAAGAGATGGAGTATTTACAATTGTTATCTACGAAACAAGTAGATGGAATTATTTTATGTTCACTTGAAAATCAGTGGGAGGATGTTGAGCCTTATTTACAGCATGGACCAATTGTTTTATGCAATGAATATATTGAAGAAGCAAATATTCCAACTGTAAACTTTGATCATGCACAAGGAGCTTACATAGCAGCGAAGCATGTGTTAGATCAAGGATATCGTCATCTTGTCTTCTGTCGGGGGAAAGAGACAAAGGTGGTAAGCCAGCAGAGAAAAATGGGCTTTTTGCGTGCTGTAACAGAGAAAAGCAAACAAGTTGAGTCGATTGATTTCATTGAAAGCGCTTACTCTGTTGAAGATGGAAAAAATATGTTTTATGAGCTTCTGCAAGACAAAAAAAATCCTACCGCTATTTTGGCAGGGGGAGATGAAGTCGCAGCAGGAATTATCACAGAAGCAAGCAAACACAACTGGAGCATTCCTGATGATTTAGCTGTAGTTGGTTTTGATAATCAGTTCTTATCACAAATTACGGACTCAGGTATTACAACAATTGATCAGCCAATTGATGAAATGGCGCGTAAAGTTGTTGAACTGATGATGGATAAGATTCATACGAAAAATTATCGAAATAAAGAAGTGTACGAGTTTGAACTGGAGCTCTTGGTGAAAGGGTCAACGGTGAAAAGTACAATGATGCCAGCCTAGTAGACGATGTCTGCTAGGTTTTTTATATTTACAATCTATTAATCTTCGTGAGTACAATCCTCGCATTTGTTGTGATATGCCTCGTGTTGCTCATCAATCTCTTTTCCGCATTGGGAACAAGTTTTTGCCGGTAAATTTCTAAAGAACTCCATCGGTTGATCTAACATGTAAATCCCTCCATTTCCATTTGTTAGTATTATTGTATTAGTACAAATGATTAAAGTCAACAACTGTTTTATAACAAATTTGAAAATAATGAAAATGTGTAGAAAATCCATTATAGTTAAGAATGTAGAATAGAAAGTGAAACAAGGTATGTAAAACAATGATTAGTGGATTAGAAAGGGTGAATACATATGAAAATGACAGTTGTGGGCTTTTGGGGCGGTTTTCCAGAAGCGGGAGAGGCAACGTCTGGATATTTATTTGAACATGATGGCTTTCGTTTACTTATCGACTGTGGCAGCGGTGTACTAGCACAGCTTCAAAAATACATAACTCCTTCTGATATAGATGCTGTTCTGTTATCACATTATCATCACGATCATGTTGCTGATATTGGGGTACTTCAATATGCTCGCCTAATTACAAGCATGACAAATCGTGTATTACCAGAACTGCCGATTTATGGCCATACCTTTGATGCAAAAGGTTTTGCATCGTTAACACATATACCGTATACAAAAGGGGTTCCTTACAACCCAGCGGACACATTACAAATTGGTCCATTTTCCATTTCCTTCTTACAAACAGTGCATCCTGCTATATGTTTTGCGATGCGTATTACAGCAGGTGAGAAAACAGTTGTATATACAGCAGATTCTAGTTACATGCCAAAGTTTGTTTCATTTGCACAAAATGCAGATGTATTTATTTGTGAATGTAACATGTATGCGCATCAAGATGGATCCAAAGCTGGGCATATGAATAGTACAGAAGCAGGAGAAATTGCAAAACAAGCAAATGTAGGAGAGCTGCTTTTAACTCATTTGCCGCATGCAGGTAATTTATCTGATTTAGTTGCGGAAGCAAAACAAATTTTTAACGGCCGCACGGTGCTTGCTCATAGCGGTTACGTTTGGGAATCTTGAGGTGAAATGATGTTATTTATTGATAATAAAGGGATTACAGATCCAACGATTAACTTAGCGATTGAAGAATATTGTGTGAAAAACTTAAATATTAACGAAACGTACTTACTGTTCTATATCAATGAGTCATCTATCATTATTGGAAAGAATCAAAACACAGCAGAAGAAATTAATGCGGATTATGTACGTGAAAAGGGAATTCATGTTGTAAGACGTCTTTCTGGAGGAGGCGCTGTGTATCATGATTTAGGAAATTTAAACTTTAGCTTTATTACGAAAGATGATGGAGATAGTTTTAATAACTTTAAGAAGTTTACAGAGCCGGTAACAAGAGCGCTTGGGAAATTAGGTATTAACGCTGAATTAAGCGGTCGTAACGATATTTTAGCGGAAGGAAGAAAAATTTCTGGTAACGCTCAGTTCGCGACAAAAGGCCGTATGTTTAGTCATGGTACGTTATTATTTGATTCTGAAATTGACCATGTTGTATCTGCATTAAATGTAAAAATGGATAAGATTCAATCAAAAGGAATTAAATCCATTCGCAGCCGCGTTGCAAATATTGCAGAATTTCTAAGTGAGAAAATTACAATTGAAGAATTTAAACAGCTGCTTTTAGAAAATATTTTTGAAGGGGAAAATGAAATTCCAACATATGAATTAACGGAAGAAGATTGGAAAGAAATCTATAAAATCTCAGAAGAACGTTATCGAAATTGGGATTGGAACTACGGGAAGTCTCCAAAATTTAACTTGCAGCATTCACACCGTTTCCCAGTTGGACAAGTAGATGTTCGGTTAGAAGTACAGAAAAGTGTAGTCTCTGAATGTAAGATTTACGGGGACTTCTTCGGTGTTGAAGATGTACATGACATTGAAGAGCGTTTAAGAGGTAAGGTGTTTGATAAGGAGGCATTTGCTGAGGCGCTAGCAGATGTAGAAGTGCCACGTTATTTTGGTAATATAACAAAAGAAGATTTCTTATCTTTATTCTTTTAATGATATAAGAAACAGCCTTATCTTACGTTAAGTAGTTCAGTTTTGAAGTACAAACATTAAAAAACATATGAAAAGGTATGCCAAATCGCAGATGATTTCGCATACCTTTTTTATTGCTATTTCGTAGTACAAATAACAAATTAATTGGCATAATTTTAGAAAGAAAACACGCCAATCGAGCTAATTTGATAATTACGTTATGTCCAGGTTAATAAAGACGTTATTTAATGGAGATAATATCCAACAGTACTGAATAATCACTTTGTAGCTATTTGTCTACTTTATTGGATTAATTTTTGCAGGGTTTTCCATTATTTTTTAAAAAATAGATATGATATATTAAATCACGTAAATACTATAAAAAAATGCGAGTGTTACTATGTATAAAATTTTAAAAATGGTACACCATACCGCTGGATTAATTGGTTCTTTGTTAGTTCTAATTATGTCCATTACTGGAATCTTGCTAAATCACCGTTCTCTTATTGGTTATGCTTCCAATACTGCGTTCGAGTTGCAAAAGTTTATTTTTGCCTTACATTCTGGTAGTGTTGGGAACACTTCAATAGTTTGGCTTACCGATTTAGGAGCAATATGCATGATTGTGCTAAGTATCTCAGGAATTTGGATGTGGGTAAATTTAATAATCAAAAAAAGAAGGGGAAAAAAATGAATAAAAAAAGATTTGCAGTAATTCTAGGATCACTACTAGCACTAAGTCTTGCAGGTTGTGGAACGTCACAAAACAATAATAAGTCTAACCAAAGTAGTCAAGCTCCAAAATCCGACCAGGATAACTCGATGAAAGGAATGGAAATGGGGAATCAACAATCTTTAGCGAAAGCATTCCAAGATGAACTTAATGGCTTTACAACAATTGAGCAAGATGTTAACAAGGGAGATTATACGTCTGCTACTACTCTTGCTGGTAATCTTCACGATGAATTTCATGCTGCAATTCTACCTCCATTAACAGAGAAAAAGGGCAAAACATATGCTGAAGACATTCACGGAAAATACGATGAGCTGCAAGATGCCATAACGAGCAAAAATAACACAAAAATTGCAGAACTCATCAAAGTGAATCGAGATAACCTAAATACTGTTGCCAAAATTTTGGGTGTTACTATAAAGTAATTATTGCTAAACCTTTGAAGTAATGAAACACCAATAACCAATAAAAAACATTAAGAGCTTGGGATTCCAAGCTCTTTTATAATTATTTAAAATAAATTATATCGTTCAAATCAAATTGTTTTTCGGTTTAATAAAGTTCATCCTTATTCACCTCATCAAATTCACTTATGTTTTAGCAATAATATTTGGAACTAATTTTAGCATGCATTTCGCACATATGACATTGAACATTGTCACTCTGTTAATTAGTATGCTAATTTATACATCAATTACCAAAAAACCTTATTAAACCAACAAAAACAAAAGGTTCAAATCCTGTGCGATTTGAATCGAAAATTGATTGTTTAATAAAGTTTTTGTACTCCTAAACCGAACTCGTTAATCTGACGTATGGTTGTTTTTTATATATGTTCAATGAAATGTAACTTGCACCATTAATTTTCTTTTAATATAATGTATTTAGAATTTTTAAAATTTTATAAAAGGTGGGGTTTTTGTGAATCTCGTTCAAAGATTAGCCGAAACGGTGAAAAAGAAAGGGGACAAGCCGGCTTATATTTTTCAGGATCAGTCGGTTTCGTATGACCAATTTAACGGATTAGTCACAAAGTTTTCTAGTAGTTTAGCAAACATGGGCATTGGAAAAGGAGACAATGTCGCATTAATTGTTGGGAATTCACCGCACTTTTTAATCGGTTTATACGGGGCAATGCGTGCAGGAGCCACCGTTATTCCAGTCAATCCGATTTATACACCAGATGAACTATATTACATTTTACAAAATGGAGACGTTAAAGCAATCATCACACTCGACATCCTTCTACCAGTTATGCAATCACTTACATCAAGACTTCCTTCTATCGAGAACATCATCATTTGTGAAACCTCAGCAGATTCAACTCATAAAGAAACCGAAAAAATGAAAACGTTTACGAATTTAGTAGCGAGCGGAGATCTCGCTTTTCAAGGTCCAGATATACAAGAAGAAGACGTTGCTGTTATTTTATATACATCTGGAACGACAGGAAAGCCAAAAGGAGCAATGTTAACACACAAAAATTTATACAGTAATGCAAGCGATGTTGCTTCGTATTTACAGTATTCAGAGCATGATCGTGTAATTGCAGCGCTTCCGATGTTCCATGTATTCTGTTTAACGGTTGCTGTTAATGCGCCGATTGTAAACGGCGCCACGATTTTAATGTTGCCAAAGTTTAGCCCGAAAGAAGTATTCCGCATTTGCCGTACATATGAAGCAACTATATTCGCTGGAGTACCAACAATGTATAATTATTTATATTTGTATGAGGGTGCGAGTGCAGAAGATGTTCATACACTTCGTTTTTGTATTTCTGGCGGTGCGTCTATGCCTGTTGCCCTTCTTACAAACTTTGAAAAAAGGTATGGTGTTATTGTTTCGGAAGGATATGGATTATCAGAGGCATCGCCTGTAACTTGTTTTAATCCACTTGATCGTCCGCGTAAGCCAGGTTCAATCGGAACGAATGTTCAGAATGTGGAAAACAAAGTTGTAAATGAAATGGGTGAGGAGGTACCAGTTGGCGAGGTTGGGGAATTAATCGTTCGCGGCCCCAACGTAATGAAGGGCTATTACAAAGCGCCGGAAGATACAGCCGCAACAATTCGTGATGGCTGGCTGTATACAGGTGATTTAGCAAAAATGGATGAAGAAGGTTACTTTTATATTGTAGACCGGAAAAAAGATATCGTCCTTGTTGGGGGATATAATGTTTACCCGCGTGAAGTAGAAGAAGTGTTATATATGCATGAAGCTGTTACTGAAGTTGTTGTGATCGGCGTCCCAGATGAAAGTTTAGGTGAAGCAGTGAAAGCATATGTTGTACCGAAAACGAATGCTGTTACAGTGGAAGAGCTTATGGCGTACTGTTCGTTGCATCTTGCGAAATATAAAGTGCCAAGCAGTATTGAGTTCTTAGAAGAGCTTCCGAAAAATACGACAGGAAAGATTTTGAGAAGGGCGTTAAAAGAGAAAGCGGTGCAAGCATAAAAAAAATGGCAGCTCGTCATATTAGAGCTGCTATTTTTTGTTAATTGTCGTGGAATAATAGATCGAATTCTTAGTTGACATATAGGAATTGTGTATTTAGAATAAAGAGAAATAATTGAAAAATGAAACAATAGAAGCTGATCAGAGAAACTGAAGGCGCACAACGTTCACTTTGTGAAAAGATTGTGTGCCTTTTTTCTATTGTATGAAACAAGGAGGGGCATAGATGAAGATGTGGGGTAAAACATCAATTACAAAGGGAGCAGGCGTTTTGTTATCGACGTTGCTGCTGTTATCAGGATGTGCTTCGACAACATCTACTAGTAAATCGGAATCAGGAAAGTCTATTGAACTTTTAAATGTATCTTATGATCCAACTCGGGAATTGTATCAAGACTTTAACAAAGATTTCGCAAAGTATTGGAAAGAAAAATCTGGTGAGACGGTTACCGTGAAGCAATCTCACGGAGGCTCAGGCAGTCAGGCACGCTCGGTCATTGATGGGTTAGAAGCAGATGTTGTGACGCTAGCATTAGGGTATGATATCGACGCGATTAGCAAGAAAAAGCTGTTATCTGAGGATTGGCAGAAACGTCTGTCTAATAACTCAACTCCATACACGTCTACTATCGTATTTCTTGTGCGAAAGGGAAATCCGAAAGGGATTAAAGATTGGGATGACTTAACGAAGAAAGGGGTTTCTGTTATTACACCAAACCCAAAAACATCAGGAGGAGCTCGCTGGAACTATTTAGCGGCATGGGGTTATGCATTAAAGAAGCACAACAGTAGTGAAGAAAAAGCAAAAGAATTTGTAAGTCAGCTATATAAAAATGTAGCAGTGCTAGACTCAGGTGCGCGCGGTGCAACGACTACCTTTGTGGAGAAAGGGATTGGGGATGTTCTTATTGCTTGGGAAAATGAGGCATTGCTATCACAAAAAGAGCTAGGGAAAGACAAGTTTGAAATTGTTACACCGTCTATTAGTATTCTTGCTGAACCTCCAGTGGCTGTCGTGGATAAAGTGGTTGATAAAAAGGGAACACGTAAAGTAGCGGAAGCATATCTCGAATATTTATATACGGAGAAAGGACAGGAGATTGCGGCGAAAAACTTTTACCGTCCTCGAGATCAAAAGGTAGCTGAAAAATATGCATCACAGTTCCCAAAAGTACAATTGTTTACAGTAGATGAAGTGTTTGGAGGGTGGAAAAAAGCACAAGAAACGCATTTCAATGATGGAGGTGTCTTTGATAAAATCTACCAAAAATAATAGATGCAGATGACGCAATGAGGTGAAGGAATGTGAGGAAGAGTAATAGGAAGCAAGGGCAAATTTTACCCGGATTTGGGCTTTCCCTTGGATTTACGATGTTATATGTAAGTTTGTTTGTCCTAATACCATTATCTATCGTTTTTATTCAAACTTCTCAGTTAGGATGGAGCAAATTCTTTCAAGTTATCACAAGTGGAAGAGTACTGCATGCTTATCAAATTAGTTTTATAACTTCACTTGCAGCGGCGATTATAAATGTTTGTTTTGGCCTATTAATTTCCTGGGTACTTGTTCGTTACTCGTTCCCGGGAAAACGGCTGCTTGATGGATTAATTGATTTGCCTTTTGCTTTGCCAACCGCGGTTGCTGGTATTACGCTTACTACTTTGTATTCTCAAAACGGCTGGATTGGAAAAATTTTTGATGTGTTTCATATAAAAATAGCCTTTACTCCACTTGGTATTATCGTTGCTCTAACTTTTATTGGATTACCCTTTGTTGTGCGCATGGTTCAGCCTGTATTACAAAATATTGATAAAGAAGTGGAAGAAGCAGCGGCCAGTTTAGGAGCATCACGTTTACAAGTATTTTGGAAAGTTGTTTTTCCAGAAATTTTTCCTGCTTTATTAGCAGGGTTTTCGCTAGCTTTTTCAAGGGCGCTAGGGGAATACGGATCTGTTGTCTTTATTGCCGGAAATATGCCGTTCAAAACGGAAATTGCTCCGCTAATGATTATGACAAAACTTGAGCAATATGATTATGCAGGTGCGACAGCTGTGGCGGCTGTTATGCTGATTGTTTCTCTTTTCTTCCTTTTTACTATTAATATCATTCAGGGATGGAGTCAAAAACATGGATTGCGAAATGAATAGAAAGGGGACGAAAGGATGGAACCGTCATTATTTAAACCGATAAAACAAAGAACAGTTCAGGCACCTGTACCTATTGCGGAATCCAAAGTAATCCGCATTATTTTGATTGCGGTGACAATTATATATTTATCTTTATTTCTTCTGTTACCGTTAATCACGATTTTCATGAAAGCATTTGAACATGGAATAGATGTGTACATTGCAGCGATTACAGATAGTGAAGCATTTTCTGCTATTCGTCTAACGATTATTGTTGCCCTAATTGTTGTTCCGCTTAATACGATATTTGGTGTGGCAGCAGCATGGCTTATTACAAAATTTCGGTTTAGAGGGAAACAGTTTCTTTTATCGCTTATTGAGCTCCCCTTTGCTGTTTCGCCGGTTATTGCCGGGTTAGTTTTTGTATTGTTATTTACGCCTCGCGGTGAGCTAGGGGCATGGCTAATGGAGCATGGTGTGAAGCTTATTTTTTCTGTGCCTGGTATTGTAATTGCCACTATTTTTGTGACATTCCCATTTGTAGCCCGCGAATTAATTCCTGTTATGGAGGCACAAGGTACAAGTGAAGAAGAAGCAGCTTTATCACTTGGAGCAAGCGGCTGGAAAATGTTTTTGCGCGTTACACTGCCGAATATAAAATGGGGTTTACTGTATGGCATGATTTTATGTAATGCCCGTGCGATTGGAGAATTTGGAGCTGTTTCTGTTATATCGGGACATGTGCGAGGTGTTACGAATACGATGCCGCTTCATATTGAAATTTTATATAACGAATATCAATTTTCCGCTGCATTTGCCGTTGCTTCTTTAATGTCACTGCTTGCGGTTGTTACGTTAATTATAAAGAACTGGATTGAATGGAAAGGACGTCAATAGATAAGAAAGGAGATGGAATAGAGTGAGTATTCAAATTCATAATGTATGGAAGCAATATGGTACGTTTCAAGCTCTGCAGGAAATTAATTTAGAAATTCCGAAAGGGGAACTCGTTGCGCTACTAGGCCCATCTGGTTCTGGGAAAACAACGTTATTACGAATTATTGCAGGGCTAGAACAAGCAGATCAAGGATCAATCTTATTTGATGGGGAAGATTTAACTCATACTCATGTGAAAAATCGACAAGTTGGCTTTGTGTTTCAACATTATGCTCTTTTTAAACATATGAATGTATTTGAAAATGTGGCTTTTGGATTGAAAGTAAGAAAAAAGAAATTAAGACCGTCTCCAGCAGAAATAGAAGAAAAGGTTCTTGAATTACTAAGGCTTGTTAAGATGGATGGTTTTGCAGCGCGTTATCCGGCTCAATTATCAGGTGGTCAAAGACAGCGTGTTGCCTTAGCGAGAGCTTTGGCAGTTGAACCAAAGATTTTGCTTCTTGATGAACCGTTTGGTGCATTGGATGCAAAGGTACGTAAAGAGCTGCGGAGATGGCTCCGGAAATTACATGATGAGTTTCATATTACAAGTGTGTTTGTAACACATGATCAAGAAGAAGCATTAGATGTTGCGGATCGAATCGTTGTAATGAACGAAGGACACATTGAACAAATGGGGACGCCAGAAGATGTGTATGATAATCCAGCTAGCCCATTTGTATATGACTTTCTTGGAAATGTAAATTTATTTCATGGTCGTGTTCATAAAGGAAAACTGAATTTAGGATCTATTGAACTAGAAGCGCCGGAACATACGCATGTTTCAGATACAGATGCGATTGCCTATGTGCGTCCGCATCAGTTGTCTATTGAACGTACAAAACAAAGTGAAGATGCAATTCAAGCAAGAGTAACATATATACATGCAGTCGGTCCGGTTGTATATATTGAATTGCAGCGTTTAGGAACGGGAGAGTATTTAGAAGCGGAAGTAGGTAAGGAGCAATTTGCACAGTTACATGTTCGGGCAGGCGAGGTAGTATATGTGCGTCCGAAAGAAGTGAAAGTATTTGTTCCAGAGGATTTTGTGATTTAAGAGTTTGACATTAGCTATTCATTTAGCAAAAAACGAAAGATGCCTTGTCATCTTTCGTTTTTTGCTTATGCTATAATTTTATCGCAAAATTATTATTTTGCTGAGTAGTAAAAATAGTATAATGAAACTATTACATCTAGAAAGAGGGTATCTCTGTGGGGAAAATTCACATTATTCATGAAAATAAGGAGTGGACAACTCATCTTACGAAAAGGTTAGAAGAACTAGGACTTCCATATGAAGAATGGCATTTAGACGAAGGTATTGTTGATCTTTCTTCTGTTCCGCCAGAAGGTGTATTTTATAACCGAATGAGCGCTTCTTCTCATACGAGAAATCACCGTTTTGCACCGGAGCTTACTGCTGCTGTACTTGCTTGGTTAGAACAACATAATCGAAAGGTGTTCAATGGAAGCAGAGCATTGCAACTTGAAGTAAGTAAAGTGGCACAATATATGGCACTAAATGCTCAAGGAATTCGTACGCCAAAGACAATTGCGGCTGTTGGGAAGGATCATATTATAGAAGCGGCAGCTCAATTTGAAGGACGTCCATTTATTACGAAGCATAACCGTGCTGGAAAAGGATTAGGGGTTCAACTGTTCCAGTCTGTTGCTTCTTTAAAAGATTATGTAGAAAGCGCGGCATTTGAAGAGCCAGTAGATGGTATTACATTAATTCAAGAATATATACAAGCTCCTGAGCCTTATATTACGCGTTGCGAGTTTGTAGGCGGAAAGTTTGTGTATGCAGTACAAGTAGATACATCAAAAGGTTTTGAATTATGCCCAGCTGATGCTTGTCAGATTGGCGATTTGTTCTGTCCAGTTGGAGAGAAAGCTCCGGAAAAACCGAAGTTTCAAATTATTGAAGGATTTAATGACCCAATTATTCAAAAATATGAAGCAGTTTTGGCTGCTAACGATATAGCGATCGCTGGCATTGAGTTCATTCGAAATGCTGATGGTGAAATTTTCACTTATGATATTAATACGAACACAAACTACAATGCTGATGCTGAAGCAGTAGTTGGGAAATACGGTATGTTAGAGATTGCGAAGTTTCTTGGTAGTGAATTGGAGAAATTATAATAGATAGAAAAGAAAGCTACTGATAGGGTAGCTTTCTTTTCTATTAGCTATGTTACATAACTCTATTGATATCTGATTAAAATGAAAGTTCAAAAATAAAAGAATACTCGTTTGGAGGGAGTGAGAAAATGCACAAAAAAAAGTATTTTATACTATTAGTTCCAACCCTTATCATTGGACTGTTCTTACTTTATTATCTTTCAGCTGATAGACGATATTATGTATGCTTGGTACCTATTCTGTTTTGGACTATCTATTATCTTTGGATTTATATTGAAAAGAAATCAAAAAATATCTTATGAAAATTTTTATGAAAAGGTTCTTTGGGGAAACAAAGTAAAAGAAAGACAATCTTTATCCCGCTACTTTTGGGAAGTAAGCCTTCCACCTGCAAGATACGGAAATAAATCGTTCATATGCAACTTGTAAATGTGCTCTGATGATTGTGTTTCTCGCCCTCTCCATATATAACTACGGATAAATTCTGGGAAAGTTACAAAATTCCATAAAATAAAAGCAAAAAACATCAAGAAGAAAATTCCATTCTTCTTTATCATAATACATATAAGGCAGGTGAACAGAGATGGAAAGTTATGAAATGCAAATTCAAAAGGTAATAGATTCTATTGAAGAAGATGTGATGGAAAAGCAAACGTTAGCGAACCTTGCTCGCATTGCAGGATTTTCGGAGTTTCATTTCCACCGCGTGTTTCAAGCACTCGTAGGAGACTCTGTGATGGAGTATGTACGAAAGAGAAGGCTAGCCCGGGCAGCTTATCAGCTTTCTCATACAGAGGGGAAAATTCTTGATATTGCATTAGAGCATGGCTTTCAATCTCATGAAACGTTCACACGCGCCTTCAAAAAGCTGTTTCATATGACGCCGAGTGCATATCGAAAGCAAGAGATTCGAACGCCGTTATATTCCAAAGTGAATGTGATGCAGCGCAAATTTAATCCGTATTTAGGGGGAATCAAAATGGAATTTCGTATAGAAACAAAGCCAGCTTTTCAAGTAATTGGATATGAAATGAAGACAACGGGTAAAGACGGAAAAAATCTAACAGATATTCCAGCGATGTGGCAACATTATTTGCAAAATAATTTGTCGGAAAACATTCCAAACCGTAAGCATACGAATGAGTTCGTTGAGTTAGGGATGTGTACTGATTTTAATTTGGAAACAGGTGAGATTACGTATATTATTGGAATGGAAGTAACAAGCTTTGATGGTGTATCAAGTGAGCTGACGTGCCGCACATTCCCTGAAGCAACGTACGCTGTATTTACAACACCAAAAGTTCCCGAGGAAGAAATGGTACCATCTATTCAGCAAACGTGGAATGCAATCTTTACAGAGTGGTTCCCGCATTCTGGCTATGAGCATTCCGGCGTTGTCGAGTTTGAATTATACGATGAGCGCTCTCATGCTGATAAGCAAGATCTTGTACAACTAGAGATTTGGCTGCCAGTTCAAAAGAAAAAGTAAAAGTAAAAGTAAAAGTACACATAAAAAAGTTTCCTAGATGCTAGGAAACTTTTTTACATTGCCGCTTTAATTTTCTCTAACACTTTCTTACTATCAAACCCCCGCTCCCCCATACCAAATACTTCGATTAAACGATTATTTTCGTCTAATAGATAAGAATTTGAAGTATGAATGTAAAGACCACTTCCAGGATCACGGTAGCGGAAGTTAAAAGATTCGGCTAGTTGTTTCGTTTCTTCTTCATCACCGCGCAGCAAATGCCAACCTTTCGTTTGTTTCATGTCAAACGTTTTGGAGTAATTTTCTAGCACTTCTTTCGTATCATATTTCGGATCAATGGTAATTGTAATAAATTCGATTTTTGTTCCGAAAACTTTCTCTTTCACAAGTTCATCTCGTAAATGTTTCATTTTATATGTTGTAACAGGGCAAATATCCGGACATTTTGTATACATAAACTCTACTAATTTTAATTTTTTTGGCAGCATATCAAATGATACCGCTGTTCCATTTACATCTTCCATGATAATTCCTTTTGGCATCTCTGCTGATGCTTTTTGGTAACTGGTAAAATAAAAAATGCCAATACCGATTGCAATAATAAGTCCTAACGTAAAAGTAATATACAACTTTTTCATACCAATCCCTCCCAATTTTATTTTATAAGAAAAATCTGAAAAATGAGGAGGGAATGAGTGAATATTACATGACAATTCATCGTATTAGCTTGTTCTATTTTTCGAGGAACGAACTACAATAATAATAGACAGGCAGCGATGAGGAGGAAAAAATATGCGAAAAGTTATAAGGTGGACACTTTTTTTGTATGCCCTATTTGCTTTATTTATATATTGGTACTTGTTTGGATGGAATCATGAGATGATACCAGAAATGTACAAAGGAACGAATGCAGATCCAGCAACATTTATGAATGCAAGGGAGCTTACGCTTAGCCAAGATTATTCTCGAGTAAAAAATTTATTATTTTTCTTAGCAACGCCGCTGCAATGGGTTGTTTTATTATTCGTACTTGTTTTTGGTGTATCAAAGCGGTTTGAAAAATGGGCGAAAGAGACAACGAAAGTACGGGTACTGCAAATTGCGATTTATTTGTTTTATTTATCGTTAGTGACAACAGCGCTAGCATTGCCGTTGCAATGGATTAGTCACCAAGTGTCTGTTGATTATGGTATTTCTACACAATCAACAGCAAATTGGATAAAGGAACATGTACTTGATTTTTGGATCAACTTTTTGCTTATGTTTCTCGTTGTTTCTGTGCTGTTATGGCTGATTAAAAAATATCCTAAACGTTGGTGGCTATATGGCTGGGCGCTCTCAGTTCCATTCACTATCTTTTTAACGTTCATTCAGCCGGTCGTTATTGATCCGCTATATAATCATTTTTCTACGCTGCATAATAAGGAGCTCGAAAAAAAGATATTAACATTAGCAGATAAAGCAAAGATTCCAGCGGAGCATGTGTATGAAGTGAATATGTCAGAGAAAACAAACGCGTTAAATGCATATGTAACGGGGATTGGCTCAAATTCTCGCATCGTTTTATGGGATACAACGCTCGAGCAGTTAAAAGATAAAGAGATATTATTTATTATGGCACATGAAATGGGTCATTACGTGATGAAGCATATATATTGGGGCGTTGGAAGTTATATTGTCTTAACTTTCGTTGGCATGTATCTCATTTACCGCATTATTCAAGCGTGTATTCGTAAGTGGGGAGATACGCTGCATATTTCTAAAGTAGCCAGTTTCTCAGTTTTACCACTATTTTTTCTTGTATCTTCTATGCTTTCCTTTGCGGTAAGTCCTGCGACAAATTACGTATCGCGCGTTGAAGAGAGAGCAGCTGATCAATATGCATTAGACATGACGAAGGATAATCAGTCGGGGGTCAAAACATTTCAATATTTATCGAAGACGAGTTTAAGTCAGGTGAACCCGCCGGCTTTGGTGAAATTTTTCTTGTATACGCATCCGCCAATTTTTGAGAGAATTCATACGTTTGAGGAGTATAAGAAGAAATAATTGTTAAGAGCAGCAATTGTTTATCTCGCATTACCCCACTGAGGGAAGTTTTACTTTATTAAGACCAAAATTCGAAAGGAACAAGTAGATGTCTATTAGAATCTACTTGTTCTTTTCTTATTACAGTGTAAATGAGTTATCTTGATCGCTTAGATCATTATCAAATACATTTGCGGTACTAACTCCATTAAAAACTTTTAATGTTTTTGCTGTAGTTGATGATCCAGAACCATGATATTCTTTATTTCGGAATAGAGGAGTTACATTATATTGATCACCTAAATTTACATTCCCCTTACAATTTGAAATGATAATGCTGTCAACAATTGCGGGCATGGTCTTCACCTCTATTTTATTTTTATTTTCATTGTATGCTGTTTATAAAAAAATAAAGATTGTTTATGAAAAATAAGAATAAGATATTCTTCCTTCGGTTATGGAAAATATAGTAAAATGAAAGCAAGGGGGGATCGAAGTGAAAAAGATTGTGCCAAAAACAAATCTTGAAAGATGGTTGGATGGCTTATCACTTTTTGGAATTGCTGTGATGCTTACATATATTGGTTTTATTTGGCCGTCTTTATCGCATACGATTCCAATTCATTTCGGATTGAATGGAGAAGCGGATGGATTTGGCGAAAAAGGGAATATTTTTATCCATCCGATTGTTGGTCTAGGATTATATATCTTATTTCATGTTTTAAGTCGCTTTCCTGAGTTATTTAATTATCCTCCTCATGTTACAGAAGAACAGAAACAGCGATTATATATTCACTCGCGTACATTATTAGGGTGGTTACAAGTTGAGGTTATTATATTTGGTGTATATAGTACATGGGAAAATGTACAAATTGCTATGCATAGAGAAGTTGGGTTCTCTACTATTTCTTTTGTTATATTTCTTATTGTATTATTTAGCACAATGATATTTTATATTGTAAGAAGTTTACGGATGGTAGAAAAAATTACTCCTTAAAAGAGTATAAAGCTAACGTTCGATCAGGGAATGCAAATTACTAAAAATGGAAAGAGAGGGAGGTTTTATGGGAAAAGATTTATTTAGTAGAGTGGGTCATGTTTATGTTCCGGTAAGAAATCTTGAAAAAGCAGTGAAATGGTATGAACGTGTATTAGGTCTAGAACGAAAAGCACAATTTGTTGATCGAAAAGAATATAAAAATTCAGAAGTAGCGGTATTTCACTTTGGAGGATTACGGAAAGTTGCGCTCTTATTATTTGAAACAGAAAATGAACCAGCAGGTCAATATGTACGAAATGGTTTACCGTTTCCTATTTTTGCGATGAATTGTTCTAACATTGAAGAGACGTACCGTACTTTACAAGAAAAAGATGTAAGAGTAGAAGAAATTGTAACACTAGGAAATAACGAAGCTAAGTATTTTTATTTTTGGGATTTAGATGGAAATATGTTCGAAGTTGCTTGGTCGGTGTGGGATGAAACTGTATAAAATGATTGTTGAAAGCTGTCTGTTCTCAAAGGAAGTGACGTATGATAAGGTTATATTATCAGAATTTACAGAATAATCGCTATTTGCCATTCTGTTAATGCGGGATAAAACGTTTTGGGGACTAGCAATATAAGATGTCTATTGTTAAACATTATTAAAAGTAGGTGAAGAGATTGAATTTTAGTAGAATGGGATTTGAAATGATAGACCCTGAAGAAAACTTAGATTTTGGATTTGAAGACATAGCAGATTTATCCAGGAGATGTAAGTTTTCTGATTGCACACATACAAACGAGCCACACTGTGCAGTAAAAAAAGCCATTTCTGACGGCACTCTTTCTGAAGATAAATTTAATAGCTATTATAGAGATAGAAACGAGGCAGAATACGTTTCTAGACAAAAGAATAAAACAAAGGCTGTTGACTATATGAAACAACTGAAACTCTTTCAAAAACCTTAGTTAAGATGAAATTGATAAAGTGAAACTTCCATCAGTGGGGGTCTTACTGCCCACGAATAGCGGGATAAATAATTAACACGATAGTTCAACATAGCCGTTGACTGATTTTTTTATTTAATAATTGGGTGCTTTAACGGAACAAGGGAACTCCATAAATAGGGGTTCCCTTCCTTTTTGCTGAAATCAACAATATTATTTTAAATAGCCATTTTTATAAAAAATATTTCTTTGACCCCTATAAAATTTACATTCCTTCCGAATATGTATAGCGAAGAAAACAAATGGAGGCAAAAAAGAGATGAAAAATGTACTATTAAAAGGAACTATGGTAACTATGATGGCATGCAGTCCGTTTCTGATGGGAACAGCGGCGTATGCTAGCGAAAATACAGACGCAGCAAAACCAACAGAGACAGCAAAACCAACAGAGACAGCAAAACCATCTCTAGTACAAGGCGACTTCTTTTATTTCGTGAAAACGATGGTGGAAGATATTAAAATGGCTCTTGCGACAAACGATTTAGATAAGGCAAAGCTATTGTCTGAGCAAGCTGCGGAACGAATTGCTGAAGCGGGTGTATTAATCGATAAGGGAAAAGACGATTTTACACAAGATACATTAGGAAAAGCAGCGGAAGACTTAGAAAAAGCAGATAAGCTTTCAGGAGACGAGAAAGAAGAAGCAGAAAAGGCTGCTAACAAAGAGAAAACAGAAGTAGAGAAGTCTACTGAAGTAAAGAAAGAAGAAGCAGAAAAGGCTACTGACAAAGAGAAAACAGAAGTAGAGAAGTCTACTGAAGTAAAGAAAGAAGAAACAGAAAAGCCTGCTGACAAAGAGAAAACAGAAGCAGAGAAGTCTACTGAAGTAAAGAAAGAAGAAACAGAAAAGCCTGCTGACAAAGAGAAAACAGAAGCAGAGAAGTCTACTGAAGTAAAGAAAGAAGAAGTAAAAAAACCTGCTAACAAAGAAAAAAGCGAGACGGAAAAAGTAAAAGTACATATTGGAAACAACATCGAAGCATTAGCAAAAGTGCTTGATAAAGTGAAAAATCCGAAAGCAAAAGCTGCAATTGCAAAAAATATAGAGAAGAGTTTTGCAAAGATTGCAGCGAAAATAGAGAAAGCACAAGAAAAACAAGCGGCTGATCTTGCAAAAGAAAGCAAGAAAGCAGATCAAAATACAGAAGTAACGCCAGCACAACCGGCACAACCGGCACAACCGGCACAACCGGCACAACCGGCACAACCGGCACAGCCAGCACAACCAGAACAAGCAACACAACCAGAACAAGCAGCGCAATCAGAACAAGCAGCACAACCGGCACAGCCAGCACAACCGGCACAGCCAGCACAGCCAGCGCACGCAGCACAACCAGCACAGCCAGCGCACGCAGCACAACCGGCACAGCCAGCACAACCAGCACATAAACCGGCTGTTTCCCATGAGAAGCATGAGCAATCAAACCACAAGGGTCAAACAGAAAACGATAATAATCAAGGAAACGATAATCATCAAGACAACGGTAATCATCAAGGACAAGACAACGGTAAAAAAGTTGGTCACGACAAGCAAGAAGAAAAGCACAAAGAAAAGCAGTAAGTAAATGTGGTATAATGGTCACTTCTTTAGTGACCATTTTGCCATTTGCGGCAAAAGGGGGGAGGGGGATTACTAGTGTTAAGTTTAGTGATGAAAATCATAAAAAAACCGGCCATAGAAGATATAGTATTTAACATTCAAAACAATGACGGTGATAAGGAAGCTTTTATCGCACAGTATAGGCCTTTTATTCGAAAATCAATCTCGACTGTCTGCCGCAGGTATATTACGGAGCAGGATGATGAATATAGCGTTGGGTTGTTTGCATTTAATCAAGCAATTGAACAATATTCATATAAAAAAGGAAAATCTTTTCTGGCGTTTGCTGAGCTTCTTATAAAAAGAGATGTAATTGACTATATACGCAAGGAGTCTAGGCATAATCTCGTCTTTTTAAAAGAAGACCAGCAAGAGGAAATGGTAGAAATGCAGGCATCGCTTACGGAGTATATGAAAGAGATAGAAAATAGTAACCGTAAGGAGGAAATTCTTCATTTTCAAAGTGTGCTAGCTGAGTTTAAAATCACGTTTGTAGAGCTTGCTAAGGAATCTCCCAAGCATCGTGATACGCGTGAGCACTTAATAGAAATTGCAAAGATTATTATAAAAGAAGAGGAAATGATAGAAGAGTTGTTCCGAAAGAAAAAATTACCACTTAAACAAATTGAACCGCGTGTTAGAGCAAGCCGGAAAACGTTGGAGAGGCATAGAAAATACATTATTGCAATGTGTATTATCTTTGTAAACAACTATACATACATTCTTGATTATATAAGAGAGGGGAAGAATGATGAATAAAGGGATTGTGATGGATATACAAAAGCGCAGCGTAGTTGTTTTAACTACAGATGGAGAATTTATCACGTTTAAAAGAAAATCGCACTCTTATATGATTGGAGAGGAAGTCTCGTTTAACGAACAAGAACAAAGAGTACCGCGTTTTTCAATCCCTTCTTTCTTAAAGCCTGTATCGCTGCTTGTTTCTTGTGTTCTATGTTTATTTCTGTTTTTATTCAATCAACCAGAAGAAAAAGCGCTTGCTTATGTCTCTATTGACATTAATCCAAGTTTAGAGGCGAGTGTGACAAAAGATCTTCGCGTTATAGAATTGCGAGCTTGTAATGATGATGGAAAGCACATTTTAAAAGAAATGAAACAGTGGAAAAATCAATCTTTGCAGGACGTAATACATACCATTGTAAAGCTAAGTAAAGAGGATGGATACTTAACGAATGACAAGCAAGTCATGTTAACAGCTGTTGCGAAGGAAAAATCGCTAGAGCCGCAGTTGAAGAAGGCTATGCAAGGATTAAAGAGTGAGTATGATGCACAACATATTACAGTTGTATATCAAGAAAGTACTATGCAAGTGCGAGAGAAGGCACAAAAAGCTGGGGTTAGCACGGGTGTTTATATAAAGCAGGAAAATGAGAAGAAGAAATCGCCTGTTCCTCCTGCACCGTCGTATAATCAGGAGGAACATCCTCCGGAGATACATTCGCAACCAGAGTCATCACCGAATTCATCGTCAAATTCATCATCGAATTCGTCTTCTGTAAAGGAAGGAAGAGATGAGGAACGAGAGCAAAAAGAACAAAAGCAATCCCAGGGACAGCAGCAACAGCAACCAAAAGGAAATAATGGGCATCAGGAAGAAAACAACGATAAAGAACAGAAAAAAGAATATCAGGAACAGAATAAAGAACAGAAAAGTTATGAAAAAGAGCAAACAAAAGAACAGAAAGACTATGAAAAAGAGCAAAAAAAAGCACAGAAAGACTATGAAAAAGAGAAAAAAAAAGCACAGAAGGACTATGAAAAAGAGCAGAAAAAAGAAGAAAAAAAGCATAAACAAGAAGAGAATGGTCATGGAAAAGAAGACTAATAAGTTTCTTCTCTAAAACATGAGGAGAAAGAAAAATCTATAGAATATTTTAAAAGCATAGGGTATATATGTAATACTGAATTTCATATAGTGACGCAAATGTAGGTATTACGACACGACGACACATGTTGTTTAACAATATAGTTTTAAGGCGTATCAACACGTTGTTTGATACGCCTATTTTTTATGGCTTTTTCTTCATTTTATCACGACATTTTTTGGATTTATCGGGATGGTTATCCCGACTATCCAACGAAAGTGAGGCTCTTTTTGAAATATGACTATTCCTATCTGATCTTAGAAATTCGAATCAGTTCAATACGTTGAGTTATCTTCAATCCATCCTTCAAATTCTTCCGCGTTCTTTTTGCTTAATTTTTTTCCATTGATATATATGTTTTTCCATTCATACAATTGTTTGTCTAAGTACACATAAAACTCAATGCGCACATTTTCTTTTTTGCTATAGTCATACCCCGAGAATTCCACCACGTAATGACGTCCTTCTTGTTTGATATATTTCCATTTTGGGTGATCCGTATATATTTCTAATGTGTCACCTTCGTTGCTATCGCGTACAATGTTGGTGATGTTCGTTTGGGTTGGCAGATAATTCAACCCCATTTCTGCGCCGTAAACAATTGCAAACGCCAAAACATTGAGTCCGATCATAATTCCGATATGGGTCCCACCTTTTGTACGATAATAGGCATCTTGTTGGGTTTCTGATATGGTGTTACATTTTTTTATAATGCGTTCGACATGGTTGTAATACCAGCGGTTCCCCATATATCCAGATAGTAAAGATAATACTAAATAATAAATGAAATCCGTCCAAGTCGGAATATCTGCAAGATAAGGGGGGATCGTCCAAAGAATGTCTATGAGCAAGAAAAGGATAAAGGGTTTGTACATTTTTCGATATGCGAACCAAAATGTATTAAGAAAAAATGCTGCCCAGTTCCATGTGTTTTGCTTCGCTGGATTTTTTACCTTACCCCATTTCAAATCATAATATGGTGTGTTCTTGCGAACGACCTTGTGTAGTTCTTGCTGGAATACGAGTTCATCTAATGCTGTCATCTATTTGTTTCTCACCTTTCGTTTTTATGCATACATTTTAGAATACGATAGCGAACTGCTGTCGTCCACTGTTTTTTGTTATCTTTTTGATGAAGGAAACATTATGTATTACCGCATTCCTACGATGATATATTTCATATACTTAAAAGTAGCACTAATCATTATCACTTCACAGTTGTTTGACAGATAGTATAAATGTACATAATCAATTTTCTCACATGCCAAAACAAGGTTTTTTCTCTAAGACATTTAGAAAACCTAAACTACCTAATTATGAATTACTACACGACATGTGTTTGGCTATCATCAATGATCTTAACAAAACAAACATGGAAATTAGTGCGGCTGTTTTAATGGGAAATGAAGAAGAAGAACAACGCATAGCTGAAATATTTACGAGTTACATCGAACCATTTAGATTGGAAATAACTACACTAAAAGATATTCTAGCTATAGTTTGTGATGCTCGTTTAAATCATGAGCCATTAGAAGAAACAACATTTTATACACTCATGAATCAATATGAATACTATCGACAAGAACGACTACGATATGGTCCTCAAATGAATGAATCCATAAATTTACTAAGAGTCATGAATTGAAGGCACTCAATTAAGAGTGCTTCCCTTTATTGGGGTTCTGCCACAGAGCCAACAACAAAAACATGTCGTGATAAAAGGAGTGGAAAACCCACTCCTCTTTTATTTTCTTATAATTGTTAAACAACATGTCTTTCCTGTTAATTTAAGCCTCAAACTTTATTTCTCTTGCCTTTCAGTAAAAGTACAACACTCTATGCTTTTTGTGTACACTGAAATAATTTCTATATTTTGTTATTAAGTGATGTGATATGTAAGGATAAACCAATTTTTAGATGTTGTTAAAATATTCAAAAAATTCCTTCCCTTTCTATTTTTTTGTTATATAATATAAACATAAAATCCAATCTGTTATAAAACAGTTTGAAGAGAAGGAGATGCTAATATGTCGACACAAACTTCGCGGGTCACACTCGTTGGAGAAGTATTACCGGCGTATTTGGAGATTTTGACACCAGAAGCACTCACATTTATAAAAGAGTTGCATGAGAATTTTAACGAGCGCCGTAAAGAATTACTACAGAAACGAGTAGAAAAACAAAAGAGAATTGATGCAGGGGAGTTGTTACACTTTTTAGAGGAAACTGCACATGTTCGAGCGGATGATTGGACGATTGCACCGCTTCCGAATGACTTGCAAGACCGACGTGTAGAAATTACAGGGCCGGTTGATCGCAAGATGGTTATCAATGCTTTGAATTCAGGAGCACGTGTCTTTATGGCAGACTTTGAAGATTCAAATGCACCGACATGGCAGAATGCAATTGAAGGACAAATAAATTTAAGAGATGCAATTAAGGGAACGATTTCATATAACAATGCAAATGGGAAAGAATATCGTCTCAATGAACAAACAGCTGTTTTAATGGTGCGCCCTCGTGGTTGGCACTTGCAAGAAAAACATATGTTAGTAGATGGTGAAGAAATATCAGGTAGTTTATTAGATTTTGGGTTGTTCTTTTTTCATAATGCAAAGGCGTTAATTAAAAAAGGAAGCGGCCCATACTTTTACTTACCGAAAATGGAAAGTTACTTAGAAGCAAGACTATGGAATGATGTGTTTGTATTTGCACAAAA
Organism: Bacillus yunxiaonensis; assembly: GCF_037104695.1. Taxonomy (NCBI): domain Bacteria; kingdom Bacillati; phylum Bacillota; class Bacilli; order Caryophanales; family Bacillaceae; genus Bacillus; species Bacillus yunxiaonensis. Next base: position 87,393 of record NZ_JBAWSV010000007.1, on the reverse strand, counting down.
ATACATGGGTATTCCGCATGGAACAATTAAAGCAACGGCATTATTGGAAACGATTCACGCTTCATTTGAGATGGATGAAATTTTATATGAATTGCGGGATCATTCGGCAGGGTTAAATTGCGGACGTTGGGATTATATCTTTAGCTTCTTAAAAACTTTCCGCAATCATAAACAGTTTCTACTTCCGGACCGAGCGCAGGTAACGATGAGTGTTCCGTTTATGCGCGCTTATTGTTTGCGTGTGATTCAAACGTGTCATCGCCGTAATGCACCGGCAATGGGCGGGATGGCAGCACAAATTCCAATTAAGAACGATTCGGCAGCAAATGATGCAGCATTCGAGAAGGTGCGTGCTGATAAAGAGCGTGAGGCGTGTGATGGACATGATGGGACTTGGGTTGCCCATCCGGGACTTGTGCCTGTAGCGATGGAAGTATTTGATCGCATTATGACAACATCAAATCAAATATATCGAAAACGAGAAGAAATTTGTATAACAGAACAAGATTTATTAGAAGTTCCGGTGGGAACGATTACAGAAACTGGTCTTCGTACAAATATTAGCGTTGGGATTCAATATATTGCATCGTGGCTAAGTGGCAGAGGTGCAGCACCAATTTATAACTTAATGGAAGATGCGGCGACAGCAGAAATTTCACGTGCACAAGTGTGGCAATGGATTCGTCATGAGAAAGGAAAATTAGAGGATGGAAGAAAGATTACGTTTGCACTAGTAGAACAGTTCAAAGCAGAAGAGTTAGCAAAAATTGAACAAGAGATTGGTAGCGATCGTTTTGAAAAAGGACGATTTGTAGAAGCTACGAAACTATTTATGAATCTTATTAGAGAGGATGAATTTGAGTCATTTTTAACGTTACCAGGGTATGAAATTTTATAAAGCGAGGTCTTCATTAGTGGAGTTTTACTGCCCGCGAATAGCGGATAAATAAAGAAAAGGGGATGGAAGAAATGGTAAATGAAAGAGTACAGCAATTACAAGAGAACTGGGAGCTCGATAAACGCTGGAAGGGAGTTACACGTCCATATTCTGCCGAAGATGTCATTCGTTTGCGCGGATCAATCGATATTGAATATACGTTAGCACATCGCGGTGCAGAAAAGCTTTGGGATTCTCTTCATAGCGAAGATTATATTCATGCACTGGGAGCATTAACTGGGAATCAAGCAATGCAGCAAGTAAAGGCAGGTTTGAAAGCAATTTATTTAAGCGGCTGGCAAGTAGCGGCAGATGCAAATTTATCGGGTCAAATGTATCCAGACCAAAGCTTGTACCCAGCAAATAGTGTACCGGCAGTTGTAAAACGTATTAATCAAACGCTGCAGCGTGCTGATCAAATTCAGCATATGGAAGGCGGCGGTGATATTGATTATTTCGTACCAATTGTTGCTGATGCAGAAGCTGGCTTTGGCGGACAGCTTAATGTATTTGAACTCATGAAAGGGATGATCGAGGCAGGAGCATCCGGTGTTCACTTTGAAGATCAACTTTCTTCCGAAAAGAAATGTGGTCATTTAGGCGGAAAAGTATTATTACCAACACAAACGGCAGTGCGCAATTTAGTATCAGCACGTCTGGCAGCAGATGTAATGGGAGTACCAACGCTAATTATCGCAAGAACGGATGCAGATGCAGCTGATCTAATTACAAGTGATATTGATCCTGTTGATAAACCGTTTATTACAGGAGAAAGAACACCGGAAGGATTCTTCCGTACGAAAGCTGGACTTGACCAAGCGATTGCGCGCGGCTTAGCATATGCACCGTATGCTGATCTTGTATGGTGTGAAACATCCGAGCCGAATTTAGAAGATGCGAAACGCTTTGCAAAAGCAATTCATGAAAAATTCCCTGGAAAACTATTAGCTTACAACTGTTCACCGTCCTTTAACTGGAAGAAAAAATTAGATGATAAAACAATTGCAAACTTCCAAAAAGAAATTGCATCTTACGGATATAAATTCCAATTTGTAACACTTGCTGGCTTCCATGCTTTAAACTACGGCATGTTTGAATTAGCGCGCGGATATAAAGAGCGAGGCATGGCTGCTTACTCAGAGATGCAGCAAGCTGAATTTGCAGCAGAAGAGTACGGCTATTCTGCAACGCGTCATCAACGCGAAGTGGGTACAGGGTACTTTGATGAAGTAGCGCAAGTAATTACGGGTGGAACGTCGTCAACAACAGCATTGAAAGGATCTACAGAAGAAGAGCAGTTTACGCGATAATAAAGTTCAACTAACCATCAGTGAGGGGTCTCACTGTCTACGAATAGAGGAATAAGAAAGAGTCAGCTTTCGGGCTGGCTTTTTATATTACAAATATTTCTAGATATTAGAAAATAAAGTTCTATATAAGAAAATGTTATTTTATGCATGAAGATTATGCTATTTAATTTTAGTATTTATAAATATATATAAAAGGAAATTTTAATTTAATAATAAGAAATTGTAAAAAAAATGAAAATGACGAGTATTCTTAAAGCAAAATGGTACAATTATCCATGTGGATAATTACATAAAAATTATCTAAAAATGAAAAGGAGAGAAGAACGATGACTAGTGAAGCGGAAAAGTATACCTCACAGTACATTATTAATTCAAAGACGATTGCACTACTTCCAATTGTTTTGAAAGATAAACGAATTGTGACGCGTGTGATTGAAGAAAGTGATGAGTTTTTTGTGTATCAAAAACCACTTGAGATTGTGGAGCAAAGCTGTCGTCAATATGGAGCTAGCTTTGGCGGGCGGAAAGACGGCACGAAAGAGTACACAGGTTTTACGCATAAAGCACCAATTGCAATTAGTCCTACAGACCATATTTATTTTTTCCCCACGTTTTCTTATTCTCGCAAAGAATGTGCCTGGTTATCTCATTTTCATATTGAAAGTGTGACAAAACTTCCACATGGAAATATTCTCATTGAATTCATAAATGGCCAGACAATTAAACTAGAAGTATCTAAAAACAGCTTTGAAAATCAGAGAAACAGAACTGCACAGCTACGTGCAGAATTTGAAGATAGAAAAAGAAAACAAGCAGAGCCAAAATTTTTACTGGTCAATCAAAATGAGGTTTTAGAGTTAAAACCAGCATATGAGAAAATGTATCTGTTGAAAAAAGAAGATTGATTATATAGGGAATAAGAAAAAGGAAGATAGTCCTTTTTCTTATTCATACATAGGAAACATATTAATTATAATGAGAGTTTTTATCCAGCTATTCGCGGGCGTCCTGTGATTCTGGGCGAGCCGCTTCCGCTTTTCTACAGAAGATAAGGGGAAGATAACTGCTGGTATGCGCCGATTGAGCGGGCTTTCCATCAGTGTGGGGAAGAAAACCCCCACTGATGGAAGTTTTACTGTATATTTTTTTGTTCTTGTAAATTATGTTGTATATTCTTTTTTTATATGGTATAGTAAATGTATAGTTGAATACCTAAATCAAGCAATCCATATATTATCAAGTGCCGTGAAACTAGCGAGGAAATTGTGTATGTGTTCTGTTTCGCATTTGATAATGTGTGGATTCTTTTTTTATGTTGTGAAAACTACAAAATATATTTATTTCCTAGGAGGAAGTTATTATGAAAACAGGTCAAGTAAAATGGTTTAACAATGAAAAAGGTTTCGGTTTCATCGAAGTTCCAGGCGAAAACGATGTATTCGTACATTTCTCTGCTATCACAACTGAAGGTTTCAAATCTTTAGAAGAAGGCGAAAAAGTTAGCTTTGAAGTAGAAGACGGTAACCGTGGACCTCAAGCTAAAAACGTTGTAAAACTATAATCTTATAGATCATAGTGTGAAAAAGGATGGCATTTGCCATCCTTTTTTATTTATTTGAAACAGGATTTTTTCTTGAAAATATGGAAAATAAATATATATCTAGTTGTCATATATGCTATTTCCCCTTGTTGTTTAATAATGGTAAAGTAATAACAGGAAAAGATAAAAATGAAGCTTCTATTAAGAAATGTTTTTCTCATTGATGAAAAGTTCGCACCAATCGGGCTCTTACAGGAAATCTAATATCCTCTCCATTCAGAAGCCCGTTATAGCGAGGTAAAGGGGTACATAGTAGAATGGATTTTCAAACAATCAAAGAATATTTCACAATAGAAAATATGGAACGCTTGTTAGAAAGCTATCAGGCATTTGGTCCGTTAATTGGAATTGGCCTTCCGATGATTGAAGCGTTTATTCCAGTTTTGCCGCTCTTTTTATTTGTTATGGCGAATGCAGTTGCATTTGGATTATGGCTTGGATTTTTTTATTCATGGCTCGGTTCATGTATAGGAGCATTGCTAGTGTTTTTTATCATTCGTCGTTTTGGAAGAAGTCGTTTTTTTGCTTTTGTAAATAAGCATTCGCGAGTACGCAGTGCGATGGCGTGGATTGAACGAAAAGGATTTGCACCTATTTTTCTTTTATTTTGTTTTCCGTTTACACCATCAGCACTTATCAATGTTGTAGCAGGTTTGTCGCGTATTAGTAAGCGGCAATTTGTTTTAGCACTTTCACTTGGTAAACTTGTGATGATTTTCGTGTTAAGTTACATTGGTTATGACCTTGCATCTTTTATGCATAAGCCAGTAAAAACAGTTATCGTATTAGGTGTCATTTTTATTTTATGGTATGTCGGAAAGAAAATTGAAGTAAAACTTGAACTAAGTAGAGACTAGACTTCACAAGTGAGTGCATCCCTGTTATATAAGGTGAGACTTTTATCAGTGGGGGCTTCGTGCTCTATTGATAGAAAGCTCTCATCAATCGGGCTCTTATGGGGAGTGATCCCCCACCTATGTTCTTTGTTTTCACTGAATTTTGAGGTGAGGTACTGTCCGTTAGTGCCGGATAAAAGCTGAAGGGAAGTGGCATGATGATGCGAAAGTGGAAAAACGAAAGCAAAGAGTGGATGAGAACCATTTTTATAGGTATTTTATTAGCTGTATTTTTCCGCACTTTTTTCTTTGCAACGTATGTTGTGGAAGGAAAATCGATGATGCCTACACTTCAAGATGGTAACATGCTGATTGTAAACAAAGTTGGTTATCAGTTTAGTGAGTTAAACCGTTTTGATGTTGTTGTCTTTCATGCAAATAAACAGGAAGATTATGTGAAGCGAATTATTGGTCTGCCAGGGGACAAAATTTCATATAAACATGATAAACTATATATTAACGGGAAATTTATTGAAGAACCGTATTTAGATGTATATAAAAAGCAAACTCATGGACGACAGCTAACAGGAGATTTTACTCTAGAAGAGTTAACAGACGAAAAAGTTGTTCCGAAAGGATTTATCTTTGTGCTTGGAGATAATCGTCTAGGAAGCTGGGATAGTCGTTACTTCGGATTTGTAAAAATAGAACAAGTTGTAGGAAAAGTTGATTTGCGCTACTGGCCAATCAATGAAGTACAAACAAATTTCTCTAAGGGGTAATTCGAAATTTCGGATTACCTTCTTTTTCGGATATATCTTGATTGACAGAGGTTCATTTACAGAAAGGCGGGTTTACATGTCACTTCGATTTATTATAGGACGAGCTGGAAGTGGAAAGAGTACACAGTGCTTGCAAGAAGTACAGCAGGAGCTGCAGCATCGCCCAAAAGGTGAAACCATTTTATATCTTGTGCCAGAACAGATGACATTCCAAACGCAGCAAGCATTAATTAATGGAGACGTGAGCGGCTCCATTCGTGCGCAAGTGTTTAGTTTTTCACGTTTAGCGTGGAAGGTTCTTCAGGAAGTGGGAGGAGCAAGCCGCCTTCATATTGATGAATCTGGTGTGCATATGTTGCTTCGTAAAATTGTGGAGGCGCGTAAAGAAGAGTTATATGTCTTCCAAAAAGCAGCGGAGCAAAACGGATTTTTTGAACAGCTTGGCAGTATGATTACTGAATTTAAACGCTACAATTTAACGCCGTCAAATGTGTATGCAATGTGGCAAGAGTTAGACGCTCATAGCAGCGGAAATGAACAGAAATTGTTAGCGAATAAAATGTATGACTTGCAGCTTCTATATGATGATTTTGAACGAGCTTTAATTGGAAAATACTTAGACTCTGAAGATTACATGCAGCTTTTATTTGAAAAACTTCCGCATTCAGAGTATGTGAAAGATAGCATTATTTATATTGATGGATTTCATACATTTTCACCACAAGAGCTAGAAGTTGTAAGGCAATTATTAAGATGCGGGGCAAGAATGACAATTGCATTAACGCTTGATGAACAAACGTTATCACAGCCAGCGAATGAGCTAGACTTGTTTTACCAGACGCTTATAACATATGAAAAAGTAAAGCAAGTAGCCAGGGAAGAGAAAATCATTATTGAAAATACAATTATAATGAGAGAACAACCGCGCTTTATGTCAAGGGCACTTGCGCATTTAGAGGCGCATTATGATTCTCGTCCGTATGCAGAGTTTCAAGGAGAATCACAGATTACGCTATATTCTGCGGCTAATTTGCGGGCAGAGGTGGAAGGCGTTGCGCGCGAAATTCGTAGGTTAGTAGCAGAGGAAGGATATCGTTATCGCGACATATCTGTTCTACTTCGCAATGGTGAAAGCTATTACGATATGATCAAGACGTTGTTTGTTGATTATAATATCCCATTCTTTATTGATGAAAAACGACCGATGCTTCATCATCCATTAATTGAGCTAATTCGTTCAGCCTTAGAAGTCATTAGTGGAAATTGGCGTTACGATGCGGTATTTCGCTGTGTAAAAACCGAACTGTTGTACCCGTTAGATGTGAATAAAGCAAGAATACGTGATGAAATGGACGAATTTGAAAATTACTGTTTAGCGTATGGAGTACAAGGGAAACGGTGGACTTCGGAAGAACCATGGACATATCGTCGTTATCGCTCATTAGATGGTGTACATGGTGGCCAAACAGATGGTGAACGAGAAACGGAAGAGAAAATTAACCGTCTTCGTGAGATTGTCCGCACACCTATTATCCGTTTGCAAAAGCGATTAAAACGAGCAGCAACAACAATGAGCATGTGCGAAGCGGTTTATTTATTTTTAGAAGAGCTAGACGTTCCCAAAAAATTAGAAGATTTACGTTTGCGAGCAGAAGAAGAAGGGAACTTCTTATTTGCGAATGATCATGACCAAGTGTGGGAACAAGTAATTACACTTCTGGATACGTGCGTTGAAATGCTCGGAGAAGAGAAAATGTCTCTTTCTATGTTTGTAAATGTTATGACGACAGGATTAGAATCACTGCAGTTTGCTAATATTCCGCCGTCTTTAGATCAAGTTTTAATTGCAAACATTGACCGTTCTCGTCTTTCTAACATCAGGGCAGCATTTGTGATTGGAGCAAATGAAGGGATTATTCCAGCGGCGCCAACAGATGATGGTGTATTATCCGATGAAGAACGAGAAGTACTTGTTTCAGCGGGAATAGAACTTGCACCAACAGCGCGGCAAAAGTTATTAGATGAACAATTTGTCATTTATCAAGCGGTTACTAGAGCATCGGAGAAGTTATATATTTCTTGTCCGCTAGCAGATGAAGAAGGAAAAACGTTACTAGCATCTAGCTTCATAAAGAAGATGAAAAGAATGTTTCCTTCTGCAGGTGGAATATTTATAACGAATGATGTAAATGATCTATCATCTCGTGAGCAAATTTCATATGTGGCAACGCCAGAAGTGACACTTTCGTATTTAACGCAGCAATTGCAAAACTGGAAACGTTACGGTTTTGAAGGCAATCTTTCTTTTTGGTGGGATGTATACAATTTTTATGTTACGTCGCCAGAATGGAAACAGAAGAGTAGCCGTGTGTTATCAAGTTTATTTTATCGAAATCGGGCGCGTAAATTAAGTGATGCTGTAAGCCGGGAGTTATATGGTGACAAGATTAGAGGTAGTGTATCACGTATGGAACTCTTTAATCGCTGCTCGTATGCTCATTTTGCGCAGCATGGATTATCTTTGAAAGAACGTGATATTTTCAAATTAGATGCACCAGATATCGGCGAACTGTTCCATGCAGCTTTGAAAAAAATTGCTGATAAGCTATTGAAAGAAAAACGTACTTGGGCTGATTTAACAGTAAAAGAGTGTGAATATCTTTCTGTTACAGTTATTGAAGAATTAGCACCGCTTCTGCAGCGTCAAATTTTATTAAGCTCGAATCGTCATCATTATTTAAAACATAAATTGCAGCAAATTATTTTCCGTACTTCACTTGTCTTAAGAGAGCATGCAAAGTCAAGCGGATTTGTACCTGTTGATTTAGAAGTCGGATTTGGTATGGGCGGAACAAATTCATTGCCACCTATGAATTTTGAACTGCCAAATGGTGTGAAAATGGAAGTAGTCGGGCGAATTGACCGCGTTGATAAAGCGGAAGATGAAACCGGAACATTTTTACGTATTATTGATTATAAATCAAGCTCTAAAAAACTAGATTTAACGGAAGTATATTACGGCTTAGCTCTGCAGATGCTTACGTATTTAGATGTTGTCACGACAAACGCAGGCAAATGGATGAAACAAGGCGGAACTGCAAATCCTGCTGGAGTACTTTATTTCCATATTCATAACCCAATTGTTGAAATGAAAGGCGACGTATCAGACATTGAAATTGAACAAGAGATTTTAAAGAAATTTAAAATGAAAGGGCTTGTCCTTGGAGATGCTGATGTTGTTCGGTTAATGGATAACACATTAACATCAGGAAGCTCTAATATTATTTCAGCTGGCTTGAAAAAAGATGGCAGCTTTAGTGCACGTTCTGATATCGCAAGTGAACAAGAATTTAATGTACTGCAACAATACGTACATCGTAAATTTGAAAACATCGGGACAGATATTACAGAAGGTGTCATCGATATTGCACCGTATAAAATGGGAAATAAAACAGCATGTACGTTCTGTAATTTCCGCTCGGTTTGTCAATTTGATGAGTCGCTAGAAGATAATAAATACAGAGCATTACAAGATATGAAAGATAGTGAAGCGTTAGAGAAAATGAGAGGAGAGACCCAGTCATGATACAAACTTGGCCAGCGAAACCAGAAGGAAGTCAGTGGACCGATGATCAGTGGAAAGCAATCGTTGCTGATGGCCGCGATATTTTAGTAGCAGCTGCAGCTGGGTCGGGAAAAACGGCGGTACTTGTTGAACGGATTATTCGTAAAATGATTCGAGAGGACAATCCAGTTGATGTCGATCGTTTACTTGTTGTGACGTTTACAAATGCAGCGGCGCAAGAGATGAAAAATCGAATTGGGGAAGCGTTAGAAAAAGTATTAATCGATGATCCAGCTTCGCCGCATATCCGAAAGCAGCTCAGTCTGCTTAACCGGGCATCCATTTCGACAATTCATTCTTTCTGTTTACAAGTGATTCGAACGTATTATTATATGCTCGATATTGATCCGCGCTTTCGCATTGCGAATGAAACGGAGAATGAATTATTAAAAGAAGAAGTACTGGATGACATATTAGAAGCAGAGTACGGTATGCAGCAGAATGAGGTGTTTTTTGAACTTGTCGATCGTTATACGAGCGACCGTAGTGATGATGACCTGCAGCGTATGATTTTAGCTCTTCATACAGAATCAAGAGCACATCCAGATCCGAACGGTTGGCTTGATAAATTAGTTGAAGCATATGATGTAGAAGGAAAAACAATTGAAGATCTTATGTATGCTTCGTATTTATTGGAAGATGTAAAGGTTCAGCTGCAAACAACAAAGCAATATGTAGAAAAAGCAATCGAACTTGCAATGTTACCAGATGGTCCAGCACCGCGCGTTGAAACGCTGCAAGCTGATCTTCTTTTAATTGAGAACTTGTCCGGGGCAGCGAATGAATCTTGGACAAGCACATACGAAGCGATGCAAAATGCCTCTTGGCAAACGTTAAAGCGTATTAAGAAGAGTGATTATAATGAAGAGATTGTGAAACAAGTCGATTCTTTACGTAATAAAGCGAAGGATGAAGTAAAGAAATTACAGGAAGAACTGTTTAGCAGAAGTCCAGAAAGCTTTTTACGGGATTTTCAAGATATGCATCCCGTACTGCAAAAGCTTGTTGATCTTGTAAAAGTATTTACAGAACAGTTCCAAGCGATTAAGCGTGATAAAGGAATGGTTGATTTTACAGATTTAGAGCATTTTTGCTTGCAAATCTTAAGTGAACGTTCTAGTGAGGGAGAGATACGCCCATCACCAGTTGCGTGGCAATATCGCAATAAATTTGCAGAAGTGCTTGTCGATGAGTATCAAGACACAAACTTTGTACAAGAATCCATTATTAAACTAGTAACAAAAGACTCTGAGCAAGACGGCAATTTATTTATGGTGGGCGATGTAAAACAGTCCATATATCGCTTCCGTTTAGCGGAGCCAGGGCTATTTTTAGGGAAATATAGACGTTTTACATCTGAAGGCATAGATGGCGGCATGAAAATTGATTTAGCAAAAAACTTCCGCAGTCGTCATGAAGTACTAGCAGGGACAAACTTTATTTTTAAACAAATTATGGGCGAAGCTGTCGGAGAAATTGATTATGATGAAGACGCTGAGTTGAAGCTTGGAGCGAGTTATCCAGAAGGAGCGGATACATCAGCAGAGCTGTTATTTATTCATCAATCTGATAGCGAAGCAGTGGATGAAGAGGAAGGCGTGGAATTAGAAAAGGCGCAATTAGAAGCACGCCTTATTGCGCAAAGAATAAAGGCAATGGTCGATTCTGGTTATGAAGTGCATGACCGAAAAATAAATGGTATGCGCCCAGTTACTTACCGTGATTTTGTTATTTTATTGCGCTCTATGCCATGGGCGCCGCAAATTATGGAAGAGCTGAAACAACAAGGTATTCCTATTTATGCAGAGCTTTCGACTGGATATTTTGAAGCGACGGAAGTCAATATTATGATGAATCTATTTCGTGTGATTGATAATCCAGCGCAAGATATTCCGCTGGCAGCTGTTCTTCGTTCACCTATTGTTGGATTAACAGACGAAGATCTTGCGATGTTACGTACTTATGAGAAGAAAGGTTCGTTTTATGAAGTGATGCGTTCTTTCTTACAAGGTGCGCCGCTAGAAGAAGAGAGAGAATTGCATGAGAAGGTGTTATGGTTTTATGAACATTTGCAAGTTTGGCGTGAATTCGCTCGCCAGCAATCGCTCTCTGATTTAATTTGGAAAGTGTATCGTGAAACAGGCTATTATGACTTTGTAGGCGGCCTTCCTGCTGGCAAGCAGCGTCAAGCAAACCTCCGCGTGCTATACGATCGTGCTCGTCAATATGAAGCGACTTCATTTCGCGGTTTATTCCGCTTCTTACGTTTTATTGAGCGTATTTTAGAACGCGGTGATGATATGGGGACAGCGCGTGCTCTCGGAGAACAAGAGGATGTTGTTCGGATTATGACTATTCATAAAAGTAAGGGGCTGGAATTTCCAGTTGTATTTGTGGCAGGGCTTGGACGACGTTTTAACACACAAGATTTGATGAAGCGATTCTTGCTGCATAAAGATTTTGGATTTGGCTCGCAATTTATTGATCCGAAAAAGCGTATTAAATATACGACATTATCACAGCTCGCGATTAAGCGGAAAATGAAAATGGAGCTCATTGCAGAGGAAATGCGTGTGTTATATGTAGCTTTAACACGTGCGAAAGAAAAGCTTATTTTAATCGGGACAGTAAAAGATAAAGAAAAAGAAATGCAAAAATGGCTCGATGCACGTGAGCATACAGACTGGTTATTGCCGGATTATGTACGTGCCGGGGCAACTTGTTACTTAGATTGGATTGCACCATCGTTATGCAGACATAAAGATAGTGATATGCTTCTTGAAATAGGACAAGGAAGTATTCCAACTGATATATATGAGTATGATACGAACTGGAAAGTAGAAGCAGTTGATGGAGCGGGATTACAGGCACCGGAGCCAATGAAAGAAGAAAAGCAAGAACTATTAGAAGCGCTTCGGGAACAAAAGTCGGTTTCTGCATGCAGTGAACAAAAAGATGAAGTGTATGAAAGATTAACTTGGCAATATGGATTCCAAGATGCTACGGCGCACCGCGCAAAGCAATCTGTTACGGAAATTAAACGAAATTATCAAGCACAAGAAGTAAGCGATACTGCGTTTATTAAACGAGTTCGTGCACCAATTGAAACGCGTCCGCGTTTTATGGAGAAAAAAGGACTGACGTATGCAGAGCGTGGGACAGCTGTTCATACTGTTATGCAGCATGTAAATGTAACAAAAGCAATAACAATTGAAGCCATTCAGGAACAAATTGCTGAAATGGTAAATAAAGAGCTCTTAACATTTGAACAAGCAGAAGAAATAGCACCGGAAAAAATTGTTTCATTTTTTGAAACAGAATTAGGTAAACGTGTATTAGCTGCAGAAAGTGTAGAGCGCGAAGTGCCATTTACGATGATGTTATCAGCAGAGGAAGCATATCAAGATTGGAAAGATGAGCAAGATGAATCAATCCTTGTTCAAGGTGTTATTGATTGTATGATTGAAGAAGAGGATGGTATCGTTTTAATTGATTTTAAAACAGATACAATTGAAGGTCGTTTCCCAGGTGGATTTGAACAAGCGAAATCAACGTTAGAAGAACGTTACAAAGTGCAGCTGAGTCTTTATCGTAAAGCAATTGAGAAAAGTTTGCATCAACCAGTAAAAGAAACGTATTTATACTTCTTTGATGGCAGCCACGTATTGCAAGTAAAATAAGTGTGTCGTAAGTATATAGGATAACGAAAAAAAACGGAGGGATTTCCCTCCGTTTTTTTTCTTATCCCTCTAAGACCCCCGCTGAAGGAAGTTTCACTTTATGCTGTTCCGATTTGATCTTGATCAGCTACATCTGAATCAAATGTATTTGTACCGCTTACGCCGTTAAATGTATTAAGGACAAAAGCAACATTTGATGAACCGGATCCATTATAAGCTTTCGTATTTTCTTTCGGAGATACGTTATAAAAGTCTCCTAAGTTAAAAGAACCGTTACTATTTTGAACGACTAAGTTCCCGACAATAGACGGCATATTCTCACCTACTTCAAATTCCTTTTATGGTACTATATGATTTATTTTTCAGAAGGTTCTTCTGTAACAAAGTGGCGAATTTGGAAAGTGCGTGAGTTTGAAAATACATAATCAATAGATCCAATGTGAAAACAAGAAGCATTTAGCATACTTTGAATGTTAACGCAGTTTACTTCGATAAAGGGGTTTTTGTTAATGACATTCATTTTTACCTCGTTTATACGAGTTGGAATCGTGATTTCGTCATCAACAAATATTTCATATGCTTCCCATCTTCCTTCTTGGGCCAAAAAGTAAGGGATTTCGCGTTGAACAGCAAGTGTTCTATTTTTTAATTCCATATGGTTCGTATCGCCAATTTGAACAATAGAGCTAAGTCCTAGCGTAGTAACAGAAGGGTGATGGACAACGGAGACATGTCGCATAACGAGTCCTCCTTATCTAGGAGTTGTAGGTACAGCAGTTACGAGTGGTACAAATGGACCACCTGTTACAGATTCAAATGGTGTATCTAAAATAGAAGATGCAATAATGAGGTTTGCATCGCCGACTAAGAATAAAGCAGACGAAGATACCCCAAGGGATGTAATGGTTCCTACTTTGATTTCGTGATTAATAACAGTAAAATTCATATGCATTTACTCCTTTCGAAAGTTACGTGGTATATGCTGAATAAAGGAAAGGAATGCTTTATCAATATCTTGTTTCATTGCTTGTATAATGACATTTTTCATATATTGTGGATTAGATGTAATCTCTGGATGTGGCTGTACTTGAGATAAATAGTATGGGAGACGATGTTCCATTTGTTTCTTTATATCATCGATCATCATTTGCCGGTACATATCATCGAGAGGCGTTCGTTCTTCCTGTTCAAAATGAAGAATGCGACTATACGCTTCTTCGTCTAAATAGCGGTGCATTTCTTGAATGATATCTTGATAAAAATCGGGATTTACTTGGGTTTCAGGGTTTACTTTTAATGTTTCAGTTTCAACATTAAAGTCTTCAATAACTTCCCCTTTGCTCGTAAATGGATTTAAACCGATATTTAATGTACCATTTAAATTTTCGACTTTTAGCTGATCAAATTTGTATTCGACTTTCCCAATGGAAGAGGATGGTCGTTGTTTCAGTTCTTCTATTTGCTCCGTTAACTGCGCTAGTTGTGTTTCTAAAGCATTTATTTTTTCCTGTTGTTGTTGAATGAATTGTTGTAGTTGTTGTAAGTAAATATATATATCTTGACTCACTGCTAGAAGCCTCCTTTTCGATCTGGAGGGTATATTGGTATATGTCTATGATATTAGTATGTTAAGAAGAACTAGGAGGGGGAGGGGAAATAGAAATAATTTGTCCTGGAGCTGTTAGTGGCGGGGTTGGTTGTGTAAATCCGCCTGTATTGGTAAACTTTGACAATGTTTTAATACTTCCTGCACTTCCAATTTGAAAGACGGCTGAAGTTGTAAGGTTCTCAATTCTTATATTGTTAATAATAATACTTTGCTGTACATACAGATTCAATTTTTATTCCCCCCTTTTAATAAGTAGCAGTGATTGGTTGATCGATTACATCAGAATCATTTACATTTGTTGTGTTTTCGTAATTGTATATTGATACACTTTCTCCAACATTAAAAGAACCTGCTCCTGCAAATGCACGAGAATAACTAATGGGACGAATGGCAAATACATCTCCAATATGCAATACACCGCTCGATCCGATATTAACAATATTAATGTGTCCAACCATTGCAGGCATAGAAAACACCCTTCATGTTAAAAATTTTTGTATTTTTCTCTTTTTAGACCGAATTTCTATGATCAGAGTTTTACCCTATTATTGTATGGGCGTTTGGGCAAATATGTGACTGTTATTTAAAAATAAAAAACGTACACTTAGCGGGAGTGTACGTCTGTATTTTGAATTGACATATCATCTATTTGTATGAGTAATATAACATTTAAGAGCCTGTCCAGCTCTTGACTACAACTAACTGTTTTTTGAGATGTCATTCCGTAACGTTTGGCCAAGTATTTCATTTTTTCGCGTTTTTTTTCAATTGCTTGCTCAAACATAGAATCGGCTCCGTCTCCTTATAAATTTTAAGAGTATCTTTAGTACATATTATACAAACTTTCCATAAAAAAGAAACACCTTCGCTAAAAGAAGAAAGGATTCTACATATTTTGGCAAAAAAGCATTTTGATTGCACGGAAAATAGATAGAATATTGTAAAATAAAATATTTTTAGGAGGATTTTCATTAGTAGGTACGAATACAATTACAGTATGATTTTGAAGATGGGGTGTGGAAATATGCGGTTTGTGACAGTAAAAGCAGATGAAAAAGTGTTTGTTGGTGTTGTAGATGACACATCACAAACAGTGTTGCATGTCAGAGAAGCACAGAGGAAAAAAGGAGAAAAAATTACGATTCCCATTACAATGCTAGAGTGTATTGACCAGGGGGAACCCTTTATTACAAAAGTAATTGAGATTGTCGAATGGGCAAAAGAGAATTGCAAGGATGCTTATTATCCATTATCGGAAGTTAAGGTATTGGCTCCTATTCCAAGGCCAAGAAAAAATATTCTTTGTGTTGGGAAAAATTATCGTGAGCATGCAATCGAAATGGACGGAGCGGAAGCAGTTCCGGAAAATATCATTATTTTTACAAAAGCTCCAACAACCGTAATTTGTGATGGTGATAAAATTAATAGTCATCCGCATGCTACGAGTGAACTTGATTATGAAGGTGAGCTCGCCGTTGTGATTGGAAAGCGTGGAAAGGAAATCCAAAAGGAAAATGCCCTTGATCACGTGTTTGGTTATACGGTTATAAATGATGTTACAGCTCGAGATATTCAGAAGAAGCATAAGCAATTTTTTCTTGGAAAAAGCTTTGACACGTTTTGTCCAATGGGACCAGCTATTGTGCATCGCTCAATGATTGCTAATCCGAATGCGCTTCATATTGAAACGAAGGTGAACGGGGAAGTACGTCAATCTTCTACAACGGCAAACATGATGTTTTCAGTTGAAGAAATTATATCAATTGTAAGTAAAGGAATGACGTTAGAGCCAGGAGATATTATTGCGACTGGAACACCAGCAGGAGTTGGAAAGGGATTTAAACCACCTCGCTTTTTACATGCTGGTGATGAAGTTGTTATAACAGTTGAACATGTTGGAACGCTCTGTAATAATGTCAAATAACATACCGCGCTCTCCTTATTTCTGGCTTATTCCTACTTGTTTTGCTTTGCATAATGCAGAAGAGTATTATTTTTTTCCAGAAATAAAGTATTTACAGCCCATTCAAATGGAAGAGAATGCATTGGAGCAGAAGCATTTTTTAATAGCATTACTTATACTAACTGTTTTTGTATGTACGATTGTGTGTATACACAATGTGTTTTTGACGCAGATGACTTTATATGCTGTACTGTTCATCCAGTCAATGATTTTTATGAATGGAATCGTTCATCTTGTAGGAGCAATCTTGAAGAGGGGATATGTACCTGGACTTGGTACAGCTTTCTTTTTAATCATTCCTTTTTCATTGTTTTTGTTTTGGAGAGGAACTGTAGTTGGTTGGTGGAAATGGAAGTCCGTGTGGGTATCATGTATGATTGGGATATTATTAATGTTTCCAGTCATAGGTGGTTTATTGTATATAGTTAAAATTATTGTATGAAAAAAAGGTTGCCTCTTAAGAGACAACCTTCTTTTTATTAAGATAATACCGCTTTAATTTTTTCGAATGCCCATTGTAAATCCTCTTCAGAGATAACAAGAGGCGGAGCAATGCGAATTACATTTTCATGTGTTTCTTTACATAGTAAGCCAGATGCTTTTAATTTTTCACAGTAAGGACGTGCTGGTTCATTTAGCTCGATTCCGATAAATAAACCTCTTCCGCGTACTTCTGTGATCATTGGATTGTCAATTTCACGTAATTGATTTACCAGCTTTTCTCCTAATTGTAAAGAGCGCTCTGTTAAATTTTCTTCTAATAGTACGTCTAGAGAAGCAAGAGAAACCGCACAAGCTAGTGGGTTACCACCAAACGTTGAACCGTGAGAACCTGGCTCAAATACACCTAAAATTTCGCGGCTTGCAGCAACGCAAGAAATTGGGAATACACCGCCGCCTAATGCTTTTCCAAGGATATACATATCAGGAATAACATTGTCCCAATCGCATGCGAATAATTTTCCAGTACGGCCTAAGCCTGTCTGAATTTCATCTGCAACAAATAATACATTTTCTTCTTTACATACATTGTATGCTTCTTGTAAGTAACCTGCTGGTGGAATGTTAATACCAGCTTCGCCTTGGATTGGCTCTAAAATAAATGCAGCTGTATTTGGTGTGATAGCTCCTTTTAATGCTTCGATGTCGCCGTAAGGAATAACAACGATACCTGGAAGCATTGGTCCGAATCCGCGTTTATATTCGTCGTTGGATGACATGGATACTGCGCCCATTGTACGGCCATGGAAGTTATCAACACATACAATAATCTCAGCTTTGTTGTCTTCAACTTTTTTCACATCGTATGCCCAGCGTCTTGCTGTTTTGATAGCAGTCTCGACAGCTTCAGCACCTGTATTCATTGGAAGTACCATTTCTTTATTAGTTAATTTCGCTACTTTTTCATACCAAGGACCTAATTGATCGCTGTGGAATGCACGTGATGTTAATGTTACACGCCCAGCTTGGTCGATAAGTGCTTGAATAATTTTTGGATGACGATGACCTTGGTTTACAGCAGAATATGCACTAAGCATGTCCATATAACGGTTGCCTTCTGGGTCTTCTACCCAAACACCCTCTGCTTTCGCAATTACGATCGGTAGTGGATGATAGTTATTTGCTCCGTATGTTTCTGTTAATTCAATAATGTCTTTTGTTTGAATCATGCTAGTTCCCCCTTTTGCTTTTACAAGAAGTTTGTAAATACTCTAAATATTATATCATTTAAACGTGAAAAAAGCTAAATGTTTCCTGAAAAGAAATAGACGTGGTATCATATAAAGTGAAAAAGTGTGGAAAAAGAGGAGGAGAGATTTATATGATACATATGCATATTACTGCATGGTCGTTAGGGATTATTTTGTTTTTTGTAACATATTCGATGTATAAGAGTGGAAAGCAAGCAAAAGCAATGCACATGGTAGTTCGTTTGCTGTATATTTTAATTATTGCAACAGGATTATTAATTTACAAAGACGTCCACTGGATGCCTATGTTATATGGGATGAAAATGCTCGGTGGTATTTGGGTAATTGCTGCGATGGAAATGGTTCTTGTGAAAACAAGTAAACAAAAAGCGACAGGAGCGTTTTGGGCTCAATTTGTTATTGTGTTGTTAGTTGTGTTATATCTTGGTTTACGATTACCACTAGGATTTTCACCGTTTGCTTAATGTAAAAAAAGAAGGGTGTCCTAAAAGGTTGATGAATTTGACCTTTTAGATGACACCCTTCTTTTTTATTTTAATCTTAATTGTGAATATGCAGTTCATCCCCATCTGCTTTTGTAATTTTAAATATATCCTTATTATGTGTAGAATAACGGACATAATGGTGATGAAGGGAACAAATCATTTCTTCATTATCAAATAAGAGAAAATTAACTCCTTCGCATGGCTGGTCTTTTGGCTGGAAAGACAAAAAATTATGGGAATATATACAGTCGTATAAAGAATAACCTAGTGATTGTAATATTTCCGTTATAAGTGAAAAAGATGAATCTGGAAGTTCTTCTAGCCACTCATGGTAGCTTATCATTAACCTTTTTCGGATACGAATTGTTTCGCCGTTTTGCAACGGATGATGTTCATCTGCTACTTGCAGAACATTGTGCTCATAAAAACGAGCAGGTAACCAATTATTGTTATATAAAACTTCAAATCCATCTTCAATCATATCTTCTAATAAAGAAGCTTCATCGCTTTCTTCATCGAAAAACACCCATTCATCGTTTATATATTCAACATTTCCGATTGTGTGAGCACGTGGTTGGCTATATAAAATATGTTTACGCTGTTTCATTCCTGTGCCCTCCTTTTTTATAGAAGTTTCTATTCTTGTTATAGACAGTTCGGTCTTTCTTTATAACTAAGGAACATAGAATTGAAATTGGGCATAAAATAAAAACAGACTGCGGATATGAGATGAGAAAGGGTGATTGAAATGTGTGGAATTACGGGGTGGGTTGATTATACAAAAGTGTTATTGGAAGAAAAAGAAACAATAACGAAGATGGCAGAAACGCTCGCGAAGAGGGGCCCGGATGATACGAACGTTTGGCTTAGGAATCATGTTGCTTTTGGGCATAAACGGTTAATTGTTGTCGACCCAGAAGGCGGAAAACAACCGATGACGCGGATGAAAAAAGAAGAACGCTATACAATTTCCTATAATGGAGAGTTATATAATACAGAAGATATTCGAAAAGAATTACGGAATAGAGGATACACGTTTCAAGGACATTCTGATACAGAAGTCTTATTGACAGCCTATATAGAGTGGAAAGAGCAATGCGTTGAGCATTTAAATGGCATTTATGCATTTGCGGTATGGGATGAGGAAGAAGAGAAAATCTTTATTGCGCGTGATCGATTAGGAGTGAAACCATTATTTTACAAATGCAATACAGGAAGGTTGTTGTTTGGTTCAGAATTAAAATCTATTTTAGCTCACCCGGATATAAAGACGGAGGTTACGACGGAAGGGTTAGCAGAAGTACTTGGATTGGGACCGTCTCGAACTCCTGGGCATGGTATATTCGCTGGAATTGAAGAATTGCGTCCAGGTCATGCACTGACGTTTTCAAAAGATGGTTTAAAAGTTTGGCGTTATTGGAATGTCGTGAGTGAAGAGCATACACATAGTTTTGAAGAAACGGTAGAACAAGTTCGATTTCTATTGCAAGATGCGATTACAAGGCAGTTAGTATCGGATGTTCCGTTATGTACATTTTTATCAGGAGGCGTCGATTCTAGTGCGATTACTGCATTTGCAGCGATGGCGTATGAACGGGAAGGAAAAGGGAGACTTCATACGTATTCGATTGATTATGAAGATAATGAAAAATATTTTAAATCGAATGCATTTCAGCCGAATTCAGACGCTCCTTTTATTTCGTTAATGACAAATACATTTGATACGATCCATCATCGCTGCGTTATTTCGAACGAAAGCTTAGCGGAGCATTTAACAGAAGCCGTGCTTGTTCGAGACTTGCCAGGGATGGCGGATATTGATTCCTCACTGCTTTGGTTTTGCCGAGAAATTAAACAAGATTTTGTTGTAAGTTTGTCAGGTGAATGTGCCGATGAAATTTTTGGTGGTTATCCGTGGTTTTACCGCGAAGATGACTTACAATCAAGTGCGTTTCCGTGGATGCGATCAACAGAAGCGCGTGAACAATTGCTAAAAAAAGAATGGCGTAAAAAACTAAAATTACAAGAGTATGTACAGTATCGTTATGAGGAATCAGTGCGCGAAACACCTGCATTAGAAGGGGAAAGCATGCTTGATGCAAAAAGAAGGCAATTATTTTATTTAAATATGATTTGGTTTATGACGACCCTTCTTGATCGAAAAGATCGAATGAGTATGGGAGCTAGCTTAGAAGTGCGTGTACCATTTGCTGATCATCGTCTTGTCGAATATGCGTGGAATATTCCGTGGGAAATGAAAATGTATAAAAACCGCGAAAAAGGTCTATTACGCAAGGCACTAGAGGGTGTATTGCCAGATGACGTATTGTATAGAAAGAAAAGTCCATATCCGAAAACGCATAATCCGTATTATACGAAGGCAGTTACTTCATGGCTGCAAGAGTTGTTAACGGATAAACAGTCCATTCTTCATGAATTATTTGATAATGAGCAGTTGCGTGGGTTAATTGAATCAGGGGGCAGTGCATTTCAAACGCCATGGTTCGGGCAATTGATGACGGGGCCGCAGCTGTTGGCGCATTTAGGGCAAATTCATGTTTGGTTTAAGGAGTACAATATAAATATTAAAGAATAAAACTGAGGGTCATAGCGTGTAAGCTATGACCCTCAGTTTTAATAGGCGTATTTTGAAAGCTGCTCTACTTCTTTTATTGTTAAGACAATACGTGACAGATTGTAATATCTTTCACTTTATCCCGCTATTCGCGGGCAGTAAGACCCCCACCTCAAGATTCGGAGAAAAGCATTGTCCAGCTCTAGCGGCTAGAATCTCCGGTCGTTTCGCCCCCTCGGACGAGGCAAAAAGCGCCTCTCTGCCTTGAGCTCCAACGTCCTACGATTCTGAGCGAGCCGCTTCCGCTTTTCTTAAGAAGGTAGGTGGGGAATAACTGCCCGTAAAAGCCCGATTGGTGAGAGCTTTCCATCAGTGGGAGATGAAAAAACTCTCCACTGATGGAAGTTTCACTTTATGCGCGATTAAAACGAATAGATTTCCAAATCCATTGGATGCACAGTCCGCAAAGTAAAAATAATACAAGGACAAGTGTAATAGTTGCCCCGGGCGGTGTCCCTAATTTATATGAAGACGTGAGTCCTAAAAACATACTAATGACACCTATTGCCATACTAGATAGAATAGCTACTTTGAATCCTTTTACCAGACGCATCGCAATAGCAGCTGGTAATATCATAAGCGCTGATACAAGCAATGCACCTATAATAGGCATCATAACGGATATGGTTAAACCTGTTAATACGCTAAAGGACAAGGATAGCCACTTTGTAGGTAGTCCGCTTGTAAAGGCTGTATCTTCATCAAACGTCAATACGTACATAGGGCGTTGAAACACTAGATAATAGATTCCTACCAAGATACAAACTACTACTAAGAAACGAAGTTGTTCTTGGCTAATTGTGATAATAGATCCAAACAGATATTGTTCTACATTAGTTGAAATACCGCCTTGATTTAAACTCATTAGGACGAGAGCTAAGGATAATCCAGCCGCCATAAGGATAGCCACGGATACTTCTGAATACGTACGATAAGTATTTCTCATATATTCAATTCCTAATGCACCAATGATAATAACGATAATCGTCACTACATTAACATTGGAATGAAGTGTTAGACCAAGTGCTACCCCAGCTAACGAAATATGAGAAAGGGTATCAGCCATTAAAGACTGGCGTCTTAAAATTAAAAACATCCCTAATATGGGGGCTATCATGGCAATTAATCCGCCTGCCCAAAATGCTCGTTGCATGAACCCAAAGTGAAGCATCTCCATTGTGTGTTCTCCTTTCTTTCTAAATAAATGTTTCGATCTGCATACGGTTTTACATCATCCAAGTCATGTGTAACCATGATGACCGTTCGCCCATGTTCTGTGACATGATGTCTCATCAATTGATAAAAATGATTGCGACTTTCAAAATCCATACCGGTAGTGGGTTCGTCTAAAACTAGAATGTCTGGTTCGGAAGCTAGGACACGAGCGATACAAATTCGTTGCTTTTGTCCGCCTGATAACTCTCCAATCTTGCTGCTGCGAAATTTCCACATATCGACTCCAAGTAGCGCTTGCTTAACATGCTCATGATCTTCTTTAGAAAGTGAACGAAACCACTTTCCGCGAGGGAAACGGCCAGACTGTACAAGCTCTAACACGGTACTTGGAAATCCTGCATTAAAGGAAGAAACTTGTTGAGGGACGTAACCAATGATAAGTTTCTGTCCTTGTTCATTTTTTTTACTGATGTTTACGGTTCCTCTCCAAGGCTTTAATAAGCCTAACATAATTCGTAACAGAGTAGATTTTGCCGCTCCGTTCGGCCCAGTCAGTGTAACAAACTCACCATTATTTATATCGAGGGAAATATCTTCTAAAATGGTTTCATTTCCATACTTAAATTGAACCTGATTCATAGATATGATTTTCATGAAATCCGTCTTTTCCTTTCTTTAGGTGTAAGTAGAAAAGTGCGTTTTACATGATTGTAAAACGCACTACTATTGCCATTACATAATAGATTGTTTTAGTGCATCCAAGTTCTTTTTCATATAGCTAATATAGTCACTTCCCTTGGCTTGTTCTTCTTTTGTAATTCCTTCAATTGGGCTTAATACAACTGTTTTTGCTCCCGTTTCATCCGCAAGAGTTTTTGCTATTTTTGGAGAAGCTACTTCCTCAAAATAAATGATCTTAATATTGTTGTCCTTCACATACTTTTGAAGTTCTGCTAATTTAGCTGGACTTGGTTCCTGATCAGGAGCAAGACCAGCAATTGGAACTTGAGTAAGACCATATTCTTTTGCTAAGTACCCAAATGCCGCATGTTGCGTCACGAATTCTTTATGTTTTGCATTACCGAGAGTTGTTCTAAATTGGTTATCTAAATCTTTTAGCTTTGCAGTAAATTGATCTGTGTTTTTTTCATAATCTTGTTTATGAGTTGGATCTGCTTCTATAACTGCTTGCTTAATATTTTCTACTTCTTTTTGGGCTAACACTGGATCTAACCATACATGAGGATCCATCGGATGTCCTTGTTCCTTATCAGTATGCTTATCTTTTTCATCCTCAGCGGTTCCTTCCATAAGTGAAATACCCTTACTTGCATCTACCACTTTTATATTTTTATTATCAAGGCTTTTTAGTACTTTAGGTACCCATGTTTCCATAGAGTCACTGTTGTATACAAACACATCGGCATTTTCAATTTTAGCAATATCTTTTGGAGTGGGTTCAAAATCGTGTGGTTCTGTCCCGGCAGGAATTAACACATCTACTGTTCCATTGGAGCCAACCACATTTTTAGTAAAGTCGTACATAGGGTAAAATGTTGTTACGACCTTAAGAGACTTGTCTTGTTTTGTAGTACCCTTTGCCTCATCTTGTTTAGAACAGCCTGCAATAGCAGTCGAAAGGGCTAAAGCAGTTACTAATGCACCAAATTTCCATTTTTTCATGATGTACTCATTCTCCTTTATACAAATATGAAACTTAATATAAATAATAGTAATTACGATTTACAAAAAGAATACTACTATCTGAGGTTAACCGCTTTTTAAATTGTCTCCTAGATAGTGGAGGAATATCCTGGATTGTAATAGTTTTAATTTTATTGTGATGTTCATGGCCGCAGGAACGATGAAATAAATAAATCGTATTTGGTTGCTTTTGTAACAATTCTTCTACAACTATATTTCCATAAGAAATGTTCATCACTTGTAATTTGATTCTTAAGTAGATTAAGAACAGATTTTAAAAAAATAACCCCTTATATAAAGCGTAATCATTTCGATTTAAATTATAGCAATTATATAGTAATAGGTACATACTTTATACTGACACTGTCTTCTAAAAATATTGTACGAATTGTAAGAACGGATTCTCGTACTATAGGAGACAGCTTGGCTGATGAAATTGACTAACGAACAAATAAAATATCCTTTTTGTCAGTTTTTATCCCGCTATTCGTGGGCAGTAAGACCCTCACCTCAAGATTAAGAGAGAATCGTTGTCCAGTTCCAGTGGCTAGAATGTTCGGTGGCTTCACTTCTTCCTACGAGGTAAAAAACACCTCTACGTCAGAAGCTCCATCCCCCTCGCATTCTTGACGAGCCACTTCCACATTTCTTTGTTGTCCAGCTCTAGCGGCTAGAATCTCCGGTCGTTTCGCCCCCTCGGATGAGGCAAAAAGCGCCTTTCTGCCTTGGACGCGGGCGTCCTGCGATTCTGGGCGAGCGGCTTCCACTTTTCTACAGAAGATAGGTGGGGGATAACTGCTGGCATGCGCCCGATTGGTGAGATCTTTCCAACAGTGGGACACCATTTATGTAAGCTTCACTTTATTTGTGTAAAGAAAAAAGGAAAGCCGAAAGCTTTCCTTAGAGATAATATATTGAGCCAAAGGGAATTGTTGAGAGAGCAGCCGGATACATAGCATGATGGAAGATAACAGGGTGATGTACAATAAAATGGGGCATAGCATAATGGTGTACGACATGTGTAAAAAGAGGATCTGCTGCCATCACCTGATGAATTGCATGAAGTGTTTGTTGGGCAGAACTAAATGTGACGGCAGCACCTGCGCCCACACCCGCGCCTGTACCTACTTGCCTTGTATTGTTAAAGAATGGATTTATCATGATGTTTCATAGAGCTCCTTTTTAGTAGTTGGATTCTCTTTATATATTATGACCGATATCTAGGGAAAGAGCGTACCTTTAATCAAATCAGGTAGATTACCCATTAAGTAGTTTTATTTCGTATGAATTGGCAGTAAGATCCCCACTGATGGAAGTTTCACTTTATGTAAAGAAAAAGGAAAGCCGAAAGCTTTCCTTAGAGATAATATATTGAGCCGAAGGGAATTGTCGATAACTCAGTTGGATATATAACATGATGATATGCAATGTGATGGGGTATAACATGATGATGTACGACATGTGTAAAAAGAGGATCTGCTGCTATCACTTGATGAATTGAATGAAGTGTCTGCTGGGCACCAACATATGAACCGGCACCCACGCCCGCTTGCCTTGTATTGTTAAAGAATGGATTTATCATAACAACTCATAGCACTCCTTTGTAGTAGTTGGATTCCCTTTTACATGTTATGACCTATATCTAGGGAAAGAGCGTACCTTTAATCAAATTAGGTAGATTACTTGTTAAATAATTTTATGAATCCACTTCAAATAATTCGAATGTTGTAAATTGAAGAAGTATATAATGAAGAATTTTAAAAACATTGTTCAAAATCTAAATGGAGTGGAGCATTTATAAATAGAAGAAAGAGGATTTCATTATGAAATCCTCTTTTTATCTCGCTATTTTTGGGCAGTAAGACCCTAGCTGGAGATTCAGAGAAAAGCAAAGAAGAAAGGTGGGGACCACTGATGGAAGTTTCATTCTATAATTTCGTTTAAACATGACCTATTTTGGAGAATTGTAAACACTTTGGTGGTTTAACTTTCCATCTAAAATATCTCCAATAAGTGGAGTTTCGACTTGTTCATATGCCCTTTCTCCGTGAAGGGAAAGATCGAGTCCCATTTTCTCTTCATGTTCATGTGCGCGAACGGGTAGGAATAAACTAATTCCTTTAATAATTGCATACGTCGCTATGGCTGTGAATGCATAAGTTGCTCCGATTGCGAGTAGTTGTTTCCAAAGAAGTGCTGCATTTCCGTAAAATAATCCGTCTGCACCTGCGCTGTTAACGGATTTTGTAGCGAATAGTCCTGTTGCAATGCCGCCCCAAGTTCCACCAATGCCGTGGCAACCGAAGGCATCTAGTGCATCGTCGTAACCGAGCTTGTGTTTTAAGAAATAGACGGCTCCGAAGCAAAGAGCACCGCCAATTGCACCTATAATAAGGGCAGATAATGGTGTTACAAAGCCGCAAGCTGGTGTAATTGCGACGAGACCAGAAATAGCTCCGCAAGCAGCACCTAGTACAGTTGGTTTTGCTTGGAAAAGCCATTCTGTAAGTATCCATGTAAGTGCAGCAGCTGCAGCAGCTGTATTTGTATTAATAAAGGCTGTTAGTGCAACGTCATTTAATGTTAATGTGCTACCGACGTTAAAGCCGAACCAACCAAACCATAATAATCCTGCACCTAAGATTGTGAATGGTAAGTGATGGGGTGAAGAGTCGTGGGCATCTTTGCGTTTTCCGAGGAAAATGGCTAATACAAGGCCTGCGACGCCAGATGTAATATGAACAACATTTCCTCCTGCAAAATCGAGTGCTCCGAGTTCTCGAAGCCATCCTCCCAGCCCCCAAACCCAATGAGCAACAGGATCGTATACAAGCGTCGTCCAAAGTAAGATGAAAATAAGAAAAGCGGAAAATCGCATTCTTTCTGCGAATGCACCAGAAATTAAAGCGGGAGTTAAAATTGCAAACATGAGTTGAAACATCATGAATAAGTTGTGTGGAATTGTAGCGCTGTAGGCTTCATTTGGTGTGAAAGTAACATTTTGTAGTCCGAACCAATCAAAATTACCAATAAGTCCATTCCAATCTGGTCCGAATGCTAAAGAGTAACCGATGAAAATCCATTGAATGGACACGATTGCCATTGCACTATAACTGTGCATCGTTGTACTAAGTACGTTTTTACTGCGAACCATCCCTCCGTAAAATAAAGCAAGCCCAGGTGTCATAATCATCACCATCACGGTAGATAAAAAAAGAAATACTGTATCTCCCATATTCATCTTTTCCCCTCCTGTTATGTTATAAAAATTAACACTAAAAGTTATATTTAGTATCATATTCAATAATTAAAAATAAATCAACAGATTTTTTAGAAAATTCAATTTGTTATGTAAGGAAATGTGACATGATGAATCTTTGGGTAAGGCGAAATATTGCTTTTGTGTAATCGAAATGCATGAGTATACGAGATAAAGATAAATTGTTATACTTTTCATATAATTAAAAAATTTGGGGGAAGCAATGTGAAGAGGGATTTTGGAAAGTATTTTCTATGTTTCATGTGTCTATTATTTTTATTTCAATTACCGATTCATGTGTCAGCGAAGGAAACGAGGCAGTGGCAAGATGAAATTGTATATTCTATTATGATTGATCGTTTTAATGATGGTGATTCTAAAAATGATAAAGGGATTGATACGAATAATTTAGAAGCATACCAAGGAGGAGATATACAAGGGATTATAAAACGACTTGATTATATAAAAGAGATGGGTTTTACTTCTATTTTGTTGTCACCGCCTACTGAAAGCAGTAATTACGATGGTTATCATCCTACTGATATAACAAAAATGAATGAACACTTTGGAACGATGAAAGACATGCAGCAACTTGTTCAAGAAGCACACAAACGAGATATGAAAGTTATGTTTGAACTTGTAGTGGATAATGAAGATGAAACGAGCACTATTGAAGGGGCTAAACGGTGGATTAAGGAAACGGATATAGATGGTTACCGTCTGATACATAACGAGAGTGTTACAAAGGAATTTCTGAGTGAAGTAATGAAAGCCGTACAGAGTGTGAAACAAAATTTCTTTGTAATAGAGGATACGCAAAGTGGAGGAGGATTTAATCAGGCTTATCAGCAGAGGATTACGGAGGTATTTGCAAAACCGAATATTTCTGTAAAGCCATTGTATGATGTGACGAAAATTGGCGGCGATCGTATGGAAGGGACGTTTATAGATAATAGTCAAACGGAGCGTTTTGTTAGAAACGCAAAAGAAAATAAATATTATCCACCGACCCGTTTGAAATTAGCGCTTGCTTATTTATATACATCACCAGGTGTTCCAATTGTATACTATGGTACTGAAATTGCGCTAGATGGAGGGAAGACACCGGATAATCGCCGTTTAATGGATTTTAAAACGGATGAGAAGTTTTTGCAGTATATAGAGAGGCTAGGAGAACTTCGAAAAACATTACCA
Source organism: Bacillus yunxiaonensis (assembly GCF_037104695.1). Taxonomy (NCBI): domain Bacteria; kingdom Bacillati; phylum Bacillota; class Bacilli; order Caryophanales; family Bacillaceae; genus Bacillus; species Bacillus yunxiaonensis. The sequence goes on along the minus strand of NZ_JBAWSV010000007.1, from coordinate 58,886 downwards.
TCACTTCGGTACGGAACGTTTGAACTATTGTATGATAAAGATGGCATGAGTATTATAAAGCGTATGTATAAAGATGAAACAACGTTTATTGCTATTAATAATACAACAGAAACACAAAAGGTGACGCTTGCTGCAAGCGAACTTGGAGAAAATCGTGAACTGCGCGGGTTATTAGAGGATGATATGGTACGAGAAGAAAACGGGGAATATTATCTTGTGATGAAAAGAGAAACGGCTAATGTATATGCGCTTGCAGAAAAAACGGGGTGGAACTGGTCGTTTATTTTGGCGCTAGTTTGCGTTTATTTGTTGTTCATGATTTTTATTGTATTAGTAAAGAAACGAAAAAAATCCTCTTAAATTAGAGGATTTTTTATGTATGATTATCGATAGTTGATAAATTGTACGTCGACTGATAAATCAGCACCGCGCACAGCTGCGATAACTGCTTGCAAGTCATCTCGGCTTTTACCTGTTACGCGAACTTGATCGTCTTGTACTTGCGTTTTTACTTTTAATTTTAAGTCTTTAATAATGTTATTGATTTTTTTAGCGTTTTCTTTGTCAATGCCTTGTTGTAACTTTGCGCGTTGACGAACTGTACCGCCAGAAGCACTTTCAACTTTTCCATAATCTAAGTTTTTAATAGGAACTTCACGCTTAATTAATTTTGAAATCAGAACGTCTTTTACTTGATCAAGTTTATACTCATCATCAGAAGTTAAAACGATGTCCTCTTTTTCTAATTTAATATCACTTTTGCTTCCTTTAAAGTCATAACGATTTTGAATTTCTTTTAACGCGATGTTAATAGCGTTTGTTACTTCTGGAAATTCTACTTTTGAAACGATATCAAAAGAACTATCTTTTGCCATAGTAAGCACCTCCGAATTAAATTCCACCTCTTACCCCGCCTTAACGAGCAGTAATAGCCCGATTAAAGTATAGCGAAAAATACATTGGTTGGGTAGGGGGATAAACTGCCCGTAAAGGCCCGATTGGTTCGACTAATAATCAGTGAGGGATGGAAAGACTCCCTCACTGATTAAAGTCTCACTTTATTATAGTTAATTTTGGCGTGTTGGACAAATAAAGGAAAAAACGTGTATAATGAAACTTTGTTTGGAATGATAAAAAATAAAGTAAGACTTCTATCAGTGAGGGCATTCCCACTGATAGTCAGTTATGTTAATTTAGTTTTATGAGCTGTTTTTACGTGAAGAAACAATAAGGATACCACCCGTTAGAATAAGATAAATTTTATATAGAGAAGGGAATTAAAAATATGAAGCTACAACCAGGAGCGATTGAACAAGTAACAGTTTTACGCGAAACAGAGATTGGGTATATGGTCGGTTACGAAGAAAATGAAGTGTTTTTACATAAAAATGAAGTAGCTGGAGAGATTGCAGAAGGTGACACAATTGAAGTGTTTTTATATCACGATCATCAAGAACGTTTAGCAGCAACGATGAAAACACCACTTATTACAACAGATGATTGGAATTGGGTAAAAGTTGTGGAAGTGAAGCCTCGTTTAGGGGTGTTTGTTGATATCGGCGTTTCGAAAGATATATTAATTCCAGCTGATGAGTTTCCAATTTATACACCAGTATGGCCACAAGAAGATGATGAATTGTATTGTACATTAAAATTAACGAATCGTGGTCGTCTTATTGCTCTTCCGGCAAGGGATTCAGATATGCAAGAAATCATCGTTGATGCAACGCCATCTATGCGCAATAAAAATGTAAACGGTCGTGTGTACCGTTCATTGCAAGTAGGATCGTTTGTATTAACGGATGAGCATTTCCGTGCCTTTTTGCACCACTCTGAGCGCAAAGAACAAGTGCGTATTGGAGAGCGCGTAACAGGCCGTATTGTTGATGTAAAAGAAGATGGAACAATCAACATTTCACTTCTTCCTCGTAAACAAGAAGGAATGGAAGATGATGCAGCGGTTATTTATGAGTATATGGAAAGCCGCGGTGGTGCAATGCCGTTTTGGGATAAGAGTCATCCGGAAGATATTCAAGAGCGTTTTAACATGAGTAAAGCAGCCTTCAAACGTGCTCTTGGTAAATTGATGAAAGAAGAAAAGATTTATCAAGAAGAAGGTTGGACATACTTTAAAAAATAATGAGAAAACAGCCGAACAAATTAGATTTGTTCGGCTGTTTTTATCGGAAAATGGGCGAGAAAACCCCATCTTCAAAACGCACAGTGCATAGCTCAGTTTAAGGTGGGGGATTGCCATTACATTCGTAAAAAAATTTTTGATATCGATGCGAATATATGTTCTTTTTCGTTGTTTTGTAGTATCATGAAGGCAAGAAGGAGGTGAAAATTATGACAAAAGAAAAAGAATATGCAACCTATCAAATTTGGATTAAGAAAGGTCACAAATTATACGCCTACTTCATGGGAATGTGCCAAAATGCAAAAAATCTCTACAATACAACAAACTTCTATATTCGCCAAGTGTATACGGCCTTACGTACTGAGAAACCATTACAGCCTCTTCAACAAGAAGTTCTTCATACATTACAAGCACATATTGAAATCATGAATGAAAATCAACTTCATGCGTATCAAAAACGTGTACAAAAACAGAAAGAAAAACCTGTTAACGAACAAAAAGAAATGAAATGTAACTTGTTTACATTCCCGACAAAAGAGAAATCGTTTCTATCCTATAACTTTCTAGATTGTTTGTTTAAAACAATGAAGCAACAAGATTATATGAATTTGCCAGCGCAAACGAATCAAGCAGTTATGAAGAAGCTATATCAAAACGGGAAATCATTCTTCGCTTCTATGAAAGCATATCAGAAACATCCTTCCACTTTTACTGGCAGACCTCGCATTCCTAAATATATTAAATTATCTATGAGAGAAATTGTATTCACAAATCAAGTATGTAAACTCCAAGATAAATACATTCGTTTTCCAAAAACAAGCATAAAATTAAATATTGGTAAATTGTTTGGACGGATTGGCAATCACAAAGAGGTACGTGTTTCTCCTGCTTATGGTAAGTTTAAAATTGAAATTGTGGCAGAACAATCTGAGCCAGTACCTGAGCGTGTCGACAATAATCGCTATATGAGTATTGACTTAGGTATCAATAACATTGCAACTATCACAACGAATACAGGGGCTACTCCTGTGTTAGTGAAGGGCAATGTGATCAAAAGCATCAATCAATACTACAACAAACAAAAGGCTCATTTACTGGGGATTCTTCGTCATGGAAAAGAACCAAAAGAAGGACCACACACATCAAACCGTTTAGAGAGGCTTCATGAGAAACGGTTTCTCAAAATAAAAGATATCTTCCACAAAATGAGTCACCACATTGTTCAGATGGCGATTCAACAGGAAATCTCTATGATTGTGATGGGGAAAAATACATCATGGAAACAAAACAGTGAAATGGGGACACGACAAAATCAATCATTTTGTCATGTTCCACATAGTCAACTCATTGAAATGATCATCTATAAGGCAAAACGAAAAGGTATTACTGTGCAAGTCGTAGAAGAATCGTATACAAGCAAAGCATCCTTCCTAGACAATGATGATATCCCCACTTATGGTGAGGAAGACATTCCTGTATTCAGTGGGAAACGTATCAAACGTGGCTTGTATCGCACGAAAGAGAACAAACTACTGAACGCAGATGTGAATGGCTCCTATAACATCTTAAAAAAAGCAGTTCCAAAGGCGTTTGCCGATGGAATAGAGGGGTTGTGCCATCAGGCAGCTGTGTCAACTCCACTCGTGTTAAGCATCTTTTGAAGGTGATACACGAGAAACCCCCACTTCAAGATCCGAAGGAGAGAAGTGGCGGGAGTTTTCATGATTGTAGAGCATGTGTAAATGTATCTTTTAAGTCACTATCTTTTACTTTAATATTTGCTTTCTTCAATTCGTCTGTTAATACTTTTTGGCGCCACGTATTATCTTGTATGCGTTCATTTTCAATCGTTTTACGAATCGAATCTTTTACTTCATCATATGGTTTTAATGCTTTTTTATCTGTTAATTTAATAATATGGTAGCCCTTTGATGATTTTACAGGATCGCTAATTTCACCGACATTTAATTTATAAGCGGCTTCTTCAAATTCGGGTACCATTTTTCCAGGACCGAAGTAACCCAAATCTCCGCCGTTTGCTTTTGAAACCGTATCTTCGGAATATTGTTTTGCTAATTCTTCAAATGATGCTCCGCTGTTTAGTTGTTTTTTTATATCGTTAGCTGTTTGTTCGTCGTTTACTAAAATCTGGCTAGCTCTAATGTCTGGTTTATACCGTGCTTTTATGTCTTTTTCCGTTACTGTTTCTTTGATTGCTTTGTCAATGGACAAGCTTGAACGAATTTGTTTTTTTAAGTCTTCTTCGTCTTTCATCCGATTGCTTTCGAGAAATGATTTAAAATTATCGCCTGCTTGATCTTTCACCTTATTAAATTCCTTATCAACTTCATCATCGGATACTTTGTATTTTTTAATCATAATATCTTGTGCCATCATTTCATAAAGCATATCTTTTCCGAACCGTTCTTTTAATGCTTGATCAAATTCTCCTTTTGTTACCGTACCGGCAGTTGAAGTTGCAACTGGATCGGAACTTCCTTTTGGATCGCATGCAGATAACATTAATGTGCCGAGCGTCGCTGCAGCGATAAATAATTGTCTTCGTTTCATGTAAACACCTCATCCAAAAATCGTTATTACTATTGTAAAAAAAGGAAGTGAACATGATGTGAATTTGAGGTGGTTTTTTGCATAAAAAAGTACATCAACGAAAATGTTGATGTACGGGGAGGAAGTATCAAAATGAAACAGAGGGTGTAAGACTGAATGATAAGAACGAAATGAGCACGATTAACCGTCAGTAAGAAAATTGCTTACTGATGAAAGTTCCACTTTACTTCATAGATGATCAGTCTTTTTGGAGTAAGCGTGTTTTCCTTGCTGGATATTTTTTTGCTGTTCTTCATTTTTTTGTGTACGTTTGGCGTTGTTATCACGCGCTTTTTTGTCGTTGTCGCTTGTGTGAGGCATATGGTTCAACTCCCTTCGTAACAGTTGTACGTTTATCATTTCCGTTTTCGTTAAGACTATGTATACAATGCAATTCATATAAAGGTGGGCTAGGAGATATGGATTTAAAGCTAAACTATGGTGAACTTGTAAAAAAATTAGTCGTTGTTATCGTTGCTGGTTTGTTGAATGCAATTGGGATGAACTTATTTTTAACACCAGCGAAAGTGTATGCTAGTGGTTTTGCTGGATTGTCACAATTACTCTCGCAAGTGTTAGCGGATTTTATGTCAATTCATATTTCCACAGGAGTTCTTTTTAGTTTATTCAATATCCCAGTTGTTATTTTAGCTTGGAAAAAAGTAGGGAAGTCATTTACTATATTTAGTTTTTTAAGTGTTGTATTTATGACACTATTTTTAGAAATAGTGCCAGTAAAAGCGATCTCTCACGATATCATTTTAAATGCCATTTTTGGAGGAATCATTTCTGCGTTAGGGGTAGGGATGGCCTTGAAGTGGGGGGCTTCAACCGGCGGTCTAGATATCATTGCGATGATTTTATCCAGAGTAAAAGATAAGCCAGTTGGAACGTATTTTTTCTTTTTTAATGCTATCATTATTATAGCGGCCGGTTATTTATATGGCTGGGAAAAGGCGCTCTATACGCTAGTGACATTATATGTATCTTCACGTATTATTGATGCCATACATACGCGCCATGTGAAAATTACTGCATTTATTGTAACGAAAAATGGTGGAGTAGTGCGAAAGGCAATTCATGAACGGTTAGTTCGCGGAATTACAACCATTCCAGCGATAGGTGGGTTTACGAATGAAAATAAAGAAATGCTAATGATTGTTATTACTCGCTACGAGTTGTATGAATTAGAAAGGGTTATAAAAAAGGTAGATCCAGGTGCGTTCACAAACGTCATCCAAACTGTTGGAGTGTTTGGATTGTTCCGTAAAGAATAATAAAAGAGGACCACATGTGGTCCTCTTTTATTTGTTCGTCTAGTCGGAGTTGCTCAGCTAAGCTTTATTCTGCTGTTGAAATGCTTTGAAGTTCTTCTTGCATTTCGTGTAATTGTACTTTTTCGGCAGTAGAAGAATTGGTATAAGCGGACAGCAAAGCATTTTTCGCTTTAGCAACAAGTGCTTGTTGTTCGCTATGGTTTGAACAAGATACAGCTTGTGAAACAGCATCTCGTGCTTGTTGGAACAGTAAGTTACCCATTAGAACCCTCCAAGAGAAGAGTTATTTCGTTCTTTTTCTGCTTCAGCTAATGTACCACGGTATGGGAATCTTGCGTCATGTTGCATAACAGAATCTGCCCCTTGTTGTACGAAACGTTTTGACTTATTCTTTTTGCCCATTCGTAATTCCCCCTTTTAGCAGAAAAGCATTGACACATTTGCTGTGTCTCCTATAGTATGTGCGCTTGGCGTCATACTATAAGCAGGGAATTTTCGCCTTACAATCCAAGTACCTCCTCTAAATACAGAGCGATTCCATCTTCTTCATTTGTTAATGTTACGTGATTTGCTAGTGATTTTAATTCTGGAATGGCGTTCCCCATTGCGATTCCGTGTCCGGCGAATTCAATCATTTCAAAATCATTGTCTTCATCGCCAAATGCGATGATATGTTCTTTTGGAATATTATAGTAACTTGAAATTTTTTGTAAGCCAATTGCTTTATTTAACCCGCTTTTTACAATTTCAATAATCGGCCAAGGAGCGCCCCATTTGCGGTGATCGATAACTTCTGCATGCATATCCGTCAAATGTTGGCGGATAGAATCTGATTTTGATTCGTGTGCATCGATTAATAAACAGGTAGGGTGTTCTTGTAAAATATCGAGTAAATCACCTGTGAAAATTTTAGGTGATCCAAATTCGAAAATATGTTTTTTATCTGAATCAATTTGTTTTACATATACATCATCAATAACTTCCGCGTAAATATTTTCTACACCAAAATCCATACATGCGCGAACGATTTCTTGCGCGGTAGCAAGTTCAAGCGGAGAGTGATGCGTTCCCCAATTTCTATCAAGTGGGTGATGGACGTATGCACCGTTGAAATTTACAATCGGTGTGTTCAATCCAAGTTCTTTATAATATGCATGACTCGCACGAAATGGACGACCGGTTGAAATAACAACGATATGACCTTGTTCTTTTGCTTTTGCAATAGTTTGTTTTGTACGCGCTGAAATAATTTTTTGATCTGTAAGTAAAGTACCATCTAAATCTAATGCAATTAAATGTTGTTTTTTCATGCGTCTCTCACCTTTTATAAAAAGTTTTGTATATCATATTCATCTTAATTCCTACATTCTTGTGCTGTCTACTATTTGTCACTGGTAAATGGAAAAGTCAAGTAATTTTATGAAAGTTTGAATAATGTTTCTTTCATTTTGTACAATTTGTGAAAAGGGTTACAATGAACAGATTATTGTGTTTATAATGAGAGTGTAATCTTCTCGTAATAAGTTGTTTGACTCTCCTTTGACACTGGTCGTTATGGCCAGTTTTTTTTGTTTCTACATATACTGATGTATCTCCTGCTAAAATGTGTAATTTCATTATATGAGTACGGTTTCCTAAACATAACAGAAAAGGTTTTCTAAAATGGGACATACTAAAGATGTAATGATGGAATGGAAGGAGAATGGATATGGGACAAAGTCATCGATTCCGAGCTGGTCAAAAAGCACCAAACGACGGCATATATGTTGAAATTGGTGAAACAGGAAGTATGGTTAAGGATCCAAAAATGGTAAAGCTTTCTGCTGGAGATAAATTTCCAGAAGTTACAAATCAAAACAGACAATGGACATATAAAAGAAGACCATAATAAATCCCGCAGTTATAAGCTGCGGGATTTATTATGACGTAATGAAATGGATTTTTTTCACAAATAAGATCGTGTTATAAAATCATCTTTATTGTATAAAATACGTGATTTGTCGTATAATCAAATCAAAGGTCAAAAAAAGTCAAAGTGTAAAGGAGCTGTGGCTGCAATGGACTTAAATCGAATGACAACAAAAACACAAGAAGCGATTATGAGTGCACAATCAATTGCTACTAAGCATCATCATCAGGAAATTGATACTGTACATCTTTTTGCCTCGCTTCTTCAGCAGCAAGATGGACTAGCAATCCGTATTTTTCAAAAGATGAATGTAAATATAGATCAGCTTATGCAAGGAGTAGAACGCTTGTTAAAGCAAAAGCCATCGGTTACCGGAGGCGGCGTCGAAGCAGGGAAAGTATATATTACAAGTGCGCTTCAAGGGCTGCTTGTAAGAGCGGAAGAAGAAGCGAAGCATTTGCAGGATGATTATATTTCGGTAGAACATATTCTTCTTGCGTTTTGTGATGAAAAGAAAACGAGTGATATGCATCAGTTGTTTACATCGCTTCGTATTACGAAAGAAGCGTTATTACAAGCATTAACAGAAGTTCGGGGGAATCAAAGAGTGACGAGCCAAAATCCAGAAGTAACATATGAAGCTTTGCAAAAATATGGCCGTGATTTAGTAGCAGAAGTACGGCAGGGAAAAATTGATCCGGTTATTGGACGTGATAGTGAAATACGGCGCGTTATTCGCATTTTATCGCGTAAAACGAAAAACAATCCTGTATTAATTGGTGAACCTGGTGTTGGGAAAACAGCAATTGTTGAGGGGTTAGCGCAGCGTATTGTCCGTAAAGATGTACCGGAAGGATTAAAGGATAAAACGATTTTTGCGCTTGATATGAGTGCGCTTGTTGCGGGTGCAAAATTCCGTGGTGAATTTGAAGAGCGTTTGCAGGCGGTCTTAAATGAAATTAAAAAAAGTGAAGGGAAAATTTTACTATTCATTGATGAACTTCACACCATTGTGGGAGCTGGAAAAACAGAAGGAGCAATGGATGCCGGGAATATGTTAAAACCGATGTTAGCACGCGGGGAGCTGCATTGCATCGGAGCGACGACACTTGATGAATATCGGAAATATATTGAGAAAGATCCGGCATTAGAACGTCGTTTCCAGCAAGTATTAGCAGAAGAACCAACTGTTGAAGATACCATTTCCATTTTGCGAGGACTAAAAGAACGCTTTGAAATTTATCATAGTGTTAATATTCATGATCGTGCTCTTGTCGCAGCTGCAATGTTATCAGATCGTTATATTTCTGATCGCTTTTTGCCAGATAAAGCGATTGATTTAGTTGACGAAGCATGTGCAACGATTCGGACAGAAATTGACTCATTACCAACAGAACTGGATGAAATAACACGTCGTATTATGCAGTTAGAAATTGAGGAAGCTGCGCTTAGTAAAGAAACGGACCGCGGAAGTCAGGAGCGTTTGCAAACATTGCAGCGTGAGTTATCGGATTTAAAAGAAAAAGCGAGTGGAATGCGAGCGCAGTGGCAAAAAGAGAAAGAAGAAATTCATAAAGTGCGGGATTTGCGTGAAAGTCTAGAGCGTTTGCGCCGCGAGTTAGAAGAAGCGGAAGGAAATTACGATTTAAATAAGGCAGCAGAGCTTCGTCACGGTAAAATTCCAGCTATAGAAAAAGAGTTACAAGCAGCGGAAGAAGCAAATGCCAATAAACAGCAAGATAATCGCCTTCTTCGTGAAGAAGTAAGCGAAGAGGAAATTGCAAATATCGTATCGCGTTGGACTGGAATTCCGGTTGCAAAACTCGTAGAAGGAGAACGTGAAAAGCTGCTTCGTTTAGAGCAAATTTTATCAGAGCGTGTCATTGGACAAGAAGAAGCGGTGGGTCTTGTGGCAGATGCGGTATTACGTGCCCGTGCTGGTATTAAAGATCCGAATCGTCCGATTGGCTCATTCATTTTCTTAGGACCTACAGGCGTTGGGAAAACAGAACTTGCGAAAACATTGGCGCAATCATTATTTGATAGCGAAGAACAAATCATTCGAATCGATATGTCTGAGTATATGGAAAAACATGCAGTATCCCGTTTAATCGGAGCGCCTCCTGGATATGTTGGATATGAAGAAGGTGGACAATTAACGGAAGCTGTACGCCGTAAACCATATTCTGTTATTTTATTAGATGAAATTGAAAAAGCGCACCCAGAAGTGTTTAATATTTTACTGCAAATGTTAGATGATGGGCGTATTACAGACTCGCAAGGACGTACAGTCGATTTTAAAAATACAGTGATTATTATGACGTCTAATATCGGATCGCAATATTTACTAGAAGGATTAGGAGAAGATGGTTCTATTCAAGAAGAAGCAAGAAATCTTGTAATGGGACAACTTCGCGGCCATTTCCGTCCGGAGTTTTTAAATCGAGTGGACGAAATTATTTTATTTAAACCACTTACAACAAATGAGATAAAAGGTATTGTCGATAAAATTGTGAAAGAGCTGCAAAATCGTTTAGCAGACCGTCATATTACGGTTGAACTGACAAATGCAGCAAAAGAGTTTGTTATAGAATCGGGATTCGATCCAATGTACGGTGCACGTCCGTTAAAGCGCTACGTACAGCGTCAAATTGAAACGAAGTTAGCGCGTGAACTCATTGCAGGTACAATTACAGATCATGGTCATGTATTAATTGATGTATTCAATAACGAGTTAGTTGTAGAAGCTCAATAAAGTGAAACTTCCATCGTTGGGGGTCTTACTGTCCGCGAATAGCGGGATAAAAAAAGAGTCCGGATCATTTCCGGACTCTTTTTTATTAATGCTGCTCTGCAGGTTCGTTTGGAATTAATGCTCCCAGTACGATTACAAGTACAGCAAGAATTACAGAAAAAATAGACGCTTGTTGGAAATCGTATGTAACGCCTGGCGTCATGGAGCTAAGTACGTAGCTCATCATTTGCACAAGCAGGAACGACCAGATAAGGGCCCAAATTACACGCATCTTTTCACACCTCTATTCGTTCAATTTATTTTTATTGTAACATAACTCTAAAAAGAATATAAAAAAATATTTGTTGTTTTCGCAAAGCAAATTGCCATTAGCATCATACATTATAAAAGAGTAATTTTGATGTTGTTATATAAGGCGGGAGAAGTATGGGGATCAAGGAACGTTTTTTCTTTTTAGAGCAAGAGCCATGTGTGATTCACTTGCCGGAAAAGCCGAATGGATTCGGTATATTGCTGCTAGGGGATTACAATTATTTTATTGAGAATGGTACAAGTTTATGGCTTCAACATGCAGGACGATTACACTTTTTAAATGAATTGCGTAAGGAAGGCTATACGATTTTTTCTTCTAATTTACACGGGAGACATTGGGGGAATGAACAGGCGGTTCTTTTGGCGAAGCGATTGTATCATGTTGTCATGAAAAAGGAGATTTTGAACGAAAAAATTCATATCATAGCAGAAGGGATGGGCGCGCTTGTTGCCCTGCAAATGATGAAACAATATCCAGAGTGTGTTCGTTCTGTTCTCATGTTTAATCCGTGTCTTCACTTACCGGCACATGTTGAACTTGAAAAAGAGCATAAATTTTTTTATAAGCGGTTAATTCGTGAATTGATGCAAGCGTATGATGCGACAGAATCAGAATTAGAATCGAAAATTGAAAAGAAAGCATTTCCGTACTTAGCATCATCTGTTCCGGTCAAAATAGTTGTATCCATTCAAGCAAAAAAAGAACGAAAACAGTTGCTGCGGGAGTATGAAAAGAAACGTTTGCAAGAGAATTGTCCCACTTTATTATCCTTTCATCTACAAGATAAAAAATATAAAACAGCGAAAAATGCGTGTCAGTTTTTTAAGTGGTATGAAGATTTATAAAGCTCCTATACATAAGGAGCTTTTTATATATATTTGAGGAGGATAGAAAATGAAACGAGTAATTGTTGTTGGGGCGTTGACATTTATAGGCTATCATCTTGTACAGAAGTTTCTTGAAGAAGAGGTTGAAGTGTATGCATTGGATTTTGATGATATGAAAAGTGTTTCCAAAGTGAATGAAGAAAAATTATGTTTAATTGGTCGAAATGCATTATTTACGTATTCTTCGCTGCGGGATGATGAAGGATGGGAAGTGTTGGAGAACACTGATATTGATGCTGCGTATTTTTGCTTATGTGAGCCAAATCAGCAAAAGGATTTTCGAAACGAACGTATCATATTGCAATATGTAAAGCGATTTGAGAGTTTTTGCAGAAGAAAAGAAATAAAATTAATCGTTTTATCTTCCGTAGAAGTGAATCATGTTTGTAGCAGTGATGAAAATAGTATGCTTTTTTCAAAAATTGAGAGAGAAGTAAAAAAGGGTAGTGCAGATTATTGTATACTGCGTGTTCCGACAGTATATGGACCATGGCAACCGTTGTTTATGACGTACCATCATTTAATTCTTTCGCAGATAAAGCAACAGACTATTTCTGCTTCCGTAGAAGAATATGCATGTGATTTATTATATGTTGAAGATGTTGCTAGATGTTTATATGACTTTGGCCGAAAAAGGACGGAAACCAAAATATATTCTCTTTGCAGCGGGGAGGAAAACCAGTGGCAAAAGGGCATTGAACTATTACAGGAAACAGGTAAAATTCAAATACATCGTAAAGAGTGCCAAAAAGATGAGGGAACAGAGAAAATTGCTATAAATCAGATGGCATTAGAAGACGGATTAAAACGTCAAATTTCTCATATAAAACAATATAAGGAGTTATACGAGGACAGCAACACATGGTAAACTAGAGAAGAAAGCTTTGATGTGGAAAGGATGAGAAGATATGAACGATAAAAACATGCAGTTTTTACAAATCGCAATGAAACATTTGCCGGAAGCAAAGGCAATTTTAGATGATCACGGTATTGCATTGGATATGGAAAAAGCACAGCCTGTATTGGAATTATTAATGAAGGTTATGAGTGAAGCTTATGAACTTGGGAAAGCGGATGCAGGAGAGTAATATATCTACGAAATATTTATAAAAGAGATCTTTTTGTACTATGTAATATTAAAGACAAGTGATATTACATGAGACTTTTAAAACCAATAAAATGTCTATAATGTTGCACATAATATTAATAAAAGTACATCACTAATAATTATTATCAAGACCTAAATAAAAAAAGATAAGTAAATAAAAGGGCATTACATATTTTATATGACTAATATGTAATGTCCTTTCTTTTTTTGCTAACGTACCCGTTAGTTCAATAAGGCTTTATCGTTTAACCTTTAACCCTAACAACGTTGCAAATCCAATTGCTTGTTCGGGGGAAACTTCACATCCAGCTAAACTCTCAAAAGCCACATTAAGTCTGTCAAATGTACATGTGCTAATATCTATACCTTTTAGTGAAGTTTGAGTAAAATCAACATCATTAATATCACTTTGATAAAATTTCACCTTGCTAAGTTTACAATCGTAATAGTTAGCACTCTGTAACGATGAACTATCATATATCACTTGTTTTAAACGAGCCTCTGTAAAATTACTTAAATTTGCAATACAATTTTCAAAAGAAACGTTTCCCAAATTACCTTCTGAAAAATCCACGCCCAATAATTTACAGTCTTTAAAAGTGACTCTATGTATGATACCTTCACTTAAACTGGTATTGGACAGGTCACAGTTTTCAAAAATTACATCAGTCATATCAATCTTCTTAAAAGAAACATTTATGAATGTTACATTTTTAAAAATAACTTTGGATAAAACTACCCTATCAATTTCCTCGTTATCAATTATTGTGTTTGTAATCATACAGTTCGATAAATATGGTTCTTCTTCATAAAAAATATCTTGAAAATTTGTTCTTTCTAAATTAGATGGGATTTTTGGAAGTTCAATTTTGAATCCTTTTGTCATAATACACACCTTTTAATGAGTTACTTAGTAATTAAGGATATTACTTAAACTTAACTCTACATAAAACAACTTAAAATTATAAGCCTTTAATTTTTTTTGGAATTATGCCCACATAATCTAATTTTAGATTTTTACATCTTCTACTAACCTGATCCGTTAGTTAACGAACGTACAGTAATAATTTGGTAAAAATATAGTTTTATATGATAACATAAAAATCATATGGGACAGTTAGGTTTTTTGGAAAAAGTATAAAGTAGGTGAATGAACTGGCAAATTATGAACAGAGAATGATTAATACAGAAAGAGGTTCCTTTGAAATCTTTATTAGTGGTACCGGCAAACCTTTGTGTATAACACACCTTTACCAAGAATTTTCTATTAGTGGATCAGCTTTTGCAGATTGTTTATCACCCTTTTATAAAGTTATCTTAGTTAATTTAAAACAGGCTGGGAATTCATCAAAAACTTGGAACTCAAATGAACTGACAATGAATGAGACAGTTAAAGACCTTGAAAGCATACGAACTGAGTTAGGATACTCAAAATGGTCTTTTGCTGGGCATTCTACGGGTGGTTTTTTAGGGTTAACATATGCTACTAGTAACCCGCAGGTTTTAGAGTCCCTTATATTATGTGATACTTCGGCATCTAAGGAGTTTTTAAATTCGGAAAGTTGCATATATAATTTCAAGACTGGTCAACATCGTAAGGAGGTATCCAAGATATTTTTAGCATTGATGTTACCCTTTGTTTCGAAAACAAAAAAAAGAATAGCTAATAAGAAGTTGATTGAACTGTCTCTCTATAAACCAGAAAAGTATAATGAGTATTTTAGTGAACGACCCTTTAGTAAAATTATTAGAAAAAGAATGAGGGCTTATAACAAAGATCTTAAAACATATGATGTTCGAGATAAATTAAAACATATTAATTTCCCTACTCTTATTCTTTGTGGTCAATATGATGTTCAATGTCCTGTTTTGTACTCAAAAGAAATGCACACATTGATTCCAGATTCTAAATTAGTAATTTTTGAAAATAGCAATCATTTTCCTTTTGTTGAAGAGAAGGAATCTTTCATAATAGCTATCCGAAAATTTACCACCATCTAAATAATTTGTAAAAAGTAAATAAGAAAAGTGTGTTACTACATTTTTTGTTTCGTTATTAGAGATGAATACCTTATATCTTGTCTTTCTTATTGAACTAATGGGTGCGTTAGTTCAATAAGGAAAAATGTTGTTGTGGTAAATGAGGTCATTTGTTGTACAAAAAAGGATAGATGTAAGCAGGTATTCCTCCTTGTTCATCTATCCTTTCTTTTTACACTATTTAATGTGTAACATTAAATCTAACTCTTTAATTTTAAAGATTTTTAATTACTTTCTTGACTATTAATAAAATCTTGATGGAAAGGTCTCGCTTTTTAGTCAGCTACTTTATTTTTTCGTTTCAATTTACTTAATACTTCATATACAATCGGTACAATTAATAACGTTAATAGCGTAGAGCTTGTTAATCCCCCGATTACTGTTACGCCAAGACCTTTGGAAATAAGACCGCTTCCTTCAAAGCCTAATGCAAGTGGAAGTAAGGCACCAATCGTTGCGATAGCTGTCATTAAGATTGGGCGTAATCTTGTTGCGCCAGCTTCTAGTAATGCATCGCGTGTTGTAAGTCCTTCACGTTCCTTATGAATAACGCGGTCGATTAATACGATGGCGTTTGTGACAACGATACCGATTAACATGAGAGCACCGATCATTGCAGAGATGCTTAATGTTTCTCCGGAAATTAATAAGGCAACAACGGCACCGATTATTGTAAATGGAAGCGAGAATAAAATCGCAAGTGGTGCTAATGCCCCGCCGAATGTTATAACGAGAACGAAGTATACAATCGCAATCGCAGCTAACATCGCTAAGCCAAGTTGTGTAAAGGATTCTTGAATATCTTTAGATACACCGCCCATTGAAACATCAATGCCAGAGGGTAATTTCATCTTATCTACTTCTTTTTGAATGTTTCTAGAAGCCTTTGCGACATCGTCTGTTGTTGGTTTTGCAGTTACTTCCGCATATACGCGGCCGTCACGTCTTGTTATTGTATTAGACGTTTCTCCTTCTTTTACAGTCATAACGTCTTTTACAGCCACTTCTGTACCAAGTGGTGTTTGTATTTTTCGGTTTGTTAAATCATCAATGTTTTCGTAGTTTTGTTTGTTCACTTCAACATACACATTCATCTCTTTGCCATCTTGTTTAACTGTTGTTAAGACAGGGCGTTCGTGAGAGTCGGAAAGTCCCATGCCTACCTGTGCAGCAGTTAGACCGAGTTTACTTAGCTTCTCTTGATCTGCGACTAATGTGTATTCATCGTATGTTTTTGAAAGACTAGAGTCGATATCTTTTAACGTTTTATCTTTTTTCATGATATTTTGGATGTCTTTTACGACAGGTTTAATCTCTTGTAAGCTGTCGCCGTATACATATAACTTAATTTCATTGCTGCTTCCGCTAGATGAGACGTCTTGGTTTTTCCATTCGCCTTTTTCCGTCATCTTTTGTAAGTCTTTAACAACTTTTTCTTTTTCCTTCTCGAAGTTCTTTGTATCGTTTTTGTATTGAACAAAGAATAATGCCTGGTTCGATTTACCTGGGCTCATTGGGTTTTCCCCGCCAAGTGAGAATTGAATTGTTTTCACATCTTTATTTTTCTTAAAGTAATCTTCTGCTTTTGTTGCGATGTTTTCAACATCTTGCAATGTTTGTCCAGGCTCTGGATTATAAGATGTAATTACTGTTTTCTCTTCTTCAGATGGTAAGAAGCTTACACCTACAATTGGGATAAGAGCAATGCTTCCTACTAATAATAAAACCGCGATGCTAGATGTAATAATTTTATGATTTAATACCCATTCTAGAAGGCGTTTATATCCATTAGCGAGTTTGCTTGGATGCTCTTCGTGATCATGCTGCTGTTTTTCTTTCGTACTTTCTTTTTTAAATAAAGAATGTGCCATCATTGGAACAATTGTAATAGCTACAAGAAGAGATGCTAATAAAGCGAAAACAATCGTTAAAGCAAATGGTAAGAACAGTTCACCGATCATTCCTTTAACAAGACCAAGCGGTAAGAAGACCGCGATGGTTACGATTGTAGATGACATAATCGGAACGAACATTTCTTTCGTTGCTTCGCGAATTAAGTCTTTTCCTTTTAATTTCTCATTGGATAAAGCCATGCGCCGGTAAATGTTTTCAATAACAACGATTGAGTCATCGACAACGCGGCCGATAGCAACGGTCATTGCCCCGAGCGTCATAACATTTAATGTAATATCCATTTCTTTTAATAGTAAAATTGCAATTAATAAAGAAAGTGGAATGGAAACAACGGAAATAAGCGTTGTTCGAATGTTACGTAAGAACAACATGATGATAATGATGGCGAAAATTGCCCCGAAAATAGCTTTACTTAACATTGTGCTAACCGATTTTTCAATTGGTGCACCCTGGTCGAATGTTGAAGTAATTTCGATGTTATCAAATTTCTTCTCAAAATCTTTTGTTTTATTTTTTACAGCATTTACAACGTCAACGGTATTTGCATCAGCAGCTTTTACAATTTGAAGGCTGATTGCATCTTTTCCGTTTGTACGTGAAATAGACTCTGCTTTCCCAACTTGTTTAATATCAGCAATATCCTGTAATGCTACAGTTGGAATTGCGAATCCTTGTCCCGTTGCAGCAGGATTCATATTAGGCTGCTGCGCCTGAGTTGGCCCTTGTGAACTTCCTTGGTTTGTAGAAGGAACAAGCGGGATTTTCATTTCTTTTAAAGCACTTAACGTTGTAATGTTGCCATCTACAACAACGGATTTTTCTTTATCTTTAAATGTATACAGTCCTAGCGGCATAGAAACATTTGAACCTTTAATCATGTTCTTAACTGTATCTTCGTTAAGGCCTAATTCTTTCATTTTCTCTTTGTTGAAGACAAGTTGTACTTCTTCAACTTGTTGTCCTGAAATTTGAACAGATGCAACGCCGTCTAGTCCTTGTAAGCCTGGAACAATATCTTTTTCTACTCGTTCTGTCAGCTGCGCAAGAGACTCATTCTTACCTGTGACACTTAATGAAATAACAGGGAAAGCATTAAAGCTAAGGCGAGAAACTTTTGGTTCTTTTACGCCCTCTGGTAAAGATAGATTAGCGAGTGCCTCTTTTACTTCTGTTTCTGCTTTTTCCATATTTTTATCAAAGTTATATTCTACTTGAATAGAAGACGCGTTTTGATAAGAAGAGGAGCTGACAACGTTTACTCCACTTAAGTTTTGCAGTCGTTGTTCGATTGGTTTTGAAATCTTTTCTGCTACTTCAGCTGGAGTAGCACCAGGATAAACAGTTGTTACTGTTACAAGTGGTGTTGTGATGTCCGGGATTGTTTCTAGCTTCATGCGAAGACCAGAATAGATTCCTGCAATCGTAATAATAATCGTTAATAGCCAAACTGCGAACTTATTGTTTAACGAAAAGTTAATAATTTTCTTCATTTCTACGCTCCTTTTTATTGAAACTGACTCATTGGTCATAATGAACAAAGTATAACTGACTGGTCGGTCAATGGTCAACTGAAAGGACTGATACAAAGTAAAACTTCCATCAGTGGAGGTCTTACTGCCCGCGAATAACGAGATAAAATGTTGAGAAATACTTGCAATTTTTGACCAATGAGTCATAATTCGAATAAGAGTGTTTTTTTAGGAGAGAAAAAGATGAAGGAAAAAGAGCGGTTAATTATTGAAACAGCAATTAAATTATTTGCAATGAAGGGTGTTAGTGCGACGTCTATTCAAGAAATAGCAACAGAATGCGGTATTTCCAAAGGCGCATTTTATTTGCATTTTAAGTCGAAAGACGCTTTAGTATTGGCAACGCTCGAGTATTACTACGATCGGATTCAAAATGAAATGATGGATATTGAAAAAGAATCATTACCTCCACGTGAGAAATTTGAAAAACAAATACAATGTCAGTTTTACGAATTACAACAAAAAAAAGAATTCATTATTATGTGTATGAGAGAAAATGTAATTCCCTTTAATAAAGAAGTAGAAACATTTATGACGAGAATGAAATTAGAATCACATGCTTTTTATCGAAACAGTTTACTTTCTATTTACGGGGAAGAGATTACCTCTCATCTTGTTGACTTAATTATCATGCTAGAAGGAATATCACGTGGATATTTAGAGCTAATTATCTTTAATACGGTAAATTTAGATATACTGTATACGGCAAAATTTATCTTAAAGAGAATGGATGATATCGTAGCGGGGCTGCAACGTTCAAAAGACGAACCAGTCATTACAGAACGAGAACTCAATCATTTATTATGCAATACGAATGTAATGAACGAGCATAAGGAAGAAATATTTATAAATGAAATTATTAAGTTAAGACGTACGCTAGTAGATCAATTAGGAAATGATGAATTAATGGTTACACTAGATGTGCTAGAGTCAGAAATGAAAACGAATCATCCGCGAGTTCCAGTTATTCAAGGGATGTTGTCTAACTTAAAATCGTATCCTGAATTGCATGATTTTCGTGAAAGACTTGCGTTGTATTATAAAATAACAAATTAATATTATAGACAAAAGGAAACTTATCATTTAAAATTAGTACCAAGTCATAATAATTGATATAAAACGGAGGGTTGCAATGTGAACGTAGGCATTTTAGGGATCGGGAGATATGTGCCGGAAAAAGTTGTCACAAACCACGACTTAGAGAAAATGATGGACACATCTGATGAATGGATTCGTACAAGAACAGGAATTGTAGAAAGACGAATTGCTGATGATACAATAGATACTTCATATATGGCTGCGGAAGCTGCAAAAAAAGCACTTGAAAATGCAGGGATTAGCGGGGAAGAAATTGATCTTATTTTAGTTGCAACAGTAACGCCAGATCGTTCGTTTCCAGCGGTTGCTTGCGTAGTTCAAGAGCAAATTGGAGCGAAGCATGCAGCAGCTATGGATTTAGGTGCAGCTTGTGCTGGTTTTATGTACGGAATGATTACCGCACAACAATTTATTCAAACTGGAACTTATAAAAATATATTAGTAATTGGTAGCGATAAGTTATCTAAAATTGTAGACTGGAATGACCGAAATACAGCGGTTCTATTTGGCGATGGAGCAGGTGCAGTCGTTATGGGAGCTGTTTCAGAAGGAAAAGGTATTCTTTCATTTGAATTAGGAGCGGATGGAAGTGGTGGTAAGCACCTTTATCAAGATGAATATATTACGATGAACGGAAGAGAAGTCTTTAAATTTGCTGTTCGTCAACTTGGTGATTCTTGCCTTCGTGTTTTAGAAAAGGCAAACCTTACGAAAGAAGATGTGGACTTTTTAGTGCCTCACCAAGCAAATATTCGTATTATGGAATCGGCGAGAGAGCGATTAAATTTACCACAGGAAAAGATGAGCACGACGATTTCTAAGTTTGGGAATACGTCAGCTTCTTCGATTCCAATTGCTATGGTAGAAGAATTGCAAAATGGACGCATTCAAGATGGTGATCTTATCATATTAGTTGGTTTTGGCGGTGGATTAACCTGGGGAGCACTTGCTCTTCGTTGGGGTAAATAAGGATTGAGAGAAAAGGAGTGTATTTTGTATGGAAAAAAAGCGTGTTGTAATTACAGGATTAGGAGCAGTAACTCCAGTAGGGACGGATGTAGAAACTGCTTGGGAAAATATTAAAAATGGTGTATCTGGAATCGGACGTATTACACGCTTAGATGCAGAACAGTTTCCGGCAAAAGTAGCAGCGGAAATTAAAGACTTTGAAGTCGAGAAATATATCGATAAGAAAGAAGCGCGTCGTATGGACCGCTTTACACAATATGCTGTTGCAGCTGCAAAAATGGCTGTAGAAGATGCGAAATTAGAAATTACAGAAGAGAATGCTCCTCGTATCGGAGTGTGGGTTGGATCTGGAATTGGTGGTATGGAAACATACGAAGAACAATTCAGAGTATATATGGAAAAGGGTGCACGTCGCGTGAGTCCATTTTTCGTACCGATGATGATTCCCGATATGGCAGCTGGTCAAGTGTCGATTGCTACTGGGGCAAAAGGAATTAATACTTGTTCAGTAACAGCTTGTGCATCAGGAGCGAATTCAATCGGTGATGCATTTAAAGTAATTCAGCGCGGTGACGCGGATGCGATGATTACAGGCGGAGCAGAAGCACCGTTAACAAATATAGCATTTGCAGGGTTTAGTTCTGCGAAAGCATTAACATTTAATGAAGATCCGGCAACAGCTTGTCGTCCGTTTGATAAAAATCGCAGCGGTTTTGTTATGGGCGAAGGTGCTGGTATCATTATCTTGGAAGAGTTAGAGCATGCGTTAGCACGTGGTGCTCATATCTACGCAGAAATCGCTGGTTATGGTGCAACAGGCGATGCATTCCATATTACAATGCCAGCTCCTGGCGGTGAAGGCGGTGTTCGTGCAATGCGTCAGGCATTAGCTGACGCTGGATTACAGCCGGAAGACATTGATTATATTAATGCGCACGGTACAAGTACAGAAGCGAATGAAAAGTATGAAACGATGGCAATTAAAGAAGTATTTGGTGAGCATGCATATAAAGTAGCGGTAAGCTCAACAAAATCAATGACAGGACATTTACTAGGTGCAGCTGGTGCAGTAGAAGCAATTATATCTGTTAAAACAATTACAGATGGTATTGTTCCGCCAACAATTAACTATGAAACACCAGATCCAGAGTGTGACTTAGATTGTGTGCCAAATAAAGCAAGACAACAAGAGGTACGTGCTGTATTAAGTAACTCATTAGGTTTTGGTGGTCATAACGCAGCATTAGTATTTAAAGCATATAAATAATAAAAGAAAAAAGTGCAGATGAAAATCTGCACTTTTTTTATGCCTTCTTTAAGTTAGTTGCATATGTATGGAACTAAGGGGGGGGAGAAAGATGGGCGTGGTTAAAACGGTAGAATGGATGCGTACGTATTATCAAGAGCCAGAAAAAATTTGTGAGAAGTTTACAAAATATTTTCCGCTTCAACAAGAAGCGTTGTATCGATTTCTTGTTTCAAAAGGAATGTTTCGCCCAGTGATAGATGGCGAGAAGGAAATCGACATATTGCAAAAAAAACGAGTATGGGAGAAGCTGGCATTAGAGTACAAAGAATTACGGGAATGGTTAAAAGGACCTGATATACCAGTATTTATTTTATTATCTGATCCATTTAACCGAACTATTCAGCGAGAGTATAACGGGAAAGCAGGATTATCAATTCGAGATGCTTTATTTTTATTTGTGAGTTCACAAAATTCGATTGGTGAGTTAAAGGCATTGCTTACCCATGAATACCACCACATATGCCGTATCCATGAAACTGAAATAAAAGAAGAACAGTATACGATTCTGGATACGATGGTTATGGAGGGCTTAGCAGAACAAGCAGTGTATGAAAGGTATGGAGATTCTTATCATGCTCCGTGGGTGTCTTATTATAGCAAACAGGAAGCAATTAGGCTTTGGCATCGGTTTCTACATGATAGCTGTAATGTGAACCGAATGACCCGGGAGCATGATATGTTGTTAAATGGATGGAGATTCTATCCACGTATGCTTGGATATGCTGTAGGATTTCATATCGTAAAGGATTGTGTAGCGCATACGAAATATAATACAAATGCTTTACTAGAAATGGATGCGAAAACGATTTTAAAAGAAGCAGTTTCTTTTGAATCATAAGAATGATGTATGGACTTAGCTGTGGCTAAGTTTTTTTATTTTGTCTCGCTATTCACGGCCCCACCTCAAGATTCAAAGGGAAACGTTGTCCAGCTCTAGCGGCTAGAATCTCCGGTTGTTTCGCCCCCTCGGACGAGGCAAAAAGCGCCTCTCTGCCTTGGGCGCGGGCGTCCTGCGATTCTGGGCGAGCCGCTTCCGTTTTTCTACAGAAAATAGGTGAAGGATAATGTGTCCGATTGGTTCAGTGGAAGATGAAAAAAACTACTAATGAAAGTTTACTTGATGAGAATGAAAGGTGAGAGACAATGAAGAAATTAATAATAAGAATATATTTCCTTCATTGGAATAAATTTTACGAAAGATGACCATAATGAGAGCTACAAACAGTTGTGAAGTGAGGGGTAAACAATGTTATATCTGCATGATGTATGGGTAAATTGGTTTGAAGGTGAAGAAAACGGGTATAACGTCTGTCATTTCTATGAATGGCGGAAGGATGATACGATCGAATTGTTAGATCAAGTACCATTAGTAAAAGTAGATTCCACATTATATCATTACATCGAGAACGAATTGCTAGAGCTTCCGCCAAAACTATTGGAAGACGTACATCATAAGGCGTATATTCGAAAAAACCATGAACGACTGCAACAAGAGTATTGTTTTGTTGTATCAGATGGAAAAGGAATTATTGCAATTGATACAATCGGATACAATATTCCGATACGCAAAAGCCGACTGATTCCAAGACAAGAGCAAATGGTGTATGAAATGGTAGAAAACGTACAGGCAGAAACATATGATTTTGAAGTGGAAGGATCGCAAAAGGAGCATCATATTTTATCACCTTCCCCGCATATGATGAATGGGCTAACGCGGAAAGAAAGACAATTAAAACAACTGCTCTTTATGGCGCTAGATCAACTACATACAACGAAAAACCCAGCGGAGATTCGCTATTGGTATACAGAATGGGATCCAGCAGCATATCCATCTGTGCAGCACTTGCCATTTGAAGAAGTGTGGAACCGTTTATATGAAGAAGCAAAGTATGGCTGGTCAGATAAACATGAACAGCTTTGTGAACGACTTGTGAGAGGACAACCGTTCTTTGAAAAGTTGTGGGAAATGGAAAACGAGCAAAAGGTAAATTAGAAGGTTGCCAAGTATTGTACTGCACCTCAATAGTTAGATTTTTGGTCTAACTATTAGGGTGTACATCAGTATTTGGCATTTTCTTTTATACATGCGGCAAAATATATCGGTGCTTGAACAAAAAATAAAGGACGTTCGATGATAAACAACATAAGAAAAAAGAGCTCATATTCAAAAAGAGCTCTTTTTGGTCACCGCTGTTTTCTTATTCTGCTGCGTCTACTTCGTCGTAAGATAGTTTCACGACTTTTGTATATTCTCCGCGTTCAATTTCTTCAGGGGCAGCGCTTCGTTCTAGTTCTTGTCCATCGTCCATGCCAGGTGCAAGGACAGGTTCTGCTTTTTGTGTTCTGCGACGGTCCATGGTTGTCACTCCTTTCAGTTTAGCTGTGTCCCATACAAGTAGAAGTATGCATATAAGAGATACATGAACGAAAAAAGAGGAGGTTGCAACCATGTCTTTGCAGCAGATTCTTTTTTATCCCGCTATTCGCGGGCAGTAAGACCAACACCTCAAGATTCAGAGAAAATCGTTGCCCAGCTCTAGCGGCTAGAATCTCCGGTCGTTTCGCTCCCTCGGACGAGGCAAAAAGCGCCTCTCTGCCTTGGGCGTGGGCGTCCTGCGATTCTGGGCGAGCCGCTTCCGCTTTTCTACAGAAGATAGGTGGGGATAACTGCTGGCATGCGCCCGATTGGTGAGTGCTTTCCATCAGTGGGGGATGAAGAAAAGCCCCACTGATGGAAGTTTCACTTTATCCGCTTATCGACGTTTGCGGCTTAATCCCATTGCATTTTCGACTTTACGAAGTTGTTTCATTGCGACGCGGTTTGCTTTTTCAGCACCTTTATCAAGGATTTCATCTAATTCGGCAGAGTTAATAAGTTCATTATATTTATCTTGAATTGGACGGATTGCTTCAACAACAACTTGTGCTAAGTCACCTTTAAAGTCGCCGTATCCTTTTCCATCATATTGAGCTTCTAGTTCTTCAATTGTTTTCCCTGAGAATGAAGAGTAGATTGTTAATAAGTTAGAAATACCAGGTTTGTTTTCTTTATCGAATTTTACGATACCGTCAGAGTCTGTTACGGCACTTTTAATTTTCTTTTCGATTGTTTTAGGATCATCAAGCATACTGATCATTGACTTTGGATTTGGATCTGATTTGCTCATTTTTTTCGTAGGTTCTGTTAATGACATAACGCGTGCACCTACTTTTGGAATGCGAATTTCCGGAATCGTAAATACTTCGCGATAACGATTGTTAAAACGTTCTGCTAAATCACGTGTTAACTCGATATGTTGTTTTTGGTCATCTCCAACTGGAACAATCTCTGTATTGTATAGTAAAATGTCTGCTGCCATTAATGGTGGGTATGTTAATAAAGCAGCCGGAACAGATTCTCTTCCTTGTGACTTATCTTTATATTGTGTCATACGTTCTAATTCGCCTACGTACGCAGTACATTGCATAATCCATCCAAGCTGACCGTGTGCTGGAACTTCTGATTGTACAAATAATGTAGCTTTCTCTGGATCGATGCCACATGCTACGTATAGTGCTGCTAGGCTGCGAATATTTTTGCGAAGCTGTACTGGGTCTTGCGGTACAGTAATCGCATGTTGGTTAACAATACAGAAGTAGCAATCATGCTCATTTTGCAGTTCTGTAAACTGCTTCATTGCTCCTAAATAGTTACCAAGTGTAATTGTTCCGCTTGGCTGAATGCCTGAAAAAATAACTGACATATGTATTTCCTCCTTAAAAAGTTGTATAGTTTTCATTTTTGATATTTTGGCTTAGAGTTCTAGCGCCTTGTAATTTTGAACAAGCCGCTTCCGCTTTTATAATACAAAAAAGCCCATTCATCCCTAAAAATAGGGACGAATGGACCGCGGTACCACCCTAATTATTTTGCTAAAGCAAAATCTCTTTATCCATTGTAACGTTGGATGTAACGCCAAAGCCTACTCCTAAAGCGTTTCGGTTTGGTGCTCAAAAGCCCATTCCATACTGTACAATTACTTGTTTTCACCGACCACAAGCTCTCTGAAATTGCCTCAATATGTACTCTTCTTTCTCATCGCATGCATATAAATTTGTAAAATGTTTTTGCACTATTATAACACACAATGAGTGGTTTGCAAATTATATAAGAACAGTGAAGGTAAGGATTGTTGATAGTGCTCCTAATATGATAGCAGTAATAACGATAGGATATGTCCATGCAAAAGAATATGTGCGGTACAATATTTCTTTCGGATCGCGCTTTTCTTCATCTTCAACTAAAGATTCAATTTTTTTATTTGATCGACCTAGTTTTTTAAAAGCATACATTGTTACATTGAAAAAACCACGCTGAAATAGAAATAAAAATCCTCCGATAATAATAAAGAGTAAAGCGATATAAAACATAATATTGACAAAATTCAACAAAAAGGAAGTAGAAAGAACAAAAGCCCATACACAAGAAACCGTAATTGTGATGCCTGTTAGTATACTAATGCGTGAAAAAAGCGTATTCAAATGCTGCACCTCCACAAAAAAATTACTAGAATTATTATACTATAAAAGTTATAATGAGTACTATAAAGAATTTTTAGAAAAATATACATAATTGCGTATTTTGTTGCAATTAGGCCACTGCAATGTTAATTTCTTTCTTTACAAAAGATACTAAAAATACATTTTAATTTAAAAATTTTAACAAAAAAATAAAAAACTATATTCACAATTGGCCTAATATATGTATAATGAAAATTGTAGAAACTTGGAGATTATTCTTTCAATTCTATATTTTCACATAGTGAGGGCGTAGGGGGTGCACGTAGGGGAGGTAATACAACTTGAAGAAGAAGCTGCTATTATTACTTGCATTGGCATGAATAGTTAGCATGCTAGGAGCTTGCAGACAAAAAGAGAATAAGCAAGCGAAGGCGGCAAGTAATAACAATGGGAAGCGAGGGTTTAATTTAACAGAAGTACATAAAATTCCGACAAGGGATGTATTTTTCGGTATAATATTCTGAATGTTCTAAAGTGTGAGGCGATAGGGTGGAAGAGCTATACCGAGTTGGAATGAACTGTTAAAAGTTGAGAAAGTTTTTATTCAAGAGGATGCAGTTATTGCTCCTGTGTTCCAAAAAGGAACATCATATATGCAACAAAGCGCTGTAAAAGATGTTGTCAAACATAATTATAGCGACAAGTTTTCTTACGAATGGGCTTTTGTCCAGCAATAATATACTTTATTCCATCGGTTACAACGGGTATATGCCTATGATGGGCATATACTCTTATTTTAAAAATAATAGTAAGAATATTTTAAACTATCTTATTGCTTTTGAGAAAATGGGGAGGTGCTAGTTATGGGACGTTATACATTGCAACGTTTCGCGTACATGATTATTACTTTATTTTTAATCACAACATTAACATTCTTTTTAATGAAATTATTGCCGGGTTCTCCGCTTAAAAACCAAGAGAAGTTATCGCCAGCACAAAGAGAAATCATTTTAGAAAAGTATGGTTTAAATGACCCTCTACCAGTGCAATATGCACATTACATGAAGAATTTAGTTAAAGGGGATTTAGGGGTATCATTCCAATATGACAACCGTCCAGTAACGGATATGATTGTTGGCCGTATTGGTCCATCTGCACAATTAGGTCTTCAAGCAATTGTTTTAGGGACTTTTATGGGATTACTACTTGGTATTGTTGCAGCTCTTCGTACGAACACGTGGGCTGATTACGGGGCGACGTTCATTTCGGTACTCGGAATGTCTGTACCAGGATTCGTTTTTGCGGCATTATTACAATATTATGTAGCGGTACAAGCTGGATGGTTACCGGTAGCGTTCTGGAAGGGATTTGAATATACAATCCTACCGACGATCGCATTATCTGTAGGTGTAACAGCTACAATAGCTCGTTTTGCACGTACAGAATTAATTGAGGTTATGCAAGCTGAGTACATTTTAACGGCAAAAGCAAAAGGGCTTAGTCAAGGTGTAATCATTGTAAAACATGCACTGCGAAATGCTCTTATCCCGATCATTACAATTTTAGGTCCAATGGTTGCTAACTTGCTGACAGGAACACTTGTTATTGAGCAGGTATTTGCTATACCAGGTTTAGGGGAACAGTTCGTTAAGTCTATCTCAGTGAACGACTATACAGTTATTATGGGTACAACCATTTTCTATAGTGCGATTTTCATTTTTGTTATATTTATTGTCGATGTACTATACGGTGTAGTTGATCCTCGTATTCGTTTAGCGGGAGGGAAAAAATAATGAAAGATGTGCAAAAATTATCGCCAGATTTATTTCAACCAGCAAATCGCAGCAATACTGATAATGAAGTCATTGCCCGTCCGAGTATAAAGTTTTGGCAAGATGTAAGAAGACGCCTGTTTGAACATAAAGGTGCAGTTTTTGGGATGATTATTCTCCTTCTCATTACGTTATTAGCGATTTTTGGTCCGATGATGAGTAAGTATTCGTATAAAGATCAAGATTTAAATCGTGCGAAATTGCCACCGAAAGTACGAGTGTTAGAGAATATTCATTGGTTGCCGTTTGATGGTGTGGATCAATACGGTGTAGACCAATATGAAAAACATGATGTTAAAGAATATTTCTGGTTTGGTACAGATGATCTTGGCCGTGATATTTGGACAAGAACATGGCAAGGGACACGAGTATCTTTATATATCGCATTATTAGCAGCGGCAATTGATTTAATCATCGGGGTTGCATATGGTGGTATTTCCGCATTCTACGGAGGCCGCGTTGATAACTTAATGCAACGTTTCGTTGAAATCTTAAACGGTGTTCCGCACTTAATTATTGTAATTTTAATGGTAATTATAATGGACCCTGGTATTTTATCCATTACATTTGCGATGGCTATTACAGGATGGATTGGAATGTCACGTGTTGTTCGTGGACAAGTATTGAAAATGAAAAATCAAGAGTATGTATTAGCATCACGTACACTTGGAGCAACAAATACACAACTAATTGTAAAGCATTTAGTACCAAACTTAATGGGCACTATCATTGTTATGACAATGTTCACAATTCCGAGTGCGGTGTTTGGAGAAGCTTTCTTAAGCTTCATTGGTCTTGGAATTCAGCCGCCGTTAGCATCATTAGGTTCTCTAGTAAGTGATGGGTATAAGTCAATTCAAACATATCCGCATATGATGTTTATTCCAGCGGCCGTAATTAGTATGTTGATTTTAGCATTTAACTTAGTAGCAGACGGTTTACGTGACGCGTTAGATCCGAAAATGCGTAAATAAGGAAGAAAGGAGAACGAATGATGAAAACATTGTTAGACGTAAAAGATTTACATGTTTCTTTTGACACACATGCTGGTGAAGTACAAGCAGTGCGCGGAGTTTCTTTTGACTTGAAAAAAGGAGAAACGATAGCAATTGTAGGGGAGTCTGGTTCTGGTAAGTCCGTTACATCTAAAGCGTTGATGGACTTAATACCAAAGCCGCCAGGGCGCATTAAAAAAGGAGAAATTCTTTTTGATGGTCGTGATTTAACGAAGTTATCAGAAAAAGAAATGCAGCAAATTCGTGGGAAAGAAATTGCAATGATTTTCCAAGATCCAATGACATCGTTAAATCCAACGATGACAATCGGTAATCAAATTATGGAAGGTCTTATTAAACATCAAGGAATGAATAAGGCTGATGCTCGCAAAGTTGCGTTAGAGCTCCTTGAACTTGTAGGAATCCCAAATCCGGAAGCGCGCTTAAAGCAATATCCACACCAATTTTCAGGTGGGATGAGACAACGTGTTGTTATTGCAATGGCGCTAGCTTGTAACCCAAAATTATTAATTGCCGATGAGCCAACGACTGCACTTGACGTAACAATTCAAGCGCAAATTTTAGAATTAATGAAAGACATTCAGCAAAAAACAGAAGCAGCTATCATCTTTATTACGCATGACTTAGGTGTTGTTGCGAATGTGGCGGACCGCGTAGCCGTTATGTATGCGGGGAAAGTTGTAGAAATTGGAACGGTTGATGAGATTTTCTATAATCCAAAACATCCATATACATGGGGATTGTTAGCTTCTATGCCAAGTTTAGATGGCGAAGAAGAGGAATTGTATGCAATTCCAGGTACACCGCCAGATTTATTAAAGCCGCCAAAAGGTGATGCATTTGCAGCGCGTAATCCACAGGCGTTAAAGATTGATTTTGAAATGGAACCACCTTTATTTAAGGTAAGTGATACACATTATGCAGCAACGTGGTTACTTCATGATGATGCTCCGAAAGTGGAGCCGCCTGAAATTGTCCAAAAACGTATTCGACAAATGAAAGCGGGTGAACAGCATGACTAATAATCGTGAAAAATTGATTGAAGTAAAAAATGTAAAACAATATTTCAATGTGGGCGGCGGAGTTGTAAAGGCGATTGATGATGTTACCTTTGATATTTACCGCGGAGAGACATTTGGACTTGTAGGAGAGTCTGGCTCTGGTAAATCAACAACAGGAAGAACGATTATTCGTTTATATGATGCAACAGCAGGAGAGGTATTATTTAATGGTGAAAATGTGCACGGTAAAAAATCACGTGCTGAATTAAAGAAATTTAACCGTAAAATGCAAATGATTTTCCAAGATCCATACGCATCTTTAAACCCGCGTATGAGCGTTGCGGACATTATTGCAGAAGGTATTGATATTCATGGTCTTGCAAAGAACAAAGAGGATCGTATGAAGCGTGTGTACGAATTGCTTGAAACAGTTGGTCTAAACCGTGAGCATGCAAGTCGTTTCCCGCACGAATTCTCTGGTGGACAACGTCAACGTATTGGAATTGCGAGAGCGCTAGCGGTAGAGCCAGATTTTATTATCGCGGATGAGCCGATTTCAGCACTTGACGTGTCGATCCAAGCGCAAGTAGTTAACTTATTGAAGAAATTACAAAAAGAAAAAGGGTTAACATATTTATTCATTGCGCATGATTTATCAATGGTAAAATATATTAGTGATCGCATCGGTGTTATGTATCACGGGAAAATTGTTGAGCTTGCAACGAGTGAAGAGTTATATGAGTATCCAATTCATCCGTATACAAAATCATTATTATCAGCAATTCCACTTCCAGATCCAGATTACGAGCGCAATCGTAAACGTATCGTGTACGATCCATCTCAGCATCAATACGGTAATGAAGAGCCAAAGATGCGCGAAATTCGCCCAGGACATTTCATTCTTTGTTCAGAAGCTGAATATAAGAAATATAAAGAAATTTATCAATAAGAGAAAACGAGCACATGAAAAATGTGCTCGTTTTTTTGGTTTTTAGAAGAAGGTAAATCATTTGTTCTTTTTTAGGTAATTTGATAAAAACATATATGATGAAAGTACAGTAATTATATTCTGATAATTTAAATAAATTAAAAAATAGTAGAAAGTGAGAGAAAAACGCGTTATAAAACGCTTACAAGACATAAAATATTAACAGAAAATTTTCATAAGATAGAAAAATAAGTATACAAATAATCAATTTGTATGTATAATATGAATTGTTAGAACTTAATTACTTTTTATTCTTTTTAATGGAAGGGCTAACATTTTTGGGGAGGGTATAATACATGAAGAAAAAGGTGCCGATGCTACTTGCATCAACATTGACAGTAAGTATGATTCTAGGGGGATGCGGATATTCAAAAGATGATTCGCAGGCGAAAGCAAAAGGGGACACAAGCAGTGCAAAGCAGGTGATTAACCTGGTTGAAACAGCTGAGCTTCCAACGATGGATACAACATTAACAACAGATGCGACATCTTCTAGCGTAATGAACAATACAATGGAAGGGTTATATCGTCTTGGAAAAGATCAAAAATTAGTTCCAGGTGTTGCCGAGTCGTATGAAAAATCAGCAGATGGAAAGAAATATACATTTAAATTACGTAAAGATGCAAAATGGTCAAATGGTGACCCTGTAACAGCAAAAGATTTTGTGTATTCTTGGCAGCGAGCAGTAAATCCAGATACAGCTGCAAAATCTGCTTACATAATGTTTGATGTGAAGAATGCAGAGAAAATTAATATGAAACAATTGCCAGTAGATCAATTAGGTGTAAAGGCAGTTGACGATTATACATTAGAAGTAGAATTAGACAATCCAGTTCCATACTTTGTGAATTTAACAGTATATCCGTTGTTCTTCCCACTTGATGAAAAATATGTGAAAGAACAAGGTCAAAAATATGGATTAGAAGCGAATACAACATTATATAATGGTCCATTTGTATTAAGTGAATGGAAACATGAACAAAGCTTCCAATTAAAGAAAAATCCATCTTATTGGGATAACAAAACAGTTAAATTAGAGGAAGTCAACTATAATATCGTAAAAGATACAGCAACAGCGGTAAATTTATATGAAACAAAAGCAATTGACCGTGTTGGTTTATCGGCAGAACTTGTAGATAAATATAGAAAAGGTAGCGATTTTAAAACGGTACACGATCCAACAGTATATTTCTTACGTTTAAATGAAAAAAATCCAGCTTTAGCGAATAAAAATATTCGTAAAGCCATTTCCATGGGCTTTGAGCGCGAAGCAATGGTAAATACACTGTTAAATAACGGTTCAAAAGGAGCATATGGTTTAGTTCCAGATGACTTTGTTAAGGGAGCAGATGGAAAAGATTTCCGCAAAGAGAATGGAAAGCTTGTAAAAACTGATGCAAAAGAAGCGAAAAAGTATTGGGAAGCTGGTAAAAAAGAACTTGGAAAAGACACAATTGAATTATCATTATTAAACTCTGATACAGACTTAGCGAAGAAAACAAGTGAGTATTTAAAAGGTGAATTAGAAAAGAATTTACCAGGTTTAAAAGTGAATTTGAAAACACAACCTTTTGCGCAATTGTTAAAATTAGAGAGCAGCGGTGATTATGATATCTCATTTAGCGGTTGGGGACCAGACTATCCAGATGCAATGACATTCCTTGATATGTTTGTGACAAACGGTGCGCAAAATAAAATGGGTTACTCAAATCCTAAGTATGATGAAATTATTACAAAAGCTAAACAAGATGGTTCAGACTTACAAGGGCGCTGGAACAATTTATTGAGTGCAGAGAAAATGTTATTCGACGATGCAGTCATTGCACCAATCTATCAACGCGGAAGATCGTATCTACAGCGCGAAACAATACAGGATATTTATATCAATAAATATGGCGGAGAGCTAAGCTTTAAATGGGCTTCTGTAAAGTAAAATGAACTTTTGATCCTAGAGTTAGTTTAAAATAATGAACATAAAAATGAAGCAGGATTAGAATCCTGCTTCATTTTTTTAGTACGTATGTTTTTTATAAATTCCTTTACCCCCGACTTGATTCCAACCGGCTTGCACTTCAGAGGATTTATCTACGAATTTCATTTTGTCTTTACCGCCAAACAATTTTTCCCCAATCCCATTTGTAATAATTCCGACTGTTGCGGTAATCCCAATGACTAATGCTGCAACGATTGCAAAATCAAGAAAAAATGCCCCCATACATAAGCCCCCTTTGTATATGTATATATGTATTGTATGTGAAAAAAGATAGAAAAGAAAGAAAAGAAAGAATTCTCTCATAAAATGTGAGTACTTTTATAAATTAGTATGTTGTTTGCTTTTTGCTACTTCAAAAAGAAGTTTAAATTTCTTTTTGAAGTAGCAATTGCTACAATTACAATACTTTTTACTCATAAAGTGGATGAGCAAAATGTTGTGAAATTGGATGGACCTTTTGAAAAAAATATCCCTTATTATAGAAGGAAAAGGTAGTATTCTTTCATTATATTGGTTATGTTCATAAGCATAGAACGTGTCTTTTATATTCAAGTGCCCCCTTAGTATAGATAAATGTCCTCATCTAGAAAATGTAAAATTTTTCGGAAATCTATCTATTAGGCTTTCTGTTCAAATAGGCTCATTTTAGAGAGGTGAAAACCAATGAAATTTGCATTTTTATTAGTCATTATTATTATAATTGTATCACTCCTGGGTACGGTATTAGTTGCAAGAAATACGGAGGAGAATTATGGTAACTCTACGAAGCAGAATGTGACTAATTTGTCTGTTATTTATATCGTACTTCTTTTAAGTCTTCTTATAGGAGTTACATGGTATGCGACTGTCATCTTGTAGTCTTTCTGCTTAATAAAATCAATAGTGGACGGAGATAAATGAATGATAAAGGTTAGCGAACATCATTGTTAGTCGCCGCATAATTATTGTGTCAATTCATTTCGAAAGGGGATTATCTCATTTTCGAAGATATGATTCAGGAGTGGGATCAACAGAAGAATCGAAATCAAAAAATATTATTTTAGAACGAAACGGAGATGATAAAATATGACGACCTGGTTTATACTTTCGTTGTTTCTTATGTTTTTTGTTAAAATAATAGTAACGTGTCTACCAACCTCTGTTGCGAACTCATTTGCACAAAAATTTGAATTGCATCCAAAATTTAGTGATGAGAAGGTCACTGTAACTATTGACGGAAAACGCTTGGAAGGTGAAGACAAAATTCAAGTTATTACTCATTTTAACGAAGCGTTATTTTTAGAGAAATATTATTTTCCTCCAAATAGCAGTGGGACGCCATTGATTATTGATACGAAAAGAGGCAAAAACGATGTTAGGTTTTCTGTGTACAGTTACGACGATCATGTTGATGTAGTCAAACAGTACAAGAAGAAAGTAGTCGCGTATAGTCTGCGTTCCAAAAGCCTCCAAAAACGTTCTATGTTAGTAACAGGGGGATTGAATGAAACGACAGCTCAAGCTCTATAAGCATTTGCAAAGTTTTCGTCTAAAATAGAAAGAAAAGGATTCCTAAAATATAGGGAATCCTTTTTGTTTATATATGGAATTGTTTTAGATAAGTGGATGATGAAAATACCATGGAAGTGGATGGTTATTTTTTTGAGATGTATGTTTATTATAAGAAGGATAGTACTTTTACATGTATTTTAATTATTCATGTCACCGAAGTATAAATAAAGAAATGATGATAAGGATGAAACCGAATGGAATGGAAACCTGATCGAGCGAATAAGAAGCCTGTCTACAAACAAATTGCAGACTATATTGAATATGGGATTTCTTCGGGAGAGTTTTCACCAAATAGTATGTTACCCTCGGAACGTACTTTAGCAAAAGAGTTGCAAGTTAATCGCAGTACTATAGTATCTGCATATCAGGAGCTGCAGTCGCTTGGGATAGTAGAGCGACAAAAAGGAAGCGGAACGCGTGTAAGCACAGATATATGGGGAATATCGCATAAACGCATCCCGAACTGGGGCCGATATGTAGAGGATGGCTCATTTCTCCCCAATTTGCCACTCGTTCAGCGTATTCGTACAGAAACTCAAAAGACCGATTTAATTAATTTAGCTGGTGGTGAATTGTCGCCGGATTTGTTTCCAACCGATCAATTTCGTGCCATTCTCTCAGAGCAAACATTTACAGGGCATTTAGGTTATGATCATCCACAAGGTAATGAGGTATTGAGGGAAACAATTTCTTGGCATGTTGATAGCTATAAAAATATAGATGCTGATCCATCCTCTATTCTTATTACGTCAGGTGCTCAACAAGCACTTCATCTTATTGTTCAATGTTTGCTTAAGCCGGGAGATGCCGTTGCGATTGAAGATCCATCTTATTGTTTTTCCCTTCCGGTATTCCAATCTGCTGGGTTAAGAACATTTCATTTACCTATGGATCAACATGGCATTAATCCGGATGATATTATAGATTTACACAAAAAACATAGATTACGAATGATATTTTTAAATCCCGATCATCATAATCCTACAGGAAGTGTTCTTTCGTTGGAACGTCGTAAAAAGATTCTAGAATTGTCGTCCGACTTTGGTATACCTATTGTAGAAGATGATCCCTATAGCCTAACTTGTTTCAATGGAAAAGTAAATCCAACCTTAAAATCCATGGATTATAATGGAAATGTTTTATATATTAGTTCATTATCGAAAATTGTAGCATCCGGATTACGAATTGGCTGGGTTATTGGACCTTCGCAAGTCATTCAACGTCTGGCGGATGGGAAGCAGCAAGTGGATTTTGGACATAGTGTATTTCCTCAATGGGTGGCAAATCAATTTTTGAGATCGGAACATTTTAATGCACATATTTGTATGCTTCGAGAACAACTCAAACAGAGAAGGGACCAAATGACCTCAAGTCTCGATGAACTTTTAGGTAAACAAGTTGAATTTCTGGTTCCAGAAGGTGGAATTCATTTATGGTGTAGGATACCGAATTCGATTAATGAATATCATTTATTGGAAGAATCCATACGAAAGGGTATAGTCTTTGTTCCTGGGAGTATTTTTGGTTCAGAAAAAGGGTATGTACGTTTTACTTTTGGAAGAGGAGACCCGAACTTCATTCGTGAAGGCATTACAAGATTCGCGGAGGCTTTAAATAACATTCGAGAATCATGAATATAGAAAGTAAAAACAAAGGATTTCTCTAAATCTTGAGGTGGGGGAGCTTATTTCCCGCGAATAGCGGGATAAATAGAAATGATTCATGTGAAGTTCATGAATCATTTTTATTTTAGATAAAAATAAAAAACGTTAATTGCTTTATGTGCTGGACAACGACTTGATTGAATGTAAACTGTTGATTCCCCATTCATCCAAGTCTCTAAAATGGATGGAAAAACAAAGGGAAATTAGATAAATGAAGAGGTGGAAGCTAAAAATGTGTTCTCAATCTAACACGCCATTGTTTACTGCACTTGTAGAACATGCAGAAAAAGAACCAATTCAATTCCATATTCCTGGTCATAAAAAAGGAAAAGGTATGGATCCTGAATTTAGAGAGTTTATTGGTGAAAACGCACTTGCGATAGATTTAATCAACATCGCTCCCTTAGATGATTTACATCAGCCAAAAGGAATCATCAAACAAGCGCAAGATCTGGCAGCTACAGCATTTGGCGCTGAGCATACCTTCTTTTCTGTTCAAGGGACGAGCGGTGTGATTATGACAATGGTGATGAGTGTTTGCGGACCTGGGGATAAAATTCTTGTACCGCGCAATGTACACAAATCCATTATGAGCGGGATTATCTTCTCAGGCGCAATACCTATTTTTATCCATCCGGAAGTTGATCCGAATCTCGGTATTTCACACGGCATTACACCTGAATCCGTAGAAAAAGCGTTAGTACAGTATCCAGATGCTAAAGCTGTGCTTGTGATTAACCCTACCTATTTTGGGGTCTCTGGCGACTTGAAAAAAATTGTGGACATCGCTCATGAACGTGATATTCCGGTTTTAGTAGACGAAGCACATGGAGCTCACATTCATTTTCACGATGAGCTGCCTCTTTCTGCTATGCAAGCAGGTGCTGATATGGCAGCGACAAGTGTGCATAAACTAGGGAGCTCACTGACACAAAGTTCCATTTTAAATGTGCAAGGAAGTCGTGTTTCAGCGAAGCATGTACAAACGATTTTAAGTATGTTAACGACGACATCCACTTCTTATATCTTGCTTGCTTCTTTGGATGTGGCAAGAAAACGATTAGCGACTGAGGGACAAGCTTTATTGGAACGCACGATTCATTTAGCAGAGCAAACACGTGTTAAAATCAATGAAATTGACTATTTGTACTGCGTTGGTCGTGAAATTTTAGGAACGAATGCTGCGGTTGCTATGGATCCAACAAAACTTTTGATTTCGGTAAAAGAGCTTGGCGTTACTGGGTACGATGTAGAAAAATGGCTCCGTGAAAAATTTAATATTGAAGTCGAGCTTTCGGACCTATATAACATTCTTTGTCTCATTACACCTGGTGATACCGAAGAAGACCTAGCAAAACTTGTACATGCATTGAAAGAATTGTCGGCTACATTTCAAGATCAGGCTGACCTCAATATAAATGCTTCTGTGTTATTGCCGGACATCCCGGTGCTGGCGTTAACACCGCGTGATGCCTTTTATGCCGAAACGGAAATGATCCCATTTGAAGAATCGGTTGGAAGAATCATCGCCGAGTTTGTTATGGTGTATCCACCAGGCATCCCTATTTTCATTCCTGGCGAGATTATTACGGAAGAAAACCTTATATATACAAGAAAAAACAAAGAAGCAGGTCTTCCTGTACAAGGTGCTGAGGATTATGAGATGAAATTGTTACGTGTCATAAAAGAACATCGTCCTATAAAATAAATAGCCTTATAAAACTTATTAAATATCCGGAGGCGTCTTAGTAAAGTACTAAGACGTCTTTTTGTTTTTTAGAATGTTCAAGTATAGTGCTTATGTAAATACGTATGTAGACAGAAGGAATGTAGTTTGATAAAATAAAAAAAGAACAAATGTTCCTGTCAGCTGAATACACAAATTTTTCTTACAAAATACACATCTTATACATAACTTTTATGTATATTATGAAGAAAATTTACTGTATATTTCTTTCTTGTTCTATTGTATAATGATTATAGAAGTTACTTATTTAAAGTAATTGTTTTTTTAGAAAGGTTCGCTTACAAATTTTGAATTTCTTTATTTTTAGACAAGTAGTCATGAGCGATACAGAATTTGTTTGAACATAATTATGAAAATGTGAAATAGTACAGAATTTGTACTCTTTTAAGGAGAGTGAGTAATGTATGGTAACACTATATAGTTCTCCAAGTTGTACGTCTTGTAGAAAAGCGAAATTATGGTTAGAGGAAAACCATATTCCTTATACAGAACGTAATATTTTCTCTGATCCATTATCGATTGAGGAAATTAAAGAGATTTTACGTATGACAGAAAGCGGAACAGATGAAATTATTTCAACTCGTTCTAAAGTTTTTCAGGAATTGAATATTAATTTAGAATCTTTACCTCTTCAAGATTTATATAAGCTTATTCGTGATTACCCAGGTATTCTTCGTCGTCCTATTATAATTGATGAAAAACGCCTGCAAGTTGGTTATAACGAAGATGAAATTCGCCGCTTCTTACCACGTACAGTGAGAACATTTCAATTACGCGAAGCGCAGCGTCTTGTAAATTAATATAATATGAAAAGGAGCTAATCCCAATTCTGCTTTAGCGGAATGTGGGCTATTGGCTCCTTTTCTTTTTGTACGGATTATGCATGTCGTATTTTGCAAAAAGGTGATAATTCACTGATATTGTTATCCCGCTGCTCATGGGTAAAAACTCGATTGAGCGAGCTTTCCATCAGTGAAAAAAAGCGCCCACTGAGGAAGTTTCACTTTACTTTAGCCAAAGCGTCCGAGTAGTTGAACTTCATGTATTTCGCAGCTTTAATTGGTTTACAAAAATGCCAACTAGTAACACTGTAATCGTGAAGAGAAAGGGAATACTAGCTGTGAAAAATGGATTCCTCTCGAAAAAAGATATGAAAAATTTTTCATGTGTTACCATATTACCTGCTGTATAAGCTAAGATGGCAGCGCCAATATAAACGAG
Organism: Bacillus yunxiaonensis; assembly: GCF_037104695.1. NCBI lineage: Bacteria > Bacillati > Bacillota > Bacilli > Caryophanales > Bacillaceae > Bacillus > Bacillus yunxiaonensis. Next base: position 19,514 of record NZ_JBAWSV010000007.1, on the reverse strand, counting down.
AAGAGGAAATCTTTCCATGCATAATAAAATGAGTTTACTTCCCCAAATGATAATAGGAATGGAAATGAGTAATCCGCTGATAACTAATGCAATATTTCCATGTGCAGCCCCGGCGATTGCAAGTACATTATCAAACCCCATAACAAGGTCTGCGAAAACGATTGTCCGTACGGCTTGAAATAAGGTTGTCTTTGGCTTAATACTAGAAAGATCATGATTGTTATCTGTGAGCAGATTGATTGCAATGAGAGTAAGGAAAAAACCGCCGATTACTTGTAGAAATGGGATGTTAAGTAAATAAACGGCTAGTACTGTGAGAAGAATCCGTAGTATGATGGCTAAACCAGTCCCTAAAACAATCGCTTTATTTCGCTCTGCTTCTGGTAAATTTCGACTTGCGAGTGCGATGACAATCGCGTTGTCACCGCCTAACACAACGTCGATACCAACGATTATAAGGATGGATGTGAGAAAGTCTAAATCCATTCAGTTTGCCTCCGTTTGTTCTGTCCTAATAGACAGAAATATTGTCTATAAGGATTGGATTTGTTTTCGTTAGAATCACTATGTAAGAAAAGAATTGTACTTAATATGAACGATAAATGTATTGTAAATCACAGAAGAAGGAATGTCCTTTTTAGTTTGTTTCGTTTACATCATATGCAGGAAAAAAGAATATAGGACAATCATTTATGTGGATAACGTGTCCAATGTTTTCTTGAAAGAAGGAAGAGTCATTATGGGATTAAGGGGAATACTTTAATGAAAAATTAGGTAAATGACTGTTTTTTTTCTAAATATGGTGATTTTATTTCCATTCTGGAGCATCTTATCATAAAATGAGAGTACAAGATTCTAACTTTTTTTGTAATATGATTGGGGAATCCCTTCATAACCATTCCAAATAGGAAGGGAGAGGTGTATTTTGGATATTGAAAGAGTTAATGATCATACGATGAAATTTTATATCTCGTACATTGATATAGAGGACCGCGGATTTAACCGTGAAGAAATTTGGTATAACCGAGATAGAAGTGAACAGCTATTTTGGGAAATGATGGATGAAGTGCGTGACCATGATGACTTTTTTATTGATGGACCGCTTTGGATTCAAGTTCAAGCACTTGAAAAAGGAATTGAAGTACTTGTGACGAAAGCGCAGCTTTCGAAAGATGGACAAAAATTAGAATTACCAATTGGCCTCGATAAAATTATTGATATTCCTCTTGATGAGCGAATTGAATCGTTATTTGAACAGGAAATAGAAGAAGCAGGAGCAATTTTTAACGAAGATGGTATATTCGGCTTTTTAATTAAATTCGAGGACTTTGAGCATGTTATTTCATTAAGTCATCGACTCATATTTGAAGAGATAAAAGATGAATTATATTCATTTGAAGATCGCTATTATCTATATGTCGAATTTGATGAGGTAGTGCACGATGAAGAGGAGATTGACCGTATTTTAAGTGTGATATTAGAATATGGAGAAGAATCCGCTTTAACGATTCATCGCGTTTGTGAATACGGAAAGCAAATTGTTGCTGAAAGTGCACTTGAAACAATTCGTAATCATTTTTCTCCTGGAATGTAGGCCGATTTCTTTATATTGAAATCGGCTTTTTAAATGTGTATATACGAAGAGGGATTGTATGTAAGGGGGCCAGATATGAAAAATATATTGAAACTATTGTTCTTTTTGATTGCTTTATTCGCTGTATTTATTTTGTTACGCATGTTTATTGATGTAACATTTTATACAGATGTAATTTGGATTAAAGATATTTCATTTTTAGGAATTTTAAGTACTTTATTTACAATATCAGCATTTTTAATTGGATTTGTCATTTTTTTAGAAAATCGTCATCCCTCGAAAACATTAACATGGTTAATGGTGCTTGGGGTTTTTCCAGTAGTAGGTTTTTTCGCATATCTTCTATTTGGACAAAATTTTCGGAGAAAACGAATGTTTCAAAAGAAGGCGCTTTTAGATGAGCAGGCGTTTTTACAGTATAAAGGGAATGAGTATTATCAGGACCGTATATTGAAAAAACATGAACATCAAGAATTATTGTTTCGGTTAGCCGATCGTCTTGGAGCACTAAATATTTCTTTTCATACGGAAACGAGAGTATTAACAAATGGGAAAGAGACATTTCAATCTATTTTAGATGGGTTGAAAAAGGCCAAGCATCATATTCATATGGAATATTACATTGTGCGTGATGACAAAATTGGTACAAAAATTAAAGACATTCTCATCCAAAAAGCAAAAGAAGGTGTGAAGGTTCGATTTTTATATGATGCAGTAGGGAGTTTTAAACTATCAAAGACCTACATTGAGGAATTAAATCATGCAGGTGTTGAGATGGTGCCGTTTTTTCCTGTACGGTTTCCTATTTTAAATGACAAAATTAACTATCGAAATCACCGTAAAATTGTTGTCATTGATGGAAATGAAGGCTTCGTTGGCGGTTTAAACATTGGAGATGAATATTTAGGAGAAAATAAATATTTTGGATTTTGGCGAGACACTCATCTATATTTACGAGGAGAAGCAGTGCAAAGTTTGCAACTTATCTTTTTACAAGATTGGTTTTACATGACAGGTGAAGCTGTATTAACACCAAATTATTTACAGGTGGAAGCTGTAGAAGGGGAAGGACAGGGAGGCGTACAGCTCGTTGCGGGCGGACCTGATAGTAAGTGGGAAACGATTAAGCATTTATATTTTGCGATGATTGCTTCAGCAAGGAAATCAATTTGGATTGCAACGCCATATTTTATTCCAGATGATGACATTTTGTCAGCATTAAAAGTAGCTGCCTTAGCGGGTATGGATGTTCGCTTGTTAATGCCGAGCAAACCGGATAAGAGGACTGTATTTTATGCGTCTCGTTCTTATTTTCCAGAATTATTAGAGGCAGGCGTAAAAATATATGAATATGAAAAAGGTTTTTTACACAGCAAGATTGTCATTGTTGATTCTGATTTGGCGTCAATTGGAACAGCAAATATGGATATGAGAAGTTTTCATTTGAATTTTGAGGTGAATGCTTTTTTATATGATACAGATAGTATTCGCAAGCTTGTGGCAGATTTTGAAGAAGATTTGCTGGTATCAAATGAAATTTATGTTGATCGCTTTAAGAAGCGCCGTCTTGTGATGCGGATTGTGGAATCAACATATCGTTTATTATCTCCTTTGCTCTAAAGGCTCATGAAAATGAGTCTTTTTTTATTCCGCTCTAATGCGTAGTATAGTTAGGTATTTTGCCCGTAAAGCCCAAGTGGTGAGAGCTTTCCTTCAAGGAAGTTTCACTGTATCCCGCTCTAACGGGCAGTAAATTTAGGTATTGCATGAAGGTAAACTGCCCGTAAGAGCCCGATTGGTTCAACTAACCTTCAGTGGGAAAGGCGTCCACTGAAGGAAGTTTCACTGTATCTGAGCAGGAATTCGTGTGTGGTTGTAGAATAGTCCATACGGAAGAAAGGAGTGATTCTATGTTTGTTGCAAAAAGAGAGAATGGAGAAGAAATTCATCTTCTTCATGGATGGAAGGAAAAACAGCTTATTATGCTACGGAAGAATGAACGCTTTTTCTGTCCCATTTGTCACTTAGAAGTGCAGCTAAAACTAGGAAAGCAAAAAAAATGGCATTTCGCTCATAAGAAATCACATAGTTGCAAAATTGAGTTTGAAAATGAATCGGCATACCATTTGCGGGGAAAAGAGCAGTTATATAGATGGCTTCAGTCACAAGTTTGTTCGATAAAAATGGAGCATTATCTGCCCGCAATTCAGCAGCGACCTGATTTGTTTGTTGTAATTGATAATCGACAAATCGCTATTGAATATCAATGTGCAACTTTATCGGCAGAGCAGTTGTTAAAACGAACGGAAGGGTATTGGAAAGAAGGGATTCAAATATTATGGATCTTGGGAGGGAATCAGTTAAAACGCCATGCAACATATTGGCTGTCACTTTCTTCTTTTCATTCTTGCTGCGCGCAATATTATTCAATCCCCTATATCCTCTATTTTTGTCCAGATGTAAAGGCATTTTTCAAATGTAATCTTCTTCTACCTTTTTCTTCGTCTATTGTCTTTTCACATGTAATTTATTTTCCGCTTCATACGACTACATTAACATCTCTTCTTACAACATCATCTATATCGACCCAACGTCTAGAAAAAGAATGGTTGAATAAAAAGCAGCGTCTCCGAGCAAATGGTATTTATATATGGAAGCGAAGTGAGCGCTCCTTTTTAGAGCTTCTTTATCATCATCATATACCCCCATCTTGTTTTCCTGCTGAAATTGGTGTTCCTTTACCATCACTCCTAGCATTTCGTACTCATTCTTTCATATGGCAAGCTTACATTTTAATTGAGCTACTAAGCAAATTTACGATAGGAGAATATTTTTCATTGCACACCATTTTTCAGTATGTAGAGAGGAACAGAGCGATTCATAGACGGTTACTACCGTATTTTCCGCAAACATTTTGGCAACAGGCAGTGAGAGAATATATGCAATTTTTATGTCAGATTGGAGAGATTGAGCAAGTTGATGTTTACAAATATCGAAAAGTACGTTGTTTTTTTGTGCCAAAAACAGAACAAGAGGTACAGAAGTTTGATCGCTTATTTTTAGCAGAGGCTCTTAGGCTTGTGGAAGCAAAGTATAACATGAGTGAAGAGAAAACGGATATAATAAAGAAGTACCCAGAAGGAATTACATAAGAAGAATCGAATTGTACTAGGAGATATGAATAAGGAGGGCTTACACATGACTGAGCAAAAAATAGTAAGAGCACTGCCAGCGCGTAGTGAAATTGAAGTAGAAAATACGTGGCGCTTAGAAGACATTTTCCAAACGGATGCAGAGTGGGAAACGGAATTTCAAGCGATTAAAGAGTTACTGCCAAGACTTACGGAATTTAAGGGAAAGCTTGGAGAATCAGCAAACGCGCTGTTAGAAGCGATGCAATATGAAGATGAAGTATCTATGCGCCTTGGTAAATTGTATACATACGCACATATGCGCTATGACCAAGATACAACAAATTCATCTTATCAAGCGTTAAATGACCGTGCGAAAAGTTTATATTCACAAGCATCAAGTAGCATGGCGTATATTGTTCCAGAAATATTAACGATTTCTGAAGAGACATTGCAGTCTTTTTTACAAGAAAATAAGGAATTAAAAGTGTACGAACATGCATTAGAGGAAATTTCACGTCAGCGTCCTCACGTATTATCAGAAGCGGAAGAAGCGTTATTAGCTCAGGCTTCTGAAGTTATGAGTGCGTCTAGTAATACATTTGGTACATTAAATAACGCCGACCTAAAGTTTCCATCTATTCAAGATGAAAATGGGGAAGAGGTAGAAGTAACTCATGGACGCTACATTCAATTTTTAGAAAGTGATGATCCTCGCGTTCGTCATGATGCCTTTCATGCTGTATATGAAACGTATGGAAAATATAAGAATACATTTGCCAGCACATTAAGTGGTGCAATTAAACGAAATAATTTTTATGGAAGCATTCGTAAATATGATTCTGCTCGCCAAGCAGCACTGAGCAATAATAATATTCCTGAGTCTGTTTATGATCAGCTTGTGGAAACAGTAAATGAAAACTTACATTTATTACATCGTTACATTGATATTCGTAAACGAGCACTTGGATTAGAAGAATTGCACATGTACGATTTATATACACCGCTCGTACCAGAAGTGAAAATGAACGTAACATATAAAGAAGCGCAAGATATATTATTACAATCATTAGATGTACTTGGAGAAGAGTATGTTGATATTTTAAAAGAAGCTTACGAAAATCGCTGGGTAGATGTATATGAAAATAAAGGGAAGCGAAGCGGTGCTTATTCATCTGGTGCATATGGAACAAATCCATATGTATTAATGAACTGGCATGATAATGTAAATAATTTATTTACGCTTGCGCATGAGTTTGGTCATTCTGTGCATAGTTACTATACAAGAAAAACGCAGCCTTATGTGTACGGTGATTATTCAATTTTCGTTGCGGAGGTAGCGTCTACATGTAATGAAGCACTTCTAAATGATTATTTATTAAAAACGACAGATGATAAGAAGAAGCGTCTATACTTATTAAACCATTATTTAGAAGGTTTCCGTGGTACAGTATTCCGTCAAACAATGTTTGCTGAGTTTGAGCACGTTATTCATCAAAAGGTGCAAGAAGGTCATGCAGTAACGCCAGATATGTTAACGGAAATTTACTATGAGTTAAATAAAAAGTATTTCGGTGATAGTTTAGTCATCGATAAAGAAATTGGTTTAGAGTGGTCCCGTATTCCGCATTTCTATTACAATTATTATGTATATCAATATGCAACGGGCTTTAGTGCAGCGACTGCTTTATCAAAACAAATTTTAGAAGAAGGTAAGCCAGCTGTAGAACGTTACATTAATGAGTTCTTGAAAGCAGGAAGCTCTGATTATCCGATTGAAGTATTGAAAAAAGCTGGTGTTGATATGACATCATCAGAGCCTGTAAAAGAAGCAATGCAAGTGTTTGAAGAGAAATTAAATGAATTAGAAGCACTTCTATTTGAAGAGAAGTAGAACAAAAACGAGAGTCGTATGACTCTCGTTTTTGTTTAAAATCCTTTAAATCGCTTTTGGGTATTGAAGTATGATACAGCCAATACGATTGCTCCAAATAAAAGGGGAAGTGACAAAATGAGTGGAAATACTTGTAACAATGATAGAACGTATAAACAAAAGAAGAGGAAAACAATACAAATAAATAATAAAAGATAGGACTTTTTCAATGGAAACCCTCCTATTAAATACTCTATATATATTGTATTCAAAAATGAAAACGTTTAGAATGTGACAGAAATGTGAAATTCGACAAAAAGGGTTGTCATCTGACGTCGAATCTTGTAATATAATAAACGTGAACGAATTCACATACAAACATATACCCCTTTGTTTGAACGTGAAATTTCTCCCATCCCCTTTAATATTTTTATAAGCCGTAAAGAAAACGACCTGGTGTTTTACACCAGGTCGTTTTCTTTTGTAATCCATTTCCAATAGCGCTCTCGTTTTGTCTCAACCATGCGTACTTTTCTTTTCAATAGCAATTTTTTCATTTCTCGTTCTATTTCATTTTGAGAGTAGTTATAAATAAAAGCAATTTCATTTGTTGACATAAACTGTACATGCTCTAGTAATACCTCTAGAGAGGGAAGTGGTTGTGGTTCAATTTCTTCTTTCACAATTTCTTTTAATACTTGTACATATACATCGTAAGAATAAATACCAGCAATTTTAATTCCTTCTTCATTTGAATTAGCATGGAAGAAAACGAGAGAAGGGATCTCTGTAATGTGCATTTCATTTGTAAATTTCAAATCACATTGAAATGCTTTTGCAGCACTAATAGAGTGTAAATCCTGTTTAAATTCTTTCATATCAATTCCGCTTTGTTTCGCACATATAAGCAGCGTATCTATATCTGGCTTTGATATATCTTCAAGCAAAATGTATTCTTGAAGTTTTCGTAAAAATTTCGAACCTGCTTTTCGACCTTGTAATTCTGCCGCTTTAATGGCCAGCGAAGTTATATACGGAGTTGATGAAGCCCCGTGCATGTATACTTTTCCGTCGCAAGAAAATCCGTGTAAACTCGTTGTTTTCTCCCACACAAATCGAATATTAGCAGGTTTATTCCATTTGTGTGATGGGGAGGTGGCCCCTTCTACCTTACCGGTAACAATGTGACGGAGTGAAAAATATTTTCCATATTCAAGCCATAGTTTGATCACTAATGGCTCGATATCCCAACAATCTTTGCAAAGTGGATCAATAAATAAATATGCTTCGACAGACTTAGGCTCACATTTGGAAGGCGAGATTGATGCACTATATTTTGCTTCCTGTTTTTCCATTAAGCTTCACCTGTTTCGGGAGTATTGACCATATGCTGCGCCGTTAACGTCAAACGTTCAAATACAAAATCACGAATCGGTCCGTGTACATTCGTATCATCCATCGCTTGTTCCATACACGAGAGCCAAGCTTTTGCTCGCTTTGGTGTAATTTCGAACGGCAGATGACGAGCGCGTAACATTGGGTGACCATGCTCTTCTGTATAAAGATTTGGTCCTCCTAAATATTGTGTTAAAAATTGTTTTTGCTTCCTAGCAGTTTCCGTTAAATCGTCTGGGAAGATGGGAGATAAGTCAGGGTGTTTACTGACATAGGAATAAAATGTATCGACTAATTTTGCAATGCCTTGTTCACCGCCAATTGCTTCAAATGGTGTCGTTGGTTGCTTGTTCATCCTTGTAACTCCTTTTTCCATCAAATGTATATCTATCCCGCTACTTGTGGGCAGTATCTTCATGTATTTCACGATGCAAAACTCTCTGTAAGAGCCCGGTTGGTGAGAGCTTTCTATCAGTGGGAAAAAACGTCCACTGATAGAAAGCTCTAATGGGCAGTATTTTTAGGTGTTTCACGATGCAAAACTCTCTGTAAGAGCCCGATTAGTTCAACTAACCTTTCATGAAAAAAACGTTCATGAAGGGAAGTTTAACTTTATTGTAGCAACGGATTGTCACGAAGAGCAAATAAATAGCTCCTAATCAACCCTTTGCTAGTTTATTGTTCTTTTTGGCCTTTGGCAAGAAAAAAGCGTTGTACTTTGTTTTTTGTGTGTCTGATAGGAATATTATGTTCTTTTAATAAAGAAGCAAATGCTGCTTGTCCAGTCTGTTCATCGCTTACTTCATATTCAAGTTCATAATCATCATGTTCGTAATAAAAACTATGATCAAACACGAGTATACCGCCTTCAAAGGTTGTTTCTGCCCGCTTTGTTGTTAAGCTTCCCATGTATTGTAATGAAGAAACAGGAATTTGTAGGGTTTCTAATTGCTTAGAAACAGCTCCCTTGATTAGCTTATTTGTTTCCATCATTATGTTAGCTTCTTCTTCTGTTAAAGTTTGATGCGTCTCTAACAATCCAATCTCTGCCGGTTGTTTTAGTGTTAGTGTATAAGTATTATTTTTACAACGAATACGAAGTGCAGAGCCAGCATTTTTTAATGAAAATGTAGGCGTTTCGAAATAATGATTTACTTGTTTTGCGAATGTTGTAATAGAAAATGCATGACATAAAGAATGGAATTCTTCTTTTGTGACCATGTTTTTAAATTCAATTTCAATTTCTTGTTGCATATGCGCTCTCCTTTTATGAAATATCTGTTACTCATTATCGCTTTTTCCTAAATTTCATTCAATGTTTTATTTGTTTCGTTGTATGTTATGTTACAATAAAAGTGTTGATTATGACAGGAAGTAGGATATGGAGGAGTTAAAGTATGCAAAATAAAATTCAAGTTAAGAGCGTAGAAAAAAGAGAAGATGCTCTTATTTTTTGTGCGGAAAATACGGATCTACGTGTAGAGGGTTTAAAGGCACGTAGTCACGTACTTGTAGATTCAGACAATTTATCATTTTTATATATTTTAGAGAATGAAACATCATTCATTTACGTGAGTATCCCGCATACGTGCTGGGAAGAATTAAAAAATGCAATGAAGAACGATGAAACAATGTTTGTTCGTATTCATGACGTTGAAATCGAGTTAGAACAAATGAAAGAAGAATTGGAATATTTAATCGGAAATATTGAAGGAAATGCGAATTACGGTGAGGAACTCGTAAATACAGTAGAAAAAGTGTTTCTGTAAAGTGAAACTTCCATCAGTAGGCGTGATGGAAAGCTCTCACTAATCGGGCTCATACGGGCAGGTATCTTCCGTCTATCTTCTTCGATTTGTGGAGGTCTTACGTCCGTTAGAGCGAGATAGAAAGAAACTGATTTGTTTTGGTGGTGGTTACATTGGATCGAAATTGGGAAGAATTTTTAGCTCCCTATCATCAAGCTGTAGGAGAGTTGAAGGTGAAATTAAAAGGAATGCGTTCTCAGTTTGAAATGTTGGCTGAACATTCGCCCATTGAGTTTGTAACAGGTAGAGTCAAATCCTTCGCAAGTATTATTGATAAAGCAGAAAAACGCAATATTCCACTCGACCGTTTGCAAGAAGAAATGCAAGATATTGCTGGGCTTCGTATGATGTGCCAATTTGTTGATGATATTAAGCCGGTTGTAGAGTATTTACGAAAGCGTAACGATTTTGAAATTGTGGAAGAACGCGATTATGTGACGCAAAAGAAAGAAAGTGGATATCGTTCCTATCACGTTGTCGTTAGTTATCCTGTGCAAACGATTCGTGGGGAGAAAAAAGTGTTAGTTGAAATTCAAATTCGAACGTTAGCAATGAATTTTTGGGCAACAATCGAGCATTCTTTAAATTATAAATATCGTGGGCGCTTTCCAGAGGATATTAAAGTGCGTTTGCAGCGCGCAGCTGAAGCAGCTTATCTATTAGACGAAGAAATGTCTTCGATTCGTCTTGAAATTAAAGAAGCACAAAAGATTTTTTCGCGCAAGCAAGAGGCGAAAGAAACAGAATAATAAGCTAAAGGGTGTTGGGCGATGAAATTTGCAATTATGTCAAAGGGAGATCAATCATCAAATGCGCTTACAAGTACGATGACAGAGTACCTATGCAATTTTGAATTTACAATGGATGAAGAAGAGCCAGATATTGTAATTTCCGTTGGAGGAGATGGAACATTGCTGCATGCGTTTCATCGCTATCAGAATCGGTTAGACAAAACAGCATTTGTCGGTGTACATACTGGGCATTTAGGATTTTATGCAGATTGGTTACCAACAGAAGTTGAGAAGCTTGTCATTGCGATTGCGAAAACGCCTTTTCAGGTTGTTGAATATCCATTATTAGAGGTCATTATTCGTTACATGAATGGGAATAAAGAATCACAATATTTAGCGCTAAATGAAGCAACGGTAAAAAGCAACGAGGGAACGCTTGTTATGGATGTAGAAATTCGCGGTGAATACTTTGAGACATTTCGCGGAGATGGTCTTTGTATTTCAACGCCTTCTGGGAGTACGGCGTATAATAAAGCACTAGGCGGGGCCATTATTCATCCATCTTTAGAAGCCATTCAAATTACGGAAATGGCGTCTATTAACAATCGAGTTTTCCGTACAGTTGGATCTCCGCTCGTATTACCGAAGCATCATACGTGTGTCTTAAAACCAACTACTGGAATGAACTTGCAAATTACAATCGATCATTTGACGATGGTTCATCAAGATGTTAAATCGATTCAATATCGGGTGGCAAATCAAAGGGTTCGTTTTGTGAGATTTCGTCCATTTCCATTTTGGAAACGAGTGCGTGATTCCTTTGTAGCGGACCAGTAAAGTGAAACTTCCTTTCATGAACGTTTTTTTCATGAAAGGTTAGTTGAACCAATCGGGCTCATACGGGCGGTTTTGCATCGTGAAATACATGAAGATACCGCCCGTTAGAGCGGGATAAAGCGAAACTTCTTTTTATGAACATTTTTTTCGTGAAAGGTTAGTTGAGCCAGAGGGGTGCACCGCTTAAAGAACACTTGGCAGAGAGGAATAGAGTTATGCAGTTGAGAAGGTTTACTTTAACTTGGTGTATAACAAAAACAGATGAAGGAATGCTTATTAGAGAATTTTTAAAAGCGAAAGGTATTTCTAAAGCAGCGTTAACAGATATAAAGTTTCATGGCGGAGCGATTGAAGTGAATGGACATTCTGTAAATGTACGTCATGCTTTGCAAGAGGGAGAGAAGTTAGCGGTATGCTTCCCGCCTGAGCAAAGAAGTGAAGGAATGCTAAGCGAGAACATTCCTCTTTCAGTTGTGTATGAAGATGATTCTGTTCTTGTTATTAATAAGCAGCCGTACATGTCAACAATCCCATCAAGAGAGCATCCAAGTGGGAGTGTAGCTAATGCTCTTTTGCACTACTATGATCAGCAAAATCTTTCAAGTACAGTACATATTGTAACAAGGCTCGACCGAGATACATCTGGTTTAATGTTAATTGCAAAAAATCGTTTTATTCACCATTTGCTATCAAAGCAGCATCAGCAAAAACAAGTGCAAAGAACATATGAAGCGATTGTCCATGGAACGATAGTAGAGGACAGTGGAACAATTGATGCTCCCATTGCACGAAAAGATGATAGTATTATTGAGCGCATGGTCCGTGAAGATGGGCAGCGAGCAGTTACTCACTTCCATGTGCAAAAGAGATGGAAAGATAAGACGTATGTGTCACTTCAATTAGAAACAGGGCGGACGCATCAAATTAGAGTACATATGGCACATCTCGGCCATTCATTACTTGGTGATGATTTGTATGGCGGGAAAACGGATGAAATAAAGAGGCAAGCATTGCATAGTACAAATTTAACGTTTTATCATCCTATATTAGAAAAGCAGCTTACATTTCATGCGGAGTTGCCGGAAGATATGAAAAAGCTGATGGAATCATGATTCCATCAGCTTTTTTTAATCAATAGAACGAAATTTCTCCGGGACAAACGGCATCGAAGAAGGAACGGAAATTGTTTCCATTTCTGGATAACGAAGTCCTGTTAATTTCCCGCCAAATACTGATCCAGTATCGATATTTACAGTATGATTGACGAATCTAGGTTCTTGTACGGGTGTATGTCCATATACAATCCAAGCATCTCCAGTATAATGTTTCGCCCAGTCACGGCGGACAGGAGAACCGTCAGGGTGTCTTTCACCTGTAATATCCCCATATAAGACGAAAGTTTGTACTTTTTTATCACTTCTTCCGATATAATCTTGGCGAATACCAGCGTGACAAACAACGAGTTTTCCATCATCCAGTACGTGATAGAGAGGTGACTGTTCGTAAAGATCAATAAATTTTTTCTGCACGATTTTTTGCTCACGTACAGGTAATGCTTCGTATTCAGCGACGGTTGTTTCTAAGCCGTGCGCTACTTGCACTTTGCGCCCAAGGAAGTAACGATATAATTTGTTACAATGATTACCAGGGGCATAATATGCTTCTTTTTTATGTAAGACAAGGTCCCACACAATTTCAATCATACGAAGAGAATGAGGACCGCGGTCTGTAATATCCCCTACGAAAGCAAGTTGCCGTTTTTGTGGATGAACAGGTAACCCGCTATCCCATTTATAGCCAAGTTGTTTTGTTAATGTTTGAAACTCCTCTAAACAGCCATGAATATCTCCGATAACATCATACTTCATATTGGATCACCTACTCTTTTTTTGATTAGTATACCGCTACAAAGGCAAGAAAAAAACCATATCCACCAGGATATGGTTTAATCAAACATAAATTTCTTCGTTCGTGACTGGATATTCAGAATGAAGCCAATCGCAATCATATAGGTGAGCAAGGAACTACCACCGTAACTTAAAAGCGGTAATGTAATCCCAGTAATAGGAAGTAGCCCGATTGTCATCCCAATATTTTGGAACACCTGGAATGTAAACATTCCTATGGTTCCTGCACATATATAACTGCCGTATGGATCATTACTTTCTAACGCAATATGAATCATACGGTAAATCAGTAGGAAGTAGAGTGAAATGACGACACTGCCTCCTAAAAATCCGAATTTCTCAGCGATATTTGTAAAAATAAAATCGGTATGAGGTTCAGGGAAGTATACTTGTCCACCGTCCCAACCTTTTCCGTATAACTCGCCTGATCCAGTCGCTAAAAGAGCCTGAGTTAACTGATAACCTTGTGTTTGGTATTCATAAGGTGCTAACCAGCCATAGAAACGATCTAGTTGATACTCTTTTAAAATATGTGCTTTAAAAAATGCTGTGTGTGCAAAGTATATATACACAAGTAGCGCACCAACGGCAGTGACAATACCAGCTAAACTGAAAATAAAACGCCAGCGAATGCCAGATACTAGAATCATTGCTGCAAGCATTGCTGAAATTACCATGGAATTTCCTAAATCAGGTTCTTTTGCAATTAACAGTAATGGTGGTAAACTCGCTGCAAATATTTTTCCGAGTAAGATTAAATCTTCTCGCGGCGTTCGAATTACATATTTTTCATTATGGTTTACGATAATACGTCCAATTACAAGAATTAAAAAGAGTTTCATGATTTCTGAAGGTTGGAAGTTCCCGAGACCCGGTAAATTGTACCAAGCTGTTGCCCCTTTAATTGTTACCGCACCTGGAAAATGAAGCTCAAGCCCAAGAAGAAGAACCATTGCAATCCCGTATAAATACCAGGAAATTTGTTTATATCGATCAAAGTCGACCACCATAATGACGGCAACTGCAATCGCACCAATTACATACCATTTCACTTGCTGTGCAACGAAGTTAACCTTTTGTAAATTTGGTGGCAAGGACGGCTGTGCCATTGCGATGGCTAAGCAACTTACTGTAGCGATTGCAAGTACAATCAGTATTAAGACGTAATCTATTTGATATTGAGAATTTTTATCTTTCACCGTACTGTATTCCTTTCTATTACTCATTGTTATTAAAAAAGACACTATTACTATCTTAGCGGATTTTTGGTTGTTTGCAAATATGTTGTTTAGATTTAAGCTGGAAACGTCAGATGAGAGTTAAAAAAATGGTATGGGGAATAGAATATGTAAACCTTAAAAGACAACTTGTGTATAAAGGATTAAGGAATTTGCGGCATATAGGTATTCTGTTATGAATAGAATGGCATAGCATAGACATAGCGGATTCACTCAAAAGGGAGGGAATTACAGTGCCAAGTTCTTTTTATCAAGCAATTCCAGATATATTACAGCATGTTATAGTGGAAGAACCTATGTCGATTTTAGATGTTGGAGTAGGATTTGGAAAGTATGGGTTGCTTCTAAGAGAAGCATTAGATGTGCCGTATGAGAGATATCATAAACATGAATGGCAAGTCGTAATTGATGGTATTGAAGTATTTGAAGATTATAGAAATCCAGTTCATGAACATATATATAATAATATGTATTATGACAATGTTTTTCAAAAAATAGATGATTTGACAAAATATGATGTTATTTTACTTGCTGATGTCATACAGCATTTTACGAAAGGGGAAGGCATACGTTTATTAAAACAGTTACTTCATCATACAAATAAAGCGTTAGTTGTATCAACACCTATTTATTCGTCGTATCAACTTGCATATAAAGGAAATTCTCTTGAAATACATAAAAGTAAATGGACAATTATGGATTTTCAAGACTTTGATTTCTCTTGTAAAGAGTTACCTATAGGAGGAAATGGATCGCAAATTATTAAAATATATCCCCAAAAAACAAGAGAGAATAAAGCAATAGATTTAGATCGGTACATAACAAAGGATATCGAAGTACTACACAATCAAGAAAAGAAGCTATGTATTACGTACGTACTGCCTCATAAAAATCTTACAGGCGGATTAAAGATGTTAGTCGATCAGATGAGTTGGCTGAAAAAAAGAGGACATACTGTGCAAGGGATTCTTCGTTCTGACAATTCGAGTAGTTCTATATTTCATGAGCATATGCAGATTGAAATAGACAAAGAGATTCATATTGCAGGGAATGAATCTTACATTCCGTACTTAAAGGGATCAGACGTAGTTGTCGCTGGTTGGTGGCAGCAAATTGCAGAGCTGCGGTATTCAATGATACCAACTTTATATTGGGAACAAGGTCATGAATGTTTATTTGGTGATATGCCTTTTCCTACGTCCGATGTGACGGCGATTCGCAATCATATGCATGCAAGTTATCGAAGTAATATATTTTTATTTGCTGTATCTGATTTTGTTGCGCGCGTTTTACAGGAAAAATTCGGTAGAAAAGCTCCTGTGATTACCAACGGAATTGATTTGACTGCATTTTATCCAACTAAAAAAGAGAAAAAAGGAAATACCATTTTAGTTGTTGGTAACCCGTATTTGAAATTTAAAGGAGCAGAGGTCGCAATACAAGCGCTTGAACATGTGCAGCGTAAAGGAGTATCTTTTCAAGTGAAATGGGTGATGCCGTATTATATGGATTTGAAGCCCTCGTTATTTTCGATTGAATATGTGATGAATCCAGATCGAACCGAGCTTGCGAAACAATTTCGAGAAGCCGATGTATTGTTATTTCCTTCCCACTATGAAGGATTTGGATTGCCGCCGCTTGAAGCGATGGCTTCAGGCACGCCTGTTGTTTGTACGAAATGCGGTGGAGTAGAGACGTATGCAAAGCATCTTTATAATGCGTTGTTATATGAACCAAGAGATATAGAAGGATTAGGAAGCGGCATAATAGATGTACTCACAAATAAAGCACTGAGAATGCGCTTAGCTGATAAAGGCTTGGAAACAGCGGGCCAATTTGCTTATGCAGCAAAAATAGAAGTGCTGGAAGAATATATACGAAAAGTGGCATCTTACTCCTATTGATAATGTTTTGAATATGAAAATATGAGTGGAAGGGGATAGGAAACGGTATGTTTGGTACATATATTGGGGATGACAAGATGTTAATTAAAATGAGTTATTACGGCTTTTTAATGATTTCATCTAAAGATCTTAGTTTAATGCCTTCTTTAGTTACGACAGGAGCAATTGAGCCTTTACTCACAAAATTTTTTATTCAACAAGTGAAACCAGGGAATACAATTGTAGATATTGGAACAAATGTTGGCTATTTTACGGTATTAGCTGGTTACTTAGTTGGAACACATGGAACAGTTATTGGATATGAGGCAAATCCTACTGTTTATAAAATGCTGCAAGATAACATTGCGATGAATTGGATTACGACACAAACGAAGCTGCATAACAAAGCGGTGTATTCCGAAGAAAAAACGTTAAGTTTTCGTTCTTCGGATAAATTTCATGGTGATTCTTCTACACATTTTAGGCCTGAAAATGAAAATCGTGTAGAGAATTATACATTGATTGATGTAGAGGCCGTTACGCTTGATCAACAATTACGTGATATTCCGCAAATTGATTTATTAAAAATAGATATTGAAGGCGGAGAGTATCACGCCTTTTTAGGGATGATGGAACTCATTAAACAAAAAAAAATAAAACGAATTGTATTTGAATGGAATGTCGTTATGCTTGGGGAAGATAAAGATCCATTTTTTTTACTATTACAAGAAATCCAGGAGAAACACGGTGGTTTATTTCACATATTAGATCAAGAAGGAAGACCAGTTCAAGTAGCGCTTGAAACCATTACATATTACGAGTTTTATCCGTACGGGCTTATACAGTTTTAATTATTATGTTCTACAAAGAAGGAGTATGATGCTTTTATATGGAAATAAAAATCATTGATGTTAGGTAATGATTTTTTATTTTGCCTTCTCGTGAATTTATGATATTATAAAAATAGTATCAGGTACTAATAACTACTGTTATTTAAAATAGGAGGATAAATACATGGATCTTCTCAATGTAAAAGGAAAAAATATTGTTGTAATGGGTGTTGCAAACCAACGAAGCATTGCTTGGGGAATCGCACGTTCATTACATAATGCAGGAGCAAACTTAATTTTCACATATGCTGGAGAGCGTTTAGAAAAAAATGTTCGCGACTTAGCGGAATCATTAGAAGGACAAAAATCACTAGTATTGCCATGTGATGTAACAAATGATGAAGATATCGCAAACTGCTTCCAAACGATTAAGGAAGAGGTTGGAGTTATTCATGGACTGGCTCATTGCATTGCATTCGCAGAACGTGATGATTTAAAAGGTGAGTTCGTTGATACATCTCGTAATGGCTTCTTATTAGCTCAAAATATTAGCTCATTCTCTTTAACAGCTGTAGCAAGAGCAGCGAAAGAAGTAATGACAGAAGGCGGAAGCATCGTAACGCTAACATATTTAGGCGGAGAGCGTGTTGTATCGAACTATAACGTAATGGGTGTTGCAAAAGCATCATTAGACGCAAGCGTAAAATACTTAGCAAACGATTTAGGCAAACATAACATTCGTGTTAACTCAGTATCTGCAGGACCGATTCGTACATTATCAGCGAAAGGTGTTGGCGACTTCAACAGCATCTTAAAACAAATCGAAGAACGCGCACCGCTTCGCCGTAACGTAACGCAAGAAGAAGTAGGAAATGCAGCGTTATTCTTATTCAGTGACCTAGCAAGCGGTGTAACTGGTGAAAATATGCATGTGGATTCTGGATATCATATTTTAGGATAATATAAAAATTTCATAGTTTAGAATGAAAAAGCCGTTTCTATCCGATTGTTTTATCGGATGGAAACGGCTTTTTTGAGAACAAATTCTGTTGTTCTTTGTTTGATAAAAACTGTCTCAAAAGCGTGAATGCAGCCACTCTTGAGGCTAACATAACTCACTATTTCTGACAACAAGGAGTAAATATATTGTTATGACGATTGTATTATTGTATTCGGATAATTGTGAGAGAAGCTCCAGCTCCTGCAATTAATGTAGCTCCTAATGCGACGGCTAGGTTAAGACTTAAAGTATCTCCAGCATTTAGTGATGTAGTTACATAGGCATTAAATGAAGCTAAGTTAAGAGCAGTAGTAATGTTAGATCCAGATATAATACCAGGTCCACCGTTTAGAAGTATGCTCGAAGTTGCTGCGATTGCGGCTGTCGTATTAATAGAGTATCCGATATAATATACCCCAGTTTGAGTAATCGTAAACGTATCGTTTGCACCATTAACTGTTACATTGTTTAAATTTTGGTTTAATGGTAGTGTTATAAGACCGCCGCCTAAACCAATCGTGGTACCAGAAGCACTAGCAAATGCATGTGTTGCTGTTATATTTGTACCCGTAGCACCGGTAGCGCCAGTGGCACCTGTAGGTCCAGTAGCCCCAGTCACGCCTTGAAGTCCTTGAGGTCCAGTGTCACCAGTTACGCCTTGAAGTCCTTGAGATCCAGTAGCCCCAGTAACCCCAGTAACCCCTTGAATCCCCTGAGGTCCAGTAGCGCCAGTTACGCCTTGGATACCTTGAGGTCCGGTAGCGCCAGTGTCGCCGGTAGCCCCCGTTATGCCTTGGATACCTTGAGGCCCAGTAGCGCCAGTGTCGCCGGTAGCCCCCGTTATGCCTTGGATACCTTGAGGTCCAGTGTCACCAGTTACGCCTTGGATACCTTGAGGCCCAGTAGCCCCCGTGATGCCTTGAATCCCCTGAGGTCCAGTAGCGCCAGCGTCACCAGTTACGCCTTGGATACCTTGAGGTCCGGTAGCGCCAGTGTCACCAGTTACGCCTTGAAGTCCTTGAGGCCCAGTAGCGCCAGTGTCGCCGGTAGCTCCCGTTATGCCTTGGATACCTTGAGGTCCGGTAGCGCCAGTGTCACCGGTAGCCCCCGTTATGCCTTGGATACCTTGAGGCCCAGTAGCACCAGTGTCGCCGGTAGCCCCCGTTATGCCTTGGATACCTTGAGGTCCGGTAGCGCCAGTGTCACCGGTAGCCCCCGTTATGCCTTGGATACCTTGAGGCCCAGTAGCACCAGTGTCGCCGGTAGCCCCCGTTATGCCTTGGATAC
>NZ_JBAWSV010000006.1:0-265278 GCF_037104695.1 Bacillus yunxiaonensis | reverse complement strand
TTTCATCAAAAATTAGAATTACACTATATTTTTCACATAGAAGCTGAACCCCTTCTAAATATTCACTTGATAAAGGAAATATCCCGCCACTTCCTAGTACAGGCTCTAGCATAATTGCAATGGGATTCTCATTAATAATCGTTCTTTCTAGTTCTTCTAAATTTTCTCGTTCCACTTCATATACAGGAATAGATGTTTTCGGGAAATTTTGATATATACTTTCTTGTCTTGTAAAGTGAAGAGCTCCTAATGTACGCCCGTGGAAACTATCTTTCAGTACAACTACTCCTTCACGTTCTTCGTTTGTTATAGATCTATATTTGTCAATTAATTTCAGTGTTGCTTCTGTCGCTTCAGTACCTGAGTTTGTGTAGAAGACCTTACCATTTCGCAAAGTATAATCAACTAATTTCTTTGCATATTCAATCGCCACTGGATTTAAAAAATGGAATGGAAGATGCAAGCATTTCGTAACTTGTTCTAATGTAGTTTGCACAATGTTAGGGTGATTGTAGCCTAATAAATTCACACCTACACCGGAAAATAGATCTAAATATTCTTTACCGTTCACATCATACAGTTTACAACCTTCTCCTCTTTCCATCGCAATATTCGTACGACAATACGTAGACATAATGTATTCTTTATCTAATTGAAACCAATCCGTCATGAAAAATTCCTCCTAGTTTTTCGTCCATTTTCTTATTTTCAAAAGCAAAACATAATTTATATAAATAAACCTTAAAATTTCATCAAAATCATTTCCTTCACGATATTCATTTTTTCATAATTCTTTTTGTTTCAACAGGTCCACTACGTATACGTTTTTTCCTTCTAGCGGTATGTTACTAATTAGAACTTTGTATGTATGTGTCTGGTATATCTGTTTTCTTTTCGTCTCCATCTTTATCATAAGTAGATAAAGTATAGACCTTTGATCTCACCTTTACCCTGGATTTGAACGTAGTATTCTTTGGATCCCGCCACATGCCCGTCAACCTAAGATTTTGAAATATCCCCAAAACGAAAATTTTATCCTTTCATAGTTGTCCATAGAAATTTAGTTCATTTTCTTATTTTGTGAAAGAATGGATTTCTTAACTTGATAGCAATGGGACGGAACCCCATAAAAAAGTTACCTTCTTTATCAACTAACGAGGACGGTTTAGTATAAGAAGCTAGTCAACAGAAAAGGTTTTTAATGCAAAGTTTTCCAAAAACAGGTTATGCTATCAACAGATCTGTTAGCAAACAGTGTACATACAGATCCCTTGATTTTCCGAAAAATCTGTTCACCAAAAAACAGAAAGAAAGGTTGATTTCACATGATAAGAGCGGAGAGTAAAAAACAGGAAATTTTAAAAGCTTACCAGTTCAGACATGCTTGCAAGGTATTTGATATCAACAAAAAGATTTCGGATGAAGATTTTCACTTTATTTTAGAGACGGGAAGATTGTCGCCAAGTTCAGTTGGCCTCGAACCTTGGAAGTTTGTCGTGATCCAGGATGCAACGCTTCGTGAAAAATTAAAGCCTGTATCTGGCGGTGCCCAAGGACAACTGCCTACTTCCAGCCATTTTGTAGTTATATTGGCCAGACAAGACTTGAGGCATGATTCGGCTTACGTGATTAAAATGATGAAAGACATTCATCATATGCCTGAAGAAGTTGTGCAGCATCTTTCCAGTTTCTATAAATCCTTTGTCGAAACAGCACTCGAAGATAATGATCGTCTCATTTTTGAATGGGCAAGCAAACAAACATATATAGCATTGGGAAACATGATGACAGCGGCGGCTCAAATCGGTATTGATTCCTGTCCGATCGAAGGTTTTGATAAAAAGCAGGTGAACGCTATTTTACAAAATGAAGGTATCATTAACGGCAACGATTTCAGTGTATCCTGTATGGTCGCCTTCGGATATCGACAAGAAGATCCCAAACGTCCAAAAACAAGACAAAGTCTCGATGAGATTGTTGAGTGGCGATAAACTTAAGATGATATTTCCCAGCATCAGTTGAATTGAGATAAAAGAAAGAGCCTGTTCTGATTCATTTTTTTCAAACAGGCTCTTTCTTTTTGGGGTATTATGAGTTTGAGTTCTTAAGTTGATGGGCATGTGGTCACGTAAGAGAGTTTATTACCTATTTCCATAGGTACTATAATGTAAGCGATACATCCTTTAGCTGATTAATAAAAATATGTACAGCAGCACATAAATATTTATCTTTTCTATAGACAATTCCTATTTCCCGAGTAAGATTAGAATTCGAAATTGGAAGAATTCTTATATTAGGATTGTTAAGGTACTCTAAGTATGGTTTAGGTAATATCGTTACCCCTACTCCTTCAATAACCATATTAATTAAAGATTCCATCGTCGTAATTTCAAAGACTGGTTCAGGAATGAAACCTAATTCCTTACAACCTTTATTAATAAGTTGTCTTATAAAATAGTTTTCTGGAAGTAGAATAGAAGATGTTGTTTGCAATGCTTCTAATCCTAACATATCTTGTTCCTCTAACGGATGTCCAATAGGTACCGCAAACGCCATTTCCTCTGTGTATAAAGAAATTTGTTCTAATTCATCTCCTTTCATAGGCAAAAAAACAATTCCTAAATCTAACTTATTTTCTAACAAGTGTTTTTGAATATCCCCCGTGCGCAGCCCAAGTACAGTTATCTTAATACCGGGGTATAGACGATGAAAATGAAGTAAGACAGGTGGAATTAGATAATTTTCAACTGTTAACAATGTCCCGATAGAAATCGTTCCTCTTTTCAGCCCATTCAATTCATTTATTGAAGTTTTTGCTTGTTCTAATTCGTAAAAAATATTGCTAGTATACTTTAAAAGTAGTTTTCCTGACTCTGTAAGAGCCGTCTTTTTACCAATTCGATCAAATAAAGGTGTTCCAAGTTCATGTTCTAACAACCGAATTTGTTGGCTTAAAGAAGGTTGAGAAATACCAACCTTTTCTGCAGCTCTTGTAAAGTGAAGTTCTTGGCATACTGCATAAAAATATTCAAGCTGCCTTAATTCCATTTCAAGGCCTCCAATCTAAATGATAATAGTTTGTAGAATCGTGAGAAGATTTATCTATATATAATCTAACAATCTATATGTACAGGGATTACATCATAGGCTATACCTATTATTATTATATAAATAATTGAATTGTACTATCAATTGAACTATTTTAAACTTTTAATGAAATCAAAGCTCCGCTTGCTAAATTCCTTTATTTAATGAGCGGGCAACCTTTCAATTTTTAAGTTTTAGTAGGAATGAGTTAGATTAAAAATTTGAGGAGGAGAACAAAATGAGTAATCAGACAACAGATATTATTAACTACAGTGAGTTTTTGAAAAAAAGCAGGAAGCCTGCAATCAGAGCATGTTCTTGGAAATGGAAAGACATTTATCCTTTACTTAAGGAATCAGTATCGGAGGACTTTCTTGAAGCTGGACGTGGAACACTATCACTCATTCATAAAGATACAGGAGATGCGCATGGAACTTCATCAACAATGAATGTGGTCGTACAAATTTTCAAACCTGG
This sequence comes from Bacillus yunxiaonensis, assembly GCF_037104695.1. Taxonomy (NCBI): domain Bacteria; kingdom Bacillati; phylum Bacillota; class Bacilli; order Caryophanales; family Bacillaceae; genus Bacillus; species Bacillus yunxiaonensis. Next base: position 261,714 of record NZ_JBAWSV010000006.1, on the reverse strand, counting down.
TGAGCACAATAAGCCCCACCGCCATACGAATGTAGCCCTCAATTTCGTATTTCAGGGCAAAGGATTTAGTATTGTAGATGGTGAGAAGATTGAATGGGAAAAGGGTGATTTATTCCTAGCTCCTCCTTGGTCCTCCCATGAACATTGCAACACTTCAGAAACAGAGGATGCCATTTTCTTCACTTTTCAGGATGTACCGGTTCTTACTTCAATGGGAACATGGTTTTTAGAAGAGCCAGTAGGTACCTCGCCGCGACATATAGTAAAGCAAGATAAAAATAAGTAAAGATAAATTCAAATATGACCTAACATATAAAATTTTGTTCTAATTATACTTTTTGGATATTGTGTAAACGATTTGAATATTTACCCTTATCTCCAATTTAGTTTTTGGAATGTATATGAATACTGGAGGATATCATTGATGAAAAATTTAAATGTTGCTATTCCTACTCCCTTTCATGATGATGAAAGTTTATATCTAGAAGGCTTTAATTCAATTGTTGAATATTTAACAGATAACGGAATAGAGTCATTACTTGTATCTGGTACTACAGGTGAGCAAAATTCCATGAGCATTGAAGAACGGATGGAAATCATTGATTATTTTAACAAGCAAAATTTTAATCATGTTGAACTCATGTTTGGTGTATCGGCTACAAGAACAAGAGATGCATTAAAGCTCATTAATAAGATTGAAAATTCTGTTTTTGATTCGATTTTAATTCAATTCCCACCTTATATCCAACCGACACAACAGCAAGCAATTCTCTATATAAATGAGTTGCTAGAACATACAACGAAAAACGTTGTACTTTATAATAATCCTTTCCGAACAGGATTTGACTTGGATGCTGAATCATTTAAGACCCTTGTTGGTCAAAAACATTCTAATCTTGTAGGACTTAAAGAAGAGAGCGATGTCAAACGTCATAGTAACACAAATTTACCTGATGATTTCATTATGTTTGCCGGTGGAGACATAAACTTCACAGCAAAGATGATTGATGGTTGTAACGGTCTTTCCAGTATGGTAGGAAATGTTTATCCAAAAGAAATTAAGCAAACTTTTAACGACTTATTAATGAATAAGCCAGTTAATCTTCGAAAAATAAATCATTTAATTGATGAAGTTACACGTCATCAACCAATTATACACATAAAAAATCACTACAATTCTTTAGGTATAAAAATAGGAACTTGCCGTTCTCCTATTAAATAATATTTAAATTTCTAAGAGTTTACTTTAATGAAACTATACTAAGAAGATATCTGTTTTTAAGCCGTATTCTCAATAGGAGAATGCCGCTTGAATTGAATAAAGAGCACCTACTAACATTGTACTTAGTATAGTTAATAGTTTAAATGGAACAAGGTAGTTAGCGATTTTAAACAACAGTACTGTAAATATAGCGAATTTATTTGTAATGAAACATCTTTAATGTGAAGCAATACTTAATACATAATTTTTCTGTTCTTAACTACACCCTCTTCTAATAATTTACTAAAATGTTGTGTAACTTCTCCGCAAACTCTTTATAATGCATTGTGTTATAGCCCACATGATGTCCAGGAAACTCCATAACTTCTGTTCTTAGTTGTTCCGTTAATGCGACTGTGCAGTGGTAAGCAAAAAAATCTCGTGATGCACTCCCTGCAGCTGGAAGTATCTGCATCGATGAAGACTTTAATGCACACTTCAATCCATCGATATCTAACGAATAGTTAAGAATTCCTGGGATTTCATGCTTAACGAAATACGTTGAATTCCCAAGAAGACGCTCTGCTAGTATATCTTTCGATTGTCCAGGCTCCATAGCGTCCATTTCCAAATTTGACAATAATTTAATGACCTCACTTCGATGATTTTTCTTAAGATTTTCCATGAATTGCTCAGCTTGTTTTAACTCATTTCCAAATAAAAATTGCAGTAAGATTGGTTCGTGTGGTATCAGTAACTTAATCTGTTCTGGATGATGTATGCATAGATCAATTCCGATGACAGCACCGGAGCTGCTTCCGAACACGTACACCGGTTCATCAGTAAGTTCGGCTATTAGGCGGTGAGCGTCGTCGCTGTGTGTTTCTACACAATAATCCTCAGTTCGATTAGCGAGATCGCTACGGGAATGGCCGCGGCGGTCATAGGTAACAACGGTATACCGGTCAGCAAGGCGGTTTGCAACCTTCAGAAACTTATCAGCATCACCACCTCCTCCATGAATGAAAAGAAGTACAGGTCCCTTTCCACGTACTTCATAGTAGATACTCGCTTCATGCACTTGCAATATTCCATTTTGCACTACAGTCATTTACAACCCCTCTCCTCTCTTTTTATCCATCATAATAATTATTACTTTTTAATAGATCCTAAGACTGGTTTCCTTTACTTTATATGATTTGTAAATTATATAAAATGCAGAAATTAACTTAGAAACAAAACCGCCATATGTAAAAACACTGATCAAAATGTGATTAAATAGCATTTTGATTAATCTCTGATAAACTATAATTGTTTCTAAAGAATCTCCTCACCTATTCCCTTCCACAAACCGCCCATACTCCTTCAAAAACCGCAGCTTCACAACCCCAACAGGTCCGTTCCGATGTTTCGCTACATGAATTTCTGTAACATCCTTGTTCTCTGTCTCCTGATCATAATAATCATCCCGGTACATGAGCATAATCACATCTGCATCCTGCTCAATCTGCCCTGTCTCTCGCAGATCAGATAAGAGCGGACGTTTATCTTGGCGCGACTCCACTGCCCGGGATAATTGCGACAGCGCTACGACGCACACATTCAAATCACGAGCCATCAGTTTCAACTTGCGGGAGATTTCACTCATTTCTTGAAACCGGTTTCCCCTGTGTTTCGAATCACCAGTAATGAGCTGCAAATAATCAATGATAACGAGCAGTTTTTTATTTGGATGCTTTCGTTTCAGCTTTCGCACTTGCACCCAAATCTCCTGCGTTGTGATGCCCGCTTTGTCATAAATCTCAAGCGGCAGATCTCCAATTTCCGCAAATGCCCGGCTTGTTTTCTCCCAGTCTTCGATCGTAAAACGATGCTTCGGATTTTTCAGCCTTTTCCCTGATACCTCTCCGGTGCAGGAAACCATTCGTTTCAGTAGTTGTTTATCACTCATCTCCAAAGAAAACAATCCAACTGCCGCACCCGATTTTGCCGCGTGCAGCGAAATGTTTAAGGCGAACGCCGTTTTTCCCATAGACGGCCGTGCACCAATCACAACAAACTCACCATCTTGCAAGCCGCACGTCATCTTGTTTAAAGAGGAAAAACCAGTCTCAATGCCTGTAAGCTCTTCTGCATCCTGATGAAACTCTTCATACAAGCCGACTAAAGTATCCTTCAAATCAAAATCGAGTGTACAATCCACCTCTTCTAGTTCACAGAGTGCTGTAATCGTCTCACCGATTACTTTCTCGTCCTTCTCCGTAAGAAGACGTGCACTCATGTTTTGCGCCATGATTCCCGCATGATGCATTTTCCATGCGCTCCGAACAAGCCCCTCGTAATAGGAGAAATTAGCAGTATTCGGAACACTCTCGATGATATTTACAAAGTACTCCATCCCGCCAATTTGCTCCAAAAAAGAAGGATCCATTTTCGAAATAAGCGTAACAAGATCAAGCGGCTGTCCGTCTTCCTCTATTTTCCGTATTAACTTAAATATCGCTTGATGCACAGGCATAGAGAAGTGCTGCTCCGTCAGTCGGCACTCCTTAATCAATTCACCATCAAGCAGCAAAGACCCTAATACGGTCTGTTCAGCCTCAACGTTTTGAATGCTCATGGACGCCACCCCTTTTCCTGCAAGAACTTCTGCAGCTCTTCTTCAGATGGTACGTTTTTCTCCCACTCTTCACACTCCTCTAGAAACTTCTCAGTCTCATAAATAGCAGACGATTCCTTCTTCCGAAACTTCACTGCCGCTTCCTCTACTTCACTAAGTTTCGTATATCCCTTTCCGTGCCAATCTCGTAAAATACCCTTCACGTAAGCAAGCGCCCGCTTGTTATTTTCATAGGCAATCTGGAGTGCTTTCAAAACGAGCTCCTCTGATAGATCATCAATCCATGCTTGTAGTTCCTCTGCGGTATATGGCGACAAGCTGCCAAAGTTTTGTTCATAAAACGTGAATACATTACAATCGGAATCTATTTTTTCATCTGCTTCAAAGCTTTCGGAGTCATCTTCTGGAGCATCCTGAGGCTCTTCACCGAAATGCTCCAGCAATAGCGGAATGCTCATTTCTTCCTCCAAGCATTTTTGAAGAAACATATGGACAAACTTTTTACTTTTCACGGTCTTTAACTCACGCAATACACATTTCTCAACGTTCGTGCTCGTAACTGGGTTATAGCGCAACCAATTCAGGATAAATAACTCCTTCGTTTTTGCATCATATAATATCTTCCCATAATCGATAAACCGCTGAACCAATTTATCAACAGTCTCTCTGTTGTAGCCTGTTTCCATCTCCGCCAAACGCTTCGGCAACGGATAAATGCCGCATTGCGTCGTTTTAGAACATGTCAGCAAGTATATGTAAAAGTATCGCTCCTCCGGCGTTAAGTCCAATACAAAATCATCCTGCCAAAAATTCACCTGTACATTCCGGTATACTGCCATATGTATTCCTCCCACCTTTAATGACAAATGTGAAATTGCCGCTTCTTTCATAGATATAAGAATGAGAGAAGAAATTTGGTAATTGATTTTAAATTTTTTTAATTACTATGATGTTATTTCTTTTGAAATGATTCTTGTAGTAGTTGTTTTTTATTTTGTTTTTGTAATGATTTATTACTTGTAAGGGGTTTGGTAGGGGTTTGTAAGGGGCTGTTAAGGGAATTTCAATCCATGAAAATAGAAGTTAGCTTAATTTCTCTATTCATATTTTTTAATTCCTCCTGATCGTTATCTCTTAACAACAAATGTATGATAAAAATTTTCCTAAGATAAAAAGAGAACTTGAATCACATTTTGCAAAAACAAATAAAAAAATACTTTAGTAAATGAAAATTTTTTCTTTACTAAAGTATTTTTTATGACATATTTATTTTGAACTAAAGCCGGCCCATTCGGTGAATAAGCTATTACAGTAATGCTCTGGCTAACAATACTACTGAAACAAAAAAATAAATAGAATTGATAATCTTCAAAATCCCCACTTTTAGAATCGAAATATTTCTAACATAAAGTACTATGGATCGTATCAAACTTGGGATAAAAACAATGGCAAACCACGGTGATGAACTTAACACATGACAAGTGATGTATATCACCACTTAGGTTCAAAATTATTGATATTCTTAATCCAGATACTAAATTTGAACTTTATGGGGGCATTCATATGGAACATACATTTACTGAGACTTCTGTTATTGGTGAGATCGTTACAAAATTCCCAAAGGCTAGTGATCTTTTTAAATCATATAGAATCGATTTTTGTTGTGGTGGTAATAGACCACTTATCGATGCTATTAACGAAAGAAATTTATCAGCAGAAGAGGTTTTAACAAAGTTAAATACCCTTTATCATGAAACAAAACTATTAAACGAAGTTGAAATTGATTGGAAAACAGCTTCTTATAGCGAATTGATTGACTATGTTGTGAATAAGCATCATCGCTATTTAAACGAAGAGTTACCACTATTAAGTCCATACGTAACAAAAGTGTTACGCGTTCACGGAGCAGGGCAACCTCATTTAGCTCAAATTCACAAGTTATTTCATGAATTAAAAACTGAATTAGAACAACATTTAATTAAAGAAGAAACAGAAAATTTCCCATTAATTTTAGCATTTGAGCAAAATCCAAGCGATGAAAATTACACAAACTTACGCAAAGTAGTGGATGAATTAGAAAATGATCATAACCACGCTGGCAATATTATTAAGGAACTTCGTGAGATTACGAATGACTTTACTCCTCCAGCAGGTGCTTGTGGTACGTATCGTCTTGTCTATCAACGACTTGAAGCCCTTGAATCTGATTTATTCCAGCATATTCATTTAGAAAATAATATTCTATTTCCACGTGCAATTGCACAAGCTTAAATAGCAAAAAGGTGAACCCTTAACTTGGTAGTTGTAGGGGATAACTTAAAAGGGGGCTATCCCCTCCTTTTTCGTTCCCTTCGCAAAAAAATAAACAACTTTTTTATTTAAGTAGCTGCTTATTAAACAAGCAAGGCCCTATTGGCCCTGCTTGTTATTTGACTATTACTTTTCCATCCATTCCTTTCTGGAAATGGTACCGACATATCAGTTCATATGTACCAGGATCTTGAGGTTTCACGGTAATGGTTTTTTCTTTTCCCGGCTGGACTACGGCGTCAATTCTGAGCTTTTCTACTGTGAAGGTGTGCTCTTTCTTACCTTGGTTTTTCAATATCAACGTTGTCGTTCTTCCAATCGGAATCGTGATGACATTCGGATTAAAGTAATCATCGTTCAACTCGACCTCAATCACTTTTACTGACTCAATAGGCTGTGTTACGACCCCGGATTCGGCAAATACACTGAGTGAGACCGGAGTTGTCACAACCACAATCATCGCAAGCAAAACGGCCAATCCAGTTAACCACTTTTTCACAGACATTCGCAATCCTTCCTTTCCTAAATAAGCACTATTGTTTTCCAATTCATACAATATTATCGCTATAAATAGGGTTCCAACGTGCTTCAAATAGTAGCTCTTTTATCTGAAACAGTGACAAAGAAAAAAATCAACTCTAATAACGATCTTCTGGAATCCATTCTTCTTCAATTAACCTGCACCATTAGTTTAAGTGTAATACTTCATATTCAAACAAAATATTATCATCATCTTCCACAATCTGGCCCTTTAGTAGAGTAACTTTATTGCTACTCAACAGTTCCTTTTATATCACTTTAATTTAAATACACTGCATTAAAAAACGGATATTATGTTTAATATGGGAGTCCAGCACTCCTTTTTAGCACATTATATAATTATTAACTACACATTCATGATTTAGGAAACAGTTTTTATAGAACAGAAAATAAAGAAAGACCGTTAATACACTGGCTCTAAATGTATTAACGGTCTCTTATTGATATTATTCTCCTGTTTCAGCAAATCTCTTAATACGTGTACCAATCTCATCGCGTACTCTTTGGAATACAGACCACTCTTGCCCCGCAGGATCATCAAATCCCCAATGAACTCTTTTTACATGTGAAGGCGTTGTTGGACAAACATCATTCGCATGACCACAAAGTGTTACAACAAGGTCAGCAGTATTTAAAATTTCCGGATCAATAGTATCAGATGTTTGATTTGTAATATCAATATCTATCTCTTTCATTGCTTTAATAGCGTTTGGATTTACACCATGTGCTTCAATACCAGCTGACAGCACGTTCCATTTGTTGCCTAAATATTTTTTACCCCAAGCTTCAGCCATTTGACTACGGCAAGAGTTTCCAGTGCATAAAAAGTAAATCGTTTTTTTGTTATCCACTTTAATTCCACCTATTCTATGAATGTTTATCTTTGTTGTATCTGAAAGTACTTACGTTGGAACCAAAGTGCTACATTAACAAGTGCAATCATAACTGGAACTTCTACTAACGGTCCAATAACTGCTGCAAACGCTGCGCCTGATTGAATTCCAAATACACCTACTGCAACAGCAATCGCTAATTCAAAATTGTTACTTCCTGCTGTAAATGCTAATGTTGTTGTTACTCCATAACTTGCACCAATTTTTTTGCCCATAAAGAAAGAAACGAAAAACATAATTACGAAATAAATGAGTAATGGAATCGCAATACGTATAACATTAAGTGGTACACTTACAATAACCTCTCCTTTTAAAGAGAACATCACAATAATTGTAAATAATAATGCGATTAAAGTAATTGGACTAATCTTTGGAATGAATACTTTTTCATACCATAGACGACCTTTTGTTTTTACTAGGATTAAACGAGTTAACATCCCAGCAATAAACGGTATTCCCAAGTATATAAACACTGATTTCGCAACCTCTGCCATTGTAATATCAACAATAGCTCCTTCAATTCCTAGCCATTCGGGAATTACTGTTACAAACACATATGCATACACGGAGAAAAATAACATTTGAAATACGGAGTTAAAAGCTACTAAACCTGCAGCATACTCAGTATCTCCCTTTGCTAGGTCATTCCAAACAATAACCATTGCAATACAGCGAGCCAAACCAATCATAATTAAGCCCACCATATATTCTGGTTTATCGGGTAAAAATATTATAGCTAAAGCAAACATCAGGACGGGCCCAATTATCCAGTTTTGAACTAGTGATAATACTAATACTTTTACATCTTTAAATACTCTCCCCATTTCTTCATAACGAACCTTTGCTAATGGGGGATACATCATCAAAATTAAGCCTATTGCTAGTGGGATAGATGTTGTACCCACTTGTAAACTATTTATGCTACTCGTAATTTGAGGAAATAGTATCCCTATCCCGATTCCTAGAGCCATGGCGAGAAAAATCCAAAGGGTTAAGTATCGATCCAAAAATGACAGTCTTTTCATAAGATGCTCCTTTCATATTAACAGCAAGATGTAGGTTCTACCTTATGAACATCGCTATCTGCCTTTGTATAGAAAAATTCCCATTCGTTACCGTCAGGATCAGTTATCCAAAACTTATCTTGTACAGCATAGCAACATGTTGTATTCATCTCGTCTCTTGCAAAAAAGCCTTCTTTTTCTAATCGATCCTTATGGATTTTTATTTCTTCTTCATTTTCTACTTGGAACCCAAAATGATTCACTTGATTTCCGGATACTTCATCTTTTACATTTAAAGTGAAGTTAAGTCCTGGAGTATCTAATAAAAATTTTGCATAATCATTTTTCACCTTAACTGGTTTTACTGCAAATGCTTTTTCATAAAATTCAATAGACTTTTCTAAATTTGTAACATTAATCCCAACATGTACATATTTCATTACAAATTCCTCCTTTGATTTTACATAAAATTAATCAAAAAAATTTGATGTATAGTTTAAAAAAATTTAGCAACAAGTTCCTTTTCCTGTTTTTCTAAAAATGCAACAAAGTTCTTCTGATAATAGATTATTTACTTCTGTATCATTTAAATCATAGTAACTCCAAGTACCTTCTGTTTCTTTGATTATCAAATTTGCGTCTAGCAAGATTTTAAGATGGTAAGATAACTTAGATTGTGTCATGCCAAATGCTTCTGTTAAATCACATACACAAGTTCTGCCTCTTTGACAAAGTTCATACATAATCTCTAATCTTTTTTGATCTGCAAGAGCTTTAAATTTTTTCTCATATTGTTCAAATCGTTTGTTCATATCATCCAACCTCATTCATCAAATTTTTTTGATATTTTTTATTTTATGTGAGATTTCTTGTTTAACGCAAGAAATAAATCAATTTTTTTTGATTAATTTAATTAAAAACTCCCCTCACATATTAGATATATATAATATGTGAGGGGGTTGATTTTATAACGTTTTTTATAAATTAGGTCTTGATAACCTTTTGCAGTAGGGCTTTCTTCATCCCCTACTGAAAGTTAACTATTCATTTGTAAATTTTCACATCAGGATATCCAGGTATTACTACCCGCGAATAACAGAGCAAATTAACGCTATACTACCTTATGATATTTACTACACTTTTTCGTTTTGGAAAAAATGTTCACATTTTCTATCACAAATATGACTTCTATCACACCTTCATTGAGCGGCTTGATATAAATTTATAATAAAAGGAATATGTCTGAAATTATGAAGGAGTTGTACATATGAAAGAAGACATGATCAAACAGCATTTACGGGAAGTCCCCCTCTTTAAAGAACTTTCAGAAGAAGAGCTTCAGCCTATTGTCGATATTTCACAAATGCGAACTTATAAAGCAAAATCATTTGTATTTATGCAGGGTGACATACTTGACCGTGTGTTTTTTATCCACTCAGGTAAGGTGAAAATTCAAAAAACGGATGTAACCGGTAAAGAACAAATTGTTTCTGTGCTTCAAGCTGGAGAAATGTTCCCCCATGCTGGTTTCTTTCGAAAAGGTACCTTCCCAGCACATGCCGAAATACTTGAGTCTGCGCAATTAATTGTTACTCCAATCGCTGATTTTGAGAAAATTTTAATTCAGTATCCTGAATTATGTATAAAATTGTTTAAGGTTCTTGGAGAAAAAATTGTGGATCTTCAGGACAGATTAGAAGAGCAAATTCTTCATAATACGTATGAACAAATTATTAAGTTATTGCTTCGCTTATGTAAATCAAATGGTATACAGGTAAATGAGAAATATACATTAACGACTCAATTTACAAATCGAGAACTCGCCAATATGATTGGAACATCGAGGGAAACGGTTAGTCGTACAATTACTCAGTTAAAAAGAAAAAAATTAATTGATATTGATGAAAACGGCTGTTTCATTATGATTCCAGATAAATTAGAAGAAGAAATTATTTGATTGAACGCAAATCACCTCATTATTCATTGAACTCCCCCCACCTAACATCTTTACTTTTACTGAACGTTGAGGTGGGGGTTTTACTGTTCACGCATAGCTGGACAACCAAATGATTTAATTTTGTGAACCATCCCAAAAATGTGATAAACATCCCCCTATTTTTCGTTAATCAACACGCCTAGTACGAACCACTTCTACACATGGCCAGATCCTCTCTCCCCTCTAGTTTTTAATTTGTATTTACATGCCCTAAAAGTTGCATTACATCTGAATATAGTCATAGAATTAATATGTAGTCGAAGCACCTAAAAAGCGGGTAAAATGAATTACTATGAAGAATAAAGTAAACACTAAAAAATTCGAAAAGGAAAATGGAGAGATGAATTAAATGTTAAAGATAATCAAACATTTAAAACCATTTGTTGCCTCAATCATTGCAGTTATATGTCTTTTAACCGTGCAAGCGATATGTGACCTATCACTGCCAGACTACATGTCTAACATCGTGAATGTAGGTATTCAACAAAAAGGTGTAGAAAACGCAGTACCTCAGGTCATTCGTAAAAGTGAGATGGATAAACTTACACTCTTTATGAATGAAAATGAAAAGAAAAAAGTAGATGATAACTATGTGCTTTTAGATAAGAAGGATCTTTCTAAAAGTGAGTTGCAAAGTTACTTAAAAGATTATCCACAGCTTGATAAAGAACCACTTTATAAGCTACATACAAATGATAAGGATACAATTAGTGAACTTAACGATCTATTTGGTAAACCAATTTTAATTACAGAGGGAATTGAAAAAGGTAATACATCCGCTGCGCCAAGTGGTAACAAAGCACCGATGAATCTTCCGCCAAATACAGATCCTTTTGCCGTCATTTCTAAACTGCCTCAAAGTCAAATTGATGCAATGAAAGAAAAGGCAGATGAAAAGTTTAAGAAGATGCCAGGCAGCATGATAACACAGTCAGCTGTTGCATTTATTGAGAATGAGTATAAAACGATCGGTATAAATACGAATACGCTTCAAACAAATTACATTCTTACTTCTGGCGGGAAAATGCTGCTTTTATCCTTAGTGAGTATGGCCGCTACCGTTATCGTGAGTTTACTTGCTGCAAAAGTAGCTGCAGGACTCGGCAGAGATCTTAGAAAGAAAGTATTTCGGAAAGTTACAAGCTTCTCTAATGCGGAGTTTGATAAGTTTTCTACTGCATCTTTAATCACAAGAAGTACAAACGATATTCAGCAAGTGCAAACACTTATGGTTATGATGCTTCGAATCGTATTCTATGCACCGATTTTAGGCATAGGCGGCGTGATCAAAGTACTTACTACAGACCTTTCCATGGGATGGATTATCGCCGTTGCAGTTATCGCGATTTTAAGCTTAGTCATTGGTTTATTTAGCGTCGCAATTCCTAAGTTCAAGAGTATCCAAAAGTTAGTAGATAAAATTAACTTAATCACTCGTGAATCTTTAACAGGTATGCTCGTTATTCGTGCTTTTAATAATCAAAAGTATGAAGAAAAGAAATTTGAAAAAGGAAATCAAGATTTAACAAGAACAAATTTATTTGTAAGCCGTTTAATGTCATTTATGATGCCAATGATGATGTTTATCATGAATGCCGTTACTGTACTTATTATTTGGGTTGGAGCACACCAAGTGGATATGGGACATATGCAAGTTGGTGACATGATGGCATTTATGCAGTATACAATGCAAATCATCATGGCCTTCTTAATGATTTCTATGGTATCCATTATGATTCCACGTGCTTCTGTATCCGCACAACGTATCGCGGAAGTTTTAAATACTGACCTTTCTATTCGTGACGTCGAGGAACCAAAAACATTCGCTTCAGACAAGAAAGGTTACGTTGAATTCAAAGATGTTAGCTTTAGATATCCAGGTGCGGAAGAAGATGTGCTTTCCAATATCAGCTTTACCGCAAAACCTGGGGAAACGACAGCTTTCATTGGAAGTACAGGTAGCGGTAAATCAACATTAATAAACTTAATTCCACGTTTTTACGATGTAACAAGTGGCCAAATCTTAATAGATGGCACTGATGTTAGAGAAGTATCTCAGAAGGAATTAAGAGAAAAAATTGGTTATGTACCACAAAAAGGAGTTCTATTCTCAGGTACGATCGAAAGTAATCTGAAATACGGTAAGAAAGAAGCAACTGAAGAAGAACTAACAAAAGCCGCAGAAATCGCGCAAGCTATGGAGTTTATTAATGCGAAACCTGAAAGCTTCCGTACAGAGATATCACAAGGCGGTACGAACGTTTCAGGCGGTCAAAAACAAAGACTTTCGATTGCACGTGCTCTTACGAAGGAATCCGAAATATTCATATTTGATGATAGTTTCTCAGCTCTTGACTTTAAGACAGACGCAGCATTGCGTAAAGCTTTGAACAATGAGATTGCAGGAAGTACTGTTCTACTTATTGCACAAAGAATTAGTACGATCATGAATGCAGATAAGATCATTGTACTTGACGAAGGAAAAATAGTAGGAATCGGTACTCATGAAGAGCTTATGGAGAACTGTGAAGTGTATAAGCAAATTGCTTTATCACAACTTTCGAAGGAGGAACTGTCATCATGAGCGATAGAAAAATAGAAAATAGAAGAGGCCCTGGTGGTCCTGGTGGCGGTGGCCATGGCGGCGGTCCTATGGGCGGCGGCATGAGAAAGATTGAGAAGGCAAAAAACTTTAAGGGAACGATGAGTAAGTTACTTCAATACTTAAAGCCATATAAGCTATCAATTTTGATCGTCATTATTTTTGCAATTGGTAGTGCTGCCTTTGCAATCGCAGGTCCAAAAATTTTAGGTAAAGCAACAACAAAGCTTTTCGAAGGACTCGTAAGCAAGGTAACGGGAGCGCCAGGTGCTGCAATTGACTTTACCTATATTGGAAACATTGTCGTTATACTCCTTGGATTATATATAGCGAGCGCTGCGTTTGGCGTTATCCAAGGCTATATCATTTCTGGAGTCGCACAAAAGGTATCTTATAATTTCAGAAAAGAAATTGATGAAAAAATTAACCGTATGCCGCTGAAATACTTTGATAAAACGACACACGGAGAAGTATTATCTAGAATTACGAATGACGTAGATACTGTGAGCCAGACTTTAAATCAAAGTATGTCGCAAATCATCACATCCGTTATTACAATCATCGGTGTACTCATCATGATGTTATCAATCAGCTGGCAAATGACATTAGTAGCGCTTTTAATATTGCCAGTATCCATGATGCTCATCATGGCAGTCGTAAAACGATCACAAAAATACTTCAAATCCCAGCAAGAGTATTTAGGACACGTGAACGGTCAAGTAGAAGAGATTTATAGTGGTCACAATATCGTAAAAGCCTTTAACACTGAAGAAGAAGAAGTTAAAAAGTTCGAAGAGGTTAATGATACCCTTTACCACTCTGCATGGAAGTCTCAATTTTTATCTGGAATGATGATGCCGATTATGACGTTTATCGGTAATATCGGTTATGTAGCTGTATCTATTTTAGGAGGATGGCTTGCGGTAAAGAGAACAATTGCAGTTGGAGATATTTTAGCCTTTGTTCAATATGTGAGAAGTTTTACGCAACCAATCGCGCAAGTAGCTCAAATCGCGAACGTACTTCAATCCACAGCTGCTGCTGCAGAAAGAGTTTTCGAATTTTTAGATGAAGAAGAGGAAATTCCAGAAGCAGAACATCCAGTTAAGCTGCAAGAAGTTAACGGAGAAGTTACCTTCAAAGATGTTCAATTTGGATATAACCCAGATAAGATCATCATCAATAACTTCTCAGCTCATATTCAGCCTGGACAAAAGGTAGCGATCGTAGGACCAACTGGAGCAGGTAAAACAACAATCGTGAAGCTGTTAATGCGGTTCTATGATTTAAATAGCGGTGCTATATGTATAGATGGTCACGATATAAAAGACTTCACGCGAGAAGATTTACGCCACATGTTCGGTATGGTACTTCAAGATACTTGGCTATTTAACGGTTCCATCATGGAAAATATACGTTACGGTAGACTCGATGCTACTGACGAAGAAGTAATTGAAGCAGCGAAAGCAGCTCACGTTCACAGCTTCGTAAAGACCTTACCAAATAGATACAATATGGAATTAAACGAAGAAGCAAGCAACGTATCCCAAGGACAAAAGCAGTTATTAACAATTGCTCGCGCCCTTCTAGCGGATCCGAAAATATTAATACTCGATGAAGCAACAAGCTCGATTGACACTCGTACAGAAGTACTAATTCAAAAAGCGATGGAAAATCTCATGGAAGGCAGAACAAGCTTCATTATCGCTCACAGATTATCAACAATACGTGATGCAGATTTAATCCTTGTCATGAAAGACGGGGATATTGTAGAACAAGGTAATCATGAAGAGTTATTGAAAGCTAATGGTTTCTATGCTTCGCTTTATAATAGTCAGTTTGAAGGTGCAGATGCTTCGTGAGATTAAATAGAAGAAGCTTTCCCAAAAGGTCGTTGAATAACGACCTTTTGGAGAAAGCTTCTTTCTTTTTGTGATTTTGTTGCGGTGACTTAATTCTCTCAAAAAAGGACGGTTCTTTTTTATATGGTTAGCGTAAGTGAATTACCCTTTGAAGTTAGCATAGCCATGTTGGGTTAGCTGTTAAAGTCTTTTTGTATCAGGCCTTACTCTCTATTACTGTTGTCTCCAAAACATCGGCATCCTGATGAGTATAAGCAATATTTCTTGTCATCAAACTGACAATCACTAAGACTACAATATTAACAAATAAGGCGACAATTCCTTCATTCAAGTCTTTAATTGCTTGAGGAAGATAAGGAAACATTTGACCAATTTTTATGTTACCTAAGTCCATAATAGAGACTAGCAGTCCCCCTGTTATAATCCCAGCAAATGCTCCATGTTTAGTCACAAAGTTCTTTCTCATCAAACTGGCGAAAAATGCAGGAGCGAGTTGTGTGATAAAATTATAAGCGATTATAGCAAGACTAAAGAGGGTATTTCCACCTTTAAAGGTCAAGTAAATCCCTACGAGAGAAATAAAGGGAACCAAGTATTTTACCAATTTTGCAATCTGATTGTCTGTTGCAGATGGAGTGAATACGTGATATATATTTTTAGCAAGCAATGTTGATATTGCCATTAACAGCAAAGAACTTGGTACTAAAGCGGCTAACACGCCAGCTCCACCAATTAACCCGACAAACCATGGATCAAAAGCCTGCTTAGAAAGCTGCAGCAAAACAAGATCGATTTCGCTGCCTTTTAACCCTGGTGTTTGTAAAATAGCTGCAAATCCGACGAAAAAGGCAAACAATAAAATCAATTGGTACATTGGCATTAGGATTGCATTTTTTCGTAAAGCTTTTTCGCTAGAGGCAGCAAAAATGGGAGAAAACCCATGCGGCCACATATAAAATCCAATGGAACTTAATATCACAGTCGATATATACCACGATATGCTCATTCCTTGTTCAGGAAGTATGGTAAAGTTCGGCTTTACTTTTTCGATAGCCTCATACATAGGTTGAAAACCGCCATAATAATGAATAGGAAAATAAACTCCTAAAAACACGACAATACCAAGAATCAGAATATCCTTCAAAATAGATGTCCGGGCAGAGCCGTGAATACCGGAAACCATCACAAAAATAGTTACTCCAATTGCTCCAAACCAAATAGCGGTTGTAGAAGAGATGACCCCATAGGATGTTGCAGAAACGATATATCCTAGCCCTTTCAATTGCAGAACTAAATAGCAAGTACAAGCTATAACACCTATAACCGCAACAAGCACACCAAGATAAGGACTTTGATATTTTTTTACAAAAAAATCCGATTGGGAAACTAATTGATGTTTCTTTGCATATCTCCAAATAGCAGGAAATGTCCAGTAGGAGATTACTGTAGCCAGACAACCGTATGTTACGATACTAAAAATGGAACCTCCCTCCCCATAAGCCGAACCGCTTGCACCCAAAAAGGTAAAGGTAGTATACATTTCACCTGCGGACAAGAGGAAAATCAATAGAGTTCCCATTCCGCGTCCTCCAACAGACCATTGTTCTAAGTTCATTTCTTGTCCTTTTTTAGCCCGAATACCAATCAAAACAGAAATGACGAAAAAGAATAGGATGAATAACACGGCAATATTCATCTTGAATCTCCCTTCTGATTAGCAGGATCTAGTATATATATAATCCACATAATACCTGTAGTTATAAAAGACCAGAGTACAATCCAAAAGTGGAAAAATGGCATTCCCAAAACATAGGGAGTCACCTTATTTGTAAACAAAGCACCTAAAATAAATCCCAAAAACGGAATAGCACTAAGCCAATATATGGGTTTCATACTTTTATCCCCCTAGTTTGTCAGGTTTAACATTTTAAAAGTCCCGTGAACAAATAACTTCACTCCATATTGTAAAGCCTGTTCATCGACAGTAAATTTGGGATGATGGTGAGGATAAATAATCCCTTTTTCTTCATTACGAGCTCCTATCATAATAAAAGATCCCGGAGCTACTTTTTGATAGGCAGAGAAGTCTTCACTCCCCATAATTGGCTTTAAAATCTCTCGACTATTTTCACTAAATACTTCACAGACCGTTTCGTCCATCAATCGTGTTACTTCTTGATCATTAATGGTCGGAGCATAACCGAATTGATAATCGAATTCATAAGTAGCTCCATGCGCTTCTGTAATCCCCTTTACTATACGTTCGATAAAAGTTGGAATCTTTTCCCTCAGTTCCGGATTAAAGCTTCGAACGGATCCTCCAATGCTTACCCTACTGGGAATAACGTTAATCGCACTTCCTGCAAAGAACTGAGTCACTGAAATCACAAGAGTTTCCTGAGCATCTCGATACCTCGAAACAATGTGCTGGAGATTTGTTACAATCTGAGTTCCAATTGCAATAGGGTCAACGGTTAGTTCGGGCTGTGAGGCGTGTCCCCCTTTACCCACCACGGTAATTTTAAAAGTATCAGCTCCAGCCATCATCGGACCGTAACTCAAACCAATTTTCCCTAAAGGAACCATCGACGAGAGATGAGTTCCCATAATCATATCTACTCCATCAAGCACACCGGTTTGTACGATCTCTCGGGCACCACCGGGCGGTAGTTCCTCAGCATGTTGAAATAAAAAGCGCACCTCCCCCTTAATTCGATCCTTTAACTGTGTAAGAATCTTTGCCGCACCAAGCAGCATCGCCGTATGTCCGTCATGTCCGCAAGCATGCATCACGCCTGTATTCTGTGACACAAAGTCAAAATCATTCTCTTCTTCAATTGGAAGCGCATCCATATCTGCCCGCAGTACAATAACCTTCCCTGGTTGCTGACCAATCAAACGAGCCATAACACTTGTTTTTGTCGGACGTGAAATTTCTAAATCACCAAAAGTTTGTAGCGTGTCATAAACAAATTGTGCTGTATTTTCTTCTTGAAAAGATAGCTCGGGATACTTGTGTAAATATCTTCGCCATCCAATCACTTCGTCTTTGGTATCCTCGATTAAATTATGAATCATTGTTATTTGAGACACTTATTTCAGCTCCTTTTTCATTCAACTTACATAGCCAATTTTATTTTCGGATTATTTAAGGAAAAAATTCCTTAAATGAAGTATATTAGTTTCGTGGTTAAATTTCAATATTTTTAGAAAATTATAAAAACAATTTTATCAACTTTAATTTTTTCTCCTTTTGCACACGAATATAAATTGCAAAATAAATAAGCATCCCAATAATGGATGCTTATAACAATTGATAAATTTTACTGGGCCTTCCACGAGTGGCATAGGTCTCTTGGCCGACGCATTGTGCCAAATCAACTTCGCACATATCTGTAATAATGCGTCGTACATTACGTTCTGTCATCTCAAGATGTGTCGCCAAGTCTTTTGTTGTAAAAAAATTCCACTTCATTTTATGTATGAGGGCCGATATTTTTTTATACGTTTTCACACTGATATTTCCTTTTTTTAACTTTTCATAAAGGACTTCATTTTGGGTACGACTGGTAAATTGCAATTCTTTTTTGTCGCCCGGTGATTCAACAATTTTGCCATCATCTTGAACGATTACAATTCCGCGCTTCTTCATCCCCTTGGAATGTTGAATTGCGCGGAAAGCATTGATTTCTGCCGAATACGCAGTCTCGCCAAAACCAATTCCGACGGCAACGGTAGTATCTGCTTCAAACGCTAATTTTTGAACGGTATCTTCCAACGTAACTATCTCTCGTTCAATCGCGCCGCGAGAACTAAAAATCATATATCTACCGTTTCCTTTCTCTGAAAAAGAACCGTTAATTGTTTCACCAAGTTGAATCAATATTTCTTTCAACCGGAGTTCCAAGTACTGTAAATGATAAGGAGTTTTCACTTCCTCTGCCACTTTGTTAAAATATTCAACTTCAATGATTTCAACTCCAATTTGTGTGTCTTTAAAATAGGAGGCCTTTACTTTTTCAGAAAGAATCCGAAGCGTCTGTCGTATTTCTATCTTACTTATCGACATCCGGTAAGATGGAATTCCATGTTCCCTTAAAGCTTCACACACTGATGGAAAACAAGATAGAGCACCTGCTGTTTTTCCTTTTTTCCATAAATTCATGTGAAAGTTCAATAATTCATTCGTATCAACATCCAACTCAAACACTTTCGTATAAATCTTTGGTTTCTTTATATTTAACTGTGATAAAGCTTCTTCACTAATATTATTTAAAGACATAGTATCGATACTTAGTTGCTCAATAATTTTTCCTTGTTCATAGATCATCTCTAAAAAAGATTTATAAAAACCTGATTCTGTAGCAGGAACATAAACCATTATTTTATCTGTACCTATATATTTTTTTGCAATTTCATAGGGAATTGGGCCAGAAAAAAGCCATGCATCTACATGAGAAGTATGTTCTTTTACAATTTTTTCTACCTCTTCAGTTTTTACATAGGAGTAAGAGATAAATTCCAACTCATGTTTGTATTCTTCTGCCATGTCTAAAATCAGTTCTATAGAAGTTTTTAGACCGACTAATCCAATTTTATACATACTGCATTCAACTTCCTTTATCATATTTAATATAATCATTGTTACTTGTAAAATATTTTAGTTAGAATAAGTCTCATTATCACGTTCTCTAATTATTCTGTTATTTTTCAATACTATTATTTTATTTAACTTTTATTTAATTTGTATGAAAGAGTTCTATTTATTAGTTCGGCTATTTACTCTTAATTACATAAATAAACCAATAGAAATGAAAAATAACAATATGCAATAAAAAAGAATGATGGGAATGGCATTTTCAGCTGTAAATGCACTCACATCCACACTAATTTTTCTGTTAGTACTTTATTTCTCAGTATCAGATGTTCTTTTTGAAATAAGAATATCCCTTTAGATAATCATATCTAAAGGGATATAACCTAGCAACTTTTTTACAAAGGTCACAATTCGATTTTAAACATCATATTTTTTATGAACAGCATGATTTTATTTTTAATTACCATCTTTTTACTGTCTAGATTAAGATAATTATATCAAAACAAGTTTAGTAAATATTTCCCCCCTGATTGTACTATTCTAGTGTAATGGTCCAATCGGTTCTGTTGCAAAGTTTTTTTAAAAATAAACGACCCCAACAAACAGTTATACATGTTATGCGTTTGTAAATAATTTTCGTAATTCATCGTACGTCGAAAAGCCGCAGTCTAGTCCCTGACTGCAGTTTCGTTTATATATGCAAAACAAGAGGCTGCCCAAAAGTTTCACTTTTTGGACAGCCTCTTTTGCATGAATAAGTTGTTTTTTATAGTACCGTTTGAAGTTTCTTCGTAAATTGTACTGTCATCGTGTAGAAATATGAAACAAACAATATTCTCCTTCTAGATAACTGTTTTTTCCTCCATACCTGTATCTCTATTTACTAAATTCAATCGGATATGAGGTAGTCAATTTTTCGAAAAAAATCATTATTCATATTATTCATAGGTAAAAACCTATACTATAGTAATCAACCATCTTTTATGAAAGGGTGTATATAATGAAACAGCAAATCAAAAAAGTTCTTATTATCGGCGGTGGAATAGGTGGACTATCTGCTGCAATTGCTTTAAGAAAAAATGGTTTATCTGTTACAGTATGTGAGTCTTCAAGTAGTAATTCACTTAAAGGTGCAGGCATTTTGCAACCTCAAAATTCATTTGGAGTTCTCAAAGAATTAGGTATATATGAACAATGCTTAAATAAAGGATTTCAACTCAATTCCCTAAAAATTTTTGATAAAGATGGCATGATAATAAGTGAAATTAGTGAAAGATTTATGGATGAAAACCTACCAGGTAGAAATGCTATTTGGCGTTCTGAATTAAGCGGAATATTAGTTGCAAAAGCTCAGTCTTTAGGAGTGAATATAGAATGGAATAAAACCCTAAAGTCTTATACCGAACATGAATATGGGGTTAATGTAACTTTTGAAGACGAAAGCACTCTCACTTGCGATATTCTTATAGGATTTGATGGCATTCGTTCTAAAGTCAGGGATATAATGCTGGGGCGAAAAATTCACCCTCAATTTTTAGGTATGGGATCATGGAGGTTCCCTATAGAATTTCCTAAGAGTAAATCTTTTAATGAGACGCTCATGCTTCATAATGGAAGCACTAAAATTGGTATTGTACCATTGTCTGAAAGTGCAGGTTATGCTTTTATCTTGAAGCCGGTAAAGATAGATTACTGGGATGATAAAATGACACGTTATGAAAGAGTAATGAACATTGTAGATCAATTTAGAGGAGCATCAACTTTAATTAAAGAGGGGCTTTCTAAAGATTCTCCCATTCTCTTTAATCTAGTTGAAGAAGTTGTATTGGAAGAGAACTGGTACAGCAACCGTGTAGTCATTGGTGGAGATGCTGCTCATGCCAGTGCACCAAATTTAGCCCAAGGAGCTGCAATGGCAATAGAAGATGCCATAGTATTAGCAGAAGAAATTGATAATCATGATTACTTTTATACAGCATTTCAATCCTATTTTAAGAGAAGGTATTATAGAGCTCAAAAAGTTCAAAAGCTATCTTCAGAACTTATAAGAAAAGAATTACTAAGGGAAGAAGGTAGTGAAAAAATTATAATGGCGTGTCATTCTTTTCTTAGTACAGCCTACTAATCCAAAATATTAAATTAGCAAATCAAACTATATATTGTAAAAAAGCCAATTTTTTGTGAATGTCTTTCCCTCACAGGAGTATTCAGGTAACTGAGGCATATCGTGTTATGCCTTTCATTAAAGACGGGAACTTTATTTCCTGTCGCTGATTGAACTACCCCCACCTACCACTTCATTCGCGCTTGAGGTGGGGGATGAATCGGTAGGCTCTGTTTTCGACACCAAGCAACTTTTGATAGTCCACTATTTTTATAGTCTTGAATATAAGCTTCCCATTCATTCTTTAAATAGGTGTTTTTTCCATAATAAAACCTCCACACTTAATAGATGGAGGTTGTTAGTTTAAAACCATTCAAGATCAAAGTTACAGAAAACAAACCAATGTTTGATGTTGTTAATCGTACCCTTTACTTGTTATCAACACATATAAATATGTATATAATGTGACCATGATATTATTGTGTCCTAAACATTCAATATAACCTTGCAGTCACAAATTTATGCTTTTTTGCTTTATTGATTTATATCTATTTTATCTACTACCATTGATGGAATACTAATGTCGCCACCCATTGTAGATTTATAAGTAAGGATGCCTGCAGATTTTCCTCGCACAGTAACACTATCATTTTCTAATACTCTTGATTTTATAATATCGCTTTTATAAGCAACATATAGAATCGTGTCATAATTACCATCAACCGCTATTCTTAATTCAGTTTCCCCTTTACCTTCCATTACCTGTACTACTTTTCCAGTAAACTTAGCTTTCTTCCCTTTAAACTCATCTGGTGTTCTAGCTAATTGATCATAAGTTATTCCTGTATCGTATCCAACACGTTCTTCTTCTTCTTTTGCAGCTTTATCTGCTGCTGCTTTTTCCGCTGCCGCTTTATCTGCTGCTGCCTTTTCTGCTGCTGCTTTTTCTGCCGCTGCTTTATCTGCTGCCGCCTTTTCTGCTGCTGCTTTTTCTGCCGCCGCTTTTTCCTCTGCTGTTAGCTCTTTTTTCTGTGCAGCTGCAGCAGGTTTGCTTGAGGAACCTTTTTCTTGTTTCTTTTCTTCATTACTAGAAGTCGCTCCAAGTAAAACAAACGATGCTATTAAACCAATTCCATAATACTTTAGTACACTTTTTCTATTTCGTTTTTCTGTATCTCCCCATCTAACTACTAATTGTGGTTTGATCATACCTACAACTAATGCTACTAAACATACTAGAAATAATAATAAGAATAAATTACTCAAATCAATTAGTCCTCCTCTATTTCATCTAACTCTACTAGATTTAGTATATGCAAATATTATATTTCCATAATTTAATCTTTTTTTCAATACAAAATAACTTTACTGATTTGTCAGATATAATCTCTTAGTTTAAAACAGGAAAAATCACCAAACAAATCAAAACACGAGTACTATACAAATAAAAAAAGAATGCCGATAAAATACATTCTAGCATTCTCATAAATTCCACATACCACTACTGGACAAAAATTTTATTGCCAAATAAAAACCAGAATGCAAAGCCTTAGTTCAAACGATTTATGATAATTTAATGAATTAAGGAAAATTTAAAAGGCATGAGCTTGGTACAATACCAAGCTCATGCCTTACAAGCTTCCTAAATAAAATACCCTGTCTTCGCTTCATTTCAGCATTGCTGTTTGTCTTTTAAAATCTTCATCATACCTTTTCACGTAGACATCACATGTTTAATAATCCATGTCTACTATTTATCTAATATCACAATTCATCCATTCTTACACAAGACATACCTCGGCTTGATAGTTCTTTAAAAACATCTTTTAATGCATCAATGGTATTCATAGGAGCATCTTCATCCGCTCCAAAGGTTTTCCCACAATCATGCAAGAGGATGACATCCCCATTTTTTATATCTCGTAATAGTCTTTTTTTAACTTTTTCACTGCCGCCTTTACTGCTCCAATCCTCTGCCATTACCGACCATAGGATGATCTTATACTTTTTCATTAGAAAAAAATCGAATAAGTTTAATAATCCCCATGGCGGACGATAATAGATCGGACGTTCTCCAGTAATTTTTTCAATGATTGAAGCACTCTTCCTTAAATACCTTCTTATCGTCCAAGGGGCCATAATCCAATTGGACTTGTGCACGTAATTATGCATTCCTATTAAATGCCCCTCTGCGTGCATTCTTTCAATTAATTCAGGGTATTGCTCCGCTTTAGAACCAACGACAAAAAATGTCGCCTTAATATTATTTATTTTTAACAAGTCCAATAGCTGCGGAGTATAAATAGGATTGGGACCGTCATCAAAAGTAAAAGCAATTTTTGCAGAAGAATCTTTCCTTTTTAATACACCGATACCAAAGCCCCTAGTAAAAATATATGGAACAAACCAGTATAATGCTAATAAGAACAACACCAGTAAAATAACCTTAACCATCTCCTACACTACCCCCTTTCTATAATTTCTGTTCTTACAGTGTTCATTTTAGAAGTGCTTGATAAGAGCCTTAATCCATTTTTCTTCGTAGGACAATACTTAAGATAAAAGATAAGATAAAAAGTCCGCCGCCAAGTATAAAAGGAATGAATCTTCCATAACGCACCCCTGCAAATAGGCTGCTTACCGATATGGTATAAGGCAATATCCCTAAGGCAGTCGTCCATATAAAAGCCTTTCTGTTTACGCCCAATATACCTGCCGTATAGTTGACGAAATGATAAGGAACTAACGGTATAAAACGCAGAATCAAAAGCCCCGTAACTCCTTGTTTTTGTAGCCAACGATCTATTTTTACTAGGTAAGGTTTAGCCAATGATTCAATGATTGGACGAGCGAACCAATTGGATAGATGATACGCAAGGACTGCCCCTAAGATTCCGCCAATCCATGAATAGAATCCACCTGCAACTGCACCGTATATTTCTATAAGAAAAAGAGAAACAAATTCGCCAGGCACAGGTATTACATTGACAACCGTTTGAATCATAATACCTAACAATATCCCGAAAACACCGAGATGACGAATGGATTCAATCCATAATTTTGCCGATCCTGTATGAAGAAAATATAAATATATTCCGGTAAGAAGTAAGAAGATAATCAAACTTCCAATAGATAGAGAGCGAGCTGCTGGTTTCTTGAACTTGTATGACGTAAACATTAAAATCCCCATATTTCACCTTATTAATGATTTATGAACCAAATGAATACATGAGGTCATGTCCATTGTACTTGTTTTCTTTTGTATGAATAATTACTTCTACTGATGCAAACGCAGATTCTTTAGGATGAAATTGTTTCGAATTCTCCCTCATCTGTTGAAGTAGTTCTACATTGCTCAGTAATTTGGATAAATGATCCGTTAAATCCCGATCCGTTTCCGCTTGAATCGCCACGCCTGAACGAACTAGAAATTTAGCGTTATCCTGTTCTTGCCCCGGAATAGGTTTATAAAGAAGTATAGGCAATTCCATGGCAATCGCCTCAAAAGTAGTGACCCCTCCTGGCTTTGTAATCATTAGATCGGAAATAGCCATTAACTCATGAACGTAATTGATATAACCAGTGAGATGGATGTGATGCTTGGAATCCTTTAACTTTTCCTGTAATTCCATACGGAGTTTTTCATTATGCCCACAAACAATGATGAATTGAATAGGCTGCGATAACGTATCAAACTCCTGAAAGGTGGAACTTCCATCACCAATCATGCCATAACCGCCCCCCATTACTAACACTGTAGGAATATGAGGATTCAAACCATATTTCTCGAAAATTCCCTCTCGTTCAAAGGACTGAAAAAATTGCTGCCGAATGGGAATCCCTGTATGAGCAATCCGATTCTCTTTCACGCCTAAGTTAATCAGAGAATCACGAACAATACTTGAGCCGACGATATATTGATCCGTAAACGGATAAATCCAGCAACTATGATCTGTATGATCAGTAATGGTCGTTACAGTTGGAATATCGGTTAAACCATAGGATTTCAACTTTGACATCACAGCTGCCGCCAAAGGAAACGTACTAACTACGACGGTCGGCTGCACTTCTTCAATCAACTTTTGCAATCGTCCGAAACCTGTAGAGAAAATCGTCTTTATCAAATTGGATAAAGTGTTCACTCTCCGTGTTTTTTGATAAATATACCCATACACCTGAGGGAATTTTTTTACTCCTTCAAGGAAAAGGAAACGACTTACATGATTAGAATAGGGATGGGCCCATTCCATAAAATCAAAAATCACCGGTTCTAATGTCGGAAATCGAATTTGTATCGCTTCCTGTAGAGCTTGGGCTACTTGAATATGACCATCCCCGTAATTTCCGGTAAGGATTAAAATTTTTTCTTTATTTACTACCTTCATTGATCTCTGCTCCTTTAAAGTGTTAATGTGATTTTTATCTATGAGGTTCAAGTGCCCCCACATAATCTTCATCTCAACACTAATGGCCAAACTGAAAAAGACTTCTTGGCAACATGTTTTACTGTACGGTTCGGTAATAACAATCACCTATACACAAGCCCTACCATTTTAAATAAACATTCAACCAATAAAATGACGGCTATAATATCCATAATGACATGTTGTTTTATAAATAAAAACCATCTAATCTAACAATCAGATGGCTTTTTCTATACATAATATTCTTATGTTATTTTTAATAGTATGGTTCTTTCTTCAAATCTTATCATTGTATATGGTAATCATTGCTTCCAATGACCAAAATGTTCCTTTTTTGATTTTATATTGAAGACATAAAAACAACCATTATTTCATGGAATAATGGTTGTTTTTGTTTAAATTTATACATAATCTTAACTTGATAGCTATGGTATTCATGATAGCCAACAAATCCCCGCCTACACAATAGAAAACAACAGATAAACTCCAATAACAACGAAAACAGCTAACGTCTTAATCAAAGTAATGCCGAAAATCTCTTTATAAGCTTCACGATGCGTTAAGCCTGTAACTGCAAGCAAAGTTATAACTGCTCCGTTATGAGGAAGAGTATCCATACCTCCCGCCGCCATTGCGATTACACGATGCAGCACATCTAATGGAATACCGAAATTCGTTGCCGCTTCAATATATTTCCCCGCCATTAACCCTAATGTAATGCTCATTCCACCTGATCCCGAGCCCGTCAGTCCGCATAATATATTCGTCATGACTGCTCCGCTGATCAAAGGATTTGAAAATGTCCCAGTCAAAAAATTTTGAATCATAACAAAGCCAGGTAAAGCTGCTATAACGGCACCGAATCCAAACTCGGCTGCAGTGTTCATGGCAGCTAGAATAGAACCACTTACACCCACGCTTGTAATAGATTGAAAATGTTCTTTTACCGCTTGGAAATTTAATAATACAGCGGTCAGTATACCGATAAGAAGCGCCATTTCCACTGACCAAATACCCACGACTTGCGTCATATCAATTTTTCCGTAGTCCTTCAAACCTAAAGTCGCAAAATCAAATCCGTTTGCATACCAAACGGGGATGAATTCTGTAAAAACTTTATTCATCACACCGACCAGCACAAGCGGAAGGAATGCTATCCAGTGACCGATTGTAATGGCATCTCCTGAAACAATCGGCGTTGGCGCAGCTTGACTGACACTAGTTGTAGCAGCCATTTCAGAAGTAGCACCATTTTTTCCGAAATAACCCTCGCCATTAGCAGCTGCTTTCTTCCTGCACCTTTCCAGATACAGCATGCCGCATGTAAAGATAAACAATGCACCGATGATTCCTAATGTTGGAGCCGCGTAAATATTAGTTTTAAAGAACGTAGTCGGAATGACGTTTTGGATTTGAGGAGATCCAGGAAGCGAATCCATGGAAAACGTGAATGCACTAAATGCAATTGTCGCTGGAATGAGACGTTTCGGAATATCAGCTTCGCGGAATAACTGCGCCGCAAATGGATAAATCGCAAATACTGCCACAAATAAGCTGACACCGCTGTATGTAAGAATCGCTCCCATCAGCACGATGGAAAGAATCGCTCTTTTCGCGCCTATAAAACGGACGATGATTTTCGCGATTTTCTCTGCTATACCAGTGACTTCAACTAATTTACCGAATATCGCTCCAAGCAAAAACACGGGAAAATATAATTTTATGAATCCGACCATCTTCGTCATAAAGACATTGGAAAAGAACGGAAGAACATGCCCCGGCTCCGTCAAAAACACAGCCAGCAAAGCACATAAAGGAGCAAACAGAATCACGGAAAAACCCCGATAAGCTAAAAATATAAGCAAGCCGAGCGATAACAACACAATCAATAAATCCATAACCCCAATCCCCCCTCAATAAAAATGGTTTTTCTTAATCGTTGGATGCCTGTCCCTGACAAGCATCCGGGTATAAAGCTGCTGCAGCCGCACTTTTTTATTTATGATGAAAAAGCGGCATCCTTTTTTCTATAAAAGCTTCCACTCCCTCTTTTACATCACTCGTTTGAAATACATGACCAAAGTTTTCGGCTTCCACTTTAAGCCCTTCCTCAAGAGAAAGGGACAGCCCCTTATTGATAGATTGCTTCATTAAAGATAGAGCCGGAAGGGAAAAACGAGCCATCTTCTTAGCCAGCTCCTTCGCCTTATTTAGCGATTCACCGCGGGGAACAACATGATTCACTAGACCCGTTTGCCAAGCTTCTTCAGCAGTAAGCGGTTCACCGGTGAACATAATTTCTTTTGCCATTGCAGCTCCTATTAATCGAGGCAAACGCTGCGTTCCTCCCGCCCCTGGAAACAAGCCCAGCTTAACTTCCGGAAGCCCAATTCGGGCATGTTCTTCCATAATCCGCAAATCACAAGATAAAGCCAACTCACACCCGCCTCCAAGCGCTAATCCGTTAATAACAGCGATTACTGGCTTCGGCAGTCTTTCTATTTTATTTAATGGGTTCTGAAGCCACAATGATTTTTCCTCTGCATATTCATTTCCTTTTCCAATCCATTCTGGAAATGACTTAATATCCCCTCCGGCAACAAAGGCTTTTTCTCCAGCACCTGTTATCAGTACAACAATCACTTCATCATCCCGTTCAATTTCATCAACCGCTGCCGTCAGTTGTTCAATTACGGCATAACTCAGTACATTAACAGGAGGATTATCAATCATAATCGTCGCAATTCCTTTATCTTTGGACCATGAAACAACCTGCTTATTTTCCAACGCGATCCCTTCTTTCCAATATGTAATGTAACGAACATTTCCTTTAAAACAATCCTCTTCAGCTCGTTCTTGTGATTACATATCCGGCCTGCTCGCGATCCCAAGCAGCACCGATTCCTTCCTCTTTCAACTTAAACTTCTGAATCCGTTCCGTCGCGGTTTTTGGGAAAGATTCACTAAACTGGACGTATCGCGGCACCATAAAATAAGCCATGCGTTCTTGACACC
This sequence comes from Bacillus yunxiaonensis, assembly GCF_037104695.1. Lineage (NCBI taxonomy): Bacteria > Bacillati > Bacillota > Bacilli > Caryophanales > Bacillaceae > Bacillus > Bacillus yunxiaonensis. The sequence continues at coordinate 232,546 of NZ_JBAWSV010000006.1, read as the reverse complement.
AATCTATAATCTCCTCATGGGACATCATTTCCCCTTGCTTCAAAATCACATATAATTTAACATCCTCTTCCCCTACTTCCGACGGAACGCCAATAGCCGCTGATTCAAGCACTTTCGGGTGATTGTCCACGACCTTTTCGATTTCCCAAGAAGAGATGTTTTCTCCGCGCCTCCGGATACATTGTTTGATCCGATCGCAAAAGTATAAGTAGCCTTCCTCATCCCGATAACCGCGATCTCCTGTATGGAACCAGCCTCCTTCCAACGCCTCCTCTGTTTTATCCGGCATTTTATAGTAGCCTTCCATGACTGCCTGTGAAGAACGGATGAAAATCTCCCCGATTTCACCAATCGGCACTTCATTTCCCTCCTCGTTGACGACTTTCGTCTCTACGTAGGAATAGGGTTTTCCGATAGAAGGCGGCTTATTGGCGTTCAATGGATTCGTTACACAAAAACCCGTCGTCTCCGTTAATCCGTAGCCTTCCACGATCCGGATGCCAAACCTCTCCTCAAACGTCTTCCAAAATTCCTTAGGCGTAGCGGCACAAGCTGTCACCCTTGCAGGATTTTCATGGTCGTTTTCCTTTGCTGGCTGCTTACAGAGAATCGGAATCATAGATCCTAAAGAATTAAAAATCGTCGCGCCATGATAGCGGATTTCATCCCAAAAACGAGAAGCGCTAAAACGCTTACCAAGAGCGACTGTCGCATTTGAATGAATAGCACCGAGCACGGTATGGGCTTGGGCATTAATATGAAATAACGGAAGCGCTGTAAATAAAATATCTTTTGAATTTGCGCCAACCATATGATCGGCGAATGATTGTGCGGAATTTACATAAGCAGAATGACTTAACATGACCCCTTTCGGTAATCCTGTCGTTCCAGAGGTGTAAAGGATACTGTTGATAGAAGAAGAGGAAACAGCTTCATTTGGAAAATGGTGATAATTTGTATTCAATACATCTTTCAATCCGATTACCGGCCGTTCTTTACCATCCCCCGTCATGATGACGCTTTCATTATTGCCGTAGACGACAATTTGAATGTCCCTTTGTATAAATGGCAAACAAGAAGCAATTTGAGAAACAAATTCCTCCTCAACGATAATCAGCTTACAATCGGAATGGGATAAAATATACTGCAGACCTTCTCCCTTTAAATGCACATTAAGAGGTACCGCGATTGCTCCCATAAAAGATAAAGAAAACCACACATCCAGATATTCAGGAGAGTTATGTAGCATAATACAAACCTTGTCACCTTGTTGGATACCCAGCTCACGAAATCCCGCTGCGGCCCTTGTGATCCGATGATAGAGCTCTTCATAGGTAACCCTTTGTTCTCCGAATTGTAAATACACCTTATTTGGTGTCTTTTCGATACTTCGCATAATAAAATGCGGCAGGCTGTAATTCTCCATCATTGGCTTCTATTCCCCTTTCTACTAAAATCTCCCCAAAATTACGAGGCTTTTATTTTTATATAGCAAGAGGCATGCCAAAACTCCAATCATTGCCAAATCCCTTATTCCTTCAGGGACATGCCGCCAATAATCTTATATGTACACCTGCACGTGTCGCATTTATGCTACAAATCATAACTATGACTCTTTTATAAACGTTGCATATGTAAGACACCGTCGCAAAAACGCGACAGGGAATATTGCTGTATACTCACATCCGCAGTCCAAACAAAAAAAGGGCCTATTTGCCCTTTACATTTCCTCATTGTATTCCATATCTGTCTATTTTCCGATATAAGCTGGCCCGATGAATTCCTAAAAGCTCGGCTGCCTCTTTTCTGTTTCCAGCTGTTTTTTCCAGGGCTCTCGCAATCACCCGTTTTTCAGCTGATTCCACTTCCATGTGCAGCGAATAATTCATCTCAATCTCATCTTGATCTACCGCGAACATTTCATCATACAACTCCTCTTGCAAACCCTTTTTCCGCAAATAGACAGGAAGGTGATGCACTTGAATAATTGTTCCTTCAACAACATTCATCGATCGTTCGAGTACATTCTCCAGCTCCCTAATATTCCCCGGCCAATCATGCTCCATGAATATATCTCTCACTCTCTCATCCAATGAAAGAACGCTGCTTCCAAGCTCCTCATTCAATTTCTGAATTAAAAATTTCGTTATATGTATAATGTCCTCCTTTCTTTCTCTTAACGGAGGAATATCAATCGCAAAAACATACAACCGATAATATAAATCCTCTCTGAATTCCCCTTTTTGAACCATTTCAAAAAGATTTCGATGTGTCGCCGCAATGAAACGAACATCAATCTTGCGAATGTTCGTGCCGCCGATTCTTTCAATCTCTTTCTCTTGAAGAACACGAAGCAACTTAACCTGCATGTCCAGCGGCATATCGCCGATTTCATCCAAAAACAACGTTCCATTATGAGCCAGCTCAATCTTTCCAGGCTTTCCACCTTTTTTCGCTCCTGTAAAGGCGCCCTCTTCGTACCCGAACAGTTCAGCTTCCAAAAGATCCCTCGGAATCGCAGCACAATTCAAACGAATAAATGAACCTGCAGCACGCGGACTAGCATTATGAACCGCATGGGCAAAGAGCTCTTTCCCTGTTCCGCTCTCACCTCTTATCAAAGTAGTAGATCGACTTTTGGAAACCTTCAAAGCCATAGCCTTCACTTCGTTCATTTTCTCGCTCTCTCCTATAATGCTTTGAAATGAAAGCTTCCCCCGCTGCAGCCGTTTTAATTCAGACTGATAGTATGACAGCTTCGATTCCATCGTACTAATCTGATCCGCCAAAGCCTTAAACTGCTGTATATCATGGAACATAATTTTGCCTATGGCACCAATGATTTTCCCTTCCTTAGCAATAGGTATACGAATTGCAATAATATTCCGATTATTTATTCGCTGAATATGCCCGATTTCTGCATTCCCCGTTTTCACGATAATATGCATCCTCGTATTCTCAACAACTTCCGTACAATGCTTTCCAATCGCTTCTTTTGGGTCATCGATTCCTAAAAATTGCGCATAAGAACCGCTTAGGAAATTGATGATTCCTTGCTCATCCACCCCTAGAATACATTCAGAAAGCAAATTCAAAGCATTTTCATACTGACTGATGATAGTTTCCAATGACTGTATACTTTTTTCCTTACTTTGCTTGGTTTCTAGGATTACAATCGATCCGTGTTTTTTCCCATCCTGATATACAAAAGATTCGTTTACGATGAACACTTGATTGCCGATCTTACATTCGTACTTGTACAGATTATCATTTTGATTGACTAATAGCTTTTTACTGTCGGGAATGATTGTTGATATTTGCTTGCCGATTATTTCATTTTCTGTTTTGTTTAACATGCTGCAGAATGATTGATTGCTGAATGTGATAATTCCGTCATAATTTGTGACGGCGATTCCGTTATTCATTAACTGAAGAGCATGGCTGGTTAATTGCAGATTTACCCCTTCATCAATATGCACTTAAAAACCTCCCTATCAAATAGCGCTCTTTCTCGTATGTAATATATATCCATTTTACAACACCTTGTGAAGGAACTCCTAAAATTATTTAACGGTTCAATATTAACGAGGTGCAAAAAATGGTATAAATTCCCTATTAACACTTAATAGACTCTCTTTTGATTAAATTTTCATCAAGTGGTAAATAAATGAAGTTACCTCTTCTGAAAGAATGTAAGTTCGTATATAATAAGAACAAATGTTCCTTTTGTTAGGAGTGATTACTTTGTATGACTATTCTCTTTTACCAAAACGAAACACCTTATGTGTAGGTTTACGAAATTTTTACGCTAGCGTTTCCTGCATCAAAATGGGTCTCGATCCGCTCTGTACAAAACTAGCTGTTGTTGGCGATGTGAATCGGCAAGGGTCGATTGTGTTAGCTGCCACTCCTCCTTTAAAAGAATTAGGAGTTAAAAAGATGAGCCGATTATATAAAATCCCACAGCGTCACGACATACTCATAGTAAATCCCACTACGGAAATATATATTAGATGTTCAAATTACATAACAAAGTTAGCACTACAATACGTTGCTTTTGAAGATTTTCACCAGTATTCCATTGATGAATTCTTTATGGACATTACAGCAAGTTTACACCTGTTCGCACAAACTCCATACGAATTTGCTATGAAGTTCAAAAGAGAGGTATATCATAAGACACGTATTGATAGCACAATTGGAATTGGTTCTAATTTATTAATGAGTAAAGTTGCCCTTGATGTGGAGGCGAAAAAGAAAATTAACAAGGACTGTACAGTTTTTCATTAGCTATAGCAACAACTATCCAGGCTGGTTCAAAAAAACTTGTATATTAGAACGACCTACAAATTTAACTTTAGATATATACCGTGTATGTTTAATGTTTTTAACGCAACTCCATACAGGTGAACCGATTCGTACAGTAAGCATTGCACTAACTAATTTAATAAATGAAGGTGAAGAACAAGGTTCGGTAAAAATAGCATTTTACGAGTTGTGTCTTATACTTCTGCCGCAACAGGAAGATACAGAAATACGCTTATTGGAGGACATAAAGCATGAACAATTCAGGAGTACCTAAAATGAAGGGTCGCGGGATGGTGAAATGGCAGCCGTTTGCGTCAATACCGAAGCAATTCGCTGGTATAAAACAAATCGTTGAAGAACAGAAAAAAATACCACGCCCTATTATTACACAAGATGCGAAAGAAGAAATCGAAAGAGCACTACTTGAATCAATAAAATTACAAAAAACAATTATGATTTCTTATTACCAAAACGGACAGATTCTACATGAGACAGTCGTTGCAAAAGTGATTACACGCCAAATAAGAATGGTGTTTTTTCAAGACTTGTTTGGGTTTACATTGCGGTTAAAATTTGATGATATTGTAGGTGTTGATTAGAATCTATTAACAGCTATTTTAGGTGTATATATGCATCGTTTGAGACATTACCTAGAATTGGTTCTACTATTATATATAAAAATGTCAAAGGCTTCCTCAATGAAATCGAGGAAGCCTTTGCTTCTTTAAACTATATGAACTTTTTCAATGGACCCTATTACAGACTGTATTTTGTTACATTTAATTCTATTTACGAGAACTTTTTTTAATCATTTCTCATACTAATTAAATTCAGCTCAAAACATTCCCATCCCTAATATAAGAATAAAGCTTATTATCAATAGCATGCTCCATAACCATATTCATTGTAACAACAGGTAATTCTTTTCCATTCTTGTCTTGCATTTCAGTTTGTTGCACACTATTTTTATTAGGAATTGCCTTACCTAAATAATAAAAGTCACTTCCCTCATCATCATCTTTTTTCACAAAGATATGAATGTCAATGTTGTTTTCTTCTGCTTCAATAATTGTTTGAACTTCTCCCGATTTCAATGTTCTATTACTTCTGGTATACCATTTAAGAACTTCTTGATTGAGAAACTCATCACCATAATTCACACTAGACTCTACCTCATCATTTTTGTGATACGTGATAAATATTGGACAAGTATGATGTTTGGTTTTATAACCATACATCGTTGAGTTTTCATCATTATCCCAATTTAATAACCTACAAGCATCTTTTCTGGAATATTTTCTGTATAAGGTAAGCGGTTTGTTAGACTCATATAATTTATTCTTAACTTTTGCACTTCGAACAATGTCAATAACCATATCTTTAAAATAATTATTTTGCTTCAAACTTTCACGAATTGAATCGTTAAACATATAATCCTTACGTTCGGAACAAGTAACAATTGGCTTTTCTCCATATTTTTTCTTGCCATTTTGCATAAAGAATGACAAATCAAAAATACGTTGAACAGACGCTATTGTAGCATCATCAGTTTGACAATTAGATTCCATTAAATAATTAAGATACTGATCATGATTAACCTTTTCTTGGCGTAATAACAAATCTAACAATATAATTTCATGTTTACGTTTTCCGTTCAATACTTCTAATGAGAGCATTGTTAAAACCTTATTCTCATAATCTGTTAGCACTGGAACTTCTTCTTTCATTTTTAATAAAAATTGATAGTAATTCGAATGCCTTTCAGCAAGCACAACAGGATCAATAGAATGGTTTAATATAAAATCGTATAGATACGGAATTCTTCCTATTCTATTTTTCAATTCAACAAAAGCTTCTTTTAAGATTTTCATTTCTGTTAAATTACTATTATTAATTGCTTTAAAAATTTGTTTTTTCGCTATTTCTTCAAAGTTCACCGTTGAGATACCTTTAATATAGCTTGTATCATTTGTACGTCTACGTATATTGTCTTTGTTTTGTGATTTGTCTCCTGAAAGAGCGATTGGAATTAAGTAATTATTTTTATAATTACCAATAAAATCAATGATCGTAACGAAATCTTTGGAATTATGCTTACGGAGTCCCCGTCCAAGCTGCTGAATAAATATAATACTAGATTGGGTTTGTCTTAACATGACCACTTGATTAATACTTGGGATATCAATTCCTTCATTAAAAATATCTACAGTTAAAATATAATCAAGCATACCATCTTCTAATTGGTTTACTCGAAGCGCTCTTTCTTCTTGAGAATGATCACCTGTTAATGCCACTGTGCGGAAACCTTTTTCGTTTAGTGCACGGGATAGTTGTTCTGCTTCCTCTTTTCGACTACAAAACATCAATCCTCTTACTTTTTCACCAGAAAAACCATAATATTGAATCTTTTCAACTATATGATTTACACGTTCTTCAGTAACAAGATTTGATAAAATTGTGGCATCATCTATCGTTTCTCCATTATATTCAAAATCTGTTACTCCAAAGTAATGAAAAGGACAAAGCATATCTTCTTCAAGTGCTTCTTGCAAACGAATTTCATATGCAACATTGTAATCAAATAGCTCATAAATATTGAAATTATCTGTCCGCTCAGGTGTAGCAGTCATTCCCATTAAGAATTTAGGTTCAAAATAATCGATTACTTTCTGATAAGATTTCGCTCCTGCTTTATGAACTTCATCTATTAAAATATAATCAAATACCTCAGGATCAAATTGAGATAAATTTTCTTCTTTTGAAATGGTCTGAATGGTAGCAAATAAATACTTTGCATCCGTTTGCTTATTCGAACCTGATAGAACCCCAAAGTCTTCTTCAATTCCACCAAGAATTTTTTTAAAATCTGATTTTGCTTTATGTAATATTTGCTCACGATGAACAATAAATAGCATGCGCTTAGGAGCAAAACGTCTCACATCGAATGCTGAAAGATATGTTTTCCCCGTTCCTGTTGCTGAAATAATTAATCCCTTTTCTTTTCCAGCATCTCTAACAGCTTGTATTTCTTGCAATGCTGCCTGTTGCATTTTATTTGGAACAATTTTCAAAGCGTCTTCAATAGAATTATTATATTGACTAGGTAATTCTATAACTTGATCTGCTACTTTATTATCAACTTGCTTGTAAGTTTTTTCGTAATTGTTAATCCACTCTTCAGTTAATGTTTGAGCATCTTTCCACACTTCTTCAAACTGGCTTTTGAAATGATGGACAATCTCTCCATCTTCATGCGATGTTAACTTCACATTCCATTCATAGTTTATCTTTAGTGCATGTGCTGTTAGATTAGAACTTCCAACAATCAACGAATAGTGAGTTTTGTGGTTAAATATGTATCCTTTCGAATGAAAACCTGCTAAATTTGTTAGTCTTACTTCTACATTTTCAATTTTCATTAGTTCTCTAAATACTTTTGGTTGGTTGAAATTTAAAAATGTTGATGTTAATATACGTCCTTTAACTCCTTTTCGCTTAAGATCAAGAAAATGAGATTTTAGAGTCGCAAGACCACTTTCTGTAATAAAAGCGACTGAAAAAATAAAAGATGTACTATTTTCAAGTTCTTCCAACAATGAACTTAAAACGTTTTCATTTTTTTTCGTATTATTTACTAATAGTTTAGGTTTATAATTTCCAGATTGACTATGCTTTTGATCGATAAATCCCTTATATAAAGAGGCTTCTAATTTTTGAATAAAATTCTCCATATGATCACCATTTTCGACAATTTTTCATACTAATTGTATTACTCACTGTTTTAGAGTGCAAATTTATTATGAAATTTAAAAAGCTATTCACATATAGTGAATAGCTTAATATGCTTAACAACATTAATTTACAAAAGATGTCTTTGATAACTTCTCAATAGTCGGAATATCAGCAGGTGCCCAATCTAAAGATGCAAGTTCGTTTGGGTGTAACCATATAATTGATACATGTTCAGTTAAAACAGGAGTTCCTTCAATAAGCTTGCAGTAAAAAGTCTTCAAATGAACAATACCAAAATCATACTCATAAGCTGTATAATCAATTTGCTCACCAATCTGTACTTTACAATGCATTTCTTCATTAATTTCACGTTGTAATGCTTCTTGAGGTGACTCTCCATCTTCTATTTTTCCACCTGGAAATTCCCACTTAAGAGGTAGCGCTTTAGTTGGTCCTCTTTGTGCACATAAGATTTTCTCATCTTCAACAATTACTGCTCCAACAACATAAATATTCTTTTTCATTACGTCCTCCTTAACTTAACAGAAACTCTGTAATATACGTTTTTCATATTTAGTAAAATACAAAGGATACCTTCTATATATTTTAACGACTAATATGTTTTTTAATCAGTGGGATCAAATCTTGTAGATGTTTTTGTCTCATTACTATCTCAGATCAATTAGCCCACTATTCTCACATCCTTTATACTAATAGATATAGTTACAAAATAAAAGAGTGATTGGCTATGAAGACTAGATATCCGATGAATTATCCATGCCATGTTTCCCCTCTATTTCAACGTAAACTTTTTCTTTGTTGGTGTTTCTTTAAATTTACTTTTTAGTGTAACGAGCTCCTCTTCTAAAGTATTGATGATAATCTGCACATCTTTTTCTGTATAATCACAGCTATTTTTATTTGCACAATTCCCTAATAACTGCATAAGAGTAATAATTTTATTTGTTCTTGTTTCTGCAATTCGAATGAATCGTTCACGTTTTAATTCTTTTAAATGAGAACCTCTAGTTTATATCATTCTATTTATATACAATTATACAAATAGAAATATTGAACAAATAAAGCACTATATTTTATAAATATAGTGCTTATAAGCATATCCATTATTCTGTTTGTTATATACTTTAATCCTCACCGCACTCTACCTCACTCGTCTGCTATATTTATCAACAAGCTTATAACACCTTGGCATGCTTCTTCACCAAACAACGCATTCATACTATTTAATACTTCCTTCGTATCCGACCAATCGCCAATATTACTCGTACTTGTATAAATTCTTGTATAAGAGGCATCTGGATTTTTAGCTCGTTCGCTTATCTTCATGCCTTTGTTTTCAAGTTTTGTGAGTAACGCGATTCTTTTATAAGATTCCAGTGGACCTACTTCTATGATGAATTTCAATCTATTGTCTTTTAGGCGTTCAAACCACATAATTAGGCCATTATTTAACCACCAATTCCATTGCGGTACTCCGAATTTTTCTTCAAGTAATCGGAACTCTGGCATAATGAACGATGGTAGTCTGTGATGTATGTTGTAACATTCTTCTTGTAGATTATGTTGTGTAACAAACAATTGAAATGCAGCAGCTAAAGTCCCCTTATCAACCTGATTACTTTGTATGTGATCAGCATAAAAAATTTCGTTTTCCTCAGTATCTTCTTCATATACGATACTTGTTATTGCCTCGGCTATTGATGAAATTACTTCATTAAAGCTATTGCTATTATACATTTTGTTCATTTTATGAAGAATTTCATCTTTATCTGTCCAATTGTGAATTTCTTCATTTGCAGCATAAATTCTAGTATACATAGATCCAGGTTCTTTCGATCTTCCTTTTATAGATATCCCATTCTCTTCTAATTTGTTCAATAGCTGTAATCTTTTTTCATGCTCTAATGGACCTACTTCAATAATTAATTTCATTCGGTCTTCTGCTTTTCTCTCAAACCATATAACAAGAGCATTATTTAACCACCAGTCTCCTTTTGGTATTCCTAGAACATCATCAAGCTGTCTCCATTCAGGGAAAATAAAAGAAGGGACGCGAATATGTTCACGATAACAATTACTTGAAATCTCATTTTGATGAACAAATTGTAAGAATGCTTCTCTCATTACACTATTCCCTATTTCATATACAAAATTAATTGTTTCTGCATGAGCCGTATATATTTTACGGAAAGACTCACGCTCCTCTGGATTTAACTGATCAATGATATTTAATGTTGCACTATGAGCAGACTTTCCTAATGTCTTTCCTGCATTACCCACAAATAGAAAGTCAACTGCTTCTTTATGCTTTTTGTACACATTCATTGCCAGTTCAACATCTTCTTCATCTCGAACAAGTTCACCTTCTAATACATCCAAGTAGTAATAAAGAAAGTCTTGAATTGAATTAGAAATATAGGTACTGTTAATCTCCAAATATGCTTTTAATATGTTTAATATATCTCCGTAATCTAAAATAAAATAATCTGAATGACTCGGAGCAATGCCATCCAAACTTAAAAATATTGGAACAATCGTATAACCTTCGTATGTATCATGAACAAACTTTAAATAGTTCTGTAATTGCCCATCTGATTCTGACGACTTATATTTATTTTCAATCAAGATTACAATCTTCTGCAACTCTGATACAGCTAAAATATCAATGCGTTTATTATCCGTTGTTTGCACTTCACGAAAAACTTCCAAATCATGCAAAGCTTGTTTATGTAACTTAATGAAGTCATATTTACCAATTAAATTTTCATTCTCTGCTTTTACAAATACTTTAGAGATTAACTTGTTTATAAAAAAAGCCCCCAAATTATGATTGCCATTTGGATCAAGCAGCCAAGAAATTATATTCGAGTGACGAATTTCAAATTTATCTATCCTTAATATTTTAAAAGGATTAAAGCGATTCAACTTACTATGCAGCTTCTCAAACTCAAATGAATGATCTAAAAGTGATAAAACTTCAAAATTATAGTCCATGTTGTGCACCACCAGTATGTATTGTTAACAAAAAAGAGAATGTATCTATCCTTATTTTACAATAAATATAAATACTAAACTCCTACATTGCTAAAACTCCATACAAAATACACAAATTGTATACGCACATACATATCCATTTTATAACCTACCAATAACAATCAATTCACTTTTCTATTACCGGTAGACAACTCCGCCGTATACCGACAAGAAGGAAAATTACTACATCCCCAAAAAGCCCCTTTTGAACCTTTTCGTTGCACTAAATTCCCATTGCACCTAGAACAAATGTGATTCTGAACCTTTTGTTTTGCTTCTTGTTTGTTCGTCCGAATGTTTTCTACGTGCTGTTTTTTTATATTCTTGTCAGTGATATTCGCTTGCTGTAGTGTACGATAGATTTGGTTCATTTGACTTGGTGAAAGAATTTGTTCTGTATGATTACGAATTTGGGGCACTACTTCAGAAAAATAGACCGCATATACATGCGATGAAGTAATGTTAATCTTTTTCAAATCACTTGAATTACTAAATGTGATTAGGGAAATGAAAGGGATATCTTCATTATTCAATACATGTTGTATCCCTTTAATATGACCATAATTTTGCCAAACGGGATTATGGAACTTGTCTTTCCTTTTAAAATTAACTTGCGTCCATTGTGGGTCCCATTCGTTTCCAAATATCCAACCTTTATAATTCTTTGTTTCTATGACGAAAATACCTGATTGTGCTATAACAATATGATCAATTTGCGTCGTTTTTCCCTTTTCTGCCCTTAAAGTTATATCATGCAGGCGCAAATATTTATCTGAATCTAGTTTAGATAAGTATTTTTGAACTTGTTTCTCACCAGCACGTCCTTTTATGTTAGCGTGGTTTGCTGCAAGATACATTATTGCCCTTATGATTAAAAACATAAACAGAAACATTATGAACATAAATATTATCATGGCTCTTTGAATTCTCTCCTTTTTGTTTAATATTCCTTACATGCTGAACATGCTCATATAATACAAATAATCCATATATAACATTATAAACATTTATAATGAATATATAATCCTTTCTTTTACATAACTTCACTCATTTCCCACATATCAATTATAAAACTGTTCTCAATATAACTAGCAAATGAATACGAACCACATAAAAAACCCCGAATCATGAACTTTTTCAAGGTGTCCATACTGCGGGATTCAATTCATAAAATGCAGGATATTTCTTTTCTTATTACACTAACGATGGCAGCATAGTGAAATAAATAATGGGATAATTATTTACTTGTATTAAAGAATCGTATTCCTAAATAAACCTATGAAGGGAACTTAACCTATAAATTTTAAAAAGGTGGTTTAAAAGGTGGATATTTCAAAGCTTGCAAGCAATAAAAAGGTAGTAGAGAATTTCTTCAAGGTTATTAATCTTCGTCAAACTGAGAAATTACTAGAGTTTATGTCTAAGGACGTAATTGATCACAATAAAATTATCCATGGCGAGGACGATAAGCCTGGTGCAGCCTTTGATGGTATAAGGCTGCAGTTAGTGGCCTTTAATCCCTTACATTTTCATCTAAAATCGGCAAGGATACCCCTACAGGGCGTAGCTCAACGATAAGTGGGGGAGGAATTGCCGTCAGATACGGTGTGGTACGTTAAAAATCGTAAGATTTTGTACCATATTAAGTATCTGAAACTTCCACCTTTCCTCCTCCTTTCAATTTGTTATAATCAAGACATAGAGAAAACCGTTGCGTAAAAGGCACTCTATACGTTCTTTGAAAACTTAAGATAGACGGTTGGTTGCAGGAAGTCGTTGCAACTGTAAAATCTTAAACGTAAACAGTACCGTTCTGAAACGGTTACTACTTGGGTATACCCGAGTAGTAAGGACGAAGTCAACCGTCCTTATGTTCCACCACACTAAGGTAGGAGAGCGTTGCTCGTTCGCACTACTGGGTAGGAATAAGCGTAGTTGCTCTCTATGAGGGTAGAAGCACTGTCGAACTCTGACAGACGCAAGCCCCCACTTCAAATGACCCGTAAGGGTGTTAAGTGGCGGGTTGTTGACATTGAGGAACTTATCGCTGAAAACTCCCGCGTAGTTGCACGAATCACCCAAAGTGGTGTCCATACTGGGGGTCATCCTCGCATGCCAATACCGACTAATGGTAAGTTTGAGAACGAGGCAATTTACATATTTACCATAACCAATCAGAAAATTAGTGAGATTCGGGCAGTCAGCGATCGTTTAGGATTATTCCTACAACTTGGTTGGGATTGGCCTGAAACCGACTAAACTCAAAGTATAATTAAGCTAAAGGCTGCTTAAATTGAACATGAAACACCGTCCAGTTAACCTAGACGGTGTTTTTAATAGTTGTTTAATATCCCTGCCTTATTGAATAAAAGCACAAGTTCGTTTAAGTACATTTTTTCACAAACTTTTATCGTTTTGGGAGTGACATGTTTTCTTGGCTGGATGGATGTGGGGCGGAACCCCATGTCCATCCAGCTAAGATTTTGAGATATCCCCAAAACAAAAATTTTATATCGCTACTGTTGTTTATAAGAATTCATGTTATTTTTTTCGTTTTGGGGAAGGATGTATTTCTTAACTTGATAGCGATGGGGTACCGCCAGCATTTTGGAAAAAAACAACGCTAAGCAAAAAATACAATAAGCTGCCCATATGGACAGCTTATTTACATAAAATTCGTTAGCGGTAGTTTAATTTATATTGTTTACCTGTTTTTTAATTTCATTTTTACCAATTTGGTAACCTGAAATTGCCCCTAGTATCAATAAGAAAAAAACATTCCAATCAGATTTATCTGTAACAAAATTAAATACTAAACTACATACAAATACCCCAATAATAAATAAAAATAATTGATTAAATTTCATCATTAACGCTCCCTTTTAATTAACAAATCAAGAACATAAGTATATTCTTGATAAAAGTAAGGAAACCCTTTTATATAACGCGTTTTTACTAAGTTAACATAACCCCACTTATCGGTAGCAAAACAGAAAAGGAACTGATTCATGATCTTATGAGTCAGTTCCTTTTCCACTCTTCTTTATAATATATATAGAGTTTCATAATAGTAAAAAACAATATTTCTACTCTGTCCGTAGTATCGGCCCCACCTACGCCAGATACCCTGATAGCCACTCGTGCCATCCAACCCATTATTATCATACAAGAAATCGCTTTCAATGTAAAGAATTTTCTGACTTTTTTCATTTAAAATTTACAATTACTCCTATATAAAAGATGGGGGTAATTGTGATTACATAAATTCCGAATTCGGAAGTTAATAAGTCTTTAATTTAGTCTCTATATCTACATAAACAAGAAATCCACCTACTGTTACATTGTCGTTTAATTCGAAGTCAACAAGATATACTTCTTTACCGTCATAGGGTATTTTTGCCTATCCCCTGAAAAGGGGGATGGGCAAAAACACCCTACAAGGACTAATTGACTGTAAAAAAGAATAATAAAAAGAAGGTACTTGAAAAGTTTTAAATTTGATGAGAGGTGGAGATTCGTGAAAGTACACGATTGTCCTAATTGTAATACCTATAGTAGAGAATGTATTATTGTCATCAAAAATGCTCCGAATTTTTCGGAAGAGATATTAAAGTGCAGTATTTGTTCCTGGAACGGTAAGTGGTCGGACATGACAGTGCGGGAGGTTATATTGCCAGCGATTCCAGGCGGGATAGAGATCCCTGGCGTCGAACCAATTACTGATTATTATGTACTTCATTCAGATCAAATTAGAATTACTTATACAGGAGGTTGTTGCCCTCATTGTGGTGGAAGTGATCCGTTATGCTGGTGCATGACTTTATAAACGATTATCATGAGCCTCTTACTCGAAGTTGACGATTAGACAGGTGCGAGCGAGAAATCATCCGAAATAATTTAAGCACTATCTAAAAATAAGGTTAATATTGCAATTTTGCGATCCTTATTCTGTTGGAAGTTGGTAAGCATTTTTAACATTTTAACACATAGACAACAAATATCTTATTGAACTAACGCATGCTTTAGTTCAATAAGAATTCAAAAGGACTGTCTAAATTTTACAGTCCTTTTTGTATCGTTAACATAATAGATTCCCGAAAATAGACTTAGACTCCTATTGTATACTCTATTCATGTTCAGTTAACATAACATAACATAACATAACGTAACATAACGTAACATTATCAGCAGTAACCAAATCCCAGAAAGCCATTCATATCGAGAGTTTGCTAGCTTTTCGTTCCCTTCTCTGTACGCAAGATTTCATACATTCCTGTCAGAACAGCATTTGGCAGTTCAAACCGTTCTCACAGCCTGCATGAAATCCTGTATATCATTAGCGTATAAAATCCGCGTTTTGCCGTCAGTACCCCATCGCCATCAAGTTAAGAATTCAGAATTGCCCCGAAACGAAAAAAATGAACTAAATTCTCATGGACACCTATGAAAAGATGAAATTTTCGTTTTGGGGTCATTTCAAAATGTTAGCTTGATGGGCATGTGGCGATACCCCAAATAGAACTAAAGGAGGTCTCAATTAGGATGAGTAGTAGGACTAACAATTTGATTCATTATGTAACATTAGGAATGATTATATTGTTAATTATCCCATCGGGCATCAGTGGGTTTTATTTTAATATTTTCTTCCTAGTAATAGGGGTTAATTTTATTAATGGAGGAATAAGGGTTTACGAGGAATCAAAAAAGAAACACATTGTTCCTATATTATGTGGAATGATTATGATAGGGTTCGGGATATATCGACTAATTTTTTAACATTAATATGGAGGAGGGATCACGTACAGATGATTCATTTAATCCGAAATGTCTCTTTTGTATCTCAATTTTAAAAAATACTATTCGTTTTGAGATAGTTAATATTTTTTAACTAGGGGTCCAGCCGCATCACCATCAAGCTAAGAAAAGCGAATCCCCCAAAACGAAGAAAATGAGTTGAATTCTCATAAATAACTATAAAATAATAAAATTTTCGTTTTGGGACACTTCAAAATATTAGCTTGATAGCGATGGGGTAGCACCAAGATTCCGACAAAACATACGCTCATACAATTCATTTCAATTATTATATGAAGCGACGCAAAACATACCTTTGCGTCGCTTTTTACATAGGAAACTAATCAACAGTTTATCTCAACTCTCTTTTTAATACCTTTCCTAAAGCGTTTTTTGGTAATTCCTCAACGAATATTACTTCTGGTATTTTATAGCTCGCTAATTTTAGCTTACAGTACTGAATAATATTTTCTTCTGTTAATGATGTGTGGATGTCTTTCACGATATAAGCTCTTGGAATCTCTCCCCAAAAATCATCTGGAATTCCAACTACTGCAACTTCTAACACACCACTTATTTCATGAATGACTTCTTCTACTTGATCTGGATATACATTATCGCCACCATGTACAATCACATCTTTGTATCTTCCCATTATATATAAGAAGCCGTCTTCATCCAGCATCCCTGCATCACCCATGTAAAACCAATTATTCTTTACTACTTTTCTTGTTGCCTGTTCGTTATTCCAATAACCTTTAAACATATATGGACTTTTTACAATAATCTCTCCAACTTCATTCGCAGGTAATTCTTCTCCTGTCTCTGGATGAATAATCTTTACCTCTACATGTTTAATCGGTTTTCCTACAGAAGATATTTTTTCTTTCCCCATATCTGGTCTCCATGAACTTACGACCCAGCCTTCTGTACTTCCATAGCCTTGTGCCATAAATATTCCTTTCTCCGCATACTTTTGTATAAGACTTTCAGGTACTTTTGTTCCACCACTTTGTGCTACTTTGAAAGAAGGAATATTCCGTTCTTTTTTATTGAATTCATCAAGCATATAACTGTACACAGCTGGAAACGCAAGCATAGTTGCAATCTTCTCTTTTTCAATCGTATCCCAAATAAGACTAGGATTTGAATCAGATAGAAAAATCATCGTAGTACCGTAATAAATACAATTTAATATAGAAAGTACACCACTCATATGAAAAAGTGGATGTACGGAAAGAAAACGTCCGCCTACTGGAACCTTCCTTTGGCCTGCAATTTCCGTAAAATAATAATGTAAATTTCTATGACCAATAACACATGCTTTCGCATTTCCAGTTGTTCCAGAAGTAAATAAGAAAATCGCATCGTCATCTTCATGAACTTCTACCATCGGTTCCGTTTTCGGCTGGTCTTGTAATCGTAATTCAAATGAATTTGATACTTCCATTCCCTTTCCAGTTTCTATTACATGTTGAATTTCTTTTACTGCTTCAATTTTAGATACAACTTCGTTAAATTCAGCATCATGAAATAATACCTTTAGCTTCGCTTCTTTTACAATCGTTTCTAATTCATAAACAGTAAGTTGATGATTAAAAGGTATGAGTACGGCACCGATTTTTAAGCTTGCCATCATAATCGTTGGAAACGGATGATTATTTTTACATAAAACACCGATACGATCTCCCTTTTGCACACCGCTGTTTAACAAATAATGCGCAAGCTGATTTACTCGTTCATTATATTCTTTAAATGAATATCTTTCCCCTCCACCAACAAGTGCTTCAATACTTGGTGATTGTGCTGCTCGTGTTTGTAATAATTGTTGCATTGTACGCAAGAAAAACACCCCTTTTTATTTTTAGGATTTTATTTTACTATATTAATTATTAATTTGCTAAATATTAAATTTAGTGAATGTAATTCAATCAAAAAAATATCCCTTTACCTAGTATGTGTCGGGTTATTCTCGCGTTATGAAATAACTGAAGTATTTTTTATTTCGAGTACTGATAGAGGTACTGACGATAAAATGCAGATTTTATATGCTAAGGATATGCAGAATTTCATGCAAGCTACAAGAACGGTTTGAACTGCCAAATGCTATTGTGACAGGAATGTATGAAATCCTGCATACAGCGGAGGGAGCGGGAAGCTGGAAAATTCTTGATATTAATGAATTTGTGGGATTGAGTAGCTGCTGATAATGTTACGTTATGTTAACCTGACATGTATACTATATACATTCAAAATTGAATTTAGGTAGGCTACTAGGCATACATCCAATCTAAGCCTTGACCCTGAGCATAAAATTAGTTATAAGTCTAATTTCAATAAGGAGTGAATCTCAAATCATGGTATATATACGACAAATGCCACTCTATGCCCAGAGTCCTTGGGGTCTTCAAAATTGTTTGTTTCGGTTCACGTATCTATGGCTTAGAAACGGAGACAATTTCTGGTTTTTTTTGACGACTGTTGGGCACGAAAGAGTTTATGGCTATAGGTTTTTCGGTGGAAGATGGAATCATTATTCGGTTGCTATAAACGATATTGTTTCCTTCCATTGTTCTCCTCCGACTCCAACTCTATATTGAAACACTACGCCTGACCTTCGTAATCTGAACTAACTCATTAGATTTCCATCCCGAACATAAAATGTAAAACTTCCTACATCGAATTTCACGTCAACTAGCACCTCTTACGGAGGGCTAGTTGTTTTTTTACAGTAGCAAAGATGAGATTTCACTTTTAGAAATATTGGATAATAATCTATTCTTTTTAACTCTTCTTTTAACTTACTTCTGCCAAGTTGGAGTTTCACCTATCCCTCTATTTTTCAAGCTTCATCGTTCAGACGATGAAATCTGCTATCTGCACTTCACAACTCCACCCTCGTCCCTACCTTATTCTTGATAGCTTCCTCATAAAAATACTTCGCCACTACAATATCCACAACGGCTAGTCCGACAGATTTAAATACGGTAATTTCTTGATCACTTTCCCTTCCATTTCGTTCACCGCTAATAATTTGCCCAAGTTCTGCGTGAATATCGCTTTCTTTGAAAAGTCCTTCTTGTATCGGAATTTGCAGGTCACCGGTTTCTTCTAGTGCTGCTTCTTTTGATTCTACTACTACTTTATTAGCTGAGGAAATGACATGAGACGGCAGCTCTTGCATCGTCGGTCTGAATGAACCGACAGCATTTACGTGAACGCCTGGCTTTAATGTTTCTGAAAAAACTGGTGTTAAGGAGTTCGTTGTCGTGACAACAATATCTGCCTCGCGTACTGCTTCATTCGCATCTGTGTATATGTAGACAGGTTTATTAAATTTCTCTTTTATATACTCAGCAAACTCAACAGCTTTTTGTTCTGTTCGGTTATAGAGCATAATATTTTCAATGTCCCGCACAGCGAGCATCGCCTCAGCAAGCCCTTTTGCTTGTTCTCCTGTACCGATGATGCATAAGTTTTTCGCATTTTGGCGAGCTAGGTATTTTGTCGCTACACCCGATAAGGCACCTGTTCGAACCATTGTTAAATACGATCCTTCTAAAAGGGCAAGCGGTTCTCCTGTTTGAAAATCTGATAGCATGACAACTCCGTTGATTGTTTTCTTCCCTATTTTAGGATTATTCGGGGCTACCGTTACTACTTTTAATCCAAGTGTGCCAAGTTCTTCCGCTACTGAAGGCATCATTAATGCGGTATTTTGCGAATTCGCAAATGGCAAAGAGTGGCGAATCGGAGTGATTGTTCTGTCTGCAGAAAACTCTTGTAAAGCAATCGCCGCATATTCAATTACTTCATTCATATCTACTAAACTTCTTTGTTCAGCTGCATTTATGACTAACATATTTATCTCGTCCTTTCCTGAGTCTTTCGCCAATATAACAGTTACTTCACCATTTCATCTTCAATCCCCTTGTTTTCTAAACATTACGCCAATAAAAATCCTTGTTTTAACGGATCTCTTGGGTCCATTACAAATTGGTGGAATCCTGTAATAAATGCCTGACCAGTAACTTTTGGAATGATGGCCTCGTATTCACCTACTTTTGTCGATGACAACACTTCTCCAATAAATTGTCCGTCAGTAATACATTCATGGACAAAGCTTCCGCCTTCTTGTAGAACCCCATTTTCAACAAGCGTTGCAAGTCTAGCGGAAGTCCCCGTGCCGCAAGGAGAGCGATCTACTTGCCCATCAGCAAAAATAGTTACATTTCGTAACGTGGCATCTTTTCCATTTGGTTCGTCTGAAAAGATAACGCCGTATATCCCTTTTAAATCTTCTTCGAGAGGATGTTTTACTTCCATTTGACTTTCAATGTAGTGTTTTATTTTCCCGCCCCATGTTTGAATAGCAGATAAATCTTTAAAATTCACTTTCAAACCAAATTCTTTACTGTCTACAACAGCATAGAAAGCTCCTCCAAAAGCGATATCTACTTGAAATTCATAGTCATCAATTTTTACAGGAACATCTTTCTTGTAAACGAAAGATGGAACATTTTCAAATGTCACGGACTCCAATTGGTTTCCACTGTATTTTGCATACGCGATAACCTCTCCTGCCGGGCTATCAATAATGAACTTTTGTTCTTCTCCTGTCACTTCGAACATGCCCGTTTCAATTCCTACCGTAACTACAGCAACAATTCCATGGCCGCACATTGTACTCCAGCCTTCATTATGCATAAACAATACCCCAAAATCGGCATGGGAACTTGCAGGTGGCGTAATAATACAACCGTACATACCATGATGTCCTCTCGGTTCATACATCAAAACTTCACGAAGATGATCCAAGTGCTCCATACAATAAGCTCGTCTTTCTAATTGTGTATTTCCTTTTATCGTAGGTAATCCGCCTGTAATAATACGAAGCGGTTCTCCCGCTACATGTGCATCAATTGTTGTGTACATTTTGCTAATATTCATTTCTTGTCCCTCCGATATTTGTATTCTCATATGAGATGCTTGTTATTTTAAAAGTTTCCTATATTTTTATTAGCAAATATTGTGCCGGAATTTAGGAACTGAATATTATCAATGACCAGTCAATTGGATTTGTACTTTTTCTAAAAAATCACACCCTTTTCATAACAATTTTTTATACACATGTATATTTTCTTTTACACTATTTCATCCTCTCGTTTTGAATTTATACAGAAAGAATAACGTTTTTTCATTTTTGGAATATGATTTTGTCTTACCTTGATGGGCATGTGGCGATACCTCAGTTAGAACAGATGGTGACACTAGAAAGTAAAAAATAGTATAATTTTAACAGTTTTAGGAATCATATATTGCTTTGTTATTAAAGAGGAGATGATAAGTTTGCAAAAGAAACGAATCGTATTTCTATGTTTATTTTTTTCTATTCTTTTAATATTTTATTTTTCCCAAAAAGGGTACAGTGGCAAATTTGTACAATGGGGTGACTCTGTAGAAACTGTTAATACAGATCAACTTGAAAGAAATAACATTCCATTTAAAGTTAAAGATAATAAAGTATATATTCCTGAAGATGCCTTTGACAAGGCGATAATGTGTTGTTCATAACATCATAAATGCTATTTAATTACATTTACATCCAGTTTTCAAGATATGAAAGGTGGAGATATAATTTGGCTCAAGAATACAAGCTAATGGAAATGCAGGCAGATGTATTATTTAAATATGATAGTTCGGGCAGAATGACAGAAATAAATGAGCCTGGTGATCTTGTTGCTCCTTTATTTTTCCTTGGTCGTACTAGAGAAGGAAACGTCATTCGTTTCAATAAAATGTTCCCAAATTCAAAGGTGGATAAAGTATTGCAAGTTATTAATAACAATGAGCATATCGTTGACCTTAGAAACTTAATTGTTATTTTAAATGAGATAAGACCGATAAGCAGCATATGGATGGGCCCTGCTTATGTTTTTCCAGAAAATTTTAATATGACTTCAGACGCAGTTAGAGTAACAAATGAAAATAAGGAATTACTAAAAGTGGATTTCCCAAATCTATTTGAGAATTTTGAATGGAGACAGCCTTGTTTCGCTATTATTCAAGACGGTATTGCGGTTTCTGTATGTTGTAGTGCGAGAAAGAGTGCAAAAGCAGCAGAGGCTAGTGTGGAAACTTTGGAAACCTATAAAGGAAACGGACATGGAACAAAAAGTGTTATTGCTTGGGCAAACGAAGTCAAAAAAGAAGGATTACATCCTCTTTTTAGTACAGCGTGGGATAATTTCTCTTCACAAGCAATAGCTACAAAATTGGGTCTTCATAAATATGGAGTAGACTTTCATATCAGTTAAGTTTTTTGTAATCAGCATCTAATTATCTTATTGAGCTCTTAACACGCGCCCTCAAGTTAAAGACTTGAAATTACCCTAAAACAAGGATTTTGTGCAGTTAAGTATTATGACCACCATATTGAATAAACCATGCCCCCAACAAAAAACACTAAACCTAAAGCTAAAACAACAAAAGCGAGTATTGCATTTTTATTATTTTCCATAAAATTGCCCCCTTGTAATTTTTTATTTTGTTTCATTTTTTATACTAAAGAACCTTTAGTTGTAATTATGGCTAAAGGTTGCGATCATCATACTTCTCAGTTTATAAAAATTTCATATTTATAACTCTTTTATGCGGATTTCCTCTATTGCTACACTGTGTCCAGATGCTAATAGCATTACTGGATCTTGCAGCGCTCGTTCTACCCCTAATAGACAAACAGACGACCATAGAATTGGTCGTCTGTTTTGCTTATAACTCAAGCTATGCTTTTCATAAATGCGCTATTGCTGTGACAACACATACTGAGCGTCTCGCAGCAAATAAGTTGCAGCTTCACTTGAAATGTGTTTCCCGCTTTGCGCCTTCACTTCATTCACAAAGCTGTTCAAATCTTTGTTTACCAATTTAGCCTGCAGGCTATTGGCAATTCCGGCATTGTCGATCCATTTCGTATCGGCAAAGTGTGTCACCAATGCCTTTAAGGAATCGATGCTAGCCACTGTCTGAAACTGAACGGTTTTACTCCCCTTATTGCCGGCTAGGTCACTGGAGGATATAACAAGGGTATGCTGACCAAGCGGCAAGGTATACAACGGAGTCGTCGTTCCGATTTTGTAAGAATGCGCATCGAGCGTCACCGTCGTCTTGCCATTGTCGACACCCGAAAAATTGTCGGTCAATGCAAACTGAGGCGTCAATTCCTCAGAATCTTTATAAATGCTTCCATCCCCTGGTACGGATACCGCGATTGCCGGTGCCGTCTTATCGATACCAATGGCAAGATGTTTCACCGTTTCCACATTGCCGACGTTATCTATGGCACGATACTCAACGCTGTGCATACCTTCAGCAGTCAGCGTCAATTCGGCCTTGTTTGTCCAATCGCCGCCGTCTACCCTTGTCTCGATGCGATTTACACCAGTTCCGGTTGAATCATCCTCTGCAGTGAACTTCACATTCACATCCTTTGCATTCCAAGCGCCCTCACCTGTAACACCATCCGTCGTTGCTGTTGTAACAGGCGGCTGAACATCGGCGCCGCGTCCATAGACTTCAAATTCATAAATATTTGCAGTTCCCGTTTCATTAGCATTTTGCGGCGTAGTAATATAAAGCCTTACATACCTTACGTTGGTTTTTGGTATATACCTGTCCGTTACATTTGAAACGTTTCCTGTAACAGAATCCAGGTCAGTCCAAGTAGTCCCATCCAGACTTCCTTGAAGCTTATAATTTTTAGTATTTAGAGATAAAGTATCGCCGCCTTCTCCTGCATGCTTTACTACCCATCTGGATATGTCATAATTTTGTCCAAGATCAACCATTAACCATTTGTCCCCAGTAGTATTTGAAGACCACTTACTGCCACTTGAAGCTGATCCATCTACTGCCTTAGACGCTTCGAACCCTACCAAACTTCCGTTGGATGTAACCGTCTTGTTCAGAGCCAGATTTACTGGAGCAGGATCGTAGCCTAAAGTGGTAACTTTTAATGGAATGCTAGACTCTGAAACATTTCCTGCTTCATCCTTAGCCTTTACAGTAAATTGATATGTCGTATTTGGAGTCAATCCTGTTACTTTATAGTTCGTACGCCCTGTTGTTGACCCAATCAGAGTATCTCCATTATAAATATCATAACCTGTAACCCCTACATTACCCTTAAAATTATCAGTAGCTACATCCCATGACAGATTTACCATCTTGTCTGTTATTACTTTCGTTGTGACATTAGCTGGTGCGGTAGGCGCTTGTTTATCTGCTGCAAGTGCATCGGCTGTATAATTATTGATGGTCCAATTCGTTATCGTACTCTTTGCGTTGAAGTCTCTTCCATTTATCACAACCCTGTCGGCATAAACATCTACAATCAAGCCTTGACCTGAATCCTTAACAGCTCCATCTCTTACCATTGAAAAGTACTGTTTGTTATAAAAAGTACTCGGTAACGTGAGAGGATAATGAATATGTCCCGTTATAAAAACGCTTTGAGGATATTTCCCAATAATGTCCTCTAATTTTTGATCCTGTACCTCATCACTTTGATAAGGATCCCAAGGATATTCCTGATATACAGTATTATCTAGTGGCTGATGAAGAAATAAAAAGATTGGTTTATCTTTGCTTGCACCCTCCGCCAACTTATCATTTAACCACTGCAGTTGGGTATCTGAAAGATATGCACTGTCTTTATCATCAGTCTCTGTTGCCAAATAGATGAAGTGGTATCCGTTTATCCACTTATCATAATAAGTATCTGGCATACCTGTATGTGTCAAAAATCTGCTTTTAGCAGTATCATATCCTCCCGGTAACCACCTTACATCATGGTTCCCTAAAACGTAGTTGCAATTAAGTTGAGGATATTTATTCATTGTGTTCATAAATAAATTATATTGTGCATCTGTTCCGTAATCGGTAAGATCTCCAACAACGCTAACATTTTGCACATTATTACTAACTGCGTCCTGCAATGCATTGTTAAGTGAGACATTAGCGAAATCACCTGGTACATTTGCATGTGTATCAGAAATGGACATAAAACTGAATTTATAGCTAGTATCCTTCTCAGGTGTTGTTGAGGCAAGAACCGTAACATTGATGCTTGTTGACAATGCTACATTATTGGGATTTGTAACCTCTACTGGCGGATCTACTGTTCCCGTTACCGTAAAACTCTGCTCGGTCTTTACAGCCGGATCGTAACCTGAAGCAGCTATATTCCATGTCACAGGTGCGTCTACATTTCCGCCATCGGTTACCAGTACTACTGTGCTAGGCAATCCAAGGGCCACCGCTGTAGGCGCTGTTCCGTTTATCACTCCTGTAACCGCTGCAGGTGCTGTGATGCTTGTTAGCTTCTTTGGCTTTATCTCTACTGTATAAGTTGCTGTCTTACCGCGTACTTTGACGGTCAGTGTCTGGCTGGCCGCTGCAGTTGAACTGTTGAAGCCGCTTACATCAGAAGCTCTGACTTCCTCCACCCTTTTCGAACCGTCAATGTAAGTACCTGTGACTACCATACCTGTAATATCAAGGCTCTCTCCGATACGGTAAACAGTCTTTGCTGGTGATTTTGTAATGTCAATGCTGTTCAACGTTTTTGAAAACTGAAACCAGTTGAGGTTGGCTACATATGTTTTTCCCGCCGCTACCTTAAGTACAAGGTATACATCATGAACTCCGGTAACATTGGCGATATCGGTAGATTGAGTCTGGTAGACATTCCAGTTGTCTGGTGCTGTAGCAGCAACAGTAAGCGTTCCTGCTAAAGGACCCGTCGGACTGTCAAGCCTGATTTCAATATTACCGCCTGCATTTGATCCCTTTACTGAAAGTCTTGCACTAAATTTCGTGGCACCATTAGCACCGCTACCAAAATCAATATTTTTATATGCTAAATACTGGTTGTCATTCGTACCTCCCACACTTTGTCCACCATCTGGACAAGCTTCGACTTTAAGGTAGGCACCCGACTTGGAACTAAAGTTTTCTGCTTCTGTCAGACTATATGCATCGCTTGCTGCATGCACCGGCGTATAGCCAACAATACTGCTGAGAAAGAATGCAACTATTAGAGTGAATGAAAATAGTGACTTGTTAAACTTCGTTAAGGTAACCATAAACATCTCCATTATTTCGTTATTCCTATCGATAGTACTTCCATCGTACCAACGGATTGTAAAATTCAAGTCCGCGAACTGTAAACGTACTGTAAAATATGGATTGGTTCCTTTTATCTGCATTCTTTGGGACTTTTTTCATCACCTCTGTTATGTCGGCTCGTTTTCGGTAAAGCGGATGAAATGTATTCAACTATGGAACGATATACATATCATGTAAAAAAGGAGATGGCTCTCTGTTGTATACATACACTTTATACGATGCAAGAGATTCTTTTGGCATCAGTAAGTCTTATCATATTAAATGCGAAATTCCTCCCCACCGATTTAGAGCAATTATGATGGAGTTTCGCCGTAATAAAGAAGTAGGAGAAAACATTGGAGAATTTATCGACTTCATGAAACGGGAATTTGGCGAAGAATTCGAACTGTTTGAGTATGACGATATTGTGCAGTACGATGCCGATCAAGAGAATAGCATGATACTGGCAAACCTGCTGGATCAGACAGATACACATGTATGAAAAAGAAGAAGCAGGATGAACCTGCTTTCTTCTTTAAACTCGGATTGATTGTACTACACCCACCACATTTGCGAAGGTGTTTCTTCTATTAATACACTTTTCAAATTCGTAACTGCACGTTTAAATCCTTCTTCAATCGACATGATTGGATCTTCATGTTCAATGCTTATTACGTAGTCATATCCGTACGTGCGAAGTGCACTCATCATATTTGACCACTCTTTCATATCATGGCCGCATCCAACTGATCGAAATGTCCAGGCGCGTGTTTGCACTTCTCCGTATGGCTGCATATCTGTTAGGCCATACATATTAATGTTATCTTGATCTAAGTACGTATCCTTTGCATGAAAATGATGAATCGCATTTTCTTTTGCTAAAATTTTAATGGCTCCGACAGGATCAATCCCTTGCCACCATAAATGACTTGGATCTAAGTTGGCGCCGATTGCTTTGCTTGTTTTTTCACGAAGTTTTAATAACGTATACGGTGTGTGCACTAAAAATCCGCCGTGCAATTCTAAACCAATTTTCACATTGTGCTTTTCTGCATATTCCCCGAGCTCTTTCCAATAAGGGATCAGCTTATGTTCCCACTGCCAAGTTAATACATCCGCATATTCATTTGGCCACGGGGTAACAGGCCAGTTTGGATATTTCGCTCCTTCATGATCCCCTGCTGTTCCAGAAAAACAGTTTACGACCGGCACGTTTAATAGAGATGCTAATTGAATCGTTTTACGAAGTGTATCATCAGACTCTTTTGCAAAGCCTTCTTCCGGTGAGATTGGATTACCGTGACAGCTAAATGCGCTAATAATCAGCCCTCGGTCTGTTACTTTTTTTAGATATGCTTCTCTTTTCTCCTTATCTTCAAGCAGTTCATCTAGCGGGCAATGATGATTTCCAGGATAGCAGCCTGTTCCAATTTCAACAGCATGAAGACCTGCTGCTTTTACTTTATCTAACATCTCTTCAAATGAATGATCTGCAAATAAAACGGTAAATACGCCTAGTTTCATTTTATTTTCCCCCTGTTTGACTCGTTTCATATATTTCATCGATAATAGCCGATACTTGCAGCGCTTCCTCAGGTTTCACTACTAACTCAGCCTTTCCTTTGCAGGCATCAATAAAATTTTTAGCCTGCATGAAACTATAATCTTCTTCCCCCTCTATCCAAGCTGCCGTACTATTCAGCAGCATGCCGTTTTTCGTTGTGTAAAGTTCAAGTGGAAAAACATTAATCCCTCCATCTACCCCGGAAATGCTAACATGTTCTTCATCATCTTCAATATTGGCAGACCAAGACGTTTCCAGCAGCAATGAAGCACCGTTTTCGAATTTCATATAAGCGGTTACATGATCATCTACATGAAATGTCTCATGATCAAATGTTCCCCATTGATTTAACTGATTGGGTGTTTTACTTAATTCGTTGTACGCACTTCCAAGAACTGCTGTATGTTTTGGGTTTCCCATGAGCCAAAGAGATAAATCAAGTAAATGGCAGCCGTAATCTATTAAACTTCCTCCGCCTTGCAGTTCTTTATTCGTAAATACGCCCCACCCAGGAACTTTGCGGCGCCGCATCGCTTTTACACGCGCTACGAGAGGACGACCTACTTCTGTCATCATTCTTTTTGCTGCTTGTGCTTCTTTCATAAAGCGATA
Organism: Bacillus yunxiaonensis; assembly: GCF_037104695.1. Lineage (NCBI taxonomy): Bacteria > Bacillati > Bacillota > Bacilli > Caryophanales > Bacillaceae > Bacillus > Bacillus yunxiaonensis. Next base: position 204,315 of record NZ_JBAWSV010000006.1, on the reverse strand, counting down.
ATGATAGGCAATTGCTAGTTTTCTATCTGCTTTTTTGGAAGCTTCCAGCATTTCTTCACACTGTTGTTTACATAGTGCCATTGGTTTCTCGCATAATACATGAACGCCTGCTTGCAAAGCTGTAATTGCAATTTCCGCATGGAATGCATTCGGCGTACAAATACATACGGCATCTACTTCTGTAAGCATATCTTTATAATCAGCAAATACTTGCGGAATATTATGCTCATTCGCTACCTCTTTCGCTCTTTCATGATTCATATCACTCACGCCCGAAATGACCCATTCATCACCTAGCTGTTTAAATGCTGGAATATGCCGACCGGTGGCAATTCCTCCTGCTCCAATTATGCCAATTCTCACGGTACTCACCTCTTATATGCGCGTAATTTGTTTTGTTTGGCTTGATTGTAAAGCTGCTAAAATGACAGAAAGAGATTTTAACCCTTCTTCACCTGGAACAGCTGGTTTTTCATCATTCAAAATTACTTGTATAAACTCTTCAATCACGTGAGAATTACTTTGTCCGCCTTCCTCATTCGACTGAATTTTCCCTAGTTCATAATTAACTACTTCCCCTGTCGCATATTGAACGATTAATGAATAGATTGGATGTTCTTCTAGACGAAGAATTGCTTTCTCACCATAAATGATTGTTGAGTTATCTTCTTTCCCTTTATAAGCCCAGCTTGCTGCAAGCGTTCCAATGACACCACTTTCCGTTTTTAATACACATACCGCGTTATCATCAACATCAGCGAAATCTTTTGCATTGCTTTCAACAAATGCGCCAACTTCTACAAATTCTTCTCCGAGTAAGTAACGAAGTAAATCTGTTTTGTGAACGCCTAAATCTCCCATTGCACCAATACATGCTTCTTCTTTTTTAAAGAACCAGCTTTCTTTGCCGTCCGCGCTCCACCCTTCTGGTCCACTATGGCCAAAAGCTGTGCGGAAGCTATGGATTTTACCGATCTCGCCCTTTTTAATTAGCTCACGAGCCTTTTGATGAGATGCGACAAAGCGCTGATTGTGTCCAATCATTAGTTTTTTGCCGTTTGATTTTGCTGCTTCAATCATTGCTTTTGCTTCTTCTATTGATGTAGCCATCGGTTTTTCACATAATACATGAACGCCGCTGTTTAAAGCTGCAATCGAAATAGGCGCATGCAGATAGTTTGGTGTACATACACTAACCGCGTCCACAATGCCGCTAGCTAACAGCTCTTCGTACTTTGTATACGCTGTCGCGCCATATTGCTTTGCCACACTATTTGCACGTTCTTCATTTACATCACAAACTGCGATTAGTTCTACATTTTCATTAAATTGATATTCTGGTAAATGACGATACTTTGCAATGCTTCCACAACCAATAACCGCTATTTTTATTTTTCCCATGATCTTTATCCCCTTTGTTTCATCATCATTAGTTTTTAACAGCAATTTGTTCAAGCGGCTTGGCATTACCGTAGACAGGACGTTTTCTTTCTACTGGCTTTGCCCATTGAATTGCATTTATGATTACGCGTTGAATCTCTTTATTATGGTACGTTGGGTATGTTTCATGTCCCGGTCTAAAATAGAATATTTTGCCATTCTCTCTTTTATATGTGCAGCCACTTCTAAAAATTTCCCCGCCTTCAAACCAGCTTGTAAATATCAATTCATCTGACGCTGGAATATCAAAATGTTCACCATACATTTCTTCACGTTCAAGTTCAATGAATTCTGAAATTCCTTCTGAATTGGATGGCTTGGCTCTACAACCCATGAAAACTCCCGCCACTTATCTCCTTCGGATCTTGAAGTGGGGGTTTCTCGCGTATCATCTTTAAGAGATGCTTAACACGAGTGGAGTTGACACAGCTACCTGATGGCACAACCCCTCTATTCCATCGGCAAACGCCTTTGGAACTGCTTTTTTTAAGATGTTATAAGAACCATTCACATCTGCGTTCAGTAGATTATTCTCTTTCGTACGATACAAGCCACGTTTAATACGTTTCCCACTGAATACAGGAATGTCTCCCTCACCATAAGTGGGAATTACATCATTGTCTAAAAAGGATGCCTTGCTTGTATACGATTCTTCCACGATTTGTACAGTAATACCCTTTCGTTTTGCCTTATAGGTGATCATTTCAATGAGTAGATTATGCGGGATATGGCAAAAGGATTGATTCTGTCGTTTTCCCATATCGCTGTTTTGTTTCCATGATGTATTTTTCCCAATCACAATCATAGAGAGTTCCTGTTGAACCGCCATCTGAACAATGTGGCAACTCATTTTGTGGAAGATATCTTTTATTTTGAGGAACCGTTTTTCATGAAGCCTCTCTAAACGCTTTGATGTGTGTGGTCCTTCTTTTGGTTCTTTTCCATGACGAAGAATACCCAGTAAATAAGCCTTTTGCTTGTTGTAGTATTGATTGGTGCTTTTGATGACATTGCCTTTTACTAACACAGGAGTAGCCCCTGTATTGGTTATGATAGTTGCAATGTTATTGATCCCTAAATCAATACTCATATAGCGATTATTGTCTACATACTCAGGTACTGGTTCGGACTGTTCTGTCACAATTTCCAACTTAAACTTTCCGTAAGCAGGAGAAACGCGTACCTCTTTTAGATTTTTGATATGTCTGAACAATTTACCGATATTTAACTTTATACTTGTTTTTGGAAACCGAATATACTTATCTTGGAGTTTACATACTTGATTCGTGAATACAACTTCTCTCATAGATGATTTGATATAGTTTGGAATGCGAGGTCTGCCAGTAAAAGTGAAAGGGTGTTTTTTGTATTTTTTCATGGAATCAAAAAATGAATCCCAGTTTTGGTAAAGCTTTCTCATAATTGCTTGATTCACTTGTGATGGTAGGTTTATATAGTCTTGTTGCTTCATGGTTTTAAACAAACAATCTAGAAAGTTATAGGATAAGAATGATTTCTCTTTTGTTGGTAACATAAACAGATTACACTTGATTTCTTTCCGTTCTTCTACCGGCTTTTCTTTCTGTTTTTGCACACGTTTTTGATACGCGCGAAATTGATTTTCATTCATGATTTCAATATATGCTTGTAATGTATGAAGAACTCCTTGTTGGAGCGGCTGTAATGGTTGATCCGTACGTAAGGCCGTATATGCTTGGCGAATATAGAAATTCGTTGTATTGTAGAGATTTTTTGCATTTTGACACATTTCCATGAAGTAGGCGTGCAATTTGTGACCTTTCTTAATCCAAATTTGATAGGTCCCATATTCTTTTTCTTTCGTCATCATTTTCACCTCCCACTCTTCTTACCTTCATGATAATACAAAACGACAAAAAAGAACATACATTCGTATCGAATCAGGGGATTTTTTACAAATCCAAAGGCAATTCGTCCCCGCCTCAAGATGCAAAGAGAAGCAAGGAAGATAGGCTGGGGATAACTGCCCGTAAAAGCCCGATTGGTGAGAGCTTTCCATCAGTGGGGGATGAAGCTCCCCACTGATAGAAGTTTCACTGTATTTGTGATTAGTATAGAAAAGATAAGGAATGAAGGATATGCTTAATTTAGCTGTCTTTTTATTCAAAAGTGGCATCATTTTTTTAGTTATTAAAAATCGAAAGAGAAAATAAGAAGAATTATGATATGTTTTATTTACAAAAGTGGCATGTTCTAAAGGGGAGAAATTGCGTATGACTTTAATAAAAAACGATTTAGAAGCTATTAATGAAAAAGTCATTTATCAAAATCCGTTGCTGTTTCTAAAAATATGGGAAATTCATATGAAAAAACATCATTTCAGTACGATAGAGAAACACCCTTGGCATTATCATAAAGAAGTAGAATTTATTGCCGTCATTGAAGGGAATTTGGGGATACAAAGTAAAAACGAGTATGTTCTAATGGGCCCTGGCGATGTCATCGTTTTAGGTGCATCCCAACCACATCGTTCTCATAAACCTCTAATGGATGATTTACGATATGTGGTGTTTCAAATTGATTTAGGGAAACACTTCGATGAAAGTATCATGCCGTACATATACTGTTTCTCTGAACAAACCAAACCTTTGAATGAAATAAACTATATTTTTGAAGAAAAACAAACTGTAAGAGATGAAATATATACTTTAATCATGGAAATCTTTCAAGAATCACAAACACAAATGAGAGGATATGAAATTGCCATTAGTTCGGCTATTAAGCGAATGATGCTATTACTCTTAAGAAATGATACACGCAACATACTAAACTATACAGAAGGAATTGGTCTGAACCGATTGCGGCCAGTTCTTGAATACGTAGACAAACATTTGGAAGATAAGATTACTGTAGAAGAAGCTTGCTCATTACTAGGACTTAGCTACCATTATTTCATAAAATATTTCAAAAAAATTATTGGTACTTCATTTATTGATTACGTTAATTATAAGCGAATAAAAAAAGCTGAATGTTTATTAATGACAACTGATCTTAGCATTACGAATGTTGGTTATGAAGTTGGTATCTCTAACATGGCTCAGTTCTATAAGCTTTTTAAAAGATATAATCAATGCTCTCCAAAGGAGTTTAAACAACGCATGCAAAATGAATTGGAAGCTAAAAAAGAATGACCTAAGTTAAATGCAACTTGGTATAATATATTAATAAGGGGAATTCTGGAATTATCCTATATGAGGAAGGCTGATATGACTATGAGAAAATACTATCATTTTCTATCGTTCATTTGCCTTTTGTCCCTGGCAGGCTGTGGGGAAACGGATTCACATGATTATAAAAACACGGAGAAACGGCAAGAAAAAAAGGGGGAAGAAGTAATGACTTCAGCTTCATACATCGATCCAAAAATTGATATGAATAGTAAAAAGACGGTTTCAATTATCATTGAATTTAAAACAAAACCGGCAAAAGTCGCTGTCGCCTTAGCAAAGGCGAACGGTGTTTCTTTAACATTGGAAGAGGCCGAACAGAACGTGGAAGATAGTCATGCACGATTTCAAAAGGATGTAAAAAGATTTTTAGATCAGAAGCAAATTCCCTATTCCATTACTCATACCTATAAATCTGCGCTTAACGGCGTTGCCATGGAGTTGCCGGCGAATGAGATTAAAGCATTGTTACAATCCACAGAAATCAATGCCATTTATACAAATCAGGAATTCCATCTAGATCCACCACCTCAACCAACTTATCTTAATTAGAGTTTTTATCCCGCTACTTTAGGGCAGTAAGACTTCCACCTCAAGGTTCTGAGAAAACAAAGAAGATAGGTGGGAGATAACTGCCCGTAAGAGCCCGATTCGTGAGAGCTTTCCATCAGTGGGGGATGAAGAAACCCCCTACTGATGGAAGTTTCACTTTATTCAATGGGGCGCGTAGTTCACCCTTCGTCGACCATTAAACCTCCCCCACCTATCGCTGATATTATCCAGTTCTGTTCCCGTAAAAAGAAACACCTCTGTATATTCGTACCCAATAAAATACGATATAAGAGGTGCTTTTTCATGCCCTATATGGTTCACTTCATTTATTTTGTATGCGTACTTTTAAAATATCTGTAAAAGGTAATGAAAAACTACTTGGAAAACCTTACATTTTATATAAAAATGAATCTTAAGTTAATGAATGTGAGGTTGGATCCCCATACTGCTTCAATTATAAGTAATATCCCAAAACGCAAAGTTTTTGCACCAAAATTCGTTAACCTGTATATAGAATGGCTTTATACTACATCCCAACATGCCTTACTTTGAATAACTAATTTGATTTAATAACTTGTCTAACTCTTGACTACATTGAATAGTTTTGAAATGAAGAAACCCATACCGCTTACAAATATCAAATAATTCATTTCTCTTTCCCTCTATCTCTTGTGTTACTTGTTGTAATAAAGTAGCCATCTCTATAACCCTCCATCCGAATAACTCTCCAGTAAGAATTCTATCTTGATGCCACTGCCGAAATGAGCTGCCCCATTGTTATCTTTTGCACCTATTACAGTATAATCAGCAATAAGGTGAACGTCCTTGATTTTGTCAACGCTCATGACAACTGGCGGGAGCAACGCTCAAATCCAAAGTAACATCTGCAACCCCTCTTCTCTGCTTGTTCCTACAAAATAGAGATATAAAGAGTAAAAAAACCGGCAACGTCATAATGAAGCGTCACCGATTCTTAGTTATCATATAGATCATCTAGGATTTATCTATAGTTTGCGCATGAGATGTTATAACGTACCAGTTGCTGTACCTGTTTATTTATTTGGTTCAAGACCAATCAAACGAAGGAAGCACTCTAAGCATTTTTTGCCGATTGTTTCTTTTGGCTTCACCGTTTCAGGAACGCCCACTTCTCTTTGTAAGAAGTTTTTCTCAATCATCTGTTTTGATCATTACATTACTCGTATAAAGCACCATCGTCTTTTTGTTTAGCTTTAACGGATAGCTTAGCAGAGTATGTTACACCTTGATATTCATTCTTTGCTGACTCATCAAGCTTTACACCAAATGAAATATCAATGTATTCATCTTTTTCTAAATTCCAGAATTTATTGTCTGTCCCTGATTCTGCACCATCACCCAAAAGAATTTCTTTTTGACCAACAGCTGCAGCGGACTTTGCTGCTATAGAAGCAACGGATTTTTCTCCTGCAGGAGCATTCAGGAAGCCAGTTACCATTTCTACGCCTTCTGGAAGAGAAGGACTTACTTCATTCGTAGTTCCTTCGAATAATTCTTCTAGTTTCAATTGTGATTCTTTTAATACGTCTTCCGTTGGTTTCACTTTGTATTTAAGTGCAACATAACCCACTTTGTACGCATCTAATGAAAGAGGTTTATCTAATGATTGCTGCAATTTTGCTTGTAAGAATGTATCGACCGTCCCTGTGTTATCAATAGTTAGCCAATCTCCAAATACTAGTTGTGATGGTGCAAAATTTCCAGCTGCAACAAGATTCCCTTTCATATCTTTACCATTATTAAGCTGCACAACTGCATTTGTGATTTTACCTTTAGCAGTTGTTTCAGAAGTAAACCAAGAATACGTTCCATAGCTTGCTGCAACTGCAATTGCACCAGCAAGTGTTGTCCCTAATAATGCTTTCTTTGCTTTAGCGATTTTCATAAAATAATTCCTCCAACTTAAAATAGTTTTTATTTGAATACAATTTCTTCATTTGAATGCTGTTTTTCTTTTCGGGAAAGACGTTCAAAAACCGTTAGACAGATGTAGCCTGTGAAAGGAATGGTGATTAACAGCAAAAACCCGATCGGACTGCTTGCAAAATCTGATACATATCCGAATTTAGGTATTGCAGCTACTTGTTTTCCAACGAAATGATGCTTCGTGACAATCATAGAATCCTCAACATTGTTGTTGTCACCTTTTGTTACCAAACCAACTTGTCCATCTTGTTTTTTAACATCTATTACTCTATGTGTAATGAATTTTGTATCTGATTCTTTAAAGGTTATAACATCATTCACCTTTATATCTTCGAATTCTACTTTTTTAATAAACACAAGATCTCCCGATTGAAAATGCGGCTTCATACTATTAGAGAGAACCGTTAATGGTGTGTATCCAAAAAAACGAGGTAAGCTGCCGGGATTTTTACTAGATTGATACACCGTAACCCCGATATAGACAGTTAATAGAAAAAAAATAAGTAAAATAATATTTAAAAGCCATTTTATTGTTTTTCTTTTCATAATTTTGCTCCTAACATCATTATTTTTGCGTTGTTTTCTCACTGTTATTGATGTCAGAAAATCAATATAATTGCGGAAAGTTACTGTCACTTGATTGCCCCCTACCACCTTCAATCAAGAAATGTTTCTCGAACACAGTAGTAGGGGAATGAATTAGTTTACAATTCGATGAATGAAATGCATTCTATTTACTGAATCCCGAGCTCTTTCAAAATACTGTCTAATGTCTTGCCATCATACGTTTCTTTTGCAGCTGGTGGATTTTCAGCATATTTGTTTTGCAATAAGTAATTCTCTTTAACAAAGGCCATGTCTTTTTCATCAACAATACCATCAAAATTAATATCCGCTGCACGGTTGTTCGTCTTCCAAGCTTTTTGGATTTCAATCGCGTCTAAAACATCAATGACGTTATCTTGGTTGACATCACCAGCTTTCATATCAACAACATATGGGTAGATATAAAGATTTTGACCAAAAAGCTCTCCCTTAGATTCAAACCCAATCGGTTGTTTAGTGTGCACCTCAAAGTGACCAGGTACTTTCATATCTAAAGTATATGGATCCTTGCTTAAAGGAAGCTTTCCTACACTGTAATTTCCATCTACGCCGATTAAAGGAGTGGCGTCAAAAGTAAATCCGCTTGAATTCTTGAGCTTTAGCGATGCCCCAGCCTTTATCCACTCTGTTGGATTAAGAACAGAACTATACTTAGAAGTGCGGAATCCGTCCGGCGTTACTCGGCCAGAAACGTCATTAAATTGCGGCAGAACCTTAAAATTGTAACCAGCGTTAAGTAGTTTGCTAGTTTGATTTTGACTATTTATTACAGTTGCCGTTGGATTGATGCTAGCCCCTAAAGTGAAGATTTCATCCTTTACCTTTAACGTAACATCAACAACTGCCGTATGATCAAATGTCAAATTGGAATCGTTAAAGACAACCTTTACCTCGTCTCCATTCACTGTTAAAGTTGCTTTGTCTGAAACTCCATTCGCAAGTTTGGCATCGACTAAAGTTGCCTTGCCAGATGGATCTTTCAAGTTCCAAACCACTTCTTTCGCATCGCTTACATTATCCAAGAATAATTGGCCTTTAATCGGTTCACCTGTTTTTACTTTTTTGATATCGCTTTTTGCATACGTAACAGGTGTCCCTTCTTTGACAAAGAAGTATTCTTTTGTTGGTACTAAATTACCAGCTTGATCAAATCCATCTAATGTATATCGCAGTGCTGGAACGGTTTCATCCAGTTTAACTACACTTGCCCATTTTCCGTCCTTATCCATAGAAATCGGATAGAGAGGTTGAATAGGGTCCCAATTAGGAAGCACCTGATTCGAAGATTGGTCGATATCTATTCCTGCTTTCTGCATTTCTGCCACGAGAGGATCGGTAATTTGAATATTGACTGGATACGTTTTTTGACCTGGTTTGTATTCAAGGAACGGAGACGGTCCATCTAATGAACTTGTAAATGTAGGAGCGTCAATATCAATGAAAACATCCTGCTTTTCTTGCTTCACTTTTCCTTCTTGAGTTACAGCCGTAATATTCAACTTATAGTGGCCGCCAGGTTTTGCATAACTCTTTTCTTTTGCAATAGGCTGCTTAGGGTCCCCTGTAAATGCATAGTACGTCCCATTAAAGAGTGATACGACCATTTCGAGACCCTTTGGAAAAATCTCTACATCTGGCATTGTTCCGACAAAACCTAACTCTTTTCCTGTTTCTGCATCTTGCAGGGTGACATCCAATGTTTTCAAGGGTCTGATTACCGTAAAGTTGCCATAAGCAAGATAATTATAGTTAGGTCTCCGTCTCTCTGGATCTTGATCTAAATGTTTCGGTAAAATGGAATGCGAAAAGAGATCTAAAGTATAGGCATCATCCACTTCAATATAGAAATTAAATGGAATGCGATACTTATCGGATGAATCCGCTTTATTCGTCAGTACGATATACCCTTCGTATAGACCCGATTTTGCTGTCTTTGGCGCTGTCAAAAATACATTTTGTTTCACTTCTTTGTTGGCTTGTACTTCAATGCTTTTGCTGGTGCTAACGATAACGCCATTTTTACTCAGGCTGTTCGTCTCATTTTTCAATACATTTTCTTCTACAGAAACAGTGAAATTTTTAGTGATGTCACTGTTGTTTGTGAAGCTTATGTTTTTACTCACACGAGTATTGCTTCCTGTCACCTCACGGTCGTAAAAGCCAAATTTTATATCACCGGATGGATTTTTGACCTTCATGAAATTCGCACCATCTGGAATGAAGGTTTCATCGGTCACTTGTATTTTCATTCCACCATGAATGGCTTGATAAGGGTCTACACGACCTGCTCCCACTTCATACAAACTATACTCGCCATTTAACGGATCTGCCGTATTCATAAGTATTGTTTTAATATCATCTGGATCAAGCTTCGGATTCGCCTGTTTTAATAATGCGGCAATTCCAGTCGTGTGTGGGGTAGCCATTGATGTTCCGTCATGACGTGCATAGGCATATTTATAGTCTTCTGGATGTTCATGGTTAGTGATGTAAGAAGGGACTGTAGAAAGCACGCCCACCCCAGGAGCAACGACCTCTGGTTTTATATCATGAGTACCCGCGACTGGCCCTCTTGAACTGAAGTAAGCTAATTTATCTCCTTCGGTTACGATATCCTCTAAATTTGAGAAAGTGAATGCTGTGTTCCCTTGAGCAATTTTCGCTTTTAATTCCTCACCTGCCGCTTTGGTAATAGAAAAAGTAGGAATGAAGTCAACGGATTCTCCTAGATTGGTGCCAATCTGTCCGTCTGCATTGTTATACATAATAACAGCGGCTGCCCCATGTTCTTTTGCAAATTTGATTTTGTCAGTGAGGGCAAAGTTCCCGCGTTGAACGAAAGCGATTTTCCCTTTAACATCTTTGTCTGCATATTCTGCTTGTGTACCTAAGCCTACATCGACAAGCTCAAGTGATTTTTCATTTAATGTAGAAAAATTATCCGCATAGCTTCTTCCCATGCTGATGAGCTTAGTGGACCAGTTTCCTGAAATACTGCCTGTAAATGAAGTTAGCTTAACAGGAACATCACTTGCTCCTACCGTTAAAGCTAGTGCAGCTGTACCCGGTGAACCCACTGTCGAAAAATCCGGACCTGAATTTCCTGCAGCAACAACAGCCGTCACACCACTCAACACAGCATAATTAATCGCGGTACTTAATGGAAAATACGGATCGTTTATATCTGCCCCTAATGAAAGGTTCATGACATCCATTCCGTCTGCCACTGCTTTTTCAATACCTCCCAGGATCGCTGTACCTGTTCCGCTTCCATAGGGTCCTAAAACGCGGTATACATAAAGATCGGCATCTGGAGCTATACCTTCTACAGAAACTTCACTATTATTTTTATTTTGGCCTGCAATGGTTCCAGAAACATGCGTACCATGCTCTGTGTAATAGGGTGAACCGGTAAAAGGATTTCTTTCAGGTTTACCCGATTTCTGCCAATCAGCATACGTTGTTTCCATTGGATCGTTATCATTATCTACGAAATCATAACCACCTTTGTATGCATCCTTTAAATCAGGGTGATTATAGTCAATCCCAGTATCAAGAACAGCTACTTTTACACCTTTTCCGGTAATGCCTTCCTTATGTAACTTATCAATCTTTAAATAAGGAATACTCTCAACAGAAGTAGTAATTTTTCGCTCAACATCTTTTGGAAGATCTTGCTTAACAGGATCAGGATCAACTGTAAAGGTATGGTTTTTGTAAACAGCTTGGACAACATCAGATTCCAATAGGTGTTTTACTTGATCGGCTGGCAATGTCATCGCTACGCCGTTATAAGCTTTTTTGAAGGTCTGGGTGATGGAGTTAGAACTGCTTTTTGTTGTAGATTTCTCTTGAGGCAAGTATTTTTTGATGTCTTCTTTAAAAGTTTTATGTTCTTTTTCGACTTGTGCCGCAGCGTCTTCCTGTTTTAATGTTTTGCCTTTTGAAGCTGCTTCTAATACAGCTACTTTATCAGGATTCGATTTGAATTCGACAATGACGGAAATATCTTCTTTCGACTGTAACTCCGCCTCACTGAATCCTTGCAGGCCTGTAGGCTTGTTCACTTCCAATTGATTCAATGCTTTACGTTGTTCCTTTGTCAAAGATGACAGAATGTCCGCTGTCTTAAGTTCTGCTGCTACTGCTTTAGTGGAAAGTACCGAATGAATAGGCGAGATTATTAATCCCGCTGAAAACGCCATAACAGCCGCTTTCTTAATGAATGAATTAAATTCCATAAGACCCCTGCTTTCCAATTTTGATAAACTTTGCAGAATACTAGTAATCAATTACATATTTCTAAAAATTCAGAATACGATACCCCCCCTTTTCCAATTTCGATAAACTTTTCAGAATATAATACCCCCTTCGATTTTGACAAAGTTTTCAAAATACTAGTAATCAACTTCTCGTTTCCGAAAATTCAGAATATTACATTTAGCATCTCGAAATCCCGTTCACAAGTATAATATCCTAAATATTCAGACTTTGTAAATCACTTTTTTTGTTTTTGATAAAAAGTTTTTTCAGAATCATAATTTCCAATTTATAACAATCAATAAAACCCCGATAAATCGCTGTTAAATCTAAAATATATTGCTTTTTAAAATCGTTATCTATATAATAAAGCTAACTTTTTATCAGTTTGTTAAAAATAACTTTTCTATCAAAGACTGGTTGATAGAAATTCAAGGATTCCTTTATTTGTGATTTCGCTTTTAGGTCTTATCGAAATAACGATATTTGTAGAAATGTAGAATATTTAATAGCTGTTGATTTTGGAAGCGTTTTTTTGCTGGTTAAGTGAATTGAAGTGGTTTGTACATTTATCGGAAGTGTCAGAGATAAACTGGAGGGGTGGGGGCTATGGTTTAAAAGTACTCACTAGAAGTACAGAAGGGGATTTTAAAAGTTTTAAAATGGTTGCTGGTATTTGAGTTTTTCTTGGTATTTAGTGATAGTGTATTTAACTTAATTACTCCGAAGTTAACAGAAGAATTCGCTGTATCTGCTTCAAAAGTGAGTTTGGTTATTTCATTAGAAGCTTTATCTTTTGGCATTTCTACGATTATCTTTACTACCTTATGTGACAATGTTAGTATGCGTAAGTTAGTATTATATCCCAGTATTGCTATACCTTTAATAGCTATCCTTGCAATATTTGCGGATCAAAGCTTTGGGACATTGCTTTCTTTCCGTGTGCTGATGGTTTCAATTTCGTTGGCAACAATCATTTTTCTTAAAGTCCTTCCAAAGGTATACAACCGTAAGGCATATAATGAGAATGAAACTGTAGAGAAAAAAGCTCAATAGTAGTATGGGGAATAAAGAAATAAACCGCGTGATTTTTTCACGCAGTTTAGTTTCATTCAACGAAATAATTAAAAATCATACTTCCTGCACCAATGGCAACTGTATCATACTTCAAAGATGGTTGGACAAATTGAACCGGATAGTCTGAAAAATTCCGGACTCGTTGTAATGCTGTTTCGGATGCAACTTCGTAAAAGAGTTGATTTGTCCCTAACGTTCCCCCGATAACAACGACATCTGGATATAGTAAGTGAGTCAGAGTAGCAAGAGCAATTCCATAATAGAAGGCTGCTTCTCTAATGACATCTTCACAAAGCGCATCATTTTTTTCCAAAGCATTTAAAATATGATTAAATTGCACATCATCTAGTTTATCTACCATCTGTTGAATAATAGACTTATTCCCTCGTTTTATTCGGTCAATGATTTCTTTGCGAACAGAAGGTATACTGCTGTATGCTACCAGGCAACCAAAAGATCCACACCAGCATTGACGACCATGTATATCTACTGGAATGTGACCGAATGAACCTTCCACATCGATTTTTCCACGAACGATTTCTCCATTTGAAATGATACCACATCGAATACCGATTCCTGGTATGGTGAAGATAAGATTATTTACTTCTTTCATATAATCGTTTTGGTATTCACCGAGTGCAGCTAGATTAGCACCATTGTCAAGCAGCACAAGGGTATTAAAATGTTGTTTTAAAGGTCTGACAATATTTACGTTTTCCCATCCATCCGATATATACGTTTTAGGAGTAAGAATGATGCCTTTTTCTCGGTCTAGGGGACCAATGGCACCAACTCCGATTCCTAGTAGTTGATTATGCTGAACATCATGTTCGGTGAGCATCTGTTCAATATTTTCGATAATGAATTGCAAGGTGTACTCAGCTGTAATTTGCCATGTCATCTCCAACGTGGCAGAGTCTACAATATTTAAGTTTAAATCAAGGAGTAATACTGTGGTATACGTACTTGAAATGTCCACACCAACTACATAAGAAATGGCCGGATTAATCGTATACATCGACGGTTTTCGTCCGCCACTCGATTTTCCAAGACCGCTTTCATAAATTAATTCTGCTTGTAAGAGCTCTTCGATTAGACGTGCACATGTTGCTGACCTATAGCTTGTTAATTTCATTAAAGTGTTTTTATCTACAGGTCCAGTTTTGTGAATCAATCCATAAAGATGTTTAAGATTCTTCATCTTAGGAGATACCAAACCAACAAACTGTTGTAACATAACTTTCCTCCAGTTGCTCGAGTTGTATTAATTATAATTATAGACTTTCCATAATCTTACAACAAGTGGAATAAATGAAAAAACCAACTCTATTTATTTTTGATAAAAACATGCCGATGAATTATAGTAACATCCAGTTATCTTAAACCTTAAGGAAGCTAATACATTATCCACACCCTCGGCCATTTTTCCGCCAAGCTAATATATATTGCGATTTTTTAATATTATAACAAATTATATTTTCAAATCAATTAAATAGTATGTACGATGAAAATAACCTTCAATATTAATTTTCCATTTGCATAAAAAAACAAACCAATCTTTTATACTCTTTTATGTGTATTCCTAGCAAATAGTGATATTTAAATTGCAACATCCTAGTAACCTACTTCATCTACTTTTTCATTTAATAGCCGAAGGCCTAGTCCATTTTCTATATCCCATGTACAATTAAATGTAATTCCAATATCTTGACCTTCAAAAATATCCACATATGGAACAACAATTCCATCTAAACTTATCATTTCTAGTATTTGATCAGTTGTTTCAACTAATGGATAATTTTCATTTAATCCAATATCATAGCCTAGTTCATGTCGCTTTTGTTTGTAATAGTCTAATATTGATTGCAATAAACTTGGTCGTAAGTCCTCCCAATTTTGCATTAATGATTGATATGCCGTATATTGATCTTCATCAAACTTACCATATTTTACGAAATAAGGAACATAAAAGGATGGCTTCGGTATATGAACCAAAACCATCCTTTTATTAAATATTGTTTATTCAAGCTTTTACCTGAAACGCCCCCGAAGAACTTATCATATCTGCCACTACATCTGGAATCTGCTCTGCAATCGCCTCTCCGATTTTCAAACTAGCTGTTGCAGCCGGAGATGGTGCATTGCAAATATGCATGGAGTTGGTGCCTGAAATAATGCAAAAATCATCGACCATATTTCCATTAGATAGAATTGCCTGCGCTCTTACACCAGCATGAGTTGGAACAATGTCCTTATCTGTGAGTTCTGGTATTAGGCGCTGCAAGCTTTTAAGAAATGATTGTTTACTAAAAGAGCGAATCATCTCTTTCATGCCTTCTTTCATATTCGGCATTGCCATTCTCCAAAATCCGGAATAAGTCATTGTTTCCATAAAGTCTTTTAAATCAAAATCTTTTTTTGTATATCCTTCACGTTTAAAGCTTAAGACCGCATTAGGCCCTGCATGTACGTCTCCGTTTATCATTCTTGTAAAATGAACACCTAGGAACGGAAAATCTGGGTTTGGAACTGGGTAGATTAAGTGTTTCACGAGATGACGCTTTTCTGGAACAAGTTCATAATACTCGCCTCGAAACGGTACAATTTTCATATCTGTTAATAATCCTGCTTTTTTTGCGATTCGGTCACTATGTAAGCCGGCACAGTTAATGAGAAACCGCGTTGTAAAAACGCCTTGATTTGTCTCAATAGTAACGAAATCTTTTTTCTCAAAAATATGTTCCGCTTTCGTATCTAAGTGCACCTCTCCTCCGTTCTCTTGGATGATATGTGCAAACGCATAACTTACCCCTTTGTAATCGGCAATACCGCAAGAAGGAACTCGAATCGCTCCTAGCCCTTTTACATGCGGCTCAATTTCCCCTAATTCTCCTTGATCAATTTGAGAAATGTCCAAACCATTTTGCAGACCTCTCTCGTAAAGGTTCTGTAAAAGAGGAAGTTCTTCCTTTTCTGTAGCGACAATCACCTTTCCGCACATATCATAAGCAATTCCGTTTTCTTTACAGAACTGCACCATTGCGGCATTTCCTTCTTTTGCAAATCTAGCTTTGTAGCTGCCTGGTTTATAGTAAATGCCGGAATGAATCACACCGCTATTATGTCCAGTTTGGTGATGTGCAAGTATGGCCTCTTTTTCAATAACTGCGATTTTGGCATGAGGAAATTTTTTCGTTAAAGCCATCCCAGTTGAAAGCCCAACAATCCCGCCGCCAATAATTATAAAATCATACATCAAATTTCCTCCTTACATGTTATATGTACGTATACCTGTATATCATGAAAGGCAGGCCTTGTTTCAAGACCCGCCATACATATTATTTAGAGAAGCAGCCGCGTTGGCGCATTAACTCTCGATATAAATCTTTATTTTTTTCAAAAGGAGCTCGCCCGTGCATCCAAAATAGGTTATTTAAAAGAACTAAATCGCCAACTGGTAATTTTAATGCATGCGTTGCTGGAGAGTTTTCAACAGAGTGTGAGAGTTCCTTCAAATATGTTGCTTGCTCAATATTATCAGGGTAAGCGAATTGATCAATAAAGCAAATACACGGCGCATTATTTACATCAAAAAATGTTTCACGATATACGATTTCTTGTGCATTTTTACTTGGCGGTGCTTTATACGTCATTTTGACAGATGCTAGTGTATGATTTCGAAATTTATCAAGCTCTTCCCAATCATCTAAATGAAGTAAACGTGATTCGCCGCCTACTGCATTCTTTTCCTCGATTTTCATCATCAGAAGCCAATCTGTCGGTTCGTCAACAAATGTTCCATCTGTATGAAGTGTGAATAAACGATACGCCTGGCGAAGATAAGAATCACTGCTGTCTGTATCTTTCACGTTAAATCTAGCATAATACGTTCCTGTCATTGCATCAAAGTTAGACGTACCAATTAAATGCGTTAATGCCGTTGCAAATTTCACATAGTCTTCTGGATTTGTCGTTTCACCCTGTACACCAATTGTAAATCCGCCCGTTTCCCGGTCATGAATAATACCTCGAACATTCTCCATAAAGGATGCACCAAAGATCTTTTTCATTTGATCAGCAAGGATAAAACGAGAATAAGGAATATATTGCAATGATTGCTCAGAATGTTCTTTTACCTCTTCAAAGAATTGTTGAAGCAATTGCTGATTTAACACAATATGATACAAGCGTTTATGTTCTGGATGAGGAACAATTTCATATCCCTCATACTTCTTTGCAAATTTCATTTTCATTTCTTGTTCCGTGATCATCGACATCTTCCCCCTTAGTCTAAAGAAACTAAAAAGCCAGTCATACGCATCCACAATTATAAATTGTAGAAACGTACAACTGGCTTAAAATTACGAGTGTTCTTTAATCTCTTAAAGTACAATAATATTAGACAGTTATTTTATTCAACTATGTGCAAAATAGAAAGTGAAGATCGGATGTAGAGAAGGATTATTTCTCGTATGGATCTTATCACTTTATAATTAAATAATAATTTAAAATTTTCTGAATGTCAATGTGTTTATATCATTTATTTTCGTTCGTGTACTTAGCTGTATTTCGACTACATGCTTTACACATTTTACACGATTTCGCTGCATGAGTTTCCTTACATCCTCTTTTTGGCTTTACCTGCTCTTTTACACCTTGAACTTCACTTGATTTTGACATATTCCTGCCTCCTTATTGTATATAAAAAAGCCAGTTATATTCCGCCATCAAATAAGCTGGAATACAACTGGCTCTCGTTTACGAACGCTCTTTAAACAGTAAAGTGCAATAAACTCGACAGTTTCATCATTTAGTTTGGAATTAAAAAGTTATTTTATAGGATCGATTTCCTCATATTCTTCCTCAGGTCTTTCGCCGTTTACATAACTTGTATATTGGCGGTACAGATCCTTTAAAGCACTAATGATTGCATTTTGTGCTTTTCCTTGATAATGGTAAGAGATTTCTTGAATGATGTCTTCAATGCCATCTCGTAAACTATATCCTCTTAAAATTTGAGAAATAAAATCTCTCCCGTGTCCTGTCGCAAGGGTACATGACGATTCGATAATTACATGATATTTGTGATCTGCCTCTATTGTAATCGTTAGTGTTTCATAGACGCTGCGTACAGCCATCCCTTTCGGAAGCCTTGCATGTCCTGCCATGAAAAAAGTTCCTTTACGCATGTTCATCCCCCATTATTATGCATCTTTTGTCATCATACTTGATCTACATACACTGTCTTAATCCTTGTATAAAATTCTGCAGCTGCTTTCCCTTGTTCACGCGGACCAGCACTAGAGTTTTTCATTCCGCCAAACGGAACTTGCGGCTCTGCTCCTGCTGTTTCGGAGTTTACATGAACCATTCCAACTTCCATGTCATCAATAAATTGCTGAGCAAGGCTTAGGTTATTTGTACAAATAGATGCGCTAAGTCCATATTCCGTATCGTTAGCCAGGTGAATTGCTTCTTGATAATTGTTCACCTTAAACAAACAAATAACCGGACCGAAAATTTCTTCTTTCGCAATTCGTGCATCGTGAGGTACATCTTCAAAAATAGTAGGTAAAATGTAAAACCCGTGTTTTAGCTCATCTTCTGTTGGTACGCTGCCCCCGCAAATTAATGAAGCCTCTTTCTTACCTGCTTCAATCATCGATAAAACCGTTTGCTGCTGATTCTCGGATACACATGGGCCCATAAACGTATCCTTTTCTAATGGATTTCCAACTTTAAGAGCCTCTGTACGTAACACGAGTGCATTACGAAATTCCTCATAAATTTCCTCTTCAACTATAATTCTACTTGTTGCAGTACATTTTTGTCCTGTTGACATAAATGCACCTCTAATCGCAATCTCTACTGCCTTACTAATGTCGGCATCCTTTAATACAACGAGTGGATTTTTCCCGCCCATTTCTAATTGCACTTTTTTGCCGTTCGCAACAGCAGTTTGCTGAATTGTTTTTCCAACGCCATTAGAACCGGTAAAGGATATCGCTTTTATATCAGGATTTTCTGTTAATTCCGTTCCAACTACTGAACCTTTCCCAAATACACAATTGATAACGCCGGCAGGAATTCCCGCCTCATGAAAAGCATTCACGAGGTGAAATACTGACTTTGGTGTAATTTCAGCAGGCTTAATAACAACAGTATTTCCGTAAATCAGTGCCGGAGCCATCTTCCATACTGGAATCGCAATTGGGAAATTCCATGGTGTAATTAATCCTACTGGTCCAACCGCTACTCGTTTGCTGTAGAGCATCGTTTTCGGATTAGCCGAAGGAATAATTTCTCCCACAGGCTGATTCGCTTCTCCTGCATAATATTCAAGAATACTAATCGCCCGCTTCGTTTCTCCTATCCCTTCAGCGAGTGTTTTTCCTTCTTCACTCGTTAAATCATGACCGATTTCAGTCACTCGTTCTTTTAAAATAGCTGCCGCTTTCCATAAATAACTTGCCCGCTCTTGAAACGATAACCCTTGCCAATTTTGAAAGGCTTCTTTCGCAGATGCAATTGCGGCTTGTGTATCGTCTGCTGAACTTAATGGAAATTCTCCTAATACTTCTCCATTATGCGGATTATAGTTTTTAGAATATTGATTAGTAGATGGCTCTTTCCACTGCCCATTTATATAATTTAAAAACTTCATTGTACTACCTCCAACTGGAAAAATAATTGCTTCTTCTTATTTAGATACCTTAGCAATTGCTGCTTCAAGAATAGCCAATCCTTCTTCAAGCTGTTCATCTGTTATAACAAGCGGCGGTAAGAAACGAAGTACACTGCTATAAATACCGGCACTTATTGTGATTAAACCTTTATTATGTGTTTCTTGCATAATTGCTTTAACCTCTTCTGCTGCTGGCTCTTTCGTATTTCGATCCTTTACAAGTTCCATAGCCGTCATGGCACCAAGGCCTCTCACATCGCCAATTAATTCATATTTATCCTTCCAGCTATTGAATACTTCCATCATACGATCGCCGATTTCCCGAGCGCGTTTTACTAAGTTTTCTTCTTCAATGACATCTAAAACCGCTAGACCAGCCGCACAAGCAACCGGGCTTCCTGAAAAAGTCCCGCCAAGTTGTCCTGGGCCAGGTGCATCCATGAGTTCAGCTCTTCCTGTCACTGCACTAAGCGGCATACCTGCAGCGATGGATTTTGAAAATGTCATTAAATCAGGAGCTACCCCAAAATGATCCATTGCGAACAAGTTTCCTGTACGAGCAAATCCTGTTTGAATTTCATCTGCAATCATGACAATTCCATATTTATCACAAAGGTTTCTTACCCCTTGCATAAACGCAGCGGATGGTACAATAAATCCACCTTCACCTTGAAGCGGCTCCAAAATAATTGCAGCAATATTATCACTTGCTACTTCCTCTAGCATAAAACGTTCAAAATACGCTAAAATTTGCCCGTCTACTTCTTCTTTCGTCATACCGTCTTCTGCGCGGTAATAATACGGATAAGGAAGCTTGTACACATCCGGTGCAAACGGACCAAATCCATGCTTATAAGGTTTTACTTTACTCGTAAGGGACATTGTCATAAGCGTACGTCCGTGATACGCACGTTCAAACGAAACGATGGCACTGCGCCCAGTCGCTTTTCTAGCAATTTTCACAGCATTTTCTACCGCTTCCGCTCCGCTGTTTGCAAACATTGTTTTTTTCTTAAAATCTCCTGGCGTTAATTCATTCAGTCTTTCAGCTAACTCAATATAACTTTCATACGGCGCTACATGAAAGCAGCTATGAATAGAAGATTCTACTTGCTCTTGAATGGCTTTTACTACCTTCGGATGACAATGCCCTACATTTTGCATCCCAATTCCGCCTGCAAAATCGATTAATTCATTGCCATCTATATCAGTAATAATCGCTCCTTTTGCAGATTGAACATATAAATTGGTAATATTATATGGACCTGCAGGCACCGCGTTTTTTCTTCTCTCGTTTAAAATATCAGATTTTGTAGTTACAATATTGTTCTTTTCTTTTAACATTGAACTTACCCCTTTTTCATTTTTTATTTTGCATTACACACAACTTAGTCCTTCTCTAAACCAATCCCCGAACCTTTTAAAATTGGAAATCCTGCTTTATCTTCCTTGATAGACTTATTTCTAACTCTTAGAAAATAGGATGCTATCACGATAGCAGCAGCTAAAATCGTTAAATAAAATTGCATACGCATATCCGCTATAAATGCTTGTGAAACAAATATCGTAACAATCATAAGAAGCGTTGCGTATGTGAGATAAGGGAATAACCACATTTTCACTTTTAGTTTTCTTGGGTCTTCCCTTTCCGCTTCTCGTCTTAATCGAATATGAGAAACTGCAACAAACATATACATAAGCATCGTAACGCCGCCTGAGCTATTTGCTAGAAAAGCAAATAGTTTATCAGGAGATATAAACTTCAGCGCAGCGCAAACGAATGCGAATAATACACTTGCAACGATCGCCCAAATTGGTGCACCTCTACTGTTTAATTTTGAAAAAGCAAGAGGAGCATCTCCTTTTTTCGAAAGTGAAAATAACATGCGAGAACTTGTGTATAATCCTGAATTCAAAACAGATAGCAAAGACAGGAACACAACTCCGTTCATAATTTCCGCAGCAGCAGGGACTCCTGCCATCCGAAATAAACTTGCATAAGGAAGCTTCAATAATTCTGCATTATTCCACGGCATAAAAATGACCAAAATCGTTACAGAACCTACAAAGAAAAGCATAAGACGCCAAACAACACTGTTAATCGCTTTGATAACATTTTTCTCTGGATTTTCAGATTCTCCCGCCGCAATCGCAGCTACTTCACTACCTGATAAAGAAAAAGAAATAAATACAACACTGAGCAATACAGGAACAATCCCTTTTGGAAAAAAGCCACCGTTTTCAGAGATTGTCGAAAAACTAGGCCTGTCCACACCAGGGACAATTCCAAAAATCATCGCAATTCCTAAACCTAAAAATACAAGAATTGCTGCAACTTTAATAAAAGCTAACCAATATTCAAACTCTCCATATAGCTTTACAGAGTAAATATTCGTAATCGTCATCAAAATAATCATGGAAAGACTGGCTATCCACGCCGGTATGGAAGGGAACCAATTGTTAACCATCGCCCCTAACAATACCGATTCAATTGCGATAATAATGACCCAGTTAAACCAATATAACCAACCGATTGTGTAACCAGCCCAAGGTCCAATTGCCTTATGAGCATATGTTGCAAAAGAACCACTATCAGGATTTACCGCAGCCATCTCTCCTAACATCCTCATCACGAGTACAACCATTAAAGCACCAATAATATAAGACAAAATTGCTGCTGGACCTGTTGATTGAATAATTGTCCCGCTCCCTACAAATAATCCTGCTCCGATAACCCCACCAATTGAGATCATTGTTATATGCCTGGTTTTCAAGTCTTTTTGCAGTTCATTTTTTCCTTTAACCAAAAAGATCACCAACCTATAAGTATTTATTTTCACAAATCCTTCTAGCATACATAAGATTGAAACATTGCCCGGCATTGATAACGCTTTCTATAAACCGTCCTATAAATCGTTCTTCCGATAAGCATATGTAGCACTCACCCTTTGCCTATTTATAGGAAAACTAAAAAAGAGCCAGAAAAACAATGTAAAGAATTACACTGGATTTTACTGTCCCTATCCCTATGGCTCGTCTTCCTGCTAAGGAAGTTCAAGTGGAAAGAAGCCAATTCATTTCTATTCAATTCATCGTAACAATATCCGGGCTTGCAGGGAGGCTAATCACTGTCATCCGTTAATAAACTAATAATAATACAAATATACTGAATATTCAACATTTATTTTAAATTCAGCGAAATTAACATGAACCGCCTTGTTTGCATATATTATCGTACAATCGTAAAGGCGGGATAATATGGAGCGAGAACAGTATCGTCAAATGGATGAAAAAGACTTGCCGCTTGTAGAACCAAAAGCGTATGAATGCGTAAAGCAAATTGTTATTGTCGGTATTCCGACTTTCATTGGATTATCAGTTTATGGCATCGTAATGACGTTTTTGCAATGAAATGAAACTTCCATCAGTGGGGGTTTTCTTCATCCTCCATTGAAAAAAGGGAGCCAAAACTGGCTCCCTGATCGCGTTAGCATTTTTTAATGTATTTCCAAACTTCCAACACGTGACGGGCTAAAAATGGAAAATTATTTCTCTTTCATACGCTTAAAAACAACATCATACATATCATTTCCATAGTTTAAAGATCTCTTCACACGAGAAATTGTCGCTGTACTAGCTCCTGTTTCTTCTTCAATTTCATGATACGTGTTGTGCTTATATAACATTTTAGCTACTTTAAATCTTTGAAAGATTGTCTTCATTTCATTCACTGTGCATAAATCATCAAAAAAACAATAGTACTCATCTACCGTTTCCAATGTTAACATTGCCTCAAAAAATTCATCTAAATCTTTTCCACGTAATTTATCTATTAGCATATGCCTACCTCCGTAGTCGCTGCGTCACAAGATCCCTACTTCTTATGCCAAAGTATAAGCAAACTATTCCACATGATAAAGCTTGCTTTTTCTTCTACTATATTGAATGTGAACTTTATCACAAATATAGATAGTATGATTTCACCCCTATATTAAATCGACGCCTAAAGATATATTAGAAAAATATCAAAAAAGAAATTCACCTCTATTTAATCTTATTAACAATTAATAGAGTATAAGGTATTATATCACTGTTTTTTAATATTGAATCCTGCCTTTATATTAAATATTCGTGGCAAAACTTTGTCGAAATTGTGTATCCTCTACACAATTTACGATGCCAAATAAAAAAGCTGGCATATACCAGCTTTTTTATTCATGATGTTTCTAAAGTAAAATTCTAATCAATGACATGTAATGCATTAACTAGCTTCCCTATGTTCTTTTAAAGGTTGTTTTCCACTTCCAATAAACCCTAAAGCAACATGAATGACTGGAACGACCAAACAAAACACAGCGAATGGCAAATACTGCAGCGTAGATACGCCTAGCGTACCAGTGATAAACACACCGCTCACTCCCCATGGAATCAATGGGTTAACAGCTGCTCCGGCATTCGCTAAGATTCCGGAAAGGTTTTTCGGATCTAAATGAATGGCCTCATATTGTGATTTAAATGCTTCACCTGGTAAAATAACCGATAAATACTGCTCCCCTAACAGAACATTGATGCCAATAGAGCTTAATGCAGTCATAAGCATTAAGTTTCCTTTCGTGCTTACCATGCCCGAAATTTTAGAGATTAACTTTTCAATAATTTTTACTTCTACTAATAATCCGCCTAGCGCTAAAGCAAGAAGGATAAGAGACACAGACCACATCATGCTTTGCATGCCGCCGCGAGTCAGTAACGCATCTACACTTTTTACACCTGTTTTAGAAACAAATCCATCTTGCATATAAGCAGCAATTTGACTTAGGCTAGTATGTGGATGATACATATAACAGATAACAATTGTAATCGTTATACTAAGTAATAATGTCGGAATAGCCGGCACTTTTTTTCTTGCACATAAAAACAGTACTAATACTGGAATTAATGTGAAAGCTGAAATCGTAAAAGATGAATGAAGTGTCTGAACCAGCTCATCGATGCTATTTCCTGCTGATACTGATGCTCCATGTCCTACAAATAAGAAAAAGATAAGAGTTATAACAAAAGCTGGAATAATTGTCCGCATCATACTGCGAATATGTTCAAATAAATCTACTTCTGCAATAGCAGCTGCTAAGTTCGCCGTATCAGATAACGGAGAAATGTTATTGCCTAGAAAAGCACCCGATATAATGGCACCTGCAATCATTGCTGGGTCCAAACCCATCATTTGTCCCATTCCTAAAAATGCAATCCCTACAGTTGAAATGGTTGTAAAAGAGCTTCCTACCATTATCCCGACAAGAGCACAGATGACAAAGACAGAAGGTAAAAAGAATTTTGCAGATAAAATTTTAAATCCGTAAATCATGATAGTCGGAATTGTTCCTGCCGCAATCCAAACACTAATTAAAATCCCAATTAGCATAAATATAATGATAGGAATTAAACCTGGTATAATTCCATTTTGAATCCCTTTATGAATTGTATCCCAAGAAAAACCTTTTACTTTTGCAAATAAAATAACAATTCCTATAGCGATTAAAATAGGCACTTGAGGAGGTAAACTTAAGCCTATAATACAAGTTCCTATAATTGCTAATAAAACAACTAAAAGAAAGATGCTTTCTTTAAGTGTTACATCTCTTTTCATCTTAATAACTCCTTATCATGTAAATTGGTATAGGATTTTATCAATCCATCCATTTGCGATTCATATTTGTGAACAATTGCACATTCAATATCTAAACACTATATTAAAAAAGAATCAATGGAAATAAAATGACACTTTCATCAGTGGGTCCGCGAATAGTGGGATAAAGTGAAACTTCCGTAAGTGGGGGCTTTCTTCATCCCCCACTTACGGAAAGCTCTCACCAATCGGGCGCATGCCAGCAGTTATTCCCCCATCTATCTTCTACGCTTTCTCTGAATCTTGAGATAGGGGTCTTACTGCCCGTTAATAGCGGGATAAACCACAAAAGGACATAAACAATGCTTTGGATGAGTATATATCACTTACAAATCATGCCAATGGATGTTTATGCCCTCATTTTATTTACCTAAACATATATAACAGTTAACGCAACTCAGCTTTATTGTATGCACCGTGCCAAACTGGGCCAACAAACGTATTAAAATCAAATCCCTTTTTAATTCCCTCTGTCGTGAAGTCCTTTGCCTTCGCAACGGCTTCTTTTACCGAAAGTCCTTTAGCTAATCCAGCTGTAATTGCTGCTGCAAACGTACACCCTGCACCATGGTTACAGTTCGTATGAATTTTCTCCGCTTCATAAAGTACGAACTCTGTTCCATCATAAAATAAATCAATTGCCTTATGATCTTCGAGCGATTTTCCGCCTTTTATTACAACATTTTTCGCACCAAAATCGATCATTCTCTTTGCGGCTTCTGTCATATCGTTTACCGTTTTTACATTTTGCATTCCAGATAACTGACCTGCTTCAAATAAGTTTGGTGTTACAATTGTTGCCTTTGGTAAAAGAAGATTACGCATGGCAAGTCCATTTTCAGGATGCAGTGGTTCGTTTTCTCCTTTACAAACCATAACCGGGTCAATGACAACATTTTGCATATCATACGTTTCAATTACATCACTTACGAGCTCAATCATCTCTATAGATCCAAGCATTCCTGTTTTCATCGCATCTAATTTGCCGCCGGAAAAAATTGTTTTTAATTGCGCTTGTACAAGTTCCTTATCAATCGGATGAACATGATGATGCCAGTTATTATCTGGATCCATTGTGACGATTGTTGTAATGGCAGTTAGGCCAAACGTACCATACTCTTCAAATGTTTTCAGATCCGCCTGTAATCCTGCTCCTCCACTTGAATCAGAACCTGCTATCGTTAATACTTTTTTTACCATCACGTTTTCACTCCTCAATTGATCTTACTCAAATAAATAAGATCAATTATATATAAAGATGAATGCATAACGGATTTTTAACGTTATGCATTCATTCTATTAAAATGGTTTTCTACTACACTTATTTCATTTCATTGTAGATTGCTTCAAGTTTAGCTTGAATTGCGTTTTCCAGCTTAACAGCATATTCTTCAAACACTTCTTTATCATGAGCATATGGAGATAACGCACAAGCACGTAATACTGTTACTTTACCTTCACGATCCCATTCACCTTCACTAAATCCAAGACTCTTCACGAATGGAAGTGGGCTGTTACCGTAGTCAGGAATAGCAAAGTCAGTATGAGATGTAATAAACTCATTATTATATAATCCGCCTTTAACGTAAGAAGCGTGATCGAAGAAATCATGATTTAATTTGTTCATTTTTTCTAAGTCTGTATTGCCTTCTTCATTAAATACGTAGTCAACCATATTAAAGTCAGGTTTTGTTAATGGATACACACGAATTGTTTTATCGCCAACTTTAAATTCTTTATTACTTAAGAAGTCGTAGAAACGATAAGCTCCTTCAATACTTGCACCAATTAATTTACCGTAACCAGTTACATTTAGAGGTAACACTTGATGAGCTGTCCAAACTGCTGCTGCAGTTGCACCTGCTTTAGAACCTTCAAGAATATATGCACCTAATAATGCTGGAATATCTGCACCTTTTTCGAATACATACGTTGCAAAGTAAGAAATTACATCGCGCATTCTAATATCTTTAATAACAATACCGCCTGCAGAGTAAGGAATATATCCCATTTTGTGTGGATCAATTGTAATTGTTTCTGCTTGGTTCATTGCTTTAAATGAATGATAGACTTCTTTTGTTAACCAGTCACATTTTTCAGTGAAGATGTTGTGTTTTGCGTACACTTCTTCGATTTGATCCCATTCAATAAATTCGTTATTTTCATCTAAGAAAATAGAACGAGCATAACCGCCATAAGCAGCGTCTACGTGAATGTAGAAATAGATGCCTTCTTCTGCTAATTTTTCACGAAGTTCTACCATTTTATCAATACGGTCTACTTGACCTTCTTCTGTTGTACCGATAACCCCAACAACACCTAGAACAGGAATTTGCTCTGCTGCTAGTTCACGAATTTTTTCTTCTAATTTATTAATGTCCATACGATAGTTGTCATCAACATCTACTTGCTCTACACAATCAAGACCAACACCGATAATATCAGCAGCTTTTAACCAAGAATAATGTTTTGTTTGTGGAATTAACCATTTCCCTAATTTTTGTAGATTTTGACCACTGCGTGCAGAGTGAGCTTTAATTTCATCAATTTGTTCAGGAATTTGATCTAAAATACCTAGAATTTCTTCTGTAGTCATATTCAGTAATTCCCATTCAGATTTACCTGCAACAAATTCAGGAGCCACTTCTTTAATTGCTAGTGGTAAGGATTTCATATTACGTGCATACCATAAACCCTCTAGGTTAGCGATAGAACCATCTGCGCAAATATGTCCCCAGCTTTCACCTTTTTTATAGCTCATCAGTGCAGCAAACTCGTGTCCCACTTCTTCTTCCATTTGAGAAGTACCTGGCGAAGATTCATATGCTACGTTATTACCGTTCCATAACATTGCTGCTGTATAAGCAATGATAGAAGGCATTAATGTTTCAGAGTTCATATGTCCCCAAAAACGACCAGCAGCATGCCAAGGTAAAGAGTTTGTACGTAATTTAGATGATAATACATTGAACACACTGCGCATATGATCTGCAGTTTCTTGGAAATCTTTAGAGCTTCTATCTTGAGGTGTGATAACAGGTAAGTCTTGCGGCATATAGTTTTGTCTCCAACCAACATGCTCATCTACCATTTTTAATAATAGTTCTTTAAATAAATCTACATTTTCCCCTTTATCTCCTAAGAATAATGCTTTTAAATTAACTTCTGGCATTTCGTATTTCATTTTCATTTCCTCCAATTTTAAATCAAATTATATAGATGTATTAATTTTTTGTTTTTAATTAGCTTGTTTAAAATATTCCACTTCGTTATTTTCTTTTTTCCATTCTGGTTTCTTACATTTGTTAATAATGAGAGCGATCCCAATCATAACTACTGTAGCAGCCACCTGATAAATGACGTAACCAGTATACTGACTTGGTTTTAAAATGGATGGTGGAATTAAACTTACAATAATCGTAAGTACAATACCGATCATTGAGATAATAGATACAAACCACATTAATCCATTTCCTTTACTGCCTAATCTAAAAGGTCTCTTAACATTAGGCATGTTATAACGTAAGCGAATTGCTGAAATAGCAATTAAAGCATATACGATACAATAGAGAATCGTTGTTGTAATGGTAATAATTAAGAATGCACTATTCACATCCGGAACGACTACATATAAGAAAGATACTAACGAAATAACAATTGCTTGAATCATTACAAAAGTGATAGGAACATCTTTCTCTGTTCTCTTTTGGAAGAACTTAGGCAGGTTCCCTTCGTCAGCCACTTTAATCATAGATTTACTTGGTCCAAGTACCCATGCACTTAGCTGCACTAACACACCAATTAAAATCATTAAAGAAATGATGTTAACAAAGATAGATGGAATCCCTAAATCTTGACAGAAAATCAAGTATGGTTGTGTAATGTTAGCTAACTCTAAATGACCGCGTGGTACTGCATTAGAAACTGTTAAACCAGCGATAATATTAAAGATTACTAGTAAAACAACAGAAGCGATAACAGCAATTGGATAGTTACGTTTCGGATTTTCAATATTATTTGCATGTACAGATGAGATCTCTACCCCTGCAAAAATAAAGATAATCCCTGATAGGTAGGCCAAGCTGCCTAAGTCTTTTAAATTCGGTATTAAATCACTTGGCTTAAAATGTCCTAAGTAACTATTTGGCTGAATTCCATTTTTAATCATATAGATAACACCTAGAACTACGAGAATAACAAATGGAATATATACGCCAATCACAGCGCCCCAGTTACCTGCGATTTTTACCATATCAAACTTAAGGTTTAATAAAGTCACACCCCAATATGAAATTAAGATTACGGCAAAAATAAAGTAGTTATTTGAAGATAATTCTGGTTTATTAATAACGTAACCGAGTAGAACACCAACAGTTGACGAAACCATTACCATCCCGAAAAACATTTGAACCCATAATAACCATGAGGTAACAAATCCCCATTTTTCACCTAATGCATTTCTAACCCAAACTTGCGGTCCACCTTCTTCAGGAAATCCTGTCGAAAGCTCGGCTGACATGAGCGCAATAGGGAGAGCAAATACAACTGCAGCAATTAACATATAGAAAATTTGCGTCCACCCTGTAATAGCAAGTGTCGGTACACTACGTACAGTGCCAAAGAATGCCATCGTAATCCCAATTAACCCGAAAAGCGTTAATTTTTTTGTCTTGGCCATAACTATATCCTTCTTTCCTTTATTTAATTTTTAGAGAATACATAAACTGAACTAATACGCTAATTTTCAAAGGAACTGCACTTTCAAAAATACAAACGTTAAAAACTAGGGTATTAAAACAACATATCTGATACAAAATCTGTAGATCCTATAGAATCATTCCTTTCTTCAAACAATGCTATTATTTCGTAGAATACATCCATTCATTTCTTCCTAACACGGAATGAATAATATTCATAAAATAACCATCTGTTTTTCTAAAAACTCATCCATAAAACTTGAGTTTTTATTTGTGAATCATTGAACAACTGAACTTATGACGCCAGTTTACTCCCGTATTTTTGTTTTGTCAACATCCTATAAAACACTGATAAGACAGTGTTTATTAGCAAAAACAAAAAACTTTTTATTTAAAGCATTAAAGGTTTAATGCTTTCATGTATTAAAGCTTTAAATCTTTTATTTATAAAAATGAAGAAAATAAATATAAATAAAAATGAATATTAATTCATAAATAACCACGGTGAAAACAACAAAAAAAGAAGAGTGAATTTGCTTCACTCTTCTGCTGCATAAAAAGGCTAAGTGGATTATTATTTTAAAAAGGGATTCTTTTCATCTTCTCTTAAACCTGGATGCCAGTTTAACATATTTACAAACGCTTGATTTGCAATCGCATCGTTTATACATAATTCATCCATGTCTAAATGAGACTTATTTTCATTTAAAAATTGTTCCATTACATTTTTTAACAATTTACTATATCCGATCAAACGTCTAGATGTAATTATTTTACTTTTCAGAAGAGGAATTTCACTTTCCTGTTCACGAAATGTTAACAATTTTTCTGTGAAAATCTCTCGCTTATCTTCTTTTCCGTTAACTACTTTCACTTTTACATACAAACCATCTTCTATCCCTAATGCTCTGCTCCACAAAGAGATCCAGTTATCATGTTTGATATAGTATCTCCCCTGAAAATAGCTTTTTATCATCGGAAGTAAAATGTGAATTCTCGGGCGATACATATCACCTATTTTCAAAATATCCAACATCCTAAAATAACCTAAATTGGCTTGTTGTACAGACTTATACTTACATAACCGATTAAATCCAATTAACATCTTATCTAACGTCTGATTAATCTGTTCTTCGATTATATTTTCTAAGCCCAAATCTACTAATAACCAATTCACTTGCTGCTTTTTATTAACTTCTGCTATCACATGGTGATTAACGTATGCTAATTCCACAGTTCGTTCCCATGATTCCAGCATAATTAATCCCCTCGCTTTCCCAAATTCATTTTTGTCGCTGCCGTACAGAATAAAAATTTAGCCTTTGCATGCTGCAAGAAAAAGCCCTGACCGTTTCTAAACATGGCCAGGTGCTCTCTCCCACCTAAAACGCTTTTTCAATTTGCATTTATATATTTACAGCGTATTATTCTCCTAATTTCACTAAGCTGTAATTCTTTTTACCTTTACGGATAATAATAAATCTGCCATCGAATGAATTTTCTACCGTAACATCTGTATTTACATCTGTTACTTTATCTCCGTTCATCAAAATAGCTCCATTATTAATATCTTCTCTTGCTTGACGTCTAGAAGGTTCAATTCCTAAATCTACTAACCACTCAACAATATTTTTTGTTTCCTTTTCAGCACGGAAAGTCGGCATATCTTTAAAGCCTTGTTCAATTTCATCTGCAGTTAAGGATTTAATATCCCCGCTAAATAATGCTTCTGTAATTTTTACTGCTTGTAAAAATGCATCTTCACCATGAACAAATTTTGTCATTTCTTCTGCTAATACTTTTTGCGCTTCACGTTTATGAGGCTCTGTTTGAACTTTTACTACTAATTCATCAATTCTATCTTTCGTTAAGAATGTGAAGAATTTTAAGTATCTAATCACATCACGATCATCTGTGTTCACCCAGAACTGGTAGAATTCAAATGGTGTTGTCTTTTCAGGATCTAACCAAATTGCTCCGCCTGCTGTTTTACCAAATTTCGTACCGTCTGATTTTAATAGTAATGGAATTGTTAATCCAAAGACTTTTGCATCTGGTCCTTCTTTTTTACGAATTAGGTCTAAACCGCTTGTAATATTTCCCCATTGGTCACTGCCGCCAATTTGCAGTTGTACATCTTCGTGTTTGTATAAGTGATGGAAGTCCATCGCTTGTAGAATTTGGTATGTGAATTCTGTAAATGAAATCCCTGTTTCTAAACGACTTGCTACAATATCTTTTGCCAGCATATTATTTATACTAAAGTTTTTACCGTAATCGCGTAAAAACTCAAGAATGCTTACTTCATGCGTCCAATCGTAGTTATTTACCATTTTCACTTCGCTATTTCCGCCAAAGTCAAATAGCTTTTGCATTTGTGCTGTTAACGCATCAACATTATGCTGCACTTGTTCTAATGTTTGCAGTTGTCTTTCTGTTTGACGTCCACTTGGATCACCGATTGTTCCCGTTGCTCCTCCAATTAAGATAACTGGATGATGCCCAGCTAATTGGAAACGTTTCATCATCATAAATGGAATTAAATGTCCGATATGCATACTGTCACCAGTTGGATCTACACCACAGTACAAGGAAATCTTTTTCTCTTCTACTAGTTTACGTAACCCTTCTGCATCTGTTTGTTGATTAATAGCATCGCGCCATTCCAATTCGTCAATGATGTTCATGTCTTTCCAGCTCCTTTAATTTGTAAGTTTTTCTTATCTTAGTTTGGTAAGAATATAAAAAAAGTCCCTATGTCTACACTAGACATAGGGACGATTTTTAACCGTGTTACCACCCAGATTGCACAAATAGTATTGACTATTCGTACCACTCTTAGCAATAGTATCGATTGCTACTCCGCTTAGCATTACCTAAGATACTCCAGAGTGTAATTCGCAAGTTTGTTTGTGCTAGGTTCCATCAACCCCTAGCTTTCTAAATAACAGTGACAAACTGCTACTGGGCTCTTTCAACGTATTTGATATGTTAAATTAAAGCCAATTATAGAGAAGTAAAAATTCATTGTCAATTCTATACAGAAATGTTTTTAAATTGTTCACATTCGCTTTATTCTTTTAACGCGATAAAGCGAAACCCCTATTAGCGGGGGTTTTCTTCATCTCCTACCTATCTTCTTTGCTTCTCGCTGAATCGATTTTATGATGTATTGGTTACAAAAATGGAAAATCAAACAAGCAAAAAAGCGATGCCTGTATTCAAGCATCGCACTCGTAAATTGAATATAAATTTACTTTTTTTCCATTACTGCAAAGTAATTATTTTCACTATCTGCAAAATTAAATACTCTACCTGAAGGCATATTTACAATTTCTCCGATTGTAACGTTTTTGTTTGATAAATCACTATATAAATTATCGAAATTTTTCGATAAAAACATTAAAGAAGGTGTTCCAAGATTTAATTCAGGCGACATTTTCGCAATAAATTCCTTATTATGGAGAATAATGCTTGTTTCAGCTTCTTTAGTTGGAGCAATTTCAATCCATCTCATACCTTGACCATTGTCTTCCTCTGAAATTACACTAAATCCTACTTTTTCTGTCCAAAACTCCTTTGCTTCGTCTTGGTTATTAACATACAACATGATTTGACCTACACTATTAATCATTGATATTTACGCCCCTTTTTATAATTAATTTTAATTACAAAACTTAATGATTCTAAACTTTTCTAACACTAAAACCAGCGTTACGGTAACTCTACTTCAGTGATTCCACAAGCTCATTCAAACGATCCCAAGTTTCGGTGATACCTTGTATCATACCCATGTCCATGACGGTTTTAAGGGCTTCTGCCGAAACATATTCAGCACGGTTTATTAGCTTTGTCTTTCCACCCAAGTCGATGAATTCCAATTTAATCTCGGTCGACGGCATGGAGTCATTCAAATTCCCTTCGGCATCCGAAAAGTAATCGGTGTAGACGATCTTCTCCGGCTCGATAATCTCCTTATAAACCCCTTTGCCCCAGGATTCCATACCAAAAAATTGACCCTGATTCTGATCGACACACTTCATACAGTAGTGCCAAACGCCTCCCGGACGGAAATCGACGGTGCAGACTGGAATCTCCCAGCCCTTTGGCCCCCACCAGCGTTTCAGATGCTCCGGCTCTTGAAACATCTTGAATACAAGTTCGCGTGGCGCATCGAAAATACGCTCCAGTACCAATACCCGATCGTTCTCTACTCTCGATACCAATGAATTGTTTGACATCGTAATTCCTCCTTGAACATGAAATGATTTTACGATTTTTCCTTGTTTTGCAATTCCTTCAAATAATCATCTAGATTGTCGAATCTTTCTTGCATCACGCGCTGGAAGGACTGTATCCAAGAATCCAGCGCTTGGAAGGGCTCGGGCCGGAGCTTGTAAATGCGGCGGTTAGCTTCGGCCTGTACTTCCACAATCCCGTTGTCGCTTAGCACTTTTAGATGCTTCGAAGTTTGGGGCTGCCTCAATCCCAGCTGGTCGGCGATTTCCCCAACAGTCAGGGGACCGTCACGCAAGAGTTCGACGATATTCATACGATTTGGTTCAGACAAAGCGCTCATCGTCGTCATGTTCACGCCCGGAATCTTTCCTGACATGTTGTTCACCTCATCAAGTGATGGTCTCTGATTAAAGCACATCTACATCATCACTAGTATTATCATCTTGTTGAATTGATTATATCCAACGAGGAATATTCCTGTCAAGGAATATTGAAAAATTAAAGTAATACCGGGTCAGTGCCGAATTCACAGAATCCAATCCTTCATAGGTTGAGTGAAAAGTATGTTCTATAATTCATGGCCTTTTTCTGTTTAATAAACATGAAAAGCGCTCTAATTTCAGAGCGCTTCATGTAAAAATATATGAGTTACACTGTTTACTGCGCTAAAATCGCACCATAATGTCCATCAACTGTAAAGGTAACGTTTCCGTTCTGTACGGTATACGTTTTACCAGTCAGTTTGTCTGTGACAACACTTCCATTTTGCATGCTTAGCTGCCATACAGGAACAGTTACAGTATGGCTGGCAGAATCATTGTTGAGTACAACTGCAATTCTATTTGTTGTATCAAAACGACCATAGGAATATATTTTATTTGTATCATCTGTTTGCAGCGTCATGAACGACCCCGTTCTTAATGCCGGATATTGGTTACGAATGCTGATGAGCTTTTGTGTTAAAGATACAGCGCCATTGGAAGTAGTCGCTTGGGACCAATCAAATGTCCGTCGGTTATCAGGATCTGCACCGCCCATTATGCCGTATTCATCTCCATAATAAATGGTTGGCGTACCAACATACGTCATTTGGAAAATGAGCGCTAAATATGTCTTCCAAATATCACCGCCAGCACGTTCACCAAAACGGGTAATATCGTGATTAGATAGATGATTGCTCATCGCTTGCTGAACATTTGTCGGATAATTAGCACGTGTTCCTCTTAGCCAACTGTCGAATTGAGAAGCTGGTATGGAAGCTGCATTGTTACTGTAATCTTTCCCTGTTATCCATTCAGAAACTGGTTGCGTAAATCCATCGAAATTGGTTGCACTGTCCCATTGGTTCCCTTGACCTGTCCAAGGATTTGCATTTCCCCAATATTCACCAAATATCGCTGCATTCGCGTTTACAGACTTCACTGCACTTCTGAATTCAGTCCAAATTTGGTGATTCACAGCGTCACTGCCATTACCTCCGCCAGCATCTGTATATTGTGCTGCATCTAATCGCCAACCATCAATGTTATAAGGGGCTTTCAAATACGTTTTCGCTACGGAGTCGCTATTATTATACATTTGGTTTCTTACCGGTGAATCACTAGCTCCATAATCTAGCTTAGGCAAACTGTTAAACCCTAAAAAGCTAGCATATGTATTCGGCCAAGACTGGAATGTATAGTAATTAGACCATTGGCTGGATTGAGACTCATAAGCTCCTAAAGAAGAGAAATTATTATACTTATCGAACCATACATGACTATCTCCTGTATGATTAAATACACCATCTAATACTAAATATCCCTTTGGTCCGTTTGCTGTGCTATGAACGTCTGATGATAGCGTTTGCAAATTTGCGTTTGTTCCAAATGCAGGATCCACAGTCATATAATCCTGTGTATCATACTTATGGTTAGAAGGAGATTTAAAAATCGGATTTAAATAAATAATGTTAGCTCCTAACGTTTGTTTAATATACCCGAGCTTCTGGTCTACTCCTGCTAAATCACCGCCAAAGAACACTAGGTTGTTCGTATAGCCGGAATCGGCATAGACACTGCTTCCCCAAGCTTTTTTCTCAGTTGGCGTGCCATCGTAAGTGTACGCATTCGTTTGCACATCATTCGAGGAATCACCATTATAAAAGCGGTCAGGGAAAATCTGATACATAACACCATTCTTCATCCAATCCGGTGTTTTAAAATTTGGGACAATATAAAAATCACCTGATGATGGTTCAGATGTAGAAGGACCGTTGGCATTATACCAAACAGAAGAAGATCCATCAGTAATTTGAAAACGATAATACTTTTGCGAAGAACTAGCCGGAATTGTCCCTTGCCAATAATCAAATGTTCCCGTAGCATCGTTGGACATCCATGACATAGGAATCACGTGGAACAATCCATCAGCAGTATCGTAGTACTTTATATTCACACCGGTAGTATCACCTTTAAATGTACGGAATTTCAGCGTCACACTTTGAACAGATGTCGGTTCTGGCACGCTATCATAGACAGGACCTTGGTCATGAAATAAACCATTCCACTCTACATTATTATCGTTCGTTGCAGCATAAGCCGAAGATACAGATGGTGTGTACAGCAAAGATGTCCCTAAAACAAGTGTAGATAATGCAATCGTTTGCATTAATGTGCGCTTTTTACCCTTCTTTACTCTTTTCATCGCAAACCTCCTATACAAAATGTAAGTGCTTTCAAATCTATTATATAAGTAATCTATCAAAAGTAAATGAATTAATTTTCTGAAATTAAAACTTCTATCAGTTATCCCCCACTTTCAATTTAGAAAAGCTGAATAATAGTAACCCATCCTTCATATCTTATGCTGAACCTTTTGGGGCTTGTAGTAAACTTTGATACGATTGCGGTATAGTTTTTATTTTGCGGTAATCTGTAACGGGGTTATGGTAAGAATACATTGGACAGAGTACGATAAGTTCATAAAGAGGTATAATTCCATTACAAATCACATTCAACAATGGAGGAAACATGCACATAAATAAACTGTTTTTTCACATTCATTACTGCAATTACAGAGACTCTAATGAACCAAGAAGAGTTTCAAGGAAGATCACCCGAACACTTCAACATCATGCACTCGTTTTTTTTACCAGAGGCACAGGCAGTATTATTATTGAGAAGAAAAGGTATGAAATTAAAGAAGGTATGCTGTTCTATCTTTGTCCTGATGTACTACATTCTATAGAACTAGATACTGAAGAACCAATATGTTGTGTAACAGTGCACTTTAGTTACGCAAGTGTGAGCTTTAATGAAAATAAATGGGCTATTACTAACGAAGTTGAGCTGCTCCCTCTGCACTTTGCACAAGAGTTAAAGGATTACTATCAGGTTGATACTATATTCAAAAAATTAGTTAACAGTTGGAATGCGAAGTTACCTGGATACGAGTTTATGACTAAAACCTTGCTTCAACAATTGTTAATTGCCATTTATCAAAATATAAAAAAGCAAAATCGAAATTACTCAACTTCTTTAAAAGTGGAAAAAATCATTGAATACATGCATCAAAACATAAATAGTAAAATAACGTTGACCGAATTGTCAGAGATGGTGCAGTTGTCACCTACTTATCTATCAAGGACTTTCAAAGAAACGACAGGATATTCTGTAATTGGTTTTTTTAACAAAATAAAAATTGATAAAGCCAAAGAACTTATTATTGAAGGCAACAAAAAAGTAAAAGAAGTAGCACAAACACTTGGATTTGCCGATGAATTTTATTTTAGCAGGATATTCAAAGGGATTGAGGGAATAAGCCCTTCAGAATTCTATAACAAAAATGTCCATGGATTATAATATAATGCATGTTACAAAGCCAATCTATAAGCTAAAATGATGATGTTATTGTTCATTACTTTTGTACAATAACGGAATTATAAGCAGAAGAGAGGCTTATTTTTTTGCAGATTTGGAAAAGAAACTTATTCATTTGCTGGTTTGGGATGTTTGTAACAAGCGTAGGAATGAGCCAAATTGCGCCAGTGTTGCCACTCTATATCAAGCATCTTGGTGTTCACAGTTCAGCTTTAATTGCTCAATTTTCAGGAATTGCTTTTGGTGCTACCTATATAATTTCAGCTGTTTTCTCACCTATTTGGGGTCAGGCCGCTGACAAATACGGACGAAAGCCAATGCTTTTGCGGGCAAGCCTTGGTATGGCAATCGTTATATTTAGTATGGGGTTTGCACAAAATGTATATGAGCTGATCGGATTAAGAATATTGCAGGGCATTATTACAGGATATAGTACAGCTTGTACCACATTAATTGCAACTCAGACGGATAATGAACACGCTGGATGGGCTTTAGGTACACTTTCAACCGCAAATATTGCAGGTTCCTTGCTTGGACCAATGATTGGTGGTTTTATAGAAGGTAACTTTGGCTTGCAAAATGTATTTTTTATAACAGGTACAATGCTGCTGATTTCATTTATTACAACCGCTTTATTTATAAAGGAATCTTTTACTCGCCAAGATAAAAAAGCGCTTAGCAACAAGGAGATATGGAACACTATTCCTGAAAAAAGCTTGACGATTACAATGCTTGTGACCTTTTTTGTATTAACTCTGGCATTATATTCTATTGAACCAATCATAACAGTATATGTGAGCCAGTTATCCCCAAATACCAATCATGTTGCTCTGTTAGCTGGAATCACATTCTCAGCTTCAGGGCTGGCAAATATCATTGCTGCTCCAAGACTAGGAAAAATCTCCGATAAAATAGGAGCGCAAAAAGTTATATTCGTTGCACTTGTAATGGCAGGACTCATTTTCATACCACAAGCCTTTGTAAAAAATCCTTGGCAGTTCATAGGCCTTCGCTTTTCATTAGGATTAGCAGCGGCAGGATTAATTCCTTCTGTTAATACTTTGATTAAGAGAATTACACCAGCTTCTCTTACAGGTAGAGTTTTTGGTTTTACTATGTCTGCAGGATATTTAGGCGTATTTGGAGGTTCAGTTTTAGGCGGACAAGTGGCAGCCTATTGGGGTATCAGATATGTATTTTTGATTACGAGTGCATTGTTACTGATAAATGCTCTGTGGGTTTATTTAAAAGTATATAAAAAACTTAGTTTAAAAGAAGAAGCATACATGCATGAATAGGAGAGAAGAAAATGAAAGATATACAAACTAAATCAATAAAAGCAGAAAAAACAGCACTTGTAGTGATAGACTTACAAAATGGAATTGTAAACGGACCACGTTATCCTTACACTGGTGCACAAGTTGTTGAGAATGCAAGCAAATTAATTCAGGCATTCACAGACAAAGGAGCCTTTGTCGTTCTTGTAAAAGTTTCATCTGTAGATGGAAAAGATATGTTAAAACCAAATATAGATGCACAAGTCCCTCCAATGCAATTCCCAGAAGGTTGGGATCATTTTGTTCCTGAACTAACAAATGTGCAAAATGCTCATTCTATTACAAAAAGACAATGGGGCGCATTTTTTGGTACTGACCTTGATTTACAGCTACGACGCCGTGGAATTGATACGATTGTACTATGTGGTATTTCTACTTCAATCGGTGTGGATACCACAGCACGAGAAGCATATCAACATGGCTATAACCAAATCTTTGTAGAAGATGCAATGACAGCTTCTACAAAAGAAGAACATGATTATGTTTGTAAATCTATCTTCCCTAGAATCGGTCAAATTCGAACAACCGAAAAAGTGGTCGACCTTCTTGTTAACGACTAAATCAAAGCACCTAATTTCAAAAAATCCCTGATTTCAATCAAGAAGCAGGGTTTTTTGCATTTTAATGGCCTTAGGGAAATGAATAAAGTGAAGCTTCCCCCAGTGGTCCCTCACTGATGGAAAGCCCACCCAGTCAAACTTTTACGGGCGGTTATCCCCCACCTACTTTTTTCACTTCACTCAATCTTGAGGTAGGATTCTTACTACCCCAAAATAGCGAGATAAAGAAACATGACCAATGTACAAACAAATATTATATATATTCATATACTTATAATATATGCACTCTGTTTGCAAAAAAGGGGGGCACTATTTTGAACCCATTTCCTTGTGCGTTTCCTCTCCCGGAACCCGGACCGACTGGGGCAACCGGAACTACTGGACCCACCGGAGCTACTGGACCACTTGGACCTACTGGAGCTACTGGGACTACTGGACCAATCGGACCTACCGGGGCTGATGGAGTTACTGGACCGGCTGGAGCCACTGGGGCTATTGGACCGACTGGCTCTGATGGAGTTACCGGGACTACTGGATTAACCGGAGCTACTGGACCTATTGGGCCTACCGGCGCGAATGGACTAACTGGGGCCACTGGAACTACTGGAACTACTGGAACTACTGGAGCTGATGGTGCTACCGGGGCAACCGGAACAACTGGGCCGACCGGCGCTACTGGTGCGGATGGAACTACCGGACCTACTGGAGCTACTGGGCCTTCCTTCCAAGGCTTGGTTCCTGCTACTAATCTCATGTATTTCACAGTTTCAGATGGCACAAGTCTTGTATACACAAACGCTGATGGTTTACCTCAATATGGAACGACTCAAATATTAGCACCAAATCAAGTATCCTATATAAATTTATTTATTAACGGCATTATTCAACCACAAAGTTCTTATAACGTACAAGCGGGTATATTAACGATACTTGCTGATGAAGCGCCGCCAGCAGGCAGTCCAATTACACTTCAGTTTATTTTGATTAATCAATGAAAAAACGGATTCTTTTCAAAGAATCCGTTTTTTATTACTAGTTTACAACAAATTCAATCATAACCGGAACACCAGCATCTAAAACATCTCCACCAGGAATTGTAATAGCTGTTGTGGTTACAGTTGAAGTGTCTCCAGGCTGTAATTGTCCGTTCAGGTATAGATTATAATATGCAAATGATGCAGGAAATGCGGTAGCAGAAGTTCCTGCGTCATTGCTAAAAGCAGTTGCTAAAATGTTAAAAGTTGCTCCTGTTCCTGTTCCGGCACCAATTGTTGAATTAAATCTTTTACTTGCTAAATAAGGTTTAATAATCGCCACTTTATTTCACTCCTTTCGTTTTCAAGTTAAATAGGGCTTATCCTACGCTACATATTATGTAAATGTTTTATTTTAGTAACGGCAGCTGCCTGTTTTTCATGGCTAATTACTATTAGAAGGTCATATTTATCTCACTATCAAGTTAAAACTCTATCAGTTCCACATTATTCCTCATACAAAAAAGCTAATCTATATTACAGATTAGCCTTTCTATCAATGCCTTATTATTCTTCTACTAGACTCGATTGTACATACGCATAAATAAGTGCTTCTGTATGCGCAATCGACGTTTCATGCGTACGCTCATAAGCATGTGACGCATCAATTCCAGGACCAATTAATCCGTGTTTCACATCTGCTCCGGCACGAATTGCGGCAGATGCATCAGAAGCGTAGAATGGATAGATATCTACTTTATATTCAATGTTATTTGCTTTCGCAAGTTCGACTAAATGTTTACGCATTACGTAATGATACGGACCGCTTCCGTCTTTCGCACAGATCGATACTGTGTATTCATCTGATGCTTGTCCATCACCAAGTGCTCCCATGTCAACCGCAAGGTATTCTACTGTTTCTTCTGGGATGTTGGAGTTACCGCCATAACCAATTTCTTCATTGTTAGAGATTAAGAAATGCGTTGTATATGGCAGTGTAATCTTTTGGTCTTGTAATCTTTTAATCAATTGAAGTAAAATAGCAACACTTGCTTTATCATCTAGGTGACGAGATTTAATGTAGCCGCTATCTGTCATTTGAACGCGCGGATCGAATGAGACAAAGTCGCCTACTTCAATGCCTAGTTCACGTACTTCTTCCGGTGAAGATACACGCTCGTCGATACGCACTTCAATGTTTTGTTCGTCACGTTTTGCTTCTCCAGCATTTTTGTATACGTGTACAGACGTTTGATGAATTAAAATTGTGCCAGTATACGTTTTACCGCTTGCTGTTTCGATTTCGCAATATTCCCCTTCTACCGCATTCCAGCGAAATCCGCCAATCATTGATAGTCGCAAACGTCCGTCTGCTTTAATTTCTTTTACCATTGCGCCTAACGTATCAACGTGAGCAGTGAGTAGACGGTGCTTTGTGTCATCTTCCCCTTTTAACGTTATAATAAGACCGCCCTTATTGTTGCGCTTCGTCTCTACATTCCACTCTTTTACATAGTCCTCAATAAAACGAATAATTGTGTTTGTATTTCCAGATGGGCTTGGGATTGAAACGAGTTGTTTAATAAGCTCCATTGTGTCTTTTGCGTTATGTATCATATGTTTTTCTCCTCTCTTTTATCTCCCTAATATTCAGTATAATGGAAAAAACGTGAAATAGAAATAAAGTGAGGCTTCCATTGTAGACTTCAAAAAGATTAGTCAAATTTTATGTCAAATAATGTTGTAACAATAATACTGTATGATGCATAGCATAAATTATATACTGTATGACATATAGTAAATGAAAAGTGAGGTGGGTGAATGAGTACGTTATTGAATTCATTAACGACAGAGCTTAGGAGGGGAACGTTGACATTGGCCGTTTTAAGTCAATTACGAACACCCCAGTATGGATATTCACTTGTTCAGTTATTGGAGGAATCGGGCATTACCATTGAACAAAGTACCTTATATCCATTGCTTCGCCGATTAGAAAAACAGGAGTTAGTGACGAGTAGTTGGGATACATCTGAGAGTAGACCCCGTAAGTTTTATGTTTTAAGTGAATATGGGTTAGAGATCTTTTCGCAGTTAAAAAGGGAATGGCTTAAAAATTCGAAAGAGCTCTATAGCTTATTAAAAAGGGAGGAAGACGATGAATCTGATTGATATTTATATACAAGAAGTTACTCGGAGGCTGCCTGAAAAAAATCGTGAGGATATTGCTCTAGAGTTACGGTCAACCATAGAGGATATGCTGCCTGATGATTACAGTGAAGAAGATGTAAAGGCGGTTCTTGAAAAATTGGGGAATCCGGTCACAATGGCTAATGGTTATCGAGATTGGCCAATGCACTTAATTGGTCAACGCTATTTTGATGTATATGTGACACTACTAAAAATGATTTTACCGATTGCCGCTGTCATTTCGTTAATCTCGGTGATTGCCACATATTTTATTGGATATAGTGGAGAACAAGCGGTTATAAGTATTGTTTTTAGTCTTATAGGCAAAGGAATAGGGAGCATCATTGAAGTAGGGATCCACGTATTCTTTTGGCTAACACTTGTGTTTGCTATTGTAGAAAGAGCAGATAAAGGAAGAGATGATGAGCCATTAACAGCAAGCTTTAAAAAATGGACACCTGATGATTTAAAAAATACCCCTATTCCTAAGAAAAAAGTGATTACGAAGGGCGAAGTATTTGTAAGTTTCATGTGGACTGCGATTTGGTCAACTTTTTATTTTTATGCGAATTATCTTGTAGGTGTATATGAACGCGGTAAAGACGGACTTGAATTCGTGACCCCAACTTTTAATCAGGACGTTTTACTTGGATATTGGCCAATCGTTCTTGTTGTAATTGGTCTCGAAATAGCATTAGCTCTTTATAAATTATTAAAGGGGCAGTGGACAAAAGGAATAGCAATTTGTAATACTGCACTCCAGCTTATCGCAACCATTGTATTCATTATTATAGTAACAAATCCGAATGTGATAACCCAAGATTTTATTACGTATATGACTAATGTATTTAACATAACAGCTAATCAATTTGAAACATGGATAGTTGGCGGTGGAAT
Source organism: Bacillus yunxiaonensis (assembly GCF_037104695.1). Lineage (NCBI taxonomy): Bacteria > Bacillati > Bacillota > Bacilli > Caryophanales > Bacillaceae > Bacillus > Bacillus yunxiaonensis. Next base: position 160,087 of record NZ_JBAWSV010000006.1, on the reverse strand, counting down.
TTTCATCTTTATTTTATTTGCAGCAATCAGTGTATTTGATGGCTTCCGTAAGGCTAGAATTCGTTAATATATTAGTTTATTAAACTACCATTACGTACTTTAAGATCGGAATAATCATGTTACAGTTGTATCTTTGAAATAAAGTTGAACCGTTTTTATAGTTAAGTAAGAAATTGTCGAGTAATAATAGAGTTGTTCCGTTAAAGGGCCATATTCTGGAATAACTCTTGTGAAAGTGATGGTATTTTGACATAACTGTTATTAAATTTAAAGGACAGCATATCGACTTAAGCTTATGTTCCAAAAGGAGGTTAAAGGTATGGTAGACGTAATTATTCTGAATGGTGGATCAAGTTCCGGGAAAACCACTATCGCAAAATGTCTTCAAAATTCATTGCCAACGTCATGGTTAAGGTTCAGTATCGACGATTTAATCGACGCCATGCCCGATGCAATGATGGAAGCAGACAGTGGAATTACATTCGGTGACGATGGGTCTGTCAGTCCAGGTACGGAATTTCGCACATTAGAATCTGCATGGATGCACGGTATTGGCGAGATGATCCGTAGAGGAGCCCGAGTGATTATCGACGATGTCTTCATTAGCGGAGTAGATTCTTGTAATCGTTGGAAAGCTGCTTTGGAAGGGTTGCAAGTGCTATGGGTTGGTGTTTTCTGTGACCCTATTGTGGCGTCCGTTCGTGAGAGGGAACGAGCAGACCGCGTTGCAGGAATGGCAGTTTCACAAGCGACTTCGGTTCACGTTGGCATACATTATAACATCAAAGTCGACACAACAAAGACATCGCCAGAAGAATGCGCCCGAATTATCTGGCAAAAAATTACCCCATGAGAACCTACGAGGTGTTTTAAGCAAACGGGGACATTTCTGCAATATCTCTCAATCACAGATGTACAGAACGGTCTTCCGCAATCTGGCGCTTTAATTGAAGAAAAGGACTTTGATAATTTATAAATTATCAAACTTCATTTAAAAGCTGCGTCCATCAGTAGGTTTCCCACCTATCTTCCTCACAATTTAAGATTGTGGTCTTACTACCGACGAATAGATAGAAGGCATCGCATGTACTGCGATGCCTTCTACTCTTCACTCACTTCTACTAAATATACACCTTTTTCAAATCCGCCGCGCTCTGCTTCTTTTTCTTTGCGAATGCACTCAACATCCTCTAACGTTACACCTTCCGCTTGTGCCATTGCTTTAATAACCTCTAATGCATCCGCTAAAGAATCTAATGCATGCTCACGGTCCTGCACGGACGCAAATTCACGCATTTCTTCTATTCCGATTTTCGATAATTCTTGTATGTATTCTTGTTTACTTAACTTTTTCGATGTATATGTTTTGCCAGACATTAAAATCATTTCTGGTACACGGTCGCGTACGACTTTATTATAAATTGACATGGTAACACCTCCATTTTCTTCTACTTAAAAACAACCTAACTCTGCATAGTATAGAAACCAAAGCTTTCTTACACAAGCTGCCTGCATATCAATGCCAGATGAAGCGTGGCGTATTTCTGGAAAACGATAATTTTCATATTCCTTCTCCGGTACACCGTATACAGAACGGAGATGATCTGGCACAACTCCATCATACCTGTCTCGCATTTTCTCAATCTCACTATGCATAGCTGCTTTCGGATTTCCAGACAGGAACATCGCTGTTCGAATCGCTGCAGTTGGTGTACGATGTAACAGCACATATACAAATAACAATGCAACGATAATGATCATAGTCATTCGTTTTTGTTTCAAACTCATCCATTTCTCCTTCTACCATTCAATAAAAAAGTGCTAACACCATTATACTAAAAAAATGTGTTAACACTTTCCGATTTTGTAAAACTTTTATTCTCCTTTAAACACTGGTGGACGTTTCTCTAAAAATGCTGTAATTCCCTCTTTGTGATCCGCTGTTTTTCTCATTACATATTGGCCGCGTTTTTCAAGCTGAAGTGTTTGTTCTAATGCAGGGCGGTTCACTTCGGCTAAAATTTGCTTCGTTTGAATCATTGCACCAATTGGTTTTTGCAGCCATTCATTGATTTTTTGTTTTACAGCATCTTGGAAATTCTCACCGATTACTTCATCAATCATGCCGATTTCAAGTGCTTCGCTTGCTGATAGTTTCTTCCCTTCCCAGATGATTTCTTTCGCTCCATGCTCTCCTAGACGCTTTTGTAAGAAGAAATGGCCACCGCCATCTGGAATTAAAGCGATTCCAATAAAATTCATCGCAATAATGGATGAAATATCAGCCATTACGTAATCAGCTGTTAACGCAATGCTCAGTCCAAGTCCTGCCGTTGGGCCATGAATTGCACTAATCACAAGCTTTGGCATTGTATAAAGCGTCACAACAATTTCCGAAATGGTATTCATAATTCCTTCAAAAGCACTTTCGTCACCACTTGCTAACATCGACTTAATATCGCCGCCCGCAGAAAAACCGCGGCCGTTTCCGCATAGCACAACGATGTGCACAGAGCTTTCAGCCACTTCTTTTAGCTTTTGTAATAACTCCTTTAGCGTCTGCTCATCTAACGCATTTAACACCTCTGGACGATTTAACATAATCGTCGCAATTCTTCCTTCATATTGTACAATTACTGATTCCGCTTTGCTTGAAACTGTCATAAACCCTCTCTCCTTCTCTAATCTGTTATACTTATATAATTACAGAAAGAGATTTCAAAAACCTTCTTTTTTCTTAATTTTCCGTCAAATTAATCCTACATTCGCAGACAATAAGCCCCCGAACTTCATTTTTTCTCAAATAGCGATACTATATAATAGAAGAAACAGATCTTATGACAAGAAACAAGCTATTTGAGAGATAAAATGTAACACATACCTCCCCAAAGCTGATTCATTGTGCCACCTAATAAGCACCCTCTCCCGTTCAGTCATTTACCATTACTTGAAAATAGTGTATTCTTATGTTTGGTATGTAAAACAAATAAACAATTAAACAAATTCATTTTTTCTACAATGAGGGAGGATAAAATGAGCAAGAAGTTTACACAAAAGGAACATTACTTCGAGTATTTCCTTTTACTATTCATTGCATTGCAACCCGTCTTAGATTTAATAACATCTTTATCAATTAATATGCTGCATATGAGTGCAACGCTTGGTGTTGTAGTACGTTTTGCTGTTATGGCTCTCGTACTGATTTATCTGTTCATCCATTGGAAGCAGCCTAATAATAAAAAGTACCTCGTATATGTATGTTTATTAGGTGTTACACTTGGGGCAGGATTCCTAAATAATATGCTTGTTAAACATCCATTTGCGCTCGGAGAAGAAGTTAAGTTTATTGCGAAATGTATGTATCCAATCGTTATGTTGTTCGGATATATTCTTGTCTTTCAAACGTTACGGGACAAGCAGCATGTATATCATAAAATGTTAAGATATTTCTTATATGCAGTATTGTTCATGAGTATCGTTATGGTCGTTTCCATCGCAACTGGAACAGACTATAAAAGCTACCCTTGGGGGAAACTTGGCTCTAAAGGATGGTTTTATGCTGCAAATGAACTAAGTGCAATCTTAGCCATTACATTACCAGTCGTTGTGCTTTATTCGGTTCATAAAACAACTTCTTTTGCGAAAGCATACTACTGGGTTCCATCAATGCTTGCATTGTACGCTAGTATGATGGTTGGAACAAAAGTTGGATACGGCGCAATTATCCTGACATTAGGAGTTGCACTAGTCTTCTCGTTTATCGAGCACATGATGAATCGAAAAGAAGTAACAAAAGGCACAAAACCACTCGTAAATACAATCATATCCCTTGTCATGCTAGGAGGAGTTTTTGCCATAACACCGATGACTCCAATCGCTAAAAACATGGGCATTCACTTACAAATGTATGCATATAAAAAAGAAATAAGTGATGAAAAAGCAAGAAAAGAAGGCAAAACCGTTAAAGAAGAAAAAGCAAAAAAAGGCGAATTAACACAGGACGAAGTAAACAGCTTAATTTATAGCGACCGTGATAAATTCCTAAAAGTGCATAAACAGTACTTTAAAGAAGCACCAATGTCTCAAAAACTTCTAGGAATGGGTTACGCAAGTAACTATAAAAAAACACCGAAAATGGTAGAAATGGACTTCTATGATCTATTCTTCTCGTTTGGAATCATCGGGTTCATCATGTATCTACTGCCATTTGCTTACTTCGGTATCCGACTTGCCATTCGTGTTTTCACGAACTTCAAGTCTATCCTAACTACAAAATACATGCTACTCGCTAGCGCATTAGTACTCGCACTCGGCATCGCATACACAGCTGGGCACGTATTTACTGCACCTGCTGTAAGTATTTTCTTTGTTGTCGTATTGGCGTACTTGATTGTTGATTTAGAGGCGGAATAACATAATAAAAACCCTGAGACGAACATTTTGTCTCAGGGTTTTTTACATTTTAATCAACTTTACATATATTACTTCTATATAAAATACACTTCCATTTAATCTCCACTATTTTAAATTCAACATGAAAGTCACTGTATTTATTATTTCCAAATGCATTGAACAGAAAACAAAAAGCAATTGTAACGTGCTGATCATCCAAAACGAGTAACTCGAAGCTGAAGAACAATATAAAGTGAAACTTCCATCAGTGGAGAGTTTTTTCATCTCCCCCGTCTTCTTCCCTTCTCTCTAAATCTTGATGTGGGGGTCTTACTGCCCGTTAATGCAGGATAAACAACCATATTATGATAGTTTTACATTACACCCCTAGAATCATCATATTCTATATACCAGGGCACATTGTTCCTATCTTAACAAGACATGCATATTGATAACAAATTTCAAATCACAGCTGACACATTCAAAAAAAAATAAGCCTATGAAAATCATAGGCTTATTTTATATCCAATAGATTAATTTATAGAAACAATCTATTACTTAAGGATTTTTGCAACGTTTAAGCTGTCAATAGCAGCAAGTTTGTTGCCATTTGTATCTTTAACTTCAAAGTCTTTAGCAGTTTTAACAGTAATTGTTTTTGCAAGTTCTTTACTTGTTAATGCACGATCAAATTTGAAAGTGAATGTTTTATTGCTAGCATCAGCAACTGGCTCACCAACTTTAATTGGGTTTTCAGTTAAAGATGTAACATTTGTTCCATCAACAAGAACATTGAAGTCTGCAGCAGCAACAGTACTTGGATCAACAGCTTCACTGAAAGTTAATACAACATCTTGACCATTAACAAGTTCAGCTTTTGCTACTTTTGGAGCTACGTTTTCAGTAAGTGCTACTACAGAAGAAGCATCTTTTTGAAGTTTTGCTTCTACAGATTTAGATTTATCTTTAACACCGTTAACAGATACTGCATATTTACCAGAAGCTTCTACTGAACCTTCTTTTAATGTAAGTTGTACTGCAGCTCCACTAGCACCATTTTGAGTTAATACTGCTTTTTCTACTTGTGCACCTTCTACAGCATAGTTAGCAGCATTAGTAGCTGAAGCGCCATCAACTTCACCGTCAAAGTTAACAGTTACTACGTTCTTATCAGCTGCTACTGTGTAAGAAAGTTTAGACTCTTGTTTTACCTCACCAACGTTAAATGTAACAGATTTCTCTTTGCTAGCATTTGGTGTTTTAGCAGCGTCTTTAACAAAACCTGCATCTAACTTAAGTGTCCAAGTTCCTGTAGCTACACCAGTTAAATCGATTTTAACAACTTTTTTATCTTTTCTTTCAGCTGTATCTAATTTACCAGCGAAGCTAGCTGCGTTGTTTGTTACATAGTTGTTAACAAGAGTACCAGTTGTTGGAACAGTACCTTCTACATTAACATCTTCATTATAAGTTACTACAAGGTATTGTACATCTTTGTCATTAACTTTTTCAGTTACTACTTCATATTTGCTTACTTCTGGAGCAGCTGTATCTACTGTTACAACTAATTGTTTTACATAGTCTTTTTCTAAAGCAATACCGAATTTATCTTTAACGCCAGCGTTAACCTTAACTGTATTAACACCATCATTTAAGTTAGCTGTTACATAAGCAACTTTTTTGTTGTCTTTATCTAACTCAACTTTAGTTGGTGCATTACCGTTTACAGAAACATCAGCAGGTGTTAAAGCTGCAAACTCTTTAGAGAATGTAACTTTTAATTGTGTATCAGAAATCGCTTCTACGCCAGATACTACTGGTTTAGTTTTGTCAATTTCTTGTTTTTTCACAGTTGCTTTTACTGGGTTTGGAGAAATTAAGTTACCAGCAAAGTCAGTTGCGCCAACTACTGTTACAGCAACTTCTGCATTTTCATCAACATTTGTTAAGTCGATAGTTACATAGTTTTGACCTTCTTTAAAGTCAGCTGTTTTAGCAACTGCTTTATCATTGCTTACTGTAACATCGCCTAAAGTTTTAAGAGGCTCAGAGAAAACAACTTTTGCAGTGTTTGCATCTACATATTCAACGCCTTTAACTTCTGGACGAACTGTATCTTTGTAAGTTAATACTTGAGTGTGTTTAGCTGTTTTAACTTTAGCGTCAGCTTTAGTTTCAACTGGGTTCACAACTAATACAGCATCTTCAATACCGTGAACTTTATCAAAAGTTACGACTACAGTTTTGTTGTCACTAGCAACTTTAACGTCTGTAGCTTGTGTACCATTTAAAGTGAATAATTTTAATGCTTCAGCTTTCTTAGCATCAGTTGTATCGATATTGATTTCTGTACCGAACTTAACTTCTACTTCTTTACCGTTAAGAGGAGTTACAGAAACAACTTTAGCTTCTGGTTTTTTGTAGTTCATTGCATTGTAAATGAATTGAGCAGCTTGCTCACGAGTTACAACACCGTTTGGATCGAATGTAGTATCGCTTGAACCTTTTACGATGTTTAAGCTAGCAAGAGTTTCGATAGAAGACTTCGCAGTAGCCCAACCTAAATTGTCGATGTCATTGAAAGTTTTTTTGTTGTTTTCGTCAGCTTTGAAGCCGTATGCGTTCACAAGGATTTGTGCCATTTGTGCACGAGTTAATTTACCGTCTGGGTTGAAGTTACCGTTACCAACGCCGCCCATGATACCATGCTTTTCAGCGATTCCGATGTATTTTGCATAAATGTTGTCTGCAGATACATCAGAGAAAGATGGTGTAGCTGTTTCGTTTTCAAAGCCCATTGCTTTTACCATGAAAGTCGCAACTTGAGCACGAGTAGTTTCTTGACCAAATCCGAATAGGTTTCCGCCGATACCTTTAATGATACCTTTTGCAGCCATGTCGTTGATCGCTTTTTCAGACCAGTGACCAGCTGGAACGTCCGTGAATGTGTTTTCTGCAGCAGATGCAGCAACTGGAGCTACTACGCCCGCTACCATTGCAGCTGTCATTGTACCAGCAACTAATTTGTTGAAAGATTTGTTTTTTGCCATTTTATCTATTTCCTCCTTGAGAAATATAATACTAGCTTCGGAAATATGTATTTGGGAAACTAGTGAAATACCTAAATAAGTATTAAAGCTATAAGTATTTAATTGGTAAAAAATAATTAAATTGTTAACAAATTACTAACCTGTTAACAAATAACTGATTTACCAATTTATTAAACCATGTACATAATACGCCATTTTTTCCTTTTTTTAAAGAATTTTATATCGCAAAATTCGACAAAGAAAATGGTCACCTATTAAGCATTCCTTCCCTGTTTTTTCATTCAGGTCAGCAACAATGCGCCCCCGCACTATAACAGTGCAATAACGGTATAATAGGTATTTCATATATATGTAACAATTAATATACGAATAATATTATAACATAAAATATAAATACGCAAACTATTTTTTTATTGCGAAACACCCTCATATCTCGACATCATTCGACAATTATTGTTATCGTTTTTCGACAAAAAGGAACTTTTCTTGTCGAAAGGTTTTAGAAAAACAGGTAGTTTCTCAATAGATTCTACCTGTTTCTTCAATTACTGATTCACGTATTCGGCATTTTCTTTCGCAATATACCCTTCGCCTACAGTTGGATCATCTGACACAACCTTCAACCAAGCTTGTCCATTGATCGTTTCTTCACCTGTAACTGTTACAATTGTATCGTTACCTACGTGATACAGCTTTCCGTTCGCTTTGTTTGTCACATCTGTACCGTTTGTAATACGAGCAAGTTTGTACTTGTTATAATCTTTTTTACCTAAGTACGTATCAAATCGGAACATATGCCCCGCTACTTTTTCTCCCCAATATGGGTCTGATGCGTACTTCATATTTACACCGCCAGCTTTGTTGCCCGTGTAAGTTGCTGTGTAACGCCAATGTCCTGGATTTAAATATCCTTCATTCATGTACACTTTCGCTGCATGTTCAATGCAGTCTTCTTTACTATTAAACGTGTCACCGTTCCCGAATGGGCTATCGTCAGTCGCATTTAGTCCAAATAAATTGTTCTTTTCTTTCGCAAGCTTACTTGTTCCATACTCACTTTCATGAACGGCTAGTGCGTATAAGAAGAGCGCATTCACGTTATACTTACTTTCTACTTCTTTAAATTTCTTACCTAAACCGATTAATGGTGAATTAGGCTGGCGCCATTTAATATAGTTATCTAGTTCTTCTGCTGTATAGTTTGTTTTTGTTCGTAACGATACGTAGTTAAAATATTGATAGAACGTTTCGTTTCCAAATGTTTTCCCGTCTACGCTATACACTTTTTGTTCCGGCTGCATAAATGAAGGTGCTTTTCCGTATCTATATTCCGTATAGCTCGGTGAACCAGAAGCGAAGTTATAGTATTTATGATATAAATAGCCGTCTTCTGCCTTTACATAATAATAAGACTCTTTCATTTGGTTCGTAGGAATTAACGTGACTTCATCCTTTTTCACGTAATAACCGTTCAAATCAGAAAGTTGAACTTTCACGCGGTCTCCCTCAACGCCTAACACTTTCATTTCCGTACCATATTGCACGTACGTTACGACCTTTTGTAAATCTTCACCATATATATTGATTGTATTTCCGCTTGTTTTCTTCGCAACTGCATAGCCATCTTTAATCCAAATAAATTGACCGTTATATTTCACCGCATTCACACCTTGACTTTGTGCGCCTGCCACTGCTTCTTCATAAGATGAATAGCGCCCTATTTCTTGCTCTTTTCCATCTACTTTCACATTTGTAATGACATATGGCTTCGTTTCAATCGGAGTTGTTGGTCCATTATTGTCAATCGTTTGAAGCATACCGCTAAGGAAAGCTGCTGCTGTTCCCCTTGTTGCTGGAAGCTTCGGACGGAAAGTATGATCTTCATATCCTTTAATAATCCCTGCTCCAACGACAAATTGAACATATGTTGGATACGCAATGTCATCCTTATCAACAAATGTTAGCTCTGGTAATGATACAGTAATATTTTTATACACTAATGCATTTCGCACCATAATAGCCATTTCTTCACGTGTTATCTTATCATCTGGACCAAACTGATTGTTTCCGCGTCCTGAAATAATCTTTGCCCCAGCAGCCTTGCTGACACCATCATATAAAACATAAGATGATGGAACATCTGTGAAGTTTGAATCTGCTTTAGGAAGCTGCAATGCTTTCGCTATTAAAGTAGCAAATTCTGCTCTTGTTATATTATTATCAGGTAAATATGTATTATTCCCATATCCTGACATAATCCCTCGATCAATTAACACCCGCATTTGCTTCTCGAATATATGACCTGTTATATCATCAGTCGCTGCATAGCTTGCTGCAGGACTCAAAAGTAAAGACCCCGTTAACATAAACGCCGTAACACCCTTTGAAAGTCGTTTCACCGGTATCCCCCTAAAATTTATTTATAATAGTTTACTAGTTTCAAACCGATTATAACCTACATATATTGCTAAAATAAACAAAAACTAGAATAATGTGTAGAATTTTACCATACTTACTCTATTTATACTCAAAAAACAGCACTAAAATCAATATATTTTTATAAAAAAATAAACTAATTAAAATTATATAACTATAACTCTATCTCTTTTGTACACGAGGTAAAACTCCATGCTATAATTATAAGGTTGTACATAGTAGAAAAATTTCGAACAATTAACAATACTATCTTTACTGTTTTACAACAGTTCACACATATTATGACGGAGGATAAACAGTGACTAGATTATATACATTTTCATCTCAATCACTACGCGTACTCGCATTATTATTTTTTATCATCACATTACTGTATTCACTCCAATCGGCAGTGACTACACCTGAGTATTCTCCCTTTATGCTACTCGGATTAATTCCTGGCATAATCGGTGTTCTTATTATTTCGTGGTGGATGAATCGATATTTAACAAAGAAGCAAACTATCATATTTTTAAGTTTGCTAGCATTTAGTTTACGGCTCGTTTGGGTGTTAATGATACATACGGACGTCATACAAGATTTCGAAAAGATGTATCTTGGTGCAGTCGATGTCGCCAATGGGGATTTTCAGTTTGCAGATAAACCATATTTTACAACTTGGGTATATCAATTAGGATTTACGATGTATCAAGCTGGCGTATTAAAGATCTTCGGAGAAGGTACATTTGCACTTAAACTTCTTAATATTATATATTGCACTGGGATTACCCTTTTTACATACCGCATTGCTGCACGTCTTTTTAACGAGTACTGCGGTAGAATCGCTGGTTTAATCTTTGCGGTTTACGTGCCAAACATTCTAATGTGTTCCGTATTAACGAATGAACATTTTTCAACTTTTCTTTTTTATGCAGGGTTTTATGTTCTTATAAAAAAAGGAATTTCTCATGCGTATGCATGGATATTTGTTGGTATTTTGCTTTCTCTTGGAGACATTATGAGGCCGCTTGGCAGTGTCGTTCTGCTTGCATTAGCAATTTTCTTATGTATCGTTTACATATTCGGGAATGAAAACGTAAAAAAAGCAATGGTCTTCAAAAAACTAATCGGAATCATTGGTGTTTTTTATATCGTCCATTATGTATGTAGCTATTCATTAATTGCAGCTGGAATTACACAATATCCATTATCAAACCGCGATCCATATTGGAAATTTGTACTTGGATTCAACCATACAACAACGGGACAATTTTCTGTTCCTGATTATAAACTTGTGAATCAATATGAAGTCGGTGAAGAACGTTTCGATATCGAAAAAAACCTTATAAAAGAACGAACTGCAGATAAAAAGCAATTACTCGTTTTATTTAAAGATAAATTTAAAGTGATGTGGGGAAGCTATGATGCCGCTCCGTATTGGAGTTTAGAAGGCTATGAGAAACCAGGGCTGCAAAAGCTGTTATGGATTGTAGAAAAATTAATGTACATTACCATTAGTATATTTGCAATTATATCTTTAGTTAGCATGATAAAAGGGAATACGAAAAAAGAGCACTTATTCTTTTTACTGCTTATTCTCGGTTATGCAGCTGTTCACATACTTATCGAAATACAAACGCGCTATCGTTCCTTTATTATTCCAAGCTTCGTTATCATACAAAGCTACGGTATGTATGTTGTTACACAATATGTAACAACGAAAATTCCATTCTTTAAAGCAAATAAAAGAGAACAAACTTGAGGCTATCATCATAGCCTCTTTTTGCTTACAAAAAAAAGAAAGCAGCCTACTTTTTCTGACTACTTTCTTTTAAATGCTGAATAATTTGTCCCGATGCTTCCGAAATTTTCATTCGTAATTCATCTACTCGCTGTCCTAATGTATGCCGGACATCCTCTTGTCCATCAAGTTGCTTTTTTGCCATGTTATATAACGCTTCCGCATTCCAGTCTCCATCAACACTGCCGATAATCGGCTGATTCACTTGTCGTAAGAATGAATCAATCTTCGGATCATACGAAATACCAACCATTGGTGTATTTGCAACAGCTGAGAAAATAAGTGCATGAAGACGCATTCCAATTAAAAGAGAACACTGTGATAAAATAAACATTTTCTCATCAATATCCATTTTATATGGAAGCATATGTGCTTCTTCTCCCATTAAGTTAATCACATCTCGTGATGCCTGTTGATCGTATGGACCATGCATCGGTACAAACAGAATATGATAACCCTCTTGCTTTAATTTCTTTAGCGCTTCAGCTAGTTTTTTCTTATAATCTTCTTTTGCATCCCAATCACGTACGCTAACGGCAATGACATTACCATGCAAGGAATGCTGCTGTAACCAATCTGATTTCTTTTCAGGTTTGCAAGCTAATACTGGATCCGGGACAAGTGCGATATCTTTCTTCATCCCGATTTCTTTTAAGTATAAGAATGAATCTTCATCACGCACAGATACATATGCAGCTCTTGATACGTGCCATTTCACTAATAAGCGATTATGCTTTTTTGTAATCGGACCAATTCCCTGTGCGTAAATGTAATACGGCTTCTTTAATAAACGTGCAATACGCATAATCGCCGTATAATACAAAATACTTTTCACACTCGTTTTATCTTGAAGAAGGCTGCCGCCCCCGCTAATAAGTCCGTCACTTTTTTTAATTGCTCCATAAATTGCTTTTATATTCCAACGGTTTACTGCTTCTACACCGTACATTTTCTGCGTATAATCAGGGTCATTTGAAAGTACAATGAGCTCGATATTCGGATGTTCCTCCTGCAATGCTTGAATAATTGATTGCAAAATCGCTTCGTCCCCAACGTTATAAAAACCATAATATCCTGATAAAACTAACCGCACTCTTAATCTCCTCCAACATTTCGCAATCAACTATTTTTGTACCCAGCCACGCTGTTATACAGTCCCTATTCTAAAGGGATTCATAATGAAAATAAATATTGAATTTATATCTTTACAATTCTATTATCGTATCCACTTTCGAAGTAAAGGAATCTTTTTGGCATCTTCTTTTGCAATCCACTGTAGTTTTATAGCACAAACTATATATACCAAAGAAGCAAGCCCCATCGCCGCGCAGCTATATAGCAATGCGATAAAGCGAGAACTTGTTACATCTATTATAGTCGTTACACTATACATACCTATACCAAGTACACAAGAAACAACAAGAATTGATACATATTCTCCTATCCTTATCCCGTACGAAATATGCTTTCGGATGCAAATATCATTCATAATAAAAATAAGTATATAAATAAGCAGTGTACTATACGCCGCTCCTTCTATGCCAAACTTAGCAACTAGCACAACATTCAATAATGCCTTAACAAGGCTGGCTCCAATTACAATCCACGCTGCTTGCATGGAACGATTAATTCCTTGCAAAATCCCTATTGATAATAACACAAAAGAAGTAAAATACGAACTGCCAACAATGACCGCTAACATGCTGCTTCCTTTAGCATCTGTAAATAAACCGACATTTAATGGAATTGTTAACGCGATAAGCCATATCGTCATTGGCGTTGTAAGTAAATGAGCTAACTTATATGTTCGCTGCACCATGTCACGCGCAGCTCCTCTATCATTTTTTGCTAAAGCAGTTGTTAACAACGGGATTAGTGGGAATACAATTGCACTTGCAAATACAACAATTAATTGTGTAAATGCACTTCCCCTACTATAAATTCCAAATTGCTCTTGTATCATTGACGCTGTTCCTTGCATGACATGCGGAATTGTCACAGAATCGATTAAGCCTAGAAGCGGCATCGACAATGCACCAATTGCAATTGGAATCGATACGCGTAAGATCTTCTTTCCATCCTTTTTCAAATCTGCAAATGAATAGGATGTTACCTTATAACAGTGTGCACTTTTTACATACGTCCAGCGTAAATACACAAGCGAGCTGATCACACCAATACATGAACCAATCATTGCTCCGCCTGCTATTACACTACTGCTTTTTTGCGAGAGTACGAACATGTATGCAATCGTCAGCATGAATAATACCCGAACAAACTGTTCAATTACTTGTGATACACCTGTTGGCATCATATCACCAAATCCTTGGAAGTAACCGCGATATACTGCCATATACGGTGCAAATAAAAGCGCAAATGATACAACAAGAAGAGGAAATCTTGTCTCTTGTCCACCTAACATCGCTGCAATTGGCTCTGACCATATAACAATTGCAAGAAATCCAACTGTTCCAAAAAGGGCTCCTAATATAGAAGCAGACGTAAATAGCTTCGCAATGCCTTCTTTATCACCAGTTGTTTGAAGCTCCGCAATTAACTTTGATATCGCAAGAGGAATGCCTGCTACAGATAAAGTTAAAGCTAACATATACACCGGAAACACAAGGCGGAAAATACCAAGTACCTCATCCCCAGCAATATTTTGGAGCGGAATTTGAAAGAAGCTTCCTAGCAACTTCGATAAAAATGTTGTAATTGTTAAAATCGCTGCTCCTTTAACTAACGTTTTACTCATGTTTTTCTTCTCTTTTCTTTCTACATCTCTATTACACAGTTCAGCAGCACGAACATACACTGCCATTTCCATTCTATCGTATATATAAAAGGTACTTTTCATACATGTACTTTCCTAACTGTACATGTTTACTATCAGTTCTACTAAATTCGACATGATTTGCCTCATTCAATTATCATATCAAATTTCTCCTACATTGAATACTCTTTCCTACTATTTGTAAAGTGAACATTGCCCTACAGAAAATCGCCATACAGAGCCTCCCTTCATCATGAAATTGTTTATAGGTAAGTATTTTAAACGCAATTAAAATATGACAGCTCACCCAACAAAAGGCGTCATATACATATTTTTCTTTAATTATCCCCTTATTCTATTTTCCGAATAAACATGTGCTATAATGTAGCTATTGTTAGTAAGAGGAGTGTAGTAAAGCATGCTGAAATCGTTTAAAAAGATTTTAGGAGATCAACAAAAACGCAAGCTGAAAAAGTATGAGCAACTTGTGGATGAAATTAATAGATTAGAACACCAGATGGAAACATTATCTGATGAAGAATTGCGTCAAAAGACAGCTGTTTTTCAAGAAATGATTCAAAATGGAAAAACCATTCATGATGTGAAAGTAGAAGCATTCGCTGTTGTTCGCGAGGCAGCAAAGCGTGTACTAGGACTGCGCCATTATGACGTACAGTTAATTGGCGGACTCGTGTTACTAGAAGGTAATATCGCAGAGATGCCTACAGGGGAAGGGAAGACTCTTGTTGCTTCGTTGCCAACATACGTACGTGCACTAGAAGGTAAAGGTGTACACGTTATTACGGTAAACGATTACTTAGCAAAACGCGATAAAGAATTAATTGGTCAAGTACACGAATTTCTCGGTTTAACAGTCGGTTTAAATATCCCGATGATAGAGCCAGACGAGAAGAAGCGCGCATATGAAGCTCATATTACATACGGAATCGGAACAGAGTTTGGATTCGATTATCTTCGTGATAACATGGCAGCTTCTATAGCTGATAAAGTACAACGCCCATACCACTTTGCCATTATCGATGAAATTGATAGTGTCTTAATTGATGAAGCAAAAACACCGCTTATTCTTGCTGGTAAGAAATCAGGGAGTTCACAACTTCATTACTTATGTGCAAAAGTCATCAAATCGTTCAAAGAAGACGTTCATTATACATACGATCCAGAAACAAGATCTTCTAGTTTTACAGAAGATGGCATAACAAAAATTGAAGATATGTTTGATATCGATAACTTATACGACCTTGAGCACCAAACGCTCTATCATTATATGATTCAAGCATTACGTGCAAATGTTACCTTCCACCGTGATGTCGACTATATTGTAAACGACGGTAAAATTTTACTTGTTGATATTTTCACAGGCCGCGTCATGGAAGGCCGCTCTTTAAGCGATGGCTTACATCAAGCAATTGAAGCAAAAGAAGGTCTTGAAGTAACAGATGAGAACCAAACACAAGCATCGATTACAATTCAAAACTTCTTCCGTATGTACCCTACTGTATCAGGAATGACGGGTACAGGAAAAACGGAAGAGAAAGAATTTAATAGCGTGTACAGAATGGAAGTTACTCCAATTCCAACAAACCGCCCTGTACTGCGCGACGATATGAACGATCTTGTCTTTATGACAATTGACGATAAATATAAAGCAGTCCGTGAAGAAGTCTTGAAACGCCATAAAACAGGACAACCAATTTTAATTGGAACAGCATCTATTTTGCAATCGGAAACAGCTGCGAAATATTTAGATGAAGCAGGGCTATCGTATCAACTTCTTAACGCAAAAAGTGTAGAACAAGAATCAGAACTGATTGCAACAGCTGGTCAAAAAGGACAAATCACGATTGCGACAAATATGGCAGGCCGCGGTACTGATATTTTATTAGGTGAAGGTGTACATGAACTGGGCGGCTTACACGTAATTGGAACAGAACGCCATGAATCTCGCCGCGTTGATAATCAGCTAAAAGGACGCGCTGGTCGTCAAGGAGATCCTGGCAGTTCACAATTTTTCATTTCAATCGAAGATGAAATGTTCCACCGCTTTGCAGAAGAAGAAGTGGAAAAACTAAGAAAATCATTAAAGTGGGATGAAAAAGGACTTATCCTTACACCAAAAATTCATGATTTTGTGACGCGTACACAGTTAATTTGCGAAGGAAGTAATTTTTCCATTCGTGAATATAACTTAAAGCTTGATGATGTTATTAACGACCAGCGTAATGTCATTTACAAATTACGTGATACACTTTTAAATGAAGAAACAAATATGATTTCACTTGTTCTTCCAATGATTGAGCATACCGTTGAACATACGGCAAAGAAATATTTCCTAGAAGGAATGCTTCCGGAAGAGTGGGATTTTACTTCTTTAATAGAAGAATTACAAGCCATTTTCCCATCAGAAGCATTGCCACCTTTGTCAGCAGGTGACGTAACCTCTATTGAAGAGTTACAAGCAGCACTGCAAGATACAATTGCAAGTTATACCGAAAAGGTACGCGAATTAGAAAATCGCTTAGAAGTGCAGCAAGCAACGCGTCAAGTTGGCCTGCATTACATTGATCAAAACTGGGTACATCATTTAGAAGCAATGCATAATTTAAAAGAAGGAATTGGCTTACGTCAATATCAGCAAGAAGACCCAACACGCATTTATCAAAAAGAAGCGCTCGACATTTTCTTATATACGTACAGTAAATTTGAAAAAGAAATGTGCTTATATATCGCAAGACATCTAGCGATTCCACAAAACGTATAATGAGGTGAATTTCATGCTATCATTCTTAAAAAAAGCAAAGAAAAAAGGAAAAGATACAGCTGTTTCGTCCGCTCAATTATTTGGACAAGAGGAAGCAACTGCTCATAATAAAACTATTAAACCGGTCCTATACTTCCACCCTTCTTGGGGAGAAGTTGGACAAGAACAAAAATATATTTATCAATTTTTACATAAAGAGTTACCTAGCTTACAAGAAAACCAAATTTCATTAGCAGGTATTGAAATTGAAAATCAAGATGACTCTTATCACGTTGCTGCCTTTATTCGCAGCAGCGTTCCAAAACCAATTAAATTCGAGGCTACAACTCTACTATTATTAAATAAAGATGAACAAGTGTGTGCACGTAAAACATTTGATTTGTCAGGCTTAGGTGACATTCCTGCGAAAGTGAATATGCCTTGGGTATTCACTTTTGAGAAAGACACAATGACTGACGCAGCTTTATCTCATACAGATTGGCAGTTAGCATTTGAAATTAAAGGTGAGCATCAGTTAGATTTAGACCCTACATGGGAAACACGACTACCAGAAGAAGGTAAGAAGCAGCTTCGCGAACTTGTTGCGAACTTAACACCTCCTACAGAAGGTGAAATCAACTTCCTAGGATTACAAGCACGCAAGCAAGAAAACGGAGATTTACATGCAACCATTTTAATGCGTAATGGATGTAACCGAAATATCCACTTAGAGCAACTTCCTCTTCACATTTTAGATGCATCCGGGGACATAGTTGCACAAGGTTCGTTTACATTAACAAACTTTGAAATTAAAGCAAATTCAACAAAACCATGGACATTCCTCTTCCCTTCTTCTTTAGTTACAAAAGAAGATATTGATTTATCAGCATGGAAAGCAGTTGTACCACAATAATAAGATTTATAGATAACAACCAAAAAAGTCGTACCCCCATTTATACGGAGTACGACTTTTCATTATACGCTACGTAGCGGCAGCTATTTCACGATTAAATGATTAATACGATATTGCGCTTCCAATTTACAGAATGAGTCTATATTTTGCACGCCATGTTCCTTTAAAATGTGCACCTGCTCTTCTGTCGGGTCTTCGTTAACCAATTCAGCGATTTTCTCATTCACTTTTGTTGCCAACGCTTGGTGAAAATCTGCATGTTCTTTTACCTTATCATCCACTTTATGAATCCATGTCGATTGTGTATATATGTAATCTTTCCATTGTTCAAGGAAGTGCTGCATGTCAAATTTCTCTTCACGCCATTCAATCGTCTTCATGTAATCTTCAAAAGAAGTAACAATTGATCGCGTAATTCCAATTTTGACACCATGTGGTAACTGTTTATACATCAAAATTTTCCCTCCAGCTTGAAGCATTTTCTTACAATAACTCATAACACATTCAATGCGTATAAACACTATGTTAACATATTGCTAGTCTAAAATGTAAATATATTAGTTTAAAAACCTAGTAAATTTACCTTTCGTTTCTTATCCAAACCAATTGATGGAAGCGCTTCTAATAAGTGTACAAATCAACAAATCCAGTAACTTTCTCTATTTATATTCTTTCGTGGTATAATGAACCATTACATTCATTACAATCATGGAGGACTCTATGCTAACTTTTGAAGAAAAATTAACGATTATTGAATCTTTTCCAGGGCTAGAAAGAAAAAACGTATCCCTAGGGCGCATTAACTTTCATTATGAAGAAAGCCGCCTAGACAAAAAGAACGTTGTGTATCATTTACATCCAAATGGAAATGGCTTCGTATACGCAGGACATCTAAAAGGCTACAAAACGAACGATAAAGGAATGGTGAACATCCGTGATTTTTCCGCGGAAGAACTTCGCTCATTACTTGAAAAATCACTTCATGCCCTTTCACAAGAACCGGTAGAAGAAATCACACTTACTGAGAATTTCCAAGAGGAAGAGTGGATCAACGAAGACAAGCACATACTAACTCTTATAAAAGAAGATGAAGATATGTGGAACGTATATGCTGGAACAATGTTAGATGGTACATTTAACTCTTACAAAGAAGCGGCACAATACCTTGATGAAGAAGGATTTGCACGTAAATAAAGTGAAACTTCCATCAGTCGGAGTCTTACTGTCCGTGAATAGCGGGATAAGAAAGACGCTCTTTCCAAGTAGAAAGAGCGTCTTTCTCATTTACCCCAATAATGCAAGAAGTTCACTTAGTTCTTCCTCAGTAAGGTCACGCCACTCTCCCGTTTCAAGACCATCTACTGTAATATTCATAATCCGAATGCGTTCTAATCGAGTAACTGTATATCCGAATGCTCGGCACATGCGGCGAATTTGACGGTTCATTCCTTGTGTCAAAATAATCCGGAATACACAATCACTTATACGATATATTTTACATGGATCTGTTTTTCCATCACGAATCGTTACACCACCGGCCATTCCCCCTAAAAAAGCATCGTCAAATGGCTTATCCACCGTTACAATATACTCTTTCTCATGGCCATACTCAGAGCGCATCATTTTATTTACGATATCACCGTCATTTGTCATCAAAATTAATCCTTGCGACGCTTTATCTAAGCGGCCAATCGGAAAAATACGCTCTGGATAATTAACAAAGTCGATAATATTTCCTTCTATATGCTTCGCCGCTGTACATGTAATACCTACAGGTTTATTTAAAGCTATATAAATATGGTGTGTCTTAGTTGGAATCGGCTTCCCATCAACAAGTACAATGTCCCCAGGCTCCACCTCTTGTCCTGGCTCACAAATCTCTCCATTAATGGTAATTCGCATTGCATCAATAAGGCGATTCGTTTCTCTTCTTGAATAGTAACCCGTTTCACTAATGAATTTATTAATTCTCATGCAAAATTCCTTTCCTATTTGCAATTCACATATGCTAGCACTTTCACCATTCTATCATGAATGAATCATGCAAAAAACACACAACGCCATGCTCATGGGTGTGTGTTTTTATCCCGCATTAACGGGCAGTAAGATCCCCCACTTCAAGATTCAGAGAAAATCGAAGAAGGTCGGTGGGGGATAACTGCCCGTAAAAGCCCGATTGGTTCAACTAACCATCAGTGGGGGATGCCCCCCACTGATGGAAGTTTCACTTTATCCCGCATTAACAGGAAGTAAAACTTTACTTCACCGTCTCTTCGTAATTTTCCCAGAACCTCCAACTCTCGTTTTCGGGGGGGATGTGTTTTTTGGAGGGGTAGTGATAGATGACTTTGGTTTAACGTCCGATCCGCTTGGTTTATCAGGCGATTTAATGATTTTCCCCTTATTCTGCTCAGACGGCGGAACAGTTTGATTCCCCTTTTTCGTAACACCATCTTCACTTCCCACAGATGTACCGGAATTATTTACTTTATCACTTCTCTTAATGATAGAACCAGTACCTTGTTTTGTTAACGGCGGGAGCGTTTTTTTCTCCTGAGAAGTAGGCTGACGATAATCAATTACTGGTTTATATGTTTTCCGAGTTGTATATCCGCGGTAATCACCGTAATATGATTTATGCGAATCAAATAAACTGCTGACTATACTTCCTACAATGTAACCTTCTAAAAAAGACGGTTGATAATTTTGACGAACAAACTCCTTATTACTTACTTCAATTAATGTATCGGATGGTTTCTCCTTATCCTTCTGAATGTTATACAACTCATCAGGATATACGAGAAACATTTGGTTCTCATCTTCTTTAGATATTTGCTCCGGCTTTTTTTGATCGGCCAGTTTTTTCGCTATGTTAGGAACGGATTCATTCGCGGCCCTATATACATATGATTCTTGCTTTCCGTCTTTTACAACGGATTCTAACGGATAAAGATCTTTAACCTTGTTGTCATTATCGCAACCCGATAAGGTAAAAAGAGCAATTACGAATACAATAGAAGCAGCAATGGTAAATCCTATAGATGCTTTCATCATGATAAACAATCGTTTTAACATGATTGCACCCCCTTACGTCGCCCGTATGATTTGTACATCTGCCGTAAGAATTGTTTCTCCTTCGTACATCATTGTACGTCCTTCTTGCCATTCAATTCTTAGCAATTTACGGTTGTCAGATTGAAACTCCCAAACATATTGTTCGCCAGATACTGCAAACGGTGTTTTTCCAGTGATAGATGCTCGGCAAGAATATTGTTCTTCCATATAATACTCTAAATCATCCATTTCAATTGTAGTAGGGATTTCATTGAAAGAATCTAATCGTCCATCAATTGGCGTATATAGTTCATAATAGACCTTTTCGCGATTTTCAATCTTTAAATAACGAATTGTATTTCCGTCCTGCAATGTTAAGAAAATCTCGTTTCGTTCATGCATACGCGTTTTTCCTATAATTTCATAAGTGACCAAAGATACCTCAAGAATATCCCCAGGCTCTAAGGACAACACGCTTTTCTCAGGTTTAGCAGGTTCAGGACTTTTCAATATATTTTTAATACGTTTAAATAAACTCAAGAGCTATCCCCTCCGCTTCTTATTATAGACACGCTGCTAAAATGAGGGCGCCAACGATATGCAATGAACCATCTAAAAGCGCATGAGCAACTTTTCCTTGCACAGTCCCCTCCTCTAAATCTAAGCTAGCTATCTTCTTCAAAATGAATTCTACTAACCTTTCTAAAATAAATAAAATAACAAATGAAACAACAGAGGCCAATAAAGCTTGCCATAAATCGTTTGATTTTATGATGGACTGTGACAAAATATATCCTTGCGCAAACAGCTTCATGACAAAACGAGTCGTTACAGCAACATTCCCTTTTTTAATCTCGGCTAAATCCTTATATTTAGTAAAGATCGAATCTATCCACATGAGCACAAATAAAAGAACAGCACTTGAAAGCGTCCATACAAACATTGCTGCAATGTTCATCCATGTCATTACAAATCCCCCTTACCCCTTTTAAGTAAAAATAGAGAACCGACATCATCTACTCTTGACGACATGTCGGTTCTTCACATACATTTTCTATAATGTCTTCTCGTTCAATTACTTCTCGTACTGCTTCATAATGCGGGCCAATTCATCTTCTACCTGCTTATCTTTATTCATATTCGCAAACTCTTCATCTAACGACTTTTCTTTTTTGTATATTTCACCGCTTGCTTCTGCTTCCGCTTCCAGTTGAAGAGCTTTTTCCTCCATACGGCTTAAACCGGCTTTTGCTGTATTGGAATCAAATCCAGACATCGCTTTATTAATATTCTTTTGCGCCTTCGCTGCGTTCACCCTTGCAACAAGTGTTTCACGTTTGTTCTTTAACTCCGTCAATTGCTTACGCATCTCTTCTAATTTTGCACGAAGATTATCAGCTGCCATCTTATTTTGTTCATAACTCGTTTTATACTCATTCATTTTTTGTTCTGCAGTTTTCTTTTCCTCTAAAGCACGGCGCGCAAGATCGATGTTGTTTGCTTGTACAGCCATATGCGCTTGCTCCTCGCGCTTCGTTACGAGTGCCGATTGTTCTTCGTATAATAATTTAAACTTTTTCTCAAGTGCAATTTGAGCAGCTACACTCTTCTCCGCTTCCTCTACATCTTCTTGCATATCACGTAAATATTGATCTGTCATCTTAACTGGATCTTCAGCTTTTTCAATTAATGCATATACATTTGACATCGTTAAATCGCGCAATCTTTTAAACATAGACATAAAAAATTCCTCCTATGAATGAAATAACAATTCAAATTCAATTGTAGACAACACAAAACGTAAATATTACCACAAAGTAAGAATATTCACATTTTCTAAATTATGTGTTTATTATAACAAACTCAACAGGAAAAGCACAGTTTCAAAATGAAACTGTGCTTTCACTTTATCCTATGACTGCTTCGCTTCCTTTAAAGATTCGCGCAACACAAACTTCTGCAATTTCCCGCTCGCATTACGTGGAAGTTCGTTCGCAAATACGTAATGACGAGGGCGTTTATAATCGGCTAATTCATCACTTTCCTTACAATAACGATCTAACTCCTCCTCTGTTAATGACTCATCTTTCTTCACAACTACCGCTACTACACGTTCTCCCCATAATTCATCTGGTTCTCCAAGTACAGCAACATCTAAAATACCATCATGGCTGTGCAAGAAGTCTTCAATTTCACGCGGATAAACGTTCACGCCGCCGCTAATGACCATATCGTCAACACGATCTGCCACGTATAAATAACCATCTTTATCAAAATAGCCAAGATCACCGGAATGATACCAACCTTTATACATTACTTTTTTGGTTGCTTCTTCGCGGTTATGGTATCTAGCCATCATAGTTGGTCCGCGTAAAATAATTTCTCCAACTTCGTAAGGCGGAAGGACATCGTCTGGTTCTGATGGTTCCTCTTCATTTGACTTCACGATGCGCACTTCATGGCTAAAGCAAGGTGTCCCTGCTGATCCTGCTTTTTTAATTTGATCTTCTTCTACAAGAAATGCAACAACAGGTCCAAACTCTGTCATCCCGTAAATTTGCACAAGATCGATATAAAGACGTTCTTTACATTCTTTCACAAGCGCCGGCGCCATTGCTGCTCCGCCGTAAACTCCTATCTTCATTGAGGTTAAATCATATTTTGTTACATCTTCTTGCAGCAGCATGTTCCACATTGTCGGTGCTGCAAAGAACGTTGTAATTTTTTCTTCTTGAATTGTTTCTAACACTGTTTTCGTATCAAAATGATGTAAAATAACATTTTTCCCGCCAACTTGAATGCGCGGCAGAAAACCAGCGTTTAATTCACCGCAGTGATATAGCGGTGCTACACTTAATCCGACGCTATCACGTGTATATTTTATATAATACGTACAAATCATACTATGCTCAGCCATGTCCCGGTGGCGATGCAGCACACCTTTTGGATTCCCAGTCGTACCGCTCGTATATAGCATAGAACAATAGTCCATTTCATCAACTTCAATATCAATTGGTTCTGCCTTTGCTTCATTTACTTTTTCATGATAAGAAGCGGCATAAGATGGCACATCATCTTCAATGCACCAAAATGAAGTATGCGGAAAATCACGTTCAATCATAGAAATGGTTGGTTCAACTTCTTTTTCAAACACAACAACTTTAGAGGAAGCATCTTGCAATATGTAGGAAACTTCTTTTGCTTTTAAGCGGAAATTGATTGGATTAAAGATTGCGCCAATCTTCGTACAAGCTAGGTAAACGGTTACAAATTCATGTGAATTATATAAGTAAACGGAAACTCTGTCCCCTTTTCTTACCCCTTCTGCAAGTAGTGCGTGTGCAGTTTTATTCACCATATTATCCCACTGTTTATATGTCCAGCGAATGTTTTTTGCAGCTTCTACTAACGCTTCTTTTTGTGGATATTTTTGCACAGCTAGATCAAAAATTCTGCCAATAGTCATATACATGTCGCATTTTCCCCCTTTAAAGTTTTCATAATTTTATGATTTCGTTCACATTTAGACATCTCCTGCTAATTTTTACTTCCTTTTTCTGATCATTCTCGACAGCGTTTTACATAAAGTGAAACTTCCATCAGTGGGGGCTTCATCCCCCGCTGATGGTTAGTTGAACCAATCGGGCTTTTACGGGCAGTTATCCCCCACCAATCTTTTCGATTCTCTCTCAATCTTGAGGTAGGGGCTTACTGCCCACGAATAGCGGGATACATAAAAAAGAAGCTGCCAAACTGGCAGCTTCTTATCCGAATAATTCTTGTAAAATTTTAAGTTTATCTTCTGTATACTTTATATAGCCATCATTATATGATTTTGGATCTTTCGGATTGGCAAAGTGCGTAATAGCACCTGTCTTTGGATGAACAAATTTACTTGATGCACCGCAGCCAAGACCGATAATAGACTGCACTTCTTCCATAATCACAATGTTATAAATGCTTTCTTGACTTGGCATTGCATAACCAACGTTCTCTAAGTTACCTAAAATATTCTTTTGACGATATAAATAATACGGTACGTAATTATGCTCTTTCGTCCATTCTTCTGCTTCATGCATCATCGCTGTAATCTCTTCACGGCCTGCCACTTTATATTTGCGCTTATTTTGCGTCATTTCAGAAGCACGCTTAAAGGATAATGTATGCACCGTTAACGATTCTGGCATAA
The DNA here is from genome assembly GCF_037104695.1 of Bacillus yunxiaonensis. Classification (NCBI taxonomy): domain Bacteria; kingdom Bacillati; phylum Bacillota; class Bacilli; order Caryophanales; family Bacillaceae; genus Bacillus; species Bacillus yunxiaonensis. Next base: position 134,739 of record NZ_JBAWSV010000006.1, on the reverse strand, counting down.
GCTTTTCTGTTTCATCTAATGTATGCTTAAAGATGTCTAATCCTTCACCTGGAAGACCGATAATTAGATCCATATTAATATTGTTCATACCCATTTCGCGAGCAAGATGGTATTTTTCAATAGTTTCTTCTACTGTATGATGACGTCCAATTGCTTTTAGTGTTTCTTGATGGTACGACTGCGGATTAATACTAATTCGGTCGATATTCCATTTATTTAACACCTCTAACTTCTCTGGTGTAATTGTATCTGGACGTCCTGCTTCTACCGTTACTTCACGAACTTGTTTCACATCTGGGAACGACTCATACATTTCTTCATACAGCATGTCCATTTCTTCTGCTGTAATACTTGTTGGCGTACCGCCGCCATAGTAAATCGTCGTTACTTTCACGCCTTTTTCTTTTAAAAACTTTCCGATTTCACGAACTTCATAATGTAAACCGCCTAAGAATGAATCGACAGATCCTTGGCGTCCATTAATCGCATAAGCCGGGAATGTACAGTATGCACATTTTGTTGGACAAAACGGAATTCCAATATAAATACTTACTTCTTCTTTTAAACGATATAGATCTGGCACAACAGCGAGTTGGCAATCAACAATACGTTGCATAAGTTCAATTTTCTCATCATGAATTAAATAACTTTCACGAAGTTCGTTATGCGCTTCCTCTTTTGTCATACCGCTTTGCAACATTTTATGAAGAAGCTTCGTTGGGCGCACACCCGTTAAAATTCCCCACTTTTGCTCCACACCTGTTAACTTCTGGAGAACAGACAGATATACATAAGAGACAACGTGCTTCACTTGCTTCATACGTTCCTTTTCTTCCGTAAAGGACGATAAATCTTTAGAAAACGTCTCTTCATACACGTTTCCTGTCTCAACTTCTGTTAAACGAGCAGAAGCTGTTACATTTCCTTCTATATTTATATCAACAATGATATTTGCATCTTCTTTTTCAAATGCTACCGTACTTTCTTCAAAAAATAAGCCGCTAATATTTTGCAGCGGACGTAAAAAACGATCATCTTGTAACGTTTTAATTGAAATTAACAACAATTATCACCTTTTCTATTTTCAAGCTTCCTTTAGTTTACTTGAAGGCTGATAGGAGGTCAACAAAGAACTATTGTAGATGGGGCTTCTAATTTTTAGAAGCAAATACCCTAAGTTTTTGATGAAATTTTACCATCAGCCTGAAAAAACCTCAGACATTCGCCTGAGGTTTTTCATTTACCATTTCTTCATTTGTATATGATTGTTCAAGAACTTAATTGGAAACTGCTTTCGAAAATGTTCTTTAATCATATATTGCACACCATTATCATTATTTGAACGCGTAATCCAATCGGCTGCTTTCTTTAAAGCAATCGGAGCATTCCCCATTGCCACTCCTAATCCAACGCTTTCGATAACGTCTAAATCTTCCAGACTATCTCCAATTGCTACCATTTCCTTTAATTCAATGTCAAGATGCTCACCCAATAATTGCAATCCACGTAATTTCGATACATGAAGCGGTAATATTTCAATTTGTTCTTTCCCGCATTCTACAAAATGGACATTTTCAAATGATTTTTTTAAGGTTGTGAGCGCACGCCGCTTTTCACTTTGATTCGCAAATGTAACATCAATTTTCGGTGCAGCTACCGGTTGGTCGCGAAGTGTATCACCGAGCGAATCTACAAATTGAACCGGGTAAAATAGCGGATCAGAAGTTGATAAGACTGTCCGCGCAATTAAATTTGGCGTATGTTGATGCCGATTTCCAATCGAAAATCTTTCATGAGAAATGCGAATGTTACATTCAAAATGCTCGAGTACCTGCACAAGATTAAATGTCACTTCTTCTGATAATCGTTTTTGAATTAACGGTTTATCTAATGAAGATGAAATAAAGGCACCGCCATGCGTTACTAATATGGAATTTAATTTTAATGATTTTGCTATTTTATGAGCGGATTGAAAATTTCGGTTCGTAAACAGCGTAACATATACACCTTTTCTCTTTACAAATTCAATCGCTTCCCGCGTTCCTTTTTGTAATTTCCCATTTGGAAGTAAGAGTGTTCCATCTATATTAAGAGCTAATAAACGATAAATCATGATGAAGTACCTCCTCTTCTTAGCTGCACTTTTCTATTATTAACTTATGAGACGATGCTGTTAATTAGAACGAGTTAGAATCTAGATAATACGTTTACGATGAAATCGTTCAATATTTTTGATTTCTTTCTAGTTAAGGATGTATTCTGTTTGTAGAGGTGATTATATGGGTAACTCCAAAAGGATAATAGCTATTTCCGGAAGTATTCGAAAAGGTTCCTCCAACACCAATGTATTAAAAACTTTAGCAGCGTTTATTCCCGAAAATATTGATTATAATATTTATAACGGAATACAAGAACTTCCTCATTTTAATCCAGATATTGATCGCATTCAGGCACCAACTGCTGTTGAAGATTTCCGAAAGACACTAGCTGAAGCTCATGCACTCATTATCTGCACACCAGAGTATGCAAAAGGTGTACCAGGAGTTTTGAAAAATGCATTAGAATGGCTTGTCTCATCAGCTGAACTTTACAAAAAACCAGTGGCTGTTATAACAGCTTCTCCATCAATTACTGGCGGAGACAAGGCACATGAATCTTTACTACTTACACTCGGTATGTTGGATGTTACTATTGTTCAAAATGGATCGGTTCTCATTTCATCTGTTGGAACTAAATTTAATAAGGATGCTACAGTCACTGATGAACAAACAAAGCAAGGCCTTATTTCTCTCATTCATGGTATACTGCAAGAATTACATGATTGATTTATAAAACAATTCATTTTAGGCAGCATCATACGAAAGGATGCTGCTTTACTCATTTAAAGTCTTACGAAAGGAATTTGCTAAATGAAATGGCCACTTTCTTGGTATGAAGGCGATACATTAGACGTTGCGAAGCGATTGCTTGGGCATAAACTCGTTCACGTTGTAGATAGCGTAAAACGAAGCGGAATTATTGTCGAAGTAGAAGCATATAAGGGGCCTGATGATAAAGCAGCACATAGCTATGGGGGCCGCCGTACAGAACGAACAGACATTATGTTTCGTACTCCTGGTCATGCTTATGTATATCTTATTTATGGTATGTACCATTGCTTTAATGTCATTACAGCACCGGAAGGGATCCCGCAAGGAGTGTTAATTCGAGCATTAGAACCCGTAGAAGGTATTGAAGATATGAAGCAAGCAAGATACGGGAAAACAGATATTACAAAATCGCAGCTCAAAAACTTAACAAATGGACCTGGCAAGTTATGCAAAGCAATGGGAATTACGTTAGAGCAAAAAGGATTGCTGCTTACGAGTGATGAGTTATATGTTGAACGGGTTACTGAAGACCATCACCTTTCTCAAACATATGACATTACTGCAGGTCCCCGCATTAATATTGATTACGCAGAAGAAGCAGTGCATTATCCGTGGCGGTTTTACTTTCAAGACCATCCGTTTGTTTCTAAATGAAAAAGGCACTTCCTAGTTCATCAGGAAGTGCCTCTTTCTTATGATTACATGAATGCGTTATATAAGTCTTCAAGCGGCTTCATGATGATTTTATTTAAATCGCCGATTAAGACATTCAGACGTTGCTCTGCTTGCATTAAGTTTGTGATTTTTGCATTTTGTTGTACCAATGCTACAACTGCTTGCGCCTGTTGATTATCTTCGTCTGTTAATTGTTCACCTTGCATCATTTTTTGCTGAAGTTCCATTTGCATCATACGGAAACGATCAAATAATTGTTTCGCCTCTACATCTGCTTGTACTTCTGCATAGCTCACTTTTAATGCTTGAAAATCTGGATTTTCTGTAATTACTTTTTGTAATTCATAAGCAACATCATGCATGTTTTTTGCCATCTTATATATCCTCCTTGCAATGTGATACAATATCACATCGTTTATATGTTTTTCAGCCCTTACATACTCTTCTTACGATATCAGACTATGTATGATATGTGAAGTAAATTCACTTTATGACATTGTAATTCATATATACATCCCCTTCATTATAACTGCTCTACAATGCTCCAACTAGCCCACTATAAAAAATACTGCTCATTATATTCGAAGCAGTTGGTATAAGAAGCATTTCTTTGAATATTACTCAATTAAACACATGTTTTTTGCCATATAAAAGGAGGTTTTTTTATGGTTCTCGGAATATTAACATCGCGTTTTCATCACGAGCGAGAATACTACACAGAAATTGCAAAACGTGCACGCTCCTACCATATTGTCGTTGTACAGTTTACTCCCTTTAGCATCGACCCACAAACAGAGCTTGTTAACGGACTTCTCTTTGATGCCGAAAAACAGGATTGGGTAGAGCAGCAATTCATGATTCCATCTCGTATATACAATCGATGCTCATACAAAGATAAAAAAAATGTTAAAAAGGCACTTCCTATCATAAATTGGCTTCAAAGCCGCCCAGAATCAATATTTTTAAATGATGAGCTTCCAAATGATGCAAATATGTATGAAATTCTTACAAAAAACAAACAACTAGCACCGTATATGCCTGCAATAAAACAAGCAAGTAAAACAACAACGTTACAGCTATTACAAACAAAAAAAGATGTGATCATAAAGCCATTGCATTCACTTTCAAAGCAAAATATGTACCACATTTTTTATCGAAATCGCACATTTCATGTTACTGCATTAGAACGAAATCGCTTTCCAACAAAAACATTCCGAACAAAAGATACATTTTTACCTTGGTTACAATCGTTACTTCAAACAGGTGATTATACAGTACAGCCTATATCACCTCACTCCACATCTCCTGTTCATATTCGCTCTATTTTACAAAAAAATAAATCAGGTACATGGGAAGAACAAGAAAAAGTCATTCAAATAGACAGCACACCTTACTCTTTCTTATTTCCCCTTACAGAACAAACGAAGTTTACTGCATTTACAAATTGGCAACATCACCTATCAAAACTTGACTTTACATTCTTACAGGATGGTCTACACACTATTACGAAAGAAACGCCTCGAGTTTTAGAAAATACTTTTTCTCATCTTTTTGAATTAGAGCTCTCTATTGTAATAGATGCAAATGGTGCCGTTTGGTTATACCACGTAGATGCAAAACCTACTTATACAGCCTTTATTCGACATAATATCGATGCTGCTGAAAAAATATACACAGCACCTCTTCGTTATTATCAATCATTACTTTCCATCAAAGAGAAACAGGAACTGTAAAATGAAGATGAAATAGGTTATGGAAACTTTCTATATTACAAAAAATCCGTCTCAACTTCTTGCTGAGACGGATTTTCATATAAGCTGTACAGTTACTTCTGTTTGCTTTTCACATGTAGGACAATATAAAAGATGAAGGCAATATTGCTGCGAATCATGGGCGGATAATCCATCGACTTTTTCTAACAGTTCTTGCTCCATATAAGCACTATATGGACCAATATAATCGACTGTTTTTCCATAATCTTGGAGTATACTCGTACAAGTAGGACAAGTATAAGCTTTATATTCTAATGCATTACAAAGCGGACATATCGCCATTTTGATTCCTCCAAAAAAGGGACGGTATTCCCGTCCCCCTATAGCCATTTTGATTTATTTTTGGAAACCACCTAAATGTTGCTCTGCATAAGATACAAGACGTTTTGTAATTTCACCGCCAACAGATCCGTTTGCGCGTGATGTTGAATCTGGGCCAAGTTGTACGCCAAACTCAGTTGCGATTTCATACTTCATTTGATCTAAAGCAGTTTGTGCACCAGGAACTGCAAGACTATTGTTTCTAGCCATGTTATATCACCTCCTTGTATTGGTGTATTCATAGTATGTAAAAGCGTATTATTTCTATGCAAACAGGACATTTGTAATTTTTGGCATTATTAAATTTTACAAATTTTACAAACTAACATTTCGCATATCTTTCTACGTATCATCCATACTATGATTACAATCACTCCACACGATGGATTAGCGCCAAATGGGGCGATTCTGGTTCAACTCCAGCTAATCCAACCAAAACTCACACTAAGGAGGACATTTCCTATGACAAACCAAAGTTCTAATCAATTAGTGGTACCTGGTGCAACTGCTGCAATCGACCAAATGAAATACGAGATTGCAACTGAATTTGGAGTAACATTAGGTGCTGATGCAACTTCTCGTGCAAATGGTTCAGTAGGTGGAGAAATTACAAAGCGTTTAGTAGCAATGGCTGAACAAAGCCTTGGCGGATACCAAAAATAAATATATATGGCAAAAAGGTCTCAAGCATCGCTTGAGACCTTTCTATTTTCTACTGTAGCATTTGTAAAAATCGCTTTGTCCGCTCTTCTTTCGGATGTACCAACACTTCTTCTGGTGTGCCTTGTTCCACAATCACACCGCCATCCATAAAAATAACACGATTCGCAATTTGATGAGCAAAACGCATCTCATGCGTGACAATTACCATCGTCATTCCTTCCTGTGCAAGTTCTCTCATTACTTTCAATACTTCTTGCACAAGTTCAGGATCGAGCGCTGATGTCGGTTCATCAAATAAGATCACTTGGGGCTCCATCGCAAGCGCGCGTGCAATCCCTACGCGTTGCTGTTGTCCACCTGAAAGCTGAAATGGATATAAATCCATCTTATCACCAAGTCCAACTTTTCTCAGAAAATACTCCGCTTTTTCTTTTGCCTTCTCTTTTGAAGCTTTCTTAACGGTTACAAGGCCTTCCATCACATTTTCACGTGCTGTAAAATGCGGGAATAAATTGTGATGCTGAAATACCATACCCGTTTGCGTGCGCAGCTTCACAATATCGCGCTTCGTCACCTTTTTTGAAAAATCGAGTGTTTCATCACCGATACGAATTACACCGCTATTAGGGGTTTCTAATACGTTAAGACAGCGAAGGAATGTTGTCTTACCAGAACCAGAAGGTCCAATAATAACAACAACTTCACCTTTTTCTACTTCCATATCAATATGCTTCAGAACGGTGTTATCACCGAAACTTTTTTGTAAATGTTGAATTGAAATCATATAAACCAAAACTCCTTTTAACAAGGATTATTTTAAAGTATAACGCTCTGTTCGTTTTTCAAGAATTTGCTGCACAATAGATAATAAGAAACAAATTACCCAATACATCAGTCCCGCTTCTGTATACACAACTAAGAATTCATAGTTTGTCGCTGCAATTTCCTGCGCTTTCCGAAACATTTCTGTTACTAAAATCATTGACGCCAGCGATGTGTCTTTAATCAAACTAATAAATGTATTGGAAAGAGGCGGAATCGAAACGCGTGTTGCCTGCGGTAAAATAACGCGGCGCAGCGCTTGCGGATACGACATACCAATTGTATACGCAGCCTCCCATTGCCCTTTCGGAATCGATAAAATAGAAGCGCGAATAATTTCTGAAGCGTACGCTCCGACACTTAACGAAAAACCAATGATCGCTGCTGGAAAGGAATTAATCGTAATTCCTATTGTCGGAAGTCCATAAAAAATAATAAATAACTGAACAAGAAGCGGTGTACCGCGAATAATAGATACATAGATGCGTGCAATCCACTCTAATACGCGATTTCCAGAAATGCGGCATAGTGCTGTTAACGTCGCTAACACTAAACCAATTGCAAATGAAATCAACGTCAGCGGTATCGTATCAGAAATAGCACCCTTCAGCATAGGCATGAAGGATGCTTTTGTTATATCAACCCAAACAGATAACCGATCTACATCAAATATAGCATTACTTAGATACATCTTCACCAAACCATTTCTTCGAAATTTTGTCGTAAGTGCCGTCTTTTTTCATATCATCTAACGCTTTATTTACTTCAGCAACAAGTTTGTCGCTGCCTTTACGGAACATCAATCCGCTTTGTGATGCTTCTTTTTCTGTATCAACAATTTTTACTGCTGCATCTGGTTTTGTTTTTAAGTAGTTTAATACAGATAAACGATCATTAATCGTTAAATCAACACGACCAGATTTTAATAATTCAACCGCTTGGTTAAAGCCTTCTACACCAACGATTTCCGCACCATTTTTCTTCGCAATGTCAGTAAAGTTACTTGTTAAAGATTGTGCTGCTTTTAAGCCTTTTACATCTGCGAATTTCGCTGGCTTGTCTTTATCTTTCGGAATGACAAGTACTGCTGAAGAAGATACGTATGGTTTAGAGAAATCATATTTCTTTTGACGATCGTCGCGAATCCCAACTTCGTTTGCAATCATGTCAACACGCTTTGCGTCAAGCCCAGCAAATAAACTATCCCATTGTGTTTCTTTAAATACTGGTTTCACACCAAGACGTTTTGCTACTTCTTCTGCAATCTCAACATCAAACCCTGTTAATTTTCCACTTGCATCATGGAATGTGAACGGCGGATATGTACCTTCTGTTCCAACTACAATCTCTCCGCTCTTTTTAATTTGATCAAGCGCATCTGTTTTAGTGCCTTGCGCTGTATTATCTTTTGTTTGTTTTCCGCAACCTGCTACAACTCCCACAACCAATAGTGCAAGTACGAAAAATGAAAGTAATTTTTTCATAATGACAGTCCTCCAAGTATTCTGATAGGAATTTAAGAACAATATTGATTATTGTATTCAATCTTGCAACATTTTTCAATCAAAATGTTTTCACTTAGTGTATCCTTTTCGTTCAAAATCAAACAAATATATAAATACACGCAGAAATTGAATTTTATTTAAAGTTCCAGCAGCCCGAATTTTCTTGTGTCGAACATCACCGAAAGGTCTTTATATTCTGTCGAAGCGTCGATAAATTTCTCACTTTCGTCGATATATTGGCGGACACGTAAAAAAAGAACTTGCCAGGGTGGCAAGTTCCTCAAGAATCTAATACACAATATCCAATCATTCCGCATAGTAACAAAAAGAATGCGATGTTGAATGTAACTGATAATTCCTCCATTATATATTCCCCCTTTATCCAAAAATATCATGTAGACAAAGAAAGAATACGTCGCACTTGTAAACATTGTTTTAAAATTTTCCGAACATTGCGTGAACATCACGCACTTTGACTACCTGCAATTTGCGTTTTATACATTTCAAAATAACGGCCTTTCTTTGCCATTAACTCTTCATGTGAACCTTTCTCAAGAATCGTTCCGCGATCCAGTACGATAATTTGATCGGCACTTTTAATTGTTGATAACCGGTGGGCAATAATAAATGTCGTTCGCCCTTTTTTCACAACTTCGAGCGCCTGTTGAATCATTGCTTCTGTTTCTGTATCAATGCTGGATGTTGCTTCATCCAAAATTAAAATTGCTGGATCAAATGCAAGTGCACGTGCAAAGGAAATAAGCTGTCTCTCACCAGTTGAAAACGTACTTCCTTTTTCCGCTACTTCCTCCCCGATGTTGTCTGCAAAACGTTCCGCTCCAATATCACGCAGCGCCTTCACAATCTGTTCCTTCGAAATTCGTTCTTGCTCTAAACTCACATTTGAAGCAACTGTTCCTGTAAATAGGAATGGATCTTGCAGTACAATTCCCATATGCTCACGAAGCGCCTGTTTTGAGATGGCCTTTATATCATATCCATCAATCGTGATGTTCCCTTTTTGAAGTTCGTAAAATTGAAAGAGTACATTCATAATCGAGCTTTTCCCTGATCCTGTATGACCGACTAACGCAACCGTTTCTCCTTGCTTCGCTTCAAAAGAAATGTTTCGCAGAACTTCATCTTTCCCGTTATAAGAAAACGAAACGTTATCAAACCGAACATTTCCTTGTAAACGCGGGATGTGCTCTTCCTGCACTGCTTCTCCCTTTTCATCTAACAATTCAAACACACGCTCTGCAGCCACGCGCGCTTGTTCTAAATTTGCTAGCTGATTCACCATATTGGTAATTGGCGAAAATAATCGTGTTAAATAATCAACGAACGCGTATAGCACGCCTAATGAAATTACCCCTGCTGCACTTAATGATGCGCCGCCAAAGTACCAAATCACAGCTGTAAACGCAATGTTGCGGAGCACCCCTACTATGTTGTGAGAAGTCGCTGCATTTAAACTTAAAATTTTATTTTGATACATATAATACTCTTCATTTAGCTGTTCAAATTCCTGTTTTACTGCACGCTCTTGACGAAACGCTTGAATAACAGGCATTCCTTGAATGGATTCATTGACCGTTCCATTAATATCCGATAAGCGTGAGCGCATTTTATGATTGTATACAGACGCATACTTTCGGTAAAAAATAGCCAACACACATAAAATCGGAATAAGGAGTAAACACATGAGCGCAAGCTTTACATCCAATAAGAACAAAGCAATAAAAATACCTATAATGTAAATAAAACTAGAAAAGAATGTCGACAATACTGTTACATAAAACTCTCGAATTGCCTCCGTATCATTTGTCACACGAGAAACAATTTTTCCTGCTGGTAAATGATCAAAATAACGAATCGGCAATGTTTGAATATGAGAAAACACGTCTTCTCGCATAATTTGAATAATTTTATTCGCTGCTTTTTGTAAATAAAATTGTTTGCCGTATGCAAAGAGAGATACAACAAGTAAAAGCGCTAAATATCCGCTGCCGAGTAAAAATAGTCGTTTTATTTCTGGTTGATAAAACGAAAAGATTTCCTCACCTGTAAGTTTAGTCCCTTTATATACTTGCACTGCTTTTCCTTTCTGAATTGTAATCATATTCCCTTTCACTGAACGTGCTCCATCAAATGCAAGTTTGTTAGGAATGAAATAATAATCACTGCCAATTTGAACAATATGAACTTCTTTTCCTTTCTGTTCTCCTGCTTTAAACCGATCGCTTCGCTTATACCAAGCACCGTTATAAAAAACAGTATCGTCTCCTTTTATCGTTTCATGCCAAGGCTTTTCAATTCCAACGATATGTTCATCAATCATCGTTTTTGCAACAAACGGACCAGCTAATTCAGCAATAACGAAAATAAATAACATCGCTAAAGCCACTCCAATCGTCGCTTTTACTTTCATCGCATATTGAAATAATCGTTTTCCCACGCTCATATTTTCACCTCGCCTTCAACGATTTCCCCTTGTTGTCTTTCAAATTGCTCTGTATACCAACCGCCCTGTTGAATAAGCATGTCATGCGTTCCTTCTTCAATGATTTCACCATTATCCATTACAAGAATCCAATCAGCATGCTCCGTAGCAGACAGACGATGCGTTGTAATAATCGTCGTTTTACCACTGCGTTCCTTCCGGATATTTTCAATGATTGCAGCTTCTGTTCTCGCATCGACAGCTGATAATGAATCGTCTAAAATTAAAATTTCTGGATTTTCAATCACTGCTCGTGCAATAGAAATACGTTGTTTTTGTCCCCCTGATAGCGACACACCTTTTTCGCCAACAAGTGTTTCTAATCCATCTGGCAAAAATTCTAAGTCTTTCTTAAAAGCAGCGATTTCAATTGCCTTTTGCAGCTCTGCTTCACTCGCTTCTCGGTTTCCAAATAAAATATTTTCTCGTGCTGTTTTTGAAAACAGAATGTGCTCTTGCGGAACATATCCGACCCAGCCTAACACATGATCAATGTGTATATTTTGAAGCGGTACACCAGATACTGTGATTTCACCTGTTCCTAGTGGATACTGGCGAAGAAACTGCCGAACGAGCGTTGTTTTTCCACTTCCTGTTTTCCCAACAATCCCAAGTGTCTCTCCTCTATTCAACGAAAACGAAACATTTTTCAAATTCAATGTAGGAGATGTTGGATACGAAAAGGATACATCTTCAAAATCAATGCAGTCTGGTTGATGCACACGCAATGGTTTCTTGATATTTTTTACGTCTTGTTTATATGCTAACGTTTCGTTTACACGATCAAGTGAAGCATTCCCACGCTGCATCACGTTAATCAGCTCCCCAATCGCAAACATCGGCCAAATCATCATGCCAAGGTAAACGTTAAACGATACAAGTTCCCCAATCGTTACCTCGTTTTGAAATACTAAAAACGCTCCGTACACAAGACCGATTAAATAACTCATCCCAACAAGCATTTTCACTGTCGGTTGAAACAGTGAATCAATTTTTGCGACTTTCATATTCTTTGCATACACATCTGTTGCTAACGTATGAAATCGCTTCTCATCTTCTCTTTCCTGTACATATGCGCGAATGACACGTACACCGGCAATCGACTCCAGCACTTTATCATTCATATCTCCAAATGCATCTTGTGCAACTGTAAAACGCTCGTGTAATCTCTTTCCATAAGCACTCACTGCATACGCCATAATCGGAAGCGGCAATAATGCTGCAAATGTTAACTTCCAACTAATTGAAATGCCCATCATAAGCACAATTGTGAGCATATATAAACTCGAATCAACGAGCGTTAAAATACCAAATCCAGCTGTCATGGCAATAGCTTTCAAATCGTTCGTTGCCCTTGCCATTAAGTCGCCTGTACGGTTTTTCTGATAGAAAGTTGGCGTCATTTTCAGCAAATGCCCCATAAATTTGGAACGCATCGTTTTTTCAAGCACAAATGCGCCGCCAAATAAATGATATTGCCACACATAAGAAAGTACATAACCAGTAGCCGCTGCACCAAGTAACATTCCTACATACTTCATAATCCCTGCGTTTGTTAAATCTCCGGCTTTTATATCATCAATTGCCAATCCAATTAACTTTGGCGGAATAATCTCGACCACATTGACAAGAAGTAAACAAACAATGGCAATGCTATACCTTTTCCAATGCGTTTTAAAAAACCACGTTAATTTTTGTAATACAGAAAACAATATAACCTCTCCCTTCTCGTTGTTGTATAAACATAGGCTTGTTATCCACTATCCAGCGTCTCCGTTTTTACCATTCGCACCTCATACTTTTCCATCGTCATTCCTTCCTTTCTCAAATTGATTTATTTATTGAAACTATACAAATGTATAGGAACAATCTAAAAAAAGAGACAAAAAAAGGCATACCGTCGCTTTGACGATATGCGAAAAACGCATAATAGCGTACGTCACGACACACGCAACGTACGCTTTCCTTTTCAACTAAAAAGAAGCGTTATTTGTCCGTAGAGGTTGCGTGATGATATTTATTGTTTTCACTGTGTAAAACACCTGATCCAGTCATATTTACAATTACAATCATCACGCACACCTCCTTCTTCTTTTATTTTCCATTTTTAATTGTATAACTTTAAAGACTTTTCTGTCAATTGTTTTTTCATTTTTATGGAAAAACAATTATTAAGCAAAAGAACGTCCCAGAAATCGCTCTTAAAAATAGTTCTTTTGGATTTTTTCAAACCTCATACAATCACCATATACCTCACTCTTACAAGTCACTATTTTTTAGGAGGACTTAGCATGACAATTAGCATTTACTATTAAGCTCTAGTGTGGGTGCACAAGGTATTCGTAAAAGTCTTGAATCTATGACGCATGAAAAAATAACAAGATTAAATTTAATGTAAATCTATAAAGGTAAGTAAAAAACAGTTTCTACTTACCTTTATATTTTGTAAAAATAGTTACTAACACTACATTTTCTTATCACACGCTCTCTATCTTTTTCATATATATATATTAGCTTCTGAGAGAGAGGTGGTGGTCACATGGCAACATTAAACGGCTTAACAGAAGGCGACAAAATTCGCGTTTTCTCAGCAGGACGTGAAATCGATGGTCAAGGTGTTTTCCTTCGCTTCCAAGGCAACTTCCTAGTGTGGGTGGACAACCATGCTAATATCAATGTTACAAGTTTAGATACAATTAGCATTAGTAAAATTTGCTAATTACCTATAAAGAAAATATTCTAAATCCTCTTCACTAAAAGAAGACGAGTCTATATCAAAAGAGGTTATATAAAACCTTTTTGAATAGGCTCTTTTTTATATGACTAATGGTGAAATACAAGCCATTTACCCTAGCAAATGGCTCTGTTCAAATGAACGGACGCACAAAGTATTCGTAAGAATCTTGAATCTATGACACGTGAGAAAATAACAGTATTGAATTTAATGTAACTCTATAAGGATGAGTAAAAAGGCTCTCTACTCACTTTTATAAAAATGTTGCTAGCACTACATTTCTCTCGCACACATTCTCTATCATTTTCATATATATATATTAACTTCTGATAGAGAGGTGGTGGTCACATGGCAACATTAAACGGCTTAACAGAAGGCGACAAAATCCGCGTTTTTTCAGCTGGACGTGAAATTGACGGTCGAGGTGTTTTCATTCGCTTCCAAGGCAACTTCCTAATCTGGGTTGACAGCCATGCTAATATCAATGTTACAAGTTTAGATACAATTAACATTCGTAAAGTTTCCTAATTGCTCATAAAGTGTTCTAACTCCTAGGACAAAAAAGCAAAGTCTATTTCAAAAAGAGTTATTTAAACCCCTTTTTGAATAGACTCTTTTTTTATAATATTTTTTACACTTTTTATATGACTAATGTTTAGATTATAATCAACGTTAACCCAATATAACCATTCGTTTGTACACTCAATAAAGATCCCCTCTGTACGTGTCTCCCCATCAAATACTTCTATCTTATCTCCTAATGAAAAAAGAGGCGGCAATGCACTCTTTTCTGTTTTTTTACTTACATTCTTTTGTGTATCATAGAGTAGTCTCATACATCGTTCTAAAGAAGCTGCGAGCTCTTCATTTTGCCTTTTTAACTCCTCTATTGCATCTGTCTCCTGGTGCCTATGAATTTCCTTCCCGCATATAAAGCAGTTTCTCTTAAACCAGCTCTCCATCCGCTATCCCTCTTTACCTCACTACTTATGGGCAGTAAAACTTCCACCAAAGTTTTAAGGAAATAAAGCTACCCGTAATTCAACTAACCATTAGTGAAGGATAAAAAAACCTCAGTAATAGCAGCTTTGCTTTATCCCTCATTTTATATACATATTATATGATGCGAAGCCTTAAGTTGTTTCATTATCTTAGACACACCCTATTCTCATAATAATCTGATTATGTTTATTTGCATTGACGAATAAAAAGCCATTTGTTACCCTTGATTATGTTAACTTTATAAATAAATCCTCATTCGTATCTCGGTGAGGTAGAGGTTGCAATTATTAATAGTATGATTTTGAAGATGTGTGGCATCGCTGAACAAATCAGAAAGGAATGATTGCCGAAGTAAGAAGTATCCACAGTACTTTCTTGCTGGGACTGCATTGAATAAGTGCAGGACTGTCACAGGCTTTTTGCTTGTGGAGAGCTATCGAGAGGTATGTCCGTGGGTTTCTTAATAAGATTGAAAAGCGCGTGAACATATACGCGCTTTTTTGTTTTGTTTGGAATCTCAAACACATACATATCTCCGCGCTTGACTTGGTTATACTAATTTTGGAGGTAATTTCTATGCAACAAAAAAAATGGGGCTTTTGGGTACTTACTGCATTTGTAGTTGGAAATATGGTTGGAGCTGGTATTTTCATGGTTCCAAGTACATTAGCACAAACAGCTAGCCCTCTTGGTGTTACATTAGCTTGGTTAACAACAGGATTTGGCGTATTAATGCTAGCTCTTGTTTTCGGTAATTTAGCGATTCGCCGTCCTGATTTAACAACAGGTCCGCAAAGTCATGCCTATGCGCTCTTTTCTTCACAAAAAACGAAAAAAATGGCAGGTTTTAGCATCGTATGGGGTTACTGGGTTGCAAACTGGGCAAGCAACGTAGCCATCATTACATCATTTGCTGGTTATTTATCACTCTTTTTCCCAATTATGAAAGATACTCACGTATTGTTTTCAATTGGAACTTTCGACATTGAAGTTGGAAAATTGATTACGTTCTCCATTTGTACCATTTTATTATGGGGTACACATATGATTTTGGCGAACGGCATAAGCGGTGCTGGTAAATTAAATTTTTTAGCAACAACAACGAAAATAACAGGATTCCTTCTTTTCATCATTGTGACATTATTTGCCTTCCAAGCTTCTAAACTTGGGCAATGGTATACACCAATTATTGATAAAGAAGGTGTTTCACACGGACTACTATCACAAGTAAACTTAGCAGCATTAACAACACTTTGGGCCTTTATCGGCATTGAGTCAGCTGTATTATTATCCAATCGTGCTGTTTCACCAAAAACGGTAAAACGCGCTACTGTTACTGGTTTATTATTAACAGTTTGTATTTATTTAGGGATTACGATTTTAACAATGGGTGTTCTTCATATAGAGAAACTACAAGCATCTGAACGACCATTAGCGGATGCATTAACTGCAGTAATGGGTCATAACGGCGGAAAATTAATGGCGCTGCTTGCACTTACTTCTTTATTTGGATCCATTCTTGGATGGATCTTATTAAGCTCAGAAGTACCATATCAAGCAGCAAAAGAAGGATTCTTTCCATCCTTCTTCACAAAAACCAATAAAAAAGGAAGCCCGATTCATTCGCTTCGTTTAACAAATATTATGTCGCAAGTATTCCTATTCTCAACACTATCCGGGACAATTGCTCAGGCGTATACATTTGTTATTACCGTTTCAACCCTTGCCTATTTAATCCCATACCTCGTTTCTCCAATCTTCCAGCTTAAGCTTGTTGTGACAGGTGAAACATACGAAAATCAAAAAGGTGCTCGTATAACGGACGGAATCATTGCCGCTATTGCTCTTATTTATGCATTATGGGTTATTAAAACTGGCTCTTCTGATATGAAAACATTCCTGCTTGGCATTGGATTATTTGTAGTTGGCTTTGCTTTCTATCCATTAATGAAACGTGACGAGAAAAAAGATAAACAAAAAAAGCAAGTTGCCTAATGAAAGGTAACTTGCTTTTTTTATTCTGTATAGCAATGGGCTGTTAAATATTCAAAATGAATTTATCCCGCATTAACAAGTAGCACGAAGCCCCTACTTATGTTTACAATAAAAAAGGGGGGGATCTCAATGACAATCGAAACACTTTGGAATGATCGTTTTCAGCAACATCTAAAAAAAATCACGATGTACTTTGCGCGCATTGCAAGCAGTCTAGTTTATAGCTTCCTTTTTCTTCTTGGTATAGGCGGCTATTATTATGCAAAGTTTCTTCGTTCACTTCCACCTAAGTTTGTTGTATTAACCATTGTGACGATTTTACTTACAATTGTACTTACTCGTTCTCCCATTCGGACATTTTTACAAAAGCCGGATATCATATATGTATTGCCGCTGGAAGAAAAACTCGCATATTATTTTAAACGATCTCTTATATACAGTTATATCATTCAGCTCTTTCCATTATTATGTGTAGTACTCATCATTACACCTCTTGCTCAGCAATCATTACATACAACTCCTACTTTTTTATGCGGAGCCTTTGTCATTCTTGCTTTTATAAAGTGGTGGAATATGTACATACATTGGACATATAGAAAAAACGAATTCGCTTCACACTGGTTGCTTATCAGGATATGCTGTAATGCGGCCATTACATATACAATGTTTCAATTCACTTCCATTATGATCGTAGGAAGTATACTCCTTTTCATCACTTTCTTATTTTTATATACGATGAACAAACGAAAACGACACATTCATTGGGAATATTTAATAGAGCAAGAAGAAAAAATGGACATGCACTTTTATCAATTTGTTCATTTCTTTACGGATGTGCCGCAAGTAAAACAGCAAGTAAAGCAAAGAAAATGGTGCACTACTTGGATTGAACGGATCCTGTATAAAAAACGATCTCCTTTTTTATATTTGTATAGTTTATCCTTTTTACGCGCGAACGGTTACCTTGGCCTCTACATACGATTGACCGTAGTAGGAGGCATTGTTTTATACTACATTCCTACACTTATCGGAAAGGGAATCATCACTTTATGCATCCTATACATATCTGCTTTACAACTTCGTGCCCTTTGGAATTATTTTTCGGGAAATAGTATTGTAGCATTGTATCCAATTTCACTTATAGAACGAAAACACGCTTTTATGACGTTGAGATCTCTAGTAACTTTCATACAATTGATATTCTTTTTAATGGTCATTTTCCTTAAATTAAAGTTTACTTAAAAATAACAATCGTCTAGAATTTTCACAATAAATACAAAGAATCCATTTTGATCAAAATGGATTCTCATATATATCCTTACTTCTATACTATTCAATGGTCGTATGATTTTTCGCTTTTCTGTAGAAATAGACTCCTAGTATAAGTTTAAATAGTTTGATTCAACCTTATGAATGTTCAAACAAAAACTTAGATTATTTTTAAATAAAAAAAACGTTATCTTTTCTTGCAACAATATAAAAAAGATAAGGTTTTTTCTTTATTGTGATAAAAGTTGGTATTTAAGAGTGTAACTAATCGCTTACCAACACCCTTTTCAGAAAAGGTAAAATGCCCCTCTTCTATCAGTTAACAACTATTCATTTGTAATCAGTCGTTTAAAAATGATAGCAGTGCTTCATTAAATTCTTTAGCATGTGTTGCATTTAACCCGTGTGGACCACCCTTTATTAAAGCTACCTTAGAATTAGGAATTGCTTCATGTGTTAGCTTCCCACTATATTCAAATGGAACAGTTGCATCTGAATCACCATGAATAACAAGGGTAGGTATATTAAACTTGGCTAAATCTCCTCTGAAGTCCGTTTTGCTGAAAGCAGCGATACAATCTAGTGTTCCTTTAGGGGATGCACCCGCTGCAATATCCCTATTGTAAAGTCGGAATGGTTCACTGACTAAGTCAGTTCGATCTCCAGCAGCAAAAAATCCCCTCGTAAACTCATCAAGAAATGCTAGGCGATCACTTTTTACTCCATTTTCAAATCCTTGAATTGCTGCATCATCTAATACTCCCTCAGGATGATCTGCTGACTTGTAAAGAAATGGTGGTACAGCTCCTGCAAATACAGCCTTCTCTACTCTATTTGTTCCATAGTTTCCGATATAGCGAGCTACTTCTCCACCACCCATTGAAAATCCGACCAGTGTGACATCTTGGAGATCCATATGCTCTAGTAACAGATGTAAATCAGTAGCAAACGTATCATAGTCATAACCGTTCCATGGCTGAGAAGATTTCCCGAACCCTCGACGGTCATAAGTTATGACTCTGTATCCAGCCTCAACGAGAGCAGGAACTTGGTATTCCCAAGATCGACCACTTAATGGCCAACCGTGAATTAATACTACCGGCTTCCCTGTACCATGATCCTCATAATATAGCTCAATGGGTGTTTGATTTTCGGTTCCTACAGTAATTTTTGCCATTCTTCTACCTCCAAAAAATATTCTAATATATATCCTTTTCTTCAATAATCCGGATGAATCTCGTAACCTATTTATGCACGTTTATGTTGTGGACTCTAAGCATGAAACTCTATTGTTCCGATGAATTCATTTTCTGTTTTTGTAACAATTCCCCATCTAATACCTTTTTCATCATGAAATAATTGCTGAACATTCCTCATATTCAATTCTAATAACAAAAATAGGTGACTATCAATATTGTTCTATCTATAGAATGTATAGGTAAAACCAATCAATTTTATGGTAAAAATAACTATAGTTACCATCTATACAAATTATAGATAATTTAGAATTGATTAACGAATTGGTTTTCAAATACTATAAATTTGTATAGCGCTTCATGTTCTGTGAATGCTGCTATAACTAATATAACGAAAGGAGGAAATATATGACTAAGACCATAGGCCTTATTTGTGGTAGTTTACGAAAAAACTCTTATAATCGAATCATTGCTCAATCATTAACAGGGATGGATGATTCCCATCAATTTCGCTGGATCGAGATAAATGATCTACCTTTGTTCAATGAAGACTTAGAAATAAGTGTTCCAGAAACAGTGACATCATTTAAATCTGCTATCCAGGACGTTGACGGTATCATTATTGTAAGTCCAGAGTACAATTCTGGAATTCCAGGCGTATTAAAGAATGCATTGGACTGGGCATCAAGACCTCGGGAATCTGCTGTTCTTAGCAGAAAACCGGTTGGTTTAATTGGTGCAACTCCTGGAGGATTAGGTACTGTTTATGCTCAAATGCAAATCAGAGAAATACTAGAAGCCATGCAAGTTTATGTTCTTCCATTTCAAAAAGTGCTGATTTCCCAAGTACATGAAAAGATTGATTCCGATCGGAAAGTGCTTACTGACGAACAAACAAAACGTTATCTTCAGCGTTATTTACAACAATTTGTAAATTGGATAGATAAAACTCCTATTTTAGATTAACAAAAGGAGATTGATAATTCTTAAAAATCAGTCTAATGTTTTTTTGATTTTTAAGAAAATTATTGGCGTGTCATAAGTTTATAGATAAATTAATATTAACGGTCAGTTTAGTTATAAACTAATCGTCACAAACGAAGAAATTTATGATAATATTCCACTTTTTAAACTTTCTTCGATTACTTAATTTTTAGGAGGAATACATAATGTCTGATCTCTATTCTCGTATTAACAAAGATGATGCTGTCGTTCTTTTAGTAGATCATCAAACTGGTCTTATGTCCGGACTAGTACGTGACTATGGTGTTGATGAATTCAAGAACAATGTTTTAGCTCTTGCTCACACTGCTAAGTTTTTTGATTTACCAGTTATTTTAACAACAAGCTTTGAAAACGGACCTAACGGACCTTTAATGCAAGAATTGGTTGATCTCTTTCCTCACGCACCAAAAATAGCTCGACCTGGACAAATTAACGCATGGGATAATGATGATTTTGTAAAAGCAATCGAAGAAACTGGAAAAAAACAACTTATCATCGCGGGCGTAGTTACGGATGTTTGCGTTGCTTTCCCGGCACTTTCCGCTATAAAAGCTGGATATGAAGTATTTGCTGTTACTGATGCTTCAGGAACTTTCAGTAAACAAGTTGCAGATGCTGCCAATACGCGTATGGCACATAGTGGCGTGCAACTTATGAACTGGTTTAGCGTAGCGTGCGAATTACAACGCGATTGGCGCAACGATGTCGAAGGTTTTGGCAATTTGCTTGCTAGTAATCTTCCAGGTTATCAAAATATAATTGGAAGCTATATGGGAGCTCAGCGAGATCTTAGTAAACAAAATGCATAAATTTATTCCTAAGAAATAGCTATAAATCACTTTTTTTTAAAGTGGATAGTATAAATTTAGCGCTGATTTAATCAGCGCTTCCTTTTAAATTAAGAAGTATAGCAAGCTTTTATTTTTACGATTACAGCTGAAATTAACAGAAAATATAATTGTTTCAAAAAAATTAATTTGAAACAATTCAAAAAAAGGAGTGTTTTATTATGAGTAATTTAGAATTGTTAACCCCGGAGAACAGTGCATTAATTTTGATCGATTTTCAGCCTCAAATGACTTTTGGGGTTGCAAGCATTGACAGACAAACATTGATTAATAACGTTATGCTGCTTGCTAAATCAGCAAAAGTTTTTAACGTACCTACTATTCTTACTACAGTTGAAACTCGCAGCTTTTCTGGTTATTTTTGGCCACAAATTCTTGACATATTCCCAAACCATGAAATTATAGAACGTAGTTCAATGAACTCTTGGGAAGATTCAAAATTTGTTGAGGCAGTTAAAGCAACAGGTAGAAAGAAATTGATATTTGCAGCACTTTGGACTGAAGTTTGCCTTGCATTCCCTGTGCTTGAAGCAATTAAAGCTGGATATGAAGTTTATGCAGTTGATGATGCTTCAGGTGGTACTAGTTTGACAGCACATAATGCTGCTATGCGTCGTGTAGAACAAGCTGGAGCAATTCCAGTGACAGCAATTCAAGTTTTACTTGAATACCAACGTGATTGGGCACGCAAAGACACTTATGATGCTGTTATGGAAATTGTAAAAGAACACACTGGCGCTTATGGTCAAGGCGTGGAATACGCATATACTATGGTACATGGCGCGCTTCCAAGCAGGAAAATATGAAACAAGAAAGAGTAACTGTCGGAGAAACTCATACAGGGAACACGCTGGATGCTGGCGGTGCAGTAACAACGATTGTTACATGGGAAATTCAAGAAGGTAGAGAAAAACAGTTTGAAACATGGAGACATGAAATCGAAGCTGCCGCTACTAAATTTCCAGGGCATTTAGGCGTAAATCTAATAGTCCCCAATAACGGATCCAGGGAGTATACGGTTATTTTTCGCTTTGATACGTATGAACATCTACGTGCTTGGCAAGAATCAGATATTCGTCGAGATCTGTTAAAAAAGGCAGAACAATTTCAAGCTACTAATCCAACTTACAAAACTGAAAGCAGTTTGGCTTATTGGTTTGTTACTCCGAAAACGCCAGTTCCACCGCCAAAATGGAAAATGTCTATTGTTACCCTTCTGGGTGTATGGCCTCTTAGCATGTTGGTTCCTAAAGTGATAGGACCTATTATAAAAAATATAAATCCTATTATGTCAGCTTTTTTTGTTTCTGTATGTATAGTGTCCTTACTATCATGGGTAGTCATGCCGATTCTCGGTAAAACATTTCATCCATGGTTACAGAATAATAGGAAGTAGATGAGGTGTGAACATGAATTTACCGGATATGATCTTATATAACGGAAAAATCACTACCCTTGACCCATTTCAACCTGAGGTATCGGCTATCGCCATAACTGATGGTTTAGTCACTGCAGTAGGTGGAGATGAGCTTCTTGATAGTGCCACAGAAAAAACCCAAAAAATAGACCTTAAAAGAAAGAGAGCTATTCCGGGCTTGAATGACTCTCATATACACGTTATTCGTGGAGGTCTTCATTATAATATGGAATTGCGCTGGGAAGGTGTGCCATCACTTGCTATTGCTCTGGAAATGCTTAGAGAGCAGGCAAGGCGTACACCTGCTCCTCAGTGGGTAAGAGTAGTTGGAGGTTGGTCTGAATTTCAATTTAAAGAAAGACGGATGCCAACTTTGGAAGAGATTAATGCTGTTTCTGAAGACACGCCTGTCTTTGTGCTTCATCTTTACGATAGAGCACTTGTAAATCGTGCAGGGCTGCGTGCACTGGGATACACAAAAGATACCCCAGACCCTCCGGGCTGTTTAATTGAGCGGGATAAACGAGGTAATCCAACGGGTCTTTTAATTGCCAATCCTAACGCTTCTATTCTTTATTCAAGTTTGGGTAGAGCTCCAGTACTTAATTTTGACGACCAGATTAACTCAACTCGCCATTTTATGCGCGAATTAAATAGATTAGGTATCACAAGTGCCATTGACGCAGGTGGTGGATTCCAAAATTATCCTGATGATTACAAAGTTGTTGAACATTTAGCTGAGAAGGATCAATTAACTTTGCGTATTGCTTATAATCTATTTACACAAAATCCAAATCATGAATATGAAGACTTTGCTTCATGGGCAAAAATTGTTTCTCCGGGTCAAGGAAATGATAAGTATAAAATGAATGGTGCCGGAGAAATGTTAGTATTCTCGGCAGCCGATTTTGAAAAATTTCAAATGCCACGGCCCAACCTAGCTACGGTGATGGAAGCTGACTTAAAGAAAGTAATTTCTCTATTGGTGGAAAACCGTTGGCCATTCCGTTTACATGCAACTTATGACGAGTCAATAACACGTTTCTTAAATGTTTTTGAGGAAGTCAACAGAGAAATTCCTTTTAATGGTCTACGCTGGTGGTTTGACCATGCAGAAACAATCTCAGATCGTAGTATGGAACGTGTTAAGGCTTTAAATGGCGGTATTGCCATCCAAGACCGCATGGCTTTCCAAGGTGAATACTTTGTTGATTTATACGGAAAGGAAGCTGCAAAGCGTACTCCTCCGATTTATCGTATGCTAGACCTGGGTATACCTGTTGGCGCCGGTAGTGATGCAACCAGAGTTTCTAGCTATAACCCTTGGGTTGCTCTTTACTGGATGGTTGCCGGAAAAACCATTGGTGGTCTTTCGATATACGATGAAAAAAATAAACTTGACAGAAAAGTAGCCCTGGAACTATATTCCAAAGGAAGTGCGTGGTTCTCTGGTGATGAAGGTAAAAAGGGAACCCTTGCAGTAGGTCAGTTTGCTGATATTGCTGTATTGTCTGCTGACTACTTTACTGTGCCGGAAGAAGAAATCAAAGACCTTGAATCATTACTCACCATTATGGGTGGGCAGGTTGTTTATGGAAATGATGAATTTAAAAATTTGTCACCTGAATTGCCGCCAGCATCACCTGATTGGGCACCAACGGGAGTTTATGGTTATGGTGGTGCTAACCTAGCCCACAATATACTTTCTCACGATGCCCATGATCACAAGTTACATAGTTGCAGTAACCCTCTCCATCAACACACTCATACCGTAATAGGAAAAGATGGAACTAAATGGGGTATTGGTTGTACTTGCTTTGCTTTCTAAGTCAGAACCATCGGTCTAATGCCGGTGGTTTTCTTTCTACAATAAGGGTTTGGGGTCGAGGACGGACCCAAATAGTAATGGTATTAAGATCATAATGGTAATATGGGTTCTGGTGCAAATAATATGTAGATTCGAAATAGCGGTGTATTCCTAACGGAATCTTATCTTATGCTGCATGTCCAAACAATTGATGGATGAATGCTTTCTGATTTTGAACAGACTAATCTCGCAAATTAGTCTGTTCTTTTTTGATCATATGCATGACTGCTAATCTGAAAATAATAGATGTAGCCGTGTCAAAAGACTTGAACCTTAACATTGGAAGGACTCAGCTCTTAATAAAATGAGGAACAGGCGCATATGAAAAGATACTTAGCTGATTTTATTTTTCCATTTTTCCTTAAATAAAAGTCAATGGTATTCCCTTTTGAATCGACTGCACCATACATATACATCCACTGCCCTTTGACTTTAATATAGGTCTCATTCCAAGATTTATAGATCATTTTCAACTTTCTTGAAATTTTCGTACTAGAATCATTATTGTTTCTATTATACTGATACTTTTTCAGGATCATTTAACTTCTGCATAAAGATACGTGCTGCAAAACTTAAAAATTTATCATCAAAGTGAATAAGATTAATATCTTGACTTGGTGTTGGATCAACAATACGAACTATGCTCAAAGAATCATTATTAACATAATCAGCCAGTGAGAGTGGTATTATGGCAACCCCATGTCCATTGCATACAAGACTCAATAGAGAAATAGAAGATTTTGTTTCTATATTTGCCTCAGATAAAGATAACCCTAAATTTTCACAATATATCTTAATTGATTCACGACAACTGCTTGAAACCATTATTCTACTCAGCCCTACTAATTCTCGAAAAGAAACAAATGATTTTTCATTCAAAGGATGATTTTTTGGAATGACAAGGACGAGCTCTTCGCTATACAAAAGTGTGCTTGTTAATGTGTCTGGAGTTTGAAAACTACGTGTGATCCCTATATCAATATTTTTTTCAACGATTTGATTTACAGCAACTTCTGATTCTATGATTTTTACTAAGATGTTGGGGTACTGTTGTTGAAATTGCATAATATAAGGTGTTAAATAGGTGAGGTCCTCTAATAACCCTCCTATAGTAATCACACCTCTTTTCACACCCTTTAATTCAAAGATCTCATTATGAACCTCGTCAAATAGCTGCATGATAAATTTACCTTTATCAAATAGTAACTTACCTGCTTCTGTAATTTTGATACCTCTTCCAACTCGATGAAATAAAGGTGTATCAAGTTCACCTTCTAACACACGTATTTGTTGACTTAAAGTCGGCTGTGAAATACCTAGAACTTCTGCAGCTTTAGTAAAACTACCATTATTACAAACCTGAATAAAATACTCTAAATGACGTAATTCCATTCTTGGCACCCACTCTCAGCTTTTATTAAAGATTCACTCTTAAAAGAATACTTAGCCCCTGCACTATATAAGTAGAGGGGGATTCCTTTATGAATCTTAATTTTTAATTTCCTCACTAGTAAAATAATAATAACCGCAATCAATCCAACAATGTGAATAAGAACGCTGGCTTTATAGTTTCCTATAACTTCTGATACGATGCCGTTTACTGGGATTATAGGTGCGATGAGAGCACCTATAAGTGCGGAAAGTAATTTATACATACCGCTTCCCCCTTGCATTTTTAAGGTTAATTTATCATGATTGGATTAACGAGTATTATGACATATGTCATAATACAGAGGGGATTTTTTACTTTTATTTAATTTATATTTAATTAGGATATTACTAATTCGAGATATATGTTTAAAAATTTATAGTTCTTGCGCATAATATCCTAGTTTTTTCAACTGTTCGATTATCACTTTTTTCTCACCAGAGTCCAAACCACCAAATATTTGCCGAATCGCCTCTTTATGCTGAGGGAAAATAGTATCCATCAATTCAATACCTTCTGAAGTAATTGACGCATACGTGACACGGCGGTCTTTAGGACATGGTTTTCGTATTAAGAACCTCTTCTTTTCCAACTTATCAACTACATACGTGATACTGCTACTTGCAAGTAATATTTTCTCTCCAATTTTTTGTATAGGCTGATCGCCTTTATTGTATAGTAACTCAAGAACTGCAAATTCAGTTGGATTAAGTCCATAACTTTTTATATCTTCTTCAATACGCTTTGTGATTGACTGTACTGCTCGTGATAATATAACAAATAACTTTAAAGATAAATTCTCATCATTATTAATCACACTCATAATTACCAATCCTTTGTAAAATATTTCTAATTAGAGATTTATTATATGATCGTCAAAATATTATGTCAATAATTCATTTTAGTTTTATCAAACCACTTATAATTTATTTCTCAACATGAAACGTATGGAATCGTAATAAATCAATTGGTAATATATAGACATCTCAATTGCGTTATTTCTTTTAAAGAGAGCTTGTTTTCTGACACAAGCTCTTTTTTTATCATAGTCTACATAGAATTCAGACATATTTTACATGGTGAGTTTTGTACCCTTACAGCGATAGAGACAAAAAATCTGGTTCTGGTGCAAAAACCTCAAAACAATTGCAATTAATCTCTAAAGCTTGGACATACCAAAAATTAAGCAGTCAGACGAATCCTGACTGCTTAATTTTGATTAAAGAACTATTTCTCCGTGGTAAAATAAAGCAGTGCTATGATCGGAAAAGCGATTCCCATCCATAATGCTGCACCCCATCCACCTGAGGCGTATGCCCATCCTCCGATAGAGGATCCAACAGCACCACCCAAAAAGAAAATAGCCATGAATAATCCGTTTAATCGACTACGAATTTCTGGCTCCAAAGAGAAAATCAAACGTTGACTAAGCACAAGGTTTGCGGATACTCCCATGTCCAACAGAATAGCTGCAACTACTAAAACAGCTATTCCAACGGGCGAGCTACTCCGAATCATGAGTGGTAGTAATAAAGAAACGATAACAACAGCGAGAGCTATCCCAGTGGCAAGCCGAGTCCATCCGCGATCAGCTAGACGGCCACCTACTGGCGCAGCTATCGCACCCGCAACTCCGACAAGCGCATACAGTGCTATATCTTTCTGAGAAAAATGAAAAGTAGGGCTAGACAATAATAACGGAACAGTAGTCCAGAATAAGCTGAAAGTCCCGAATACACACGCATGATAAATTGCACGACGGCGTAAGATCGGGGTAGTTCGCAGTAGTTTCCACATTGAACCGAGTAAGGCCGTATAGTTTGTGTTTGCCATTGGCCTCCTAGTAGGGAGTACTTTTGATAATATGATCGCTAAGAGAAGAATTACTGCCGCAGACAAGGCAAATATTGCATTCCATCCCCAAATGTCAGCTACTAGGCTTGATATCGGACGCGACAGCATGATGCCAAGTAACAGACCACTCATGACATTACCAACAACGCGGCCGCGTGTAGCTTCTGATGCAAGGTATGACGCAAAAGGTACGAGGACTTGTGCTGCGACCGATCCCAATCCGATGAAGAATGAAGCCACTAGGAAAAGAATGCCGTGTTTCACAAATACTGTGGCAGTCAGGGCGACTGCACTTAGAAGTAAAGATATAACTACTAGCTTTCGGTTTTCAACAATATCTCCTAAAGGCACAAGAAATAGTAAGCCGACAACATATCCAATTTGAGTTAGCGTTACAATCAATCCAGCACTACTAGTAGAAAGCCCAATTGCAGAACTAATTAACCCAACCAAGGGCTGTGCATAATAAAGATTAGCTACAATGATGCCACATGCAGTTGCTAGAAGTATGGTTAACCCCGTTGAAATATCTTTATCAATTGTTTGATTTTTTAAATTAGACATAGTTAACTCCTCCTATACCATTATCCCGAAGTTCTTGGATCATCTTGGCAAATGCTGCCGCAGTGTCAGACGCCATTTTACTAAATTGAGTCTGAACTGCATCCAACTCTTCTTTCAAGACTTTCAATTGTGCCATCTCTCTCCTCTCCCATGTATTATTGTAATAAGTTCTTGTGGAGTCTTAGGCTTAGTTGCATCAGTTAACATTGTAAGATTTTTTAACTTTCAAATACTAAACGTTTAGTTCATTAATTAAAATAAATAATATACTAAACGTTCAGTTTTGTAAATAGGCTATTTTGTTTTTTATTCAAATTAAGTATACTAAACGTATAGTTTATATTTTTGGAAGGAATGATTAATGTGCAAAGTAAAAGAGGTCGGCCGCGTAATGTCGAAACGCATAAGTCTATCCTTTCCGCATCCTATGAGTTATTGTTGGAAACGGGCTTTAAAGCGGTCACGGTCGATAAAATTGCAGATCGTGCTAAAGTTAGTAAGGCCACGATTTATAAATGGTGGCCTAACAAGGCAGCCGTGGTAATGGATGGTTTTCTTTTTGCTGCCGCTGCCAAATTGCCTGTGCCTGATACGGGCTCGGCATTAAATGATATTCTAATTCACGCCACGAGTTTAGCCAGATTTTTGACAAGTCGGGAAGGGACCATTATTACGGAGTTAATAGGCGAAGGGCAGTTTGATTCAAAATTGGCTAAGGAATATCGTACCCGATATTTTCAGCCCCGGCGACTCCAAGCTAAGCATCTTCTGGAGAAGGGAATTCAGCGAGGAGAATTGAAAGAAACTCTCGATATTGAATTAAGCATCGATCTCATTTACGGGCCGATTTTCTATCGTTTGCTCGTAACTGGCGAAAAGTTGGATGATTCCTATGTGCATCATTTGGTGATGAATGCGTTTGAAGGAATCCGATTGACCTGAATAACATTCGAACAAAAATTTATTTACCACGAAATTGCCGATTCTCCGCTCTCTCGATATAAGCCGTCATGACCTTTCATCACTTTAATATAGCTGAGCGATATCGACCATCGGAGAATCGAAGAGCACTTTTTGAATCTATACCTGACCGATAAACTGGGTTTCTAACCATATTAATGAATTGGATAGTGTGAATTTAGAGAGTATTGAGGAGCATTATATTATACGGATACAAATTTATCTTAAGTTGATGGGCATGTGTTGTGCCCCCTACTAGGAGGGAGTAGACTTTTTTGTTCATTTCATTGTTCTAAAAAAAAAGCAGAAGTATATATATTTCTACTTCATAAGTCAAATGATTTACGAAATTCCCCATTCTTATTTAAATCAGCTATATGGCTACTATCGCAAGACTGCGCATAGTAGTCTTTTTCTATTTTTCTAGGCACCAATTCCATAAAACCTTCATATAGTAAGAACAGATTTATTCCTCGGTAAAACGCCGCCGCAATATTCAGGGGAATGAAAAAAAGAAGTTCAGTGGGAGATAAAAAAAACCACTCATGGAAGTTTCACTTTATTTTTTGGAGGTTTTCCTATGCATTGGTTATCTATTTTACTTATCGGAATCGGAGCAAACTTAGATAATTTAGGAATTGGTTTATCTCTTGGAATGAAAAAAATGCACATGACAGTAATGGCTAATCTCTTTATTGCTATTATTTCTATGCTTGCGGCATATCTTTCAGTTGTAGCTGGTTCATTTATTTCGCAATATATTTCTAAAGATACTGCAAATATAAGCGGCTGCATTCTCCTTATTGGTCTAGGCACATGGACTATCTTATCTGAATATTTATCACGCCCTTCTCCTATTCTTCAAAATCCAGAGCAAGTAGACAAAGATGATAATAATACAATTTCTTGGAAAGAATCTTTTTACTTAGGAATTATTTTATCTCTAAATTGCCTTACAATGGGGTTTGGTGGTGGAATGAATGGACTTTCTCCAATTTGGACTGCAGTGTCTGTTGGATTCTTTTCATTCGTTTCCATTATGATTGGTTCGCAGTCTGGATATAAGCTGTCACAAACATTCATTGGCAAATACTCAAATGTTTTATCCGGCCTTTTACTCATTGTAATTGGTGTATATGAATTTTTTGCATGACCAGAAAATAAAAAGAATCCATTTTGGTCAAAATGGATTCTTTTTATTTCGAAGCGCCAATAAACTTAATTCCGAGTAAAAGCATTAGTTGGAAGCAAGGAGTAAACGTTCGTATCATATGGAACATTATTTTGATACATATAATTTCTAAGAACGCCTTCATTTTGAAAACCTAGTTTTGTTAGTAACACATTAGATGCTTTATTTTCTGTAAAAACAACTGCTCCAATACGAGTTAATTCAAGCTCAGTAAATCCATATGATATAACCTTTAAAACTGCTTCAGTGGCATACCCTTTCCCCCAGTGCTCAGGTAAAAGTGCATAAGCGATTTCAGCTCTCTTATGTTCAGAAGACCAGTCATGAAATCCAATCGTTCCAATAATCCCTTCTGTTTCTTTCCTTTCAATTCCCCATTTTATTCCTCGTTTTTCTTTGTAGTTATTTGAAAAATTCCTAATTATATTTTTCACCTGTTCTAGATCTGTTAATGGATTTTGCCCATAGTAACGTAATACATCTTCATTCGAAAAGCAATTCAATATCCCTTGTGCATCATCTTCTATTAGCTCTCTTAAGATTAGTCTTTCTGTTTCTAAGATAGGAAACATTCTCCCACTCCTTTTTATCTGCCTTCAACAGGCATGTATCACTTTAGAATTAGCAATCCTATTTTTATTTGCTACACTTATCACGATATAGTTTATCCATTAAACCTCCCCATCAAAATAGTATTATAGTAATTCCCATCCGATAGCATTTTGTCATTTTTCAAGATACCCTCTACTTCAAAACCGTATCTTTCATAAAGGCTTTTCGCTTTCTCGTTCGTTTCAAGAACATTCAAAGTGATTTTCTTAATTCCATGTGAGTCTGCCCAATTGACGGATTCTTTTAAAAGGTTCTTTCCAATACCGTATCCCCAATACTCTTGTAATACGCACACGCCGAATTCTATTTTATGAGATGTTCTTTTCAATTTATTTCCTGCACACCTTGAAAAACCTACAATTCTTCCATTCACTTCGGCTACTAAAAATAGATTACTAATACTGTCTGTATCCTCTTTAATGATCTTTTTAAACCCAACTTCATCTATGTATGCTTCGCCTTTTTCTCTATCTAAATTTTCTGTTTCGCCATCTATTTGTAATCGTACTTCAGATAATTTTTTTGCATCTTCTTCCATTGCAGACCTAATCATATAACGTATATTACGAATATAAAATTCTTTTGGGCTAATTTTCATTACAATTACCTCCTACCCTAACTATTTAACACCTTTTAAGAAAGCTACTTGTCCTCAAAACAAGCAGCCTTCTCATTACCCTATCTTCTCTACCTTCGCCCCTTGACGATGATACATATCAACTGCTTTTTTAAATAAGAATATGCTGCTTATCCCTATTAAACAGTACAAGATGCTCATTCCCCAAGAAGCAATAACGGAACCGATCATAATGCCGAGCGTTCCAACCATTTTCGCAATTTGAAAGACCATGCCGTTAATCGCCATATAGGAACTTCTTGCATCGTCCCTTGCCATATCTGCCCGAATAGACTGACTTACTGGAACATACATCATCTCTCCAATTGTTTGGAACAAACCTGCTAGTAATAAAATCCATAGACTGTTACTTGCTCCAAATATCGTAAATCCAATTGTATATATAAATAAACCTGTATAAAGCACTTTCCGGTCCTCAAAGTGATTCATGATTTTCACAACAAGAGCTGAAAATAAAACAACTAATACGGTATTCTCGGTGGAGATCCAACTTAGCATCCGAATACCGGTTAAATCAAAGTGATTTCCGTTCCATAGTGAAAATGTCATTGTTTCAAATTCTTTCTGCAAACGGACTCCAATATAATTGTTAATTTGAAACTCTAATGATAATGCGCATATGCTTGCCAAGCACAATACGATAAATGCTCGATCTTTTACGACAACCCGGTAATTATTTACCATATCCTGCAAAACGTTTTTCTTTTCCGCTTTCTTTTGAACTACATATACTTCTTCCATATAAACTGTAATTAAATACAATGTTAATAATGCAATACCTGTCAGCAGCATAAATAATTGGAATCGGTAGTGTTCAAAAAGAAGTCCACCGAAAATTGCACCAATGGCGATAGATAAATTGATTGCCCAGTAATTAATGCTGTACATCATTTTTCGGTTTTCCGGTGTACTTACATCAATCAACATCGCTTCTGTTGCTGGGTTCATCACGCCAGAACCAATGCTGTTTATAAGTAAAAAGACAAATGTGAGCCAAGGTGAATCTATATAATCTGAGTTCACAATACCCATGCAAGCAATAGAGACTACTTGAATTACCTGCCCAATAATCATGACCTTTTTCCGCCCTAATGTATCAGCAATATAGCCTCCATATAAGCCAACGATAAGTGAGGCAATGACATTCAATAACAATAAAAATCCTGCTAATGCTGCTCCTAATTTTATGGAGAAATAAATCGCCATAAACGGAAAAATCATCGTTCCTACTGTTCGAGTTAAAAAGGATGTAATAATTCTAATTTTAATGTTGCGATGCATAGACCAAAATCCCATATTTTTCCCCCTCCTCCTGTTTCTTCATTTTACTTTGAAAAAGAGGAAGAAAAAGGTTAAAATATTCAGAAGAGTTTCCCCTTTTAGAAAAAGGAGATGTATAACATGAAAATTATGGACCACTACATAAGACTAAGACTTTTCTTTCCAAATGAACAACATATTCAAAATAGTCTCCAGGAATTGGCTGCTATTTTATTTTGCAGCACAAAAAATGTGAAAATTTTACTTAAAAAAATGAGTGAAGAAAAACTGATTGAATGGATACCAGGGAGAGGTCGGGGAAATAAAACAGAAGTTCACTTCCTGCAAACATTTGGAGAAGCGATTTTACCGCATGTTGAAGAACTTTTAAAAAATGAGAAGTTAAAGGAAGTGTTTTTATTATTGAAAGAATCGCTGCCTTTCTTACTGCGAGAAAAGATAGAAGAGCGATTAAACACTTATTTTGGACATACAACTTCAGATGATTTATATGATGTATTAAAAATTCCATATAAACGAAAATTACTCTCCATTGATCCGGCATTTGCTGCCGTTACAACTGAAAGTCATCTTATTAGCCAAATCGTTGACACATTGGTGAGATATAACGAGGAAACAGATACATTCGAGCCCCATTTAGCACATACGTGGGAAATTAGCGAAGATCAATTGAAGTGGACATTTTATTTACGAAAAGGGGTTCGTTTCCACCACGGCAAAACGTTATCGGGAAAAGATGTAATCTTCTCATTCGAAAGATTACAAACCATTCACTCACCTTTTACTTGGTTAACAGAGGAAATTACTTCAATGGACACTCCTTCTCCTTTACAGGTAGTGTTTCATTTACGAAAACCGAATCGTTTTTTTCTCCATTACATAAGCTCTGTACAATTATCGATTTTACCGCATGACGTAATAATCCAAAATCACCAGTATATTGGTACGGGTCCCTTTAAAATCAAAAACTTCACCGAAGATCACATTATCTTAGAAGCATTTCCAGATTATTTTAAAGAGCGGGCACTACTGGATCGAATTGAATTTTGGCTCGTTCCAGAACGGTCCAACATACAAACAAATTACGTATTACCGAATATGAGATGTGAAGAAGAAAAAGCGGTGGAAACAGAAGAAATCGGCTGTATATACGCAGCGTTTAATTTTCAAAAAGACGGCCCGCAGCATGATTTTTACTTCCGAAAAGCATGGGCAGAAATAATGGACCCCACATCATTAATTCAAGACCTCGGCGGGAAACGTACGATGCCAGCTTATAGCTTCTTTCCTGATAAGAGCCGAACAATGTATAAAGAAACATCTTTATCTAAGGCAAAAGAATATTTACAACAAAGTACGTATAACGGAGAAATCATACACATTTACTTCTTTGCATTTAAAGATGGTGAACATGATGCTATATGGTTACAAAAACGCTCTGAATCACTTGGCATACGTTTACAGCTGCACCCATTTCCAATCACCGATTACTTTAACGAAGATATTACAAAACAAGCTGATATCATTTTAACAGGAGAAGTTCTCGATGCAGATCTTGAAATGGCCTTTTTACATATATTCAAAAATAAAAGCTGTTTTGTTCATCGATTTAGACATCCACATCTTCAAAAACAAATTGATAAACTGCTCGATCAATTTGTAGCAGAACCAAGTAAAGAAAAACGATACAACTTAATATATGAAATAGAAAAAATTCTTAGTGATCAATACCTTCTTGTCTTTTACTATCATGTCTTAAAAAGAAGAAGTT
The DNA here is from genome assembly GCF_037104695.1 of Bacillus yunxiaonensis. Taxonomy (NCBI): domain Bacteria; kingdom Bacillati; phylum Bacillota; class Bacilli; order Caryophanales; family Bacillaceae; genus Bacillus; species Bacillus yunxiaonensis. The sequence goes on along the minus strand of NZ_JBAWSV010000006.1, from coordinate 99,975 downwards.
TCCCTTCCTCTTTGCAAAATGTCACCATTGATTCTTTCGGATGGACAGACTTTGCAAAACTGTGGATTCGTCCCCATACACAATAGGCGGAGCTAAACAGCTCCGCCATCTTTTTCGCTCTGCAGGGGCAATACAGTAGAATACTTAATTTCCCGCAGTGCTAAACTCGTTTGAATTCTCGTAATACCGAGCATATTTAATTTACGAATAAAACGTTCCAGCTCGCTTCGATCTCGATGTACAACTTTTAAAATATAATCATACTCCCCCGTTAAACAATGACATTCCAATACTTCCGGCATTTCGTGCATAGCCTTCTCTAACACTTCTAGCTTCTCCGCTTGATGAATATTTGTACTGACAAAAATAAAGCATAATAAATCAAATCCCAATTTCTCTTGATTTAAAATTGCTACTTGCCGATTAATAAAGCCTTCACTTTCTAATCGCTTCACCCGTGCATGTGTAGCTGGCGGCGAAAGATTAACGCGGCGTGCAACCTCCGCATTACTCAGCTGTCCTTCCTGTTGCAGCACATCTAAAATTTGTACATCTAAATCATCTAACCCCTTACGAACTACATGTTCCATTTCCAATCTCCCTTTTCCAAACAAACGATTATTCACCAAAACATATAACAACTGTACTTAAAATGAATAAAATTCTGCAAAATAACATAACAACTTTACATTATTTCGAATTTTATTAATTATACAAAACAACATATATGACAAACAAGAAAAATGCTACAATTTACATAGTTTAAAGTATATACATCATACCACCGTGCACAGTGGCTATCTTTCATCAAATGGGCAATGCGCAAGCCCTACTTTCTTGTAAAGGAGCTAACTCATATTATGCCTTATGTTATTTTATTACTCATCACAAGCTTATTGTGGGGCGGAAATTTTGTAGTGGGAAAATCTCTTGTCGGGCACGCTTCCCCTATGACACTGACTACTCTTCGGTGGATTATTGCAGTCATTTGTCTTTTCCCAATTGTATGGTTAAAAGAAAAGAAACTTTTTCCACCGAAAGATGCAATTCTTCCTTTATTTCTTATGGGGGTTACTGGTGTTGTTCTCTTTAACATTTTTCAATTTTGGGCATTAGAGCATACATCAGCAACAAATGTTGGTCTTATCTCTACATTAAATACGATTTCTATCGCTGTTTGTTCAGCTTTATTTTTAAAAGAAAAAATTAATATATTTCAAATTACATCTATGATTGTCTCATTTTTCGGCGTTACTCTCGTTCTTTCAAAAGGGAAAATAGATACATTGCTTTCCTTACATTTTAATATAGGTGATTTATGGATGATGGCTGCGGTATGTGTGTGGGGAATCTATTCCATTTGCAGCAGATGGGCAACGAAAAAGACGACACCAATGATGTCCACCTTATATTCTGGTATCTTTGGTATCATCATACTAGCTCCCTTTAACATCTCTCATTTTACTATTTCAAATATGAACGCTTCGTTCTTAGGATCCATTATGTATACAGGCGTTATCTCAACTGTGTTATGTATGGTTTTTTGGAATATCGGTGTCCAAAAATTAGGTGCGACTACTTCAGGTATTTTTTTAAATTTCAATCCTATTTTCACTTCCATCTTAGCGTTTCTATTATTAGGTGAACAAATGACGTGGATGCAAATTGTAGGAAGTGTGATTGTTATTGCAGGATGTTATTTATTCTCTCACTTTAAATCTCATGCGATTTCTAAACAAGAATATACAACGACGCAACACACAAGCACTCCCCTAGCACGGAGTAACTAATGACAAAGAAATCCCCCGCTTTCCTTTAAAGAATAAAGCAGCGGGATTTAGAGTTATATAAAACGCAATGAAAAAAGACTTCAGTATAACCGAAGTCTTTTTTCTTCATAAATCCTCAAAAAATTTGTATAAAACAGCTATTTTTATAGAATTTCATTTTCAACAAAAAGAAGCTATTATATTTTAATTTAGTAATTGGCCTGTTCCTGAGAAATAATATTTCTTCCCATCTACATATACTGGCCCAAAAGCAGCTTGTCCAGAAGGCATAAAATAATACCATTTATTTTGATCATATACCCAGCCAGTCGCCATTTCGCCTGATGAATAAAAATAGTAAGATTTATAGTTTATAGTTTTAAGACCTACTGCCATTTCGCCAGACGGATTTAAATAGTACCACTTTCCACTTTCGTATATCCAACCTGTTTGCATTTCACCAGATGTGTTTAAATAATACCATTTATTTTTATCTTGAATCCATCCCTTTGCCATTTCTCCTGATGCATTTAAATAGTACCATTTACCACCATATTGGAACCATCCTGTTTTCATCTCTCCAGACGGATTTAAATAATACCATTTGTTTTGATTGTATATCCAACCAACTGCCATTTCGCCGGACGGATTCATATAATACCATTTATTCTCATCTTCAACCCAACCAGTCATCATTTGTGCTGTGTTTGGATCAAAATAATACCATTTGCCTTCAATAGACCGCCAATTTCTTATATAATAATAATAATCGTCGTAAGGATTCAACACATAGTACCATTTATCTTCGTCCAATAACCAACCTTCAAAATGCATAGACGGATTTAAAATTTTAAATTGAATGACATCTGAATATTCATCTGCATTCGCATCAGGACTAACTCCAAAACGCGCGTAAATGTATAAATCATTCTCAAAATCTTTTTCCTCAAATGTAAAATGATACATTATGGGATCTTCTTCTCCAGATGTGAATTTACTCTCTGTTATGTATTCTAACGAACCATTTTCCTTTTCGCGAAACAGTTCTATTACATAATTCCTATCTCGAGAGGCAACGTCTCTATGATCTACTTCTATATCAATCGAATTCTTATCTGCCACCCAAGATGCTAATTTATGTTCATTCCCCTTGCTGTCTATTAAATTCCCAAGATATACACCATTCGGAGCAAGCGGATAATATTGCGAATTAAATATACTCTCTTCTTCATCTACATTCACCTGTTGTACAGAATCACTCATCGCCTGTGAATATGTAGGAAGAGAAAAAGTGAAGTAGATTGAAGCAATTAAAAACAGTAAAAAACACCTTTTCATTTAATCAATTCCTTTCTATATAATCTTATCTTTTTAGTTCGCCTTATTATAAAATCGCAAGATTTTCCTGTCTATAAATTTTCCTCAGGTAAAATTTAACACAAAATGAAACTTCCTTATAATCTAAAACAGTTCCTAAACAAAAATATACAACTCCGCAGCATACAAGTACTAACGTTGCACGCAGCAGCTAAAATATTGAATATATCAAAGAAATCCCGCCGCTTCTCTTTAAAGAATGAAGCGACGGGATTTCTAATTATATAGAGCGCAATACACTTAATTTATTTTCTCTTATAGAACCTGCATCTAATCTTGTTTACTGATGAAATCTTTGTAAGCGGAAATTTTATACTCAAGCATCTCATCCGCGGCTTTTAACGTTCTGATTTGTTCCTGAATAGAGTGCTTATGTTCTTCTAAAAGGTTTAATCGCTCTGTTGTAGTATGATCTCCTTCTAATGCTAATGAAGCATACTTCCTTATTTTTGCGATGGGCATTTGTGTTTCTTTTAACTTGATAACAAATTGCAGCCATTTAATATGCGAGTCGTTATATCGTCTGTCTCCACTGGCATCACGAACGGGAATTATAATTTTTTCCTTTTCGTAATACCGCAATGTATGCGTGCTTATCCTTAACATTTTAGCCACTTCACCAATAGTGTACATAAAAAACCCCCACATTAAATTCCTCTTGACTTAGAGTTCACTCTAATCAGTATAATCAGCTCATAGTTCTTTCACAATAAAATTAAATTAATAAAATTCAGGAGGAATTTATATGAAATATACGGTTATTACGGGTGCCAGTTCAGGAATTGGATATGAAACAGCTCTTGCTTTTGCGGCTCGCGGAAAAAACTTAATCCTAGCAGCACGCAGAACGGAGGAATTGGAAAAATTAAAATCAAAAGTGGCTGACATTAACGTAAATCTGGATGTTGTCATTCGAACTGTTGATCTATCTGTTACTGCAAATGTTTATGAATTCTACGAAAGTCTTCAGGATTATCAGATTGAGACTTGGATCAACAATGCTGGATTTGGAAACTTTGCTTCTGTTGGGGAACAAAATTTAAATAAAATTGAGAAAATGCTTCACTTGAATATTGAATCCTTAACTATTCTGTCCTCGCTTTATGTACGTGACTATGCAAATATTGAAGGAACGCAACTCATCAATATTTCTTCTGGAGGAGGATACGTGATTGTTGCTGATGCTGTGACCTATTGTGCGACAAAGTTCTATGTAAGTGCCTTTACAGAAGGGCTAGCACGAGAATTGAAAGAAAAAGGAGCAGCCATGCAAGCAAAAGTCTTGGCTCCTGCTGCAACTGAAACTGAATTTGCTAAACGTTCTTTAGATGCGGATGAGTTTACTTATAAAGGAGCCGTTCCAAAATTTCATACTGCAAAAGAAATGGCTGGATTTATGTTAGATCTTTACGATAGCGAGAAGGTACTTGGAATTGTTGATGGAGAAACGTATGAATTCGAATTAAGAGATCCAATTTATCCATATGTGACACGGACAAGAAAATAGTTTTTACAAATCACCGATTTCTGGTACGTTAAGAAGTTGGTGATTCTTAATAGGGGTAATGACAGGATACTGTCATTACCCCTATTACACTCTCACACAAAATACTTCTTCAACAAAGGCGGCGTAATAATCGTCGTCAAAATAACAACAATTACAATCGACGTAAAATTCTCTTTTGCTAATAAATTTGCAGTCAATCCATTTGAAGCAATAATTAGTGCCACTTCTCCCCTTGATACCATTCCCGCTCCAATACTAATAGAGGATCGTAAATCAAATCCCGTTAATCTTGCTCCGAGTCCTGAGCCGACTAATTTTGTCAATATAGCAATAATGGTCATAATGACAATGAACCATATTTGATTTCCTAATCCTTGAAAGGTAATTTCCATACCAATACTAACGAAAAAGACTGGGACGAAAATCGCATACGCAATTGGCTCAATTTTACGTTCTACTTCATGCTTATATGAAGTTTGTGAAATCGCGATTCCGGCAGCGAATGCCCCAATAATTCCAGCAATCCCCATGACTTCACTATAATAAGCGAATGAAAAACAAATAATGAGCGCTGCACTAATTAATGACTCTGAAACACGAAGCGGTGACAATACTTTCATAATGAAGGGGACACCTTTCCAGCTAATTAGAAAAATAGTAACAAAAAAGATGACTTTCTTCGCGATTATGAGTGTTACATTCACATCTTGTGAACCGAGAAAACTCATCACAAATGCTAACAATATAACAACGATAACGTCATCAAATACGGCTGCTCCTAAAATGGTGGTACTTTCCCTCGTATTCATTTTCCCAAGATCACGCAATGTTTGAACAGAAATACTAACAGAAGTAGCGCAAAGAAGCAGTCCTAAAAAAATCGCATGTGCCTGCGACATTCCAAATAAAAGGCCCGCAACATATCCTCCAATAAACGGAAAAATAATCCCCCCTATTGCTACAGCAAAGGACGATGTAAGATTGCGATTTAATTCCTCTAAATCTGTTTCAAGCCCTGCCATAAACATAAGAAGCAATACACCAATTGCACTTAGTTCATCAATAAGCTCAGAACTATTAATAATGCCAAACATAGCTGGACCAATAACAATTCCAATAATTAATTTTCCTAATACAGCCGGTTGTCCAAGCCGAACACTAATATCACCAGCAAGTTTTGTGCAAAGTAAAATGATGACAAGTTCAAAATAAAATAACATAGTATCTACTCCTACATAAAAAATGCATTAATTTCTTACAATAGTGTTTGCTCAAATATGTCGTTTTATTTGTTACACTTTACATTGACGAAATATTCTGAATTATGATAAATTTACTAATGAAATTACATATTTATCCTAAAAATAACGTACAACTGCACCATTCTCCATTTTATTTATACATAATACTATTTCTACTCTCTACTTAGTGCTTTAAGGGGCTACGTCCAAACTTAGCAGTTGTATCTATTTATCCCGTACTAACGGGCAGTAAGACCCCCACTAATGATTAACTTTATAGAGAGGAGATTCAAATTTGAAAACACTTTTACGAAAGAAACCCCTTACGACCGAAGCACCACGTCAACTCAATCGAACATTAGGTGCCCTTGATTTAACCTTTTTAGGAATTGGAGCTGTTATCGGAACAGGTATTTTTGTTTTAACCGGTATTGTTGCGGCAAAGCATTCTGGTCCTGGTATTATGCTATCCTTTCTACTCGCTGCCTTTACGTGTGCATGCGTCGCTTTTTGCTATGCTGAGTTTTCATCTTCTATCCCAATTTCAGGAAGCGTTTATACATATGCTTATATGACAGTTGGAGAAATTGTCGCTTTTATCATCGGCTGGTGTTTAATGCTTGAATATTTGCTCGCAGTTGCTGCCGTTGCTGTCGGCTGGTCTGGTTATTTACAATCCCTGCTGCTCGGATTTGGAATCAAACTCCCGGCCATCATCGCCTCTGCCCCCGGTATAGGAAAAGGAGGCATCATTGATTTACCAGCTGTCCTCATTATACTTCTTATTACAACATTATTAAGTAGAGGCATTCGCGAAAGCGCTCGCATAAATAATATTATGGTACTCATTAAACTAGCCGTCATTATTGCTTTTATCGTTGCTGGCGCAAAATATGTAAAACCAGAAAACTGGACACCGTTTCTGCCATTTGGTTACGATGGCATTATCGCCGGTGCCGCAACTGTATTCTTTGCTTTTTTAGGCTTTGATGCGATTGCAACTGCTGCTGAAGAAACAAAGAAACCACAGCGCGACTTACCAATTGGAATTATTGGTTCTCTTCTTATTTGTACCGCACTATATATAATTGTTTCCTTTGTATTAACTGGTATGGTTCCTTACACACAATTAGACGTATCAGATCCAGTTGCTTTTGCTTTGAGGTTTGTCGGTGAAGACACGATTGCTAGTTTGCTGGCAGTAGGGGCAATGACTGGAATGACAACTGTTATTCTCGTCGTTATGTACGGACAAGTCCGTGTCTCTTATGCGATGAGCCGCGATGGATTATTGCCAAAAGCTTTATCTCGCGTAAATGAAAAATTCAAAGTTCCTTTAGTAAACACATGGATTATGGGTATCGCCGCTGCTGCACTTGCTGGTTTATTAGATTTACATCTGCTTGCAAATCTTGTAAGCATCGGTACATTAACAGCATTCACGTTCGTTAGCCTTGCGGTACTTATTTTACGAAAAACACATCCAAACTTACCAAGGGCATTCCGAGTGCCATTCGTTCCTATCTTACCAATCGTTGCAATTTGCTGTTGTCTATACTTAATGTTTAACCTTTCAAAAGAAACATGGATTGGATTTGGAGTATGGCTAACAATCGGTTTATGCGTATACTTTTTCTATTCGAAACGAAACAGTAATCTACTCATTGCCAAAACGGATGATGAAAAAAAAGAAGCGTAAAAAAGAAAGCTCGCTGTTTCTAGCGAGCTTTCTTTTATGTTCCAAGAACTGTTTAATTTACGTAATCAATCACCAGTTAGAAGTTGTACTTTATTTTTGTTCTTCCTTCCTCTTTTTCCAAGTTTCAATACTTTCAAAGAAAAAGTTAATAAACAACGCTCCTAATCCCGCTAATATAAAAGTGATTAAAAAAAGAACCCACAGGCTTTTCTCTTGCAAATATTTATACCCGACTAGGAGCACAACAATAATCCATATATATTCAAGAATTCTTTTTATCGCTTTTTTCGACATCTAATCCGCTCCTTCTAAACAATCTCTATTCTATTTTAACATACTCTCTTCTTCTTTAAAGAACGGTCATATATAGAGTCCCCATATCAATATTCTGTTCTACTTTTTTTCTTAACCATTTTAGAAATAACCATTCCAATCATAAAAACAAAAACAACACCTAATATAGGCAACATATACTGATCCACAATAGCGCCAGCCTTCTGCCAATGCGGGCCAAGCTTCATTCCAATATAAATATACATGGTGGTTACCGGTACCATCGCCACAAATGTGTAGATAGTAAACTGCACAATATTCATTTTCGCCATTCCGCATGGAACCGAAATAAGTGTGCGTACACCTGGAATAAATCGTCCGGTAAATGCTACCACGGGTCCATATTTTGCAAAGAAATCGTCCGCTTTTTGAATTTGTTCTTCTTTAATGAAAAAATACTTTCCATATTTGAGTAATAGCGGACGACCTCCGTAATATCCTAGGGCATACAATGTTAATGGTCCTGTTGTTCCTCCAATTGTTCCCGCTAAAACCGCAATCCAAAAAGTCATATCACCTTCATATACCCAATATCCAACGAGCGGTAATACAATCTCAGCAGGAACAAATTCAAACGTTAAAGCAAAAATAACGCCAAAATAAGAGAATTGTTTTAAGTAATGAATAAAATCTAAAATAAGCTGTTCCATCTATCTTTCTCCTATTCTACTAATCCATATTTATCCTGCAAATGAACAGGTGCCATCTTGACAATGCGCTGCAAAATAAACAGAATCACCGCTACATCATCCAGCACACCAAAAAACAATAAAAAGTCTGGAATGATATCGAATGGAAACATAACATATCCACATAAAAATAAGATAGAAAGTACCTTTTTCTTAAATTCCACATCCTTTGATGTAAAGAATTCATATAAAAACGGAATAAATTTACGAACTTGGAAAATCAGACGTATTCTTTTCCACAACTTTCTCATATTCCTTCTCCTCTCTCGGTCTCCTATTACAGCATACAAAAAGGACCTTTACCAAGATGGTAAAGGTCCTAAAAAGACAATAAGGGGCCTCTACCACGTCTGGTAAAGGTCTCACTAACAACATATTGTTGCTAATAAAGCCGAGGGTTTCTCCCTGTAATGACGACTTTATTATTAAAGTTACTCCCCTTTATATACGTAATTTTATAAGGTCATCTTAAAAGGTTTAATAGAAAATGTCAATACTTTCTATCACTGCAGTAATTGATTAAAATGCTTATTGTCTATTCATACTCTATTACTTAGTAACGCTGTCTACTGAAGTGCCTATGTATAAGAAACCTCCATCGCTAACATAATATATATATTCATTTTCTTTACATAACAATAATTCTATATATAAGGAGGATATTCTTGTGCATACAATTTGGAAAGGCTCTCTCTCACTTGGGTTGTTAAAGATCGGGATTAAATTGTATAGTGCAGTAGAAGAAAAAGATATTAAGTTACTACACCTGCACAAAGATTGTCTTACACCTATTAAATACAAAAAGATCGCTCCCGATTGTTCAGATGAAGAAGTAGAAGAAGCAGAAATTGTGAAAGCTTACGAATACGAACCCCATAAATATATTATTTTAGAAGAACAAGAATTAAATGATTTGAAAAAAGAACACGAATTACGAGCAATCCGCATTCTTTCATTTGTTCAACAAGATGAAGTAGATTCTATTTTTTTCAATCGTTCTTATTTTATTGGTCCTACTCCAGGTTCAGAAAAGGCATATTTATTATTAAAAGAAGCTCTTGAACGCACAAATAAGTTAGGACTTGTACATATTTCGCTTCGTCAAAAACAACATTTAGCAATCATCCGTAATTTTCATGAAGGTTTAATGCTGCAAACAATTCACTATTCAGATGAAATACGAAAAATTGAAAGTGTTCCAAATCTACCGAAACATGAAGAAACACCTTTGCAAAAACAAGAGCTCGTTGCCGCAATGAATCTCATTCATCACCTTACAACTCCCTTTACACCAGAAGAATATACAGATGAATATAGAGAAGCCCTCCTTGACCTCATTGAAGAAAAAATAGAACATCACGAAAAAACCGAAACCATTTTCCAATCTAAAAATATTGTAGATATCATGGCAACATTAAACGCTAGTATTGAACAAACAAAGCAACTATCTAAGCAAAAAAGCAAAACAAACAAACGGAAAGCAAAATAAGGTGAAACTTCCATCAGTGAGGGACTTCATTTCACACTCATGGAAGTTTCACTCCCCAAAAGCAGCGGGGTAAATAAACTTTTCATGCTTCTAAAAAGGTGTACACTTTGGAATCTCTATCCCTGAAGATTGTGCAAGTTTTAATAGGTAATAACACTCTTCCCTTGTCATATGATCTGCCATTCTCGCCGAAAACGAACTTAACACTTGTTCCGATAACTCTAGTTCTTCTAATTCATGAAGAAAACGTGAAAATAAAGTAATCTCTAACGAGACATCTTTTGTAAATTTCTTTAAGGCTGGAAAAGATGTTAATTCTGACCGTAAATAACCAGTCATTTCAACCGCTTTTATATAAAATTGCTCAAAATGCTTTTCGTACGCTTGGCTTTTTTCTTTTAAACGCTTCTCAACAAGATCTAGTTCGCCAGAAATGGACCCTGCATGACCAGCTGCATCTATTAACCATACGAGATGATAATGTAATTCGTGAAAAAGAGGAGGCACTTTACCCTCCATCAAGTTTTTAAGTACTGTTATGTATTCTTCCACTTCATTAACCATATGATTAAGAAATGTAGGTGTAAGATGAATGACGATTTTCCCTTCCAATTGTTTACGAATAATATGCAATTTAAAATTTCTAATCTCATTTGCAGCTTCATTCGCCTCTTTTGCAAATGAAATTAGGTTGGCAGTCTGAAGTTTCGTTGACAACTCACCAAATTTTTGCTCAAAATACATTGCCTTTTGAATTTCTTCCTTTTCCTTTGGGGCTAAAGCATCTACCAAAAAGTGCGCGTGATCTCCTAAAACTCTTAACCAAAATTTATGCTCAAATAAGGCACTTTCTTCATAAGCTCGATTCACCAGATTCTCCCCCTCGCAGCAAACATTCTCTATTATGTATATTCATCAAGCTCTTTCGTATGTGTACCCGAGGCAGAAAACAGCCCTAGAAGATGTTAAGCTAAATTTTTACTCTTCAATTGTGCTTGCAGCTGAATCATATGTTGATCCGGGTCATAAACGGATAGCACTTTTTTCCCCTCTACATAATCTTCCATTTCTGTATACGTTACATGGTAGTAATCTAATTTTTTAAGTAGATTTTCCAGCTCACGCAATTGCATATTCACTTCTATTTTTGGAAAAATTCCTTCCTCATTCACCGCTTGTTTTCTTTTATTTACAATACAACAAATTCGCACAGATCCAACATCATACCATACCCCTGGCAAGTCTAATTGAGGACGCTGTCTACTAGGCTCAAAACCTAATATCCCCTCATAAAAATATAATGTTTTCTTCAAATCTCTTACCTCTAATAAAACAGAATGTACAACCTTGTCCACAATCCAGCCCCCTTTCTCACCTATTAGTTGTTGTATATGAGTCATAAATAGTAATTATGTTCGAATACAATACATAATATCAGTGTTTCATCTAGGAGGTGTACACATTGGAAAAATCCGTAAAATCGTATGTACCATTTCACGGTCCTAATGACCCATGTCCACCAATAGGAAAAAAATACTACTTTACTCCCCCGCATTTGTATATGGGATTTCAACCACCAAATTTACCGCAATTCCCGCCAAATGAAGCATTAAAAAAAGGGACTTTGTGGCCTGCATTATATGATTACTACGAAAACCCATATAAGAAAGGACGGTGAGAAAAATCGTGGCTCAACAAATGCCAGATGAATTTTATAAATGGATGGAAGAACTGCAGGAACTCGATTTTGTATTAGTAGAGCTTACTTTGTATTTAGACACCCATCCTGATGATGTTGCATCAATTAATCAATTTAATGATTTTTCCTATAAACGTAGATTACAAAAACAACAAATTGAAGAAAAATACGGACCTCTTCAACAATATGGAAATAGTTATTCAAAAGCACCTTGGGAATGGAATAAAGGGCCTTGGCCTTGGCAAATGTAAAGGAGCAAACATATGTGGATATATGAAAAAAAATTACAATACCCTGTGAAAGTAAGTACTTGTAATCCAAAACTTGCGAAATTTTTAATTGAACAATACGGCGGTGCCGATGGCGAATTGGCTGCCGCATTACGCTACTTAAATCAACGCTACACCATTCCAGACAAAGTTGTCGGCTTATTAACAGACATTGGAACAGAAGAATTTGCACACCTCGAAATGATTGCGACAATGGTGTATAAATTGACCAAGGATGCCACACCTGAGCAAATGAAAGAGGCCGGACTTGATGCTCATTATGCTGACCATGATAGTGCCATTTTTTATCACAATGCCGCAGGCGCTCCTTTTACAGCAACATACATACAAGCAAAGGGCGATCCAATTGCAGATTTATACGAAGATATAGCTGCGGAAGAAAAAGCGAGAGCAACCTATCAATGGCTTATTAATATGTCTGACGATCCTGATATAAATGATGGATTACGTTTTCTACGAGAACGCGAAATTGTTCACTCCCTACGCTTTCGAGAAGCAGTCGAAATTTTAAAAGAAGAACGAGATCGCCAAATTTATTTTTAAAATGTAACTATGCACATACTAATTATAGTATGTGCATTCTTTATACTCTCTTACGTCAATCATGCATCAAAACATACTGACTTCCCCTTCAAAATTCGAAAACTAAATTGTAGTACAAGCAGTTTAGCGAGCCACTATTTCTGAATAAATTATTATCTTTAAATATTTTCTGTTGCTTTCTAGTCATCAGACCATTAAAATAAAAGCAACTAATCGACAAATTATTTGAATTTTCGACAAAATTTTATCTAGGAGGAATTTTATAGAAATGCGCACAACCTTAAAACCATCCCAAATTCTCTCCATTAGCTTATTGCTATTTGCGATTTTCTTTGGTGCTGGTAATATGATTTTTCCGCCCCTGCTCGGTCTTTCGTCTGGAAAGGATATGTGGATTTCTATTTCAGGGTTTATAATTACCGACGTTGGTTTATCACTATTAGCAATCGTTGCTGTTGCATTAGCTGGCGGTAGCTTTGGAAAACTTGCAAGCCGTGTTCATCCAAAGTTCGCAACGATTTTTGCCATCATTATTTACCTTTCTATCGGTCCGCTTTTCGTTATCCCGCGTACAGGCTCTGTTTCATACGAAATCGGAATTGCACCAATTTTTCAAAGTCACTGGTATTCAATGTTACTCTTCACAGGGATTTTCTTTACGATTGTCTACTTCTTATCATTAAATCCTTCCAAGTTAGTAGATCACATTGGAAAAATTTTGACGCCTATTTTACTTATTATTATTGCTGTAATGGCAACAAAAGCGATTCTTTCACCAACAAGTTCTTTTGCTACTCCTATTGGTGACTATAAAGAAATGCCATTTTTTAAAGGTTTCTTAGAAGGATTTTTAACATTAGATGCGATTGGAGCCCTTGTATTATCTACCATTGTAGTGAATGCGATTCGTCAAAATGGCGTAAATGATAAAAAAGCAATTACGAAATATACGATTATATGCGGAAGTATTGCCGCTTTGTTCTTAACGATCGTTTATTTCTTATTAGGTTATATCGGGGCATCAAACGCACAACTTGGCCAATTCGAAAACGGCGGGCAATTATTAGCGGCTGTTATGTACCATCTATTTGGGACAAGCGGTAACATATTATTAAGCTTAGCAATTATTTTCGCTTGCTTAACAACAGCAATTGGTGTTGTTAGTGCATTTGCTAACTATTTTTCAAACGTTTTAACAAATGTATCATACAAAAAACTTGTATTGTGGGTTTCTGTATTTAGCTTTGTTGTTTCTAACTTAGGCTTAAGCTTATTAATTAAAATTACATTGCCAGTATTAATTATTCTTTATCCAATTACCATTATCTTAATTTTCGTATCCTTTATTGATAAGTATACAAAAAGAAAGCCTAGTGTTTATATCGGAGCAATGATTGCAGCTTTTATTATAAGTTGTATTCATGCACTTGATAACATCGGAATGATGCCTGCTGCCATTACTTCTATTGCAAATACAATTCCATTTTATCAATTAGGAATTGGTTGGATTGTTCCAGCAATTATCGGCGGTATTATCGGTTATTTTGTACCGCAAACAACAGCGCAAGTTTCAACAAATGAATAAGCATCCGTTGAGGGACTTCCTCCCTCACGGATGCTTATTTTTTTATCCCACTATTTGCGGGCTGGAAGTTTCACTTTACCTCAAAATCTTTTATAATACATGTGCTTTGTTATTTTACGAAAGTATTTCGTTGTACCAGAACGAGATACTTTCTTTTTATTTTTCATTTTTATTCTCTAATTCAAATACTTGTTGCACGTCTTTATCGCCACGACCTGATAAGTTTACAATAATCGTTTGCTCTTTAGACAAAGTAGGTGCAAGCTTCATCGCATACGCTACAGCATGTGAGCTTTCAAGCGCAGGAATAATGCCCTCTACTTTTGATAACGCATGAAATGCAGCTAATGCCTCATCATCTGTAATGGATACATATTGTGCGCGGCCTGTGTCTTTATAATAACTATGTTCAGGGCCTACTCCTTGATAGTCTAAACCAGCTGCAATTGAATGTGCCTCAGCAATGTCACCATTCTCATCTTTCATCATATAACATTTAAAGCCATGAATAACTCCTGGCTCTCCCGCTGTTAACGGCGCAGCATGCAAGCCTGTTTCAATTCCTTTTCCTCCTGGTTCAACACCGACCATTTTTACTTCTGTATCCTTATAAAACGGCGCAAACAAACCGATAGCATTACTACCGCCACCTACACAAGCAACGATATAATCTGGAAGACGATTTTCTTTTTCAAGATGTTGTTGCTTCGCCTCGTACCCAATTATAGATTGAAAATGACGGACAATCGTCGGATACGGATGCGGACCTAATGCAGAACCTAATAAATAAAATGTATTTTCATAATGAGTTGCATAATCTACTAAAGCAGCATCTACAGCTTCTTTTAACGTACGTCCCCCTTCTTGTACAGCAACTACTTTAGCGCCCAGTAATTCCATACGAAATACATTCAATGCTTGGCGTTCTGTATCTAACCCACCCATATAAACCGTACAATCTATTCCAAACATCGCACATGCCGTTGCTGTTGCAACTCCATGTTGCCCTGCTCCTGTTTCAGCAATAACCCTCTTCGCTCCCATACGTTTTGCCAATAATATTTGTCCAATTACGTTATTAATTTTATGTGCACCTGTATGATTTAAATCTTCACGTTTTAAATAAATTTTGGCACCACCTAACTGCTCACTTAGACGATTCGCATAATATAACGGATTCGGACGACCTACATACTCTTTTAAATAATATTGAAATTCCGTTATAAACTCTGGATCATCTTTGTACATATCAAAAGCCTCTTCTAAATGCTTTAATGCTTGCTGTAATGGTTCTGGTACAAAGCTTCCTCCATATTCTCCAAAGAATCCCTCTTTTGCTTGTAATAATTCCATCTTTTTATCCTCCCTTTCAAAGTAAAAACGATGAGAATTTGAGCAATAAAAAAGCCCTCTACATACCTATTGGTATGTAGAGGGCGATATATTACGATACCGTGGTGCCACCTCTATTGATCTTCTATCCTACTAGAATAAAAGAATCCACTTTTATTGGATACGGAATGTTACATTCGATATCCTCATCCTTGTAACGGCGGAACCCGGGTCGCATACTCCAAATGTTTCAACGTACCTCTCGTAAGCCCATTCCCTATGATCTGTCGTACTGGTTCACACCATTCCCAGCTCTCTGCAACGCCTCAACTATAGGTACTCTTCTTACTCATCGATTTTTACTTATTTAGATTTGATTTTGATTATATATAGCTTGTAATGCAGTGTCAACTAAAACAGAATGACAAGAATCTACATTATTTTAAAATAATAATAGTTCTCGCAATTCGAATACATCTAGTAAGATAATTTATTTTTTATAACGCTGTTTTTTTAAGATTGTTGTTTTAAGCAAATGTTTTATAACAATAGTACAATTAAAATAAACGGCAATCAGTGTAACACCCAACCATTTGCGGCTACTGATGAAATAGGAGGCAGATTATGAAAGAGAACGAATTGTACGCTTATCATATTGTTACTAGAAAGAAAATGAGTCTTGGGCAGATAATCAACTTTGATAAGAACCAAAACAATACCTTATACCATTTCTTCTTTGAGAGGGAACAATTGAATTCAAAAGGCGAAGACTTTATTCAAATTTTTCAAGGTCATTATACAAATGAAGGCTTGAACTTGAATGAAGAAGATTCCGAAGTAGCTATTAAGTATATAGACCAAACAATCAGAGCTATTAGAGAAGTAATAGTAGAAATGGTTAGACTGCAAGAATATCCTGAATATCCTTCAAGATTGTCTTGCTTATACGCTGCGAAAAGCTATGAAGACGCATTGAAATGGAAAGAGTTATTTGACTCTTACAATCGTAACGTTTTACAGATTGTTAAACTACGAGTTATTGGGAGTTCTTTTGAGGGAGATGGAAACCTTTTACCAAAGGAAGATGGAGTTCCTTTCTCTCAAAAAATTGAACAAGCTAGAGAATATTGGAAGGGTAATGTAAAAAACGAGCTTCCTGAGCTATTGATTAACGGAAAAATTGAAGTGGTGGAAATTATTAATGATTTCTCATAAACCAGTAAATTATCTTGAAGACAAATTAAAATATAAAAGTCCTAAATCCTTCTCACAATGTGAGAGTTCCTTTATTCTCCTTTAATTTTGAAGTATATAAAATTTCATAAAATTCTTGACATCCAAATTTTCTTTCTATATATTAATCCATAACATTAACAAAACATCTTATAAGACAGATATAATAAACACAATGATTAGGAGTAGTAGAAGAATTCTCATGATGTGCAGAGAGCTGTGGGGTGGTGGAACACAGTCACATGAAACTTCGAACTCGCCTAGGAGTGGAAAAGCTGAACAAAGTAAGATATGTTAGGCTTTTACGGTTGATTTACGTTATAAAATTTAGCATAAATAATGTGCAAAAAGCTGGATTTCCCTGTATGTGAGGAAATCAATAAGAGTGGTACCGCGGTAGGTTCTAGGCCCATCGTCTCTTCAAAGAGATGATGGGCCTTTTTATATATTTACAACATAGAGAGGAAGGGAAAATCATATGACAAATAAACAAGAAAGTTTAACACGCACGATAACAGCACGCCATATTATGATGATGGCTCTAGGCGGGACTATAGGCGCTGGACTGTTTAAAGGAAGTAGTACAGCTATCGATATGGCAGGACCATCGGTAATTATTGCCTATTTATTGGGAGGAATAATCTTAATGTTTGTCATGAAAGGCATGGCTCACATGGCATTAGAAAATCGACAAGCTAGAACATTTCGAGATTTAATTCAACCCGTTCTAGGTAAGTATGCAGGATATTTTTTAGATTGGATTTATTGGAAAATGTGGGTGCTAAACATAGCTGCAGAGTCATTAGTAGCAGCTACATTCCTTCAATATTGGTTTCCAAATATACAAATTTGGATTTTAGCTTTAATCGTTTCTATCGCTGTTACTATGGTAAATTTATTTTCAGTGAAACTGTTCGCAGAAACAGAATATTGGCTTGCGTTATTAAAGATTACTGTCATTGTATTATTTATTGTATTTGGTTTTATTGTTCTATTAGTTCCATTTCAAACTCATACTGCAATAGGATTTTCTAATCTATCATCACACGGTGGATTTTTTCCAAATGGTATGCATGGATTAATTTCAGCTATGCTAGTCGTAATATATTCATATGGTGGTGCCGAAATGATAGGTGTCACTTTAGCGGAAACGAAAAATCCTGAAAAAGCTATACCAAAGGCTGTAAGAGGAACACTAATTCGAATTATTTCTTTTTACATTTTACCTTTCTTTATCATAGTCAGTTTGATTCCATGGAATCAAGTAAATGGGGTTCCAGAAAGTCCGTTTGTAATGGTATTTAAAGCTATAGGAATTCCATATGCGGATCACGTTATGAATGCAATTATCCTATTAGCCATTATCTCTTCCATGAATGCTGGATTATACGCATCTTCACGTATCGTATATACACAGGCACAAGATGGACAACTTCCAAAAATATTTACAAAGTTGACTCGAAAAAAAGTCCCTATTTATGCAATCCTAGCTTGTACATCTTCTTTATATGTAGGAGTGCTTATCTCTTTATTTGCCGGAAGCAAAACGTTTAACTATTTAATGGGGTCTCTTGCGTATACAGTATTATGCATTTGGATTATTATTACGCTAGCGTATTTGAAAATTCGTGTGCAACAATGGAAGGAAAATATCTATTCAGCTCGCTATTTTCCTTATACAACATTCGCATCTCTTTTGATTTTAATTTCCATATTAGTAAGTGTAGTTGCTACTACTTCTATAATGGTGACAATTATCACATTTTGTATTTATTTATTGATTACCTTGATTTATTTCAAAGCTTCTTCTCGTTTCACCATGAAACAAGCTGCTTAATGGAGTGGATGTTCCCCGTCAAGGAGAAAAATTCTATTTCATGCTCAAATTAGAATTTTAATTGAGCTCATAGAAACTGAGAAAAGGAAATTTAGAAGGCGACTCCTGCACCCAGGAACAGAACGTATATTCTATGTTAATCGTATTGGTTATCAATAATTTGTTCAAATTTCAAATGGATCTGTGGTATCGAATCCAGAGACGGTTGTTCTTGTACAGGTACGTAATGAAGCAAATGAAGGATAGTGACATAATCAAATGTTGTTTAGCATGCCATTAAAGTTTTATCATTTTCTGCGAGAAGACCCCCACTTCAAGACGCGTTTGCGTCTAAGTGGGGGTCGTTCAATTTAGAGCCACGTATGAATCAGCATGGAACACACAAAAGCAAATGAAAGATAGTAATGCCAATTTTTATCTTTTCGTTTGTATCGTAGAAATCCCAATGTTCCTAATGCAAGAAATAAAAGATACGAAATAACGCCTGATATAGACACTGCATCTGTTTTCCATTCATAAAATACCATAATAATGGAATGCATGGTAATCAATGCGAAAGCAAGAACTGCAATCGGAACATGAAATAACTTCACCCACTTCAACATTTTTGAAATGAACGCTTTCATCTCTTTGCCTAATTTTATTTTTTTGAGTCGTAATACAAAATAAAGAGGAAACATGGCAAATGCAGCAAAAATACCAATTCGACCTAAAGAAGCTTTATTTTTCGCATAAGATTTCAAAGGACTTTTCATGTGGTGCT
This sequence comes from Bacillus yunxiaonensis, assembly GCF_037104695.1. Classification (NCBI taxonomy): domain Bacteria; kingdom Bacillati; phylum Bacillota; class Bacilli; order Caryophanales; family Bacillaceae; genus Bacillus; species Bacillus yunxiaonensis. Next base: position 80,589 of record NZ_JBAWSV010000006.1, on the reverse strand, counting down.
CAAATTGATGGTCTGCATGTGTTGCTATATTTGTTGTTAATGAGTCCCTGTGTTCAATTGTCCAAAATCCACATGCAAGAATAACGAAAGCTGCTATGATTGCAACATAAATTAATTTCCTCTCTTTTGGATTTTTAATCCACTGTTTTAGCATAAAAAACTCCTAACTTAAAATGTTCATTAGATTTTACTTATTACAACAGTCTCTTATTGTACAGCTATAATATTAAATTATTCTTAAAGCAAACTTAAAAAATTCCCATATTCATTTAACGATTTATCCGAAAGAATTCTCCTTCCTCAAGCGCGTGCAGGGCGATCGTCCTGCGGTAGGGACGCCGTGAATCTAAGCCGCCTGGTGACATGGGGCGTTAGCCCTGTGGATGACCCAGGAATAAAAGAGAAAGGTATTTTATCTTTCGAAGCCCCCACTTCAAGACACATTAACATCTAAGTGGTGGGTAGTCACATAATAAACAAACAAATAAATAAAATTAAATTTTTTCCACAGCCTAAATATACGAACACAGGTTCCTTTGTTGTTGTATACATAATAGACCATCTCTTCAACCTCTAATTATGGAGTATATCATGTAAGAAAAAAGAGGATATATGCCCTTATATTGGACATAGTATCCTCTTCTAATTATAGTCTGTTTAAATGAATCCAGCTGCTTATTTTTCACTTCCTACAAATGGTCTTCCGCACAGTAATAAAAAAAATCTACATTCACATCGTATTCTTAAACACAAACAATTCTTCTGTTGCTATAGTTTGTTTCTCTTCTCTCTTCTCCTGTTTTGTACTCTCCCCTAGCTTTGCCTTCATTGCTGCATCCTGTATACATTTTACGATTATATTTCCTGAAAAAATGGTTAATCCAAAACACGTAATAGGTACAAGTGGAATCCACGGATGAACTGTTAAAAAGCGAAAATAGACCCCAATTAATCCCGACCATTCATGAGTGAAAGAATCGATATCCCCGCCAAAAAAAATAACTGTTCCTCCAAAGAATAAACCTAATAAACCGAGATGCAGCAAAATAATAAGCGTTTGCACAAATTGTTGCATAAATACAATGCCAAAGGTCGAATACAAGTGTGGAAAAACATGCTTCATGATAATATGTCTTCTACTGCCGCCTAGAATTCTAGCAGCATCAATAAATTCTTCTGTTAATAACTTACGAATTTCATTGGCAATGTATAAAGAAATTGTCGGAACCGCCAGCACCGTTAATAAAATAATTTCAAACGAAGCTCGTTCAAAAAAGGTAGAAGTTTCCTCGCCATTGTTAAATGGAATTGCATATTGTAGTAAGAAAGACGCAATCATAACCATTGGAATGATTGTAAAACTATCAAAAAAAGCTTCTAATTTTGTAAATCCCCGCTTTATGTATGTTCCAAGAAAAACACCGAAACAAATGCCCAATATTATACGTAATAACGCAATAAGTACAGATACACCGATTGTCCACTTCGCACCCTCAATGACTAAATTTAATAAATCCATTCCCTTGTCATCTGTTCCAAGCCAAAACTGAAATGAAGGCGGAAATGGGGGTACCTCAGGTGTTCCGTCTTTATTAAACTGAATGGACACTTTTCGAATATGCCCATCGTTAAAAAGGGTGTTTCCAATACTTAATAGAACGAACACGACAATAAAAGACACACTCATCCAAAACCGTTTATCACGCTTCATATGTTGCCACATCTTATAGCCTCTCTTTCATTGCATTAGGCACGAGATAATGAAATAACTTAAAAATAATAAAAATAGGTATATAAAGAAGCAATATACTCACTGTAAAAATAAGAATACCTGATGTAAAATTAGCACTTGCGGCTACTCTTACAAATACAAACATGCCATACGTATTAAAAATCCATTCAATAATATACAAATTCGATAGCATAAACCAAATATTTGTTTTTGCAAAAAAGAGCGTACTTAATAACACATTGCGTAATACATGATGATTTAAAATGTAGAGCTTATTTAATCCTTTTGCCTTTGCAAACAGCACATAATCTTTTTCAAGTTCTGTTTCAAAACGCAGTAATAATAGTTTTATAAACATAATTGTTGTTGGTACACTTAAACAAATAATTGGTAATCCTCGAATAGATTTCTCGCCCACCCCCGAAATATTCACAGCTAAAATACCTGTTTGTTTAAAAATCCAAATGACGAAAAGCTGCGAGCCGATGATAAGAAGAATATCCGGAATAGATTCAAGAAAGAGTAAAAATGATTTGATTTTCTCTTGAACACTAGTGTTGCTGCGTAAAATAATATAAACAATTAGAAAAGCAATCAAAAGTGAAATAAAAAAAGAAGCTAAAAAGATAATCATCGTTTCTTTATAATGGACAAATAATTGGGGAAATAATGGTCTTGGTTGTGGATGTGGATCTCTAGTAATTGGTACATACGTCATCGATGACATATGTACTAAACTATTACACACCATTTTTACTGTCTCTATATATTTATTAAAGTCTATTTTTAAACCTTGAAATAAACCAGGCAAAGCTCCTAAGCAAATAATCCCGATAACCGATAAAAAGAACTGCACAATCACTTCCGAACTATGCATGAAAACCTTCTTTACCATACCCCTGCTCCTATCCGTTTTCTTCCATTTTATATACAAATTTTTTAATTGTAAATATTTTCTGTAAATTGATATGTTAAAGAGGGTATCTCAAAAATAGCGGGATAAACATAAAAAAGCTGCTGGATGATGCAGCAGCTTTTTCACTATTTATTTCGATGATAAATCAATTTCGTTGTGACATTATCCCCAAAATAGGTTTCAGATCCATACTCTCCAGGAGCAACAATTTTAGTTGTTAGCAAAACTTTATTTCCTACTAATTGAATTGTCGCCTTTTGCAAAACATAACTTCTCATATTAGTAAATGAAAAAGTTCCAACCCCATTATTATCAAATGTAACAATAGCAGCTTCCTGTGCTCCATCAGGTTTCGCATTTTCGCAACTTCTTGATTTTTGGCCATGCATTTGTGCACCTAATTGAACTCTCGCAACATTTTTTTCACTAAATTGTAATGTGGCAAAAATTCCATTTCCACAATAGTCGTCTGAGTCTGTCCACGTTCCGTCATAAGAAGTAAAGTCCTTTACGCTTTCAACTTCTTTTGGTGCATTGGTTTCTGCTTTCTGCTCACTTTTCTTTTCTGCTGCCTCAGATACATTTTCTTTTGCTGTCTCTTTTAATTTATATGTTACTTTCAAAGGTTTTTCAATCGTTGAACCATCTGCCATTTTCACTTTACTTGTTATAAATACTGTATATGTACCTTGTTGTTTCTCTTTATCCTTAGGCTCAATAATAACTTTTGTCCCATCAATTTTTAACTTGCTATCTACTTTTGCATTTTCTTCATCCATTACATAAACAGATTCGGGTGTCACCGTACCAGGATCAATTTTCTTTTTTAAATCAACTTCCATTGGATCCTTCGCAGTAATAGATACTTGTACTGGAACTTCCTCAAAATGGTCGGTTTTTGCTACATCTTTTGACGCGGGTTGTTGCTTATTAAAACTACATCCTACTAAACTAATCCCAAATAAGCCTATTAAAAGCGTATACTTTATTGCTTTGTTCATAAATATCCCCCAATTATTCATTTATATATTAATTATGATGCGCCCCTCTTTATCTCCCTATTCGCGGGCAGTAAGTCCCCCCACTGATGGAAGTTTCACTTTATTATACCAAAAAACGGAAAGTATTATAGATTTATATAAAGATTATATAATTAGGTTTACATGCCACCTATCGTTATGAAAAACAATTCCGCAAAAGGTGAAAATGATACTATCGCAATCGTTCCAAGTACATCAAATTACTATTCATTCAAACCTAATTACAAATTACTAAAACCCACCACCTCCTCTTTATACAAAGTTAATAGACCGAACATTCGTAAATTGTAAATAATTTTTAATGTTCTTTTTTATAACAAAGAATTATAATTAATTGATGTAAGCGTTACACAGGCTTCAATTATGAATGAAGGAGTATATCAAATGGATCAACAACCAAATTTACGTGAGCATAAACATAAAAAAAGCTATAAAGGTTTTAAAATTGCAGCACTTGTTATTGTATTATTTTTAGTTAGCGGGGGAGGCTACACTTGGTTTTTAGTGAATAAGGCATCTTCTGCTGTTCGAAATGCTTCTCATGATCTAGAACGCGGTGATAAATCTGATTTACGTGAACAGGCTGTCAAACCCATTTCTAATAACGTATCTGTTTTAATTATGGGGATTGATGAAAATCAAGGACGCGAAAAAGAGTACGCTGGCTCATTTCATACAGATGCGCTGCTACTCGCAACTTTTAATAAAGATAGCAAAACAGTAAAACTAGTAAGTATTCCACGTGATACATACTCGTATCTTCCAATAGAAAAGAAAAAAGATAAAATTGCACATGCATATGCATTTGGTTCTGTGAAAAATGGAAAAGATGGTGGCCCTCAAGCTACTATTGATGCAGTAGAAAAACTATTTAATGTTCCTGTCGATTATTTTGTAAAGTTTAACTTTAAATCTTTCATTAAAGTTGTCGATGATTTAGGGGGAATCGACATGGATGTACCCGTTACATTTACAGAACAAGATAGTAACGATACAGCTGGTGCCATACATCTCGAGAAAGGATACCAGCATCTAAATGGAGAACAAGCCCTTGCCTTAGCAAGAACACGCAAAATCGATAGCGATGCTATGCGCGGCCAACGTCAACAGCTGGTTATTGAAGCTACTGTGAAAAAATTAGCGAGTGCTGGTTCCATAACAAAAGTAGGAAAAATCATTGATGATATTAATGGGGATTTTAAAACAAACTTCTCATTTGATGACATGTTATCATTCTACAAATATGGTATAGGTTCTTCAATTACAAAAGTACAACTAGCCGGCGAAGACTGCTATATGTCAGAAGATAAAATCTGTAAACCTACTTATGCTCCGAAACATACGTATTACTACATGCCTGATAAAAAAAATATAGCTGACATAACAAAACAACTTCGTGATCACCTTGGACTTCCTGCTGATACAAAGCGTGTAGAACAAGAAGAATCAGAAGATAATCAAAAATCATCATCCAAGAGTAAAACAACCAAGTCAACCAATAACAATTAATGTGAGAGATAGGTCCTATGAAAATGGGGCTTATTTTTTTATAAACAAAAAGAGCCGCTAATCTCTTAGCGGCTCTTCCTCGTACTTCGTATACACCATCTTGCGATTTTATCCCGCATTAACAGGCAGTAAGCCCCCCAGCTCAAGATTCAGAGAAAAGTGAAGAAATTACAACAACATATCCATCCAAATTTTAACCGATGTTGCAACAATTAATATCGCTAATATCCACTGTAATATTTTTTGATTCGTTTTTTTACCGACACTCGCTCCGATAGGCGATGCAAGTAAACTGGCGATAGCAATGATAATAGACGGAAATACAATTACTTGTCCCGTAGAAATTTTTCCAATCATAATACCTATAGATGAAATAAACGTAATCGCTAATGACGTTGCAATTGTCATACGTGTAGGCAATTTCAGGATAACAAGCATAATGGGTACTAAAAGAAAAGCTCCTCCTGCTCCAACAATCCCTGAAGCAGAGCCTACAATAAAAGCTAAAACACTAGCTAACCATTTATTATACGTGAGTTCCTCTACAGATAAATCGTCACGATTCTTTTTCGGTACAAACATCATAATGGCTGCAATTGTAGCTAAAATCGCATACACAACATTCACTTGATTTTCATCTAATACTTTTGAACCGAGACTCCCTATAAAACTCCCTACTAAAATACTCGTTCCCATATATAACACTAATGTCTTATTTATATAACCACTTTTGCGATACGCCCATACACCTGCAAAAGTCGCAAAAAACACTTGTACAGCTGTAATTCCACTTACTTCATGCGCCGTATACCCTGCAAATCCTAATAACGCGGGAATATACAAAATCATGGGATAGTTAATAATGGCACCACCAATGCCGACCATTCCTGAAATAAATGAACCGATAAATCCAATGATAAAGAGCACAATGATAAAGCCAAGGCTCATGTTCCTTCTTCCCCCTTTTGAAAAGAAGGTATCCTATTCATAGAATACCCTATGTTTCGATACGTACAACTACCCATTAGAGATTTAAAAGGGGTTGAATTTAAATAAACAAGTTCACATTTCCTTCAGACGCATCCGCTAAATATGCTGCTACTCCTGCAAATTCGACATCTTCCATAATTTCTTCTTCTTTTAGTCCTAATAAATCCACTGTCATTTGACAAGCGACTAATTTTATTCCTTGTTCTTTCGCCATATCAATTAAGTCTGGCAGTGGCATTGCATTATGTTTTTTAATGACATGCTTAATCATTTTCGGTCCCATACCTGCAAAATTCATTTTCGATAACCCCATCTTATCTGCACCGCGGGGCATCATCTTTCCAAACATTTTCTCTAAGAAATTTTTCTTTGCTTTTATCGGCTCATCTTTACGAAGCGCATTCAATCCCCAAAATGTATGAAAAATGGTTACTTCTTGATCATACGCCGCTGCACCATTTGCGATAATATACGCTGCCATCGCTTTATCGTAATCCCCGCTGAATAACACAATTGTTGTTTTTTTCTTTTGTTCCATATCGAATCCTCCCGTCACTACATATACCCGTATAGGTAATTGAAAAATCCGTACAAAGTCCTTTCATCTATTTCATAACTACTCTGTTTTCCCTTCCCAAGCCAACATACCACCATTCATATTAATAACTTGGAAGCCCTGACTTTCTAAAAATTGAACTGCTCGCGAGCTTCTGCCACCAGAACGACATATAATCACGTACTCTTTATTTTTATCTAACTCATGCATTCGAAACTCTAATAAGCCAAGTGGAATATGAAGCACTCCTGGAATTTTCCCTTCCACAACTTCTTCTACCTCACGCACATCAATCATGTTTACCGTTTCATTACTCATAAGTTTATGTTCTAATTTTTTCGCAGTAATTTCTCTCATTTTTCATACATCCTCCTTAGCCCCAAGCGTTCATACCGCCTGAAACATTTACAATGTGTTTGAATCCCAGTTTCTTTAATACTTTTGTTGCTTGTTTACTTCTCATTCCACTCTGGCAAATTACAATTACTTCTTTGTTTTTATCTAAGCTATTTGCTTTTTGTACTAGTTCATTTAATGGCATATTTCGAAAACCTTGGATATGATTGCCTCTAAATTCCCCTGGTGTACGTACATCAATCAATTGCTTATTCTTTTTCTTAATCTCATCTTTTAGTTCTTTTCCGCTTATATTTTTTACTCCCTTAACAGGTAAAAAACGAGAAACAATAAACCAAGCAATAAGTGTAATAAAAACGATGTTCAATGCTGCATTCATACTCATACAACATACCCTCCAAATTTCTTATGCTTTTTTAATCCAGAACTTTAAAACTCCATCTTCTTCAACATGTTGTAATACTTCGTGCCCACCCGTTTGTGCCCATGCTGGAATATCTTTTATAGCACCTTTATCTGTTAAATGAACTTCGAGAATCTCTCCAGACTGCAAAGCATCCACTGCTTTTTTTGTTCTTACGATTGGCATTGGGCATGCTAAACCTTTTGCATCTAATACTTGTTTTACATTCATTTTATATACCTCCAGTGGTATGTTTCATTTTAAATTTGTTTCCTAATAGAAGATAACTAGAATCTCATGTTATTCGTGTACTGCACAGCGATTTGGCCCTATTTCCATTTCACGCTGTTCTTCTTCATTTGGATTGATTTTCCCCATATTCGTTTGACGAATTTCTTGATATGCATTCGGCTGTGGCGGTAAGTTTTCTGTAACTGTTTTACGAAACTCTGCCTCATCCTCAATATTTAATCCTGCATTCTCTACAAATAAATCTTTCAATTTTGCGCTAACTACGCCTTGTTCATCCAGTTCACTCACTTTAGAATAATGAGCTGGTAAAACAATTAACTCTTGAGATAATGCTTTGTAACGTTTATATAAAGTAGTACGTAAATCACTTACCCAGTCTTCTGCCTTACCCGCAAGATCTGGGCGACCGATGGAATCTACAAATAAAATATCACCTGATAAAAGATAAGAATCATCTACGATAAATGACGTACTTCCAATTGTATGACCTGGTGAATAGATTGCCTGAATGTCAATTTTTGTTGTTCCAACTGTAATGACAGTTCCTTCTACAAGCGGCTCATAAGAAAATACGACCTCTTCTGCATCTTTTGGTGGTAACCAATACGTACCGTTTATCTTCTCAGCTAACTTACGACCGCCAGAAATATGATCGGCATGTAAATGTGTATCTAAAACATTCGTAATCACAACACCTTGTTCTTTCGCAAAACTTTCATAAGCTTCGATTGTGCGTACAGAATCAATCACTGCCGCTTCACCATTCGAAACAACCATATACGATAAACAACCTTTTCCGACGCGGTTAAATTGATAAATGCTTCCGCCATCTTTTAAATTACCTACTTTAATTGGTTTAACATACTCACTCCAAGCTTTCATACCACCAACTAAATAATAGACATTCTCTATGCCAGCTTCTGCGAGTTGTTCAGCAACAAACATAGAAGATCCTTCTTTCGCACATACAACAAGAATATCTTGATTTTTTGGCAATTCAGCCAAAATACCGTCTACACCTTCTAATAAATCAAAGTATGGCTTATTAATAGACGCTACTTGCTTTCCTTCGATTTTCCAATCCACATAATCAGCTTCATTACGAACATCTAAAATAAACAGTTCTTCAAACAACACCTTCTCAGCAACATCTTTCGCTTGTAATCCTACAATACTCATTACCTTACCCCCTATGGTATATTTTCATTTAAAAAAATAAAAAACTCTTTATTCCTGCTCCAAAGTACCTTGCCACTGCGACATACCATGGATTACATTTTTCACATTCAAGAAACCTTGTTTTTCTAATAACTGACATGCTAGATCACTGCGGCTGCCTGTGCGGCAAATGACATAAATCGGTTTTGTTTTATCAAGCTCACTCCATCTTTCTTCTAAATCACCAAACGCAATTGAGACAGCAGATGGCACATGACCAAAAGCAAATTCAGCTGGTTCCCGTACATCTAATACAATACAGTCTTCTTGAGATGCTAATTTATTTTGTAGTTCTTCATTGGTCATTGTATGAGGATATTGAATGGCTTCCTTCATTTCCTCTTGAGGTGCTTTTCGTAAATAATGCTTCAAAACACCGTTCTCGTCTTTCGTACCGAGATATTGATGTCCTACATTTTTCGCCCAAGCTTGAATATCAGCTACTGAGCCTTTATCTGTTGCTTCCACTTCAATGACTTGCCCTGCTTCTAATGTGTCCATTGCTTTCTTCGTCCGAACAATTGGCATTGGGCATGCTAAACCTTTACAATCCAAAGTAGTATTAACTTTTATACTCATGTTTCATTCCTCCTGAAACTATCGCTATACATATACCTGTATGGGTATAATGATATTGTTTTTAAAATCTGTCAACGCATTGACAGATTATCTACTCTTTACAAGTAGTTGTACAGCCTCTTTGATTACATCTTCATTAGACGTATCACCTTTTTCAAACTGCTCGCGAAGACATTTTTCTAAGTTCGTTCCGACAATTAATCCAATCGTACGATCCATCGCAGAACGTGATGCAGTCAGTTGTGTAATCACTTCTTTACAATCTTTTCCCTCTTCCATCATGCGAAGCACACCGCGAATTTGTCCTTCAATTCGCTTCAAACGATTTTTCATATCTTGACCATATTCCAATGTATGAGCACCTCCATACTTTTATTTGTTTTATGTTAAAGTAAAGTGTTTATTTAACCTTATACACGTATATTATACCGTGGAGGGTATTTTGTAAACCCCTCTTCTGTTCAATCGCAATACATAGAAGCACTATCGGAATGAACGTCATAATAGCTGTTCCATAAAAAATTACAATTTTTTAATTATTTCTACGCAATGTTTAAATCTACAAAATAGTGTATATGTAATGAATCTATAGGCGTGGAGTTTCTTTTTCGCACGATAGCGATTGGCGTAACAAAATGATTGACCGTTTAAAAGAGTATAGTCTTTATTCCCTCATTTTCTTTTTTATAAGAGCAATAGACAGAAGTAAAAACGGGAGTACGACTTGCAAAGAAAAAAAGTAAAAAATTCCAGCTGTGGACAAAAAGGCAAATAATTGTTGAAAACTGGAAGTTATCCAAAAAACAAATATGACTTGGAGAAATCCAAGTGGAAACACAAAACGCTTATAATCCTGCACGTTTAGATACTGTGCCGTTCCAAGTGTAAGCACATAATAAATAGCTGAAACTTTAACAAAGACACCTGCAACCCAGATTGCCATAATAATTGACTCAATATGCTCGAAAAAATTGGCGATGCTGATATACCTAGCAACACTTAATACCGGATATACAGACTCTGAAACAATCCCGCCTAATACAAAGATTGCAATCAAATTTGTAACGATCATGGTCAATACAATAGCCACAACAGAAATCATGCCCCATTTCCGTCCTTTTTCTGGATCTTTTAAAAAAGGAAGAAAAAAAGACATATAAAAAAATTCGTTAAACCATAACTGAATTGGAATCGCTCCTTGTATAGACGGTAAAATACCATTTCCCATGATAGGAAGTATGTTATGGAATTCCATATCGGGTAGAAGTAAAAATCCCATCAACAGAAGAAGAAGAATAAACACCGGAAGGAAAATTAGTGTCGCACGTGCTAACACCTCTACTCCCCCGTATACAACAAACGCGTTAACTAGTACCATACTAGCTACCACGATAGACATCGGGGTTCTGGGGAGAAAGTTTGCAATGAACTCTGCGTATTCCCGGAGAACAATGCCATTCAAATAAAGATGAAAAAACAAATACATAAATCCAAGAGTCTTTCCGGCAATCTTTCCGATAATGCGCTCACTATACTGCATAATATTCTCATTAGGATAAAGCTTGTTCAGTTTCCAGAAAACAGACAATACTAGAAAAGCAATGAGCGAGGCCCATATCGGTGATAGCCAGAGGTCTTGCTTTGCATATTTGCCGGCAACTGATGGAAGAGTCAGAATACCTGTGGCCAATATGATAAAATATAGTATCATCGCCATTTGTAAAGATGAGATTTTCCCTTTCTCAATCATTTCCCTTGCTCCTTCCTTTTCCTACTTTTTCTCAAGCAGCTTACCAAGTGGTTTAAAAAGCTTCTCAATCATCTGCGTAGGACCCGGCATGTCTGGAAAGAGCAGCAAGAGGATGGCAAGCAGCCATCCCATCATCGTTAAGGTCACAAAGGCCGCTTTCTCCCTTTTCTGATTCCGATCCATTTTTGGCCATTCATACAAAACAATTAGAACCACGCATACTGTTATTCCTGCTACCTTTATCCATTTCATTTCTTTTCTACCTCTTTTTCTTTCAAACCCGCCGGCGTGGTAGATAAACCAGGTCGGCGTACACGCGTTTTAACAGCTATTTTCACGTCCACTTGCGGAAGGATCTTATCCCAATGACCTTTGACTTTCTCCCATTCTTTTGGGTATCTGCGGTGAAACGCATCTGCGAAACCGAACACGTCCGCATTCATCCCTTTCTTTACCTGTTTCAGGGACAGGTTCATTCGCTGTTTAATCTCTTTTGCCATCTCCTTTTCTAGTTTCTTTGTAATGTTGGGACTCATAACGTCAAGATGACTTCCATTTTGTACAATCGTCCCTTCCGATGTGACCTTCGCTAGGATCTTCCACTTTCCATTCTCGATTGTAGGAAGGAGCTTCGTCGTTTGCCGAATAGGATCTAGCGATATGGATTCTCCTTTTTTAGGATTTACTGTAATCGAAGTCACTTGGATGTCATTTCGTAACCACAATAGTCCTCTAGTTACTTTAGTATTAATTTGACCAATCATTTTATCTTTCTTAAAAATAGCGGTCTCAGTTATAGGGGCACTCTTTTTTTCTTTTAAAACTTTAATCAAAGGCAAAAGAGCCGCCCCTGAATCACCTGTTACCATCTGTTCAAAATCTTTCACGGTAGTACTCATACCTATGTGCATCTCAGAGAGCTTTCGGAGCCCTTCTCCCATGTATAACTCTAGCGATGGCTGAAATTTTAGAATGTCGGCTGCCTCTTTATCACTGACAAACAAATAAGCACGTTCCCGAGGTTCCGGGTGGCGAAGGAAAAAGTCAATTTGTTTATGAATACCTCCTGCTTTCGCAAGTTTGTTACCGAAAATATACGTTTTACAGTGTCCCCAGAAGATTTTGCGTGTAATCTTCGTCTGGAGCTTTGACGCAGCATCTGCTATATTCTCTCCAATCGCCGATCTCACCAAGACCTTAGAGCCTCCCCCACTTCCTCCACCTCCTCCAGCTCCCTGCTGCCCGCCGCCCACAGCTCGAGGAATTAAAATTTGTAAGGTAAGTCTGATGTTTTTTCCTTTTTCTTTATCAATGGCAGCCCCTAACACCAGCGCCATATCATTCACTTCCTTTCTGTCCCAGCAACCGGTAAGCAGGAAACTAGCCGACAAAAAGAAAAGAATGAGGACCGGCTTTATGATGTTTTGAGATAGAAAGAGATTCATTCTTTTTCACATCCTTCTCGTCATGTCTTTGTTCTACTGCTCGTCTTTCCCACTTGGATTCGGCTTTTGTCCGGGGGACTGTCGGTACTGATTGAATTCACCAGTTAAATGGGGACGTGTGTTCATCATCCACCATGGAGCCCGAATCAAGGTATCTTTCAACTCACGCCCCTTCATTGGAGCAATGGGTGTAAGGTATGGAACCCCAAAAGAACGCAGCGCACATAAGTGGACAACGATAGCAATTATTCCAAGCATAATTCCAAGCAAACCAAGTAAACCGGCAAGAAACATAATAGGAAAGCGTAGCATTCGTAACGCAATCCCTTGTGTATAGTGCGGTACCATAAAAGATGAAATGCCTGTAATCGCAACAACGATGACCATCGGAGCGGAAACCAGGCCAGCTTGAACGGCAGCTTGACCAATGACCAAAGCGCCGACAATACTAACGGCAGCCCCGACCTGTTTTGGAAGTCGAACCCCTGCTTCACGCAGCGCTTCAAATGTAATCTCCATTAGTAATGCTTCCACAAGAGCCGGAAAGGGAACACTTTCCCGTGAAGATGCCGCACTAATTAGCAAGGTCGTTGGCACCATTTCCTGATGGTAGGTAAGGACTGCTACATAGAGAGAAGGCAAAATAAGAGAAAACACCATAAACGCAAAGCGCAACAAACGGATGGCTGAACTAATCAGGAAACGCTGGTAATAATCTTCCGACGATTGAAGTAAGGAAAAAAAGCTAATAGGAGCAATTAAGACAAAAGGTGTACCGTCCACTAGAATCACTACACGCCCCTCTAAGAGATTAGCAGCTGCTACGTCAGGCCGTTCCGTATTGATGAGTTGAGGAAAAGGGGAATAGGGATTATCTTCAATCAATTCCTCGATATACCCACTTTCCAATACACTATCTATTTCAATGCGTTGTAAGCGGTTTTTGACTTCCTCAATAAGAGTTTGATCCGCAAGTCCTTCTATGTAAGCAATTACAACATGAGTACTAGTATATTTCCCGATTTTCATCGAATTCATCTTGAGAGCAGGACTTTTGATTTTACGGCGGAGGAGAGAGGTGTTGACCCCTAATGTTTCCACAAAACCTTCCCTTGGCCCACGCACAACATTCTCTGCTGTCGGTTCTTCAATTGCTCGCTTTTCCCATTTAGCCAATCCCAAGGCAAACCCGGACATTTCTTGTTGTACTAAAAGTATGGGGTTCCCGACAGAAATATTCTCTATACAATCTGCAACTGTCCTGACCTCTTTCATCTTTGAAATGTGGATCTTTTTCTCTAACATTTCACGTGGACTAAGACCCTTTTCTTCCGTTTCCGACATAAGTGGGGTTAGCACATGATTATCGATCTCCTCTATATTAGATAACCCCTCTACATAAACAAGAACAGCTTTCGTTTGTCCACTAATTAAAAACGTCCGGAAGGCTACATCAAAGCAATCCTGATACATGGAGCGAAGAACCTGTAGGTTTTCATCCAGGTCGGAAGAAAGTAAAACTTGTTGCTCAGCGACTGGCAGTTGTTTCATATGGCGTTGTTTTCGCTTGTTTCGAAACAATATGGACAGCTCCTTCCTTTCGATTGTATGGAAAATCGTAATGAAACTTATCTTTATCTTGCGATGTATCTATTAAACCTATCCTATCTAATTAGGGGTATCGCCACATCGCTATTAAGCCAAAATAAATTTATATTCATATAACGAAAAAGCGCTATTCTTTTTGTAGAAATATACAGGAAGGATGGCGTTTTTGTATGAATTTATCGATTCAAGATGAGTTTCGCTTATTAGCTTAAGAATTACAGCGATATCTATCTCCATATATTCTTCTACTTTATTAAATTTTTGTTGCAGCCATTCCAACACATTAGGTGAGTTTAAGACGATTCTTAACAGTTGATCAGACATTTTCGATTTCGTCATTCCACAGCTTGTTGCTAATCTAGATAGTTTTTCTGTCATACTTATTAATAGAAATGCTGAACCGGACACACCTTTTCCCGTCCAAGTTTCGTTCCTTTGCTACCTCCGAAAGATTCTTTAATAAACTCATTAAAAACTCCCTCCTTACTACCAGCATGTAAGCCGAGTAATTCCGAAAATGTCCTATAACTTCTTTATGCTTATAAATAATTACCTCCTTGTGCATCCTAATAGTAAAAAAATAGATAAAATGAGGTAGGTAAGCCATGATTGAAAAAGGAAAAATTTCATCTTTTCAGATGGGAATTATAATGTATGTAACCGTATTGGCCACAGCTATTTTGGTTCTTCCATCGGCTGCAGGGAAAAGTGCGAAGCAAGATCTCTGGCTATCACCAATATGGGCTTCCCTGATCGGTTTTCTGTCATCCTGGATTTTCATTAAGCTAAACAAGTTGTATCCCAGGGAAAATATTATTCAGTACAGTGAGCATATTATTGGAAAGTTCGCCGGAAAGGCCCTTGGGTGTATATATTTATTTCTTATTCTTTTTGAGAATGGCTTGGTTATACGGGACTACGCTGAATTTATCATTATCTCCTTCCTTCCTAAAACCCCACTATACGTCATGTTTTCTAGTATAGTGCTCGTCAGTGCACTTACTGTATACGGTGGAATAGAAGTACTGGCACGCGCAACACAAATTTTCTTTCCAATATTCACTCTTCCTTTTCTGCTGCTGATAGTTCTGCTTCTACCCGATATGGAATTCCATAACATACTTCCTATCATGGGAAATGGAGTTTTACCATCTATCCGAGGAGCAATTGATGTTCAGTCATGGTTAGGCGATTTTTTTTATATTTCTTTTTTACTGCCTTTTCTGCAAGATCGAGAAAATAGAAGTAAATGGGGCATGTTTTCTGTTACGGCTATTGTACTGACCATGGTGATTACAAATTTGATTGCGATTTTTGTATTCGGCGGGATTACTCAAAATTATATATATCCATTATTAAATCTTGTTAAGTATATCAGTATCGCTAGTTTTTTTGAGCATATTGAAGCGCTTATTATGGCATTGTGGGTTATAGGTATCTTTGTTAAAGTTTCTGTCATTTATTATGCGCTTGCACTTGGGACAGCCCAGTGGATAAACGTGTATGATTATAAACCATTTGTGCTTCCATTGGGGTTTCTCCAAGTTCTATTTGGTTTTTGGGTAGCTTCCAATTTTCAGGAACTAGCATCATTTTTATCCAAGAGCTCAATTTTTTTCTTTTTTTCTATGCAAATCGTACTCCCACTTTTTCTTCTGTTAATTGCTTTTATGAAAAGAAAATTAGGAGATAAAGATCTTACTCATTCAAACATTCGATAATTTGCAAATTGTAAACTTGGGCAGTTGTTCTAGACCAGTAACGGCTGATTTACTTTATATAATGTGAAAAAAGTTAAAAATGGTATCTCGCCAACTGGAAACTTTATCTTTTGTAACAATTCGAAGATATAAACCGCATGATATCGAAGACGAGGGTGTAAATAATAACTACCTTCAAAAAGAATTTGAAGATGAAGACTAGTTTAATCAGCTATCCTTAAATGCTCAATTAATAGCGATTACTCAATTGCAGTCGTTTTTTAGTTATTTAACTAAGTATATTTACTCGTCCTTTGAACAAAGCCCACTTTTCTGGCCAGTTGTTGGAGAGCTTGTGAGGACAAAGATCGTTGCAATACCTGTGAAAACAGAATAAGTTCATTTGAAACCTCGCTACACATAAAAAACACCATCCTCTCCACTATATTACAGAAAGAATAGCGTTTTTTTGTTTTTGGGGTAATGATTTGCTCTAGCTTGATGGGCATGTAGCGATACCCCTTTATAGATTTCTTTTTTCATATGCAATTTATCATTTAAAAACGACGCAAATTATCTCCTAAAGTTACACAACATTTCGAGCTCAATATTTCCATTTGTTCACAAAATAGAAACAAAGTTAAGAACTAATTATCGACACAATTTTTGTAATATTCTGTTCATATTCTGTTCATATTTCTATTCTAAAATTTTCATGAAATTAAAAAAGGAGGTTACATATGTGATGAATCGTCCTTTATCCAAACTTGCTCGCTTCATAAGTAGTCCAAAGGGTGCCAAAATAGTTTTAATTGCTTGGATTCTTGTTATTGGCGTTTTAAGCCTCATCGCACCATCAGCCAAAAAGTACGCAACAAGCAGCGGTGAAGGAAGCATACATGAAGATACGCCGTCTGCTGTAGCGCAAAAGATATTAGATGAACAAATTCCATCTAAAGATGGTGCCGTCGCCCTCCTTGTTTTTCATGGAAAAAACGCCATCACTGAGGCCGAGCGCGCAAAAATTTCAGAAATTAGCAAGTGGCTTTCTTCAGATGATAAACCAAAAAATGTAGCAAGTGCATTACCATTCCACCAACTCCCCAAAGCCACACAAGATAAAATGTTTTCCAAAGATAACACGACTATTCTTTTAAATGTTGCGCTAACGAAAGGTTTAGAATCAGATCAAATTTATGAGACATTAGATCAAATTCGAAACCATGTAAAACAAATGGATATCGGTGACTTAAAGCTTGAGATTACAGGTCCAGCTGGAATTGCAGCGGATACGATTACGCTGTTCAAAAATGCTGACTTCGTATTAATGTTTGCAACAATCGGATTAATTCTCATTATATTAATCATCATTTATCGTTCCCCATTGCTCGCTGTCATTCCATTAATCATTGCTGGTATCGTATATGAAGTAGTCGATCGCATTTTAGGATTAGCAGGCAAAAATGGATGGTTCGTCGTTGAAAAACAAGCTCTTTCCATTATGATGATTCTGCTCTTTGCAGTTTTAACAGATTATTGTTTATTCATCTTAGCTCGTTATAGAGAGGAATTAAAAAAGACTGATTCGAAGTACGATGCCATGCAGACTGCATTAACGCAAGTAATGGAACCTATTCTCTTCAGCGGCGGAACAGTGCTGGTTGCGATGCTTACATTGTTCTTTGCTGTTTTTAATGCATATCATAACTTTGCCCCAGTATTTTCAGTTGCCATGGTGTTCATTCTTCTTGGAGGCATCACACTCATTCCCGCTCTATTTGCACTAGTAGGTCGAAAAGCATTTTGGCCTTTCATTCCAAAAGTAGCCGAAAAAGAAGAAAAGTTAAGCGGCTTCTGGACAAATGTAGGCACTTTTGTAAAGAAAAAGCCTTCCATCACAGCAGGTATACTTTTAATTATGCTAATCCTTGCCTCAATTAATGTCGGATCCATGAAATATTCATTTAATTTAATGAAGTCATTTCCAAATGACACTTCATCGCGGCAAGGTTTTGAAATTTTAGAGGAAAACTTTCCACCAGGACAATTAGCACCTGTGACTGTTATTTTAAAATCAGACAAAGAAATTGTATTAGACCAACCATTTGTTGAAAAATTAGCTTCATTATCAAACTCAATTAAAGAACTAGATGGGGTAAATACCGTCACACCTGAAATCACTTCAGGATTATCCACACCCAATTCGAACTTACCAAAAAATTTCTTATCAGAAGAAAAGCATGCCATCAGACTGCAATTGACTTTACAAGACAATCCTTACGACAAAGCAGCTTTAAATACAATAAGTAAACTACGAGACAATAGTAAGGACTTGTTAACGAAAAGCGGCTTCGATTCAGAACAATATTCATTGCATTATGGTGGGCAGACAGCACAGCAACTAGATGTGCAATCTTTAAATCAGAAAGATACGATCGTGACGTTCTCACTCATTTCAATTTTCATTTTCATTATGCTTGCATTCCAATCAAGATCTATCATTATAGCACTAACAATGATGATAACAATGTTACTTTCCTATGCGGCAACCCTAGGGCTGGGATGGATGATCTTTCATTATATTTTAGGTTACGATTCAATTAGCTATCGTCTACCAGTCTACACCTTTGTATTTCTCATTGCATTAGGAGTCGATTATAATATTATGCTTGTATCTCGCATCAAGGAAGAGGCACAAAAGTATGAATGGAAAGAAGCTGTGGCACGCGGGGTTGCTTTAACAGGAGGCGTCATTTCATCAGCAGGTATCATACTCGCAGCTACATTCGGCGTACTCATTACACAACCACTGCAGGAACTCTTTCTGTTCGGTTTGACGATGACAATGGGAATTTTAATTGATACGTTCCTTGTTCGGGGTATGCTGCTCCCTTCGATTCTAATTTTTTTCAAACCAAACCGTTCTAAACAGATTTCATCAGTCCCAACAGATTTGAAATAACCGTAAGATAATTGTTCCACCTGTAGCTTTGAAATAAAGTGAAACTTCCGTCAGTGGGGGTTTTCTTCATCCCACACTGACGGTTAGTTGAACCAATCGGGCTTTTACGGGCAGTTGTCCCCCACCTATCTTCTTAAGAAAAGCGGAAGCGGCTCGCTCAGAATCGCAGGACGTTGGAGCTCAAGGCGGAGAGGCGCTTTTTTCCTCGTCCGAGGGGGCGGAGATTCTAGCCGCTAGAACTGGACAATGCTTCACTCTCAATCTTGAGGTGAGAGTCTTACTGCCCGTTAATGCGGGATAAAGTTTGATCAAAAATGCCTCGCAATCCAAATTTTTACGATAAATAAAAAGAATCCATTTTGAAAAAAGATTGATCAAAATGGATTCTTCCCCAGCAGATTTAAGTTTGGTTTTTATAAAAAAGTTTGATCATTTCTACCTATGTTGTTCAACAATCGCGCCCGATTACGGAAGATCATTCTAAAAGTTTTGCTGTACTTATCTTGCAGAATAGCCACCCGTTAATTTAAGTGAAAACATTCACATTCTGCAGAAGAAATCACTTCATAGAAACCATCAATAACATATGTCATAGGTAGGAATTGATTGCATAAAAGAATGAACCTTTCAATTCACGAGGGAACATGGCCCCTCTGTTAGCAAGTTGGAAAACTAATTGCCAAAAATCAGCCTGGATTGATCAATCCTTTACCTAGCATCATAATCATAAGCATATTGGTAAAGTATAGAAATGAAGCTAAACGATTCTATATGATTAACTTTTAATCCCAAGCCTTTTCACGACCAAACTTATCCTTTTATTGTAAAAGGGATCGAATTGGATGTTCTTGCAGACCAGCATTCGGAGGAACTCATTGTCATGTTGTTATCATCCGTTGCATATCAACAGGCCACCCCTCATGTTTTGGGGAACTTTACAACTGTAACAAAAGACAGAGAGAGATGGAAACAAGTTATCAAACACAGCTTAAAAGTAAACTTTTTAAAGTAGTGCAGATAGGTAAAATTTTTCAAGCAAGAATAATCACTAAAATAGCATGCTCTTTTGAAAGGATGTTTTTAATGAAAAAGCTTAATGATATTCCCCAACCTAAAACGTTTGGTCCATTAGGTAATGTACCTCTACTTGATAAAGATAAACCGCTCCTATCGTTTATCAAGCTGGCGGAAGAGTACGGTCCCATTTTTCGGCTTCAAACTCCAGGAGATACCGTCATTGTCGTTTCTGGGCATGAACTGGTAGCAGAAGTCTGTGACCAGTCACGGTTCGATAAAAGTGTAGAAGGTCCTTTAGCAAAGGTTCGTCCCTTTGCTGGAGACGGGTTATTTACAAGTGGAACACACGAGCCTAACTGGAGAAAAGCCCATAATATTCTGATGCCTACATTCAGCCAGCGGGCAATGAAGGATTACCATGCCATGATGGTCGATATTGCCGTACAGCTCGTTCAAAAATGGGCACGGCTTAATCCGAATGAAGAGGTGGATGTCCCGGGGGATATGACCCGTCTTACATTAGACACGATTGGTTTATGCGGTTTTAATTACCGGTTCAACAGTTATTATCGTGAGACTCCTCATCCTTTTATCACCAGCATGGTCCGTGCTCTAGATGAAGCGATGCATCAAACACAACGATTAGATATACAGGACAAACTCATGGTGAGAACTAAACGTCAATTTCAGCATGATATCCAAGCCATGTTTTCTTTAGTGGATAACATTATTGCCGAACGTAAGGCCAATGAAAACCAGGAAGAAAATGATTTGCTTTCCCGTATGTTAAATGTGAAGGATCCGGAAACGGGCGAAAAACTGGATGATGAAAATATTCGTTTCCAAATCATCACCTTTTTAATAGCCGGGCACGAGACAACAAGTGGATTGTTATCCTTTGCGATCTATTACTTATTAAAAAATCCGGATAAATTGAGAAAAGCCTATGAAGAAGTAGATCGGGTATTAACAGGGCCCACTCCAACATATCAACAAGTTCTGCAGCTTAAGTATATCCGGATGATTTTAAATGAATCGCTGCGTCTATGGCCTACCGCACCAGCATTCAGCCTTTATGCAAAAGAAGACACGGTGATTGGCGGAAAATATCCGGTAAAGAAAAGAGAAGATCGGATTATGGTTCTTATTCCACAGCTGCATCGAGATAAAGATGCATGGGGGAACAATGCAGAAGAATTCCATCCCGAACGGTTTGAAGATCCGGATAAAGTTCCTCATCATGCTTATAAGCCATTTGGAAATGGCGAGCGGGCATGTATCGGTATGCAGTTTGCCCTTCATGAGGCCACTCTCGTACTGGGAATGCTTCTCCAGCATTTTGAATTCATCGATTATGCGAATTATGAGCTGGACATTAAACAAACATTAACGTTAAAGCCAGGTGATTTTAAGATAACGGTTCGCTCCCGAAATCAAGCTGCCATCCGTCCATCTGTCCTAACACCTGTAGCAGAGACGCCGGAGGACCATAAGACGGAACAGCAAGTTCAGAATGCAGCTTCTCTCCAAGGACTCAATAATCGTCCGCTTCTTGTTCTTTACGGCTCTGATACTGGAACTGCTGAGGGTGTAGCACGGGAACTTGCGGATACAGCGAGTTTGCATGGCGTACGGACTGAAGTATCGTCTTTAAATGACCGAATTGGTAACTTACCGAAAGAAGGAGCCATTCTCATTGTTACTTCTTCTTATAACGGAAAGCCACCGAGCAATGCTGGACAATTCGTACAATGGCTTGAAGAACTACAACCTGGTGAGCTACAAGGTGTTCATTATGCGGTGTTTGGCTGTGGAGATCATAACTGGGCCAGTACCTATCAGAATGTCCCGAGATATATTGACGAGCAGATGGCTCAACAGGGAGCCACAAGGTTCTCAACACGCGGAGAGGGAGATGCAAGTGGAGACTTTGAGGAACAGCTCAATCAATGGAAACAAAGCATGTGGTCGGATGCGATGAAAGCTTTTGGATTGGAGCTCAATGAAAATGTAGAAAAAGAACGCAGTACCCTAAGCCTTCAGTTTGTCAGTGGCCTTGGAGGGTCTCCTCTTGCTCGTTCGTACGAAGCAGTGAATGCAACTATTGTGGAAAATCGCGAACTCCAATCAGCTGGCAGTGATCGAAGCACTCGGCATATCGAGGTGGCCTTACCGCAAGGAGTTACTTATCACGAAGGAGACCATCTCGGAGTGCTTCCACACAACAGTGAGGAAAATGTCAGCCGCGTTCTCCGTAGGTATAATTTGAATGGAAATGATCAAGTAGTGCTGACAGCAAGTGGACGAAACGCAGCTCATCTGCCACTTGATATGCCTGTTAGTTTACGTGATCTTCTTAGCTATAGTGTGGAAGTGCAGGAAGCAGCAACCAGAGCACAAATACGGGAACTGGCATCTTTTACGGTTTGCCCTCCGCACAAACGCGAATTGGAAACTTTAGTGGAAGAGGGAATTTACCAGGAGCAAATATTAAAGAAACGTATTTCCATGTTAGATCTTCTCGAAAAGTACGAAGCATGTGAAATACCGTTTGAGCGGTTTTTAGAACTTCTCCCTGCACTCAAACCGCGTTACTATTCTATTTCAAGCTCACCACTCGTTGCCCAGGATCGCCTGAGTATTACAGTTGGTGTTGTAAGCGGACCTGCACGGAGTGGACGAGGCGAATATAAAGGGGTCGCTTCTAACTATTTAGCTCAACGTCACAACGAAGACAATATTGCTTGTTTTATTCGTACTCCACAATCAGGTTTTCAGTTGCCAAAAAATCCTGAAACGCCAATTATCATGGTTGGACCAGGAACTGGGATTGCACCATTCCGAGGGTTTTTACAATCACGGCGCATCCAGAAACAGCAAGGCGTAAAGTTAGGAGAAGCTCATCTATATTTCGGTTGTCGTCATCCTGAACAGGATTATCTCTATCGTACAGAATTACAAAAAGATGAAAAGGATGGCATATTATCCTTACATACAGCTTTTTCGCGTCTGGAAGGACATCCAAAAACATATGTACAGCATTTAATGAAACAAGATGGAGACAAGTTAATTTCTTTATTAGATAACGGCGCTCATCTTTATATATGCGGTGATGGAAGTCGAATGGCTCCGGATGTAGAGGATACTCTTTGTCAAGCTTATCAGCGAAATCATGGGGTAAGTGAACAAGAGGCAAGAAATTGGTTAGACCAATTGCAACGTGAGGGACGATATGGAAAAGATGTGTGGGCTGGAATCTAAGCTCCGTATTAGACAGTAATACACAATATTTAAAAACAAAAATCCCGTATCCTTTATTGGATTTGGGATTTTTACTTAAACATAGATATCCAATTTTCTTTAAAGGTGTTATTCCACGAACTGGCCCTTTAGTTGAGTAACTCTAATGCTACCCAACGGTTCCTTAATCCGCCTTTCAGTTCAGATCTTCTTTTCACTTTTCACTATAAAAACACCCCTTTAGATAAAGTGAAACTTCCGTCAGTGGGGGGCTTCATCCCCCACTGACGGAAAGCTCTCACCAATCGGGCTTTTACGGGCAGTTATCCCCCACCTATCTTCCTTGCTTCTCTCTGAACCTTGAGGTGGGGGTCTTACTGCCTGTTAATGCGGGATAAACAGATCCAAAGGGGCAAAACATCGCAACTTTTTTACAAACAGTTAATCTGTATTTCAAATCAATACCACCCGCTATTTCTTATTTTAGTGGTTCATCGTTTTAATGAGATGAAAAGTGTGCTATCAGTTTTACTGACAGCACACTTTTTGCTTTATTCGCAATTGTAATAACGTGTTCATCTTCTGTTCATAAACATTTCTTATTCTACAAACGTAGAACTCCGTCAGTTTTTTCTTCCTCCCCCACTTCTCTTGTTTATTTCTCAAAATTTTAAGGTGGAAGTCTTACTGTCCAAAATTAGAAAAATGAATTAGAGGTGAAATACTATGCGATCATTATATTCACGATTTGTCATTATATCGATTTTTATTATGTTAATTAGTAGTGTTGTAGCATTTTTACTTACAAATGTATATTATCATGTGTACTTAAAACCATATAACAGTGAGAAAATTTTAAAGTATGCAGAAGAAGTAAAGTATTTATATGAAAAGAATACGGAACTTACTAAAGATGATTATTTACAATCTATTTCTAGCCTCGGCTTTGAAATTTACTTAGTAGACGATAAAAAACAAGGTAAGCGGTACGGCGATGATTTCAAGAAAATGAATATTAGCGCAGGGACGATTGAACATGTATTAAACGGAAATATATACAATGGGATTTTAACATATCCTAATCGCTTATTTGCTACCGGCTTTTTTGACAATACACTTTCGAATAGTATAGGAATTCCTGTTGAAAATAACGGTAAAGTGTATGCGCTATTTATTCGCCCAGATATTCAACAGCAATTTGGAGAATTACGTATTTTCTATGCTGTTTTATTAGGATTAACTATTACAATCAGCCTGATTTGTATCGCGATAGCTACCCGCTTTGTCGTTCGCCCTATTCAAAGATTTACAGGCGCGACAAAAGAAATTGCAAGTGGTAACTATGATTTAGCACTGCCAGAAAATCGCCGCGATGAAATTGGAACACTTGCAACTAGCTTTCGGAAAATGGCCAAAAGATTACGAAATTCAGAACAGATGCGCCAAGAATTTGTTTCGAATGTTTCACATGAATTTCAGTCACCATTATCATCTATCCAAGGATTTTCCAAAACATTACAAACAAATGATTTAACGAAATCTGAGCAGACACATTACTTAGAAATCATTGAATCAGAAAGTCGACGCATGTCCAGTTTATGTAAACAATTATTAATGTTAGCATCGCTTGATAAAGAAGCTCTTACTTTACTTAAGCAACCTGTTGATTTAGGGAAACAAATAAAAGATATTATTTTTATGCTTGAGTGGGAATGGCGAACAAAAGAACTTGCAGTTGAAATGGATGTTCCTAACATACAAATTTACGGAGATGAAAACTTGCTTCATCAAGTATGGACCAACTTGTTTACCAATAGCATTAAATTTACAGAAAGCGGTGGAACAATTTCATTTGAAGCAGAAAAACTGGAAACAGAGTGGCGTATTTCGATTACTGATATGGGTATTGGTATACCTGAGAATGAAATCAAAAAAATATTTGATCGTTTCCATAAAGTCGATAATGCCCGAAACAGAAATGTAAACGGAAGCGGATTAGGTCTTTCTATTGTAAAAAAAGTAGTTGACCTTCATGGCGGAGCAATAACAGTTGAGAGTGAATTGGGAAAAGGCACTACCTTCTCTATTTACCTTCCAAAACAAGAAGAAGAGTCTATCTAAAGGATAGGCTCTTCTTGTTTGAGACTATCACGTTTAAAGACGTCTACATTTTGCGTGCACTTTCCCATTAGGAAAATCTGTAATCTTTTGTTCATATTCCGTTCATATTTCCTCTTTATGATAAGAGCATAGAACGAAACAAGGAGGAATGAACGTAATGTTTTTAGCACTTAAAGAATTAAAACAATCAAAATTACGATACGGATTAATCGGTACAATTATGATGCTTTTATCATTTCTTGTACTTATCATATCAGGTTTAGCAAATGGTTTATCTCATGATAATGCCTCTTCTATTATCGAAATGAAAGCGGACAAGTTTGTAGTATCAAGTGATGCCGAGGGTAAATTATTACGCTCTCAAATTAAGAAAGACGACGTAGATAAAGTATTAGCACAAGTTGATGAAAAAGATGCGGTTCCAATGCATCTTAAAATGACGACATTTACAAAAGAAGGAAGTTCAAAAAAAGTTGACGCTGCTATTTTTTCAAGTAAACAAGATTCATTCATTGCCCCAAAAGTGATTGAAGGGAAAAACAGCGCTTTAGCAGACGATGAAATCGTTGCTGATGAATCTATCAAAGAAAAGGGTGTAAAGCTTGGAGATAAGCTAGTAGATCCTATTTCTAAGAAAACTTTCAAAGTTGTCGGTTTTACAGAAAATCAAATGTTCAGCCATACACCAGTTGTTCATATGAATGAAAATGTATGGAGCAGCATTGCACTGCCGAATGAAAAAGATTACAGTATCATCGCTCTAAATACTGATAAAAAAATCGATAATGCAGATAATGTAAAAATTGTTGATAAAAAAGAAGTACTTCAAGGTATTCCAGGTTATAAAGAAGAACAAGGAACGTTAACGATGATTATTGCGTTTTTACTTGTAATTTCAGCATTATTAATCGGTGTTTTCTTCTATGTTATTACATTACAAAAAACACACCAATTAGGCGTATTAAAAGCAATCGGAACAAAAAACTCATATTTAGCAGGTAATTTAGTTGTACAATCTATCTTCTTATCTGGTGTTGCTCTTGTAATCGGCATTGGCTTAATCCTTGCAGTGGAAACTATTTTACCAGCCGGCATGCCATTCTTATTAACAACAACAACAATCGCACAATATTCAGGTATCTTTATCTTAATTAGTGCATTCGGTACACTAATTTCTCTATATCAAGTATTGAAAGTAGATGCACTAGAAGCAATCGGAGGTGGAATGTAATGGTAACAGAAGTGAAATGGGATAACCCAGCGTCATTATTAAAGCTTGAACAAGTAAGTAAAGTATATGGCGAAGGAGATACAGAAGTAACTGCCCTGCATCCAATTACATTAGATGTAAAAGAGGGCGAATTTATCGGTATTGTTGGTCCGTCAGGTTCAGGAAAAAGTACATTGCTTTCCATTGCAGGTGCACTTCTTTCCCCTTCAAAAGGAAACATTTATATTTCTAACCAAAACGTAACGAATTTATCTGAAAAAGAGATGACAAGTATTCGTTTAGAAAAAATTGGATTCATATTCCAATTCGCAAATCTCGTACCTTTCTTATCGGTTAAAGAACAACTTTTATATATCGCTAAGTTAAAGGGAGAAAATAAAAAAGAAGCTGACAAGTTTGCAACTGAATTACTGAAAACATTTGGATTATCACATCGAATGAATCATTATCCAAATCAACTTTCAGGCGGTGAAAAACAACGTGTAGCCATCGCTCGTGCTTTTATGAATAATCCAGACTTAATTTTAGCCGATGAACCTACTGCTAGCCTTGATTCAAAACGTGCTAGAGAAGTAGTTGAATTAATGAAGCATGAAGTTAAGAAAAAGAAAAAAGCAGCCATTATGATTACACACGATGAAAAAATGCTTGATGTATGTGATCGAATTTTAACACTTCGAGATGGAAAATTACTAAAAAGCAACGAAATCTAAAAGCAAATGTTAAATTAGAAAAACTTTCTTATCCCCTTATTTGACTAGGGAATAAGAAAGTTTTCTTTCATTTAAAATACACCTTCACTTTTTATTTACATCATAATACAATTCTAATATAATGATTAAGCAAATTTTTATGTAATATTGCGTTCATATTCTATTCATAATTCTCATGTAACATGCTTTATATAAAGCAAATGATTCTTAGGAAGGAATGATGAACGTGTTAGCATCTGCTATTACATGTATTACAGCTGCACTTATTTTTTATACAATCGGAGTATGGAGTGAAAAATTTCAAAAAACATTAAAACCTTGGCACGTCGTTATTTTTTGGCTTGGATTAGTGTGTGATACGCTCGGAACTTCATTAATGGAGAAAATGGCTTCAGCAGGATCTCTCCTCAGCTTTCACGGAATCACAGGCCTATCAGCAATTTTACTTATGCTATTTCATGCTGTTTGGGCAACAGTTGTGTTAATAAAAAAAGATAGAAAAATGATGACAACATTCCATACACTAAGCGTTATCGTATGGTTCATTTGGTTAATCCCATATATTTCTGGCCTCATATACGGAATGACAAGATAAAGTGAAACTTCCGTCAGTGGTCCCCCACTGACGGAAAGCTTTCACCAATCGGGCATTAACGAGCAGTAAGCCTCTCTGGATCTTGAGGTGAGAGGCTTACTGCCCGTTAATGCGGGATAACTTTTAAATATGGCTCTATTCCCAGAAATAAACATTGCTAATACTACCTTAGGAGGTTATTATGAAAAAGTTATATAATGCATCTTTTGTCTATTTAATTATCGGTTTATTTTCCGGTGTATTTGCAAGAGAATATGCAAAAGCGCAGGGAATTCAAGGCACTACTCTGCTGAACCTTTTGCACACGCATATGTTAGTCCTTGGATTTTTGTTCTTTTTAATTGCCTTTGCATTATCAAAATCATTTGCATTTCATGAAGTAAAAGGTTTTAACGCGTGGTTCATCGTTTATAATATAGGATTGATTGCAACAGTTGGTTCACTGGCGGCCCGTGGACTTCTTCAAATAAATGGAACTGATTTTAAAGGATTAAGCCATATAGCAGGAACGTCTCATACTATCATTGGCATCGCTCTAGTTTGGTTTATGATTTTATTAAAAAAATCATACAAAGGATAAAAGGAGATAAACTATGAACTTAAATATAAACTTCCCCGTTATAATGAGTATTGTTGCTCTTTGCATGGCTATTGGAATGATGATTATTCGCTTAAAATCAGCAAAGAAACCTGTATCATTAAAAAAAATTATACTCCCACCAATTTTTATGAGTACGGGAGCATGCATGTACATCTTACCAGAATTTCGATTAACAACATCAGAAATTTGGGAAGCTGTTATCGTTGGTTTATTTTTCTCTATTTTTCTTATTAAAACATCAAAATTTGAAATACGCGGAAAAGATATTTATTTAATACCTTCTAAAGCATTTATTTTTATTTTAGTCGGGTTACTTGCTGTCCGCATCGGTATGAAAGAATATTTAAGTCAATCAATTGATTTAGGACAATTAAGCGGTATGTTCTTCTTACTTGCTTTTGCGATGATCGTATCTTGGAGAGTTGGAATGTATCGTGCATTTACGAAATTGCAAAAGGAAATGAATTCTGTAGGAAGCAGCCTTTAATTAAAAAAGCGCATCTCTAAATAACGTGAGCCCGGTATTGTACCAGGCTCACGTTATTTATTTTCTATAGTGTTGGCTTCCCTAGCGACCTTTACACACACTTCCGATGTGAAAAACCAAGAGTAAAACTACTTACGAGTTGTAGTATTGCTCTTTAAAGTTACTTAAATATTAATAAATGCAATAGTAAATGCCCCCATTATTCAATAATCCCGTTCGATTGGGCAAAAAGAAAAAGCCGTAGTTATACAAATGCTTACGACTTTTTCTGTGATAATAAAAATGAATTTAACTGTGTGACACAGCATCCTTAATGTAGTCAGAAAGCTGTTTATCAATCTTATTTATCCCTAATTTCTCTCCTACTTCAGGATTTTCTTTATAATAACGTTCAGCTGCTTTGGAGATTTCAGGATCCTTAAAAGTCAACTTATTGAGGAGTTCATTCCATTGTTTTGCCAATCGTGTTACGTCTAGGTTTTCGGGTGGTGTTCCTTTCTCATATTCCATTCGTATCTTTGCAGTTATTTCAGCCCATTCACTTACACATTGTTTTCTTTCCTCTAGTCCCATTTGTTTGAACATCTTATCTTGTTGTTCTTGGGTAAAATAGTTTTCTTTACTCATATTTATCACCTCAATTAAATTTATAAATTGTTCTGCGCTCACTTCTTGTTGACTGTTAAACAACTCATATATTCTTTCCAACCGACTGCACAATTGTTCTTGTATCCGAATGGACTCTTTTACACTTTCTAGCTGTACTTTTATAACTTCGACTGGATTTAAATTTGGATCTTCTATCATTTCTTTAATCTGACCCAAAGCAAAACCTAACTGCTTAAGTGACATGATTTGTTGTAACTTGGCAATATCTGTTTCAGTGTAAATCCTATGTCCCTTATCAGATGATTCCGAAGGAGAAAACAATCCCATCTTGTCATAATGATGGAGCATCCGTACCGTAAGTCCAGTTTGTTTAGCTAATTCTCCAACTTTCCAAGTTTTTTTATTCAGAATCAACCCCTCATTTCGTACGAAGTAATTTCACCGGTAAAATTACTATACAACCTGACATCGTGTTAGGTTCAAGTTTCTTTTTAAAACTTTTTTGTTGTTTATATTCATAACAGTTTTCATAAAAAAGATGCCTTCCTATTAAAGAATCACATCCAAATTTAGGACTATTGGCGACTGAAAAAAACATTTACTTTATTAGTTTTTAAATAACAGGAACAACCGAAAGCTATGGGCTTAGATTGGCAGTTGTTAAAAGAATAATCGATTTGCACTTCGTGGATCATGTAGAAGAGAAAGAAACAACGTTTAAAGTAAAAAAATGAAATGATTAGTTATGAAAAATTTATTTTTTAACATACGTTAGGTCACATAGAGGACACACAACTATCGTATTCTGATACTTGTAATTGAGTTGAGCAATGATGTAGGACAGTGATCCGTACTATTACACAATTTAGAGAACATTTTACCTAAGGAGTGATTATAATGGCACGTGTTTTATTTATTAATGGTGGATCAGAAGGACATATCAATCCAACAATTGGTGTTGTACAAGAGCTTATTGCACGCGGAGAAGAGGTAGTGTACTTCACAATAGAAGCTTTTCGGGAGCGTATCGAGAAAACGGGAGCTACTGTACGAACATTTGATGACCAAAAATTTATAAAAGCCTTTATCTCAGGTGGAAGAAATTATTTATCCGAAAGAATCAACGGTCTTTTACATACGGCAGATATCATTATACCTAGTGTTCTTGAACAGATTCAGGGAGAACATTTTGATTATATCATTCACGATTCTATGTTTGGCTGTGGACGTTTACTTTCTCAAATTCTAAAGCTCCCCGCAATTAATTCGTGTACATCTTTTGCTCAGACTGAAATATCATTTGAAAGAATGTTAGAACATCTTTCGCAAAATATCCCAACAGAAATTGCGAAAAGGATAAATAATGATTTTCAAAACCTAACAACAAAAATTAAAGAAAAATATGGTGTTGAAATCACTTCTCCTTATGAAGTTTTTTGTAACCCTGCACCACTTACAATCGTTTATACAACTAGAGAATTTCAACCCTTTGGAGAAACATTTGACGAAACATACAAATTTGTAGGTCCATCCATCTCTTCACGATTAACACAAGAAAACTTCGACCTTACTACAATCAAAGGAAAAAGCCCAATTTATATTTCACTGGGTACTGTCTTTAATCAAGCAATTGATTTCTATAAGCTTTGTTTTAAGGCATTTGGGAACACTGATCATACCGTTGTCATGTCTATTGGGAAAAAAGTTCAAATATCTGATTTAGGGAATATTCCTAAAAACTTCATTGTAAAAAATTATGTTCCACAAACCGAAGTGCTAAAACACTCTAAATTATTTATCACACATGGTGGAATGAACAGTACCCATGAAGGTCTCTATTACGAGGTTCCGCTAATTGTAATCCCACAAAGCGCGGACCAGCCTTTTGTCGCTCAAAGAGTTGCTAATATCGGAGCAGGTATCAATTTAAGCATGCACAGTCTGAGCGCTGACCAACTCCGTGAAACTGCGGACCAAATATTACACAATCCGTCTTTCCTAAAGGCTGTTGGCAATATTAGCGAATCCTTTCAAAAATCGGGCGGGTATCACCAAGCTGTTGATGAGATTTTCGAATGTAAAAGTAAATATGATATCTAAATATAAATAGCTCTCTTTTACACTGCTAACAACAAAAAGCCGCTGGTTCCCCAGCGGCTCTCACACATACTTCCGATGCACCATCTTCCCATCATAAGAAAACACAACATTCTTATTCTCCACAATCGACTCCATCACCGTTCTTCCCCATAACTGATAAATGTATAGCAATACTTTCTCTAAATATTTCAGGTCCAGTTCAATTCCTTCATAACAATGCTTAATTTACAATTCTCCGTTCTTTAAATGGTCTCCATCTTCAACAACTAAATACGAAAATCCACCGTTTGTTCTCATATTCACTAACTAATCACGAACATTTTCCCAATCTTTATCGATGACTTTATAATCTTTTCCTTGGCGCTGGAATAAGTACATATCTTCGCGCATGACAACCCCTTTTTTTGCACTACTCCCTCAAACCCGCTCCAACAACTTTTCCTGACTTTTCATCTACAAGTTTAATAATGTCGCCCAATAAGCCACTCTTTGTAGAGCGGAACATAACAGTTGTCACTTCTTGTCCCTCAAAAGAACGGTCTGTTAAAACAAATCCCTTTGTATCTGCAATCGTTTTACTTACTTGAGCTTCTTTCCATTCACCAATCACTTCTTTTTTCTGCGAATCAGAAAGTGAGTTCCAAGCAATTTCTCGTACATCTTTCGTTGTTTGTGCTGTTTCTGTTTTGTTGTTCGTTTGCTTATCAGTCGTTTGACATCCACCTAATAGTAGCGAGGAAAAGATAACTACTGATAGAAGTATAGACTTCAATTGTTTCAAAGTAATCCCTCTCCTGTTCTATTCCTTTATTACCATTTTCCATATTTTGGTGCATACTCCTTCTTTTCATTCGAAACTCCAATGAAACAAGGGTTTTTTCATAAAAAATTGGCCTTCTGCTCACAAGTTTGTTCAATTCCTATATGCATCTAAATGAGACTGCCGTGTCAAAGTCGGCACGTTGACAACCTAGAAAACACAGAAGAGTTGTTCATTCTTTGGCATCTTTTCGTACGATAACAGGATATGCCTAAAAACAGATACAACGTTTAATGAAATCACTTTCTAAAAACCAAAAAGCCACTACATACATAGTGGCTTTCCTTATTACACATACTTCCGATGCACCATCTTCCCATCATAAGAAAACACAACATTCTTATTCTCTACAATCGACTCCATATGCACCGTTCTTCCCCATAACTGATAAATGTATGGCAACACTTTCTCTAAATATTTTAAATCAAGTTCAATACCTTCATAACAATGCTTAATGTACAATTCTCCGTTCTTTAAATGGTCTCCATCTTCAACAACTAAATACGGAAATCCACCATTTGTTCTCATATTGACTAACTGGTCCCGAACATTTTCCCAATCTTTATCGACGACTTTATAATCCTTCCCTTGCCGCTGGAATAAGTACATATCTTCCCGCATAACAAGTTCTTTGTTTAAGTAATTTCGCAGGAATGATACGTCCCATTCAATTTCGCGTACTTCAAAGATTTTCTCCCTTCCTGAGTTTGGTTTTGCGCCTCGGCGTATCATTTCTTCTGTCGGATTATCGTAGCGTTCTTCAATATCTTCGAAAATTTTGATACCGAGATAGTACGGGTTAATACTTGTTTTTGACGGTTGAACAACCCCTGCGTTTAGTTTTGCAAATTCAATGGCTTCATCTGAACCTAAATCCATTTCACGAAGGATACGTTGATGCCAATACGAAGCCCAGCCTTCGTTCATGATTTTCGTTTCAAGCTGCGGCCAGAAATACAGCATTTCCTCACGCATCATCGTTAAAATATCACGTTGCCACTCTTCTAATTCGCGGCTATATTCTTCAATAAAAAGAAGTAAATCTTTTTCTGGTTGCGGAGGAATTTTTCTTTTCTTCCGCACATTCGGTAATTCTCGTTTCTTATTTCGATCCTCTAAATTCCATAAATCATCGTACGGCGTGGCAGCCCTCTTTACTTCTTCCTCTTCTTGATCATCCGCACTCCATGCAAGCTTCGGTCTCATAAGCGAAGGATCAATGTGCTCTTGAATGGCTAGCACAGCATCTAAAAAGGTTTCTACTTCTTTTTTACCGTATTTATGCTCATAATTTTTAACTCGCTCTGCAGTTGCCGCCATACTTTCAACCATATCGCGTTTCGTATTAGAAAATCGAATATTATTTTTAAAGAAATCACAATGTGCCAATACGTGAGCGACAATAAGTTTATTTTGAATCAATGAATTTGTATCGAGCAAAAAGGCATAACATGGATCGGAGTTAATAACGAGCTCATATATTTTACTAAGTCCTAAATCATAGTGAAGTTTCATCTTATAAAATTGCTTTCCAAAGCTCCAATGTGAAAAGCGCGTTGGCATGCCATATGCACCAAATGTATAAATAATATCAGCCGGACAAATTTCATAACGCATCGGATAAAAATCTAATCCAAACCCTGTCGCAATTTCCGTAATTTCTGAAATTGCATATTGCAATGCTTTGTCCTCACTACTTCTCATAGTTTTCCCCCTCCTTACATATTCCCTTATGACAGTGTATGAAGGAGAACAAGCTTTCATGAAGATTAAAGAAATTACCTCAATTTATTTTGTCTTTTAGATGCGATTACCTTGCAAAACATGTAAAATTCCCTTTAGAGAACATTCATGACAAAGGGGATAATCTTATGAATACAATTATTAAAGTTATGACAATGCAAGCATGGGAAAATGCAAAAGAAAAAGGAGTCATTATCGAACCTTCCTTACAGGAAGAGGGATTCATTCACTGCTCATTTCTCAATCAATCATTACAAGTTGCTCACAAACATTTTGCAGCAGAACAGTCTATTGTATTTTTAACAATCGATCCAGATCGTGTACAAGCAGAAATTAAGTACGAATTAGCTGCAAACGGGGAACATTATCCACATATTTATGGTGTCATACATACGAATGCAATCACAAATGTTCATACGTTAACTCGACATAAGGATGGAACTTTTACACTCCCAGCAGAGCTTATATAACAAAGAAGGATGCTTACAATTTAATAAGCATCCTTCTTTGTTACCCTTCAATAATCTCTAACTTCTCCGTAATTGGTGTACGCTCTTTTCCTTCTGGAGCTTTATCAAAATACCCAACATGTAGTATACCAACAATTCGTTGTCCTTTCGTTAAACCAATTTCTATCATGAAAGCAGGATTGTAAATAAGCCCGCCAGTTTTCCAAACAACACCTAATTGACGTTCCCAAGCTAGGAGCTGGAAGTTTTGCATGAATGCACATACAGCGGCATAATCTTCATCACGCTGCGCTTGGCGTGGATCTTCATCCATATAAACAACAATTTGAGCTGGCGTACTCATAAAACGTTCTGTTAACATTTTTCCGCGTTTTTCTCTTTCTTCTGGCGAAAAAGAGTTTAAAACAGCGCCTACAAATTTTTTACGGCCATCCCCCATAAATAATTTACATTTCCATGGCTCTCGGTGCTGATGATTCGGTGCCCATGTGGCATCATTTAATAGTTCAATTAATAATTCCTTTTCTACTGATTTATTTGTAAAGGTGCGAATAGATCTTCTTTCTTTAATAACATTTGCAACGGAAGCATAAGTTGTCATATATTCCTCTCCCTCATAATTTTATATCTATATGTATATACTAATAATTGATAAAGATTATCATTATCAATTATAGTCTAGTTTCCTCATATAAATCAACATTTAATATAATAAAATAAACGCCCCAATTTCAGTAAAATAAAAAAATCGCCTTACTTAGTAAGACGATTTTTTATCGTGGAAAACATATGATAAACGTTGTTCCTTTATCTTGTTCACTCTTTACTTTAATCGTTCCGTTATGCAATTTCACAAGTTCTTTTACAATCGATAGTCCTAATCCAAATTCACCATAACTATTTGTCCTAGATGTATCAGCTTTATAAAAACGTGACCATATTGCAGATACCTCTTCTCGGTCCATCCCAATACCAGTATCTTCAATTTCAATAATTGTCATTTGCCTTTCTTCTTTTCCACGCAACATAATTGTTCCATTCTCGGTAAATTGCAGACTATTTTTTGTGATGTTCAGCAAAATTTGCAATAGCCGGTCATAGTCAGCATAAACAAATAAACTAGCGGGGACATCAATTCCAATTGTATTTCCCTTTTCCTCTGCTTGCAGTTCTAATTGTTCACTAATCACTTCAAAAACCTCTTTTACTTCAATCTCTTCTTTTTGAAGTGTGATTTCATTAGAAAGAATCTTTTCGTAGTCCAATGTTTCATTGACAAGGCGAATGAGTCGCTTTGTTTCTTGTTCCATCATCTCAAAGCAGCGCTGCTTTTTCTCCTCCGGAATGAGGTCATTTTTCATTCCTTCTACTAAACCATTGATTGTCGTAAGCGGTGTTTTTAATTCATGTGAAACATCGGCAATAAATTGACGCTTCCGCTTTTCTAAACGATTAATTTCCTTCTGCGCTTTATGAAGCTGCATTGCCATATTGTTAAAATCATCTCCGAGCAAGCCAATTTCATCGTATTGTCCAATAGGAACCTGCACATCATACTGACCTTTTGAAATCATTGCGGTTGCCTGGCGAAGACGCTGCACCCGCTTTACTAAAGAGCGTGAGAAAAAAATACTGACCACTAGTACAATCAGAAAAGTAATACACGCTGTAATTAATAAATATCGATTTAATTCTGTAACAATTTGAAGTGTGCTGTGAATGGGAGCTGTTAACATCACCCCGCCCCGCAGTTCACTATCTTTCATATATGGAAGCACAACAACTGATACGGGCTGTTCAAACCTTTTCACGTCTCGCTTTATCTGCAATGTTTCACCATGTTGAATTTTCTTCCATTCCGCTTCACTTAACAAAGGTTTTTGTTTTAAACGAAATGACGGCTGTATAATCTCGCCTTTTTCATTAAAGATAAAAAACTTCGTATCGCGTGCATGCAGTATACTCGAAAAATGCTTTAATTTTACAGCACGAACATCCATTTCTTGTTTCTCAAGCTCGGAAATAATTTTAGTTCCGTAAGAAGTAAGCTCTTCTACCTTTGTCTTGTAAGCTAGATTTTCAGCTAAACTTAAAAACAGGACACTTAATAGAATAAATGCAACAAGTAAAATAAAAACGTAACTGAACAATAGCTTATAAAAATATTTAATCCTTTTCACAGCCAGCTACCGCTTCATCAAATTTATAACCAACGCCCCAAACCGTGTGAATCCATATATGTGAGCCCGTGCTAATTTTTTTACGAAGCCGTTTAATATGTACATCCACCGTTCGTTCATCTCCGTAAAATTGATATCCCCAAATACGTTCTAAGAGCTGCTCCCTTCGAAATACTTGGCGCGGGTGCTTCGTGAAAAAAGCGAGCAACTCAAACTCTTTTGGCGTTAAATTTTCCACTTTCTCACCGTCTAAAAATACTTCTCTTGTTTCTTCATTAATATGAAAATGATTTACTTCATTTCTTACCTGCTTTTTTGATAAACGGCGTACAACCGCCTTCATCCTTGCGATTAACGTAAGCGGACTAAACGGCTTCGTAACATAATCATCTGCCCCAATTTCTAATCCTAGCACTTGATCGGCTTCACTATCTTTTGCTGTTAACATGATAATAGGAACATCACTGCTTTCTCGTATTTTTTGACACAGTTTTATACCATCCATGCCTGGAATCATCCAATCTACAATAAGCAAATCCCAATCTTTCTTTTGAAACAATGAATATGCTTCTAAACCATCTGCGACAAATGTTGCTTGAAAGTCTTCTTTCATAAAAAACATTTCAAGCATTGAACACACGCTCTCATTATCCTCTACAATTAACACATGCATCGCAGCATCTTCTCCATTCATTGAAATCTTTTTCTCCATTTTAAAACTCTTATCATATGGAAACAACTTTCTATTTCTCTTTTCTATCTTACAAAGAAAAACATAATTTGTTCATAGTTTTGTCATACTTTTTGGATAAGCTATATAACGCAAGCAGTTTACTACTTATAGGAGTGATAAAACATGAAGAAAAAGTTAGTAACAGGAATGTTAGCGGTATCATTATTATGCGGAGCAACATCGCTTACGGCATACGCTTCTACCGATAGCTCGCAAGCAGAAACAAAACAAGAAACGAAACAAGTAGCAAAACACCACAAACTCATTTCTGAAGAACAATACAAATCATTAATAGAAAAAGGATATAAAAAACATGAAATTTGGAAAGCAGCACGCATCGCAAAATTAAGTGGAAAAGATATTAATGCTGTATT
This sequence comes from Bacillus yunxiaonensis, assembly GCF_037104695.1. Lineage (NCBI taxonomy): Bacteria > Bacillati > Bacillota > Bacilli > Caryophanales > Bacillaceae > Bacillus > Bacillus yunxiaonensis. The sequence continues at coordinate 42,538 of NZ_JBAWSV010000006.1, read as the reverse complement.
AGAGTACTATAAGCAAAAGCATACATGGAAAGAAACTGCGCAGCACTTTGGCGTTGATCCAAAGAAACTTCATAAATTTCATAAACATCATATGAGTAAAGAGATGGAAGGAAAACTGTTACAAAAAGTAGCAGACATGCAAAAATCCACTCCAGATCAAGTGAAACAAACAATGCGCGACTATGAAGTATCTTTATTCCACCTTGCCGTACTGAACATTATTTCACAAAAAAGCGGCACATCATTAAATGATGTATTAAAAATGAAAAAAGACGGTATGAATGTAAAACAAATTGCTGAAAAATTAAATGTAAAAAAAGAAGATATTAAAACAGAAATGAAAAAATTAAAAGCATCCTTGAAAATGGAAAAAGCACAATAAGTAAAAAAGGAAGAAGCAACTACATGCTTCTTCCTTTTTTATATAAAACCACAATTCCTTATACGTTAAGTGCACATCTTCGAAAGCTAACTTATAACAAGATTATGTTTCTTTTCCTCTACTATTATTCAGAAAAATATGGCATATCCCAACTTACTTTTCACATAATTCTCCGTATAATTCTACATTTATTTCTAAAAACTAACAGAGGTATTTTCTAAACCGTAAAGAGGTGAACCCTATGTTTCGTTTACCATTCGGAAAAAAAGAAGAAGAAGAAAAACAAGAGAAACAAGAAAAACAACAAAAGAGTAATAAAAATAATTGTTCCATACCAGAATTTATTGAAACAATGAAACAATCTATGGATTTTCTGCATTTCAACATAACTGACGATGGGAATTTACGTATATTTTATATCAAATCCGTATCAGAAGAGCTTGTACTAAAACGTTTTATTCTTTCTCCTATAAAAGAACAGCTAGCAAACATTGAAAAAATAGAAGATTTATCTAACATTGTTCCGATTGAAGAAATTATCTTATCTCCTTCTATAGAGGAGATTCGCGAAAAATTATTAGGTGGATTTATATTAATACAGCTTCGAAATGTCTCACAAGAGGATGATTATGCTCTAATTCGTGCCGAAAGTACAGTTCCAGGCAGTCGTATATATAATGATACTGAAAATGAATATAGTGTTGTTGGACCGAAAGTTGGATTTGTTGAAAGTCTCGATGTCAATCTTCATTTATTGAGAAAAAATGTTGTAACAGAAAATCTTATCTTTAAAGAAGTTACAGTTGGGTCTTTATCAAAAACACAGCTCGTTGTTGGTTATCTCGAAGGAATTACAAATGAACAACATGTCAACACTGTAGTGCAAAGATTACAGGATACTGATTTTGATGTTCCATTTGATTCAACATTAGTTGAACAACTCATTAGTGATAATAGTAATTCACTTTTTCCGCTTCTGCTATCTACAGAGCGCCTAGATCGCGCTATATACGCATTAATATCTGGGCAAGTAATCATTATAACAAATGGTTCTCCCTATGTTCTGGCTGGCCCGACAACTTTATTTGATTTCTTTATTTCACCAGAAGATTATTATTTACCGTGGATTATTGGATCATTTTTTCGTTTTATTCGATTTTTCGGAGCTTTATTCTCTATTTTTTCTTCAGCAATTTATACAGCTGTTTTAACATATCATTATCAAATGATTCCAACAGATCTAGTAGGCCCTATTATTTTCTCGAGAGCAAATGTCCCTTTTCCGCCTGTATTAGAAGTTCTTTTTTTAGAAATTACGATTGAATTATTACGAGAAGCGGGAGCACGCTTACCGCCAAAGATTGGACAAACACTTGGTATCGTCGGTGGCATTGTCATCGGGCAAGCAACAGTGGAGGCTGCTTTGACAAGTACAATTTTACTCATTGCCGTTGCTCTATCAGCACTCGCTGCTTTTACAACACCAACAATTAAAATGTCTAACACGATTCGTATCCTACGATTTCCACTTATTATATTAGCTGGTATGATGGGCGGTCTCGGTTTAATAATTGGCTTTACTTTTATTTTGGCTCACTTAATTCATTTAAAATCACTTGGTTCACCTTACTTATTACCACTTTATCCATTTAGAGGTATTGATTCATCGGAAGCATTTGTCCGCTATCCGTTCAGTATGTCAGCAAAGCGTCCTTCTTACCTCCGACCAAAATCAAACTGGCGCTTTAATCCAATAAAAGCAAAAACAAAACAGCATGGTGACAAAACATGAGAAACTTTTTCTTTCCATTTCTTATATGCTTACTATTTTTTCTTTCTAGTTGTGTACAATCACAAATTGTAGATGAAATGCGAATTGTTCATACTGTTGGATTTGATTTAACTAACGATAACGAAATTAAAGGAACTATTATATACCCTGTTTACAATCTTGGGAAAAATAAAACCCCAAAAACATTATCATCAGTCGGGCGCTCAGGAGAAGTAGTAGCAGCTAATTTAGCTGCCAAATCTCCTCACAAGATAGTAGTAGGTCAAACACGAATGATTGTATTTGGATCAAGTTTAAGTAAACAGGGAATTTCAAATATCATTGGAAATTTGCAACGCGATCCGAATATTGGACGAGATGTACAAATTGCATTTGTAGATGGCACAGCAGAACAATTACTAAAACATACAGTGAAAAACGGATCTCTATATTTATCAGAACTAATTGATCAAAATGTTGCAAACGAAAGTATACCGAAAACAAATTTACACGTTTTTCTATATAATTATTTCTCATTTGGATGTGATCCTTTTCTTCCCTATATCCGAATAGACGGTGAAGATTCTGCTTCTCTTCAAGGCCTTGCATTTTTAAAAAAAGATAAAATTATGATGTATGCGAATCCTGAAGACTCATTTTTAATCAAATTAGTCATAAATCCAACTAAAAATGGACGATACGAAGTGAATATACAAAGAGGAAAAAATAAGGGTGTTGCTGTCATTCACAGCTTATCGGGGAATAGCACCTATCATATTACAGATAACAATTCTTCACCTAAAGTAGAAATTAAAGTGACATTAAATGGTTTAATTAAAGATTCCCCTAGCTGGATTAATTTAGAAAATCCTAAAAATATTTCTTATATTGAAGCACAATTACAAGAAAATATTGAGAAGCATGTAACGGCACTCATCCGTCAATTTCAAAATAAAAACATAGATCCACTTGGAGTTCGTGATCAAATTAAAAGTCACTCTAGAAAGTGGAATATGAAACAACTTTCAAACATGTATCCATCTATAGATGTTTCTGTTAAAGCAAAAGTCAACATTGTACAATCTGGAATTGGAGAATGAGGAGGAGAAAAAAATGAATCTACATAGCAAAGAATTTACGGTTTCTCCTTATTTTACGTTTTTTTTAATTCACTCTCTTCAAATAGGCGTAGGAATTTTAGGCTTTCAGCGTATTATAATTAAAGATGCTGGCTATGATGCTTGGATTTCCATTATTATCATGGGAGTCATTACACATGTCGTTTTATTTTGTATGCTTAAAATGCTTGAAAAAGATAATGATTTAATTAACATTCATACTACATGCTTCGGAAAATGGCTAGGTAAAGTCTTTTCAATATTCTTTATGATATATTACGGACTATCTTGTCTTACTATTTTTCGAACATATATTGAAGTTGTTCAAGTATGGGTATTCCCTACTATAAAATTATGGCAAGTTGGGCTTATCATTTTATTCGTCGTGTACTACATTTTAAGTGGAGGTTTTCGCTCTATAGCAGGTATGTGCTTTTTGGGCGTTATCTTGCCTCTTTTTATACTTGCTTTTTTCGTTTTCCCGCTTAAATACGCTCATTTCCGCAATATTTTACCTGTTTTCACTCACTCTTTTGCCGATATTATGCTATCGGCAAAGAAGGCTTCGTTAGAATTTCTAGGATTTGAAGCATTACTTATGTTTTATCCACTTATTGAAAAAGGAAAAAGCGTAAAGCGGTGGGCACATTTTAGTATTTTTTTTACAACCTTGCTATATGTGTTTGTAGCCTTGCTATCATTTGTTTATTTCAGTGAAGGCCTGCTACAGCATACAGTATGGGGGACATTAACAATGTTCAAAATCATTAAAATCCCTTTTATTCAGCGGTTTGAATACGTGATTATCTTCCTTTGGTTTCTCATCATTTTACCAAATCTTTGCTTAACAATATGGGCTTCTTGCCAAGCTGCACACCGTTCTTTTCAGTTGCCATTTAAGGTTGCTTTTCCAATATTTATTGGCAGCATTTATATTAGCTCCTTATTTTTTATGAACCGTGAATCCATCAACACATTAAATACGTATACTTCTAAATTTGGATTGTATTTAATATATGTTTATATACCTGTCCTTTTTGTTTGGCACTATTTTTGTTATCGGTTGAAAAATAACACTTCCTCATAGGAAACAACTGGGGGGGACTGTTACAATTTTAGTAAAATTAAAATAAAGGAGAAATGTTGATGAAAAAGCCGCTTTTATTATGCAGCATGACAGGAATACTTGCCTTTACAATGATTGGCTGCACGAATACTGAAGATAAACAGTCAGCAAAAGAAACAAGTTCCTCCACTTCATCACATGAACATAAACAACCAGCAACAGAAATATATTGCTCCACTTCACCACATGAACATGACCAAGAACAAAGGGATATCGCCGAAACAACAAAAGGAATCGATACGCTCCCTTCTTTTTTATCTAATCATGATGCGCAAATAAAACAAGTTTATGCTGTAGCAGCAAAACACGCTGAATTACTTCAATGGATTCCATGCTACTGTGGATGCGGTCAAAGCGTCGGGCATAAAAGCAATAAAAACTGTTTCATTCGTGAAATCAAAAAAAATGGTCAAGTTGTTTGGGATTCTCATGCAACAACTTGTTTAAATTGTCTACAGATTGCATTAGAAGCGGCAAGATTACAAGACAAAGGAAAATCACCGCTTGAAATTCGAAAATACATCGATAATAAGTATAAGGAAGGCTATGCGAAACCAACACCTACTCCAATGCCAAAAGAATAGAGTAAAACTTCCATCAGCGGAGGGCTTACTCCAAGAATAGCGAAATAAAAAACGAGGGAGATAATCCCTCTTTTTTTATGCAAAATTACTCTCTTTTTCGTAAGAATACCATCTCCGAAGCGAAGTTCCAACTGTATCGTCTGCATCTTTTATACGAAATGTCATGTTTTTCGCACCCGATTTCACACATATTTTCACATTACATAACGCTGATGGTTCTTGAAGTAATGTTTTGGAAACCGTTAACGCCTGTATATGACTTTTTTTTGTATACACCGTTATTCTTCCAATTCGGCGATATATGACAGTAAGTTGCTCTCCCGTAATACACCAACGCGCATCATAGTATCTCCGATAACCTAAGACTGCACCAACAATAAGAAAAATAGGTGCTGCATATTTTACCATTGAATTTTGAGGTAATGTAATCGCTATGAGTAAAAGAACAGGCATAATAACTCTTATCATATAGCGCTCAAATGATCGCTTTGGTAAATGTTGAAACGAAGACGGAGCTCGATAATCAGGAAAATAACGCTGTAATAAATATGGAATATGGCTTCGCTTTACGAGCGGAAAACAGACAAGGCGAAAACCTGCGTATTCTTCTTCTTTCGAACTCGCACTCACAAAACGAATTGTAGCATAACCAAGCCATTGCCGAATTATATTTTCCTCTACTTTAATTGCTTGAATACGATCAAGCGGAACGATAAGTTTTTTCTTCTCAAATAATCCCCTCGTAATAACAAGGTCATCCTTTTGTTTTACAACTGTAAATCCATGATATTTTTGATATACAAGTAACGTACCGAGTAACCATCCCGCTGTAAGAACAGCAATTGCAACTTCTCCGTAAAAAGAAGGTGTTTGTGACTGAAAATTTTCTAACTTAAAATGAATCGAAACGTACTCATCTATCTCTGTATAAATACCAAGCAGCACCGAAAATACAAAGCCAATACTGCCTGATGTAGCCGCATATAAAAACGTCTTTTTATTCGATAATGTGAATACTGGTAGTACAGCAATATCCTCTTGTTTCATTCTCTTTCTTTCAGAAAGCTGGTCTTGAATGTGAATCGCTTCTTCTTTTGTAATGATTTGTAATACTACTTCTGCTCCTTCCCTATTTCCCGCTGTATCAATTTGCAGTTCCGTTAATCCAAACAAACGATGAATTATATTTTGTGATTCATGAATTGCCTGAATTCGTTCTTTCGGAATGTACTTTCGTTTTTGGTTTAACCATCCTTTCTCAAGAATCACTTGCTCTTCAGTAATCGTATATGTAAATCGATACCAACGCATCCAAGCAATACAGGTAAGAATAAACAAAGGTACAAAGCTAAAAATAATCGTATTTATCAAAATAGAAAACGGTAAGCTATTGCGAAACTTAAATAAGAAAATAAGATAAAGTGGAAATAATGCCGATGCATGTTTCACAACTGACAATAGAATTGACAACGAATGAATTCTATTTCTTCTATACATCAGCAACCGCCACCTGCGCTAAAGTAGAAAGTTGCCCCCGTAAATATTCTGCATCTTCATATGCAATCGCTGGAATTGTATGAGTTGTCGCTGCTGTCGTAATATCCACTGATGCTAATTGGTAATAACGTAAAAATGGGCCTTGCCTTACATCTACATGTTGCACACGAATCATAGGAATTAATGTTTTCTCTGTAATAAATACCCCTCGCTGTAAGTCAATCTCCTGCCCACGTATCATATAGCGCCACCTCTTCCATCTAAGCTTTGGATATATACCAATTGTAAAGATAGCATGTCCACCAAAAAAACAAAGAAATAAGAGTTGTAAGTTTGTCATACTTCGAAATGCGTCAAGCCAATATATCGCTCCGCCATAAGCAATCCAAACAATAATATTGATTGAAAATGCCGTTAATCTCCATACTTGAATCGCTCGTTCATCAACCGATTTTAGTAACCTTTGACTCATTGACTCACCCTCTCCGCCTCTTTATTTTCTTAATTTTCTTTCTATTTATTATAAACATATTTCCTTTTCTTTCCCATAACATTCTGTTAACAAATTCTTTCAAGTGTATTTCTTCTTTTCCGTCACACACTATATATAACTCCTCACTAAGGAGGTACACCATGCAAACATACACCGACTACGATAAAGCTCTCTATTACACGTATTGCTGTAACTGGGAGAAGCTGCTTGTACTTATGGTACAAACAGAAGATGAGCTGTTTTCGAAACGAATTGAACACTTTCTACATGCTTATCAATACGGTAAAGATTTATCAGAAGTTGATAAAAAACTCCAACTTTTGTTTCAATATATTGATCATGCAACGCAAAAAACATATACAGAACAAGCGGAACAAGCGGAACAAGTAGAGCAATTTCATATGTAAATAAAGTGAAACTTCCATTAGTGGGGTGCTTTATCCCCACTGATGGAAAGCTCTCACCAATCAGGCTTTTACGGGCAGTTTTCTCCCGTCTAGCTTTTGGCTTTTGCGGGACTTACTGCCCGTTAATGCGGGATAAAGTGAAACTTCCATTAGTAGGGCGCTTTATCCCCCACTGATGGAAAACTCTCACCAATCAAGCTCTTACTACCATAAAAAGCTATCCCTATGCACCGGGATAGCTTTTTTGTATATTTTTCCAAACCATCGTTCATAATACATAATGAATATTACGTAGACGGACGTGATCATGTGAAAAAACATATGTGCTTATTTTTATTTATTGCATTATTTATGATCGGCTGCCAAAAATCATCCAAACAAAATAATCCGGAACACTTCCAACCATTTCATGGAGCTAAAAACGAGCAAGGACCATTTAACGTACTACTTATCGGAAATGATTCTCGCGGAGAAAAACAAGCTAGAGCTGATACAATTATGATTGCACAATACAATAAAAAAGAAAAAACCGTAAAACTCGCTTCTATTATGCGTGATAGCTACGTAGAAATTCCTATCTATGATAAAAAATATAATAAAATTAATGCCGCCTACTATTATGGAGGTCCTGAATTATTACGAAAAACCATTCAACATAACTTCGGAATCGATGTATCACATTACGTTACAATTGACTTTGCGGCATTCGAAAAAATTGTAGATACCGTCGCTCCAGAAGGAATTACCGTAAATGTAACGCAAACAATCATCGATGATATGGGATTACATTTACAACCTGGACCCCAACGATTACATGGAAAAGAATTACTAAAATATGCACGTTTCCGTCATGATGCTGAAAGTGACTTCGGACGTGTCGGGCGCCAACAAGAAGTACTACAAGCTCTGCAAAAAACCTTTACCGAAAAAGTTCAATCCGTAGACGGTGTATTCCAATTACCTACGATCATACAAGACCTTCTCCCTTATATCCATACTAGTATGGATGCTCAAACATTATTTTCACTCGGTAGCAACGTTCTATTGCATCCTATTGAAAAGATGGAAACAATGCGAATTCCAGTGGCAAATGGATATGAACCAAAAACATACGAGCATGCCGGGGCAGTATTACAGCTTCACCCACAAAAAAATAAAGAAGCAATTCAAAAATTTTTTATCGATTCAACGAAGGCTGTTAATCGTTAAAACCAAGTAAAAACAAGGTGTACATCACCTTGTTTTTTTATTTCCAAGTTTTCAGCGCAAAAAACTTTTATTATGTTGAATGTTTTCTCTTTCTTTTCCACTCCTCCTCGTACTATAATTTTGTATGTAACTATTATAAGAGAGGTATAAAGAATGGATCACGAAAAAAAACAAGAAACTTTGTTATTTACTGCTTGGGGAACTTCGTTTATTGCTACACTCGGAAGCTTATATTTTTCCGAAATTATGAAATTTGAACCATGTACATTATGTTGGTACCAACGTATTTTTATGTATCCATTTGTGTTACTACTTGGCATTGCAGTTGCACGCAAAGATTACCGCATTGCCACATATTCCTTACCAATCGCAAGCATCGGTGCCTGTATATCGCTATATCATTATGCCCTTCAAAAGATACCTGCTTTCTCAGCAGCTGGAGCAGCATGTGGACGAGTGCCTTGTACAGGAGAGTATATTAATTGGTTTGGTTTTATCACAATTCCATTTCTAGCACTAACTGCTTTTGTAATTATTTCTATTTGCAGTTTTCTTTTACTAAAAACAAATAAGGAGATGAAATAATGAAGAAAATGTTTCTTTTTGGCGGCATTGTCGTCGTTTTATTAATCGCTATTTTTGCAGTAACAAAAGCTGAACAAAAACAAGAAAACAAAACAAATTACTACACAAATAAAATTTCTCTAGAAGATATTCGAAAAAACATAGCAGAAAAGAAAGATCAAATAATTTACTTCTACCAAACAGACTGTGTACACTGTCAAAAAGTATCACCGATTATTGTTCCAATGGCAAAAGATATGAATATTGATATGAAAGTCATTGACTTGGAAAATCAACCAGAGGCTGTGTGGGACGAATTTAAAATTACAGCTACACCAACTATCATTCACTTTAAAGAAGGTAAAGAAGTAAGCCGCATTGTAGGAGAACAACCGAAAGATAAGTTCAAAGAATGGTTTACAGCAAATAATAAGTAACAAGAAAAGGAAACTTCCTTTATACATGAAGTGAGTACAAAAATCTCACACTACTTGTATAAGGAGGGGATCCTATGCCAGAAGTACGATGTTCTGTCTCCAACTGTTCATTTTGGGGACAAGGTAACTTTTGTCAAGCAAATGCCATCCTCGTTCAACCTGACTCTCAAGAATCTATACAATCAGAGGACGAGTCATTTACAGATACAATATTATCTGGACAAACGATAGAAAGCTCGGCAACAACGAGTGTAGAAACATGTTGCCATACCTTTCAGCCAAGATACTAAACAACTACCCATCTCGCACTGCATGAGATGGGCTTTCTTTTTTCTCTTTTTCCTTTCATACTATATACAAAAGAAAACCAGTTAGGAGCGAATGAGATGAAACAAGTTTTCTGTATTGGAGAATTATTAATTGATTTTGTTTGTCGTGATACGAACGTATCGTTAATGAATGGGATAAGATTCGAAAAGAAAGCGGGCGGTGCTCCTGCAAATGTCGCTGCAGCAATTACAAAGTTAGGTGGAAAAGCTACTTTTATGGGACAAGTCGGAAATGATTCATTTGGAGAATTTCTAGAAAAAACTTTACGAGATGCAGATGTTGATACATCTATGCTTATAAAAGAAAAACAAACGACTCTTGCCTTCGTTTCTCTTGATTCACATGGTGAGCGTGATTTTACATTTATGCGCGGAGCAGACGGTGAATACAAGTTTGAACAAATTGATTTATCAAAAATAAAACAAGGCGATATCATTCACTTTGGTTCAGCTACAGCATTGCTGCCAGGACAATTAAAAGACACGTACATAAAGCTTTTGCAATATGCAAAAACAAAACAATTATTTATTTCCTTCGACCCAAATTACCGAGCTTCATTAATTACAGACTTGCAGCAATTTCGTAAAGACTGCATCACTTTCATCGCTAACGCTCATTTTATAAAGGTAAGTGATGAAGAAGCAACCCTTCTTACTGGTGAAACAAATATGTATAAAGCCGCTGAAGTATTATTATCATACGGAGCAAAAACTATTGCCATTACACTTGGGGAGCAAGGTACACTTCTTACAACAAACGAAGATCAAACTATTATTCCATCCATTAAGGTACAACAAGTCGATACAACCGGTGCCGGCGATGCTTTTGTCGGTGCAATGCTGTATCAGTTTGCAAAAGAAGAACGCGTTCATATGGATTTTACAACATTACAACAATATATATCATTTGCAAACAAAGTTGGTGCACTTACCTGCACCAATTACGGGGCAATTTCTTCCCTTCCAACACTTGAAGATATAAAGTGAAACTTCCATCAGTGGTTTTTTTCCACTGATGGAAAGCTCTCACCAATCGGGCGCATGCCAGCAGTTATCCCCCACCTATCTTCTTAAGAAAAGCGGAAGCGGCTCGCTCAGAATCGCAGGACGCCCGCGCCCAAGGCAGAGAGGCGCTTTTTGCCTCGTCCGAGGGGGCGAAACGACCGGAGATTCTAGCCACTAGAGCTGGACAATGCTTTCTCCTGAATCTTGAGGTGGGGGTTTTACTACCCACGAGTAGCGGGATAAAAGCGTACGATTAATCGTACGCTTTTATAATAAAATAACCCCCTGTTTCCAAGAAGCATGCATCATTGAAATGTATACAATAACAATAAAAACCGTACCAAATAATGTAACCCATCGATATATATCATTTCCACATTCTCTTGCCTCAACAAATGCCCATACAAAACCCACTAATAATAATAAGTCTATATATGGAATGTACATAGAAAAAATAAATGAAACAAACAAATATATAACAAATAAACAAAGTGTAATTAAAAAAATTGTAAATGCAAATTTACTGTCTCTATTTCGCATAGCATATGTCCCCCTCAGCTTTACAATATTATATTCAGAGGGGAATTTTGTTGCGTTAAAAAAGGATACCCTGCCCCAGCGGTACCCTTTATCCCGCATTAACGGGCAGTAAAGACTGAAGAAGAACAAGGCAGAAAACTGCCCGTAAAAGCCCGATTGGTTCAACTAACCATCAGTGGGGAATGAAGAAAAGCCCCCACTGATGGAAGTTTCACTTTATTCCACTTCATATTTTCGTTTGTATATATTACTCAGTACAGAGTAAGGGATTTGTTCATACCTTACCGTTGTTTCTTTTTCATCCATAATATATAAATTATTCCCTATGTAATACAGTCCTTTTTTTCTTTGCGAATACACAGGATATACTTCATTTGGTAATACTGTTTTAACTGCTGTAAATTGCCCGTTCGGCTCTTGCCAATATATTTTCGTCTGATCTATCATCCTAATCTTACCAATTTGTTCTTCCTTTACCACTCTTCCATTCCAACTAACAACCCGGTATCCAAATTGATGTGCTGCATATTCAGGAGATGTATGAAAATGAGCAATAATTACCTTCGTTTGTAATGGAACTCGGTCATACAGCCATTGAATATCTCGATCATACATACGAATACATCCATTTGACTGACGACTGCCAATCGACCATTCACGATTTGTCCCATGAATCCCATATTCATTTTTATTTAAGCCCATCCACCTAGTGCCGAGTGGATTATTAGGTGCACCGCCCGGAATATTTTTTCTGTGATATGCTTTATTTTTATATTTATTAATAATGCAAAATGTTCCTTCTGGCGTGGGAGTGCTTGTCCTTCCTGTTGTGACAGAAAAAGTTCGCACATAATTTCCATCTTCAAAAAAAGATAATTGGTTTGTCTCTAGATTTATAAGTAATAAATGATCTGTCTTCTCAGCAGAAACAATTGGTACATATAAAAAAAAGAAAAGAAATAACAATGTAAGTGAACATGCTTTTCTCATCAATGTCACCTCCACATTCCCCTCAAAATCTCACCATAACATACTATGGTTCATTTAGTTTTTACTATAAATCCAATTCTTATGAATGAGAGCTGACCTTAAAGGTCAGTCTCTTTTTTACGCGCTCTTAAAAATATCGGCGCTTCGGCACTATCCGACATGCAAATAGTCGGTTCACCAGCTAGTCCAATACCATCTAACCGTTTACAATAACGCCGCCATTAATATGAAGCATTTGTCCAGAAACATAAGTAGAATCATCAGAAGCTAAATACACATATGCCGGTGCTAACTCAGATGGTTGTCCCGGCCGTTTCATTGGTACATTGCTGCCAAATTCCGATACTTTTGTCTTATCAAAACTTGATGGAATCAGCGGTGTCCAAATTGGACCTGGTGCAACTCCGTTAACACGAATACCTTTTGGAGCTAAAGATTTTGCTAATGAACGTGTAAAGGAAACTATCGCTCCTTTTGTTGCTGAATAATCGATTAACTGCTCATTTCCTTCATACGCCGTAATGGAAGCAGTGTTCACAATTACATCACCTTGTTTTAAATGAGCAAGTGCAGCTTTTGTTATATAAAAATACGAGAAGATATTAACCCGAAACGTCTTTTCAAGTTGCTCTGCTGTAATTTGCTCTAAACCTTGCTGCGGATATTGCTGAGCAACATTATTTACAACAATATTTAAACCTCCTAATTGCTTTGCAGCCTCCGCTACAACTTGCTGACAATGCTGTTCATCACTTACATCTCCCGGAAATAAAAAACATTGTACACCTTGCCCTTCTACCCAGCGCTTCGTTTCTTCTGCATCTTCATGTTCATCTAAATAAGCAATCGCTATATTCGCACCCTCTTTTGCAAAAGCAATCGCTACTGCTCGGCCAATTCCGCTATCCCCCCCTGTAATAAGTGCATATTTCCCTTGCAACTTCCCACTTCCTTTATACCTCTCATCTATACATTTTGGGCGTGGATTCATGATTTTCTCAATTCCCGGCTGTTTCTCTTGATGTTGCGGTGGCAATGTTTTCTTTGGTTGTTCTTGTTGTGTCATACAGAAAAACCTCCTTATCATATGTCCTTCTTATGATGTGCGAAATCAAAAAATATACTTATTCTTACAAAAACGAAATATATGCGCAAAAAAGACGTTTAATATTCGAAATTTCATCATAAAATACAGAGAAATATGAAGTTTTTTATACAAAACTCTTGCAAAAAAATAACATAACGAATATTATATATAACTGTTGTGACAATTATTCGTAAAAAGAAAGGATGTTTTTATGTTTAACCTTTCAAAACATCAAACTTCTATTAAAACTGAAATTATGGCTGGTATTATTACCTTCTTAACAATGGCATATATTATTGTCGTAAACCCTGTCATCCTTGGTGATGCAGGCGTTCCATTTGAACAAGCATTTACAGCGACAATCATCGCCGCTGTTGTTGGAACATTATGTATGGCACTCTTTGCAAATTTACCAATTGCAATTGCACCAGGTATGGGTTTAAATGCTTACTTTGCTTACTCTGTTGTAAAAACTCATGAAGGTATGACATTTGCAATTGCTTTCTCTGCTGTATTCGTAGCAGGTATGATTTTAATTTTGCTATCATTAACTTCTTTCCGTACAAAATTACTGGAAGCTATTCCTGAAAATTTAAGACACGCAATTACAGCTGGTATCGGTTTATTTATCGCATTTATCGGCTTACGTCTGACAGGCATTGTTACGAAGCATCCCTCAAATTTGGTTGGGCTTGGGGACCTTCACTCTCCGCCTGTCTTGCTTGCTTTGGCTGGACTTGCTATTACGTTAGTACTTATGTCTTTAAACGTAAATGGCGCATTATTTATCGGTATGTTATTAACAGGAGTTATCGCTTACTTTACTGGACAATTAACGTTTTCAAACGGAATTACATCTCTGCCAGGTTTACCTGAAGGCGTAATTGTTTCCAATCCAATCACAGCGTTTTCTGATGTAATTAACTACGGATTATATGGCGTTGTCTTCTCGCTCCTCCTTGTAACATTATTCGATACAACAGGTACATTACTTGGAGTTGCACAGCAAGGTGGATTTATGAAAGATGGAAAACTTCCAAATTCCGGACGCGCCCTTCTTTCAGATTCTATCTCAGCAACGATTGGCTCAATGTTCGGTACAACACCAACGACTGCCTATATTGAATCTTCTGCTGGCGTTGCAGCTGGTGGCCGTACAGGTTTAACAACACTAACTGTTGCGATATTATTTGCAGTAGCTGCATTCTTTGGCCCGCTTGTCGGCGCAGTATCTGGTGTTGCCGCTATTACATCTCCATCATTAATTATTGTTGGTAGTTTAATGATGGGCGCAGTTCGTCACATTGATTGGGATGCATTTGATGAAGCTTTCCCAGCATTTTTAGTCATTTTAACTATGCCGCTTACATCAAGCATTGCAACAGGTATTGCACTCGGCTTCATTTCATACCCGCTTATGAAAATGGCAAAAGGGCAATTCCGTGCAGTTCATCCACTTGTGTACGTATTTGGTATTTTGTTCGCTTATCAGTTAGTATTCTTACCACATTAAGCTTCCTCTTTATGAGGAAGTTTTTTTATAAAAAAGATTTGACACTTATATATAAATGTGGAATAATTCGAACTAGTTAAATATTTGATGTCTTATCAAGAGCAGGTGGAGGGATGAGCCCTACGAAGCCCGGCAACCGACCCATAAATGGGCACGGTGCTAATTCTTACAACACGCATATGTGTTGAGAGATAAGAGAAATGTGATAAGACGTCTTTTCTATGAAAAGGCGTTTTTTATTTCCTCTCCCTCCCCGCTCTTGTAAATTGGGGAGGGATTTTTTTATGAAGAAATTATGTTCAATCTTATTAATTATTCTATTATTCACATTAACAGCCTGTAAAAGCGAACAAGATGCTGTTTCAACACAACAACAACAAACAGCTACAAAAGAAACAACTTCAAAACAAGAAACTTCACAAACGGAAATTCCAAAACAAGTACAAAAACCTTTAAAAGTTGCTTTAATTATGCAAATGTCTATTGGCACTTTCTCTTCTCAATATATTGAAGGAGTAAAAAAGCAAATTGAACAATTCGGCGGAAGCGTTCAAGTGTACAACTCCGATAACGATTTAGCAAAGATGGCTGCCAATTTAGATGCTGCTATTAACGCAAAAGTGGATGGAATTTTAATTGATCATGGGCGCTCTGAAGCATTAAAACAAGGTGTAGAAAAAGCATTACAAGCAAATATTCCCGTCGTAGCATTCGATAACGATTTACGTTTACCTGGTGTTACTGTTATTGATCAAGATGACTATAGCCTCGCATGGAAATCGTTAAAAACACTAGCTGAAGATTTAAATGGAAAAGGAAATATTGCCGTTGTATGGGTTGGCGGATTTGCTCCTATGGAACACCGCAGTGTCATTATCGATGCCTTTTACAAACGTTACCCAAACATAAAAGAAGTAGCCCGCTTTGGTACAGCTAGTAACAATACCGCTCTAGATACGCAAGCACAAGTAGAAGCATTGCTAAAAAAATATCCAAAAAAAGGAGAGTTAAATGCTATTTTTGCCGCTTGGGATGAATTTGCAAAGGGTGCAGTAAAAGCACTAGAACAAGCAGGCCGAACAGATATAAAAGTATACGGTATTGATTTAAGCAACGAAGATTTACAACTCATGCAAAAATCAAATTCTCCATGGGTCGCAACAGCTGCTACAGATCCAGCTGAAGTAGGGAAAGTACAAGTACGCTTCTTATATCAAAAGATTGCAAGAGAACATACGCCAGATATTTATTCATTAGAACCACACCTTGTAAAGAAAAGTAATTTACCGACTGAAAATGTAGCAATGGAACAGCTATCGAAATACATAAACGGCTGGGGCAACTCAAAAGATGCTTACTCACCTTGGATGAATAAATTAGAGAAGGAGAAGAAATAATGACATTTTCACTCCAAAACATTACACATCATTATACAGATGTCCCGGTATTACAAGATGTTTCTATGACGATTAAAAAAGGACAAATACACGCGTTACTAGGAATGAACGGAGCAGGAAAAAGTACTTTATTAAAAATTGCAACCGGAGAAATCACTCCGGTTGCTGGAAAACTTCTCATCGATGAGAAAGTAGTCTCTTTTTCTTCACCACGAGATGCAAAAAAACATGGCATTGCTTTCGTAACACAAGAAGTTGATCATGGATTAGTTCCAAATTTGTCTGTACTAGAAAATGTACTCCTTGATTATTTAGCTATGCAAAACAAAACACTTTTTTCAAAATCAAAACATGCAAAGCTTGCAGAACATTATTTGCAAGCTGTACATGTTGATTTGAATATATGGGAAGACATTTCAAATTGTTCTTTACACGAGAAACAATTACTGCTCATTGCTCGTGCACTATCAAATAACGCATCTTTTCTCTTATTAGATGAACCTACTTCTTCACTTGGTCCAAGAGAAGCAGAAAACTTCGGTAATTTATTACAACAATTAAAAGCACAAGGAATTGGCATTGTTTTAATTTCTCACCGCATGTCAGAAATTAGACAATATGCAGATGTTGTAACTGTATTACGAGACGGAAAAGTCGCACTATCTGAAGCCACTTCTGCAATTACTGACCAGCAAATTGTTGAAGCGATGACAGGAAAACAAATGACACTGCATGCGAATACACAAAACAAGTTAGAAACACCATATATATTCCAAGTTGACAATCTTTCTGTCCATCGGAATCGCCCTCCTCTTTCCCTTCACATTCGCCAAGGAGAAACAGTTGTCATATATGGGTTAATCGGCAGTGGAAAAACGACTCTCGCAGAAACATTATTTGGTGCTCGTCATTCTTATGTAGCAACTGTCAATAAGAAAAACGTAAACATTAAAACACCGCGTGATGCCATTCAAGCAAAAATCGCGCTCGTACCAGAGGAAAGAAGAAAACAAGGATTATTTTTATCGGAAAGGATTACAGATCATTTAAATTTACATCAATCCGGCTGGAAACAATCGCGTTCAGAAAGAAATCATGCGGAAGCAGCGATTTCTTCATTTCGAATTTCGCCAAACGATCCAAATGCATTCATCCATTCACTTAGCGGCGGGAATCAACAAAAGGTTTCTATAGCAAAATGGATTGGGTTTAACCCAAACATATTTCTTTTAGACGAACCTACAAAAGGAGTAGACGTTGCTGCGAAGCAAGATATCTTTCAATTTATTAAACACATCACAGCAGCTGGTAGCTCGGTTATATATTTCACTGGGGAACAAGATGAAGCATTACAAATCGCAGATCGCATTCTTGTATTAGCAAACGGAGAATTTATAGGAGAATATCTTCCACATGAACTATCTCCAGAACAACTTTTACATCTATCTGAAGGGGGCCATTCCATTGAATCTAGTTCATGAAACAAAATCAAAAAAGCAACTTATATCTACTAATCTTTTCTATCAATTTAGCACAATCGCTATTATTATAGGTGTTACTATTTTCTTTTCAATTGTAAATGATTCTTTCTTAACTTATAAAAATATTAGTGATATTTTACGCTCCGTTTCTATTGTTACATTACTTGCAATCGGAGTTACATTTACACTAATTGTTGACGGTTTCGATTTATCAGTTGGATCAACAGCTAGCTTAGCAACAATTGCTTCTGCAGCATGTCTTGTTTTATACAGACAGGAATTGTTACTTACACTACTAATCCCCATTTGCTGCGGGCTATTAGTTGGATTGCTAAACGCATTACTCATTATCCGTATTAAACTACCTGATTTACTTGCTACATTAAGTGTGATGTACATTGTTAACGGAATTCACCTAACATTTTCAAAAGGCTCTTCTATTTATGAAGGAATGTCTAGCACGAACGGAACTGCTTCCGGACATTTTATCCCTTCTTTTTTATTTATTGGTCAAGGCTCTATCGCAAGTGTCCCGGTTCCTGTAATCATTATGCTCATCACTGTACTAGTTTCATATTTATTTTTAGAAAAAACAACGTATGGACGCTTCTTTTACATGACAGGTGGAAACCGTGAAGCTGCTCGATTAGCCGGAATTCCTACAGATCGTTACCGTTTATACGCCTATATGATTAGTGGGCTTCTCGCTTCTATTGGCGGCATCGTTCTTAGCAGCCGTATTGGAACTGGTCAAGTATCAGCTGGTGCACCGCTATTAATGGATGCTGTCGCTGCCGCTTATATTGGCTATGCAATGTTTGGTGCAAAAAAACCGAACGTAATTGGAACTTTTCTTGGCTCTATTCTAATTGGTATCATTTTAAATGGTTTAACAATGATGAACGTTCCTTATTATGCTCAAGATATTGTAAAAGGAAGTATTCTCGTTGCTGCTCTTGCCTTTTCATTCACCAAAAAGAAGCTTGCTCGCTAAATAAAAGGGTGACTCATATACTTTTGAGTCACCCTTTTTTATTTAGCAAGAAATTGCACTAAATCTTCATACGTTTTCTCAGCATCTTGAAATCCTTGCTCGTACAAGCGCTGTAATTTTTCTGGATTCTTCTCCATACGATCCACTTCTAATTGATCTGTCGGACGAATAACAAATATATTCCCAGCTGCTTCTTCTTTTTCAATATAATGAAGTGTCTCATTATATACTTCGTAACGAGCTAGCATTGTGTTTACTAAATTAGGATATTTTTTATACGCTTTAGCTGCAACCCATCCAAATTTTGATTTTTTCTTCGCATATCCTTTATTTCTTGTCAAAATAACAACTGGTTTTTGGCAGCCGTCTATCTGTGCCTTTCGAACAGGAATTGGATCTGAAATTCCACCATCCAATAGCTTTTTCCCGCCAAATTCTACAACAGGTGCTACAAATGGCAATGAACTTGATGCCTGTAATAATGTTAATGCTTCTTCCTGTGTACGGCCTTTTTCAAAATAAACAGGCTGTCCAGTTTCACAATCCGTCGTTCCAACAAGAAAATGCTGCTCATTATTGAAGTAAGTTTCAAAATCAAATGGGACATGCTGTGTTGGAATTTCACGAAAAATAAAATCCATATCAAACAGCTGACGCTTTTTCCACAAGTTTTTATACGATAAATATCTTGGATGTGTCACATATTCAATGTTTACTGTTTTATTTCTTTCTTTTTGTCTTGAAAGATACGACGCCGCATTACACGCACCCGCGGATACACCAATCACATACGGAAAATATAAATCATTTTCCATAAAAAACTCCAATACACCAGCTGTATATACGCCGCGCATACCGCCGCCTTCTAATACTAAACCCGTATTTTTGAGCATTTCTTTCTCCTCTTTCTACATAATATATATAGACTTTAATCATTCACATTGTTAAGTATCTCTTTCTATTATATAGAAAATTTTTAAGAAACCCTATTCAGAAGACTTACAAAATAAAAAAATCGTATTCATACAAATGAATACGATTTTTTGGCATACCCTATCGCCGCTGATCTGCCACAATATGAATATCAATATTCTCCGTCTGTCTCATAATCTCATTCACAATCGAACCTTTTCGAATTTCTTCCCATCTTGTTCTTGCTGATTGTCCTAATAAAATTTGTGTTACCTGCAATCGTTTGGCAACTTGAATAATCGTATCTGCAGGCTTATTTCCTTTGGCTTCTTCTAATAAAAATGTAGCGTCAAACTGACTCGTTAAAGCTTTCCATTCTTCAATAACCTGTTTCCTTGCTTCTGATAAAGATTCAATATTTTCTCTTTCTACATTTAATACATATAACTCTGCATTTAAACGGTTTGCCATGCGCCAACCTCGACGAATGAGCTTTTCTGCTGTGGAACTGTACTGAACACAAACAAGAATTTTTTCTTTCACTCCAATTGGTTCTTCAGCAAATTGACTGATTTTCTCATCCATATCATCTGCAACTTCTCGAAGTGACAATTCACGGAGCGCACCTAAATTATTAAGCGTAAAAAAATGATTTAAACTGCGCTGAATTTTTTCTTCCTTATATATCTTTCCATCCATCAATCGTTTTCTAAGTACTTCCGGCGTTACATCCACAAGCTGAATTTCATTTGCCTTTTGTAAAATAAAATCAGGAATGCGCTCCCTTACTTTCACACCTGTAATTTGCTCCACAATATCATGTACGCTTTCTAGATGCTGGATATTAAATGCAGATAAAACATCAATACCGGCATCCAATAATTCTTCCACATCCATATAACGTTTTTTATGTTTAGAGCCTGGAATATTTGTATGAGCCAACTCATCAACAATAACAACTTGCGGTGCCCGTTTTATAATTGCTTCTACATTAAGCTCGTGAAACACTTTTCCTTTATACTCAATTTCTTTCAAAGGAACAGCCTCTAAATCAGCAATAGCATCGTCTGTTTCTTTTCGCCCATGTGTTTCAATTAAACCAATAACAACATCAATGCCTTCTTTTCGCATCTCCCTTGCATCAAAAAGCATTTTATAACTTTTCCCCACTCCAGGAGCTGCTCCGACATAAAGCTTTAATTTCCCACGGTTCAGTTGACGAATATATTCTAAATATTCTTCTGGTGTACGCCTTTGGAACGTTGGCTTATAGTCATCTGCATACATCACAAATTCCCCCTATCCCACCAAACAACGCTACCCCAATCTAGGCGATTGAGGTAGCAGTGTTACTATTTCATCATTTTTTGTAATTCTAGATTTAACTTCAACACATTGACACGATCTTCGCCAAATAGTCCGAGTGCTTTCCCCTCTGTTTGAGATTCAATAAGCTTATTGATTTTTTCTTTCGGAATATTCGTTATTTTAGAGATACGATTCACTTGTGCGTAAGCTGCCTGTGGACTAATATCAGGATCTAATCCTGAACCTGAATTCGTTACTAAATCCATCGGAACCTCTGTAACAGGAACTGCCCTATTTTCCTTCTTCCAATTTTCCACACTTTCTTCTACACGTTTTAATAAATCTGGATTAGATGGTGCATAGTTATTAGATCCGGATGCTTCTGCTTTATATTCTATACTAGACACACGTCCATGAAAATAACGTGGATCTGTAAAGTTTTGACCAATTAACTTTGAACCAATCACTTCATTTTTTTCATTATATATAAGACTTCCGTTCGCATTATCTTTCATAACCGCTTGTGCGATTCCTGTAACAAGCAATGGATATACAAGCCCGCATACAATAAGAAACGTAAAGGTTATACGAATGACAGGTGAAAGTATCTTTTGTTTTTCAAACATTTTCATTTCCCCTTTTCCTTAAATGAACAATCCTACAATCATGTCAATCAGCTTAATACCAATGAATGGAACAATCATTCCACCAAGTCCATAGATAAGTAAATTACGTCCTAACAATGCATTAGAGCTCATCGGTTTGTAAGCAATCCCCTTCATTGCTAACGGAATAAGCAGCGGGATAATAATCGCGTTAAAAATAAGCGCTGATAAAATCGCTGATAACGGTGAATGTAAATTCATAACATTCAAAGCTTCCATTTGCGGAATTGCCAAAGTAAACATCGCTGGAATAATCGCAAAGTATTTCGCAATATCATTTGCGATACTAAATGTTGTTAATGCACCACGCGTCATTAATAGCTGCTTACCGATTCCTACAACTTCAATAATTTTCGTTGGGTTTGAATCTAAGTCAATCATATTTGCCGCTTCTTTCGCTGCAGCGGTACCGCTATTCATCGCAAGCCCAACATCCGCTTGCGCTAAAGCTGGTGCATCATTTGTACCATCACCTGTCATCGCAACAAGCTTTCCTTTTTCTTGCTCTGCTTTAATAACTGCAATTTTATCTTCCGGTTTACATTCCGCTACAAATTCATCCACACCTGCTTCTTTCGCAATGGTTGCTGCAGTGAGCGGATTATCACCTGTACACATTACTGTTTTTATCCCCATTTGACGAAGCTGTTCAAATCGTTCACGCATACCTGGTTTGACAGTATCTTTTAAATAAATTAATCCGTAAATACGATCATTCGCTGCAACTGCAAGTGGTGTACCACCTTCTTTTGCAATTAAATCAGCTTTTTGATTTAAGTCTTTCGGAACTATACCACCTTGTAATTGTACCCATTCAAGTACAGCACCAACTGCACCTTTTCGTACTTTTGTACCATCTACTAAATCAACACCGCTCATTCGTGTCTCGGCTTTAAATGGCACAAACTCACCTTGCTCAGCAAGTGTACTGTTATAAGAGAATGCTTTTGATTGTACGTATTCAATAACCGAACGTCCTTCTGGTGTTTCATCTAACACGGAGCTAAGCGCCGACCATTTTGCAACTTGTTCAATTGTTTCATTTCCCACTGGCAAAAGCGTGTGCGCCATACGATTACCGAATGTAATTGTACCTGTTTTATCTAAAATAATTGTGTTAATATCACCAGCTGCTTCAACTGCCTTACCACTCATTGCTAAAACGTTAAACTTCGTTACACGGTCCATCCCCGCAATCCCAATTGCAGATAGCAAACCACCGATTGTTGTTGGAATTAAACAAACGAGCAGTGCAACAAGTATGGACATATCAATTTGAAAACCAAGATAATTCGTAAAGATTGGTAATGTAACAACAACGATTAAGAAAATAAGTGTTAAACTCGTTAATACCGTATTAAGAGCAATTTCATTTGGTGTTTTTTGACGAGATGCTCCTTCTACTAAAGAAATCATTTTATCTAAGAAAGATTCACCAGGATTACTCGTAATTTGAATTGTAATTTCATCACTAACAACGATCGTACCGCCTGTAACGGAGCAAAAATCACCACCAGCCTCTTTCATAACTGGTGCAGATTCCCCTGTAATAGCTGATTCGTCAACAGACGCTAAACCGCGAATAACTTCCCCGTCACTTGGAATCATTTCGCCTTGCTTTACAATAACAACGTCGCCTTTTCTTAGTTCAGTTGCTGAAATTTGAACAACATCTCCATTTTCTTTTATTACATTTGCAAATACATCTTTTTTAGATTGTTTTAACGAATCAGCTTGCGCTTTTCCACGTCCTTCTGCCAATGCTTCTGCAAAATTAGCAAACAAGACAGTGAATAATAGAATAAGAGAAACCGTTATATTGAACCACCCTGGGATATTTTTAGATACATTCGGTAGAAATGATAAGATCAACGTTAGGAAAAATCCAATTTCCACCACGAACATAATCGGATTTTTCACCATAACTTGTGGATTCAATTTTGCAAATGCTTCTTTTATAGCATGTGTGATAATATCACGATCCATTGTTTTCTCTTGCTTTACTTCATTTTCTGCTACTATTTTTGGTGATGCAATCGATTGATTTGGTTGTTTATCTTTTACCACTACAGGTTTCATCATTTACCCTCCATTACTTCAATGTAAGAAATTCTGCGATTGGCCCTAACACTAACATTGGGAAGAACGTCAATGCTCCAACAATTACGATTGTTCCAATGAAAATGCCCCCAAATAAACTATTATCTGTACGGAATGTTCCGATTGTTTCTGGTACTACCGTTTTCTCTTTTAATGAAGACGCTACAGCCAGCATTGTAATTAAACTAAAATAACGTCCTAAAAACATCACTATACCAGTCGTAATATTCCAAAATGCTGTGTTGTCTCCTAAACCTTCAAAACCTGAACCATTATTCGCAGCCGAGGAAGTATATTCATATACAACTTGTGTTAAACCATGAAACCCTGAATTTGAAATCGCATCTGTTCCTAAATGAGTTGAAAAAGCCAGTGCCGAAAATCCTAAAATCAATAACGGATGAAATAGTATTGTTACCGCAATCAATTTCATTTCCTTGCCTTCAATCTTTTTCCCTAAAAATTCTGGTGTACGTCCCACCATTAATCCCGATATAAAGACAGCGATCATTGCGTACATAATGATATTGACAAAACCTGCACCAACGCCGCCAAACACTGTGTTTAACATCATATTTACAAGTGGTACCAATCCACCAATTGGCGTTAACGTATCGTGCATTGTATCAACAGCACCTGTTTCTGCTGCAGTTGTTACAGTAGCATACAGTGAAGAGAATACTGTTCCAAATCGAACTTCTTTCCCTTCCATACTGCCCTGATTATGCTGCATACCCATTTGATTTAACGCTGGATTCCCATGTAATTCTGCCGTCACAATTGTTGAAAATCCCATTAAAAACACGATGAATAAAGAAGCGAAAAGAACACGTCCTTGTTTTTTATTCCCAACCATTCTTCCATACGTAAATGGTAAAGCTGTTGGTAACAGCATCATTAGCATCATTTGTAAAATGTTACTTATTTGACTTGGATTTTCAAATGGATGTGCCGAATTTGCTCCGAAAAACCCTCCCCCATTGTTCCCTAATTCCTTAATAGAAACGAAAGAAGCAACTGGACCGCGTAATATACTTTGTTTTGCCCCTTCAATTGTATGAGCTGTAACTGCTCCGTCCAACGTTTGCGGTACACCTAGAGCAACGAAGATCAACGCTGTCACAAAAGCAATTGGAAGAAAAACCCTTGTTAAAGCGCGTGTAAAATCTACGAAGAAGTTCCCAAGCTCCTTACCTGCTAATCCTCTTATAAAAGCCATTACAAGCGCTAATGTTGTTGCTGGCGCTGTAAACATTAAAAATGTAATCGCGATTAATTGCGACAAGTATGATAAACCATTTTCACCGCTATAATGCTGTAAATTTGTATCTGCCATAAAACTAATAGCCGTATTAAAGGCAAGCGTAGGTTCCATACCTTTAACATGAGCTGGATTTAATGGCAATACTCCCTGTAATCGAAAGATGAAATATACGACAACAATCATAAAACCATTAAGAGCAACTAATGATAGTGCGTATTGCTTCCAACTCTGGTTATAAGGTTTAATACCCGAGATTTTGAAGATGATTTTTTCAACAGGGCCAAATATTTTGTCTAATTTACGATTCCCTTGGAACGCCTTCTCTAAATAAATCCCCATTGGTTTTGCAACAAGAACAAATAATATCATTGTGATCAAAACTGCAATCCAAACCATAATAAACGCTTCCCCCTAATTAAAACTTTTCTGGATTTAATAACGCATAAACTAAGTACACAGTAAGTGCGGCAACAATAATAAATACTGCAATACTCATTACTTCTTCCCTTCCTTCACAACATTATCCGACCATCTTGCAAGACCAATCATTGATCCAACTAACACGATTAAAATCCCTATCATAGCGATATCTAACATATTCATCCCTCACTAAATGTAAAATTTTACCATTAAAAGCATAAAAAAGAACACTGAGGATCTACTCAGTGTTCAAAAATGAACAACACAAAAGTAAACCTCCTCTCCAAACGCTTACGAGGTTAGCTGTCGGATTCGGGCCTAAAGAGTAGCCCTACTTTCGTAATGAAAGATTCACCCCAAGTGACAATGCACAAAATTGGTTCCCCCGCTCCATTTCTGGACTCAGCGATATCAGGTTGTTTTTTGGAAATTTTATGAACAATTTATGAATGTAAATATACTCCTCTAAATTTTACTTGTAAAGAGGTGAAATAGCTAAAATATGAAAATATAAGATCTGTTAAACGCTTACATTAATAAGAAATACTCTTTTATCATCTTTTTTCTTTTGTTTTCTTCTTTTTTCGTAAAATAGACGTTCTTTTGCAAATTTAAAACAAGAAGGTTATCTCAATACATGAGATAACCTTCTAAACACTTAATCTAAATCATGAAAAAAAGAACGTAAATTACGACCTCTAACATATACTTGCACTAATTCCGTATGTTGTTTCTCATATTCGATAATGTCTTGCTCTAAATATAAACAAATATCTTCTGGTGGAAGAATTACAGATGGCTTCGGAAAGAGTGGATCATATTCAACTAGCTCATGTACTCGTTCTAACGATAGAGCCCAGCGCGTTGCTAAATCACGACAAAGGAATATTTTCATATTCGTTTCCTCCGCTCCTACTCTAAAATCAAAAACGAAATGTTATCACAAGTTGTAAACACCACTAATTTAACTCCTATCGTTTCATAGAGGTGCTTTGGATATTGTTTATTTCGCGTGACAACTGTAATAGGCGCATAAAAAGAAAAGCGAATACGCTCTGCAAAGAAACTAATTGTGGATAATTCATCTCCTAGCAAAATTACTTTTTTAATTCCTTTACACATTTTCACAATCATTCTTGCATCATTTGGACAGCAATACGCTTGCTGAAATCCACAAGCTTTCACTTCATTAACCATATGCTCATTCTCTGTGAAAATGATTATTTTACTTTGTAAAGGCGCTAAACTTTGTAAACTCTTAATTTTTTCCGCTTCTCCTACACAAATGAGTGTGTACTCTTTTTCCTCATCCATGTATTTCATCCTCCCCGCATAAAAGAATTTTAAATTATGTTATTAAAATTCTTTTATACTAGTCGGACCGATGAATTGATGTATTCATTTGCATCATCCTCTCTCAATACGCTTACGGAGTTAGCTGTCGGATTCGGACTTTGAGAGTAGCCCTACTTTCTCTAAGAAAGATTCACCCCTAGTGACAATGCACAAAATTGGTTCCTCCGCTCCAGACTCTGGATTTAGCGTTCTAGAAAAATAGATTCTGGCTGATATAGTACTCCTAATTTTGGAAAAAGTAAACAAGAAAAAAGCCAGTTTTTTCAACTGGCTTCTTCGAAAAATACATATTTATACATTTACATTTTTACGTCCATAAGCAAAATGATTCGTCGGTCCATGCCCGCTTCCAATGTTCAGTTCGTCTTCAATTGCTATACTAATAAAACACTTCGCTTCACGAACTGCTTCTTCAATTTCATAACCTTTTGCTAGTCCTGCCGTTACAGCTGCGGCAAATGTACATCCGCTTCCGTGTGTTTGTGCTGAATCAATACGTTCGCTTCTGTACTCCATAAATTCATTGCCATCAAACAATAAATCTATTACTTCATTTCCTTGATACGCCGCATGTCCGCCCTTCATAACAACAAACTTCGCGCCTAAATTATGCAGTACTTTCGCAGCTTCTTTACTATCTTCAATTGTATGAATCTTCATCCCTGTTAATACTTCAGCTTCAGGAACATTTGGAGTAATTACCGTTGCAAGCGGCAACAGATGTTCTTTTAATGCCGCAACAGCTTCTTGTTGTAGTAAAGATGCTCCGCCTTTTGCAATCATAACAGGATCTAGCACAATATTATTCCATGAAAATGATTTAATGTTTTCAGCTACAATTTTAATAATTTCACTGCTAAATAACATACCAAGTTTCACTGCATCTGGCGTTAAATCGACACCGATTGAATGTAACTGTTCTTGAATACCTTCTACTGGAACAGGATACACTCCTTGTACACCAAGTGTATTTTGTGCAGTAATCGCTGTAATTGCTGTCATTCCGTACACACCGAGCTCTTGAAACGTTTTTAAATCAGCTTGAATACCTGCACCGCCGCCGCTATCAGATCCAGCAATCGTTAATGCTTTATTCACTTTCATTTCACTCACCCTTTTTAACCAAAGTAACGATGATATATCGTTTTTGCTTCTGCTATATCTTTTGTACCATGTACAAGCACACGGCCGTCTTGAAATGCTACTAATCGTTTATCGTCAACAGAAAACGATAATAAATACGGATTAACTGTTAAATCCATGACACGACCTTGCAGTAGATTTTTATACATAGAAAGATCGAACTGTTCTTTATATGGCGGACGAATTTGCACTGTATTTCTACCGCACAAAACAGCTGTCTTAGAAGTATTCTCTTTACTTAAATACGGATAAACTGCGTCCTCTCCGCATGATAAACATTGTTTTTTTCTCAATTTCTGTACATTCATACATGAATATTCATTTTTCCATACATCAAATGAAACGAGTCCATCACGAAGGGCTTCATAATCCTCTACTAAAATCTTTAATGCCTCTGCAATTTGATGTGATACAACGCTTGATACAGCAGGTGAAATAATCCCTGCTGTATCACATGTCGCTCCGCCAAGAGGGATAGATTGTAGTAAACAAGATAAACACGGTGTCCTTCCTGGTAAAATCGTATAAGAAAGACCGTAACTACCGACACAGGCTCCATAAATCCATGGCACTGAATGTTTTTGTGATATATCATTTACAATAAAACGGGTCTCAAAATTATCCGTTGCATCAATGATAAGATCTACACCTATAATAAGCTCCTCTAGTTCTTCTGCTGTTACATCTTGTACGTAAGCTTCTACAACTACATCGCTATTAATAGCTTGTAAACGGCGCTTTGCTGCTACTGCTTTTGGTAAATGATTTTGTACATCTTCCTCACAATATAACTGTTGGCGCTGCAAGTTACTCCAATCAATGTAATCGCGATCAACAATCGTTACTTTGCCAACTCCAGCGCGAACAAGCATCTCTGCATTCGCGCTGCCAAGTGCTCCTGCACCAATAATGAATACATGTTTTTCTCTTATTTTTTTCTGTCCTGCTTCTCCAATTGGAGAAAACAACACTTGACGGGAATATCGGCTATTCAAGAATACTCATTCCTTCTAAAGGACTGCTTGCAGTTGCACAGCGCTTACGTGCAATACGTCCCGCTTCAAAACCTAATCGACCTGCATGAATACTAAGTTTCATTGCTTCCGCCATTTTCACAGGATCTTTCGCTCCGGAAACAGCTGTATTCAATAAAACACCATCTGCTCCTAATTCCATCGCAAACGCTGCATCAGCTGGGCTACCGATACCAGCATCAACAATAACCGGAACAGTTGCTTGCTCAATAATAAAGCTTAAATTTAACGGATTTACAATACCAAGACCAGAACCGATTGGTGATGCACCTGGCATAATTGCATGAACACCTAATTCTTGTAATTTACGTGCTAACACAACATCATCAGACGTATACGGCAGAACAATAAACCCTTCTTTTAATAACATTTCGGATGCTTTTAACGTTTCAACTGGATCTGGCAATAACGTTTTATCATCACCGATTACCTCTACTTTAATCATGTCACATAATCCTGATGCTTTCGCTAGTTTCGCAATGCGCACTGCTTCTTCTGCTGTTTTTGCTCCTGCTGTATTTGGAAGAAGTGTATACTTTGTTACATCAATTTTTTCTAGTAAATTCGGTTGCTCAGCATCAAAAATATCCATACGACGCACCGCAAACGTTAAAATTTCTGCTTCTGATACTTCAATTGCTTTCTTTTGTACATCAAAATCAGAAAATTTCCCTGTTCCTAATAACAGCCTAGAATGAAAAGTAAATGGT
The DNA here is from genome assembly GCF_037104695.1 of Bacillus yunxiaonensis. Classification (NCBI taxonomy): domain Bacteria; kingdom Bacillati; phylum Bacillota; class Bacilli; order Caryophanales; family Bacillaceae; genus Bacillus; species Bacillus yunxiaonensis. The sequence goes on along the minus strand of NZ_JBAWSV010000006.1, from coordinate 12,702 downwards.
CCAATATTTAACATAATCAACCGCCTCCTACGAATGTTACAATTTCAATTTGATCTCCATCGAAAACAGATGTATCTTGATGATCATCTTTTTGTAAAATGTCTTGATTGCGTTCTACAACAACAATTTTCTTCTCTAATCCTAAATGAGCAAGCAAATCAGCTACCGTTTCAACTTCACTTGGTACCTCTACTTGCCTACCGTTAATTTTTAAGTTCAAGCTTTCATCCCCTTACTAAATAGATTGTGAAAGCAATGAATCTAGTAAACGATTATCTTGCTTTCCGTCTATAAGATCAGCCATATATTGACCCGAAACTGGACTTAATAAAATTCCATTTCGATAATGGCCAGTACAAGCATATAAACCAGTAATTTCTTCATGCATACCGATATACGGCATACTATGATTTGATTGTGGACGTAATCCTGCCCATGCACTTTCCCACTCTGCTTCTTTTAATGCTGGCAGGATACGATAAGCACGCTCTAATATAGAAGTAATACTTTCTGGACGCACCGCTTTGTTATATGTATGAGGTTTCATTGTTGCCCCAATGACATAACGTCCACCGCGTTTCGGTGCAATATAAAATCGCTCTTGAAAAATAGGGGCTTGCAGCAGCGGCTTACGACTGCGCACCGCAACAACTTCACCTTTAACAGGATATGTCCCCCACTCACTATGAAAATATTCTAGTAGTTTTGTACTCCACGAACCGCCAGCAATTACTACTTTTTCACATAATATGGTTCCTTCGGTTGTAAGCAATCCTGTCACATGATTACCCTTAATTTGAATATCAAACACTTCAGTTCCTTCATATATATCCGTTCCAGATATCGCAGCAGAGTGAGCAAATGCTTTTGTCAGCTCAGGTGCAATTACATGGCCATCTTTTGGATGATATACCGCTCCAATAATAGAAGAGGATAAATATGGTTCCTTTTCGCGCAGTTCTTTACCTGAGATAAAATGCGACTCTTCTCCTGTTTGTTGCTGCCATTTCATAATATGAAGGAGTCGCACGCTCTCTTCTTCACTTTGAGCAATGCGGTAAATTCCTTTTTCTTCATATCCTATATCAATTCCGGTTTTATCACGCAATACACTTGCAAGCTTTGGAAACATCGCGCGGCTTTGCCTACCTAATTCAAACAGCGGATCGTATTCATCCCATTCCGCCTGTACACCTAGTAATCCAGCCGCTGCTTTAGACGCTTCAGAAGCAATCTTTTGTTTTTCAATGATGGCAACTTTATAGCCTCTTTCAGCAAGAAAATGTGCAACTGAACTTCCGATTACACCGCCGCCAACGATGGCAACATCATATATTTTTTTCATGATTTCTCGCCCACTTTCGTATCGTTTCCTTATATAATTTCGCTTGCTCATTCGGTTTTACTGCGCTTAAAATTCCGGACATAATTGCAATACCGGTAGCCCCAGTGCCAAGTACTTCTGCTGTATTATCTGGAGTAATCCCGCCAATAGCCGTAATCGGGATTGTTAAACGTTTTGCCATTTCCGTAATTTCTTTTAATCCTCTTGGCGGGACTCCTTTTTTGGAGTTTGTTTGAAATAAATGTCCATACATAAGAGAATCCGCACCGCCTTTAAAAGCTCCAATAGCTTCTTCAAGTGAATGAACAGAATAACCAACATGTAAATAAGAAAACTTTTCTTTTACAAATCTTATATCAGCGCTGCGATAGCCAAGCTGTACACGTCTAATATTTAATAAAATCGCAATATCAATTCGATCATTGATTACAAGCTTAGAAGAAGGAAAGCCCTTATTTAAGAGCTTTTCTACACCTTCATATAACTCTTTCGTACTTTTCTCCCGCTCACGAATGTGCAAATAATCTATTTCACTTTCAATCTCAGTTGCTATATTTGCTAACTTTTCAAATGACATACGACCATTTGATATGACGTGAAGCTCATCTTTCATATACATTCGCCTACTTTAAAATGTTTTCATACAACTCATTTGCCGGAACAATTTCTTTTGCCATTCCTTTTTCTTTTAACCATTTATTTTGTTTTTCCCATGAATCTGCTGTATCCGATAAAAATGGTTCATCTTTTGTTTCCATTTTATCTAATAAAATTTTCATACTTTCTTTCTCAACTTCTGGAATAAGCGGGAAATTTTCTTTTTCTTGATGGTCTAATAAAATATTTAATGCTTCATCTGGATTTTTCTTCGTAAATTCATAACCTTTTTTCGCCCCGCGTAAAAAGGCTTGCAATGTTTCTTTATCTTTCTTCAATGTTTTGTCACCTGTTACAAATACAAGTTCATGATAGTTTGGTACACCGTAATCTGCTGGGTTAAAATATGCTGGGTCAAAACCTTCGTGGCGCAGTACCGGTACTTCATGATTAATATATGCGCCTGTAACAGCATCTACTTTTTTCGTAGTAAGAGCCGGTACTAAATCAAAACCAACATCCACTACTTTTACGTTATCTGGATTTCCGCCATCTTCTTTAATCATCGTTTTTAAATACTCTTCACTTAACGGTGTTCCTGAATATCCAACTGTTTTTCCTTCCAAATCTTTTGGAGAAGAAATACCAGCTGATTTTAGCGATACAACATGGTTTAAAGGTGAGCGAACAACCGCTCCGATAGACTTCACTGGAATGTTTTCATTCGCTCTAGCAATAACAACATCAGGCTGATAATATAATCCAACCGTTACTTTTCCTGCTGCTGCTAACGTTAAGGGATCAGTTGGATTTGAAGGGAATTTAATATTCACCTTTATACCTTCTTCTTTAAAATATCCTTTTTCAATTGCTGCATAAATAAAGCTATGCACTGCATTTGGATACCAATCGAGCATTACAGTTACTTCTTTTTCACCTTTTTTCTTTTCTGATGCCGAATTACTAGAACACCCGGCAACCATCGCAATTAATAATGTAAACACAAAAATGCGTTTTAATAATTTCATGAATGCTTCCTCCAACTAATAAACTTCTTCTCTAACATAGAAACAAGTAATACAAAGAAAATAGCAAGTAATGACAATAAGACAATTGGTGCAAATACACCCGCCCCATCCATTTGTGTCATCATTCGTTTACTAAAATAACCTAGTCCTGCTTGCGCCCCAAGCCATTCTCCAATTGCTGCTCCAATAACACTGAACGGCACAGCCACCTTCAAAGCGGAGAAAAAATACGGAAGTGCGGATGGTAATTTCAATTTTAAGAAAACATCTTTTTTTGTTGCACCATATGTAATTAAAAGCTCTTCCCATTCCTTTTTCGTACTGCGGAGACCATCATACGTATTCACCGCAATTGGAAAGAACGTAATAAGTACTGTGACAACAACCTTACTCCAAATAGAATAGCCAAACCACAAAACAAATAATGGTGCCAAAGCTGTAACTGGAATCGTTTGGGAAGCAACTAATAGTGGATAAAATGCTTTCTCAGCAAATGAGCTCATACTCATCACCATTGCTAAACTAACACCTAATACAACGGAAATGACAATACCAATAACTGTAACAGAAAGAGTTGCTGGTAAATGCACCGTAAGCAATATATCCCGCAAATCCCATATTTTTTGAACAATGGCACTTGGGGATGGTAAAATGTACATTTCATCGAGAATCCGCGCCCCTACTTCCCAACCAATAAGAAAAATAGCAGCAACAATAAAAGCTGGAACATAGTCTACAATTCTCTTCATACAAGTACCTGTCTTTGTAACATCCCAATGAGTTCATCTTTTAATGCCAGCATTTCTGGACGATGCAAATCCTTTCGAGATCGTTCTTGTCCAAGAGGTACAATCCGCTCTGTTAATGATGTAATGGGCTGCTCTGTTACGATAAAAATACGATTGGAAAGATAAAGCGCTTCCTCTACATCATGTGTAATAAATACAATCGTTTTTTGCCAATGTTTCCATTGTTCAAACAGCCACTCTTGCAGATATGCTTTCGTCAATGCATCGAGTGCACTAAATGGTTCATCTAATAGTAAAAGGTCGCCGCCCGTTAACAACGTACGAATAAAAGATACACGTTGACGCATTCCACCTGATAAATCTTTTGGCTGTTTATTTTCATACCCTTGCAGTCCAAACTGCACCAATAATTTTCGTGCTTGCATTTGTGCTTCTTTTTTCTTCACACCTTGACATTCAAGAGGCAATGCTGCATTTTCGATAATCGTTCGCCATGGAAGTAACATATCTTTTTGTGGCATATAACCAACAGGATGATTCGTTTCTCCAATTACATCAATAGTGCCCTCGCTTGCTTCCTCAAGTCCTGTAATGAGTCGAAACAATGTACTTTTTCCGCAGCCACTCGGACCAATAATACTAACGAATTCTCCTTGTTGTACTGCAACATCAAGATTCGCTATAATCTGCTTCTCCTCATAATGAAAGGAAACATTATGAAATTGTAGTATGTTCTTGCTCCTCAAAACCCCACATCTCCTTACGATATGCCATATCCCAGAATAAATATTCAAAACGACTGGAATATAAGAAGATTTCTTCTAAACGATTTCGTTCTTCTTCTGTTTTTCCAATTGTAATTTCATTAAATAAATCAATTAACCACACGCAAAGATTTCCATATTCTTCAGAACTATACCCTTGAATCCACTCGCCAAAAAATTCATGATCGCGTGCTCCTGGAATATCATTCAAGCGCTTTCCAATCTCCCAATAACTCCACATACATGGAAGCAACGCTGCAATTAACTCAGCAAGTGTACCGTTTTGTGATACAGACATCATATAGTTTGTATATGCTAGATTCATAGCAGACGGCTTTGCTAATTCCATTTCTTCAACAGAAATTCCTAAACGCTTTGCATATTGTTTATGAATCGTCATTTCTCCATTTAAAATTCCATCGATTTGTTCAGCAAACTTCGCCATTACTTTTGGATTTGTTGCTTTTACAACACCAATTGCATATAATTTTGCGTAATCTAACAAATACAAATAATCTTGAACAATATAATATTGAAATCTATCTTTCTCTAATGTTCCATCTCCCATACCTGTTACAAATGGGTGATTATGACTCTTCTCCCAAACAGGTTGCACCTTTTCAAATAGTCTTTCACAAAATGTCATCTCCGCTTCCCCTTCCTGTATATATGTTTCCAAATAAAAAACCACTTCTATATAAGAAGTGGTCCACAGCAAACAAAAGAAAAACCTATTTGTTGTTTCCACTTCCCTACGCTAGTATCACCTAGATCAGGTTATAAGGGTTAAGGTTTCTACCTCTCTCAGCTTTCAAGCACCCCTAGTGGTGTTCTATAAAATTTTCAATAAAAAATCCCCGTTTCTATACGCAAAGAAACGGGGACGTTATATATATCGTCCAAATTGCTTCCCTACGCTAGCATCATCTAGATCAGGTTCAAGGGTTAAAGACTATAGGTCTTACTCTCAGCTAGCAACACTAGCTCCCCTAGCATTATATTCATTTAACATAGTCAGTATACCATCGCCATATATCATCGGCAACTCTTTTAAGTTATAAAGTCAAATTTCCATATGTGTTAATTTTAGACAAAAAGTGATTAGTTAGGTCACTCTATGTCTTACGAGAGACTTTTCATCTTAAAGCTTTCCCCTAAAATATCAATGTTTTGAGCGAGATAAAGTGAAACTTCCATCAGGGGGGTTCTTCATCCTCCACTAACGGTTATCTCCCACCTATCTTCTTTGTTTTCTCAGAACTTTGAGGTGGGAGTCTTACTGCCCTAAAGTAGCGGGATAAAATATCATTCTATGTATTTTGTAAGTTCAGAAAAACGCAAATTCCTTCTATCTATTTCCATAACACTGATAAATCTGCTATCCTTTTATTATATGACTTTATAGTATTAAAAAATGTTCATTTATTTTTCAGTATTACATTTCTATGCATACAAGACAAATTAAATATTGTTATATTATAATTAAGGATATAGAAATTTATTACATAAGGAGGCCTCTAATTATATGAACATGAAAGCCGCAGCAATGACAGCAGCTACTGTCGCAGTCGCTTCTATGCTCCCGTCTATGACAGATTCCACTGTACAAACCGTATCAGCACAGCAAAAAACAAAAATAAAAATTGGTTATGTAAAAACGAATACATTACAAGTGTACACTAGCCCTAAAGCAACAGATTCTGTTATTGAAACCATTCCAAAGAACACTCCAGTTACAATTCTTGAAACAACAAACGAATGGTATAAAATTCACACTCAAAATAAAACTGGCTATGTAAAAAAAGAAGCAATTTCTTTAGCAAAAACAAGCAATAGTAAGCAACAATATATCGTTAATGCAGATGCATTAAACGTTCGCTCTGAGCCAAATACGCAATCTGAAATTATTGATGTATTACCGAATGGAAAATTTGTTACGATTCAAGAAGAACAAGAGGGATGGTATAAAGTTATACATAATGGAACAAGTGGCTATGTAAAGAAAGAATTTTTATCTAACGTAGCTCAGCCATTAGTAAAAGGAATTACTGTACAAGGCGGAAGTTCTTATTATGTGGCTACTCCAGTATTAAAAGTACGCAGCGGTGCAGGAACAAATACAGCTATTATTGGCTCTTTACAGAATGGAGCACAAGTACAAGTCGTCGGAAAGGTTGGCACATGGTATAAAATTCGCTACGGATCTGGATATGGCTATGTCGGACAACAATATATACTGCAAGGAAAACAGCAACCACAACAACAGCAAGCTAAACCATCTATTCCAGCTGTATTTAAATATCCAACTCAAGGGAACGTGAGCTCAACATTTGATGTACGTTGGGGACAGATGCACTATGGTGTAGACTTTGCGGCAACCGGAAATGTTCCAATTCAAGCTGCTGCACCTGGCACTGTTGTTAAGTCGTACTATTCTACAAGCTATGGAAATGTTGTATTTGTTGCCCATTATATAAATGGGAATTTATATACAACTGTATATGCTCACATGAGCAATCGTGCGGTTAAAGTAGGCGATAAAGTAGCAACGGGCCAATTGCTCGGTTATATGGGAAATACAGGACATTCCACTGGTCAACACTTACATTTTGAATTACATAACGGGGAATGGAATTTTGAAAAAACAAATGCAGTAAATCCGCTTCCTTACCTAGTTAGGTGATGTAAGATGACACGTAATATTCCACTAATTATTGAGTATTTAGCATTTTTCGGTCTAATTTGTTGCTTATTAATTTACAATACAAACATTGTATTTTTAAGCATCACTATTGCATTTGTTGCTTGTGAAGTGATGATGGAAGTATTCAAAATTCGATTAAAACGACATATTTCACACATATATACTGCACTGTTCATTATAAGTTCCTTACTAACAAATATTATTTTCACTGGACTACATGCCGCCGCAATTTTTCCGGTATTCTTTATGACTATTCTTCTTATAGTATCTCAATATATATATGTTCCAGAATATCGTAAACAGCAATATCAAGAAACATAGAAAGAGGGAAAATATTGCAACGCTTCTTCAAAGCTAGTCTAACAAAATCTTTTTCAGACTTATATGAAAGAATGAATGAATTTTTTGGTATTAAAGAAAATAGAAATAGCCAATTCCTTTTATATGGAATGATTTCTCTCATAATAATCTCTTTTTTTATTTACTATTAAATAAGGATTCCACATAAAGTGGAATCCTTATTTGTATTCTACGCTATTTCTTTTTATTAGATAAAGTATGCCTTCTCAAAGGAACGCACTTTATAAATTCACGTAACCATTAGTGGAAAAAACACCAAATTAGGGAAAGACCCACTTTAGCCACATGCATATTGTTCATAAATAAAACTTAAGTTATATTTATGTTCTAAGTCCATACGCTGTTCATCGCTACACCAGTAAAATAAAATGTCATGTATTGATGCATAGCGCTTATTCTTTAAAAATTGCTTAATAAAAGAAGGGAAACAATTTGGTAATTGTATAAATATATAATTGCGTAGTAGTTCCTCTTTGTAGCCTACTCCTTTACATATATACATGAGTTCTTCACAATAATATGCATGCTGTGGAACTTGAATCATCTCGAAAAATGGAACATATGATAATAATTTCCCGATAAAATGCTCATATTTTTTTATAAATTCAAATGACATATATTCCATTATTTCTTTTATAACAAATAAATAATCATCAACATGAGTTGTCTTTAATGGATTAAGATGATCTGATATTTGTGCAATCACCGCATGCTGACATGCTACAACAGCTCGGCTTGGTTCATAATATGTTAAGAAATCCGTGCATTTTCTATATTTTTTCAATAAATCTAGTGTGTATAAATCATAAATATATGTATTACAATATACCGCTAACTCCATTAAGTTTCCATCTAACTTCTCTTTTGATAATGTCTTCGCTTGTTTACAAAGATATAGAAACATAAATTCCAACATTTCTTTATGCGACAAAAGTACCTTATACTTTTCAATACACTCTACATTAAATTTAATTCTTTCCCAAATAAAGTAATCATTGCTATCTAACTCGGCAACTTTTTGTTTTATAATTAAATAATTCCAAGCAACTACTTGTGTAAACACATCCCATGATTCATACTCTAAAGATGTTTGTACGAATTCCTCTAATCCTTCTTCAACCATAAAACAATATGCTCGTTCATACCATCCTACTTCTTGACATAGACGAACAATTCGAACTAAAGTTGGCATTTCATCTTTATGAAACTTTGGTAAATCATGTGATTTTTTCATTCCATATAAAATAAAAGGAATTAAATTTTCTTTCTTGTAAAATTCTTTTTCTTTCCAAGCCAGAATAGTTCGTTCTTTCCCTTCTCCTTTTGGACGCTCTGGTATAAGCAAAGAGAACAAGTCCGCAAAATTTTCTGGCTTTTCATACGCATCCGTAACCAAATTCCAATTAGGTTCGGTTTGCATAATCGTCATATAATTCCCCCTCCCTTTTCTATATGTATGATAAAATGCTTACATGTTAATCTATATTATTAATATTACTATATTCAAAATAACATATGATACTTATATTTATTAGTATACCACTTTTTTCATATGATAATAGTTGTTAACAAAAATTTCAAATGTAAATTACATAAGGTGAAACTTCCATCAGCGGTTTTTTCATCCCTCACCTATCTTCCTCGTTTCCCTTTGAATCTTGAAATAGGAGTCTTACTGCCCACGGATTATGAATTAAACCAATCGATTATATTTTGGAAGTTTATCCCTACCCTAATTTGCTTTCTACTAAATTTTAAGATGAAAGTATTACTACTCGCAAATAGTGAGATAAAATGAAACTTCCAACAGTGAGTTTTTTCATCCCTCACTGTTGGAAAGCTCTCACCAATAGAACGTTTACTGACAGTTATCCCACCTATCTTCTTTAGAAAAGCGGAAGCGGAAGCGGATCGCTCAGAATCGCAGGACGCCTGCACCCAACACAGAGAGGCGCTTTTTGCCTCGTCCGAGGGGCCAAACGACCGAAAATTCTAGCCGCTAGAGCTGGACAATGCTTTTCCCTCAATCTTAAGGTGAGGTTCTTGTTGGCCACGAATAGCGGGATAAAAAACAGCATAAAATATTCTTTACTTTATATCCTCTGATATTTCACTTAAGGCAACACCCGCTTGATCATCTGCATATTTAGTTGTCGCTAAATCCCCAAGTGATAACATTCCAACAATTTGTCCATGTTCAATTACCGGCAATCTTCTGATTTGGTAACGTGCCATTAACTCTGACGCTTTTTCAACAGCGTCATCAGGAGACACTGAAATAATTTGTGTTGTCATAACATTTGTAATTTGATTAGAACCTGGGTGCTTTTCTGCAATTCCTCTCACAACTAAATCACGGTCTGTTACAAGACCAATAACGTGATTATTCTCTACAACAGGAATCATCCCTATATCTTCTTCTTTCATTTTCACAGCTGCTTCATACACATTATCTAGCGGCGTACAATGTACAATATTTGTGCTCATCAATTCTCTAACAGTTGTCATAAATATATACCCTCCTTTACACACTTTAGCCTTTCCAATTCTCCTTATTTAAATTCGCAGTTCCTAGAAAGATGAATGCAATACGATACGCTCATCTCTGTAAAAACAAAGGATTTTTCTCTTTAACAACCTCGGACAATTGTCTAAATAGCGCCAGCTAAGGACAATTAGACTTTTAGTCACTAGTCATAGAACTATAAATTAAGTTGGGTATTCTAAAATATGACGATCCATCTAAGATCATTAGAATTGAGAAGAGAAAATATTGATTTTATTCATCAGTGCAGCTAAAATAGTCAATCGATAAAATATAATGTATAATGTTCTTTCCTAATTACACAAAATAATACAAAATCCTTTATTATTCACAATAAAAAATGAAATATTTCATAATATGTTAAAAATAAAGTGACACTCTCATCAATAGGGTTTTCTTCATCCCTCACTAATCGAGCTCTTATGGGCAGTTATCACCCAGCTATCTTCTTTGACTCCTATGAGCTTTAAGGTAGATTTAGAAATAATAGGATAAACATGTTTGTAAGGAGATTATTGATCAAGGAAGTAATTATGGTTTGATAAAACAAAGATATAGAAGATATAGTATCTATTTTCTTCAAAAAAAAAGAGTCAGCATATTGCTGACTCTTTTTTTAGTGACCCGTACGGGATTCGAACCCGTGTTACCGCCGTGAAAGGGCGGTGTCTTAACCACTTGACCAACGGGCCATGGCTCCGCAGGTAGGACTCGAACCTACGACCGATCGGTTAACAGCCGATAGCTCTACCACTGAGCTACTGCGGAATATGGTGGGCCTAAATGGACTCGAACCATCGACCTCACGCTTATCAGGCGTGCGCTCTAACCAGCTGAGCTATAGGCCCATATTTCTTACAGGGGCAGTAGGAATCGAACCCACACCGGAGGTTTTGGAGACCTCTGTTCTACCTTTAAACTATGCCCCTAAGTGGTGCCGGCTAGAGGACTTGAACCCCCAACCTACTGATTACAAGTCAGTTGCTCTACCAATTGAGCTAAGCCGGCTAGTTTACAAAAAAAAAAAAATGGTGGCTCGGGACGGAATCGAACCGCCGACACGAGGATTTTCAGTCCTCTGCTCTACCGACTGAGCTACCGAGCCTTTATGTAAAAATGGCGGTCCCGACCGGGGTCGAACCGGCGATCTCCTGCGTGACAGGCAGGCATGTTAACCACTACACCACGGGACCATTGGTTGCGGGGACAGGATTTGAACCTGCGACCTTCGGGTTATGAGCCCGACGAGCTACCAGACTGCTCCACCCCGCGATGATATAATATTCTTTTAAATAAAAAATGGAGGAGGTAGAGGGATTCGAACCCCCGCGCGACTCTCGCCGCCTGTCGGTTTTCAAGACCGATCCCTTCAGCCGAACTTGGGTATACCTCCGTATATATGAAGCTTTAATGGTGGAGCCTAGCGGGATCGAACCGCTGACCTCCTGCGTGCAAGGCAGGCGCTCTCCCAGCTGAGCTAAGGCCCCATTTTTTAAAACTATCGGGAAGACAGGATTCGAACCTGCGACCCCCTGGTCCCAAACCAGGTGCTCTACCAAGCTGAGCCACTTCCCGTTAATAAAGCGCGCCCGAGAGGACTCGAACCCCTAACCTTTTGATCCGTAGTCAAACGCTCTATCCAATTGAGCTACGGGCGCATATGGTGCCGAGGGCGGGGGTCGAACCCGCACGGTGGTCACCCACCGCAGGATTTTAAGTCCTGTGCGTCTGCCTGTTCCGCCACCCCGGCGTCATATTGAAAATTGGAGCGGAAGACGGGATTCGAACCCGCGACCCCAACCTTGGCAAGGTTGTATTCTACCACTGAACTACTTCCGCAAAACATATATGACTGATTGCTTATTTAATTAAAAGTGCGGGTGAAGGGAGTCGAACCCCCACGCCAAAGGCGCCAGATCCTAAGTCTGGTGCGTCTGCCAATTCCGCCACACCCGCATATTATATTTTAAAAATGGTGAGCCATGAAGGACTCGAACCTTCGACCCTCTGATTAAAAGTCAGATGCTCTACCAACTGAGCTAATGGCTCTTAAATGGCTGGGCTAGCTGGATTCGAACCAGCGCATGACGGAGTCAAAGTCCGTTGCCTTACCGCTTGGCTATAGCCCATCAAATGGTGGAGGGGGGCAGATTCGAACTGCCGAACCCGAAGGAGCGGATTTACAGTCCGCCGCGTTTAGCCACTTCGCTACCCCTCCGACATTTAAATATATATGGTGGAGGATGACGGGATCGAACCGCCGACCCCCTGCTTGTAAGGCAGGTGCTCTCCCAGCTGAGCTAATCCTCCATTTGCCTGGCAACGTCCTACTCTCACAGGGACAAAGTCCCAACTACCATCGGCGCTAGAGAGCTTAACTTCCGTGTTCGGTATGGGAACGGGTGTGACCTCTCTGCCATCATTACCAGACTTTTATTATTATACACATTCTTTTCAGAATGTCAACAGGAATTTCAAAAAAATATATTCCTTCAAAACTAGATAACATTTGCTTCATATTATATGGTTAAGTCCTCGATCTATTAGTATTCGTCAGCTCCACATGTCACCATGCTTCCACCTCGAACCTATCAACCTGATCATCTTTCA
>NZ_JBAWSV010000005.1:0-514788 GCF_037104695.1 Bacillus yunxiaonensis | reverse complement strand
CCGGTAATTAACATATAATTGTTGCATTTTTTCATAGCTATCCCTCCTTTAAAAACGGAAGTAAATAAATGGATTATAAGTTGCGTTTGTTAAATACATCATGACAATAATTAGTACACTAACATAATAAAGTGGGGATAGAATAGCCACTTTTTTTGTTGCAAGCATATTCTTCAGTACAAGGAAGATTGGGGCAGATGTAACAATTGCCAGTAAAAAGACTCCCCAGTAGTTCATGACATAGAAATAACTATCAATATCGGTAAGCGGTCCGTTTAGTCCAAACATAGTCTGTAAAAATTCGAAGCAATAGCTAAAATTATCAGCTCGGAAGAAGACCCATCCGATAATGACTAAAAACATGACATATAGGTGTTGAACAGGACGCCAAGTGTTTTGTAATATTTTTTCAAAACCAGCTTTTTCTAAAGCGATGAGACACCCATAATAAATTCCCCATATCATAAAGGTCCAGCTAGCACCGTGCCAAAAACCTGTTAAGGCCCAGACGATGAAGAGATTACGATACACTTTCCAAGTAGATACACGGTTTCCTCCAAGTGGAATGTAAACATAGTCACGGAACCAAGATCCAAGTGAAATGTGCCAACGACGCCAAAACTCAGAAATAGATTTTGAGATATATGGATAATTGAAGTTCTCTAAGAAATCAAATCCAAACATCTTTCCTAATCCAATTGCCATATCACTATACCCGGAAAAATCAAAATAAATTTGCAGTGTATAAGCAATAGCGCCGATCCATGCGGTAGAAACACTCATTGTTGTTGGATCCATCGCAAAGATTTCATCAGCAATAACTCCTAATTGATTGGCGATTAATACTTTTTTTCCTAATCCGATAATAAAACGACGAATTCCTTCGGAGAATTTATCGGCATCAACAGTTCGTGCATGTAATTGATGAGAAATTGTATTATAACGAACAATCGGCCCAGCAACTAATTGTGGAAAGACAGTAAAATATAATGCAAGATCAAATATATTACGCTGAGCAGCTACTTTCTTCTTATATATGTCGATAATATAACTCATTGCATGGAAAGTGAAAAAAGAAATACCAATTGGCAATGGAATTTTTTCTAATACAATATTTGTGTGAAAGATTGTATTTATATTATCAACTAAAAAATTAGCATACTTAAAATATCCTAAAATAGCTGTATTCATAATAATAGCTAGCGTTAGGATTGTTTTTCTGTTTACGATAGTTGTTTGTTCTTTTCCAAGCCAAATTCCAAACCAATAATTCATGAAAATAGAAAAGAGCATAAGAAACACATATATAGGTTCTCCCCAAGCATAAAATAATAAGCTGAAGAGTAGGAGAACAATATTTTGTAGTTCTTTCCGTACTATATGGTAGGCCAAAAGAACCGCAGGTAAAAATAAGCATAAAAAAAACAAATTGCTAAAAACCATTTGAGAGATTCCTTTCTATATTTTTTCATAAACAACTTGTAAATTGTAACATTACTTTATTTTTTACTCAATAAATTATATTAAAAAAACTAGATAAATTGGATAAGGATATAGAAGTAAAAAATTATAATATAAAAAATAAGAGGTGACTTAGAGTCCCTCTTATTTTTTATATTATATCTTTTATTAATGGTAGTAAGTTCCCATCTCAAGATTCAGAGAGAAGCGAGGAAGATAGGTCGAAGATAACGGCTGGTATGCGGCCGATTGGTTTAACTAACCGTCAGTGGGGATTGAATCCCCCACTGATGAAAATTTTATTTTATTGCCCATTGTTGAATTGGTACATTTCTGCACCTGTACTAGAGTCGTTATACAGGAATAGGACAATATCAGCATCTAGTTCTTCTAAGCGCTTGGTGATATTTCCACTAGCTGCAAATCGCGGATCAATAAATGTTGTTTGTTCAAAATTCTGAGCAAATAAAGGATAGGTTGCATCGGCATAAGAATCTTTAATAATTACAGCATGTAATTTGTTTTTTGCTTTAGGATTTAAGATGTTTACCTGAGAATAATCTGTTTGATAGGCAGATGCATAAGTTGGTGAAGGCTGATGCTTATCTTTAGCAAAGAATTCCTTCATCGTGATTTTAGTTGATTGTTCAGATACAGGCCCAATGTAAACCGTATAATCATCCCAAACATTCGCATTTTGCTTGGATTGTACATACGGGATTTGTTCAGGAGTTTTTATTAGACCGTATAGTTGTTTATTCCAACTTCCAATAAAATCCCCATTAGGTTTTTCAATCGTGATTTTATAATCATTTCGATTTACCGTATCATTTTTATATATTTTTGAGTGATCCGATATATAATTCATTGTATATTCATATGCATAAAATGCACCTTTCATATTCCAATGATGATCTGTTTTAAAATATAAACTTTCTAGTTCTTCATGATTAAATTCTTTCTGGAAAAATGGAAGAATATCAATAATAGGAAAGTTGATATTCTTTAAAGATTGAACAAAGTAATCATGATTTTTTTGTTCATACCCACGATTTACATACGGTGGATATTTATATGAGAATGTTGTTAATTTACTTGGTGCTAACATAAAGTAAAATTCAGTTTTTGGAAAATGATTTCGTAGTTCATCGAGTTCTTTTACAGATTGATCAAGTTGTTTTTGATTATTCGTTTTTGTTGGTTCAGCCAAAATAAATTTATCATCTGCAATATATTTTTGATTTACAAATGTTCGGTTAGATAACATTTGAAATTCTGTATATGTTTTAATAAACCAGTCTCTAGCTGCGATATGATCTGTAAAGTGTAATTCAGTTTCTTTAAAATATTTACCTGATTTTAAACCATCCAAAGTCATAACAGGATCGATTGCTAAATTTCTATTTTCGAAACTAGAAAAGGTTTTTTTATCTAAATACATAACTTTTCCAGTCCATAGGCACATTCCGAAAATAACAAGTAAAAACCCGGTAATTAACATATAATTGTTGCATTTTTTCATAGCTATCCCTCCTTTAAAAACGGAAGTAAATAAATGGATTATAAGTTGCGTTTGTTAAATACATCATGACAATAATTAGTACACTAACATAATAAAGTGGGGATAGAATAGCCACTTTTTTTGTTGCAAGCATATTCTTCAGTACAAGGAAGATTGGGGCAGATGTAACAATTGCCAGTAAAAAGACTCCCCAGTAGTTCATGACATAGAAATAACTATCAATATCGGTAAGCGGTCCGTTTAGTCCAAACATAGTCTGTAAAAATTCGAAGCAATAGCTAAAATTATCAGCTCGGAAGAAGACCCATCCGATAATGACTAAAAACATGACATATAGGTGTTGAACAGGACGCCAAGTGTTTTGTAATATTTTTTCAAAACCAGCTTTTTCTAAAGCGATGAGACACCCATAATAAATTCCCCATATCATAAAGGTCCAGCTAGCACCGTGCCAAAAACCTGTTAAGGCCCAGACGATGAAGAGATTACGATACACTTTCCAAGTAGATACACGGTTTCCTCCAAGTGGAATGTAAACATAGTCACGGAACCAAGATCCAAGTGAAATGTGCCAACGACGCCAAAACTCAGAAATAGATTTTGAGATATATGGATAATTGAAGTTCTCTAAGAAATCAAATCCAAACATCTTTCCTAATCCAATTGCCATATCACTATACCCGGAAAAATCAAAATAAATTTGCAGTGTATAAGCAATAGCGCCGATCCATGCGGTAGAAACACTCATTGTTGTTGGATCCATCGCAAAGATTTCATCAGCAATAACTCCTAATTGATTGGCGATTAATACTTTTTTTCCTAATCCGATAATAAAACGACGAATTCCTTCGGAGAATTTATCGGCATCAACAGTTCGTGCATGTAATTGATGAGAAATTGTATTATAACGAACAATCGGCCCAGCAACTAATTGTGGAAAGACAGTAAAATATAATGCAAGATCAAATATATTACGCTGAGCAGCTACTTTCTTCTTATATATGTCGATAATATAACTCATTGCATGGAAAGTGAAAAAAGAAATACCAATTGGCAATGGAATTTTTTCTAATACAATATTTGTGTGAAAGATTGTATTTATATTATCAACTAAAAAATTAGCATACTTAAAATATCCTAAAATAGCTGTATTCATAATAATAGCTAGCGTTAGGATTGTTTTTCTGTTTACGATAGTTGTTTGTTCTTTTCCAAGCCAAATTCCAAACCAATAATTCATGAAAATAGAAAAGAGCATAAGAAACACATATATAGGTTCTCCCCAAGCATAAAATAATAAGCTGAAGAGTAGCAGAACAATATTTTGTAGTTCTTTCCGTACTACATGGTAGGCCAAAAGAACCGCAGGTAAAAATAAGCATAAGAATAGGAGATTACTAAATACCATTAATATTATTTCCTTTCTGTAAGTTTATAGACATTCAATAAAATATTATATCACAATTAAAAGGAGGGAGAAATTTTTGTTATACTTATTTCTCTCGTATGAATGAATAGTAGTACAGTTGGATGTTGGCATGTATCCAATTTGCAGAGTTATTCATCAGCGGGGGATGGGGTATCACCACTGATGGAAGTTTCACCTTATTTCAATTCTGTATATACTGTTAGTTACATATGATAGTTAGATTAAAAAAGTAAAAAACACCTTACTTGTCCTTATTTTTAGGATAGTTAAGGTGTGTTTCTTTATATTATGTAATGATTTCTTATGGTGCCCATATATTGTAATACAATAGGACGTGCAAAAGGAGGCAATACCATGAGAATAACAGTGGTTTCATTCCTCCATTTCATTATATGGAGCGGATTTTCAATTGTGTTATTATTATCGGACCGTGATAAGCTGCATTACAAAGTGTTGCTCTTTTTTGTATTTTTTTATTTAGCCTATGTTATTGCTCATATTATATTGCACTCTAGAAAAAAGGCGTTTTTTTTCACTATTGCAAATAGCATGCTTTTTTTTATAAGTAAGCTATTCTTTTTTACTAGTTAACGTTTATAAAAGTACATTGTTCTTCCATTAAAAAGTTGTAATTCCCCTTCTAATTTTTTTGCTAGAAATCTAGAAAATTCATTAGCTTTTCCTTTATCCCCAAATGTTGCAGAAGGCGGCAATGTAATTTGCACAAAAGATTGTTCGTTTTCTATACCTATTCCTACATAAATAGAATGATAGCGTTCATGATTAGCCTTTAAATAGAGAGTTGTCTCAGATGTATCAACTATTTCGTATGGAAAGGCAGTACTTGAGTATGTAAAACCTATTTGTTGGCCTGTTTGAGCTGTAATCGTTTTATAATAATGAAAGAGTTGTTTTACATCCTCTAATGAGATAGATTGTTGTTTTGACTTTGGGACAAGTTTAATGAATGCGTCTTGCATAATAAGCCTCCTAATGACATAATATATCACTATTTTAACATTGTTATGAATTTTTTTACAATTGAAAAGGGATATCCCCTTTTTTGTTTAATATATACAATATGGAAAGACCAAGAAGAAAGGAGAGCGAGAGACGGTGTTTGAGAAATTATATGATGAACATGAAAAAGCAAAAGTCCGCTTTCTTGGTTTCATGACAAATGAGACTCGGTATGATTTTGGTGTAGTGTATACAACTATGTTTTTTGGTAAACCACTTGTTGTTTGTATGCAAACTGGTCGGGCAACTCTCCTTGGGCAGGATGATATTGAGGATGTGCAACATTTACAATCCGTCTTTAAATTAAAGACGAGTCAAGAAGCAACGGATCTTGCGGAGTTTTTTAAGTTTCTGCTGCCACCTACATCCGTGCATGCTGAATATGAGGAATAATTGTTAAAAAGCAGTCGTAATTATAAAATATACGGCTGCTTTTTAATTGTAAATGTTTCATACTAATAAAATTAAAAAATAATTAATGTGTCATACTTAAAAACTATTGACGAAAAAAGTATAACATATTAAAATAAAGACAGAAAGTTAAGCGGTTACAAAAAGGTCTTGGGGATTACAATAATAGGGGGAAATTTAAAATGGGAACTATCGTATGTCAAGTTTGTGAGAGCACAATTGCACATTTTGAGGATGAAAAAGTAACGGTATTATACGGAAAATGTAGCCCTAAATGCGATTGTGAGCATAAAGAGCATACTAAAGCCCAATAAATAAGAAAGCGCCTGCATATGCAGGCGTTTTTTAGTGAATTGAAGTTGTATGACCAACTGTTGCAATAATGGCATCATCTCGAATTGGAATGAGTTCAAGTTGTGTTTGTATTTTCTTCGCAGAAGCAAATTGACTCATCATACGGCTATCTATACGTGTTAGAAAGTCTGTTAAGTATGCTGATAAAAAAGCGAAAGGCATACGTCGTTGATTAAGCAAATCAATAATTTGATTTTCTGTTTTTACACCGACACCATGCCCATAAAAAAAGAAATTTCCTAAGTAAATTGCATTCTCTCCTTGCCATTCAATTGTTGCCGGGTTTACTTGTGGGTTTTTAAAATAAACAAGGTCACCGGGAACGATTTCTCCTCCGGTTTTTGTAATTAGTTTCAAATCCTTATCATAGTCCCACGTATATAAAAGCAAATTTGCAAATAAGCGATTAAACGTTTCTTCATCGTATAGTGCTAATAGTGACTTATAGAAGATAATAATCATCGCAGTTGCACATTCTGTTCCGTATTTTTTACCATTTACAAAAATATCACGAATTGCGAAAGAGGGTAACACATTAGGGCGAAGTTGAAATCCTCCTAAATGAGTGCGTTCCCAAAATTCAGGATTACAGTAAGATTGCCCAAATGTACGGAATTGGAGCCCGCTTTGAAATAACTCTAGAGCAGAAGTGATGATATAAACACGAATGTTTATATCAAAATTTAACTCGTCTAATGTTTGAAAGTTATATACTTCTTGATTTCCTGTCATTATCTCTAAAATTTTTTGTTTTTCCGAAAAGAATGGTTCGGTTTCATTTTTTATATATGGATGTACAATGGAACGCCCAATTACAATCATAAGATCCCACCTATACGTTTACGTTCTTTTTCTTTTGTACTCACATACAGTAAAGACTCCCACCTCAAAATTTTAATGTGATAAAGAAGTTAGGTGGGAGAGACATTGCATGTAAGAGTCCCATTGGTAGGGCTAACCATCATAAAAAAAGAAAACTGATGGAAGTTTCACCTTATATCGTATGAATAGGCGGGTAAAGGGTGCATAAGAAAAATACTGTGAAAACAAAGAGGTATATGATTGTAAAGAAAAAATCCCACTTCAAAAATATGAAGTGGGATGGGTGTTATTCGCTAATTGGCTTATATTCTTTAATAACACGTAATGTTTGTAATGTCATATCTTCAGGGCCTTGTACTGGTAATCCTGCTTCTAAATTTTTTTGAATATAGTCTAAGTTTTCTTGTGTAATAATTTCACCAGGAGTAAAAATTGGGATGCCTGGTGGATAGACCATAACGAAATCTGCTATAATGCGGCCAGCAGCTTCTGCAAAAGGAACAACTTCTGTTTCAGAATAAAAGGCATCACGCGGAGATAACGCAAGAACAGGAATTGCTGGAATTTCGACTTGTACTTGTACGCCTTTTTCTGCACTATCTTTAAATGTAGTTGACAAATCACGCAGAGCGTGAACCAATAGATTTGTTTCTTCTGCTGTATCTCCAAGTGTAACAAGGCACAAGATATTATATAAATCAGAAAGCTCTACCTCTATATTATAGTGCTCTCTTAACCATAGCTCGACATCGTGACCTGTAATTCCTAATTCTTTTACAGAGATGATGAGTTTTGTTGGATCATAATTAAAAGTGGCATCTGTTCCTAGTAGTTCTTTACCAGGACAATATAGATGTTCAATCTCATTTACTTGTTTTCGAACTTGTTCTGCTAATTGAATTGTTTTCGTAATAATCTCTCGTCCTTCTGTTGCAAGACGCTTTCTTGCAACATCCAGCGAAGCTAGTAAAATGTAAGACGTTGAAGTTGTTGTAAGCATACTAATAATAGATTGAACATGCTTTACATTTACAAGCCCTTCTTTTACATTCAAAATAGAGCTTTGTGTTAATGAACCGCCTAATTTATGAACACTTGTTGCTGCCATATCGGCACCAGCTTGCATTGCTGACATCGGTAGTTCATCATGAAAATGAATATGAACACCATGAGCTTCGTCCACTAAAACAGGTATATTATAGGAATGAGTTAACTCGACAATTTGTTGCAAGTCGGCTGCAAAACCAAAATATGTTGGATTAATGACAAGTAATCCTTTTGCATCAGGATGTTCTTCAAGAGCTTTTTTTACAGAAGGAATTGTAATTCCATGTGAAATTCCTAATGTTGGATCAATTTCTGGATGAATAAAAATCGGTTTTGCACCTGAAAAAATAATCGCTGACATAACAGATTTATGAACGTTACGTGGTACAAGAATTTTATCGCCAGGACCACAAACACTCATAACCATTGTCATAATTGCTCCGCTTGTTCCTTGTACGGAAAAAAATGTATGATCAGCGCCAAATGCCTTTGCTGCTAAATCTTGCGCTTGTTTAATCATACCTTTTGGGTGATGTAAATCATCGAGCGGTGCAATATTAATTAAATCAATTGATAATGCATTATGCCCAATAAATTCGCGGAATTCAGGATCCATTCCTTGTCCTTTTTTATGGCCTGGGATATGGAATTGGATTGGATTGCGCTTGCTGTGCTCTATTAAAGCAGTAAACAATGGTGTTTCGTATTGGGACAACTTATACACCCCTTCTTCTTAATTATTATTAATATTTATTAGTTTTGTTTTATGTTTATCCTGTTTCGCTAAACAATAGTAGAGAGAAGATCTACGCTACTAATTGAAGGATCACTTTATGTTCTACAAAACAAAAGCATTATATCACCTATATTGGAAGATGTATAGAAAAATAATAATGGTAATTATCCTTTTTTACATAGGAAGATCAATGCGTGGCAAAACAGGAAATAGTGTATAATGCAAAGAGGAGTTGCTATGAAAAGGAATTTAGGTGTATCAACTTGGATGATGCAGAAGAGTTGAATGGCTTGGAGTACTAAAGAATAGAACGTGATGATCTTGTATGGGCTAGATCAGTGATGGGGAGAATGAAAGATATCCCAACTGGGCAAGAATTTATCCTGCTATTCGCCAATAGTAATACCAAAAATCAAAAGGTTTTGAGAAAATAAAGAGGGGCTGTGTGAGCTATTGCCCGTAAAAGCTCGAACCAAAGTTTCACTTTATATCACCTATGATTATGAAGAGGAACAAATACAAATTAAGGCGAAATGGAATAAATGAGGTGTTATCATGGAATATCAATATCCAATTGATTATGATTGGTCAACGGAAGAAATGGTTGCAGTAATTAAATTTTATGAAGCAATTGAACAAGCTTATGAGAAAGGATTGAAGAGAGAAAATCTTATGAGCTTGTATCGCAATTTTAAAGAGATTGTACCAGGGAAAGCAGAAGAAAAGAAAATCGACAAAGAATTTCAAGAAGTGAGTGGTTATTCCATCTATCGAACAATTCAAAAGGCGAAAAATTTAGAAGAAGAAGATATTGTGAAAATGTAAAAAAATTTTGAAAAATAAATTATGAAGTGTTATAATGTGATAACAACTAAAAACGGACAATACATGTATTGTCCGTTTTGCTTTATCGATTACAAATTTTATATAAAGGAAGGAGTGAGTGCAGCGTCGTTTCGATTTTTTTAATAAATTGTTCATCAGTAAGACTTGTAAACTCTTCTGGAGACATATGAATTCCTACTAATAACTCTGCTTTTTTTACGGTAGATAACCGCTCGATCATTTCCTGTAACTCTTCTAATTGAAGGGTATCATGCAATTTTACATCAGGCTTAGTATGGTCAATGGACCAAACGAAATCATTTGGTATATTCGCTTTTAAATCATTTAAATGTTTTAAAAAGGCATGAGCCGCTTCCATTTTTTGTGGGCACTCATAAATTAATCCAAAGTATATAAAAACATGTGTACCCCATAATCCAATTTGAAAATGTGGCAACATTTTATATCCGCGTTTATTTGTTGAAAATGCAACCCAAGTATCGTTTGGTGGATTGACTTTACGACGTGCGTGTTTTGCTACATGATAGAAAAAGGATTCACCAGTTTTTTTCGTTAAGAAATGAGCAAATTGTTCGCCGAGCGCTTCTAACTTCGGATGAATGTTCATTTTAATTGCAGCCATTCTTTCTTCTAGACCATCCACAGAGAACACTGTAAAATCTTTTTCTTTGAAAGTTTTTGATGTCATGGTTGTTCCTCCAACTCCTAGTTTGTTTCTATTCTAGCATAGCTTGTACAATTCATAAAAAAGAAGCTTATAAAAAATTTTCAGATAAAAATATAAATTAGTTGCATAGATGATTTATCCCACATAATATAGTATAAAACAAAAAATCAGAAAATTAAGTAAATTTTGATTGAGGGCAAACGAATATTGGGAGGGGGCAAACGAATATGAGACAGGTAATTAATGCATTAAAAAGAACAGATGCGGAGAAGAGAATCCCGGTGCTGCGTTTAGAACTAGATTATGAATTAGCAACTCTATATGATGCAATGATGGAAAATGATGATATGAAAAAAGAAGAATGTATGAAAAAATTAGAAGTGTTAAGACTTGAAATGATTCGGTTAGAGGCGTAATAATAGTGTATGTATAAAAATTTAGTTGGTGCGAACCTTATAAAGGGTTCGTTTTTTCTGTGAACTGTACAGATCGGAGTGTTTAAATATGCAAGAGGTGTGGAAAGAAATTGATGTATACGCAAAACAATGGATAAAAGAAGCTGGACAGCACCTTGTTTCATCGTTGAAGCAATCTCTTATTATCGAAACGAAGTCAAATGCCTCAGACTTAGTAACGAATATGGATCGGGAAATTGAACAGTTCTTTATCGAGAAAATTAAAGATACCTTTCCAGAACATTATATTCTTGGAGAAGAAGGATATGGAGATGAGTTAGCTTCATCAGATGGGGTTGTGTGGTTAATTGATCCTATTGATGGCACGATGAATTTTGTTCATCAAAAGCGAAATTTTGCAATTTCAATCGGCGTATATGAGAACGGTATCGGAAAAATTGGTCTCGTATATGATCCAGTTCATGATGAGTTATATCATGCGCAGCAAGGTGCAGGAGCATTTTGTAATGATATAGAAATTCCATTGTTGCAGCCAAGTCAAGTGTCTTTAGGGGTTGTTGCTGTAAATGCAACGTGGCTTACTGATAATCCTCGTCTTGATATGAGAAAGATGGCACAGCTTGTAAAAAGGGCAAGAGGAACACGTTCGTATGGTTGTGCAGCACTTGAAATGGTATATGTAGCGACAGGGAGATTGGATGCGTATGTGACGCCTCGGTTATCTCCATGGGATTTCGGCGGAGGAATGATTATTGTAGAAGAGGTTGGAGGCAAAGTAACGACCTTTAATGGCGATCCACTTCGAATTATTGAGAAGAGCAGCGTTCTCGTTGCAAGACCAGGTGTATATGAAGAGGTATTGCAATATGTACAATAAGAGTATAAAATCCATAGAAAAAACAAAAAAGTAAGAGGCATAGAAAATCGCTTCTTACTTTTTGTTGTTATCGTAGCTTACGCATTTTTCGTTTTGTTATAAATCCGTATCCGATTGTAAAAATCGTACCAATAATGCAAATAATAGCACCGATTGGGCTGTTCTCAGCAATCATAATTCCTATACCAATCATAAAAATAACGCCAATGATAGCTGTGAATAAAAAGCGATATTGAATCTGTTCCATATATTTCACCCTCCAATTTCATTGTACTTTCACAAAAGTGAGAATACAACTATATTTTCATTCTTGATTTTATTTTGATTGCCATTGTATCCCCTTCGCTCTTATAATAGAGAAGGATTAAAAAGACACTAGGAGTTGGACATGTTGAAAAAACGAGAAGATTTACGAAATATAGCAATCATCGCCCACGTTGACCATGGTAAAACAACACTTGTTGACCAATTATTACGTCAAGCGGGGACGTTCCGTGCAAATGAGCACGTTGAAGAACGTGCAATGGATTCAAATGATCTAGAAAGAGAACGCGGTATTACTATTTTAGCGAAAAATACAGCGATTCATTATGAAGATAAAAAAATTAACATTTTAGATACACCTGGACACGCTGACTTCGGTGGTGAAGTAGAACGTATCATGAAAATGGTAGACGGTGTTTTACTTGTTGTTGATGCATATGAAGGTTGTATGCCACAAACACGATTTGTTTTAAAGAAAGCTCTTGAGCAAAACTTAACGCCAATCGTTGTTGTAAACAAAATTGACCGTGACTTCGCTCGCCCTGATGAAGTAGTTGATGAAGTAGTCGACTTATTCATCGAACTTGGTGCAAACGAAGATCAATTAGAATTCCCTGTTGTATTTGCATCAGCAATGAACGGAACAGCAAGCTTAGATTCAAATCCAGCAAA
This sequence comes from Bacillus yunxiaonensis, assembly GCF_037104695.1. NCBI lineage: Bacteria > Bacillati > Bacillota > Bacilli > Caryophanales > Bacillaceae > Bacillus > Bacillus yunxiaonensis. The sequence goes on along the minus strand of NZ_JBAWSV010000005.1, from coordinate 502,244 downwards.
TCAAGAAGAGAATATGAAATCATTGTTTGACACAATCATTGAACATATTCCAGCACCAGTTGATAACAGCGAAGAGCCACTTCAATTCCAAGTAGCACTTCTTGATTACAATGACTATGTTGGTCGTATCGGGGTTGGACGCGTATTCCGCGGTACAATGAAAGTAGGACAACAAGTTGCATTAATGAAGGTTGACGGAAGTGTAAAACAATTCCGTGTAACTAAATTATTTGGTTACATTGGATTAAAACGTCAAGAAATTGAAGAAGCAAAAGCTGGGGATTTAGTAGCTGTTTCAGGTATGGAAGACATTAACGTAGGTGAAACGGTATGTCCGGTTGAGCATCAAGAGGCATTGCCGTTACTACGTATTGATGAGCCGACACTACAAATGACATTCCTTGTAAATAACAGCCCATTTGCAGGTCGTGAAGGTAAATATATTACATCTCGTAAAATTGAAGAGCGTCTTCGTTCACAATTAGAAACAGATGTAAGTTTACGTGTAGATAATACAGATTCTCCTGATGCATGGATCGTATCTGGACGTGGGGAATTACATTTATCTATCTTAATTGAAAATATGCGTCGTGAAGGTTATGAACTACAAGTATCTAAGCCTGAAGTAATTATTAAAGATGTTGATGGCGTAAGATGTGAGCCTGTAGAGCGCGTACAAATCGATGTCCCTGAAGAATACACTGGTTCTATTATGGAATCAATGGGTGCACGTAAAGGTGAGATGTTAGATATGGTGAATAACGGAAACGGTCAAGTTCGCCTTACTTTCATGGTTCCAGCACGTGGTTTAATTGGTTACACAACAGAATTCCTAACATTAACTCGTGGTTACGGTATTTTAAACCACACATTTGATTCCTACCAACCAGTACATGCTGGACAAGTTGGTGGACGTCGTCAAGGTGTTCTAGTTTCACTTGAAACAGGAAAAGCATCACAATACGGTATTATGCAAGTTGAAGATCGCGGTGTAATCTTCGTTGAACCAGGTACAGAAGTATATGCTGGTATGATCGTTGGAGAACATACACGTGAGAATGATTTAACAGTTAACGTTGTAAAAATGAAACAACAAACTAACATTCGTTCTGCGACGAAAGATCAAACTTCAACAATGAAAAAACCACGCTTAATGACTTTAGAAGAGTCATTAGAGTACTTAAACGATGATGAGTTCTGTGAAGTAACTCCAGAATCAATTCGTCTTCGTAAAAAGATTCTTGATAAGAGTGAGCGCGAAAGAGCTGCTAAGAAAAAGAAATCTGTAGAAGCTTAAGTAATGTAGAGCTGCCTTTTGATAAAAGGCAGCTCTTTTATTGTGATTATTTTTTGAAAATTCGATTTTTGTTGTGGACAGTACTTTTTTTGCAGGGTACTCTTATAGTAGGAAATGATAAAAAATACCACTTTAATGAGAGCGAATAAAGGAGAGAAGTGAAGTGTCAGAAAAAGTGTCAGAAGTGCTAGAAAGAATGTCATTTTTTGCGAAATTATATAATGTAGATAAAAATCCTGAAGTAGGAATGTGGCTTCTTTACGGTACCGTTATTATATTCAGCATTATTGTTTATAATTTAGGGTTTGCTAGAAAATTATCACTATTAAAGAATGTAGTAATTTATACCGTATTAATACTTGGTTGCACTGTTTTAACGTTTTTTGCTATCTTTCTACCAGTAGGAGAAGGACTTGTTGTAGCGATTATTATACTTGGTATATATAAATTGCGTTTACGTCAAGCGAAACATCAAAAAGCAAGCTAAAGGGGTAATGAAGATGAGTTCTGTGCAAGATGCATTATATAATTGGTTAACGATTAAAATTGTTGCAGAAGCTCGTCCGTATGATGAGGCTGCGCAAGAAACATATATGTTTTTTCATAATATGTTACTTGAAGATTATCAGTTGAAACATGTTACGGTAGAAAAAAAAGAAGATATGTATTTTGTTACATATGAAAAAGAAGGTGAAAAGAAATCAACTCGGTTTCCGCTTGAACTAATCGATTGTTTTTTAGATCAGATGAACCGTGAGCCAGAAAAATATAAATAAGCTCTTATCATATTTGATAAGAGCTTATTTATATGGTGCACATAGTTATCGCATCATATAGTAAATGGCCATCAGTCTACTATAGAGTGATGTTTGTTTTATATCGCTATTTTCGGATAGCGAGGGCCTGAGTGGTCCAACTAACCATTAGTGGGGGATGAAAAAACTACTGATGGAAGTTTCATTTTATTATTACCATTGTTCAAGAGGAATAGAGAAAGATGGTAAAGAGGAAAGCTATCTAGGAAAACGAATGGCCCTAACGATAGGAAGAAAGTCTACAATAAAGACATGTATTATATGATATGCACAATTATTTTTAGAAAAATTTCTATAGTTATTCTACTTGTAATTTCAGCATATACTCCTTTTAGTAGATTACCATTCATCTTCTATTGTTTTATCGCGATACAATCTAAAGTGTCCTGTTGCTTTTCGTTCTAAAGTACGTTCTGTAATACGATCTGTACATTGTTTGCACATATATGTATGAATAGGACGGTTACGAAGCCGTTTCGCTACTGGATTTTCGTCATTTAAATCTTCTTTTTTATCGCAAAGAATACATTTGACTCTCATTTCGTCACCTCAGCACAAGTTCTATCGTACTTTAGTATATCATGGGTGTTAGATATTTTTGAACTATAGAAGAAAAAATAAATATTTTCGCAATTCGAAAAATAGGTTATTATATAAAGTGAAACAACTATTAGCAAGGAGCTTGAATTCTTGCTGATGGTTAGTTGAACCGTATAGGTATAGTCCCACCTTCTTGTAGTGGGAGTCTTATTGCCTGTTAGAGTGGAATCAGTATAGATGATTATGGAGGTGGAAATATGGCAAACATAGTAGAACCAACATTAACAGCTATCTTAATGCAAGCGTTGCGTGAAGAACGTATTGTAACAATTGCAACGACTGATTTTGAAAAAGGTGTTCCAAATGTAAATGCAATTTCATGGGTATATGCAATGGATGAAAAATCTATCCGTTTTGCAGTGGATCAACGCTCGCGTATTGTAGAGAATTTACGTCATCATGCAGGACTTGTTCTTACCGTTATGGCGAATGAATCTGTATATTCTATTAGTGGTGAAGCGATTATAAAAGTAGAGCGGATGGAGGGCGTTCCGCTTAAATTAACATTAATTGAAGTTTCTGTGCAAGAGGTGCGTGATGTAATGTTTTACGGTGCGAAACTTGCTATTGAACCAAAATATGAAAAAACATACGATCTTCGCGCTGCAGCAAAATTAGATAACCAAGTTTTATCAGCGATGAAAGATGTGTGAAAAAAGGGTGGGCAGCAAAGAAAGTTGTTCATCCTTTTTCTTTATCCCATTATTCGCGGACAGTAAGTCTCTTGCTTTAAGGTTTTGAGAAAACGAAGAAGGTAGGTGAGGTACCTGCTAGCATACATCCGATTTGTTCAACTCACTATAAGTGGAGGGTGGAAAATCCATTTATGGAAGTTTCGCTTTATATTTCAAGTGATTTCTATTCTATCTCGTTTGTACCGTACATATAATTATAACAATGGTTCGTCCATAATATGGATGAAACCCTTGTTCTACAAATTTTATGGTGGAGTCAGGGGGGGAAAGGTTGAATAAAATTTATGTGTTAGATACAAATGTGCTTTTGCAGGATCCGTTATCTATTTTTTCTTTTGAAAATAATGATGTAGTCATCCCAGCGGTTGTGCTAGAAGAAGTAGATTCAAAGAAACGTTATATGGATGAAGTGGGAAGAAATGCACGCTACGTATCAAAACTAATAGATAAATTTCGCGAACTTGGAAAACTGCATGAAAGTATTCCTCTCGAAAACGGGGGGACGTTTCGGATTGAGCTGAATCATCGTTCATTTGTTCAATTACAAGATATTTTCGTAGAGAAAACAAATGATAATCGTATTTTAGCTGTTGCCAAAAATTTATCATTAGAAGAGCAAGAAAAAGAAGATGGAAAATCTGTCATCCTTGTAAGTAAAGATGTACTTGTAAGAGTGAAAGCTGATGCGCTAGGTTTACAAGCTGAAGATTACTTGAGTGATCGCGTTACTGAAGTAGAAAATATATATACGGGTTTCTTAGAGTATTACATACAAAAAGAGATTTTAAATCGTTTTTATGAAAAAGGAGAACTGCCTCTTTCTGAAATTGCAAATCACCCTTTTTATCCAAATCAATTCATTGTGATGAAGGATGCTTTAGGGGGATCTAGTTCAGCTCTTGGCATTGTTGATCATTCGGGGAAAAAAATGAAAAAGCTTATTTTTCCGAATGAGCAAATTTGGGGGATTCGTCCTCGAAATGTACAGCAAATTATGGGGATGGAGTTATTACTACGTGAAGATATTCCCCTTGTTACATTGACTGGAAAAGCAGGAACTGGGAAGACATTATTAGCATTAGCTGCGGGGCTTATGCAAACAGAAGATTTGGGGATGTATAAAAAGCTACTTGTAGCAAGACCAATTGTTCCAGTTGGAAAGGATATTGGATATTTACCAGGAGAGAAAGAAGAGAAGTTAAGGCCTTGGATGCAACCTATTCATGATAATTTAGAGTATTTATTTAATACGAAAAAACCTGGAGAATTAGATGCAATTTTAGCGGGGATGGGTTCTATTGAAGTGGAAGCTTTAACATATATTCGCGGACGGAGTATTCCAGAGCAGTTTATTATTATAGATGAAGCTCAAAATTTAACAAAACATGAAGTAAAGACAATCCTAACGCGTGTCGGAGAGAAAAGTAAAATTGTTTTAATGGGAGATCCGCAACAAATTGACCATCCATACTTAGACGAATATAATAACGGCTTAACATATGTGGTAGAAAAGTTTAAAGAACAAAAAATTAGTGGACATGTGAAATTTGTGAAAGGTGAGCGTTCTAACTTAGCACAACTAGCAGCGGATTTATTGTAGGGGAGAGTGGTGAAAAGCCACTCTTTTTTGTTTATCTTACTGCCCATAAAAGCCCGATTGGTTCAACTAACCATCAGTGGGAAATAAAAAAACCTCCACTGGTGGAAGTTTTACTTTACACAATGGTAAACTTTCGGATATATCGAATTGGATCATTGACATTAGAGTTATCTCCAAAATAAAGATGAACAGGACCATCTTCTTTTAGCGGTTTTCCGTTTTTAGAAAAGCCGAGAATAGCATCCTTTGCTTTTTGTAATGGAATAGTTGTAATGCCGGTTTCTGTATGAATTTCTACATGAGTTGCATCGCTGGAAATTTCAGCATTTTGTAAAAAAGGTAAGAATGGTATACCGAATGTCCCTGTAATAATTTTTTCTTTTTCAAATCTTGCAATGCTTTTATTAACAGGTGGGAAAATAGCTCCTTCTCTAATTTCACGATCCCAATGTTTAGATGCTTGCTCAGTATAATGTGCTAATTCATTTGTAGTTTCTTTTGGATTTGTAAAGTATGTTGTTAAGTCAACTTTTCGATCATCAAAAATCCAGACACTTGGATCAATTGTAATTGGAAAGCGTACATTTCCGTTAATAAATAAAATTTCACTCATTATTGTTCCCCCATTTGTCTTATACTCCCACTTTTCAGTATAATAGGACTAAGGACAATTGTCACAGGAAATGTTTCTATTGCAATTTATGAAAACTATCGCTAATATTAGTAGATAGGATAGGAGAGTAGGACGGAAACGGAGGGAATCAATTTGACGTCTGAGACAGTAACAAATCATCAGGAAAAGGCACTTGCCCTTCTACAAGCTGATGCAGAGAAAATTCTAAGACTTATTAAGGTGCAAATGGATCACCTTACGATGCCGCAGTGTCCATTATACGAAGAAGTGCTCGATACACAAATGTTTGGCTTATCCCGTGAAGTTGATTTTGCGGTTCGTCTTGGTCTCATTGTGGAAGAGCAAGGTAAAGAAATATTAGGAGAATTAGAACGAGAGCTATCGGCACTGCATGAAGCTTTTACAAACAAACAATAATAGCTGGTTCAAATAAGGAGCTCAAACTGAATCAGTTTGAGCTTTTTTGTGCAAAAAAATGATTTTTCTGAAAAGAAGGAAGAATACAAATACATATGGAATACAACTGTTAAAAAAGAAAAGAGAAAGAGGATTTTGAATGAAAAGAGTCTGGAAGTCCATAGATTATTCTTTAGTGCTTCCTCTTGTTATCGTATGCGTGCTCGGAGTCATTATGGTGTATAGTGCCAGTTCTATCGTTGCGATTACAAAATATTATCCGAAATATGGATGGACGAGCGATCACTTTTTTCGATCGCAATTAAAAGCAATGTTAGTTGGGACAATTGGGTTGCTTATTATCATGTTTATTCCTTTTCAAGTATGGAGAAAGCGCATGGTTACTGTTTTAATCGTTCTTGGTAGCATCGGGATGCTGCTAATAGTATTAAAATGGGGAACGGTTGTGAACAATGCAAAATCATGGGTATTTGGGATGCAGCCTACAGAGTTTATTAAAGTAGGAATTATCGTTGTATTAGCACGTTTTTATGCAAAAAAGCAAATGACAGATGGACCGATTTGGCACGGTGCTGGTCGAGTAGTTGCTTTTTTATTAATTACAATTTATTTAATTTTGAAGCAGCCTGACTTAGGAACAACATTATTAATTCTTTCAACGATTGGAATCATGACATTCTGTTCGGGCATACCATTTCAAGTTTGGATAAAACGAATTGCCCTTACGTCTATTATATGGATTCCCCTGGGGTATTTTATAGGAAAAAGTGTTTTATCAGATGTTCAAATCGCACGTTTTACTACATTCTGGAATCCGTTTGGGGATCCACAGGGAAAAGGATTTCAATTAATTAATTCGTTTGTTGGAATTGCTTCTGGTGGTATAAGTGGTAGAGGGCTAGGAAATAGTATCCAAAAGTACGGGTATTTACCAGAGCCGCATACAGACTTTATTATGGCAATTGTATCTGAGGAATTAGGTTTTGTTGGAGTAGCGATTATTTTAATGTGTTTATTAGTCATCGTTGTCCGTGCTTTTCGAGTTGCGCAAAAATGTCAAGATCCTTTTGGAAGTCTACTTGCAATAGGAATAGGTAGTATGATTGGTGTGCAAGCAATTGTAAACTTAGGTGGAGTTACCGGATTTATGCCGCTTACTGGCGTACCTTTACCATTTGTTAGTTACGGTGGTACTTCTTTAGTAGCAAACTTACTAGCTATGGGGATTTTATTAAATGTAGCTAGCTCTGTAAAACAGAGAGAAAAAAGAGAACAGCAAGGGCGGGAGCAACAACAGCCTAAACAAGAGAGACATCTCGTTGTTGTAAAATAAAGAAGCTTTGTATAAGTGTACAAAGCTTCTTTTTTTGCATAATCCCAGAAAAAGATGAACCTATTTAGATAGTTTTAGATAAAAAAGTATGTCACATTTAATGAAATGTGCTTACAAAAAGCTTGGTTGCTTATTGGAATTTATGCTATACTAATTTTGTGAGACAAATTGAACAGAAAGCTTATCATTTGTCAAAAAATAAGGTATGATGAATAAAAATAAGGTGAAGCTTTTGGATGGTGAATATCACTGCTAGAAGTGAAGTACTTATTTCTGCTAAGCAGGGCAAATCTATGCTGCTATGAATGGTAGGAAAATAGAGGGGGAAAATCATGAAAAAGCTGCAACGTATTCAGAAAGTATTAGTAGCTAACCGCGGTGAAATTGCGATTCGTGTGTTTCGTGCTTGTACAGAATTAGGACTACGCACAGTTGCGATTTACTCGAAAGAAGATAGCGGTTCATATCATCGATATAAAGCAGATGAAGCGTATTTGGTAGGGGAAGGTAAAAAACCAATCGATGCATATCTTGATATTGAAGGTATTATTGAAATCGCAAAACGCAATCATGTTGATGCGATTCACCCAGGATATGGTTTTTTGTCAGAAAATATTGAATTTGCAAAACGTTGTGAAGAAGAAGGCATTATCTTTATTGGTCCAAAGAGTAAGCATTTAGATATGTTTGGGGATAAAGTAAAGGCGAGAACACAAGCGCAACTAGCAAATATTCCTGTCATTCCTGGTAGCGATGGTCCAATAAGTGCAATTGAAGAAGTAGAAAGCTTTGCTAAAACATATGATTACCCGATTATTATTAAAGCAGCTCTTGGTGGCGGCGGTCGTGGAATGCGTGTCGTACGCAGCGAAGATGAATTAAAAGAAGCATATAACCGTGCGAAATCCGAGGCGAAAGCAGCGTTTGGTAATGATGAAGTATATGTTGAAAAGTTTGTTGAAAATCCAAAGCATATTGAAGTGCAAATATTGGCAGATGAACAAGGTAATGTCGTTCATTTATATGAGAGAGATTGCTCGGTGCAGCGCCGTCATCAAAAAGTTGTAGAAGTAGCACCAAGTGTGTCTCTTTCAGAAGAACTTCGCAATCGTATTTGTGAAGCTGCAGTTCAATTAACGAAAAATGTTGATTATGTGAACGCAGGGACAGTTGAGTTTCTTGTAAAAGAAAACAATTTCTATTTTATTGAAGTAAATCCACGTGTCCAAGTTGAACATACGATTACAGAAATGATTACAGGCATTGATATCGTTCAATCACAAATTTTGATTGCTGATGGCTATGCTTTACATAGCGAAAAAGTAAGTATTCCAAAACAAGAAGCTATAATTACACACGGATTTGCGATTCAATCTCGTGTGACAACAGAAGATCCGCTTAATAACTTCATGCCAGATACAGGGAAAATTATGGCATATCGTTCCGGTGGTGGTTTTGGTGTACGTTTAGATACAGGGAACAGCTTCCAAGGTGCAGTTATTACGCCGTATTATGACTCATTACTTGTAAAAGTAACAACTTGGGCGTTAACGTTTGAACAAGCAGCAGCTAAAATGGAACGTAATTTAAAGGAATTCCGTATTCGTGGTATTAAAACAAATATTCCGTTTCTAGAAAACGTTGTAAAACATAAGAACTTTTTAACAGGAGAATATGATACATCGTTTATCGATTCTTCACCGGAATTATTTGTATTTCCGAAACGAAAAGACCGCGGTACAAAAATGCTATCATACATTGGCACAGTAACAGTCAACGGATTTCCTGGAGTAGGAAAACAAGAAAAACCGATTTTTGCAGAAGCGCGCGTTCCAAATGTGAAATATACTGAACCGATTCCAACTGGTACGAAGCAAATTTTAGATGAGCGCGGAGCTGATGGATTAGTAAAATGGGTTCAAGAACAAAAGCAAGTTTTATTAACGGATACTACATTCCGTGATGCGCATCAGTCATTATTAGCAACACGTATCCGTACACAAGAGTTAGAAAAAATTGCTGAACCAACAGCGAGAATGCTACCGAATTTATTTTCTGCAGAAATGTGGGGCGGAGCAACATTTGATGTCGCGTATCGTTTCTTAAAAGAAGATCCATGGGAACGTTTATTAGAATTACGTGAGAGCATGCCAAATGTATTATTCCAAATGCTTCTTCGTGCATCAAATGCAGTAGGATATAAAAACTATCCAGATAACTTAATTCAAAAGTTTGTAGAGTGTTCTGCGCAGGCTGGCATTGATGTATTCCGTATTTTTGATAGTCTAAACTGGGTAGAAGGTATGCGCGTTGCGATTGATGCTGTGCGTCAAAGTGGTAAGATTGCAGAGGCAACAATGTGTTATACAGGTGATATCCATGATCCGATGCGCAGTAAATATGATTTGAATTATTATAAAAACTTAGCAAAAGAGCTAGAGGCATCAGGTGCGCATATTTTAGGGATTAAAGATATGGCAGGATTATTAAAACCAAATGCAGCATATGATTTAGTTTCTGCATTAAAAGAGACGGTATCGATTCCGGTTCATCTTCATACGCATGATACGAGCGGAAACGGTGTATTAACATATGCGAAAGCAATTGAAGCTGGAGTTGATATTGTAGACGTTGCGGTAAGCTCTATGGCAGGATTAACATCTCAGCCGAGCGCTAATACGTTGTACTATGCATTAGAAGGAAATGAAAGACAACCGAATGTAGATGTGAAATCTTTAGAGAAGCTCTCTCATTATTGGGAAGATGTTCGTAAATATTATTCTTCATTTGAAAGTGGAATGAATGCACCGCATACAGAGGTGTATATGCATGAAATGCCAGGTGGTCAATATAGTAATCTACAGCAACAAGCAAAAGCTGTCGGTTTAGGAGATCGTTTTGATGAAGTGAAAGTGATGTATCGCCGCGTCAATGATATGTTTGGTGATATTGTTAAAGTAACTCCATCGTCAAAAGTAGTGGGTGATATGGCTCTATTTATGGTACAAAATCATTTAACGGAGAAAGATATTTATGAGCGTGGTCACGCATTAGACTTCCCAGGATCAGTTGTAGAAATGTTCTCTGGTGATCTTGGACAACCGTACGGTGGTTTCCCGAAAGAGTTACAAGAAATTATTTTAAAAGGAAAAGAACCTTTAACAGTAAGACCAGGTGAACTGTTAGAACCAATTGACTTTGAAGGGGTAAAAGAAGAGTTATTCCATAAGCTTGGTCGTGAAGTAACGATGTTTGATATTGTAGCGTATGCGTTATATCCGAAAGTATTTATGGATTATCAAAAAGTTGCAGAGCAATATGGAAATATCTCTGTTCTTGATACACCAACATTCTTCTATGGTATGAGGCTTGGTGAGGAGATTGGTGTGGAAATTGAACGTGGTAAAACATTAATTGTGAAATTAGTTTCGATTGGAGAACCACAATTAGATGGTACACGTGTTGTCTATTTTGAATTTAACGGACAGCCTCGTGAAATTGTTATAAAAGATGAAAGTGTCAAAGCGACAGTTTCCCAACGAGTGAAAGGGAATCGCGAAAATCCAAATCATATTAATGCAACAATGCCGGGAACTGTAATTAAAGTAGTAGTAAATGAAGGAGATACAGTGAAAAAAGGTGATTCCATGGCAATTACAGAAGCGATGAAAATGGAAACAACTGTACAAGCTCCATTTACTGGTACGGTGAAAAAAGTGTATGTGAAAGATGGAGAGGCAATTCAAACAGGTGATTTGCTAATTGAATTGGAACAATAATATAAAGTGAAACTTCCGTCAGTTGGATTCTTGCTGTCCGCGAATAGCGGGATAGAACAGCTGTTAGTAAGATTCTTTACACATCTTCCCCATTCGGAATTATTTCAAAAAACAAAAAGAGCTGCATGAAAGCAGCTCTTTTTGTTTTTTGAAATAATAGCTTGTCGTAATAAGAAAGTTATTACAATAGTTTCTTTTGCTGTGTAGTATGATTCATTTCTGTTTTTTGTATGTTTGTGTTACTACGTGTTACTAGCATAACTAAATAGCATAATACAGCAAATAAGCATGATATAAAGAGTGAATGCAGAAGTGACATTACTAAGCTTGCCCCTGTGAATACAACTAACATACCAGAGATTGCTTGACACATCACAAGGATAAATGCAGTGATCCACCCATAATATAGAACAGCTTGTTGTTTATATTGCCGGATAGCTATAATCATTGCGTATAAAATCCAAACAAAAATTAATGTAGCGGCAAATCGATGTCCCATTTGTATCCATTCATGAAATTGTGTTGGAAATGGACTGTTTTTGCTGCATAATGGAAAAGTTGGACATGCTAAGCTTGCATGTTCATGACGTACCAATGCCCCTGTATAGACAACAATGTAACTGTAAATTGTTACACCGTAAATATGAAATTTCATCTTCTTATCAATATTAAGTGAGTGGACATCAAACTTTTTATTAATTTCAAAGATGAGGAGTGTCAATAAAATAACAGCAGCAAACGAAATAAGAGAGATACCGAAATGAATTGCTAATACAGCTGGAACTTGTCCCCATACAACTGCAGCTGCTCCCATGAGTGCTTGGGCTACTAAAAATACGAAAGACAGAATGGCAAGGGTTTTTGTTTCACGAACGTGTCCGTAGTATTTCCAAGCTAAGACACATAGTAGTGTAACAAGAATCCCTGCAGAGCCTGAAGTAAGGCGATGACTCAGCTCAATAATTGTGTGCATTGATAGATGCGAGGAAATCAATTCCCCGTTACATAACGGCCAAGATTTACCACAGCCTTGTCCTGAACCAGTCTTAGTAACCAATGCTCCGCCAAGGAGAACACATAATAAATCAAAACTCGTAATGACTGCTAACCACTTTATAAAACGTTGCAATCCTGTTCACCAGCTTTCTATTCCAAAGTTATTGTGCAATATTTTAATGAAATACATATTATAGAAACAGAAATGCACTACAGTCCTATGATATATAAAATCTTATAAAATAGCAAAGGGAGACAGGAAAGGGGAAGATAAGATAAAAAAACACTAACATTCAGAAAATAAATTACTAATTTTAACAAAAACAGGGGATTTTATAAATAAATAAACGGAAATACATGCGGAATTTGACAAAATGGTTTATTATAAAAGGTAATTACGTGCTATTATGGAGAGAGTAGGGAAAAACTTTTTTAATGACAGACACAAAAAGTTCATGTTTTCTTCACAAATTTTTCATGAAATATGTTTTAATATATTCGAGTGAGAAGTGTATATTAATAGCAGAACCAAAAAACAACATTTCTACTGTAATAATATTGCTATATAGAAGCTAAAGAGCGTTTTATTTCAAAGAGAATGCTCATTGCAGAGTAATTATGATGAAAGTTTTAGAGGGGGTTGAAACGATGAGCCATGCAACAAGTCAATTGCATGAGGAATCAACCGTAACGGATGTGCCGGAAACAAGTCGTGTACAAGATTTATTAGCACTTGTAAAAATGGGAATTGTAAATTCAAATACATTAACGGTATTTACTGGTTTTTGGTTGGCTCTACATTTTAATGGATTAAACTTTGTGGATCAGCTGGATAAAATGTTTTTCACAATTGTTGGTTCTGCACTTATTATGGCAGGATCATGTAGTTTGAATAACTACATTGATCGTGATATTGATCATTTAATGGAACGAACAAAAAATCGTCCGACAGTAACTGGGAAAATGAAACCGAGTTTTGTATTAACATTTGGTATTGTATTATTACTATTAGGTTTCGTATTCTTGCTTCTTACAACGCCGATGGCTGCATTTATTGGTTTTATTGGAGCATTCACATATGTTGTTCTTTATTCATTATGGACAAAGAGAGCATATACGCTTAATACAGTAGTAGGTAGTGTATCAGGAGCGGTTCCACCTTTAATTGGTTGGGCAGCTATTGATCCAAGTTTGGATCATCCTATTGCTTGGATGTTATTCTTAATTATGTTTATATGGCAAATTCCACACTTTCTCGCTCTTGCGATGAAACGTGTTGAAGAATATCGCAATGCAGGTATTCCAATGCTTCCTGTTGTATATGGATTTGATATTACAAAACGTCAAATTATGATTTGGACAGTCTGCTTATTGCCACTTCCATTTTATATGAGTGCACTTGGAGTAACATTTATGGTAATTGCAACAGTGCTTAACATCGGTTGGATCGCGTTAGGGTTTTATGGCTTCCGTAAGAAAGACGACATCAAATGGTCCGTGCAAATGTTTGTATACTCCTTAAATTACTTAACAATCTTATTTATTTCAATGATTGTTGTAACATTCTTCTAAGACAACGACATCAGGGGATTTCTTTACGTTGAGATTTACTTTACTTACTATAAAGTACAATCTAATTAACAAAGAAAGTGGGGGTTGTTTGCATGAAGAAACAGTGGCGATTGCTTTCGCTCGTTTCACTAGTGGCTTTACTGTTAGGGGGATGCGGTAAAGCCTTTCAATCTACTTTGATTCCACAAGGCGAAGTAGCAAAAATGCAATATGATTTATTGTTGTTAGCCAGTGCAATCATGATTGGTGTCGTTCTTGTTGTTACGATTATTTTCTTGTATGTAATTGTGCGTTTCCGTCAAAGAAAGGGACAGGAAAACTATATTCCGAAGCAAGTAGAAGGAAATCACAAGCTAGAAATTATATGGACAGTCATTCCAATTTTACTTCTATTGGTATTGGCTGTCCCTACTGTTACATATACGTTTAAACTTGCTGACGTTAGTGCAATTGAGAAAAAGAATATTGATAAAGATACAATCGTTGTTGATGTAACAGCGAATCTTTATTGGTGGGAATTTTCTTACAATAATGAAAAATTAGTAACTTCGCAAGATTTAGTCATCCCTACAGGTAAAAAGGTATATTTAAATTTAAAGGGTTCTGATATTAAACATTCATTTTGGGTTCCGTCTTTAGCTGGAAAAATGGATACAAATCCAGATAATACAAACAAAATGTGGATTAAAGCGGACAAATCGGGCACATATAATGGTTTTTGTGCAGAATTTTGTGGACCCTCTCACGCTTTAATGCAGTTTAAAGTTAAAGCTGTTGATGAAAGCGAGTACAAAAAATGGGTTGCTAGTATGAAAGACTTAGATGGTAAGAAAGCTGTTGCTTCTACGCAAGAGCAGGAAGGTAAACAAATTTTTGAAAAGAGTTGTATCGGTTGTCATGCTACTGGATCAAACGATAACAGACCGCCTTCTGCACGTATTGCACCAAATTTAGCCAACTTCGCAGATCGTGATATGGTTGCAGGTATTGCTGAAAATAATGAAGAAAATGTGAAGAAATGGTTAAAAGACCCTGAAAGCATGAAACCAGGCAACAAAATGACTGGAAAATACGGTAATCTTACTGACGATCAAGTAGATGCATTAAATGCATATTTACAAACATTAAAAGTTGAAAAGTAAAGAGAAACTATTTGCGAAGGGGAGGTTGAAAACGTGAGTTCTGTAGCAAAAAAACAGGGAGTGGGCTCTGTAATTTGGGATTATTTAACGACAGTGGACCATAAGAAAATTGCCATTCTCTATTTAATTGCAGGTGGGTTATTTTTTATCATCGGAGGAATAGAAGCATTATTTATTCGATTGCAGTTAGCGATTCCAAACAATGATTTTCTCGTTGGAGATATGTACAACCAAGTGTTAACAATGCACGGAACAACAATGATTTTCTTAGCGGCAATGCCACTTGTATTTGCAATGATGAATGCAGCGGTACCACTTCAAATTGGTGCACGAGACGTTGCGTTTCCATTTATTAATGCTCTTGGATTTTGGTTGTTTTTCTTTGGAGGCGTATTTTTAAACTTAAGTTGGTTTTTAGGCGGGGCGCCTGATGCAGGTTGGACATCATATGCATCGTTATCACTCGCATCCAAAGGACACGGTATCGATTTCTATGTTCTCGGTCTGCAAATTGCAGGTATTGGAACATTAATAGGTGGAATTAACTTCCTTGTTACCATTATTAATATGCGGGCACCTGGAATGACATATATGAGGATGCCGATGTTTACATGGACTACTTTTGTAACATCTTCACTTATTTTATTTGCATTCCCACCGCTTACAGTAGGTCTAGCTTTGTTAATGTTGGATCGTTTATTTGGCACAAGCTTCTTTAACCCAGCTCTAGGAGGAAATACGATTATATGGGAGCATTTATTCTGGATCTTCGGTCATCCAGAGGTATACATTCTTATACTCCCTGTTTTCGGAATATTCTCAGAAATCTTCGCTACATTCTCTAAAAAACGTTTATTCGGATATTCATCTATGGTCTTTGCAACGGTATTAATTGGATTTTTAGGATTCATGGTTTGGGCACATCATATGTTCACAGTAGGTCTTGGACCAGTAGCGAATGCAATTTTTTCTGTAGCTACAATGGCAATTGCTGTTCCAACAGGTATTAAAATTTTTAACTGGCTCTTTACGATGTGGGGTGGAAGTATTCGCTTTACAACACCGATGATGTGGGCTGTTGGTTTTATTCCATCATTTGTTATGGGTGGTGTAACAGGCGTTATGCTTGCATCAGCTCCTGCTGATTATCAATTTCATGATAATTATTTCGTTGTAGCTCACTTCCATTACGTTATTGTTGGCGGTGTTGTGTTTGGGTTATTTGCAGGTGCTCATTATTATTGGCCGCTTATGTTTAATAAAGTTTTAAATGAGACACTTGGTAAAATTACATTTTGGTTGTTCTTTATTGGTTTCCATTTAACGTTCTTTATTCAGCACTTCCTTGGCTTAATGGGTATGCCGCGTCGCTATTTTACGTATTTACCAGGGCAAGGATTAGAAGTTGGTAACTTAATTAGTTCAGTAGGGGCAGTATTTATGGCTCTCGGAACAATCGTACTGTTAGTTAATGTTGTAAAAACATCTTTTTCTAAAAAACAAGCTGGTCGTGATCCTTGGGATGGCCGTACGTTAGAATGGGCAATTCCAGCGCCGACACCTGAATATAATTTTAAGCAATTACCGTTTGTACGTGGATTAGATCCATTATGGATTGAAAAACGTGAAGGGAAAAATGAAATGACGCCAGCAGAACCGGTTGGTGATATTCACATGCCAAACTCATCTTTCCTGCCATTTGTCATCTCTTTAGGGCTATTTATTGCAGCATTTGGAGCGATGTATATGCACGCGGGGAAAGAGAAAATGTGGCTAGTAGTAGCGATTATTGGTCTTATTATTACCTTTGGATCATTGTTCTTACGATCTGTAATTGATGATCATGGATACCATATTCATAAAGAAGATTTAGAAGATAAAGGGGGCAAGGCGTAATGCATGCAGAGGAAAAATTAACAAATGAAACCTTTCCAGCAGAGCCTGAAAAAGCAACCCTTGAAGGAAAGAATAAATTTATTGGATTTTGGTTGTTTCTAGGAGGCGAGACAGTGCTATTTGCGTCCTTGTTTGGAACATATTTAGCACTGAAGAACTCAACAAATGGTGGAGCCTCATCACAAGAAATGTTTCAAATGCCGCTTGTGTTCATTATGACAATGCTTCTGTTAACAAGTAGTTTAACTAGTGTATATGCAATGTATCATATGAAGAATTTTAATTTTAAGCAAATGCAGCTTTGGCTTATTATCACTGTATTGCTTGGGATTGGATTTTTAAGTTTTGAGATTTATGAATTTAATCATTACGTTCATGAGTTTAAACATACGATGAGAAGTAGTGCATTCGGTTCTGCATTTTATGCGTTAGTTGGTACGCATGGGTTGCACGTACTATTTGGATTACTTTGGATTCTAACTTTAGTAACCCGTAATGCGAAGCGTGGTTTAAATTTATACAATGCTCCAAAGTTTTACGTCGCATCAATTTACTGGCACTTTATCGATGTAGTTTGGGTGTTTATTTTCACTGTAGTATATTTAATGGGAATGGTGGGATAAACAATGGCAATAAAACAAACAAATATAAATAATCCTAAAGTTGATCTTGTTTATCGTAGAAAAAAAAGTACGGAAGAAATGAAGCATCAAGTCGTTACTTTCGGATTAATGATTTTTTTAACAGTTATTGCATTTGCAGCAGTCGCATATCCTAAAACATTTAGTCCGCTTTTTTCCGTACCATTTATTTTATTGTTAGCTGCTGTACAAGTTATTTTTCAATTGTATTATTTTATGCATATGAGTCATAAAGGGCATGAAGCCCCATCGATGTTTTTGTATGCAGGTTTACTAGTTGGATTAATAACGATTTTAACTTTTATGACAATTGTTTGGCTTTAAAAAGAATGGGGGATTGAATGTTTTATCAATCCCCCTTTTACTTATGAAAGGGAGGGTGTAATAAAGTGAGCAACTTATGGATATTTGGTTTTGAAGCACTGTGGAGCCCATTCTTTTTTCTTTTTATGTTAGCTGTTGTGATTGGTTATCTTTTAATTATTGGAAAGTATCGACATCGCTTTCCAAATGGAGAAAAAGTAAGTAAACGAAAAATTTTTTATTTTATAAGTGGTATGTTCCTTTTGTATTTTGTTAAGGGCGGGCCAATTGATTTACTTGGACATATTACGTTTAGCGCACATATGTTAGAAATGGCAGTCATGTGTATCGTTGTACCTCCACTATTATTACTTGGGTTACCGGATTGGTTGTTTCAATACATAATATCATTTCGATTTATTCGTATGATGTTACATATATGGGCAAATCCTATTGTAGCTTTATTTGTTTTTAATGGGCTATTTTCTATGTATCATTTGCCTGTTGTATTTGATGCAGTAAAGCAAAGCCAAATTGGGCATCCAGTTGTTCTTGGCATATTGTTTTTTATGGCTATGATGCTATGGTGGCCCATATTTAATCCATTACCAGAATATCAAACATTAAGTGATATTCAAAAAATTGGTTATATGTTTGCTAATGGTATGTTATTAACGCCATCTTGTGCACTTATTATTTTTGCCACTGAGCCATTGTTTGCTACCTATACAGATCCAAGTGCATGGATGAAGGCAATGGAACTTTGTGTACCAGCTGGAACGTTATCTAACTTAAATATTACAGGTCCTGATTTCTTACATTGGCTTCCTGCTTTAGAGGATCAAGAAACAGGAGGTATTGTAATGAAGATTATACAAGAAATTGTGAACGGCACAGTGATTGGATATGTTTTTTTCTCGTGGGCACGTAAAGAACGAAAAAAGGATGCAGAACAGCTTCATGCGTTACCCCCGTATTTGCAGACAAAATAAAATGAAGTTTCCATCAGTGGGAGGTTTTCATCCTCCGCAGATAGAAACTTCTCACCTATTGAGCTCATGTCAGGGGTTACCTCTGACATATTTTCTGTGTTTTTCCTAAGTGTTGAGTTGGGAGCTTATTGTCTACGGATAGTGAGGTAATTTTACAAAGCAAAAAGAAGGTATACCATTGTGTACACCTTCTTTTTACTTTATTATTCTATAATCGCTAAATCTTGCAACTCTTTTTCAATGTTTTGAAGTAACTGCTCACTTTTTTGAAGAACATTTTTCGGGAAATTTTCGTCCTCCCCGTACTCTACACCATGTGGATAATAATGTTTACCGAGAAGTGGTGTCAATAATTTAATATGGGCATGTCTGCCTCCGATGTCTCCTTCTATGGCAAAACCTTGTATACGTAAATAATACACATCTTTTAGCATTTCAAATTTATAGTCGTATGTAACTCTCTCGTAATCCCATTGCCCAGCTAGTACAAAATGATGCTTGTCCATTACCTCAGTTAGAAGTGTGAAGTCAACAACTGTACCTTCAAGTTTCGTATTTGTAAATCGCATGAAATATCCTCCTTATTTTAAACGTAAGATCCCCTCGATTTTATAATAGTACGAATAGTAAGAAAATACAATTCGTATAGAGAGAAAAGGGATAATATCTACTTTTATGCAAGAAATATGATATAGTGAACATAGTGTGGTACACACAAAATAGAGAAAAAACAGTTTTGTTTGTGTATACCTCAATTTCATGGGTATTCAGGAGGTATATAATTTGAAAAAATTGTTCCGTATCATAGTAATTACTATTCTTATTTTAGCAATTGATTTATACGGGAATTTACTCGTTTCTCAATATATATTACAATCTCCGCATTCAAAATCAGAGCATAAAATCGTAAAAATGAAAAAAGAAAATAAAGGTGTGCCAGAAGCAATTCCGCAGCTACTTGGTAGTGACCCTGAAAATTTGTTAGTGAAGTGGGGCGAACCGGCGCGAATTGAACCATCTGCATATGGTTATGAATGGTGGATATATAATCAAGATTTATCACAATATGTGCAATTTGGAATTTTGGATCATAAAATTGTTACGATTTATGTTGGTGGAGAGAAAGTGAATATTTCTCCATTTCATATTGGTGAAAGATATGAAGATGTTTATAAAAGGAATCCGTTTTCATATGAAATTTCACTTAAAATGGGGAAAAACAGTTATCAATTTGAATTGTCTGATGTTGAAGTAGCAGAACAACCACTTGTTTCTATGGAAGAAGGGTGGGCGCAATTATATTTTGATCATTTTACACATAAGCTTGTCGGTGTTCGTTATATGGATGATGAAACGTTAATAAAGCAAAGGCCATATCAACTTGTATCTTCTGGGGAATTAACGAATCCACAACCATTATCACCAGAGCAAATGAAGCAAGTTGAACAAGGAAATGCACAACAAATTTTAGATTTGACAAATGTAATTCGTAGTAGTTACCACCTTCCATTATTAGTATGGGATCAACAAGCGGCGGTAGTGGCATATGAACATAGTAAAGATATGAGAGATAACAATTATTTTTCGCATGACTCACCTTCATTTGGCACGTTAGGGGATCGCTTGCAAAAAGGAAATGTATCATTCCAACTAGCGGGAGAAAACATCGCAGCCCAGCATGGTGATGGGATTGCGGCAGTGCAAGGATGGTTAAATAGTGAGGGGCATCGAAAGAATTTACTAAACGAACAATTCACTGATTTAGGAATTGGAGTGTATGATAAATTTTATACGCAAAATTTTATTCAAAAGTAAGGTGTATGAATTGCCTAAAAATGGGCGAACCATGCGCCTTTTTTTTCTTACAATATAGTAGAAGATACATCTGGTGAGGTGATTGTAATGACAGCGGTGAAAGGAGATTTACATCCTTCTATTCAACAATTCAAAGAGTTTGTACGCCAGCATCCAAAGATGGTTCATGACGTTCGAAATGGAAAGAAATCGTGGCAACAATTTTATGAAGAGTGGTATTTACTTGGAGAACAAGATGATGTATGGAATCATTACAAAGTGAACGGAGAGACGATTCCTCCTTCTGTACAAGAAGATCGCGGAGAAAAATCTGAGGACTTTATGGGGCAAATGGTATCGTTTTTTAAAAAGTTAGATGTGGACCAGGTGCAGCAGCATTTAGCAAATATGACCACTGCACTTGGAAGCGTGCAGCAAGTTATTCAACAGTTTCAAGGGAACCGAGCACCAAAACAGCAACGTAATTCGGAAAATAATCCGTTTTTCTTTCAAAAAGATTAGGAGGAAAAGTGATGAGAAAAGAACTCATCGAATTTGTGAGATCGAATGAAGATTTACAGAAATATATTCGGGAGCAGCCGTATTGGTATCGGAAACTTTCTAGAAATCCAAGTGAAAAGGAATCATTTGAACTGGCAGCTATGCAATATTTTAAAAAGACAATTCCAGACAAGGTAGCTAAGTTTCAAAACCAGTTATCGGTTGCTTCTCTAATGATAGATATGTTTCAATATATGAAACAGCAAAACGTTGATTAACTGGAAGTAAAAACTGTGTCCGTCATGCGAAACTTTTGTTACAATAAAAAGGAATTCTGGAAAAAGGAGTTACAGCATGACGGAAATTTGTTTAGTACGACATGGACAAACTGATTGGAATTTTCAAGAGATTATTCAAGGGAGAGAAGACATTCCTTTAAATGAAATTGGAAAACAACAAGCAGCGCAGAGTGCAGAAGCATTACGCTCTGGAACATGGGATGTAATCATTAGCAGTCCTTTAGTGAGAGCGCACGAAACGGCACAAGCAATTGCTGATGCGATTGGGATAAATACAATTCATCTTGATGAACGTTTTATAGAACGCAATTTTGGTGCAGTATCAGGGAAACCAGTTGATGAAGTAAGGCAGCTCATTGCTGATGGGAATGTCGAGGGCATGGAAACAGAGGAAGCAATTGTAGAGCGTTGTTTTTCTGCATTAAAAGATGTTGCTTGTCAGTATGATGGGAAACGAATTATTATTGTTGCGCACTCTCATGCTATTAAAGCGATTCTTCATGCGATTGTTCCAGGTGAAATTACGTTTAAAACGTCTTTGAAAAATGCATGTATGAGCTATGTGAAACAATCAAAAGGGAAATGGACCGTATTAAGATATAATATTGCAGAACATATCTCTTTATAAGTTATTTTTAAGTGGGAACGCAAAGTTAGTAGTTCCGTTATAAATGTGATATGATTAGTATTCGGAGGTGTCTCTTATGATACTAGCGACGCTAGAGAGCGTAATGATTCTAGATGAAGCCGAACAATTAGCGAAAGTAATTGTTTGTTCAGATATAGCTGAGCGTTATCGCGAATGCCATCATGCATTGCAGCAAAATCAAGAAGCACAAACGTTAATTAAACAGTTTACAGATCTGAAGGAACGATATGAAGAAGTACAGCGTTTTGGGAAATATCATCCGGATTTCACTTCAGTTTCTGCACAAATGCGAGAATTGAAGCGGGCGGTAGATTTGCATGAAGTGATAGCTGCTTTTAAAAAAGCAGAAAATGAATTGCAAAAGCTATTAGATGAAGTCAGTACAGTAATTGGGATGGAAATCTCGACTTCTATTAAAGTTCCAACAGGGAACCCATTCTTTGATGCAGGTGGATGTGGAGGAGGTTGTGGTTCTGGTGGTAGCTGTGGGTGCAAAAAAACGGGGTGATTTGCCCCGTTTTTTAGGATATAGAAGAAAATAGATACAAAAAACATCCACTAGTATCCTTTGGTGTTGGAAGAACTGATCAGGACTTGTATGTAAAGTTATAAATTTCTGTGTGTGTTTGTAAAATAGAAAGAATGAAATTATATAAAAGGAGAAAATTATGTTTGGGCAACGACAAAGTATGATTGTCTATCTACATTCCTTAAAACACGCTAAAATTTTAAGGAAATACGGAAACATTCATTACATATCGAAGCGGTTTAAATATGCCGTAGTGTATTGTGATATGGAGCAATTGGAACATATGATGCAAAAATTAAATAAGCTTCCGTTTGTAAAAAAGGTAGAGCCATCTTATCGCCCATTTTTAAAAACGGAGTTCGAAAATTCTAGACCAGATCGTGCAAAAGAATATGATTATAATAAGATTGATTAAAAACCCACCAAAATTTTGGTGGGTTTTTCTTGTATTATTTGCATGTAGAACTAGTAAGATTTTCTTAGTGGGAATTTCACTTTCCCCCCGCATTAACAATCGGTAAGTTAATTTTTCCTAGAGCGTTACTTCATATCGACTGTAAGACCCCGATTGGTAAAAGTTTTCCATCAGTGAAAAACCGTTCCCAGAAGGAAGTTTCACTTTATTGCATTGGCGGGATGAAATGGTTCATTCGCAATATACCAATGAGATGGTTGAAATATAATTCTTTCTCTGGAAACATTGTCGATGGTTTGACTGTGAAAGAAACGACTTGTTTACCAATTTCTGAAGCGGTATTTTCAAACAAGGCAATGCGTTTGCTTTGTTTATCTTTTTCCACAGGAATTCCTTCTAGACATATGTATAATGGCTGAAAATTGCCTACTGCTGTTGGATGTAGAACAACAGCAAGAGAACAAACTGATTTATTATCTTTTAATGTGTGAAATTGTAACATATGAGATACACGGTGTTGGTTTGCCTTTGCGATTTCTAGTAATTCATATAAATCAGAGTAACCTTCACCTAGCTGAATAAAACGTTGAATCATGATTTTCCCTCCTTCTTCTTTTACTGTATCATTTCATTTTTAAAATGAAAAGAAGGCAAAGAAAAAACC
The DNA here is from genome assembly GCF_037104695.1 of Bacillus yunxiaonensis. Taxonomy (NCBI): domain Bacteria; kingdom Bacillati; phylum Bacillota; class Bacilli; order Caryophanales; family Bacillaceae; genus Bacillus; species Bacillus yunxiaonensis. Next base: position 478,681 of record NZ_JBAWSV010000005.1, on the reverse strand, counting down.
CTGCCGAAGCAGGGCCCTTCTTACACTAGTATGACTAGCAAGAAGGCAAAGGGAGAGGAGAAACCGGAGGAAGAACTTATGGGGAAACGTAAGTCTTCTCCGCGGTTGGCAACAACATCGAAGGTGATGTTGTTATCCTTATTTATGTCCAAACTATATAAAGATATACATTGTAAAATTAAAATTTCTCTTTTGCTTTTTATTTTTCTTTCATATGTTTTATGATAGGATAAAAAAGATGAATATACATAAAGTGAAGTTTCCATTAATGGAAGTCTTACTGTTCGCAAGTAGTGGGTAACATTGAGCTTGCGCAAGAATGATTTATATGAACAATCTGTTAGAAAGAGATAAAGGTAGTGACAAATTATGAGAGTAGTTTCAGGAAAGTGTAAAGGTCATCCTTTAAAAGCTGTACCAGGTAACACAACGCGCCCGACAACAGACAAGGTGAAAGAAGCCATTTTTAATATTATCGGTCCTTATTTTGAAGGTGGTTTAGCTCTTGATTTGTTTGGAGGAAGCGGTGGTCTTGGTATTGAGGCTCTTAGTAGAGGGATAGATAAAGCTGTTTTTGTTGATCGCGATGGAAAGGCTATGAAGGTTATCCATCAAAATTTAGAAAGTTGCAGGTTAGAAGCACAAGCTGAAGTATATAGAAATGATGCAGAACGTGCTGTAAAGGCGCTTATGAAACGTGAGATAGCGTTCGATCTTGTACTATTAGATCCGCCGTATAAAGATCAAAAGATTGTCTCTTTAATTAGTATAATGGATCAACATGGTCTATTGAAAGAAAACGGAATTGTTATGTCAGAACATGGGGTAGATGTAGAATTACCTGAAACAATTGGAAGACTTGTGAAGGTGAGAGCTGAAAACTATGGTATTACAGCGATTTCGATTTATAAGTATGAAGGTGAGGGGACCGAATGGCAAGCATAGCAATTTCTTCGGGAAGTTTTGATCCGATTACGCTTGGACATTTAGACATTATTAAGAGGGGGGCAAAAGTCTTTGAAGAAGTATATGTTGTTGTTTTAAACAATTCATCAAAGACACCACTTTTTACGGTAGAAGAGCGTTTAGAATTAATTCGCGAGGCAACAAAAGATATTCCGAATGTAAAAGTTGATTCACACAGTGGTTTATTAGTAGAGTATGCGAGGATGCGTAATGCAAATGCGATTTTACGTGGTTTGCGCGCCGTATCTGATTTTGAATATGAAATGCAAATTACATCCATGAATCGTAAATTAGAAGAGAATGTAGAAACATTTTTTATTATGACAAATAATCAATATTCCTTTTTAAGCTCAAGTATTGTAAAAGAAGTAGCGCGTTATGGTGGTAATGTCGCTGGACTCGTTCCGCCAATTGTAGAACGTGCTTTAAAAGAGAAGTTTCAAACCCCGTTATGATGAACGGGGTTTTTTGCTATTGATAAAACGCATGAATAGTAACATAACGTATAAATATAAACAAAACAGTGTAAAGATTGGACCATATGTAACTAGTAAGGCCCATCCTTTTGTTAGCAGGGTAGATTGTTGAGATAAAAAGACTGGTATATCATATTGGGTAGGTGAAAAAGAATGTAATCTTTCATAAAGTGGTCCCCAAAATATATATGTATAGATTGGAGCAAGGATACTTTGAATAATTCGTGCGATAAAATATGGTTTAAAACGAATGTCTGTTTCTGCTAAAATACTGGCAACTTGAGCTTGAATGGAAAGACCGCTAAATGCTAAAACGAAACTTGTCATCATGGCTTGTTGTAAAATAGAAGTGTGCTCTGTTTGACTAATCATTTGGCTCCCGAGTGTCATTTCAAAAAGACCAGACAAGATAGGGAAACTAAAGTAAGGCGAAAGTTGAAATACAATTAATATTTGTTTCATAATAAGAGCAAGGAAAGTTGTAATATGAAAAACTGTTAGCATTTTATTGAAAACAGAGAATAAAATAATAAACCCGCCAATCATAAGTAATGTTTGAATTGAAGAAGTGATAGCGTCACCGATTAATTTGCCAATGGGGCGTTTTTCTTGTAATCGAGTTTTATGAAGAACGGAAAAGGCGTGCCGCAATGGAATGGACGTTGAATGTTTCTTTGTTTTTGTTTGTGTGTGTCTATCTTGGTAAAAGCGCATGAGTAGTCCAACTGTGAAGTTACTGACATAATGGGCAGCTGCTAAAATGAGTCCTAGTTTTGGATTGTCAAAGAAACCAATCGCTACAGCACCAAAAATAAATAATGGATTAGAAGAGTTTGTGAAAGACACAAGGCGCTCTGCTTCAATTTGTGTAAGTTGATTTTCCTGGCGTAACCGAGCGCTTAATTTTGCACCTGCAGGAAAGCCAGAGGCCATCCCCATTGCCCATACAAATCCTCCGATACCAGGTACACGAAAGAGTGGACGCATAAGGGGTTCTAATAACACACCAATGAATTTTACAATCCCTAGTCCAATTAGAAGTTCTGCAATAATAAAAAAAGGTAGCAATGAAGGAAAGACAACCTCCCACCATATATTTAACCCTCGAATAGATGCTTGCAGTGCTGCTTGGGGGTGGAGTACGAGAGAAACTGTAAAAAAAGTGACCGATATGGTGAGAAAGCCGGTTTTCCATTTTTCGTACATTTTGTATCCCCCTTTGTCCCAAATGTTCATTTCAGTATACGAGGATACATGGTGAAATTAGACCATAAGTATAAAAAGAGAGTGAAAAAATTTTGAGGGTGAAGAAGATGAGAGAACCGAAAATTGGGTTAGCACTTGGGTCAGGAGGCGCAAAAGGATTTGCGCATGTAGGTGTTATTAAAGTGTTAAGAGAGGCGGGAATACCTATTCATATGATTGCTGGGAGCAGTATGGGAGCGCTAATAGGTACATTTTATGCAGCAGGATGTAACGTTGACCGTTTGTATCGTTTAGCAACAGTATTTAAGCGGAAATACTATTTGGACTTTACTGTACCTAAAATGGGATTTATTGCTGGAAAACGTGTTAAGGATATGATTAAAATGTTTACATATAATAAAAAATTAGAAGAACTGGATATCCCGACAGCGGTCGTAGCAACTGATATTCTAAATGGTGAAAAAGTTGTTTTTACACAAGGTTCTATTGCAGATGCTGTCAGGGCAAGTATTTCTGTACCCGGCATATTTGTTCCGGAGAAAATAAACGGAAGGCTACTAGTTGATGGGGGAGTGATTGATCGTATTCCAGTATCAGTAGTGAAAAAATTAGGGGCTGATATTGTCATTGCCGTCGATGTATCCCCTATTAAGGTCAATGGTGAAGTTACATCTATTTATGATGTCATTATGCAAAGTATTGAAATTATGCAGCATGAACTTGTAGTAAATAGACAAATTGCATCAGATCTTATGATGCATCCTGCTGTAGAACAATTTAGTTCACGGGCCTTTACGAATATAGAAGATATCATTCGTGTTGGAGAAGAAGAAGCGCAGCGGCATATTCAAACGATTTATACTTTGATTGAACAGTGGAAGGAGAAAAAGGATGTTTAAAAAGTTTCGGTATTTATATGCATTACTCATTGGAGTTATAGTTGCAATGTTAATTGTGTTTGTTCCTCTGCCATACTATATTACAAAGCCAGGTATGGCAGAGAAGTTAGAGCCGTACGTACAAGTTGAGGGAGGGAGTAAAGAGAAGGGTGATTTTATGCTCGTTACGGTTTCAATGGGACGAGCGAATGTTGTTAATTTTCTTTCTGCTAAATTTAACAAGTATGCTGAAATTTTAAAAACAGAAGAAATTTTACAAAAAGGTGAAAGTGATGAAGAGTATCAATTTCGCCAAGTGTATGCAATGAAAGATTCGCAAGATGCTGCAATTTATAATGCATATAAACGAGCAAACTATCCTGTTAAGTTTGAAAATCAAGGGGTACTCGTAGTAGGACTTGCAGATGGTATGCCGGCTACTGAGAAGTTAAAGCTTGGCGATCGTATTGTTGCTGTGGATGGACAACCATTTCAAACAGCAGAGCAGTTTATTGCGTACATGAAAACAAAAAAACAAAATGATGAAGTAAGTATTAAGTATGTACGTGAAAAGAATGAGAAAGAAGATAAATTTGTACTAAAGCCAATTCCGGAAGATAAAAGTCGTGCCGGCATTGGGATTTCTATTATTACGGATAAGAAACTTACAGTAAGTCCTAACGTGAAAATTGATGCGCATAAAATTGGAGGACCTTCTGCTGGGCTTATGTTTACATTAGAGATTTATAATCAGCTTGTAAAAGAAGATATAACAAAAGGCCACGAAATAGCTGGGACTGGAACAATAAATGAAAAAGGAGAAATCGGTCCAATTGGAGGTATTTCTCAGAAAGTAGTTGCCGCTAATAACGCGGGTGCAGAAGTATTCTTTGCTCCAAATGAGAAGGGAGCAAAGAATTCAAATTATAAAGAAGCAGTAAAAACAGCTAAAGATATAAATACAAAAATGAAGATTATACCTGTGGATACGTTAGATGATGCAATAGCATATTTGGACAAAATGTCAGAAAAAAAGTAAATCCTCTCGTTTAAGAGAGGATTTTTTTATTACGCTACTTGCAGGTAGTAAGACCTACCGGATGAAAGTTTTACTTTATAAAAACACACGTTGCGTTTCGTCATACCGAATCGGATGCTGCGTTATATCACGCTTTATCATTTCACCGCAAAGGGGCTCTTGTAAGATAGAGTAATAAACAGCGCTTGCTTTTCGATCTATATCTAGAAGGGGATGCTGTAACGTTTTTGTATGAGAAAGCAAAGGAAGAGTTATTTGTTTTTTTATACTGGATATATATGTTTGTCCTTTCTGGGACATGCCGAGTAAACGGATATATTGTGCGTGCTGTTCTATGTGAGCTTTTTGCATCTCTTCTTTCGTTGTGTTTGTTAAAATATGAGTACAAATACGCTGCAGTCGTGTCCATGTATAACGTTTTGTTTTTAATGCTTCCATAAATATCGTGAATGAAGTTGCTTCCCGAATAGAAGACAAAATCCGATGCTCCAATCCTTCCTCTACTTCATATATACGTTGTAATTGAGAGGGGGACATTGTCAAGAGTTTATATTTTAGTAAGTGAAAATAATGTTCCCAGTTATGTAGTAGGTGATAGGAATGTTTATATTGCTCTAAAAGTAGCTTTGTTATGTTTGGAACAAATGGAGCAATTGCTGAAAAAGTTTTCTGTTCATGAAATAATTGTTTACGGATGCTCGTTGCACTGGCAATTCGTTCATCTTGAAATGTTTCATCATGATAATGCGAAGCAAAACGCTTAATTGTACTTGCTTTCATTGAACTTTTTTGCTCAATAATTGCTTTTGTGTAATGGAGTCCTAAAATATTATTTGGCTCTGAGACATCAATAGTAGCTACGTTTTTTTGTAAGGATGAAAATGCCTCAGAAGTGGCTTTTGCGTAACTCATTCCAGTTTTTATGTATTGTTGTACAAGGTGATTAAATAAATCCTGCTCAGACTGGTGTATCGTAATTGTATTGTGGAAATGTTCGATATTACCACTTTCGCTTCCAAAGCAAATTTCAGAGACGTGAAGAGCATCTAATATTGAAATAGCACCGTTTGCAAATGTTTCAGCTTTTTGTGTTGCAAAGGCATAAGGAAGTTCAACGACAATATCTATTCCGTTTGCTAATGCCATTTGTGTTCGCGCCCATTTTGAAACTAGGGCTGGCTCTCCTCGCTGTAAAAAGGATCCGCTCATAACAGCAATAATTATATCGGCATTTGTTAACTTTTTGGTTTGTTGCACATGATAAGCATGACCGTTGTGAAACGGATTATATTCAACAATAATGCCGCTAGCTTTTATAATAATCTCTCCTTTCAGTGTAGCATCTTTTCCTAAAACATGATAATCTATATATTACTTCCTATAATGATTCCATTATAGTGTAAAGAAAAAATATTGACAAATATACAATGGCTAGCTATAATTTTGTTTGTTGCCTTGAGGTGATATGATATGAAATGGTCCATCCATCAATTGAACAAATATCGACATAAAGGACTAACGTTGGATGAGATGGTAGATGTAAGTGAGCTAAAAAATGTTGAGAAAGATGTTCGAGACGTTACTCCTGTTCATGTGACAGGTAGAGTTGATTTTGGCTCCAACAAATTTACGTTCCATCTACATATAACAGGAAGTATGGTATTACCATGCTCTAGAACGTTAGTAGATGTAACATTACCATTTGACATTGAAACAACTGAGGTGTTCTTAGTTTCGAAAGAAGATTACGAAACCGAAGCAGATTTTCATTACTTAGAAGGAGAAGTACTTGACTTACTCCCTGTAATTAAGGAAAATATACTATTGGAGATTCCAATGCAAATTTTCAGTGAGGATGTTTCTGAAGGAACACCGATGCAAGGTCGAGACTGGCAAGTGATTTCGGAAAAAAGCGAAGAAAAGCCTGTTGATCCAAGATTAGCAGGACTTGCGAAGTTTTTTGACAAATAATCAGAAGACCGGTTCAGGCCTTCATATGAAAATAACTCTCTCTTTTAAGGAGGTGGGAAGAATGGCTGTACCTTTTAGAAGAACTTCTAAAACAGTAAAAAGAAAGCGTCGTACGCATTTCAAATTATCAGTACCTGGTATGGTAGAGTGCCCAAGCTGTGGGGAAGCGAAATTAGCTCACCGTGTATGTAAAGCATGCGGTACTTACAAAGGTAAAGAAGTAATCAGCAAGTAATTGCGAAAATAAACGCAGAAGGGAAACCTTCTGCGTTTATTTTTTTAACTTTTTCTTTACATGTTATTCTTCTATCTTTTCTAGTAACTGCATATGTTTAATAAAAAATGCATAAGGAGGACTAGAGAGATGGCAACAACAAGACAAGATGCATGGACTGATGACGAAGATTTACTTCTGGCAGAAGTAGTGCTCCGGCATATTCGTGAAGGGGGAACGCAACTTTCTGCCTTCAAAGAAGTAGGAAGACATTTATCACGTACACCTGCTGCTTGTGGATTTCGCTGGAATTCTTACGTGCGTAAACAATATAAAGAACGTATTGAAGAAGCAAAGCGAATGAGGAAAACTGAAAATAATGAAGCGCAAGAACAGAAGAAAGAGAGAATAAATTCTCTTTCATTAACATTAGAAGATGTAATTGTTTTTTTACAAAGATATAAAGAAGAAGAAGAAAAGACGGATTTATATAAAAAGATTGAAGTGTTGCAAAAGGAAAAAGAAGGGCTTTTGCAGCAGTTGTCGTTGTATGAAGAAGAGTATCGCACTTTATTTGATTATATTGACAGAAAAAGAAGTGCGATGGTATTAGAGCCTTCCGAAAAAGAGAGAAAACGGGAAAAAGGAATACTTGAAAAAACATCAAAATAAAAACAGCTGAATTACAGCTGTTTTTATTTTTAAGCAGATTCACTGTTTGTAACCGCATTCAAATTTGCGTTTGGATGCCAGATGTAAAAATCTCCATCATCAATGGTTACTTTTTCGAAGTGTAATTTTTCCCAAAAATCGGCAGATTGTACGCGAGCAATTGTTTTGATAGGAAGGTGCAATTGTTTTGCGTAATTGACCAGCATCTTACCAAATCCTTGTTTTTGGAATGTTGGTAACACTTCAAGTTTAAAAAGTTCTACATAAGGTCCAGTAAACAAATTATTAACGGACTGTTGTTTCGTATACAAGCTCATGCGTGCTATAAGAGAGCCGCCGTAATAAATTCCATAAAAAGGAGATTCGCTATCATTTTCGATGATATTTGCTTGTAAATCTTCCAACATAGATAATTCTTCAGCACCGCAACCTTTAAACTTTTTAAATTCTTCTAACGTTTTATAATTGATGAGCAAGCGCTCAACTTTGGGAAAGTGCATGTAATCACATCCTTTTCTAGGTGTAAAAAAATAAAGAAAAGTATAAATATTTATAATAGTATTATAACGCATTTTTTCATTTTTATGAAGAAAAGAGATAATTCTTTCAGTATTTTTTTGAAAAGTCTGCTAAAATTATTCTATAAACTATAAAGTAAAACTTTCATGAGTGGAGTTTCTTTCCTACTGATGAAAATCTTTCGACAATTGGGCTTTTACGGACAGTTATCCTCAGTATATCGCCTTCGCTTCTTCTGAACCTTAAGATGTGGGGTATAACTATCCGTGAATAGCGGGATAAAAATGGGGGCCTTTGTAGATGGAGATTGGTATAGTTGGACCGGGAGCAATCGGGCTCCTTTTTGCATTTTATTTAGAAAAAAATCAGCAGGCTGTTACACTATATACCCGAACAATAGAACAAGCTGAGCGATTGAACGAATATGGGATTACGTGTGTGCACAACGGTGCAAGAGAAACTGTATATCCGTTTGTAAGTCCTTTAGAGACTATAAATAACAAAACACATGATTATACATTTGTCGCTGTGAAGCAATATCATTTGGAAGGAATATGGCCATATTTGCAAGCGGAAAACCGGCTTATTTTCTTGCAGAATGGAATGGGACATCTTCATGTATTACAGCAGATTCAAAGTGCCAGTGTTGCGGTAGGGATTGTAGAGCACGGGGCGAAAAAAGAAAATGTTAATACCGTCCATCATACTGGAATAGGCAGTACGAAATTTGGGCTTATACATGGAAAAGAGGAACAATTTGAATCTCTATTTACTGTATTCTCTTCCAGTCAATTTCCGTTAGTGATTGAAAAAGATTGGAAACAAACAATGCTTTATAAACTTGTCGTCAATGCATGCATTAATCCCTTAACTGCGTTGTTTGGTGTCCAAAATGGTGAGTTATTGACAAATCCATCGTTTTACAAAGTGATGAAGCAAGTGTTTTCGGAAGTGATGGAAATTGTAGGTGATTCAAAATGTGATGAGTATTGGGAACGTGTATGTACAGTATGTGAAAATACGGCTCATAATACTTCATCTATGTTAACGGATGTACAGAATAATAGAAAAACAGAAATTGATGCAATTATTGGTTATTTAATTCGGGAGGCAGAACAGTATCAAAAATCAGTTCCAACGCTCTCCTTTTTGTATCATTCTATAAAAGGATTAGAAAGATAAGAGATATTCTTTGCTTTTATAACGAACATTGACTACAATTTGGTTGGTGAGAGATCAGGATATGAAAGGAAGAAGTATATGGAGATAAAAGAAATCTCTGTCCCGCTTCAAGGAGTTGTTGGGGACTATTTGAAACATAAAAAAGAGATTCAAGAATGCTTTGATTATCCGATAACGGAAGAGGGCTTTGTAAGACGTATACATGATTTGCGAAATAGACAGTATCCAAGGCAAGAGCTAGTATCACATTTATTACAATATAACCAAGAGTTGAATGCGGGAGAAAAAACACTTCAAAATATCCATGCTTTGTTAGAAGAAGATACATATGTTGTTGTTGGAGGGCAACAAGCAGGGTTATTAACTGGTCCTCTTTATACAATTCATAAAATTATATCTATTTTACAACTTGCAAAGGAAAAGGAAGCATCGCTGGGGGTGCGGGTTGTTCCTGTTTTTTGGATTGCGGGAGAAGATCATGACATTGATGAAATTAACCATGCTTTCGTTACGAAAAATGGAAAAGTGAAAAAGACAATTTTTCACGAGCGTCATCCATATAAAGCGAGTGCTTCTGAAATGGAGATTTCCATTGAGGATTGTAAACGGTGGATAGAAGAAATATTTAAAACATATCCAGAAACAAAATATACAAAGGACGTATTGCATTTTGTAGATGAATGCTTACAGCAATCGCGGACATATGTTGATTTCTTTGCGCATCTTATTACAAAGTTATTTACACAATCAGGTTTAATTCTTGTAGATTCTCATCACTCAATCCTTCGAACTATGGAAGTGCCCTTTTTCAAAGAAATATTAGCACGCTATAAAAATGTGCAAGAAGGACTTAACGATCAGCAACGTGTGTTACGTGAGCAAGGATATAAACCGATTATTGAAACAAAACAGAATGCTGTTCATATTTTTATGAACATCAATGGAGAGCGTCTGCTGTTAGAAGAAGAAGAGGGCCGTTTCATCTGTAAAGAGGGGATGTATTCATTTTCGTATGAGGAGCTCCTAGAAAGGATGGAGAGTCACCCTGAACAATTTAGTAACAATGTTGTAACAAGACCGCTTATGCAAGAATATGTTTTCCCTACGCTCGCATTTATTGGTGGGCCAGGAGAAATTGCGTATTGGAGCGAACTACAACAAGTGTTTCATGCGATGGATTTCCAAATGCCACCGGTTGTGCCGCGTTTGACAATTAGTTATTTAGCGCGCGATATTGAAACTGATTTACAAGATTTGCAGCTGCAGGAAAGTGAAGTGTTCAATAAAGGTATTACTGCACTCCGAGAAAAGTGGCTATCTATGCAAGTTGAAGAGCCGATAGACGATCAATTTACTCATGCAGCGGAGCAAATTGGAGCGATTCATACATCTTTACAACAATTTGTACAAAAAGTAAATCCAGGTCTGCGAGATTTTGCAAAGAAAAATGAGTTAAAAATTATGCAACAACTTGAATTGTTAGAGCGAACACTTCAGGCGGATTTTGAGAGAAAACATGAAGTGCAGCTTAATAAATTTCGTCGAATTGAAAATTCTTTACAACCTCTATATGCACCGCAAGAACGAGTATGGAATATTTGTTATTACTTAAATGTTTATGGACTTGATTTTGTGGAACGAGTTATGAAGCAAACTTTTAGTTGGACTGGAAAACAGCATATTATAAAATTATAAAATCTTGCTCTTAAGAGCAGGATTTTTTTTTATTTCGTGGAATTCTCTGTAAAACAATTTTATTTACTATGCAAACCTTAACGTGTAAAAGCTGAGAGTGCTCTTTTTTTTGAAGAACAGTACTTTTTTTGACAAAATGAAACAAAACGAAAGTAGATTATTATCTTTTTCGACATGTTTTTATGTATTTTCCCGCAAAAGATGATAAAATTTAGTATATAATAAGGTGACATTACCATTAGTAGGGAGTTGTGTTCCTGCTAATTGTCAGCCATACCAATCAGACTCTTAGGGGCAGTTATCTCAATTTCTCATAATTTTGTGGATTGACTGTTAAAGCGGGATAAAAAGATGCGTCAAGAGGATTATTTTGCAAAAAGTAGGTGCAACAATGTTTAAACACGTAACAGTGCTTTTAAAAGAAACAGTAGATGGCTTAGAAATTAAACCAAACGGTACATATGTAGATTGTACGCTAGGAGGTGGAGGTCATAGTGCTTATTTACTATCTCAACTTTCCGAAGAAGGAAGACTAATTGCATTTGATCAAGATGAGATTGCAATTCAAAATGCAAAAGAAAAATTCTCTTCTTACAACGGCCAATTTATAACTGTAAAAAGTAACTTTCGCTATTTGAAGGAAAGATTATATGAATTAGGAATTACAGAAGTAGACGGTATTTTATTTGATTTAGGTGTTTCTTCCCCCCAATTAGATACACCAGAACGTGGATTTAGTTATCATCACGATGCTCCACTTGACATGCGCATGGATCAAGATGCCCCGTTAACAGCATATGACGTTGTAAATAGTTGGTCATATGAACAACTTGTAAGAATCTTTTTTCAATATGGTGAAGAAAAATTTTCGAAGCAAATTGCAAGAAAAATTGAAGCGTACCGCGAGACAAAGCCAATTGAAACAACTGGAGAGTTAGTGGAATTGATTAAAGAAGGGATTCCAGCTCCGGCACGTCGGACTGGTGGACATCCTGCAAAGCGAGTATTCCAGGCAATTCGTATTGCAGTTAATGATGAATTAAAAGTATTTGAGGAAGCGTTGGAAGCAGCGATTGATATAACAAAAACAGGTGGGCGAATTAGTGTTATCACATTCCATTCATTAGAAGATCGCATTTGTAAAGTGACATTTAAAAAACATAGTACAACACCTCAGCTTCCACCAGGATTACCAATTATTCCTGATGAATATAAACCGAAATTGAAGCTAATTACAAGAAAGCCAATTTTACCTTCTGATGTGGAATTAGAAGAAAATAATCGAGCGCGTTCTTCAAAACTACGAATTGCTGAAAAATTATAAAAGGGAGAGAGAGGTATGACAAATTTAGCCGTTAAGTATAAAAAGCAGCAAGTAGAAGTACAATCTCAAGCTCCGCAGCAAGTAACACAGCCAGGTGTGAAAACAAAAATTACAAGAATTGAAAAATTATTGTATGTTGCATTTATTGGCTTTTTATTATATGCATGTGTAGCATTTATTGGTAATAAAGCGGCGTTATATGAAGCAGATGCTAAAGTAACCGAAATGGAAAGCACAATTACAAAACAACAAAAAACAAATCAAGAATTACAGGCTGAAACTGAAAAGCTAACACGTTATGATCGCATTGCAGAAATTGCAAAAAAACATGGACTTGAAATTAATGCGAATAATGTAAAAGGCTTAAATTAATACAATAGGTGTGAAGAAGAGATGAATACACGTAAATTTCATACCAACAAAGGAGCAGGGTTCTTCATCAAGGTTTTTCTCCTGCTCTTTTTTCTGTTGTTAGCCCGCTTTCTTTATATTGAAGCAACAAAAACAGTGCATGGAGTAGATTTAGAGACAATTGCGCAGCAAAAACATAATAAAGATGGGGTGCTCGAAGCAAATCGAGGAACCATATATGATCAAAATGGTTATGTACTTGCTCAAGATGCAAATTCATATAAGATGGTCGCTGCTTTAAAAGGACAAGATCATATAAAAGACAAAGAAGATGCTGCAGAGAAAATATCGAAAGTACTTGATGTAAGTAAAGAAGAAATTTTGAAGTACTTAAATAAAGACCTGACACAAGTAGAGTTCGGATCAATCGGAAAAAATTTAACGAAAGAACAGATGGAACAAATTAAAAGTTTAGGTATAAAAGGAATTTCTTTTGTTACAGAAAAAGCAAGGGTATATCCGAACGGAGATTTTGCTTCTTACGTACTTGGATATGCTAAGCCGAATGATCAAGGAATTGGAGTAGGGCAGTTCGGTCTTGAACAAAGTTTAGATAAATATTTACGTGCTTCTAACGGAAGTATGACGTATACAGGTGATACGAAAGGTGTCTCACTAGATGATAAAAAAAATGATGTGAAGCCTCCTAAAAATGGAGATAATGTATATTTAACAATTGACCAACGCATTCAAAGTTTTCTAGAAGATGCGATGGCAGAAGCAGAAAAACATTATGATCCATCAATGTTAATTGGAGTTGTAGCGGATCCAAAAACAGGGAAAATTTTAGCGATGTCTAGTAGACCAAGTTTTGACCCAAATAAACCAGAAATTAAAAACTATCTAAATGATCCTATTGCTAATGCGTATGAACCGGGTTCGACAATGAAAATCTTTACGTTAGCGGCTGCGATTAATGAAGGTGTATATAACGGTCAAGAGTATTATCAATCTGGTACGTATAAAGTAGGGAATTCGGTAATTAAAGATCATAATAACGGTGCAGGATGGGGTTCGATTACGTTTGATGAAGGTGTTGAGCGCTCATCAAACGTTGCTTTCGCTATTCTAGGAAATGAAAAATTGGGACCCGATCGCTTCCATCAATATATTCAAAAGTTTCACTTAGATCAAAAGACAGGAATTGATTTGCCTAAAGAAGGCGGAAATACAATTTTATTTGATAAGCAAATTCAGCAAGTAACAACGGCATTTGGACAAGGTTCTACTGTAACTCCAATTCAACTTGTACAAGCAGCTACCGCAATTGCTAACGACGGAAAAATGATGAAACCTTATGTGGTTGATCGAATTGAAGATCAATTGAATAATAAAGTTGTCATGCAACATAAACCGGAAGAGGTAGGAGAACCAGTTACAAAGGAGACTGCAGCACAAGTAAGGCAATTGCTAGAACGAGTCGTAACATCACCGAAAGGGACAGGAACAGCGTATAAACTTGATGGCTATTCTGTTGGTGGTAAAACCGGAACAGCACAAATTCCGGATGGAAACGGCGGTTATATGACAGGACGAGAAAATTATATTTTCTCATTCCTTGGTATGGCACCAATAGATGATCCGCAGCTTGTCGTATATTTAGCAGTGAAGCAGCCTAAATTAAAAGACACTGAAAATGGTGCACAACCGTTAGCTGAAATGTTTAAATCTGTAACGAAAAATAGCTTGGAGTATTTAAAGATTAAACCGAATGAAATAAAAGATGTGCAAAAACAAGTAAAACAGCAGCAAGCCGCTGTTCCAGATGTAACAGGTAAAACGATGGAAGAAGCAAAGGGAATAGTAGAAAAGGCGAAGTTCCGACCTGTTATATTGGGAGAGGGGGCAGTCAAACAACAAGTGCCAAAAGCGAGTGAAAAAACATTAACAGGTGATCGAGTATTCCTAGTAGGAGATCAACCGAAAATGCCGAATATTAATGGTTGGGCACTTCGTGATGTGATGAATTTAGCGAAAACATTAAATCTAGATTTGAAACTTTCAGGCACAGGATATGTAACCGAGCAAAGTATTGCTGAAGGTACCCCATTAAAAGAGCGAACTCCGCTAGAAGTAAAACTTGTTCCGCCTCTTGAACCGCAGCAAGAAGCGGAGAAGGAGCCGAGCAAAAAGAACGGCACTTAATACTTAATATAGGAGAAGTGGTCGTGTTCTAATTAAATAAGTACAAGCATATATTGGAACAAGTTAAGCGTAAAGGAGGCTTGTTCCAATATGCGTGTATCGAATGTAACAGTAAGAAAACGACTTATTTTTGTGCTTATATCTGGTATACTGATTTTTACAATTATCGATATTCGTCTTGGATATGTGCAGTTTTTTCTTGGAAATATGTTAACAAATCGTGCGAAAGATTCATGGAGCCGTAATATTACATTTGAACCTGAGCGAGGAAAAATTGTAGATCGAAATGGTGTAGAGCTCGCAACAAATAAAAGTGCACCAACTGTCTTTGTGGTACCAAGACAAATTGAAAAACCAGCAGAGACTGCAGAGAAATTAGCTGCAGTTTTAGGTGTGTCGAAAGAAGAAATTTATCAGCGTCTTACGAAAAAAGAGTCCATAGTCAGATTAGACAAAGGTGGACGGAAAATTTCTCATGACAAGGCAAAAGAAGTTAGGGCTTTAAGTTTAAAAGGAGTATACATTGCTGAAGATTCAATTCGATATTATCCGTTTGGAAAATATCTATCACATGTACTTGGATTTGCTGGGAGTGATAACCAAGGTCTTATGGGACTGGAGTCATATTATGACAAAGAATTAAATGGTGACAAAGGATATGTACGTTTTTTTGCAGATGCGAAAGGACAACGTATGCCGAACATTGGTGATGATTATAAAGAACCTGGAGATGGCTTGGATTTAAAGTTAACAATCGATTCACGTATTCAGACGATTATGGAGAGAGAATTAAATATTGCGGATTCGACGTATCATCCAGACGGAATGATAGCAATTGCTATGAATCCAAATAATGGTGAGATTTTAGGTATGTCTAGCCGCCCGAGTTTTGATCCAGCAGATTTCAAAAGTGTTTCACCGGAAGTATTTAACCGAAATCTCCCTGTATGGAGTACATATGAACCAGGATCCACATTTAAAATTATTACACTTGCAGCTGCTTTAAATGAAAAATTAGTAGACTTGGAGAAAGATACGTTTTATGATGATGGAGCAGCAGAAGTTGGCGGTGCAAGATTACGTTGCTGGAAAGCAGGGGGGCACGGTAGCCAAACATTTTTAGAGGTTGTTCAAAACTCTTGTAACCCAGGTTTTATAGAGCTTGGAAACCGTTTAGGAAAAGAAAAGCTGTTTCAATATATTCGTGATTTTGGATTTGGCGAAAAAACGGGCATTGATTTACAAGGAGAAGGTAAAGGGATTTTATTTGATCTAAAAAAAGTAGGGCCTGTTGAGCAAGCGACGACAGCATTTGGGCAAGGGGTGTCTGTTACCCCTATTCAACAAGTTGCTGCAGTAGCTGCTGCTGTAAATGGAGGCACGTTATATAAGCCGTACATTGCGAAAGAGTTTATAGATCCAACTACGAATAAAGTGATTAGTAAAACAACGCCTGTTGCGAAGAGACAAGTTATTTCCAAGGAAACATCAGAACAAGTGCGTTATGCACTTGAAAATGTTGTGGCAAAAGGTTCAGGTAAAGGTGCTTATATTGATGGTTATCCTGTCGGAGGAAAGACTGGTACAGCCCAAAAAGTAAAAGATGGGAAATATTTGGATAACAACTATATCGTGTCATTCGTTGGATTTGCACCAGCAGATGATCCGCAAATTGTTGTGTATGTCGCTGTAGACAATCCAAAAGGGGTTACACAATTTGGCGGGGTTGTAGCTGCACCAATCGTTGGGAATATCCTTCGTGATGTTTTGCCGGTTATGGGAGTAAAGCCTAGAAAAGAGCAAATTGAAAAGAAATTAACTTGGGATGAGACGCCTTTAATAGAAGTTCCTAATGTAGTAGGCATGGATCGAAAGGAATTACAAAATCAACTTGTTGATTTACAATTGGATGCTAGCGGCGAAGGAGACAAAGTGGTCGAACAATCTCCAAAGCCCGGCACGAAAGTAAAAGCAGGATCAAAGGTTCGCATATACTTTCATTAAATATGAAGTGCTTATTTACGATATAATAACATTCAACTAACTCGCAGTGAGACACTTGTTTCTCACTGCCTGTTAATTAATAAATTATGCTCTTATGTATGGAGTTCCTTGAAACTATCCATTTATAAGGGATAAATAAAAGAGTAGAGAGGGTTTAAAGAAATGAAGTTGCATACACTCGTATCAAGTTTGCATGATTTTCCGGTTGTTCCAAAAGAAAATCCGGAAATTACATCTATTGAAGCGGATTCGCGTAAAGTGACAAATGGAAGTTTATTTGTATGTATAAAAGGTTTCACGGTTGACAGTCATGAATTTGCTAAGCAAGCAGCCGCGCAAGGTGCGGCTGCTATTGTTGCGGAAAGACCAATTGATGTTGACGTTCCAGTTGTACTTGTTAAAGATACAGTACGTTCTTTAGCGGTGTTAGCTGATTATTTTTATGGACAGCCAACGCAAAAGTTACATTTAATTGGAATTACAGGTACAAATGGAAAGACAACAACATCGCATATAATGAACGAAATTATGCGTGCGCATGGACATAAAACAGGATTAATTGGAACAATTAATATGAAAATAGGTGACGAAACGTTTGAAGTGAAAAACACAACACCAGATGCATTAACATTACAAAAGACGTTCCATAAAATGATTGAACAAAATGTAAATAGTGCTGTTATGGAAGTATCTTCACACGCATTGCACCTTGGTAGAGTACATGGATGTGATTATGATGTAGCAGTGTTTACGAATTTAACGCAAGATCATTTAGATTATCATAAAACGATGGAAGAGTACAAACATGCAAAGGGCTTATTATTTGCACAACTTGGTAATAGCTACAATCATAATCGTGTAAAATATGCTGTATTAAACAATGACGATGCTGCAGCAACAGATTATATGAAAAGTACGGCAGCGACAGTGATTACGTATGGTATTGATACGAAAAGTGATGTAATGGCGAAAAATATTGAGATGACAAGTGCTGGCACGGCTTTTACGCTTGTAACTCCTAATGAAAGCATCAAGATTACGATGAAGTTAATTGGAAAATTTAATGTCTATAATGTATTAGCTGCAACTGCAGCATGTCTCGTTTCTGGTGTAGCATTGCAAACGATTATTGATGTTTTGCGAGAATTGAAAGGTGTACCTGGGCGTTTTGAAGTTGTTGACAGAGGTCAAGATTTTACAGTCATCGTTGATTATGCACATACACCGGATAGTTTAGAAAATGTATTGATGACAACGAAACAATTTGCAAAAGGGAATGTGTATTGCCTCGTTGGTTGCGGTGGGGATCGAGACCGTACGAAACGGCCAATTATGGCGAGGGTCGCATCTAAGTATGCAACGCATGCAATTTATACATCAGATAATCCACGCAGCGAACAGCCTCAAGCCATTCTTGATGATATGATAGAAGGTGTAAAAGGAAATAATTATGAAGTGATTGTTGATCGTAAAGAAGCAATTTTTCATGCCGTTGCCGAGGCGAAAGCTGGCGATATTATTGTAATTGCGGGTAAAGGTCATGAAACGTATCAAATTATTGGTACAGAAGTACATCATTTTGACGATCGTGAAGTTGCCGGGGAGGCAATTGCACAACGTTTAAGCATGAAAGAATAGCAACAAGAGAGGGGGACTAAATATGCTTGAACAAGGATTATTAATTACAGTTGGGGTGGCCTTTTTAATTTCAGTTGCGTTGTCACCAATTTTCATTCCATTTTTACGCCGTTTAAAGTTTGGACAGAGTATTCGTGATGAAGGTCCGAAGTCACATCAAAAGAAATCAGGAACACCAACCATGGGCGGAATTGTTATTTTTATTTCAGTTATGATTACGTCTATTATTATGATGTTTAAGTTTCAAAAGAGCGCTGAGACATATTTATTGCTTCTTGTTACATTTGGTTATGGTTTAATCGGATTTCTTGATGATTACATTAAAGTTGTTAAAAAAAGAAATCTTGGTTTGACATCAAAACAAAAATTGATAGGACAATTTATTATTGCAGTAGCTTTCTTTATTATTGCAAAGGGACAAGGATTTGACACACATTTAAATATTCCAGGAACGGAAATTAAGTTTGATTTACACTGGGCGTACTTTGTTCTTGTTCTCTTTATGTTAATAGGGGCTTCAAACGCAGTTAACTTAACAGATGGTTTAGATGGATTATTAGCAGGAACAGCCGCGATTGCATTTGGTGCGTATAGCATTATTGCTTTTGCTCACGAGCAGTACACAATTGCTATTTTTTGTATGGCAGTTGTTGGAGCGGTGTTAGGATTTTTAGTATTTAATGCTCATCCAGCAAAAGTATTTATGGGAGATACAGGATCTTTAGCACTTGGTGGTGCTTTAGCTGCTGTTTCAATTTTAACGAAAACAGAATTATTATTAGTCATCATTGGTGGAATGTTTGTTATTGAAACACTTTCTGTTATTATTCAAGTTGTTTCGTTTAAAACAAGGGGAAAGCGTGTATTCAAAATGAGTCCGCTTCATCACCATTATGAATTATGCGGTTGGTCAGAATGGCGAGTGGTTGTAACATTCTGGTCAGTAGGGCTTTTATTTGCAGTGTTAGGAATTTATATCGGGGTGTGGATGTAATTGAAAACGATAACTGACTATCAAAATAAAAATATTCTTGTATTAGGTATGGCAAAAAGCGGTTATGCTGCAGCCGTTTTATTAAAGAAACTTGGAGCAAATGTAATTGTAAATGATAGCAAGCCGCTAGCTGAAAATCCGTTAGCGACAGAGTTGCAAGGTCAAGGAATGGAAGTTGTATGTGGCGGTCATCCCTTAGAATTATTAGAAAAAAATATTTCTCTTGTTGTAAAAAATCCTGGGATTCCGTATTCTAACCCGTTACTTGTAGCGGCAAAAGAAAAAAATATTCCGATTGTAACAGAAGTAGAATTAGCATATCGTATTTCGGAAGCACCGTTTATTGGAATTACAGGATCTAACGGAAAAACAACGACAACAACGTTAACATTTGAAATGTTAAAAGAAGGGGAAAAACATCCTGTTATTGCTGGGAATATCGGTACGGTAGCATGTGAAGTTGCACAAGATGTAACTGAGCAGCAAGTGGTTGTAACAGAACTGTCTTCTTTTCAATTAATGGGTATTGAAACGTTTCAACCGAAGATTGCGGTGCTTTTAAACTTATTTGAAGCACACTTAGATTATCATGGGACAAAGAAAGAATATGGTTTAGCAAAAGCGAATATCTTTAGAAATCAAACTGAAAATGATTACAGTATTATTAATGCTGATGATGAAGATGTAATGATGCTGATTGAGCAAAGTAAAGGACAAAAAGTGTACTTTTCTACGACAAAAATGATTGAAGACGGCGCTTGTGTAAAAGATGGTGCTCTTTACTTTAAAGGTGAAAAAGTTATTGATATTCAAGATATCGTATTACCGGGTAAACATAATTTAGAAAATATACTAGCTGCTATGAGCATTGCAAAGCTTATGGGTGTTGCTAATGAAGCGATTATAGCAGTCTTAAAACGTTTTACAGGTGTAAAGCATCGTTTAGAGTATGTAACAACAATTGGAAATCGTAAGTTTTATAATGATTCAAAAGCAACAAATATGCTGGCGACAGAAAAGGCATTGTCTGCATTTACACAGCCAGTAATTTTATTAGCTGGTGGGTTAGATCGTGGTAATGAATTTGATGATTTAATCCCATACTTCGGGCATGTGAAGGCGCTACTTACATTTGGACAAACTGCACCTAAGCTTGTTAAAGCTGCAGAAAAGGCTGGAATGAAAGTGATTAAACGTGTCGATAATGTGGAACAAGCGGTACAAGAAGCATATGCTCTTTCAGAAGAGGGAGACGTGATTCTTTTATCTCCTGCATGTGCAAGCTGGGACCAATTTAAAACATTTGAAGAAAGAGGAGACATGTTTATACAAGCTGTGCATAAGCTAGTATAAAGTGAAAGAATCATCAGTGGATTGTTCCTACTGATGATTCTTTTATAGGTAGATAAAGTGAAACTTCTATTAGAGGGTTTTTTCTTCGTCGCCTACTGATGAAAAGCTTTCATCAATCGGGTTCTTACAGGTAGTTATCTCACACCTATCTTCTTTGATTTCCTGCAATCTTGAGGTGGGAGTCATATTGTCTGCAAGTAGCTAGATAATGCTGCTTCATTTGTGAAAAGGTACGGCTAACGAAAAGCTGCTTTCAAAGAGGTGATGCTCATTGCCAACAAAGAAGACTCCTGATTTTATTCTTATTATTGTGACATTGTTACTTTTGACAGTAGGAATGGTGATGGTATACAGTGCTAGTGCTGTATGGGCTTCGTATAAAATGGGAGATTCATTCTTTTTTGCAAAACGGCAATTGTTATTTGCTGGGGTCGGTGTCGTTGCTATGTTTTTTATTATGAAGATTGATTATTGGGTGTGGCGTACATACTCCAAAGTGATTTTGCTTATTTGTTTCGTTCTCCTTATTTTAGTTTTAATTCCTGGAATTGGACTAGTACGAGGCGGGGCTCGAAGCTGGATTGGTGTAGGTGCATTCTCTATTCAGCCTTCAGAGTTTATGAAGTTTGCGATGATTATTTTTTTAGCGAAATTTTTATCGGAAAAACAAAAAATGATTACGTCTTTCAAACGAGGATTACTTCCTGCGCTTAGTTTCGTGTTTGTTGCATTTGGTATGATTATGTTACAACCCGATTTGGGAACAGGAACCGTAATGGTTGGAACTTGTGTTGTTATGATTTTTGTTTCAGGAGCACGTATTTTTCATTTTGCAATGTTAGGGTTAATTGGAGTCGGAGGATTTGTTGGGCTTATTGCATCAGCACCGTATCGAATAAAGCGTATTACATCATATTTAGATCCATGGTCGGATCCGCTTGGTAGTGGATTTCAGATTATTCAATCGTTACTTGCAATCGGACCAGGGGGGTTATTTGGACTCGGTCTTGGGCAAAGTAGACAAAAATTCTTTTACTTACCAGAGCCGCAAACAGACTTTATTTTTGCGATTCTATCCGAAGAATTAGGTTTTATTGGTGGTTCGTTTGTGTTATTATTATTTAGTCTGTTGTTATGGCGCGGGATTCGCGTAGCGTTAGGAGCGCCAGACTTATACGGTACTTTTTTAGCAGTCGGGATTGTGGCGATGATTGCGATTCAAGTGATGATTAACATTGGCGTTGTAACTGGATTAATGCCAGTTACAGGAATTACCTTGCCATTTTTAAGTTATGGTGGGTCTAGCTTGACCCTTATGTTAATGGCGATTGGAGTATTACTAAATATAAGTCGTCATTCTCGCTACTAAACCCTGTTTTTATGACAGGGTTTTTCATATGTGAAAACGGAAACAAAGCGATTGGTATATGAATGGCATACATAAAGTGAAACTTCTATCAGTAAGGTTTAGTTGAATCAATCAGACTTTTACTGCCCGTGAGCAGCGGGATAATAGAAAAAAGAAGCGGAGGAACAGGCAGTGCGAGTATTAGTCAGCGGTGGCGGAACAGGTGGGCATATTTATCCAGCTCTTGCGTTAATTCGAGAAATCAAAAAAATTCATCCTGAAGCGAGATTTTTATATATTGGTACGGAAAATGGTTTGGAAAGTAAAATCGTTCGCAAAGCCGGCATTCCATTTCAATCCATTGTTATTAGCGGATTTAAACGGAAATTATCAGTTGATAATGTGAAAACGGTGATGCGTTTTGTAAAAGGTGTACAAGATAGTAAACGTTATATTCGCCGTTTTAATCCAGATGTTGTAATTGGAACAGGTGGTTATGTATGTGGTCCAGTTGTATATGCAGCTGCCAAACTTGGTATTCCAGCAGTTGTGCATGAACAAAATAGTGTACCTGGTGTAACAAATAAATTTTTGAGTCGCTACGTGAATAAAGTAGCAGTTTGTTTTGATGCGGCAACAGAACATTTCCCACAAAATAAAGTTGTGATGACAGGAAATCCTCGTGCTTCGGAAGTAATGAACCAAAATGGTATGAAGGGCAAGCGTTCGGTAGGGTTATCTCTTTCAAAAAAATCAGTGTTAATTTTTGGAGGAAGCCGAGGTGCTAGACCGATTAATGATGCATTTTTAGGAGCAATTGAACAATTTGGTAATAAAAATTATGACGTATTGTACGTTACAGGTGAAGTACATTATGATAAAGTAATGGAAGCTGTGAAACAAAAAGGAAATCCACAGAATGTTATTATTAAGCCGTTTATTGATAATATGCCAGAAGTACTTACTGGGGTAGATCTTGTTGTTTCGCGTGCGGGTGCTACAACATTAGCTGAGCTAACAGCTTTAGGGAAACCAAGTATCTTAATTCCGAGTCCGTATGTAACAAATAATCACCAAGAGAAAAATGCTCTTTCTGTTGTTGATAAAGGGGCAGCAAAAATGCTTCTTGAAAAAGATTTAACAGGTGAAACGCTTATTGGTAATATTGATGAAATTTTACTAGATGTACAAAAACTACAAAATATGAAACTAGCTGCAAAGCAATTAGGAATTCCAGATGCAGCAAACAAGCTGTTTGAAGTTATGAAAAAACTTGTAGAAAATAACGTTAGGTGAATGCCCTGCATACTACTGTAATAAGGAGACTTAATATGGGGGAGAGCATCATGAAACAATTAGCAAAAGAACTTATGGAAGCACAGGTAGGCAAAGTATTGGAAAATGAATCGCTGGCTCGCTATACAACTATGAAAATAGGTGGTCCGGCGGATATTTTAGTGGTTCCAAGTAGCGTTGAAGGTGTGGAAAAGTCGATAAAGCTTGTGAAAAAGCATGGAGCAAAATGGACTGCAATTGGTCGTGGTTCCAATCTTCTCGTATCGGATAAAGGCATTGAAGGAGTTGTGATTCGATTAGGAGAAGGACTAGATCATTTAGAAGTAGATGGTGTTACTGTACGAGTAGGTGGAGGGTATTCTCTCGTTAAGCTGTCAACTTTATTAAGCCGCCAAGGATTAGCTGGATTAGAGTTTGCTAGTGGTATTCCTGGAAGCGTAGGCGGAGCAGTTTATATGAATGCAGGTGCTCATAAATCGGATATATCTGAAATTTTAACGAGAGCTCGTGTTATGTTTGAAGATGGAACGATTGAATGGCTAACGAAAGAAGAGCTAGAATTTTCTTATCGCACATCTGTTTTACAAAAGAAGCGTCCTGGTATTGTATTAGAGGCGGAGTTACAATTAAAAGCAGGTAATCGTGAAGACATCATCGCGATTATGCAAAAGAATAAAGATTATCGCCGTGATACACAACCTTGGAATCACCCATGTGCAGGCAGTATTTTTAGAAATCCACTACCAAACTATGCTGGTAATTTAGTTGAAAAGGCTGGATTACGTGGTTATCAAATTGGTGGTGCAAAAATTTCTGAAATGCATGGGAACTTTATTGTTAATACAGGTACTGCTTCTGCGCAAGATGTTCTTGATTTAATTGCTTTTGTGAAGAAAACCATTAAAGAACAATTTGCTGTTGATATGCATACAGAAGTAGAGATTATTGGAAGATAATAGTTGTTTGTCCCGTGCATTGTCATTTATGATATAATAGAAAGAGAAGAACGGCATGCATAACATGCCGTTCTTTATGTTACATAGGGGGATCGTACATGAAGAATAGTAAAGTTATTAAACTACAAGATCGTGTACCAAAATTAAAAAATCAAAAGAAGAAGAAACAGGTAAATAAACGATTAATTTTATATGTATCGATTTTATTTTTATTGGTGCTTTTTTTAATCTATTTTCGATCTCCGCTTAGCAATATAAAGAAAATTACGGTTCACGGCAATCACTATATGACAGATGAACAAATAATGGAGCAAGCAGGCATTACATATAAAACAAGCTATTTTCGTGTAATGACACAGCAAGCAGAAACAAATTTAAAGAAGCAAAAAGAGATTAAAGAGGTTCATGTAAAGAAACAATTTCCAAATCAAATTGTTATTGATGTTGAGGAGTATGTGACAATTGGCTACATAAATAAAGAAGGAAAACTGTATCCGCTTTTAGAAAATGGAAAGTCACTAGATGCTCTTCCGAATGGGAAATTGCCAATTGCTGCACCGATTTTCGTTCCATTTGAAGAAAAGAAAATGAAAGAATTGATTGCTGAATTAGAAAAATTAACACCAACTGTTCTTCGATCTATTTCTGAAATTCATTATAAGCCAACAGATTTGTATGCAGATCATCTTACATTATATATGAATGAGGGATATGAAGTAAGTACAGTTATTCAAGATTTTGCAAAACGAATGGAAGCTTATCCTCTTATTATTAAAAACTTATCACCAGATAAAAAGGCAATTATTCACTTAGAAGTAGGAGCATATACGGAATATGTGAATTAATCAATAAAGGTGTAATAAAGCGGATATTTGAACTGTAAAATAGTTGTTTCTAGGAAAGATAGAAACTTACTCTTAGAAATTATGTAATTAAGTCATATTTTTCTCTATTTTCTTTTTTAATATAATCTTAGCTGCAAGTTTAGCTTTTCTAGGAGTACATCTTGGTGTAGACTTATATTTGGCAGCAATCTTTGTAGTCGGATAAGATTGTTTCAAATTATAGCAGTGATTTGCATCTTACTGTTAGAAAAATGAATGAGTGCCAAATAAAAATAAGAAAAATGTAGCGTTAAAAAAGGGAAACACATAAATACGTTGAATATTTTTCTTATAACATAGTAAAACAACGATTGTTGTTCCATATATTGAATTTTGTGGTATAAATAAAGAAGGAGGTGCCAAAGAATGAACAGCAATGAAATATACGTTAGTCTTGACATCGGTACATCCAATGTTAAAGTCATCATTGGCGAGATGGTCAATGACGCTTTAAACATTATTGGTGTTGGAAATGTAAAGTCAAATGGTTTGAAAAAAGGCTCCATTGTTGACATAGATGAGACTGTGCAATCGATTAAAAAGGCGATTGAACAAGCTGAACGCATGGTAGGGATACACATTGAACGTGTTGTTGTAGGTGTAAACGCAAATCAAGTACAGCTTCTTCCTTGTCATGGAGTAGTCGCTGTTTCAAATGAAGATCGTGAAATTGGAAACGAAGATGTGCTTCGTGTACTTGATGCAGCGCAAGTTGTGTCAATTGCGCCAGAGCGTGAGTTTATTGATGTGGTACCTCGACAATTTATCGTAGACGGTCTCGATGAAATTAATGATCCGCGCGGAATGATTGGTGTACGTTTAGAAATGGAAGGCACATTAATTACAGGCTCGAGAACATTGTTACATAATTTGCTTCGATGTGTAGAAAAAGCGGGTCTTGAAATAATTGATATTTGTCTTCAACCATTAGCGGCATCAACAGTTGCTTTGTCAAGTGATGAAAAAAACCGAGGTGTTGCTCTCATTGACATCGGTGGAGGTTCAACAACGCTATCAATTTTCCAAGATGGAGAATTACAAACAGCAAGCATATTACCAATTGGCGGAGATCATATTACAAAAGATATAGCTATTGGATTGAAAACATCAACGGAAAATGCCGATCAAATTAAACTAAAATATGGACATGCTTTTTATGATACAGCATCTGAGGAAGAGTTATTTACTGTTTCAATTATGGGCAGTGATCAAACAGAGCAATATTCTCAAGTAGAGCTATCAGATATCATTGAAGCTCGTGTAGAGGAAATTCTTATGTTTGTACAAGATGAGGTACAAAAGCTTGGTGTGAAACATTTGCCGGCTGGTTATGTACTTACTGGCGGTGTTGTTTCTATGTCAGGTATTCTTGATCTTGCCTACGATATTCTCCATCAAAATGTTCGTATTGCGACGCCGGATTATATCGGTGTACGCGAACCGCAATATACAATTGGTGTTGGACTTATTAAAAATGCTTATCAAAAAGCTAAGTTACGAGGAAAAAGTGTTCAGGAGAAGCAAGAAAGCTATGAATTACAACATGCACCAGTACCTGCTGCAGTGCAACAACCTGTAAAGCAAAAGCCACGTAATGACAATAACAATAACAAAAACAATAGTAATAATAATGAACGAATGATGTCAAAAGTGAAGCGTGTATTCCGATATTTATGGGAATAGATTTGAGCGCGAAAAATGAGGTTCTAGGGGGATTTCGACATGTTAGAGTTTGATACTACTCAAGATCAAATGGCAAATATAAAAGTTATCGGTGTTGGCGGCGGCGGAAACAATGCTGTCAATCGTATGATTGAGCATGGTGTACAAGGTGTAGACTTTATTGCAGTAAACACAGATGCACAAGCTTTAAATTTATCAAAAGCTGAAACAAGAATGCAAATTGGCGGCAAATTAACGCGCGGGCTTGGTGCTGGTGCAAATCCTGAGGTAGGGAAAAAAGCTGCTGAAGAAAGTAAAGAACAAATCCAAGAAGCACTTCGCGGAGCGGATATGGTTTTCGTAACAGCTGGTATGGGCGGAGGAACTGGGACTGGTGCAGCTCCAGTTATCGCACAAGTTGCAAAGGAGTTAGGAGCACTAACAGTTGGTGTTGTAACACGTCCATTTACATTTGAAGGCCGTAAGCGTGCAACGCAAGCTGCATCTGGTATCGCAGCGTTTAAAGAAAATGTAGATACATTAATCGTAATTCCAAATGACCGTTTGTTAGAAATCGTTGATAAAAATACACCGATGCTTGAAGCATTCCGTGAAGCGGATAACGTATTACGTCAAGGTGTTCAAGGGATTTCTGATTTAATTGCTACACCAGGTTTAATTAACTTAGACTTTGCGGATGTAAAAACAATTATGTCTAACAAAGGTTCTGCATTAATGGGTATTGGTGTGGGAACTGGTGAAAACCGCGCTGCGGAAGCTGCAAAACGTGCAATTTCTAGTCCATTGCTAGAAACATCTATTGATGGTGCACAAGGTGTTATTATGAACATTACAGGTGGCACAAACTTAAGTTTATATGAAGTACAAGAAGCAGCAGATATTGTAGCTTCAGCTTCAGACCAAGAAGTAAATATGATCTTTGGTTCTGTAATTAATGAGAGCTTAAAAGATGAAATCGTTGTAACAGTGATTGCAACAGGTTTTGATGATAGCATTTCAATGCAGCCACCAAAGCCGATTATTCGTCCTACAGCGACTACTAAAAATGTGCAACAGCCAGTACAACCAGTTAAACAACGTGAAATAAAGCGTGAAATGAAGCGCGAAGAGCCGGTTGTAAATGAGCGTAGTGCAGATGTAGATGACATTGACATTCCAGCATTTTTACGTAACCGTCGCAGACGATAATTGAATTGAAATTTTACCGCGACTAATAGTCAGTTAAATATTTTGATTTTAAATAAAAAAGAAGGCCTATTTAGGCCTTCTTTTTTTTATGCCTACAAATCTTTTCCATTGAAACTTTCAGGAATAATTTGTATTTTTTCAACACGACAAATTATTCCTGAAAGCTTCAAAATAACAAAAAATCCCTTCCGCCAATTGACACACTTTTCCATAGGATATGCATTATACTAGTCTAAACTTTATAAAAAAGAGGTGAACCGTTTGGTCGTTTACGCCGATATTATTTGGTTATTAAACGTCTGCATTGATTTCCTTTTACTTTTATTAACGGCAATTGTTTTAAAGCGAAAAGTAAAAAGGTGGAGACTTGCACTTGGCGCATGTATCGGTTCAACAATTGTTATTTTTGCATTCACACCGTTAGCATATGTGATGACACATCCTGTGATGAAATTATTATATTCATTCCTCATTGTTTATACTACATTTGGTTTTATTCGTTTTCGTACATTTTTACAGACCGTTTTAACATTTTATTTTGTAACATTCATGGTAGGAGGCGGCCTTGTTGGAGCACACTTTTTTCTTCAAACAAATGACATGGTCAATGGACTTGTTTCTACAAAATCCATTTCATATGGTGATCCTGTAAGTTGGGTGTTTGTTATGATTGGTTTTCCGATTATGTACTATTTTTCTAAAAAGAGAATTGCAGATGTAGAAGTGACAAAAATCCATTATGAGCAAATTGTGAAAGTAGATATCAAAATTGATATAAATGATATTCAACTAGATGGATTGATTGATAGTGGAAATCAATTGTATGACCCGCTTACAAAAACACCAGTTATGATTATACCTATTTCTTCTTTAGAACATGTGCTTCCAAAGTGGTTAATAGAGCAAGTTCAAATGAAAACAGCAATTCCATATATACCAGATGAAGAATCACAGTGGGCAACGCGTTTGAGGTTGATTCCTTATCGTGCTGTAGGTGTTAATCAACAATTTTTGTGGGCAATTAAACCTGACATTGTACGAGTTTATCATGAGGGCACTACAGTTACCGTAAATAAAGTATTAATTGGTTTGAATACACAGCAACTATCACCAAATGGTGAGTATCAATGTATTTTACATCCAAAAATGTTATTGTCTCAAGAAGTGACAATTGCTTAATACAAAAGGGAGGAATTTTATGTTGAAATTAAAATTTCGTTTAACTTATCTTTGGTATAAATTATTACTAAAACTTGGGATTAAGACCGATGAAATTTATTATATTGGTGGAAGTGAAGCACTGCCGCCTCCATTAACGAAAGAAGAAGAAGAGATATTGCTGCAAAAACTGCCAAAGGGAGATGAAACGGCCCGATCGCTTTTAATTGAACGTAATTTACGTCTTGTTGTATACATTGCTAGGAAATTTGAAAATACAGGAATCAATATTGAGGACCTGATTAGTATTGGAACCATTGGTTTAATTAAAGCGGTTAATACCTTTAACCCAGAAAAGAAAATTAAACTTGCAACATATGCTTCAAGGTGTATTGAAAATGAAATTTTAATGCATTTGCGAAGAAATAATAAAAATCGTTCAGAAGTATCATTTGATGAGCCTCTTAATATTGATTGGGACGGAAATGAATTATTGCTATCAGATGTTCTTGGAACGGATGAAGATATTATTACAAAAGATTTGGAAGCAACTGTTGACCGCCATTTACTGATGAAAGCATTGCATCAATTAAATGATCGAGAGAAGCAAATTATGGAACTTCGTTTTGGATTAGATGGCGGAGAAGAAAAAACGCAAAAGGATGTTGCAGATATGCTAGGTATTTCACAGTCTTATATTTCGCGTTTAGAAAAACGAATTATTAAAAGGCTTCGTAAAGAATTTAACAAAATGGTATGAAGTTGATCATCCTTTAGCGAACACTCTTTTTCACTTGAGGCTCTTAGTTGATTGCTTTTTTTGCAAGTAATTTAAGTTTCATTTTAGAAAAGAGAACGTTGCATTTAGTAATATGTGATAAATGAGTATATGCATAAAATTCCCTCCAAAGGAGATACTTTACACTGTACAGCAACTCCCGATAGGAGGGAACACTTTGACGAGAAACAAAGTAGAAATTTGCGGTGTTGATACATCTAAACTTCCAGTACTAAAAAATGAAGAAATGCGACGGCTATTTCGAGAAATGCAAAGCGGCGATATAAGTGCAAGGGAGAAACTAGTAAACGGAAACTTACGTCTTGTACTGAGCGTCATCCAAAGATTTAACAACAGAGGGGAGTTTGTTGATGATTTATTTCAAGTTGGCTGCATTGGACTTATGAAATCCATTGATAACTTTGACCTAAGCCAAAATGTTAAATTCTCAACGTATGCTGTACCAATGATTATTGGAGAAATTCGAAGATATTTGCGTGATAATAACCCAATACGCGTTTCGCGTTCATTGCGTGATATTGCGTATAAAGCATTGCAAGTACGAGAAAAGCTTATTGCTGAAAATTCAAAAGAGCCAACAGCGATGGATATAGCAAAGGTACTTGATGTAACGCACGAAGAAATTGTGTTTGCACTTGATGCGATTCAAGATCCAGTTTCATTGTTTGAGCCGATATACAATGATGGTGGGGATCCAATTTTTGTGATGGATCAGCTAAGTGATGATAAACAAAGGGACGAGCAATGGGTCGAAGAATTAGCATTAAAAGAGGGAATGAAGCGATTAAATGAGCGAGAAAAGATGATTATTCGCAAGCGTTTCTTTCAAGGGAAAACACAAATGGAAGTGGCGGAGGAAATTGGGATTTCTCAAGCGCAAGTATCACGTCTTGAAAAATCAGCAATTAAACAAATGAATAAAACAATTCAAGGCTAAGGTCTCATCATTTATGATGAGACCTTTTATAGTTTTGAAGGGAGATTCTGCTCATAGGGAGGGTGATGTGTTCATATAATGGCTATATAAAAAGGATTTTGTACGTGAAGGGTAATGTAGTGTCATTTTGTTTATGCTTTGCGGTGGAATTATGATTGTCAGTTAAGTATGGAACAAAGGAGAGGATTGTAATGATACGTATTTCAGAATTTCAAATGAAAGATGTTGTCAATGTGTCAGATGGGAAGAGACTTGGAAATATTGGAGATATCGATATTGATATGAAGACGGGAAGAATTCAAGCAGTTATTATTACAAAACAAGGAAAAATGCTAGGTTTATTTGGAAAAGAAGAAGAGTTTGTAATTCCTTGGAAACAAATTGTGAAAATAGGAGAAGATGTTATCTTAGTTCGAGCAGATCAAGCGAATACAATTACAGAAACAATACAAACACCGACAATTTCTTAAAGAATGTTACAAATTCCTCTTTTTTTTATGTTGTCATTATGGAAAAATAAAAGTATGGTAAAATAGACAGGAAGTACCATACTTTTTATGTTATTTTATTATAAGGAGCCTTTTTTATGAGAGAACCATTTACATATAAGGACGATATGTTACATTTACAAGCATGGGAACAACTGGGGCCCATCATAGCTGGATTTACGACAAAAGAAGGCGGAGTGAGTACCGGATCGTTTCATACAATGAATTTGGGGCTACACGTCCATGACAAAGTGGAAGATGTTCATGAAAATCGGCGTCTTTTAGCAGAAAAGTTACATGTTTCATTAGAAAATTGGATTTGTTCGGAACAGGTTCATGACTATCATGTTGCAAAAGTAGGAAAGCAAGAGAAGGGAAAAGGGGTCTTTTCCTATAAAGATGGTATCCCGAATACAGATGGCATATATACGACAGATACTGACGTGTTATTAACATCTTGTTATGCGGATTGTGTTCCATTATACTTCTATTCCCCATCTTATAAAATGATTGGACTTGCACATGCTGGTTGGAAAGGAACCGTAAAGGGAATTGCAAGTGAAATGATTAGAAAGTGGAAAGACGAAGGTGTATCACTTGATGATATACATGTTGCCATCGGTCCGTCTATTGGTGCGTGTTGTTATGTTGTGGATGAACGTGTGTTATCTGCAGCTAAACAAGTGGTTCATGGTTCCGTTCCATATGAAATGATTTCTGATGGACAATATGCAATTGATTTAAAAGAAATAAATCGTTTGCTTTGTTTACAAGCTGGGATTAAAGAAGAGCATATTATCATGTCATCTCTTTGTACAAGCTGTGAAACGCAATTATTTTTCTCACATCGTCGCGATTATGGAAAGACGGGAAGGATGCTTAGTTTTATCGGCTTTAAGGAGGAGTGAAAGTAGTGACAGTACAAGAAAATTTAATATACGTTCAACAAGAAGTTGAAAAAGCATGTCAACGAGTGAATAGATCTTTAGATGAAATTACACTTGTTGCTGTTACAAAAACAGTAGGTATTGAAAAGACAACAGATGTATTGCAAGCTGGACTTGTACATCTTGGTGAAAATCGTAATGAAGGTTTTTTGCAAAAATATGAGCACTTTGGAAATAAAGCGACATGGCATTTTATCGGTTCGTTGCAAACTAGAAAAGTAAAAGAGATTGTAAATGAAATTGATTATTTACACTCACTTGATCGTCTTTCACTTGCAAAAGAAATTCAAAAACGAGCAACTAAATCAATTCGTTGCTTTGTACAAGTGAAAACTTCAGAGGAAGAGTCCAAACAAGGAATAGCTATAGATGAAACAATAGAGTTCATTCACAACTTACAACAATTGGATAAGATTGAGGTTGTTGGACTTATGACGATGGCACCTTACACGGATGATGAAATGCAAATTCGTAGTTGTTTTCAAATGTTGCGTAAACTGCAAAAGCAAGTACAAGATTTAAAGCTATCGTATGCTCCATGTACGGAATTATCAATGGGAATGTCAAATGATTATACAATTGCAATTGAAGAAGGCGCTACATTTATTCGTTTGGGGACGATTTTAGTAGGAAAAGAATAGAAGGAAGGAGAATCTTATTATGAGTTGGTCAAAAGTAAAGTACTTCTTTTTTGACACACCAGAAGAGCGAGAAGCACACTATGCTTATGAAAAGGAGCAAAAAGAAATGAAAAAAGAGCAGGAACCAGAACAGGATATTCCGCTTACAAAAGTACAACCGAAACAAAACGTGGTAAGTATTGAAACAGCAAAACACCCTTCAAAAGTTGTTTTATTAGAGCCGCGTACGTATTCAGAGGCACAGGGTATTGCTGATCATTTAAAAGGTCGCCGTGCGGTTGTGATTAATTTACAGCGCATGTCTACAGATCAAGCATTACGTATCGTTGATTTTCTAAGCGGCACTGTATATGCAATAGGCGGGGACATTCAAAAATTAGGTCCAAAAACATTTATATGTACACCTGATAATGTAGACATTGTTGGAGCAATTTCTGAATTGTTCGGTGAAGAGGAAGACACAAATATAAAGAGGTGGTAATACGCCATGACAATGATTTTACAAATATTGCTCTATGTAATACAAATTTATTCCTGGGCGCTTATTATCTATATCCTACTATCTTGGGTTCCGGGTGCAAGAGAGTCAACGTTTGGTGATTTCCTTGCCCGTATTTGCGAGCCATATTTAGAACCATTCCGGAGGTTTATCCCACCGATCGGAGTAATCGATATTTCTCCAATCGTAGCAATCATTGTACTACGCTTAGCTAGTTCAGGATTGATCCGTGTATTTGAATTTTTTGTGAGATAAGAGGATATACACATGAGCATCTATGAACATTTTAGACCTGAAGAAACGGTTTTCGTTGATAAAGTGTTAGAATGGAAGCAAGCGGCAGAAGAATATCATCAAGTGAAACTTACTGATTTTCTTGACCCGCGTGAACAACAGATTGTTTCTATGATTGTTGGACATCAAGGAGATGCTATGTTTCAATTTTATGGAGCTACTCCGAATGCAGAAAGAAAACGGGCGTTAATTTATCCAAATTATCTTATGCCGAATGAAGAAGAGTTTCAAGTAGAAGTATTAGAAATTGACTATCCTTCTAAATTTTACACGCTGGAACATCGTCAAATATTAGGGGCATTTATGTCTCTTGGGTTAAAGAGAGAAAAATGCGGAGATATTTGGCTCCAAGAAAATCGTGCCCAAATTGTAGTTGCAAAAGAAGTTGTTTCGTATATAAAAATGAATTTACAATCAATTGGAAGAACAAAAGTGTCTTTAGCACCTGTGTTATCGGAAAACGTATTACATATACAAGAACAGTGGGACGAGAAATCGGGAACTGTTTCGTCGCTTCGATTAGATGTACTGATAGCAGAAATGTTTCATATATCTCGTCAGAAAACACAGCCGTTTATTAAAAATGGTCTTGTGAAAGTGAATTGGAAAGTAGTTGAGCAATCTGCTTATGACTGCTTTCCGGGAGATGTATTTTCTGTCAGAGGTTATGGCAGGAGTAAATTACTCACTGTTGATGGAAAAACAAAA
The DNA here is from genome assembly GCF_037104695.1 of Bacillus yunxiaonensis. NCBI lineage: Bacteria > Bacillati > Bacillota > Bacilli > Caryophanales > Bacillaceae > Bacillus > Bacillus yunxiaonensis. The sequence goes on along the minus strand of NZ_JBAWSV010000005.1, from coordinate 444,168 downwards.
CGCGATAAATGGAGAATTTTGTATGGAATCTTAAAATGATTTCTTTTTTAGAAGGAAAATCTCCCATTTTGTCGAAGAAAAGATATAATTAAAAAGGAAATTTTAGATAACCTACTTGGAGGTGGCGTTTGTGCCGTTAACACCGTTAGATATTCATAATAAAGAATTTGGCCGTAGCTTTCGCGGCTACGATGAGGATCAAGTAAATGAATTTCTTGATCAAGTCATTAAAGATTATGAATTAGTGATTCGTGAGAAGAAAGCGTTAGAAGAAAAGGTTGCACAACTAGAAGGGAAATTAGAACATTTCTCCAATATCGAAGATACATTAAATAAATCTATTGTTGTAGCGCAAGAAGCAGCAGAAGAAGTAAAACGTAATGCACAAAAAGAAGCAAAGTTAATTGTTCGTGAAGCAGAGAAAAATGCGGACCGTATCATTAATGAAGCGTTAGTAAAATCAAGAAAAGTGGCATTTGATATTGAAGAATTGAAGAAGCAAGCGAAAGTGTTCCGTACACGTTTCCGTATGCTAATAGAAGCACAGCTTGAAATGCTAAACAATGATGATTGGGACAAGCTAATCGAGTTGGAAGAAGAAGTAGATGAGCTTCTTAAGAAAGAAGAAACAGTGTAAGCTTGACGTTTTTCTTATTATTACATATAATTCTATACAACATAAATTTTTAGAAAAACGAAGATAGGGATAAGTACTTTTTTCATACCTTATATAGCGAACTGAGGACGGTGGAAGCTCAGGATAAGGAGAGAATGGGAATATCACCCTGGAGTTCCTCGCTGAACAACAAAGTAAGCAGAGGCGTGTATTCGCGTTAAGAATATAAAGAGGATTGCTATATGTAGTAGTCTACTAGGGTGGTACCGCGGGAGACCTTCTCGTCCCTTTTTTGGGGATAAGAAGGTCTCTTTTTTGTTCCATTTATTTGGAAAAAATGTCTTTTTTTATATATTCAAGGAGGAATTAAGCATGGATTACAAAGATACTTTATTAATGCCAAAAACAGAATTTCCAATGCGTGGAAATCTACCGAAACGTGAGCCTGTAATGCAAGAAAAATGGGCTGAAATGAACATTTATGAAAAAGTACAAGAACGTACAAAGGGGCGTCCGCTATTCGTACTACATGATGGACCTCCATATGCAAATGGTGACATTCATATGGGACATGCGTTAAATAAAGTGTTAAAAGACTTTATTGTTCGTTACAAATCAATGACTGGATATTGTGCACCATATGTACCAGGTTGGGATACGCATGGATTACCAATCGAGCAAGCTTTAACAAATAAAGGTGTTAAGCGTAAAGAGATGACAGTTGCTGAGTTCCGTAAACTTTGTGAAGAATACGCATATGAGCAAGTAAGCCGTCAGCGTGAGCAATTTAAACGTTTAGGTGTACGTGGTGATTGGGATAACCCATACATTACATTAGAGCCAGCGTACGAAGCACAGCAAATTAAAGTATTTGGTGAAATGGCGAAAAAAGGCTACATCTATAAAGGACAAAAACCTGTTTACTGGTCTCCGACAAGTGAATCTGCATTAGCAGAAGCGGAAATAGAATATAAAGATAAAAAATCTGCATCTATTTACGTAGCATTCCCTGTAAAAGATGGAAAAAATGTTTTAGAAGGTGACGAGAAGTTCATTATTTGGACAACAACACCTTGGACATTGCCAGCTAACTTAGGTATTTCTGTTCATCCAGAACTTGAATACAGCATTGTAAAAGTAGATGATACAAAATATATCATTGCTTCTGAGTTACTCGAAACAGTTTCAAAAACATTAGAGTGGGAAAACACAGAAGTTGTTAAAACAGTAAAAGGTAGCGAGCTTGAGTATACAGTGGCTAAGCATCCATTCTATGACCGTGATTCTCTCGTTATGCTTGGTGAGCATGTTACAACAGATGCTGGTACAGGTTGTGTACATACAGCACCAGGACACGGGGAAGATGACTTCCTTGTTGGGAAACAATATGGATTAGAAGTTCTTTGTCCAGTTGATGATAAAGGTGTATTAACAAGTGAAGCACCTGGATTTGAAGGGTTATTCTACGATAAAGCAAATAAACCAATCACGGAAAAATTAGAAGAGGTTGGTGCATTATTAAAATTAACATTTATTACGCATTCTTATCCACATGACTGGAGAACGAAACAACCAATTATTTTCCGCGCAACTGCACAATGGTTTGCATCTATTGAAGCGTTCCGCAGTGAATTATTACAAGCTGTAGAGGAAACAAAATGGGTACCAGCATGGGGTGAAACACGCCTTCATAATATGGTTCGTGACCGCGGTGACTGGTGTATTTCTCGTCAACGTGCGTGGGGTGTACCAATTCCTGTATTCTATGCAGAAAACGGTGATCCAATCATTACAGATGAAACGATTAATCATGTAGCAGATCTATTCCGTGAGAACGGTTCGAACGTATGGTTTGAACGTGAAGCGAAAGACTTATTACCAGAAGGCTTTACACATCCATCTAGCCCAAATGGCGAATTCCGTAAAGAAACGGACATTATGGATGTATGGTTTGATTCTGGTTCTTCTCATCAAGCTGTATTAGAAGAGCGCGAGGACTTACAACGTCCAGCTGATTTATATTTAGAAGGATCAGACCAATATCGCGGTTGGTTTAACTCTTCATTATCAACAGCAGTTGCGGTAACAGGCAAAGCGCCGTATAAAGGTGTTTTAAGTCATGGATTCGTACTAGACGGTGAAGGTCGTAAAATGAGTAAATCTATCGGGAATATTGTTGTACCGAAGAAAATCATGGATCAATTAGGCGGCGATATTTTACGTCTGTGGGTATCTTCTGTTGATTATCAATCTGATGTACGTATTTCAGATGATATTTTAAAACAAGTAGCAGAAGTATATCGTAAAATCCGTAATACATTCCGTTTCTTATTAGGAAACTTAGCTGACTTTAATCCAAGTCAAGATGCAGTAGCAAAAGCTGAACTTCGTGAAGTAGACCGCTACATGTTAGTGAAATTAAATGACTTAATTACAAAAGTAAAAGAAGCTTATGAAACGTATGAATTTGCAGCTGTATATCATGCGATTCACAACTTCTGTACAATTGATTTAAGTTCATTCTATTTAGATTTTGCAAAAGATATTTTATATATCGAAGCAGAAAATAACCACGATCGCCGTGCAATTCAAACGGTATTGTACGATGTTCTTGTTGCGTTAACAAAACTTGTAACGCCAATTTTACCTCATACAGCGGATGAAGTATGGCCATATGTTCCTGGTGTAGTAGAAGGAAGCGTTCAGTTAACTGATATGCCGGAAGCTGTAGAAGTAGAAGGTGCTGAAGAGTTAAAAGTAAAATGGGATGCATTTATGACACTTCGCGATGATGTATTAAAAGCGTTAGAAGTGGCACGTAATGAGAAAGTAATTGGTAAATCGTTAAATGCGAGCATTACCCTATTCCCAACTGTAGAAATGAAACAAATGTTAGAATCTATTAGCGAAGATTTAAAACAGTTGTTTATTGTTTCTGAGTATAAACTTGGTGGAACGATGGAAGAAGCGCCAGCTGATGCACCGAAATATGAACATACAGCTGTCGTTGTAGCACAAGCAACTGGTGAAACGTGTGAACGTTGCTGGGTTGTGTCTGAAACAGTAGGAAGTAATGCAGACCATCCAACATTATGTGAACGCTGCGGAGAAGTTGTAAAAGAACATTATGTAAAATAATGAAATGAGGAAAATCGACTGCCTTGTATGCAGTCGATTTTTTCTTCCTTGGAAGGAAAAATGTGTGTGCGGTAATCGCGTGCTTTTCGGATAAACTAACGATACATTCCAGCCGGGAGGGACGCGCTTGTGACTGACACATACATGGAGATTCAAGAAGAGCTACAATTGATGCAACGAGAGCTACAGGAGCGATTAGCAAAGGAAGAGACGTATGCGTATGATGTAGAATTTGGACAGGAATTTTTAGGTATAGATCATACTAATGGGAAAAATAAATTATTATTGCATGATATGAGAGAAGATTTAAAAGATGTAGAGCGAGCACTTTTGAAAATGGAAATTGGTATGTATGGGATTTGTGAAGAAACAGGGCAAAGAATGACGCTTAGACAATTAAAGGCTATGCCAACAGCACGTACAGTTTATGAATGTTTTTATGAAAAAGTAAAAACAATTTAAAGATAACAATATTATATTACCTAATTCATTTTATTTTATGCTCCCATGCGATGCTTCATTGTGAAAACATAGCAGCTATGCTAAAATTTTGAGGTACACTGTCATTGTGGGGGAAACGAAAATGATATATTATTTGATAGCATTATTTGTGATTGTCATTGATCAAGTATCAAAATGGATTATCGTAAAGGAAATGGAGTATGGCCAGAGCATTCCGATTATTGATAATGTGCTATACATAACGTCTCACCGTAATACCGGGGCTGCATGGGGCATTTTAGAAAATAGAATGTGGTTCTTTTATGTTATCACAGTCATCTTTGTTATTTTTATTGTGATTTATATGCAAAAATATGCAAAGACAGACAAGCTTCTCGGCATTTCGCTTGGACTTATTCTAGGCGGAGCAATTGGTAATTTTATTGATCGTGTATTCCGAAAAGAAGTTGTTGATTTTATTCATACGTATATTTTCTCATACAACTTCCCGGTATTTAACATTGCAGATTCGGCATTATGTGTTGGTGTTATGTTAATTATTATTCAAACATTACTAGAAGGAAAGAAAACAAAGGAGTAAATAATGAGCGAAGTAGTGCAAGTAACAGTTACAGAAGAGCAAAAAAACGAACGGATTGATAAATTTGTTGCAGGGGTGAACAATGAATGGTCTCGTTCACAAGTGCAACAATGGATTAAAGATGGTGTTGTAACCGTAAACGGAAAGGACATCAAAGGGAACTATAAAGTAAAAACAAATGATGAAATTACAGTTACCATTCCAGAACCAGAATCATTAGATATTCTTCCGGAAGATATGAATTTAGATATTTATTATGAGGATAGTGACGTACTTGTCGTAAACAAGCCGCGTGGTATGGTTGTACACCCTGCGCCAGGGCATACGAGCGGTACGCTAGTAAACGGTTTAATGTATCACTGTAAAGATTTATCGGGTATTAACGGTGTAATGCGTCCAGGAATTGTGCACCGCATTGATAAAGATACGTCTGGATTATTGATGGTGGCAAAAAATGATATGGCACATGAAGCGCTTGTAAATCAGCTTGTGGCAAAAACAGTAACAAGACGCTATCAAGCGATTGTTCATGGTGTTATTCCGCATGATAAAGGAACGATCGATGCGCCGATTGGACGTGATAAACAAGACCGTCAAAGTATGACTGTTGAGGAAAATGGAAAACATGCTGTCACTCATTTCCGTGTATTAGAACGTTTTAATAATTTCACTCATGTGGAATGTCAACTAGAAACAGGTCGTACGCATCAAATTCGTGTACATATGAAATATATTGGGTACCCACTTGCAGGTGACCCGAAGTATGGTCCAAAGAAAACGTTTGATATAAATGGTCAAGCATTACATGCAGGTATTTTAGGTTTCGTTCACCCGCGCACAGGTGAATATTTAGAATTTGAAGCACCAATTCCACAAATTTTTACAGATCTTTTGGATGAAGTGCGAAAATAATGTTGACAATCGTTATAAAAACTGCCATAATAACAGCAGTTGAATAAGTCCTTTAACACAGCCCCGTGAGGTTGAGAAGGTAACGGTTTGAAATACGTAGGGTACGTATACCCTTTTTCAAAAAATCCTCTCGCACACGACGAGAGGATTTTTTTATACCATTCCTCTCACGCAAGAAAAAAGCCTGGAGGTGAAGAACATGAAAGAAAAAGCAGTGGTTCTAGATGATCAAATGATTCGCCGTGCTTTAACACGCATTAGTCACGAAATTGTAGAACGTAATAAGGGTGTTGAAAATTGTGTTCTAGTTGGGATTAAAACACGCGGTATTTTTATTGCACAGCGCTTAGCAGAACGAATTAGTCAAATTGAAGGAAAAGAGATGGCAGTTGGTGAATTAGATATTACATTATATCGTGATGATTTGACGCTGCAATCTAAAGATAAAGAACCGCTTGTAAAAGGTTCAGATATTCCTGTTGACATTACAAATAAAAAAGTAATCCTCGTTGATGACGTATTATATACAGGAAGAACAGTAAGAGCTGCCATGGATGCATTAATGGATATCGGTAGACCATCGCAAATTCAGTTAGCTGTTCTTGTAGATAGAGGTCACCGTGAACTACCAATTCGCGCTGATTATGTAGGAAAAAATATTCCAACATCAAGCGAAGAACGTATTGAAGTAGGACTTCAAGAAACAGACAAACAAGATCGAGTAAGCATATACGAAAAATAAAGCCCTTTTAAATGTAGTCCTGTGAGGCTGCCAAAGGGTCTTGGCTTTCATATGTCTAATTTGACATACGAAAGTATAGGACTCTTTGTGCATAGGGCGCAAAGAGTTTTTTTATTGCAAGTTTTCAACATTGGAGGAGGAGATAATAATGGAACAAAAGCCAGTGTTAGACATTCATGAAGTACCGAAACCAGGAAAATGGTTATTGCTAAGTATACAACATTTATTCGCTATGTTCGGATCGACAGTGCTTGTTCCGTTTTTAACAGGATTAAGCCCGGCAGTTGCCTTAATTTCGAGCGGACTAGGTACGTTAGCATTTCTGCTAATCACGAAAGGGCAAGTCCCAGCTTATCTTGGATCATCATTTGCATTCATTGCGCCGATTATTACGGCGAAAACAGCAGGTGGTCCAGGAGCAGCAATGCTTGGCGGCATGATGGCAGGACTTGTTTATATGTTGATTGCACTTGCGATTAAAAAATCCGGATCAAATTGGATCATGAAGCTTTTACCCCCAATCGTCGTAGGTCCAGTTGTTATGGTAATCGGACTTTCACTTGCGAATGTAGCAGTAGGAATGGCAATGAATAATGCAGATGGGAAATATAGCATCACACACTTTTCAGTTGCACTTGTCACATTAGCAATTACAATCATCTGCTCAATCTTTGGAAGAGGATTCATAGGCATCATACCAGTTTTAATAGGAATCATAGGTGGTTACATCTTTGCTTACTTCCAAGGCTTAGTCGATTTGAAACCAGTAATAGAAGCGAAATGGTTTGATGTACCGGATTTCGTAGTGCCATTTGTCACATATACACCAGAATTTTCGTGGAAAATAGCATTAGTAATGGTACCTGTTGCAATCGTTACAGTTTCAGAGCATATCGGGCATCAAATTGTACTTGGAAATGTTGTGAATAGAGATTTAATTGAAAAGCCAGGTTTGCATCGTTCTATTATGGGAGATGGAATTGCAACATTCATTGCTTCACTCATTGGAGGACCTCCGAATACGACGTACGGTGAAAATATTGGGGTGCTTGCAATTACAAGAGCATACAGTGTATATTTGTTCGTCGGATCAGCGATATTTGCAATCATGTTCGGATTCATTGGTAAAATTTCAGCGCTTATCCACTCGATCCCAACACCAGTTATGGGTGGTGTATCAATCTTACTATTCGGTGTTATCGCATCAAGCGGTTTACGCATGATGGTAGATGAGAAAACAGATTTAGGTGATAAACGGAACTTAATGATTGCGTCAGTTATACTTGTAATCGGCATCGGCGGTGCAGTGCTTCATATCGGTCAATCATTCCAAGTGGAAGGGATGGCTCTTGCAGCAATTGTAGGGGTAATTCTAAACTTAGTACTGCCTGAACTGAAACAAAAACAACAACAACAAGCAAAGAACATTGCTTCATAAAAACAACCTTTTAATTCAGTCCTGTGAGACGGAAAAGGGTGTGTAGTTTGTTACACCCTAGTCTCACACGACTAGGGTATTTTTATGCAGTTATTGTTATATAAATACAAAGGTGTTAAGATAAAAATCAGAAAGATGAGGGATGACAATGAACCATTTGTTAACGATGAGTGAATTATCGGAGCAGGAGATTTCAGAAATCCTAAAAGATGCAGAAGATTTCGCAAGTGGAAAAGGAATAAGAACGACAGAGCAAACGTTTGTTGCAAACTTATTCTTTGAGAACAGTACGAGAACACGTTTTAGCTTTGAAGTAGCAGAGAAACGATTAGGGCTCGATGTTCTGAACTTCTCGGCAGAGTCTTCTAGCGTACAAAAAGGAGAAACATTATACGATACGATAAGAACACTCGAATCAATTGGAACAAAAGCAGTGGTCATCCGCCATCAACAAGATCGCTACTTCGATGAGCTAAAGGATCAAGTAAACATTCCAATCTTGAATGCTGGAGATGGATGTGGAAATCATCCAACGCAATGTCTTCTAGATCTTTTAACAATTAAACAAGAGTTTGGAAGATTTGAAGGATTAAAGATTGCGATTGTTGGAGATATTCGCCATAGCCGAGTAGCTCGTTCTAATGCTGAAACTTTAACAAAACTAGGAGCAACGATTTACTTTGCTAGCCCTGAAGAGTGGAAAGATGAAACGAACACATTTGGAACATACAAAAGTTTAGATGAGCTTGTTCCAGAAGTTGATGTGATGATGTTACTTCGTGTGCAACATGAGCGTCATGATCATTATGAAACAGATATTATGAAAGAGTATCATGAGCAGCACGGATTAACAATTGAACGAGAAAAGCGTATGAAACAAGGAAGCATTATTATGCATCCAGCTCCTGTAAACCGTGATGTAGAAATTGCAAGTGAACTCGTCGAGTGTGAGCGTTCACGCATATTCAAACAGATGGAAAACGGAGTTTACGTAAGAATGGCTGTACTAAAACGCGCATTACCAAATGTATTAGGAGGAATGAAACATGAACTATTTGTTTAAAAATGGACGTTATTTGAATGAAGAAGGAAAAATCGTAGCAACAGATCTTCTCGTACAAGACGGTAAAATTGCGAAAGTAGCAGAAAATATTACGGCAGATAATGCTGAAGTAATCGATGTAAACGGAAAATTAATTGCACCTGGATTAGTAGATGTACACGTTCATCTTCGCGAACCAGGTGGTGAGCATAAAGAAACAATTGAAACAGGTACACTTGCAGCAGCAAAAGGTGGATTTACAACAATTTGCGCAATGCCAAATACACGCCCAGTACCAGACAGCAGAGAACATATGGAAGACTTGCAAAAACGAATTAAAGAAAAAGCACATGTAAATGTATTGCCATATGGAGCGATTACAGTACGCCAGGCAGGTTCTGAAATGACAGACTTTGAAACGTTAAAAGAACTTGGAGCATTCGCGTTTACTGATGATGGAGTAGGCGTACAAGATGCAAGCATGATGCTGGCAGCGATGAAGCGCGCAGCAAAATTAAATATGGCAGTTGTTGCACACTGTGAAGAAAATACGCTTATTAATAAAGGTTGTGTACATGAAGGGAAGTTTTCTGAGAAACACGGCTTAAACGGTATCCCATCAGTATGTGAATCTGTACATATTGCCCGGGACATATTGCTTGCAGAAGCAGCAGGTTGTCACTATCACGTTTGTCACGTAAGTACAAAAGGATCTGTACGTGTGATTCGTGATGCAAAGCGTGCTGGAATTAAAGTAACAGCAGAAGTAACGCCGCATCACTTACTATTATGTGAAGATGATATCCCATCAGCTGATCCTAATTTTAAAATGAATCCACCGCTTCGAGGAAAAGAAGATCATGAAGCGTTAATCGAAGGATTATTAGATGGAACGATCGATATGATCGCAACTGACCACGCACCGCATACTGCGGAAGAGAAAGCACAAGGGATTGAAAGAGCACCGTTCGGAATTACTGGTTTTGAAACGGCATTCCCACTTTTATATACGAACCTTGTGAAAAAAGGAATCATTACATTAGAACAATTAATTCAATTCTTAACAGAAAAGCCAGCTGATACATTCGGTTTAGAAGCAGGGCGCCTGACAGAAGGTAGAGCAGCTGATATTACAATTATCGATTTAGACAATGAAGAAGAGATTGATCCAACAACATTCTTATCAAAAGGAAAAAATACGCCATTTGCAGGCTGGAAATGTCAAGGCTGGCCGGTTATGACATTAGTTAGCGGTAAGATCGCATGGCAAAAGGAGAGTGCATTAGTATGAAAAGACAGCTTATCTTAGAAGATGGAACAGTATTAATTGGAAAAGGTTTCGGAGGAGAAATCGAAAAGTCAGGTGAGGTTGTATTTACAACTGGAATGACTGGATATCAAGAAACATTATCTGATCCATCATATTGCGGTCAAATCGTAACATTTACGTATCCATTGATCGGAAATTACGGTATTAATCGTGATGATTTTGAATCAATTCATCCATCTGTAAATGGTTTAATCGTAAACGAAATTTGTGATCACCCATCTAACTTCCGTAATGAAATTTCGTTAGATGATTATTTAAAAGAAAGAAACATTCCAGGATTAGCGGGAATTGATACAAGAAAATTAACACGAAAAATTCGTCAATATGGAACATTACGCGGACGTCTTTGCAACATGGATGCGGATGTAGAGTACATCGTTAGCCAATTAAAAGCGACAGTCTTTACAGATCATGTGAAACGCGTATCAACTAAAGATCCATATCCAAGTCCAGGTCGTGGCCATCGCGTTGTACTTGTAGACTTCGGTATGAAGCATGGTATTTTACGAGAACTAAATAAACGTGACTGTGATGTAATTGTTGTACCTTACAATACAACGGCTGAAGAGATTTTACGCCTTAGCCCAGATGGAATTATGTTAAGTAATGGACCTGGGGATCCAAAAGATGTACCAGAAGCAATTGAAATGCTAAAAGATATTATTGGAAAAGTACCATTATTCGGGATTTGCCTTGGACATCAATTGTTCGCTCTAGCATCTGGTGCAAATACAAGCAAGTTAAAATTCGGTCACCGTGGTTTAAATCATCCAGTAAAGCATCTTGCAACTGGAAAAGTAGCCATTACTTCTCAAAACCATGGTTACGCAGTAGAAGAAGAATCAGTTAAAAGTACAGATCTTGAAATTACACATGTAGCTTTAAATGATGGAACGGTAGAAGGTCTTCGTCATACGAAGTTCCCAGCATTTACAGTACAATACCATCCAGAAGCTTCAGCAGGGCCAGAAGATGCAAATGATTTATTCGAAGATTTCTTAACAATGATTGAAAACTTCAAGAAAGAAGGGGAAGAGTTATGCCAAAACGCCTAGACATTAACACAATTTTAGTAATCGGATCAGGACCAATTGTAATCGGGCAAGCAGCGGAGTTTGATTACTCAGGAACACAAGCTTGTCAATCTCTTAAAGAGGAAGGTTACAAAGTAATCCTTGTTAACTCTAACCCAGCAACAATTATGACTGACACTGCAACAGCAGATAAAGTATACATTGAGCCATTAACATTAGAATTCGTAAGCCGTATTATTCGTAAAGAACGCCCAGATGCAATCTTGCCAACATTAGGTGGTCAAACAGGTTTAAACATGGCTGTTGAACTTGCAAAATCAGGCGTACTTGACGAGTGCGGAGTTGAAATTTTAGGAACAAAATTATCAGCAATCGAGCAAGCGGAAGATCGTGATTTATTCCGTACATTAATGCAAGAATTAAATGAACCAACACCACCAAGTGAAATCATTCATACGCTTGATGAAGCATATGACTTTGTAAAAGAAATTGGTTATCCAGTAATTGTTCGTCCGGCATTTACACTTGGCGGAACAGGCGGCGGTATTTGCCATAACGAAGAAGAGTTAATTGAAACCGTAACAAGTGGTTTAAAACATAGCCCAGTAACACAATGTTTATTAGAAAAGAGTATTGCTGGTTGTAAGGAAATCGAATATGAAGTAATGCGTGATTCAAATGATAACGCAATCGTAGTATGTAACATGGAAAATATTGATCCAGTTGGAGTTCATACAGGTGATTCTATCGTTGTAGCACCGAGCCAAACGTTAAGTGACCGTGAATATCAAATGTTACGTAACACATCATTAAGAATTATTCGTGCATTAGGAATTGAAGGTGGATGTAACGTTCAACTTGCGCTTGATCCACATAGCTTCCAATACTATGTAATCGAAGTAAACCCACGTGTAAGTCGTTCATCTGCACTAGCATCTAAAGCAACTGGATATCCAATTGCGAAATTAGCAGCGAAAATTGCAGTCGGCTTAACATTAGATGAAATTGTAAACCCAGTTACACAAAAAACATACGCTTGCTTCGAGCCAGCATTAGACTATGTTGTTTCAAAAATTCCACGTTGGCCATTTGACAAGTTTGAATCAGCAAACAGAACGCTTGGAACACAGATGAAGGCAACGGGTGAAGTTATGTCAATCGGACGTAACTTAGAGGAATCATTATTAAAAGCGGTTCGTTCTTTAGAGCTTGGTATTTATCACCTAGAGTTAGATCACTTAAAAGAGCTTGATAAAGAGACGATGAAAAAACGTATTGTGAAAGCAGATGATGAGCGTCTGTTCGTTGTAGCAGAAGCAATTCGTCAAGGTGTAACGAAAGAAGAAATTAATGCATGGTGTGAAATGGACTTCTTCTTCTTACAAAAAGTTGAAAACATCGTAAACATGGAACGCGAAGTAAAAGCGAATGTAGGAAATATGGAAGTATTACAATCTGCGAAAAAAATGGGCTTCAGTGATCACTACATTGCAGCTGCTTGGAATAAAACAGAGCGTGAAATTTACGATATGCGTAAAGAAAATAATATGACACCAGTATTTAAAATGGTAGATACTTGTGCGGCAGAGTTCGAATCTGCAACGCCTTACTACTACAGCACATACGGTGACGAGAACGAATCAATTGTGACAGATCGTAAGAGTGTAGTTGTACTAGGATCTGGTCCAATCCGTATTGGTCAAGGTGTTGAATTTGACTATGCAACAGTTCACTCTGTATGGGCAATTAAAGAAGCTGGATATGAAGCAATTATTATTAACAATAACCCAGAAACAGTTTCAACAGACTTCAGTATTTCTGACAAATTATACTTTGAACCATTAACAATCGAAGATGTAATGCACATCATTGATTTAGAGAAGCCAGAAGGTGTTATCGTTCAGTTCGGTGGACAAACGGCAATTAACTTAGCTGCAAAATTAGAAGAGCATGGTGTGAAAATTTTAGGAACATCACTTGAAGATTTAGACCGTGCAGAAGATCGTGATAAATTCGAAGCAGCATTAACGCAGCTTGGTATCCCGCAGCCAGTTGGTAAAACAGCAACGACTGTAGAACAAGCGGTAGCAATCGCTGAAGAAATTGGTTACCCAGTATTAGTAAGACCATCTTACGTACTTGGCGGACGTGCGATGGAAATTGTATATCGTCAAGAAGAACTACTGCACTATATGAAAAACGCAGTAAAAGTTCATGCAGATCATCCAGTATTAATTGACCGCTACATGGTTGGTAAAGAAATTGAAGTAGATGCAATTTCAGACGGTGAAAATGTATTCATTCCAGGTATTATGGAACATATTGAACGCGCTGGAGTTCACTCTGGTGACTCAATTGGAGTATACCCACCGCAAAGCTTATCTGCAAAACTGAAAGAACAAATTATCGAAAATACAATTGCACTTGGAAGAGGATTAAACATTGTTGGATTACTGAATATCCAGTTTGTAGTATTCAAAGACGAAGTGTATGTAATTGAAGTAAACCCACGTGCGAGCCGTACAGTACCATTCTTAAGTAAAATTACAGGTGTACCGATGGCGAATATCGCAACAAAAGTTATTTTAGGTCAAAATCTTGTAGAACAAGGATATGAAACTGGGTATCGTCCAGAAGAGAATGAAGTGTATGTAAAAGCTCCAGTATTCTCATTTGCGAAACTACGTTCAGTTGATACAACATTAGGGCCTGAAATGAAATCAACAGGGGAAGTAATGGGTAAAGACTTAACGCTTGAAAAAGCACTATATAAAGGACTTGTTGCTTCAGGAATTAACATTCCAACGCACGGATCAGTAATCATTACTGTGGCGGATAAAGATAAAGAAGAAGCGATGGAAATTGCAAAACGCTTCCATGAAATTGGCTATAACTTATTAGCAACAGCAGGAACAGCACAATCATTAACAGAGCAAAACATTCCGGTGCAAGTTGTAAACAAAATTGATTCTGAAGACTACAACTTACTTGATATCATTCGTCAAGGAAAAGCACAGTTTGTTATTAACACACTAACAAAAGGAAAACAACCAGCGCGTGATGGCTTCCGTATTCGTCGTGAGTCTGTAGAAAATGGAGTAGCATGCTTAACATCACTAGATACAACAAGAGCAATCTTACGCGTACTAGAATCTATGACATTCTCAGCTCATGCTATGAAAGAAATTGCGCCAACGCAGCGTCACGAGATGGTACGTGCATGATGCAAAAGCAAAATATGATCGTTGTTAACCAAAAAGAAATCGCAAAAAATATTTATGAACTAGTGCTTCAAGGTGATCTTGTACAGCAAATGAACGAACCAGGGCAGTTTGTACACATTAAAGTAGCAGAAGGCATTACGCCTCTGCTGCGCCGCCCAATTAGTATTTGTAATGTTGATCAAGAAAATAACGAATTTACAATGCTATATCGTGCGGAAGGACAAGGAACAAAAACATTAGCAAAGAAAAAACAAGGTGAACTTGTAGACGTATTAGGACCATTAGGCCATGGATTTCCTGTAGAAGAAGCAGAAGCAGGGCAAACGGCTCTTTTAGTAGGGGGCGGAATTGGTGTGCCACCACTTTATGAGTTATCACAACGCCTTGTTGCAAAAGGAGTACGTGTCATTCACATCTTAGGTTTCCAAACAAAAGATGTTGTCTTCTACGAAGAGAAATTTGCAGAGCTTGGCGATACGTATGTTGCAACAGTCGACGGTACACATGGTACAAAAGGATTTGTAACAGATGTAATTGATAGCTATGGAATTGACTTTGACATTCTATACTCATGTGGACCTTTAGCGATGCTACGGGCACTAGAAGGCCGTTATAAAGAGAAAAAAGCCTACATTTCATTAGAAGAACGTATGGGCTGTGGGATTGGAGCGTGTTTCGCATGTGTATGTCACTTGCAAGAAGATCCAAGTGGACATTCTTACAAGAAGGTGTGCAGCGACGGGCCAGTATTTCCAATCGGGGAGGTTGTACTATGAACAGATTGCAAGTTGAATTACCAGGATTATCATTAAAGAATCCAATTATCCCAGCATCTGGTTGCTTTGGATTTGGTCGTGAGTATGCGCAGTTTTATGATTTAAGTGTACTTGGATCAATCATGATTAAAGCAACAACGGAACAACCTCGTTATGGAAATCCAACGCCTCGTGTTGCCGAAACGCCAGGCGGAATGCTAAATGCAATCGGGCTTCAAAACCCAGGGTTAGAAAAGGTGATGACCTCTGAATTACCATGGCTAGAGCAATTCGATCTTCCGATTATTGCGAATGTTGCGGGCTCACAGGCTGAGGATTATGTAGCAGTAGCAAAGGAAATTTCGAAAGCACCAAATGTTCATGCGCTAGAGTTAAATATTTCTTGTCCAAACGTAAAAACAGGTGGTATTGCTTTTGGTACTGTCCCAGAAATTGCTGCTGATTTGACGAAGCGAGTAAAAGAGGTTTCTGAAGTACCGGTATATGTGAAATTGTCACCGAACGTGGCAAACATTGTGGAGATTGCAAAGGCAATCGAAAATGCAGGTGCGGACGGATTAACCATGATTAATACATTGCTTGGTATGCGTCTAGATTTAAAAACAGCAAAACCAATTTTAGCAAACCGTACAGGTGGACTATCAGGCCCAGCGATTAAGCCAGTGGCGATTCGTATGGTGCACGAGGTGAGTCAAGCTGTTAACATTCCAATTATCGGAATGGGTGGTATTGAATCAGCGGAAGATGTAATTGAGTTCTTTTACGCTGGTGCAAGTGCAGTAGCAGTTGGAACAGCAAACTTCGTTGATCCGTTTGTATGTCCAACAATTATTGAAGAATTACCAGCACTTTTAGATGAATTAGGATTTGAACACATTTCGGAATGTCAAGGAAGGAGCTGGAAGTAAACATGTCACGGTCTTTAATTGTTGCACTGGATTTTCCAGGTAAAGCAGAGGTAGAACAGTTTTTAAGTCACTTTGAAGGGGAACAATTATTTGTCAAAGTTGGTATGGAACTGTTTTACAAAGAGGGACCTGCTATCATTACGTACTTAAAAGAAAAAGGACATCAAATTTTTCTAGATTTGAAGCTTCATGATATTCCGAATACGGTAAAAAGCGCAATGCGCAGCCTAGCTAGTCTAGATGTTGATATGGTAAACGTTCATGCTGCTGGGGGAAGCAGTATGATGAAAGCTGCGCTCGAGGGATTAGAGGAAGGTAAACAAGAAGGAAAAGAGAGACCGATTTGTATTGCAGTTACACAACTAACAAGCACATCGGAAGAAGTAATGAAAAAAGAGATCGGCATCGAGAAAACGTTAGAAGAAGCGGTTGCTCATTATGCGAAATTAACGAAAGAAAGCGGTCTTGACGGCGTTGTTTGCTCAACACTGGAAGTACCGAAATTACGCGAAGTATGCGGAGATGCTTTCGTAACAGTAACACCGGGGATCCGTCTTGCAAGTGATGATGTAAATGACCAAGTGCGCGTAGCAACGCCTAAACGTGCGCGTGAACTAGGCTCTAGTTATATCGTAGTAGGACGTAGCATTACAAAAGCAGAAAATCCGCGCGCGGCGTATCAAGTTGTAAAAGAACAGTGGGAGGGTGTAACAGTATGAAAAAAGAAATCGCATCTCATTTATTAGATATCGGAGCAGTATTTTTACAACCAAATGATCCATTTACATGGTCTTCTGGTATGAAATCACCAATTTATTGTGATAATCGTTTAACGTTATCATATCCAAAAGTACGTCAAGCGATTGCGGCAGGATTAGAGAAGTTAATCGAGGAACACTTCCCAACTGTAGAAGTTATTGCAGGAACAGCAACTGCTGGTATTGCGCATGCTGCGTGGGTAAGCGATCGTATGGACTTACCAATGTGTTACGTGCGTAGTAAAGCAAAAGGTCATGGTAAAGGGAATCAAATCGAAGGTAAAGCAGAAAAAGGCCAAAAAGTTGTTGTAGTAGAAGATTTAATCTCAACTGGTGGCAGTGCAATTACTTGTGTAGAGGCACTTCGCGAAGCAGGCTGTGAAGTATTAGGAATCGTATCAATCTTCACATATGAGCTTGAAGCAGGAAAAGAAAAATTAGCAGCAGCAAACATTGCATCATACTCTTTAAGCGACTACAGTGCACTTACAGAAGTAGCAGCAGAAAAAGGTATGATTGGTGAAGCTGAAACGAAGAAACTGCAAGAATGGCGCAAAAATCCAGCTGATGAGGCTTGGATTACAGCATAATCATAAAGAAAACACGACCGTGGGGGGAAACTCGGTCGTGTTTTTTTAGCAATTACATAGTTATTGCTTTTTTTCTACCTCCTTATTTCCTTTTACAAATAATAACGTCATATAAGAAACAAGAAACGAAAAAATGCTATACATCCCTACCCAAAAGAAAAATGATCGATTAAATAATGTTACTGCTACAATAAGAAAAATCGCAAATGTAATAATAGGCATTATATAATACGTCTTTGTAATTCGTGTACCAATAACAGAAAAAATAAAGACAAGTAATGGACAAATAAATAATGTGAATATAAATTCACTCATGCGCTGTCCTCTTTTCCTATAAGTTTGTTATTTTCCTGTTAAACGTTTTTCTGCACTCGTTTCTTTTCCCTCTAATCGCTTCGTAAATGTATTACGCCAGCTTTCTGATATAGAATCAACTGCTAATATGCTTTGTATTCCTTCTATATTATGTTTATCATGGTGCATCATTTCATTTGCGAAGGCAATTGTTATATGATGTTCATTTTGTTCTATTAGTTTAATTTCATCAGAAGGGGAAACGGTTCCCTCTTCTAATACTTGTACGTAAAAACCAGTGAAGCCTGTGTTTTGAACAAGAAGCGGGAAATCTTTTCTATGATAGCGATAAGCTAGCTTATAACAAGGTTGTCTTGGCTGCGTTACTTGTATGACCGCTTCTCCTATTTTATATATATTGCCAATACATACATCAGATTCTAGTAATCCTGTAATTGTTAAATTTTCTCCAAATGCTCCGTATGAAAGTTGTTGTGATAACTCTTTTTCCCAATACGGATAATGTTCAAATGCATATACACAAACAGCTTTATCTTTACCGCCGTGGTGTTTCAAATCCGCTTGCCCATCCCCTTCAAAGTTGAGTAATGATAAATGTAAAGGTTTATTAACACTTTCTTTAAAAAGACCTGTTTCAATTTCTTTCCCTTGAAACTGTAATTTTTGCGGTGTTCCGATATTGAGGGAAATGATATGTGGCATAAGTATCGCACCCTTCTGTTATATATGGTTTATATTACCATAAACGAGCTTGAGGATTACGGATTTCATGTAACATTCTCAAACATAGCTTTGATGAGAAACTATATTTGAAAATGGAGTATAGGAGAAACATCACTATAATCGTTGTTATAATGAGCCTGATAATAACGGGCAAAAGTAGCTATTGTTAACAGAAAATTACAGGAATAAAAAATATTGATTTTTTGTTACATTTATTATAAGATACTTTATAAGTAAATAAGATAAGCGATGAATGGAATAAAGTAATGTATGTTCTCCCTGTTAAAGAGAGCTGACGGTTGGTGTAAGTCAGTACAAAGAACAGCATGAATTACAATCCAGGAGCATCTTCTTCGAGCGAATTGTAAGGGGAAGACGGTGAAGAGCCGTTATAGAGAATGAAGAGATTGACATATAAAGTTTGTCAATAATTAGGGTGGTACCGCGAATAAAATCGTCCCTACTGATTAATTTCAGTAGGGATTTTTGTATTTTCATAACAACTAAATAATAGATAAGCGATGAATGGAATAAAGTAGTGTATGTTCTCCCTGTTAAAGAGAGCTGACGGCTGGTGTAAGTCAGTACAAAGAACAGCATGAATTACAGTCCAGGAGCATCTTCTTCGAGCGAATTGTAAGGGGAAGACGGTGAAGAGCCGTTATAGAGAATGAAGAGATTGACATATAAAGTTTGTCAATAATTAGGGTGGTACCGCGAATAAAATCGTCCCTACTGATTAATTTCAGTAGGGATTTTTGTATTTGCTTTTAAAAGTAGAAGTATCTAAATGTATGATTGATGATTATGTTTTTAGGAGGCTTATAGGCCTTTATTTTTAGAAATTTGATTTAGATAAAATCAATTCATTCACCAAGTCAAAATAGTGTTGTAAAGGAGGTGAATAGCCATGGAAGATGGCTATTACTATGTAACATTACTTGCAAAACAATTAAAAAAATTAGGAACAGAAAGAGGAAAAAAGAATGAAGAAAGATGGCTTAAAGAAAGAGTTATTACCTAGACATGTTCAATTTTTAGCGTTAGCGGGAATGATTGGTACGGGCATTTTCAAAGGGAGTGGAGATACTCTAGGGATTGCCGGGCCTGGTGTAATTGTTTCGTACTTACTTGGTGGATTATTAATGATGATTGTTATGGTGGCTTTAGCTGAAATGGCTGTTGTTTATCCAAATCATAATGTTCAACATTTAGTTCATAAGGCTTTTGGATTTCATGTATCATTTGTAGTTGGATGGCTATACTGGATTAACTGGACACTTGTTACAATTGTAGAAATATTAGCGGCAGGCTCTTTTTTACAATTTTGGTTTTCAAATGTACCTCTTTGGTTATTAAGTGCTATTTGTGCGCTTTTAGTTGTGGGGATTAACAGCTTTCAGGTAAAATTCTATGGCGAAATGGAATTTTGGTTTGCTAGTATAAAAATTCTAGCACTGGTATTATTCATCCTTTTAGGTGGAGCAGTCTTATTCGGACTAACGAGTTTTGCTCCATCGACACCAACGGAACATTTACTTGGGCATGGGGGATTCTTTCCAAATGGTATTAAAGGAGTATTTAGTGCTTGTTTTATTGTAATGTTCTCATTTGGAGGATCTGAGTTAATAGGGGTAGCAATTTCTGAAACAAAAGACGTTGAAAAGGTTTTACCTAAAGTGATAAAGGGTGTTGTTTGGCGCGTTATCATATTTTATATCTTGCCCATTACAATTATTGCTGGATTAATACCTTGGAATCAAGTTGCAGGAAATGAAAGTCCGTTTATACAAGTAATGAATGCCATTGGTATCCCAGGTGTTGCACATATCATGAATTTTGTTTTATTAACTGCAGTTCTTTCAGCTGCGAATTCAGGAGTTTTTGCTACTTCTAGAACAATGGTTGCGTTAGCTGAAAAAGGAGAAGCTCCAAAAATATTGAAAAAAACTGCGAAATCAGGTGCACCAATTATTGCAATCTCTTTGAATGGCTTATTATTATTGATAGGTGCAGGGCTAGCATTCTTTGCTCCAGATAGTATTATTGGAACAATGATGACAATTCCAGGATTTACAATGTTATTGCTTTGGCTAAGTATTTGCTTTGCGCAACTTAAATTACGTCCTAATTATTCAACAATGCCTAATTTTAAAATGAGTTTTTTTCCAACTACGACTATTATTGGAATCGTGGGATTATGTATTATTTTCATAGGTTCAACGTTTAGTAATGGAATTTCAGTCGGAACAGTGGTTTGTTTTACAACTTTAGCAATTTTAATTGGTTTTGCTTTACTTAAAGGACGGAATAGAAAGAAAGAAGACACACAATTAAAGCATATAAGTTAAATTCATGAGGGCAATAAGTATAGCCTATTTTAAAACTTGATAGGGTAGGGACATTAATCCAATAACCATCAGAGCACGCTTCTATTGAATAGGTGTGCTCTGTCATGTTTGAAGATAAAGAGTGTGAGTTTGGAGCAAAAGAAAGTATATAATTTCATTTACCAAAATAAAAGTGTCTTTTACTTAAATGAAAGAAAGTGAAACTTCCATCAGTGGGACTTCATTCTCCACTGATGGAAAGCTCTCACCAATCGGAATCTTATTGCTAAAAAGTAGCGGGATAAATCAAAGTCATAATAAAAAGATGTACTACTTCACGTATACAGTAATACATCTTTTTGTATATTATTTTACAGAATGGGCTTGTTGCATCTTTTTGATAATTCGAATTTGTCCACGATGACTCAATTCATCTTCAAACACATGAAACCATTTAAAATAATTATTTGCTGGCTTACCTTCCCAAAATGGAGTTGTTTTAAATAACCATTCGTTTGGAAGGGATTGGAATGTGGCGATGGTTTTATTGCGTACTTCTTGTAATGTGTTAATGTAGAAGTCTAATGATTGGT
The DNA here is from genome assembly GCF_037104695.1 of Bacillus yunxiaonensis. Lineage (NCBI taxonomy): Bacteria > Bacillati > Bacillota > Bacilli > Caryophanales > Bacillaceae > Bacillus > Bacillus yunxiaonensis. Next base: position 422,657 of record NZ_JBAWSV010000005.1, on the reverse strand, counting down.
TTTTAATTTGCTGACGTCCAAGATTTCCTAGTTCAACGCCTGGTAACCAGCGTTCTAGTTCTTCCTCTGTTGGTTCTCTGTCTTCGAACGTATGAATTTGATAATAAAATTCGATAGCCGCCATGTGATATAGAAGCATACCAATTGAATTTGCGTTTTCATCATATAAATAGTCTAATTCTTCAATTGTTAAATCTTGAACAGCACGTAGTGTAGAGAAGCGTGCATAGTTCATCATCGAAACAAGTTTAGAAAAATCATCGCTTAATCCGTCAATCTTATCAAGTAAAAATAAATTTTCCATTACAATCCTCCTGTTATGAAATACAACCTTTTAATTTAGTTCTCGAAATAGGAGGAGATTCCTGTTTTTATATAAAATAAAGTGAGACTTCCATCAGTAGGGGCTTCATCCCGAGACTATTTTCTTCCTTTTTCTCTGAATCTTGAGATGGGGAGTCTTACTGCCCGCAAATAGCGAGATAAAACGAAAGCACCTCTATAATTCGTATTTTTAGTATGAATTATAGAGGTGCCTTTTTTCGTGTATTCGTGTTCACTTCAGACGAAATAAGTGTTAGTTGATGTTCGTTCTATATATAATTCGATACTTTTTGCACGATGTATTGTATCGTTGATTTCATTTTTTCATCATCTACATGGCTTCTATGTTCATGGTGAATGACTTGATGTTTTTTTAACATGTAATAATCAAAGAGTGCTTGATATAAAGTCATATTGTTTTGAATTAAGATTGTAGGTTCAAAGAACTTCCGTAGTAGTACATCGTCTTGGATCAGAATGAGTGTTGGATTTATAGCGTTGAACACTTCTTTTTCTATATGCTCCTCATAGAATTTTTTTAATTGATTATTTCGTTCGTTTTGAGCTTGTATGATTTGTTCATATAGTACTGGAGCATTATGTTTTAAATCTGATAGAAAGGCATCAGATATGTAAAAAGAAATGAGTAATGATTGTTCAAATGTTTTTTGAAATCGCTCTCCAAACGGAACTGTTTCTTCAAAAATTGTTTGATCAATACTAGTAATATATTCGGCATATATTTTGACGATGTATTGGATAATCTCTTCTTTTGATGAGAAGTATTTGTACATAGTTGCTTTACTAATATCCATATAACGAGCAATATCATCTGTTCGTAACGGGCTTATTCCTTGTTTTTTTACGATTGGTAATAATTTGAAAATGAGCTTTTTTCTCATTTCTACTTGATTATCAATATTTTTATTTAACATAACAACCCTCCTTGCAATTCATTTATTATAAATAAATTTACGGATTTATACAAATTAAACTAATTGAACTAAAAAAGTAAAAACAGTTTACTTGTTTTGGGTTGTATGTTATTCTCTTTTTACATTATTTTTTCGAAAGAAGGCGAACTTATGAAAAAGAAGAAGTTAGGTTCACAAGGATTAGAAGTATCGGAAATGGGATTAGGTTGTATGGGAATGTCCGAATTTTATGGTCAGACAGATGAGATAGAAGCGACAAAAACAATTCATCGCGCTCTCGAGCTCGGAATTACAATGTTCGATACAGCGGATATTTATGGATATGATGAAGAGGGAATGGGAACAAATGAAAAACTAGTAGGGAAAGCATTACGGGGATTTCGGCATGATGTGAAAATTGCAACGAAGTTTGGAGCACTGCGAAATGCAACAAAAGCGTTAGGATACAACGGTTCACCTCAATATGTGAAGGCAGCATGTGAAGCAAGTTTAAGAAGATTAGGGACAGACTACATCGACTTATATTATTTGCATCGCGTTGATCCAAATACACCAATTGAAGAAACTGTAGGTGCGATGGCAGAGTTAGTGCAAGAAGGAAAAGTACGTTATATCGGACTATCTGAAGTAACAGGTGAGCAATTAAAAACAGCTCATGCAATTCATCCAATTTCAGCTGTTCAAACTGAATATTCTCTTTGGTCTCGCGATCCAGAGAAAGATATTTTACATGTTTGTCGTGAATTAGGCGTTGGATTTGTTCCATATAGTCCACTTGGCCGCGGATTTTTAACGGGGAATTTAACAAGCCGTGATCAATTAACACCTGATGATTGGAGATACTATAATCCACGTTTTTCAGAAGATGCATTTGCTTCTAATATGAAAATTGTTGAAGGAATTAAACAGCTTGCATTAGAGAAAGAATGTACGCCTGCACAATTAGCGCTTGCTTGGGTCGTTGCACAAGGTGAAGGAATCGTACCAATTCCAGGTACAAAGCGAGTGAAGTATTTGGAGCAAAACGTAGCGGCTCTTGAAATAACTTTAACAAAAGAAGAACTAGCATACTTAAATACGATTGCACCTATTGGTGATACGTTTGGTAATCGATATTAAGATTGGTAATCATTTGAAAAATCAATTGAAAAGGTAAAGGATGGGATTATGTGCATACAGAAAGCAATCATTTGATCAATGAATCATTTGCTAGAACGTTAGTAAAATCATTACGAGGAGAACGCGGGCATATTCCAATTAAAAATGCAATTGCAGATATTGATTGGGAACTATCAGGAAAACAAGTAGAAAACATTCCGTATTCCATCTACCAACTAGTGATGCATATGAAGTATTGGCAAGAATTTCTCTTACGTGGTCTACATGGAGAAAAACCACAACTTCCAGCGCACGTGAAGGAGAGTTGGCCAGTTGAAAATATGGCGAAAAATCAAGAAGAATGGGCGGAGATTATAAGACAATTTCTAGCGGGAATCGATACTGCTTGTACAATTGCTCAAACTACAAAACTTGATGAGCCTTTAGCGCAGTATCCAGATGTAACGCGGGCGGATACGTTACGTAATATTGCTTCGCATAATAGTTATCATTTGGGAGAAATTGTATTGCTGTGTCGTTTATTTGAGGCGTGGCCTCCACCTAGTGGCGGTTATCCAATTTAAGAAAACGACTCTTCTCACTAAGTCATGGTGAAAGGAAATGAGTTCTTATTACTTGTTGGTGTAGAACAAAAAATAACAGGCTTCTTCATAATTGAAAGAAGTCTGTTATTTTTTAAAAATTATTTGCCCCGCTAGTAATCCACCATCTCAAGGTTATGTAAAAAACAAAGAAGTTAGGTGAGGGCTAAACTGTGTATAAAAATTCGACTGATTAGATTTAATGAACGGTAGAGATGAAGAAAGTTTCAATTTATCCCAGAACGATAAGTTCTCTATTCGCGTGTGTAATGACTTCATACCCAGTTTTCGTAATAACAATATCATCTTCAATTCTGCAACCGCCCCAATTTGGGATATAAATACCTGGTTCTACGGTTACAACCATTCCTTCTAGTAGTGTGTCTGTACTATCTTTTGATAATCTAAGAGGTTCATGAAGTTCTAATCCAACTCCATGGCCCGTTGAATGACCGAAGTATTTACCGTAGCCATGTTCAGTAATGTAATTTCTTGTAATATCATCGATTGTTTTTGCCGATTCACCTGGGCGAATTGCTTCAGTGCCGCGTTTTAAAGCTTCAAGTACAATGTTGTATATCTTTACAAATTCCTCAGAACAACTACCAATTGCAACAGTGCGCGTTAAATCAGAACAATATCCGTTATAAAGTGCACCAAAATCTAATGTAACAATATCCCCATCTTCAATGATTTTACTTGTAGCTACCCCGTGTGGGAGAGAAGAGCGAGTGCCAGAAGCTACAATAATGTCAAATGATGAAGAGGAAGCACCTTGTTTTCGCATGAAAAATTCTAATTCATCTCTTACATCCCATTCAGATACGCCGGGTTTTAGAAAAGTTGTAATATGTTGAAAGGCTTCATCCGCGATGTGAGCTGCGATTTTAATCATTTCGATTTCGGATTCTTCCTTCACGGTACGAATTGTTTCTATTATTTCATTTACATGAACAAGTTCGATATTTATATAATTTTTTAACGCTGTATATTGTTTCAGCGTCATATTATTTTCTTCTACACCTAATTTGTTTATTTGTAATCTGTTTACTTGCGCTGCAATTTCTTGTTCTATGTTCCCTTTATGCATAATAATTTCTGCTTCGTGCACTTGTGCTTTTGCTTGATCTGAATAACGGAAATCTGTAATAAATACTGCACTTGTAGGAGAGATTAAGACAACTCCAGCTGTACCTGTAAATCCAGTTGCATATCGGCGATTTTCTTTCTTTGTAATCAGTAATCCGTCTATTTCGTATCGATGTAGCTGTTCTTGTATTTTCTTGATTCTTGAAACCATTTTAATTCCTCCCTTTCATCTCCTTATATAAAGCAATAATAGTGCCAATCTTTTTTTATAAGAGAGAAAATCTTTTATTCAGTATGAGTAGGGAGTAAAGCTCTGCGAAGAAAAGCGTTTTTTTATATCTGTGTCAAATAATATAGACACACAAGCTCATTTTGTGTCTATATTATTTGACACTAAAAATGATTGTGTAAAAAATGAAAGACAAAGAGATAATTACGATATTGTAATCATCTCTTTGTCTTTAAGCCTTCAACTTCATCACAGTATCTGCATCTGGTGTAACATATACTGTTTGTTGATTGTCATACGTAACAAACCCAAGTTTTGCTCCACTCGGCTTTTTCACATGACGAATTTTTGTATAATCGACTGGAACAGAGCTTGATTCTTTTGCTTTACTAAAGTAAGCAGCTAGCTTTGCCGCTTCAACTAATGTTTCATCGCTTGGCTCTAATGAACGGATGACCACGTGTGAGCCTGGAATGTCTTTCGTATGAAGCCAAATTTCATCACGGCGTGCGAGTTTATTTGTTAAATAGTCGTTTTGTTTGTTATTTTTCCCGACTAAAATCTCGGTTCCATCACTTGCGATATATTTATCTAATACAGGCTTTGATGGTTTCTTTTTTGCATTTTTCGCCTTGCGATTACGCATATATCCTTCTTCGGCTAGTTCTTCACGAATTTCTTCAATATCTTTAGAAGAAGCAGATTCCATTTGTTGTAGTAAGCTATCAAAGTATCGTATTTCTTCATTTGTTTTTCCAATTTGTTCTTCAACAATTGCTACAGAATTTTTTGCTTTTTGATATTTTTGGAAATAACGCTGTGCATTTTCTGATGGTGTGCGTAATGGATCTAGGGTAATCTTTACAGTTCCATTATTTTCATCATAGTAATTGATAACCTCAACTTCTTTGTCGCCTTTTTTCACTGCATACATATTGGCTGTAAGCAATTCGCCAAATAGTTGATATTTATCTGCTTTACCCGCGTCTTCTAAAGTTTTTTGCAGTTTAATTAATTTTTTTTCGTTTTTTGCTTTTTCATTTTGCATAAAACGTTCTAAATCATGGGCCTGTTGTTTCACTCGGTCGCGTTCTGCTTTACCGAAGAAGAAACGATCTAGTAATTCGCTTACAGATAGGAATGATTTCTCTTCACCTTTTAAGTGTGAAAGTGGGAATAAATAAAAGAATTCTTTCCCATTAGCAACCATCATCGAAGGCGTATACTGATGTTGTAGCAACGGTTTTTGTAATGTGAAAAATGCTTCGGATAATGCAAGTTCATTCGCCATGCCAGCCTTTGCAACCACTTCTTTTGCAAATAATGGAGAGATCCCTGTAAAAGCTCCTACGAGTTGTTTATCCATATTTCCTGCTAAAAAGTCGAGCGGTCGAATAAATTCTTCTTGCGTTTCAATTTGCAATGGATTGATTTTCTGTTGCGTTGGCGGTGCAATATATTCAGCCCCGGCATACACAGTGCGGTGCCGGTTTACCGCTAAGGAAACGTGTTTTAGGCTATCCAAAATTACATTTGTTTTGGAGTCTACTAAAATGATATTGCTATGACGCCCCATGATTTCAATGATTAATGTTTTTAATGATTCATCACCAATTTCATTACGGCTACGAATTGTAATTTGAATAATCCGCTCCAAATCAATTTGTTCAATCTTCTCAACAAATCCACCTTCTAAATGTTTGCGAAGAAGCATGCAAAACATTGGCGGTAATGCAGGAGAATCATAATTTTGTGTTGTAAGATGCATACGCGCGTATGTTGGGTGTGCGGAAAGAAGTAATTTTTGATTTTTTCCGTGTGCCCGAATATGTAACAAAATTTCATATTTTGACGGTTGATATATTTTTGAAATTCTTCCTGTTTGAAGAGAATTTGCAATTTCATGTGTGATCGCTCTTGTAAATAATCCATCGAATGCCACTTTGAACACTCCTTTCTCACTAAAAGTTAATTATAGCATTTTTTCGGACGAGGCTGAATAAGCTTTCATTAGAGCATGTCTGCAATCAGGAGGTAGGTGGCGAGATGAATTGGTATGAACTGCGTGCACATGAAGTTGAAGAGCGAACGAATACAAATGTAAAAACAGGATTGACGGAGCAAGAGGTGGAAATGCGGCTGAAAAAACTTGGCCCAAACGAACTCCAAGAAGCAAAACGGCCTTCTGCACTTGTTGTGTTCTTAGCGCAATTTAAAGATTTTATGGTACTTGTTTTGTTTGGAGCAACAATTATTTCTGCTTTTTTAGGAGAATATGTTGATGCAATTGCTATTGTTGCAATTGTCATTATCAATGGAATCCTCGGTTTCTTTCAAGAGAGAAAAGCAGAAAAATCGTTGGAAGCATTAAAAGAGCTTGCCGCCCCGCAAGTAATTGTACTTCGAAATGGAAAGTGGATGAAAATTCCTTCGAAAGGTCTTGTGCTTGGAGATATTATTAAATTTTCAAGCGGGGATCGTATCGGTGCTGATGTGCGTCTCATTGAAGCTTCGAGTCTATATATTGAAGAGTCAGCATTAACAGGAGAATCCGTGCCGGTACAAAAGAAAATTGATGTTCTGCATGGAGTGGATGTTTCAATTGGTGATCAAACAAATATGGCGTTCATGGGAACGATGATTACAAGGGGATCCGGCATTGGAGTTGTTATTGGAACAGGAATGAATACAGCAATGGGACAAATTGCAAACATGCTGCAAAATGCGGAGCAAAATGAAACGCCGCTGCAGCGAAGACTTGAGCAGCTTGGAAAAATTCTAATTGTCGTTGCATTAATTTTAACGGCACTCGTTGTGTTGGTTGGTGTGTATCAAGGGAATGAAACATATCATATGTTTTTAGCGGGTGTTTCGCTTGCTGTTGCAGCGATTCCTGAAGGATTGCCAGCCATTGTGACAGTAGCACTCTCGCTTGGTGTTCAGCGTATGATTAAGAAAAAAGCAATTGTAAGAAAGCTGCCTGCGGTTGAAACATTAGGATGTGCATCTGTCATTTGTTCAGACAAAACAGGGACGATGACGCAAAATAAAATGATGGTCACACATGTATGGTCGAGTGGTGAGATGTGGAATATAACGGGGCAAGGTTATGAACCAAAAGGTGAATTTCTGAGAGGTGATAAGAAAATAAATCCGACAGCGGCTCGCTCTTTATATCAGCTTCTCACATTTGGATGCTTATGTAACAACGCAAATATTGTAAAAAAGAAAAAAACGTATGTATTAGACGGTGATCCGACAGAAGGTGCACTCGTTGCAGCAGCGATGAAGGCTGGTATTTCAAGAGAAGGGATAAAGGATCAATTTGAGGTCATTCACGAGTTTCCGTTTGATTCAACGCGGAAAATGATGAGTGTAATTGTTCGTGACAAAGCAGGTAAAAAATTTGTGATAACAAAGGGAGCACCCGATGTTTTATTAAAAATGAGTCAAACCATTTTATGGGGAAATAAACAGCAGCCATTCACAGAATTGTATAGAAACGAAGTGCAAACGGCGATTTATCATTTAGGAAGTCAAGCACTTCGTACAATTGCAGTTGCTTTTAAACCATTAAAAACAACTGATCACATTCAAAGTGAACAAGAAGCAGAAAGAGATTTAATGTTCATTGGGCTGCAAGGAATGATTGATCCGCCAAGACCGGAAGTGAAGCAAGCAGTGCAAGAGTGTAAAGATGCAGGTATCAAAACAATTATGATTACAGGAGACCATAAAGTAACAGCGATGGCAATCGCTGAGCAGCTTGGGATTTTACCACCTGGCGGCCGCGTTGTGGAAGGAATTGAACTTGCAAACATGGCGGTTGAGGAATTAGAAAATATTGTAGATGAAACGTATGTCTTTGCACGTGTTTCTCCAGAACATAAATTGAAAATTGTAAAGGCGCTGCAAAATAAAGATCATATTGTGGCGATGACTGGTGATGGTGTAAACGATGCGCCTGCTATAAAAGCAGCTGATATCGGTGTAGCAATGGGGACTACTGGGACAGATGTTGCAAAAGAGGCATCATCTCTTGTGTTATTAGACGATAACTTCGCTACTATAAAAGCAGCAATTAAAGAAGGAAGAAATATTTACGAAAATATTCGGAAGTTTATTCGTTATTTATTAGCATCCAATGTTGGAGAAATTTTAGTTATGTTATTTGCGATGATACTAGCATTACCATTACCGCTCGTACCAATTCAAATATTATGGGTGAATTTAGTAACAGATGGTTTACCGGCAATGGCACTTGGGCTTGATGCACCAGAAGGTGATGTTATGCGTAGGAAACCGCGCCATCCAAAAGAAGGAGTATTCGCGAGAGGACTTGCATGGAAAATTGTTAGCCGTGGTTTTTTAATCGGTGCTATGACACTCTTAGCATTCATTATTGCACACAATCAAAATCCAAATGAATTAAAGTATGCGCAAACAGTTGCGTTTGCAACACTTGTTTTAGCCCAGCTTATCCATGTGTTTGATTGCCGCAGTGAGCATTCTGTATTTCACCGTAATCCATTTGGAAATATGTACTTAGTAGGAGCGGTGCTTATTTCGATTTTACTAATGTTAGTCGTGATTTATTATCCGCCATTGCAACCGATTTTTAGTACCATGCCAATTCAAGCGAGAGATTGGCTCTTGATTGTTGGGCTTTCTTCTATTCCAACATTCTTATTAGTGGGATCTTTACTAACCGGAAAGTCTGAAAAGAAGAAACCAATTGTATATAAAAGAGGCGTAAACTTGAAATAGTAAATGAGATAAAAGTATGATATAATTTCAAAAGGTAGTAGAGTAGAGTCTCTATTACCTTTTTCATTGAGTAAGATCATGGCTTGGATGTGATAAAATGATTTCGAGTATGACAGGGTTTGGACGCGCAAAAGTAGAAAATGATGCGTTTCAAATTACAGTAGAAATGAAGTCGGTCAATCATCGCTTTTTAGAGATGAATATTCGTCTTCCGAAGCAAATGATGGTGTTCGAGGATAAAATCCGCAAATTAATTGCAGAACAAGTTGGCCGCGGACGTATTGAAGTATCGATTATTGTTGAAGGGGAAGGGCTCGTTGAACGGAAATTACGAGTGGACTGGTCCCTTTTAGAGCAATATAAGCTCATTATGGAAGAAGCGAAGGATAAATTTCAATTACAGGATTCGATTACATTGCAGCAGCTTATTGCTATGCCAGAAGTGACAGCAATTGAAGAAGTTGAGAATGTAAATGAAACGTTTGAACATAGTTTGTATGAAGCGGTTCGCTGCGCAGCTAGTATGTTAAAAACGATGCGTGATGGTGAAGGAGAACGACTACATAAAGATTTGGAGCATCGTTTGCAAGAAATTCACACGTGCGTGCATGCCATTGTTCCCTATGCGCCGTCAGTCATTCAAAAATATCGTGAGCGTTTGGAGAACCGTTTGAAAGAATTACATAATCAAGAATTAGAGGAACAACGATTACTTACAGAAATAGCGGTGTTTGCAGACCGCTGTGATATTCATGAAGAGTTAGTTCGTCTGCAAAGTCATTTAGAACAATTTCAAGAGGCGCTGCAAAGTACAGAACCGGTTGGAAGAAAGATGGACTTTATTGTACAAGAGATGCATCGTGAAATAAATACAATTGGTTCGAAAGCAAATGACTTAACAATTTCAAAATATGTTGTTGAAATGAAAAATAATCTTGAAAAAATTCGTGAACAAGTACAAAATATTGAGTAGTTGTCAATTGTATACGAAGTTATACGAGACGGAGAAATCGGATAGACTTACTAGGAGGCGCAAACTATGGCCATGCGGTTTTTAAATATTGGATATGGAAATATCGTATCTGCACATCGAATTATTTCCATTGTAAGTCCGGAATCAGCACCGATTAAAAGATTAGTACAGGAAGCTCGCGAACAAAATGTGCTGCTTGATGCTACTTATGGTCGAAAAACACGAGCGGTTATTGTTATGGATGATGGACATATTGTATTAAGTCCAATACAACCGGAGACAATTGCTCATCGATTAAACAATAAAGATGATTTAAGTGACGAAGGGTAGGTTTAACATATATATGAGAAATAGAAGAGGGTTGCTCATTGTTCTTTCAGGGCCTTCTGGTGTTGGAAAAGGAACGGTTCGAAAGGAATTGTTCAGTCAAGAAGATACAAATTTACAGTACTCTATTTCTGTTACAACGCGTAAACCACGTGAAGGAGAAGTAGATGGTGTTGATTATTTCTTTAAAACGAGAGAAGAATTTGAAGAGATGATTCGTAACAATAAACTGCTTGAATGGGCGGAATTTGTTGGAAACTATTACGGAACACCAATCGATTATGTAGAACAGACATTGCAGCAAGGGAAAGATGTTTTCTTAGAAATCGAAGTGCAAGGTGCGATTCAAGTAAAGAAAGCTTTTCCAGAAGGAGTATTTATCTTTTTAGCTCCTCCAAGTTTATCGGAATTGAAAAACCGTATTGTTGGTCGTGGTACAGAAACAGAAGAAGTAATTCAAAATCGTTTAACAGTAGCAAAAGAAGAAATCGAAATGATGGATGCTTATGACTACGTAGTAGAAAATGATGAAGTGGAACTTGCTTGCGAACGTATTAAGGCAATTGTGATAGGTGAACATTGTCGCCGTGAGCGAGTAGCAAAATATTATAAAGAAATGACGGAGGAAATATAATATGTTAAACCCATCTATTGATTCATTATTACAAAAAATTGATTCTAAATATACGCTAGTAACAGTAGCTGCAAAGCGTGCTCGTGAAATGCAAGAGCATAACGATTGTGGTGTTGAGCAACCAGTATCTCATAAGTGTGTAGGAAAAGCATTAGAAGAGATTGATGCACAGTTATTAAAATACGAACCAAGTGAAGATAATAACCAGAAATAAAGCTTTCTTTTCGACAAATAGAGGCATAGATACTATACTTTTCTATGTAACAGTAACAACCTATTTACAAGTAGGTTGTTATTTTTTTACGATATAGGATGGAGGAGAGCGGCAACTTTTATCCCGCTGTTTTTGGGCAGTAAAACTCCCGCCTCAAGATTGAGAGAATCGTTGTCCAGCTCTAGCGGCTAGAATCTCCGGTCGTTTCACCCCCTCGGACGAGGCAAAAAGCGCCTCTCTGTCGGGAGCTCCAACGTCCTGCGATTCTGAGCGAGCCGCTTCCGCTTTTCTAAAGAAGATAGGTGGGAAATAACTGCTGGCACGCGCCCGATTGATGGAAGTTTTACTTTAATTGTATGCTTGTGATTATGAATGGTTTGAAGTTCGAATAGGACTAAGTTTCATAAAAGAAAGAGGACGAGACCTATGCTAAAAGGGAAAAAAATACTTTTATGTGTTACAGGAGGCATTGCTGTTTTTAAAGCAGCTGCGCTAACAAGTAAATTAACACAGGCAGGTGCGCTTGTGAAAGTAGTAATGAGTGAATCGGCAATGAAGTTTGTTACACCGCTTACATTTCAAGCGCTTTCTCGCCATGATGTATATACAGATACATTTGATGAAAAAGATTCAGCAGTCATTGCTCATATTGATTTAGCAGACTGGGCTGATGTTGTCCTTGTTGCACCAGCGACAGCAAACATTATTGGTAAATTCGCAAATGGTCTTGCAGATGATATGATTTCAACGACGCTTCTTGCAACAACAGCTCCAGTGTGGATTGCACCTGCGATGAATGTTCATATGTACGAAAATCCAGTTGTTCAAAAAAACATGCAAACATTAAAAAAATTAGGTTATACATTTATTGAGCCTGGAGAAGGCTTTTTAGCTTGTGGATATGTTGCGAAAGGTCGATTAGAAGAACCAGAAAACATCGTAGCAATGTTAGAAGTACATTTTTCACAAGGGAAGCCACTTCAAGGAAAACGTATACTAGTGACAGCAGGACCAACGCGTGAGAAGATTGATCCAGTTCGTTTTATGACAAATTTCTCATCTGGAAAAATGGGCTATGCGCTTGCGGAAGTTGCGGCAAGTCTTGGAGCAGAGGTCATTCTTGTTTCTGGTCCAACGGCGTTAACGCCACCTGCGAATGTAACCACAATACAAGTACAATCAGCACAAGATATGCTAGAGGCAGTTTTACATCATTATTCTAGTATGGATGTTGTGATCAAAACAGCAGCCGTTGCAGATTATCGGCCGAAAATCGTTTATGATGAAAAAATGAAAAAGAAAAATGGCGATACGGTTATTGAACTTGAACGCACGATAGATATTCTTAAAACATTAGGTGAACAAAAAGAGCATCAATTACTCATTGGTTTTGCAGCAGAAACAACAAACGTTGAAGAGTATGCAACGAAAAAATTACGTGAGAAAAATGCTGATATGATTGTTGCTAATGATGTAAAAGCAGAAGGTGCAGGATTTGGTACGGATACAAATATTGTGACAATGTATAAACGAAATGGCGCCATGGTTGAATTGCCGCTACTAGCAAAGCAGGAAGTAGCGAGAGAGATTTTACTACAAGTTGAAACAATGTTGGAAGAGGATCATGCATGAAATTTGCAAGTGTAATTGTCGATGTTCCAGCAAGGCAAACGGATAGGCCATTCGATTATATTATTCCTCAGCGTTGGGAAGATCTTGTTCAAACGGGTATGCGAGTTGTTGTTCCATTTGGACCGCGAAAATTACAAGGATTTGTCATCGGGATAAAAGATACAGTAGATGTAGATGTAAATAAGTTGAAAACGTTGCATGAATTATTAGATGTAACACCTGTATTAAATGAGGAATTACTACAGCTTGGAAGTTGGCTTACAGAAGAAACACTTTGCTTCAAAATTTCAGCGTTCCAAGTTATGTTGCCAACAGCAATTAAAGCGACATATAAAAAACAGCTACGTCTTCATCGACCGGAAGACGTAGCGGCCAATGTGAAATTGCTCTTTCAAGGAAAAGAAAGCATCGATTGGAATGTGCTAGATGAACAACCACAGTTGTACCGTGCAGTACAAACAGAAATTGCGAAAGGGACTGTGGAAGTTGTTTATGAAGTAAAGGATAAGGCGCAAAAGAAAAAACAAAAAATGATTCAACCTGTTTTGCCTTACGAAGAATTAGAGGAAACGGCCTTTCATCTAAAGAGTAAAAAGCAGCAAGATGTATTGTATTATTTTATGGAACACTATCGGTCTGTACCGTTAAAAATAGTATTGGAAGAATTACAAATGACGGATGCTCCCATTAAATCTCTTGTGAAAAAAGGTTTGTTAGCTGAAAAATATGTGGAAGTGTATCGAAATCCGTATGATGATGATGCTTTTGAGCGCACAAAACCATTGCCGCTTACAGAAGAGCAACAACAAGTCATTACACCGATATTAACTTCTATTACAAAAGAAAAGCATGAGACGTTTTTACTGTACGGTGTAACAGGGAGCGGAAAAACAGAAGTTTATTTACAGTCAATTGAAGAAGTACTTAGAAAAGGAAAAGAAGCCATTGTACTTGTACCTGAAATTTCATTAACGCCGCAAATGGTGGATCGTTTTAAAGGGCGTTTTGGCTCGCAAGTTGCAGTTCTTCATAGCGCATTGTCTGTTGGGGAAAAATATGATGAATGGCGTAAAATCTTGCGGAAAGAAGTCAAAGTAGTTGTAGGGGCGCGTTCAGCAATTTTTGCACCATTTGAGAATTTAGGAATTATTATTATTGATGAAGAACATGAATCGAGTTACAAACAAGAGGACAATCCACGCTACCACGCACGTACTGTTGCAATTCGGCGGGGAGAATATCACAATTGTCCCGTCGTATTAGGAAGTGCTACACCTACACTAGAATCGTTTGCTCGCGCAAAAAAAGGTGTATATGAGCTGCTTACAATGACAAAGCGTATGAATGAAAGGGATTTGCCGTCAGTTGAGATTATTGATATGAGAGAAGAACTTCGTGCCGGGAATCGTTCTATGTTTTCTCAGCTTCTTCATGAGAAAATGGCGGATCGGTTAGAGAAAAAGGAACAAATGGTACTCTTTTTAAATAGAAGGGGCCATTCAACATTTGTCATGTGTCGTGATTGTGGCTATGTAGTACAATGCCCACACTGTGATATTTCACTTACATATCACAGGATGAATAATCGCTTGAAATGTCATTATTGTAGTTATGAGGAAAATTTACCAAATGCTTGTCCTGCTTGTAATAGTTCCTATATCCGCTTCTTTGGAACAGGAACACAAAAGGTTGAAGAAGAAATTACAAAATTGTTCCCTGAGGCGCGTGTCATTCGAATGGATGTTGATACGACAAGTCGTAAAGGGATGCACGAAAAGCTCCTAAAATCATTTGGTGCAGGAGAGGCAGATATTTTACTTGGAACACAAATGATTGCCAAAGGTCTTGATTTTCCAAATATAACACTTGTAGGTGTATTAACAGCAGATACGATGCTACATTTGCCGGATTTCAGGGCGAGTGAAAAAACATATCAGCTTTTAACGCAAGTGAGCGGTCGGGCTGGACGTCATGAACTTCCAGGTGAAGTCGTTATTCAAACGTATACACCCGAACATTATAGTGTAGAATTAGCGAAACAGCAGCAGTATGATACGTTCTTTGAACGCGAGATGTATATGAGGAAAATTCGGCAATATCCACCATATTATTATGTGGCACTAGTTACAGTATCCCATCCGGAAATATTAAAAGCGGTGCAGGTAACAGAGAAAATTGTTGGTTTTTTACGACAACATTGTGCCCAGCAAACGATGATTTTAGGTCCGGTTGCTTCAGCAATTCCTCGTATAAAAGATAGATATCGCTATCAATGCATGATAAAATACAAACGGGAACCAAACTTAAAGTACGTGCTCAAAATGGTAAATGAACATTATCAGGCAGAAATGCAGAAAGATTTGCAAATCTCAATTGATTTTAATCCAACCATGTTAATGTAGCAGTCAAATTCAGAGGCAAATGGATAAAATAAAGTGAAACTTATACAAGTGGGAGGCTTTATTTCACTACTTGTGGAAAGATCTCACCAACTGAACTCTTATCGCCTTCGAATAGCAGGATAAGAAGATGCACCTTTATTTGAATCTCATTGTATGTTGAGAGGGAGAGAAGTATGGCAACGTTAGAAATTGTAAAACATCCAAATGAAGTATTAGAAACGCCGTGTGAACGTGTTATAAACTTTGATAAAAAGTTAGTGAAACTGTTAAAAGACATGCACGAAACAATGTTGATCGCAGATGGTGTTGGTTTAGCAGCACCGCAAGTTGGTGTAAGTTTGCAGGTTGCTGTTGTAGACATTGATGATGATAACGGGAAAATTGAGTTGATTAATCCTATTATTTTGGAACAACGTGGTGAACAAGTAGGTCCCGAAGGTTGCTTAAGTTTTCCGGGGCTTTTTGGTGATGTAACACGTGCCGAGTATATTAAAGTCCGTGCTCAAAATCGCCGTGGAAAAGTATTTTTACTAGAAGCAGACGGATTTTTAGCTCGTGCAATTCAACATGAAATCGATCATTTACACGGTGTATTATTTACATCTAAAGTAACGCGATATTATGAAGAAAACGAATTAGAAGAGATGTAAAAGGAGAGTTTTGTGAATGGTGAAAGTTGTATTTATGGGAACACCGGACTTTTCAGTGCCGGTGCTTCGTCGTCTTATTGAAGATGGATATGATGTGATTGGTGTTGTGACACAGCCGGATCGTCCAGTAGGTAGAAAAAAGATTATGACACCAACACCTGTTAAAGCTGAAGCAGAAAAACATGGTATTCCGGTGTTACAACCGTTAAAAATTCGTGAAAAAGATGAATATGAAAAGGTGTTGGCGCTAGAGCCGGATTTAATTGTAACAGCTGCGTTCGGACAAATTGTACCAAACGAAATTTTAGAAGCACCGAAGTACGGATGTATTAATGTCCATGCTTCATTACTCCCAGAACTTCGCGGCGGTGCACCTATCCATTATTCCATCATGCAAGGAAAAGAAAAAACAGGTATTACTATTATGTATATGGTTGAAAAATTAGATGCCGGCGATATTTTAACGCAAGTAGAAGTAGAAATTGAAGAACGTGAAACAACTGGTTCATTATTTGATAAATTAAGTGAGGCTGGAGCGCACTTATTATCAACAACTGTTCCGCTGTTAATACAAGGGAAGTTGGAACCAATTAAACAAAATGAAGACGAAGCAACATTTGCTTACAATATTAAACGTGAGCAAGAAAAGATTGATTGGATGAAAACAGGTGAAGAGGTTTACAATCATATTCGTGGTTTAAATCCATGGCCAGTTGCTTATACGACTTTAGCAGGACAAGTTGTAAAAGTATGGTGGGGAGAAAAGGTTTCTGTAAAGGAGCAAGCCGAAGCCGGAACAATTATAGCAGTTGAAGAAGATGGTTTTATTGTGGCAACAGGAAATAAAACGGCAATTAAAATTACCGAGTTGCAACCATCTGGTAAAAAGCGCATGAGCTGTTCACAATTTTTGCGTGGAACAAAGCCTGAAATTGGTACGAAGTTAGGAGTAGACGCATGAAACAAAACGTTCGTGAATTAGCTCTTGACGGCTTATTACAAGTTGAAAAAAGCGGTGCATACAGTAATTTGCTTTTAAACAATCTTATTGAAAAAAGCAATATTGATAAAAAAGATGTTGGATTGTTAACAGAAGTTGTATATGGAACAATTCAAAGACGTGATACACTTGATTACTATTTACAGCCGTTTTTGCGGAAAAAGATTGAACTGTGGGTAAAAGTGCTACTTCGCTTATCTTTGTATCAAATGTTATATTTAGATCGTGTTCCAGAGCGAGCGGCAATTCATGAAGCGGTTGAAATCGCAAAGCGCCGTGGACATAAAGGAATTGCAGGTCTTGTGAACGGGGTACTCCGTTCTATTCAGCGTGAAGGTGTTCCATCGTTAGATGAGATTAAAAGTCCTGAAAAACGCCTTGCAATTGCGACAGGTCATCCAGAATGGCTTGTAAAAGAATGGGTAGAAGCATACGGAATTGAAACGGCACAAAAAATGTGTGAAGTAAACTTACTTCCACCAGTTCCAACCGCTCGAGTGAATGTGGCGAAAGCATCTGTAGAAGAGGCGCTTCAAATGCTAGAAACAGAAGGAATTCAAGCAAAACATGGTGATTTGTCAGAAGATGCAATTCAAATAGAAAAAGGAAATGTAGCTCATACAAAAGCATTTCAAGAAGGATTGTTGTCTATCCAAGATGAAAGTTCCATGCTTGTGGCTCGTGCACTTAATCCGGAAGCGGGAGATATTATTCTTGATAGTTGCGCTGCTCCTGGTGGGAAAACAACGCATATTGCAGAACGCTTACAAGGAACAGGGAGAGTCATCTCTCTTGATCTACATCCACACAAAGTGCGTTTAATTCAGCAACAAGCAAAGCGTCTTCAATTAGAAAATGTAGAAGCGAAAACGCTCGATGCCCGGAAAGTACAAGAACATTTTGAACAAGAGAGTTTTGATAAAGTATTAGTGGATGCTCCGTGCTCTGGATTTGGTGTAATTCGCCGTAAACCAGATATTAAAATTGGAAAACAAAAAGAAGATAGTGAAAGACTTGCAAATATTCAGCTATCTATTTTAGAAAAGGTAGCTCCTTTGTTGAAAAAGGGAGGACGCCTTGTTTATAGTACGTGTACAATTGAAAAAGTAGAAAACGAACAAGTGGTAGAGCTGTTTTTACAATCACATCCTGAATTTGAATGGGATACAACATTGAAAGAACGATTGCCAAAAGACGTGCATCCGTATGTAGTAGAAGGTGGAGTGCAAATTTTACCGCATTACTTTGCGACGGATGGATTTTATATCGCTTGTTTAAGAAAGAAGGTGTAGCATCATGGAAACAACTGTAAAAAAACAAAAAAAAGAATTAGAAACAAAAAAACCGTCTATTTATTCTCTGCAGCTTCATGATATGGAACAATGGTTAAAAGAACAAGGAGAACCTAAATTCCGTGCTGGTCAAATTTTTGATTGGCTATATAAAAAACGTGTAGCAACTTTTGAGGATATGTCAAACCTTTCTAAAGGATTGCGTGAAAAATTGTCGAATTCCTTTGATATTACAACTTTAAAAACATTGGTAAAGCAAACATCTTCAGATGGAACAATTAAATTCTTATTCCAATTGCATGATGGTTATTCTATTGAAACAGTATTAATGCGCCATGATTATGGAAATTCAATTTGTGTAACAACACAAGTTGGTTGCCGAATTGGCTGTACGTTTTGCGCATCAACACTTGGCGGCTTAAAACGCAATTTAGAAGCTGGTGAGATTGTTGCACAAGTTGTCGAAGTACAACGTGAGCTAGATAATACAGATGAGCGTGTAAGCTCTCTTGTTGTTATGGGAATCGGAGAACCGTTTGATAATTATGACAGCTTAATGGCGTTTTTACGTATCGTGAATCATGAAAAAGGGCTTCACATTGGAGCGCGTCATATGACGGTATCAACAAGTGGAATTATCCCGAAAATTTATAAGTTTGCTGAAGAAAATATACAA
Organism: Bacillus yunxiaonensis; assembly: GCF_037104695.1. Classification (NCBI taxonomy): domain Bacteria; kingdom Bacillati; phylum Bacillota; class Bacilli; order Caryophanales; family Bacillaceae; genus Bacillus; species Bacillus yunxiaonensis. The sequence continues at coordinate 403,813 of NZ_JBAWSV010000005.1, read as the reverse complement.
ATTAACTTTGCGGTTTCCTTACATGCTCCAAATACAGAGCTGCGTTCAAAATTAATGCCAATTAACCGGGCATACAAGCTACCGGATTTAATGGAAGCTATCAAATATTACATCGAGAAAACAGGGCGCCGTGTTTCATTTGAATATGGCTTATTTGGAGGAGAAAATGACCAAGTCGAACATGCTGAGGAATTAGCTCAGCTGTTAAAAGGTGTGAAATGTCATGTTAACTTAATTCCAGTTAACTATGTACCAGAACGCGATTATGTAAGAACACCGCGCGAACAAATTTTCTTGTTTGAAAAAACATTAAAAGATCGTGGTGTTAACGTAACGATTCGTCGTGAACAAGGTCATGATATTGATGCAGCCTGCGGTCAATTGCGTGCAAAGGAGCGCAAAGAAGAGACGAGGTGAGATGATGAAAACCGTGTTTCTATCAGATAAAGGAAAAGTTCGTCAACATAATGAAGATAGTGCAGGAGTATTTCATAATCTAGATGGAGCTGTTTTAGCGGTTGTAGCAGATGGAATGGGAGGTCATCGAGCGGGCGATGTTGCCAGCTCGATGGCAATCCAATTGTTCCATGACTATTGGGAACAAACGTATAATATGGATACGCCTAAAAAAGCAGAACAATGGTTACATAATCATGCTCAAATTATTAATGAACGTGTATACAAATATTCTGGAGAACATCCAGAATGTAGTGGAATGGGGACAACAATCGTTGCAGCTATATGCACAGCTACTTTTGTTACAATTGGCCATATTGGAGATAGTCGCTGTTATATGTTATCGGACGATTATATGTCACTTGTAACCGAAGATCATTCCCTTGTAAATGAACTCGTTCGACATGGAGAAATTTCAAAAGAAGATGCTGAATATCATCCAAGAAAAAATGTTTTATTAAGAGCACTTGGTACGGAAGAAACCGTTATATTAGATGCGAAAACTTTAGTATTAGAAGAGGGAGATCAGTTGTTGCTCTGTTCCGATGGGTTATCTAATAAAGTTGCAATGAGCCGTATGAAAGAGGTTTTACAATCTGATGAGCTTTTGCAAACAAAAAGCGAACAACTTGTGCAGCTTGCAAATGACCTTGGCGGTGAAGATAACATTACTCTTGTCATTATTGATTATGCGGATTCGGCGAACGAAAGTAGGTGAATTACAACGTGATGATTGGAAGACGCCTAAATGACCGTTACAAGCTGCTTAAAATGATTGGTGGCGGGGGAATGGCCAATGTATATTTGGCGCATGATGACATACTTGATCGCGATGTAGCTGTAAAGATGTTACGCCTTGATTATTCGAATAATGATGAGTTTATTAAGCGTTTCCATCGAGAAGCTCAATCGGTCACGACGTTGTCGCATCCAAATATTGTTAATATGTATGACGTCGGAGAAGAAGATGGAATTTATTATCTTGTTATGGAATATGTGCCTGGTCAAACGTTAAAGCAATACATACAACAGCGAGGTCTTCTTCCTGTAGGAGAAGCGCTTGATATTATGGAACAATTAACTGCTGCGATGGCTCATGCGCATCATTTTGAAATTGTTCACCGTGATATTAAGCCTCATAATATTTTAATTCGAAGTGATGGTGTTGTGAAGGTCACAGACTTTGGTATTGCAACAGCGACAAGCGCAACGACGATTACACATACAAATTCTGTTCTTGGTTCTGTTCATTATTTATCTCCTGAGCAGGCAAGAGGCGGTGTTGCCAATAAGCAATCAGATATTTATTCACTTGGAATTGTGATGTTTGAACTATTAACAGGAAGGCCGCCGTTTTCTGGAGAATCTGCTGTTTCTATTGCTCTTAAACATTTGCAAAATGAAACACCATCTCCGAAAAGATGGAATCCTGATATTCCACAAAGTGTAGAAAATATTATTTTGAAAGCAACAACGAAAGACCCATTTCATCGCTATCAATCTGCTAATGCAATGAAACGTGATATTGAAACAGCATTATATCCAGAACGAATAAATGAACAACCTTTCCATATACCTGAAGATATGGAAGCAACAAAGGCAATTCCTATCATTCAGCAGGAGCAATTGATAAATACAAATAGTGAAGAAACGATTATTTTATCTGGAAATTCGAAAGAAGAAAAGCAGCAAAATGAAGTGAAACAAGAAGAAAAACAAAAAAAGAAAAGCAATCGATGGCTCAAAATTTTACTTGCGACTTTCATATTTTTAGTTGTGTGTGGAATATTGGCAGTGACAGTTATTCCAGGTTTCTTTATTCCAAAGGAAGTCAAAGTGCCGGATGTGTCTGGTATGACCTATGAAAAAGCTGTCAATACACTTGTTGATAAAGGGTTCGAATTGACGACACCGCAAGTTGTATATACAGATGAAGTGGAAGAAGGTAAGGCCATTAAAACAAATCCAGCGGCAGGACGGATTGTGAGAGAGAATACAAAAATCACGATTTTTCAATCAGGTGGAAAACAAAAGAAAAAAATGCCTAATTTAATTGGGAAAGAATATACTCAGATTAAAGATGAATTAACTCAATATAAGGGCGTTGTACCTTATTATATTGAAAGTGAAAAGCCGAAAGATGAAATTGTAGAACAAATTCCTGAAGCAGGACAATCTATTGTAGAGGAAGAACAAGAAATAAAAGTGTGGATTAGTAAGGGACCGAAACAAATTCGACTTGTTGATTTTTCTGGTTGGACAGAAAATAGTGTGAATAGCTATTTAAACGATAAAAAGCTTGTACCAGAAATAAAGAGAGAGTATTCAAATACAGTTGATAAAGGGCTTGTTATTTCACAATCACCAAAGCCAGATACGAACTTAAAAGAAGGGACAAAAGTAACAATTGTTGTCTCTGATGGACCTAAAGAAAAACCGACAAAAATTGTAAAAGTCGACAATATCCCAATCGAGTATCAAGCACCGGCAACTGGAGAGAAAAAACCACAAACAATTGAAATATATAAAGAAGATATGCAGAATACTATGGATAAGCCGTTTGAAACGAGAACGATAACAGAGTCTACGACAATTTCTCTTGAGTTTGTTATTCAGGAAGGAAATAAAGGACGTTATAAAATTGTTCGTGACGGAACGACGTTAATCGAAAAAGAAGTTCTGTATCCAACAGGGTAAAGTGAAACTCACGTTAGGAACTTATAAATGGTGAGTTGAACGAATCTCGTTCTAAAGTCTATTATGAATATCTATAAAAAGAAATTGGCTTTTTATGTTCTTTAGAACAAGATAAATGAAGGAGAGAATGTATGCCAGAAGGGAAAATTATAAAAGCTTTAAGTGGATTTTACTATGTGCAGCATGAAGAGGGGGTAACGCAGTGCCGAGGACGTGGTGTATTCCGTAAACATAAAATTACACCGCTTGTTGGCGATCAAGTCGTATTCCAAGCTGAAAATCCGAGCGAAGGATATGTTCTAGAAATATTAGAGCGAAAAAATGAACTTGTGCGCCCGCCGATTGCGAACGTTGATCAAGCGCTGCTTGTATTTTCTGCAGTAGAACCAGAGTTTAATCCATTGTTATTAGACCGTTTTTTAGTTTTAATCGAGTTTCATAATATTAAACCAATTATTTGTATCAGTAAGATGGATTTAATAGATGCGAAAACACGTGAAACAATTGAATCGTATGCACGGGATTACATTGCAATTGGTTACGATGTAGTATTTACTTCAACGACAACTTCAGAGAGCATAGAAGTATTAAAGCCGTTTTTACAAGGTTGTGTTTCTGTTGTAGCGGGACAATCTGGTGTAGGGAAATCTTCTCTTTTAAACGTGTTACGTCCAGATTTAGCTTTAAAAACGAGTGGAATTTCAGCTCATTTAGGACGAGGTAAGCATACGACAAGACATGTGGAATTAATTGAAGTAGGAAGCGGCCTTGTTGCAGATACACCTGGGTTTAGTTCGCTGGATTTTATCGATATAGAAGTAGAAGATCTCACATATTGTTTTCCAGAATTGAAAGAACAGAGTCAATACTGTAAATTTAGAGGTTGTACGCATCTTTCTGAGCCGAAGTGTGCGGTAAAAGATGCTGTAGAAGAAGGTGGCATTACACGCTATCGTTACGAGCACTATATGCAATTCGTTGAAGAAATTAGAGATAGAAAGCCGAGGTATTAATGATGATTAAAATTGCACCATCGATTTTATCAGCAGACTTTTCAAGATTGGGAGAAGAAATTAAAGATGTAGAAAAAGGCGGAGCGGATTACATACATGTCGATGTAATGGACGGACATTTTGTTCCAAATATTACAATTGGTCCGTTGATTGTAGAAGCAATTCGTCCAATTACTTCTTTACCATTAGATGTTCATCTTATGATTGAAAACCCGGATCAGTACATTCCTATTTTTGCAAAAGCAGGAGCGGATATTATTACAGTACACGTAGAAGCGTGTCCGCACTTACATCGTACGATTCAATTAATCAAGTCGCATGGTATTAAAGCGGGTGTTGTTTTAAATCCACATACATCAGTTTCTATGATTGAGCATGTATTAGGAGATATAGATATGGTGTTACTTATGACGGTAAATCCGGGTTTTGGTGGTCAAAAGTTCATTCATTCTGTATTACCAAAAATTAAACAAGTTGCTGACATGGTTCGTGAACGCAATTTACAAGTAGAGATTGAAGTTGATGGCGGCGTTAATATAGAAACAGCGAAATTATGTGTAGAAGCAGGAGCGAATGTTCTCGTTGCAGGATCCGCTGTATACAATCAAAAAGATCGCGGGGCGGCAATTGCAGCTATTCGTGGATAAAGTGAAACTTCCATCAGTGGTGGGGGTTATCCCCCACTGATGGAAAGCTTTCACCAATCGGGCGCATGCCAGCAGTTATCCCCCACCTATCTTCTTTACCTTTTTCTGAATCTTAAGGTGGAGGTCTTACTGCATGCAAATAGCAGGATAAAAATGAATCTGTAGATTGGTAAAATGGTTAAAGGAAAGAGGTAATCTAGCTATTGGTAGATTGCCTTTTTTCTATAGAAGGAGAGAGAACATGATTATTCATATTTTAGCTGGAGGTCCAGTAGAGTGTTGGGCGGATTTTTCAAAATATGAGAGTGAGGAGGTTGTATGGGCAGCTGTTGACCGAGGGGTATATCGTTTGTTACAGCTCGGAATAACACCACAAGTAGCTTTTGGTGATTATGATTCTGTTACAGAAGAAGAGTTAGTATGGATGCGAAAACAAAAACAAGACTTGCATATTGTACCGAAAGAAAAGGATCAAACGGATTTAGAGATTGCAATTAATTGGGCTTTAGAGCAAGAACCAGAACAGATTCGTATTTTTGGTGCAACAGGTGGAAGATTGGATCATGGTTTAGCAAACACTCAAATGCTACTAAAGGGCTTACGAGCAAATGTGAACATGAGCATTGTAGATTATAAAAATGAAATTTTTGTTAAAGAATCAGGTGCATATACAATAGAAGAAAATTCATCATTTCCTTACATATCTTTTGTTCCTGTTACAGAAATAGTATTGGGAATTACACTTCGCGGTTTTAAATATCCTCTTACAGATAAAACGATAGAATGGGGATCAACACTTTGTATTAGTAATGAACTCGTTGCGGAAAAAGGTACTTTTTCATTTACTTCTGGCATATTAATGGTGATAAGAAGCACTGATTGAAGAACTACTTTTGTCGCTACGTCATATAGTAAACAAGTGGAGTAATGGGGATTAGGAGGGAAACCATGAGATTTTATACAATTAAGTTGCCAAAATTTCTTGGTGGAATTGTTCGCGCGGTGTTGAATACCTTTAAAAAGGAATAAAAAAAGCACCTGTTACCGGTGCTTTTTTCATGAGGATAATAAAAAAAGAGCCAAAAGGCTCTTTTTTATTATTAAACACGTTCGATTTTGCCAGATTTTAATGCTCTAGCAGAAACGTAAACACGTTGAACTTTACCGTCAATGCGTACGCGAACTTTTTGAAGGTTAGCGCCCCATTTACGTTTTGTAGCGTTCATTGCGTGAGAACGAGAGTTACCAGAACGAGCTTTTCTTCCAGTAATAGCACAAACACGAGCCATCTATATTTCCCTCCCTTAACTACCGTAACCTACGTAATTTTCAATGTTAGTCTTTTATGCGATGCTAAAAACACTACTATAATTTAACACAACTAAAAAGAGAATGCAACAGTGTATCAGAAAGAAATCAAGAAAAATTACTTGACACTATATATAAGAAAAGCGGATATCAAGAAAAATCACTTGACATATTATAGGGATATGTGTTGTATAATAAAAATGGACTATTGTGCTCATCATAAAAAGAAGTGCTATATTATTCTATAAATACGAGAGCGAAAGTAAAGAACGTTGGAATTTTTTTTGAAAAGATTATATGATAGTAATTAAAGTAGTCTAGCTCACTTTCACCATTTCTAAAGGGGGAAAAGAGATGTCAATTGAAATCAAAACAAAGTTCGGTCAAATTGATATTAGTACAGATGTAATTGCAACAATTGCTGGAGGCGCTGCAGTAGATTGCTACGGCATCGTTGGTATGGCGTCAAAAAATCAATTAAAAGATGGATTAACAGAAATCTTACGAAAAGAAAATTTCACAAGAGGCGTTATTGTTCGTAAAGAGAATGATGAAGTACATATTGACATGTATATTATCGTGAGCTATGGTACAAAAATTTCAGAGGTAGCACACAATGTTCAAACGAAAGTGAAGTATACATTAGATCAAACAGTAGGACTAGCAGTAGATTCTGTAAACATCTACGTGCAAGGAGTAAAAGTAACAAACTTGTAATGTGCATTAAGGAGGAAAATCTGTGTCAATTCAAAAAATTGATGGGAAGCGTTTAGCCCAAATGATTCTGCAAGGGGCAAATAATTTAACAAATAACGTCAAGCTAGTTGATGCTTTAAACGTTTTTCCAGTTCCAGATGGCGATACCGGTACAAACATGAATTTATCGATGACTTCAGGAGCGAGAGAAGTAAAGAAAAATCCTTCTGAGCATGCTGGGAAAGTCGGAGTGAGCTTAGCGAAAGGATTATTAATGGGAGCACGTGGAAATTCTGGCGTAATTTTATCTCAGCTTTTCCGTGGCTTCTCAAAATCTATTGAGCAAAAAGAAACGTTAACAACAGTTGATTTTGCTGATGCTTTAGAAGCTGGTGTAGAAACTGCATATAAAGCAGTTATGAAACCGATTGAAGGAACGATTTTAACTGTTGCAAGAGAAACGAGTAAACATGCAGTCACAGTTGCGAAAAAACAACGCGACTTTGTTTTGTTTATGGAAGAAGTTGTGAAAGAGGCGAACGCATCTTTAAATCGTACGCCGGATTTATTACCTGTATTAAAGCAAGTTGGTGTTGTAGATAGCGGTGGTAAAGGCCTTGTTGTTGTGTATGAAGGCTTTTTAGCTGAGTTAAAAGGTGAAACAATTACTTCTGATGAGCCAGCGCAACCATCTATGAATGAAATGGTACGTGCAGAACATCACCGTAGTGTACAAAGCCAATTGAGTACAGAAGATATCACATATGGCTACTGTACAGAATTTATGGTCAAACTAGACGAAGAGAAGATGAAAGAACATAACTTCTCTGAGCAAAAATTCCGTGAAGATATTAGCGTGTACGGTGATTCATTGCTGGTTGTATCTGATGATGAAATCGTGAAAGTTCACATTCATGCAGAGCATCCTGGAGATGCAATGAACTACGGACAACGTTATGGTAGCCTAATTAATATTAAAGTAGAAAATATGCGTGAACAACATACCGCTTTATTAGATGAGCCTGCAGTGATGCATGAAGAAGTGAAACAATCTGCAGAAAAGCAGCCTTACGGAATCGTAACGGTAGCGATGGGATCTGGTATTAAAGAATTGTTTGAAAGTATCGGCGCGACGGTAGTTATTGAAGGCGGCCAAACGATGAATCCAAGTACAGAGGATATTGTAAAAGCAATTGAAGAAGCAAATGCAGAAAAAGTTATTATTTTACCAAACAACGGTAATATTGTAATGGCTGCAGAACAAGCTGCTTCTGTACTGAACCAAGAAGTAATCGTTGTTCGTTCGAAAACAGTTCCGCAAGGTATGGCAGCGATGCTAGCATTCAATTCAGTAGGAACGCTGGAAGAAAATGCAGCAAATATGAATGAGGCGCTTACTCATGTGAAGACAGGCCAAATTACGTATGCGGTTCGTGATACAGAGATTGATGGTGTAACAATTCATAAAGATGATTTCATGTGCATTGCCGATGGAAAAATTGTATCAACGGATGCAAAGAAATTAGAAGCTGCGAAAAAGCTGTTAGAAAATATGCTTGATGAAGATGCAGAAATCTTAACGATTTTACAAGGTGAGGATGCATCGGAAGAAGAGGTAGCTGCATTGGTAGCATTTGTAGAAGAAAAATTTGAAGATGTAGAGGTTGAGGTTCATAACGGAAATCAACCTATATATTCCTTTATTTTTTCTGTCGAATAAAGTGAAACTTCATCCCTGTTAGTGGTTAGCTCCGCTAATCGAACTTTGTACGTAGCGTATCTCCTTCGAAAATGGGATTGCTCTGCATAGGGTGAGACAATATAAATAATGAGAGGGCCTTACTAGCTAATGCAGTGAGGCTCTCTTTCTTGTTTATCCCGTATGAACGAGCAGTAAGCTCCCGCCTCAAGATTCGGAGAAAATCGTTGTCCAGCTCTAGCGGCTAGAATCTCCGGTCGTTTCGCCCCCTCGGACGAGGCAAAAAGCACCTCTCTGCCTTGAGCTCCAACGTCCTGCGATTCTGGGCGAGCCGCTTCCGCTTTTCTACAGAAGATAGGTGTGGGATAACTGCCCGTAAAAGTCCGATTGGTGAGAGCTTTCCATCAGTGGGGGATGAAGCACCCCCCGCTGATGGAAGTTCCGCTTTATCCCGCTATGCGTGGGCAGTAAGACCCCGTTGATGGAAATGTCGCTTTATAATAAGTGCTACATAGGAAGAAAATGGTAGGAAAATAGAAATAGGTAGCTGGAATTTGGATTGGTATATGTGGCTAGATAAGGGGGAAACGACTGTTCCGCTTTACTAATGCTATGGTAGAATAGGAGAGGTAGAGATTGCGTATTTAAAATGCGAATGGAGATATGTAGTCATTATGATGATATAACGTACAAGGAAAGAAGATACGTATTGTATGTGAAGAGTTAGGAATAAGATTTAACGGAGCGTGAAGATCTTGAATGAAGTTGTGCAAGTTCCGATTACGGATGTGAAAGGAATTGGAGAAGAAACAGCTGTATTATTAAATGAGATGGGGATTTTTACGGTTTCTGATTTACTAGAGCATTTTCCATATCGATACGAAGACTATGCGATGAAAGATTTAGCTGAAGTTAAGCACGAAGAACGTGTAACGGTGGAAGGAAAAGTACATAGTGCGCCGTTGTTGCAGTATTATGGAAAGAAGAAATCTCGTCTCACTGTACGTGTTCTCGTTGGGCGTTATTTAATTACAGCCGTATGCTTTAATAGACCGTACTATAAGCAGAAATTAAATATTGATGAAACAATAACGATAACTGGAAAGTGGGATCAACACCGTCAAACAATTTCGGTATCTGAACTCCACTTTGGACCTGTTGTACGTCAACAAGAAGTAGAGCCGGTATATTCGGTTAAAGGGAAATTGACAGTAAAACAGATGCGGCGTTTTATTGCGCAAGCATTTAAAGAATACGGTTCTTTTGTGAAAGAAGTACTGCCAGATGGGTTGTTGTCTCGGTATAAATTATTATCTCGTTATGAAGCGTTATATGCCTTGCATTTTCCTAGTGGACAAGAAGATATGAAACAGGCGCGCCGGCGCTTTGTATATGAAGAATTTTTCTTGTTCCAATTGAAAATGCAAGCACTTCGTAAAATGGAACGAGAAAGTTCAAAAGGGATAGAAAAAGATGTCTCTCTTGAGTTGTTAGAAGAGTTTATAGGTGCACTTCCTTTTCCTTTAACGAATGCGCAGCATCGTGTAGTTTTGGAAATTATGAAAGATTTGCAGTCACCGTATCGAATGAATCGCTTATTACAAGGGGATGTAGGCTCGGGGAAAACGGTAGTTGCTGCTATTGCTTTATATGCGGCGAAATTAGCTGGATATCAAGGAGCATTAATGGTACCGACAGAAATTTTGGCTGAGCAACATCATCAATCGCTCGTATCTACGTTTGCTCATTTTAATATGAATATTGAATTATTAACAAGTTCTGTAAAGGGAGCGCGTCGTCGTGATATATTAGCTAGACTAGAACAAGGAGAGATTGATATTCTTGTTGGAACGCATGCTTTAATTCAAGATGAAGTCATATTTCACAGGCTTGGACTTGTTATTACGGACGAGCAACATCGATTTGGTGTAGCGCAGCGCCGGGTTTTGAGAGAGAAAGGTGAAAGTCCAGATGTTTTATTTATGACGGCAACACCAATTCCTCGTACGTTGGCGATTACTGCGTTTGGTGAAATGGATGTATCAATTATTGATGAGATGCCGGCGGGGCGTAAAGTAATTGAAACGTACTGGGCGAAACACGATATGTTTGAGCGTGTTCTTGGATTTGTTGAGAAAGAAGTGAAAAAAGGACGACAAGCATATGTCATTTGCCCGCTAATTGAAGAATCAGAGAAACTGGACGTGCAAAATGCAATTGATTTGCATAGTATGTTGACTCATCATTATCAAGGGAAATTTCAAGTTGGATTAATGCATGGACGCCTTTCTTCTCAGGAGAAAGATGAAGTAATGCAACAATTTAGTGAAAATAAAGTACAAATTCTCATTTCGACAACAGTTGTAGAAGTTGGTGTGAACGTACCGAATGCAACAACAATGGTTATTTATGATGCGGAACGTTTTGGATTATCACAACTTCACCAACTTCGTGGTCGTGTAGGGCGTGGAAGTGAACAATCTTATTGTATTTTAATTGCTGATCCGAAATCAGAAACGGGAAAAGAGCGCATGCGTATTATGACAGAGACAAATGATGGCTTTGTGTTATCAGAAAAAGATTTGGAGCTGCGTGGTCCTGGGGATTTCTTTGGAAGTAAGCAAAGTGGTTTACCTGAATTTAAAGTAGCTGATATGGTACATGATTATCGAGCATTAGAAACAGCTAGGCAAGATGCAGCTTTACTTGTGGATTCAACTGCATTTTGGCAAAGTGGGCAGTATGAAATGCTACGGAAATATTTAGAGAAATCAGGTGTTTTTCAAGGAGAAAAGCTGGATTAAAGCGGAAGAAACAAAAAAATGTTGCATTCTGTATTTAATGCTTATATACTACTGTTAGTACCTAGTCATAAAAATGGATGGTGCGGAATGAAAAAAAGAAGGAAAAAAGAAAGACAAGAGTTGTTACAACATACAATAGAAGCAAATCCGTTTATTACGGATGAAGAATTAGCTGAACAATTTCAGGTGAGTATTCAAACGATTCGTCTTGATCGTATGGAACTTTCGATTCCTGAATTGCGAGAACGAATTAAACATGTGGCAACGAAACAACATGAAGAAGATGTAAAATCCTTACCGCTTGATGAAGTGGTAGGAGAAATTATTGATATAGAATTAGATAGACATGCGATTTCAATTTTTGAAGTGAAAGTAGAACATGTCTTTAAACGTAATCAAATTGCTCGTGGGCATCATTTATTTGCACAAGCGAACTCATTAGCTGTTGCGGTTATTGATGAAGAACTAGCTTTAACTGCAAAGTCCACCATTCGATATATTCGTCCTGTAAAATTAGGAGAGCGTGTTGTTGCAAAAGCGCGTGTTGAAGATGTGGAGAATGATAAAGGACGGACGGTTGTAAAAGTGCAAAGTTTTGTCGGAGATGAACTTGTTTTTAAAGGCACTTTTGAAATGTATCGATCTAGTAATTATAGTGAGGAAGGTAACAACTTATGAGAATCGCAATAGATGCAATGGGCGGCGATCATGCGCCAAAATCTGTCGTACTCGGAGCAATGAAGGCAATTAAACAATATTCAGATTTACATATTACATTAGTAGGAAAAGAAGACGAAATTCGTAAGTATTTAACAAGTGAAGAGCGTATTACTGTACTGCATACAGATGAAGTAATTGAAGGGACGGATGAGCCGGTACGAGCAGTACGTCGCAAAAAACAGGCTTCCATGGTACTTGCTGCGCAGCAAGTAAAAGAAGGTGCAGCTGATGCTTGTATTTCCGCAGGGAATACGGGGGCTCTTATGGCAGCTGGATTATTTGTAATTGGACGTATAGAAGGGATTGAACGCCCAGCTCTTTCGCCTACTATGCCAACAGTAGACGGCAAAGGATTTGTTATGTTAGATGTTGGAGCAAACGTCGATGCAAAAGCAATTCATTTATACCAATATGCTGTAATGGGATCTGTATATGCAGAGAAAGTGAGAGGAATTGCTAATCCTCGCGTAGGTCTTTTAAATGTTGGAACTGAGGATGGAAAAGGAAATGAGCTTTCTAAGCAAGTTTTTGCAATGCTAAAAGATGCACCGATTAACTTTGTTGGAAATGTAGAATCACGAGACTTATTACACGGTGTAGCTGATGTGGTTGTTTGTGATGGATTTACCGGAAATGTTGCCCTTAAAACGTTAGAGGGTACTGCACTTGCATTATTCTCAATGCTAAAAGAGCAATTGATGAGTTCGTTTACAAGTAAACTAGCGGCGGCGGTATTAAAACCAAAGCTTATGGTGTTAAAAGATAAAATGGATTATTCAGAGTATGGAGGAGCGGCTTTATTTGGATTGAAAGCTCCTGTCATCAAAGCGCACGGTTCCTCCAATGACCAATCGATTTTTAGTGCGATTCGTCAAACTAGAGAAATGGTAGCGAAGGAAGTTATTCCTACTATTACGAGTGTAATAGAGGAGGAGCCGCTTCAATAATGAGGAGGGTTTGAAATGGGAAAACTGGCATTTCTTTTTCCAGGACAAGGTTCACAGGCAGTTGGAATGGGAAAACAATTAGCAGAAAGTCATGAAGAGGTTGCGAAAGTATTTCATCAGGCTGATGAAATTTTAAAAGATTCTCTTTCATCACTTATTTTTGAGGGACCTCAAGAAACGTTGACGTTAACAACAAATGCACAGCCAGCATTATTAACGACAAGTATTGCAATTTTAAAGGCGCTGGAGCAGTATGAGATTAAACCTGACTATGTTGCAGGACATAGTTTAGGTGAGTATAGTGCACTGGTAGCAGCGGGTGCTATGTCATTTGAAGATGGTGTATACGCTGTAAGAAAACGCGGTGAGTACATGGAAGAAGCTGTGCCAAATGGCGAAGGTGCAATGGCAGCTATTCTGGGAGCGGATCCAGATATGTTAAAACAGGTGACCGAAGAGGTGACACAGGAAGGATATGCTGTACAAGTTGCGAATATGAACAGCACGAAGCAAATTGTCATTTCTGGTACAAAGCAAGGTGTGGAATTGGCTTCAGAAAGAGCGAAAGAAAATGGTGCAAAACGTGCAATTCCATTACGCGTTAGCGGTCCGTTTCATTCATCGCTTATGAAACCAGCGGCTGAGAAGTTTCGCGGTGTGTTAAATGAAATTTCAATTCAAGATGTGAAGGTTCCCGTTGTTGCAAATGTAACGGCAGATTGCATTACTCGTAAAGAGGATATTCAAGAAAAATTAATTGAACAACTCTATTCCCCTGTATTATGGTACCCATCCATTGAACGGATGGTAGAACTTGGTGTGGATACATTTATTGAAATTGGGCCTGGAAAGGTTTTAGCTGGTCTTATGAAATCAATCGCTCCATCTGCGAAAGTATATGCGATATATGATGAAGAGACGATGAAGGATACCATTTCAAAACTGAGAGGAGAAGGCTAATGTTATTAAAAGATAAAGTCGCATTAGTAACGGGAGCATCTCGTGGAATCGGTCGTGCAATTGCATTAGATTTAGCAAAACAAGGTGCGAAAGTAGTTGTAAACTACGCAGGAAACGAATTAAAAGCAAATGAAGTTGTAGATGAGATTAAAAAATTAGGCTCAGAAGCAATTGCAGTAAAAGCAAATGTTGCTAGTAGCGAAGAAGTGACTGATATGGTAAAACAAACAGTTGATACATTTGGTCAAATTGATATTCTTGTAAATAACGCTGGTATTACAAAAGACAATTTACTAATGCGTATGAAAGAAGAAGAATGGGATGCTGTTATTAATACAAACTTAAAAGGTGTCTTTTTATGTACAAAAGCTGTATCTCGCTATATGATGCGTCAACGCCATGGTCGGATTATTAATATCGCCTCTGTTGTTGGTGTTACTGGGAACCCAGGGCAAGCAAACTACGTTGCAGCAAAAGCGGGTGTAATTGGATTAACAAAAACTTCAGCAAAAGAGCTAGCAAGTCGTAATATTACAGTAAATGCAATTGCTCCTGGATTTATCGTAACAGATATGACAGATGTATTGGCAGAAGATGTGAAGAATGAAATGCTAAAATTAATCCCAATTGCAAAATTTGGAGAAGCAGAAGATATTTCAAATGCAGTTGCATTTTTAGCATCAGATGCGAGCCGTTATATCACTGGGCAAACACTTCATGTTGATGGCGGCATGGTGATGTAAAAGGAAAAACTACAGAAATAGGTTGATTTCATCTAGCTTTTCTGTACAATATTAAATATAATGGCTTGAGAAGATCGGAAAAATAGTGGTCTAATCTACGGATAAATTTAAAAAAGTGGTTGTTTGTCAATACTTTTTAAAGGAGGTGAATGAATATGGCAGACGTTTTAGAGCGTGTAACGAAAATTATCGTAGATCGTCTAGGAGTAGACGAAACAGAGGTAACAACAGCTGCAAACTTTAAAGAAGATTTAGGTGCTGATTCTCTAGATGTAGTAGAACTTGTAATGCAACTAGAAGATGAGTTTGAAATGGAAATTTCTGATGAGGAAGCAGAAAAAATTGCTACTGTTGGCGATGCTGTGACTTACATAGAGAGTCATCTATAATGCTTGATGAAGTCCCGTTTATATACGGGGCTTTCTCAGCATATATATCTGGAGGGACCTATGCCGTACAGAAAGTATAGAGATAAGAAGTATGAAGCGAAATATCGCGAGGCTTTTAAAAAGTTCCAAGCGAAAATAGGTATTACATTTACAAATGAAAAATTGTTGATTCAGGCATTTACGCATTCATCGTATGTGAATGAGCATCGAAAAAAGCCACATGAAGATAATGAGCGTCTTGAATTTCTTGGTGATGCGGTATTAGAACTGACGGTTTCGCAATATTTGTTTCAAAAATATCCGACAATGAGCGAGGGAGAATTAACAAAACTTCGCGCGGCTATTGTATGTGAACCTTCTCTCGTTCGTTTTGCGAATGAGCTAGCATTTGGTAATCTTGTCCTTTTAGGAAAAGGGGAAGAAATGACAGGAGGTCGCGAACGTCCAGCGTTATTAGCGGATGTCTTTGAAGCGTTTATTGGAGCACTTTACTTGGACCAAGGTTTAGACAAGGTATGGGGATTTTTAAAAACAGTTGTTTATCCGAAAATTAATGAAGGTGCTTTTTCTCATGTGATGGATTTTAAGAGTCAACTACAAGAATTAATTCAGCGTGATGGTAGCGGTAATATAGAGTATCAAATTTTGCAAGAAAAAGGACCAGCCCATAATCGAGAGTTTGTATCGCGTGTTACATTAAACGGCGAAGTATTAGGACTTGGAAGTGGAAAGTCTAAGAAAGAGGCAGAACAACATGCCGCCCAAGAAGCGTTAGAAAAATTAAAAGAGCATTCATAACGAATCCCCCTTCTACTTAGGGGGATTCCTTGTGCATAAAGGGGGAAGGCCTTTCGTGTTTTTAAAACGGTTAGAGATAGCAGGATTTAAATCTTTTGCAGAACGTGTATCGATTGACTTTGTACCAGGTGTAACGTCTGTGGTAGGTCCAAATGGAAGTGGAAAAAGTAACATTACAGATGCCATTCGTTGGGTACTTGGTGAGCAATCCGTAAAGTCGCTGCGCGGTGCGAAAATGGAAGATATTATTTTTTCAGGCAGTGATACACGTAAAGCGTTGAATGTTGCTGAGGTGACATTAACATTAAATAATGAGGATCAGCGTTTGCCGATTGAATATAACGAAGTAAGTGTAACAAGACGAGTATATCGTTCAGGAGATAGTGATTTTCTGATTAACAAACAATCTTGTCGTTTAAAAGATATTGTAGATTTATTTATGGACTCTGGTATGGGACGTGAAGCATTTTCTATTATCAGTCAGGGGAAAGTAGAAGAGATTTTAAGTAGTAAGTCAGAAGACCGCCGTAGTGTTTTTGAAGAAGCAGCTGGTGTACTGAAATATAAAATCCGTAAAAAGAAAGCGGAAGGAAAATTAGCGGAGACACAAGATAATTTAAATCGTGTAGAAGATATTATTCATGAATTGAGTGCTCAAGTTGAACCTCTTGAAAGACAAGCTTCGATTGCAAAAGATTATCTTGAGAAAAAAGAAGAATTAGAAAAAGTTGAAGCGGCATTAATAGTATATGAAATTGAAGAGTTACATGAAAAATGGGAAGCGCTTCGCGAGCAATTTAAACATAACAAAGATGAAGAAGTGAAATTATCAGCACATCTTCAAAAAAATGAAGCGGATTTAGAAGAAGTGCGTGGAAACGTACAAGCCATTGATGAATCTGTTCAATCTTTGCAAGAGGTTCTTCTTCTTTCTAGTAAAGAACTTGAAAAATTAGAAGGGCAACGTGAGCTGCTGAAAGAAAGAAAGCACAATGCGACAACACATTGTGCACAGTTAGAAGCACTCATTCATGAATTAACAGACAAAGTTTCTGCATATGAAGGAAGTGTTGTGCAAGGAACTGACGAATTAATGAAATTAACAAATCATGTGAAAGAGTTAGAACAGAAACTGCATGATAGTGAAAGATTGTTGTCTACATATGTACAAAATTTAGATGAGCAAATCGAGTATTTAAAAGGTGATTATATTGAACTTTTAAATCAACAGGCAAGTTACCGAAATGAACTTTCTATGTTAGAGGAACAATTTAAACAAAGAGATTTCAAAAACCAGCGTCTTGACGAAGAAAATGAAAAATATGTGCAGATGCGCATAGAAATTGCACAGAAAAAATCAACGTTCGTTGAAAAATATGAACATATAAAAGAGCAAATTGCAAATCTGCTGTCAAGTATGCAGCAAACGGACGTTGCACTTGGGAAATGTAAAGAACAATATAGCGAAAATGAGAGCAAGTTGTACCAAGCATATCAATATGTTCAACAAGCTCGTTCTCGTAAAGAAATGCTTGAAGAAATGCAAGTGGATTATTCGGGATTTTATCAAGGAGTTCGTGAAGTATTAAAGGCACGTGATAGCCAGTTGCATGGTATTGAAGGTGCAGTTGCAGAACTTCTTACTGTACCGAAAAAATACGAAGTGGCAATGGAAATTGCGCTTGGGGCAGCAATGCAGCATGTTGTTGTACAAACAGAAGAACATGCGCGCCGAGCAATTGCATTTTTAAAGCAAAATCGCCATGGACGTGCGACTTTTTTACCGCAAAGTGTAATTAAAGGGAGAGCACTTAATGCAGAGCAACTTCGTATTGTAAATCAGCACGCATCATTTATAGGAGTAGCTTCAGAGCTTATGCAGTACAATAATAAATATGAAAATGTTATTACAAATTTATTAGGTACGGTAATTGTTGCTCATGATTTAAAAGGAGCGAATGAATTAGCAAAGCAGCTACAATATCGTTATCGTATTGTTACATTAGAAGGTGACCTTGTAAATCCAGGGGGTTCAATGACGGGTGGTGCCGTGAAGCAAACGAATTCCTCTCTATTAGGACGTCAACGTGAATTAGAAGAGTGGAATGAAAAGTTGGCAGATATGGAAGAAAAGACGGAAAAACTAGAAAGCTACGTCAAAGCGTTAAAACAAGAAATACAAGAAAAAGAAGTGCAGATGAAAGAAATTCGACAAAGCGTCGATGAAAAGCGTGTAGATGAACAAAAATGCAAGGAAGAGATTAATCAGCTAGAACTAGAAGAGCATCGTATTAATGAGCGCTTATCTATTTATGATTTAGAGCTAGAAGGATTTTTGCAAGATCAAGTGAAGATACAAGGGCGGAAAACAGAGCTAGAAGAAACGCTTACTGAGCTGCAAGAAAAAATTATGCAACTTGATACAACAATTAAAGAATTAACGAAGCAAAAGAGTGAGCAACATTCTTCGAAAGAAAAAGTGCAGACAGAAATTACGGAGTTAAAAGTACAAGCAGCTGAAAAGCAACAACAATTATCGAATCAAAAAGAGACAGTAGACCGCCTCATGAAAGAACAAGATGAGACAAAAAAGAATCTTATAAAGACAAAAGAAGATTTAGCATTCTTGAAACAAGAAATGACATCGAATTCCAGTGGTGAAGAGCAAATTACAAGTATGATTCAAAAGAAAACCCACGATCGAAATCAAACTGTCGAATTAATTAGCTCACGCCGTGAACAACGCCTTGATCTTCAAGGGCGACTAGAATATTTAGATTTAGAGGTAAAAGAAGCGAAACGTCAGCATAAATACTTGCTCGATGTATTAAAAGATGAAGAAGTAAAAATAAATCGTCTAGACGTGGAGTTAGAAAACCGCTTGCAGCACTTACAAGAAACATATACCATTTCTTTCGAAGCTGCGAAACAAAAGTATACGATGACAATGTCTGGTGATGAAGCTCGTAAAAAAGTGAAATTAATTAAACTATCTATCGAAGAACTTGGGACAGTAAACTTAGGTTCGATTGATGAATACGAGCGTGTATCTGAGCGTCATACGTTCTTGTTAGAGCAGCGTGATGATTTGGAAGAGGCGAAAACAACATTGCATCAAGTAATTGATGAGATGGATGAGGAAATGAAAAAACGCTTTTCGTATACATTCCAAGCAATTCGTACAGAATTCCAGTTTGTGTTTAGTGAATTATTTGGCGGAGGGCGAGCGGATTTAGTTATGACAAACCCGCAAGATTTATTAAATACAGGAATTGATATTGTTGCACAGCCACCGGGAAAGAAATTGCAAAATTTAGGTCTTCTTTCTGGAGGGGAACGAGCATTAACAGCTATTGCATTGCTATTTAGTATTTTAAAAGTTCGTCCTGTACCGTTTTGTGTACTTGATGAGGTTGAAGCAGCGCTGGATGAAGCGAACGTTGCTCGTTTTGCGCAGTACTTGAGAAAGTTTAGTGATGAAACACAATTTATAGTCATTACACATCGAAAAGGAACAATGGAAGAATCAGATGTACTATATGGTGTAACGATGCAGGAATCTGGTGTTTCTAAGCTTGTATCTGTTCGTTTAGATGACGGGGCAGAAGTTGTGACAAGTGAATAGAGAGGATGGGAAAGAATGAGTTTTTTTAAAAAATTAAAAGAAAAAATTTCAAAGCAAACAGATACGGTAACAGAAAAGTTTAAACACGGTTTAGAGAAAACGAGAAACTCTTTTGCTGAAAAGGTAAATGACTTAGTATATCGTTATCGCAAGGTTGATGAAGATTTCTTCGAAGAGTTAGAAGAAATTTTAATTGGTGCGGATGTGGGTGTGTCCACAGTAATGGAATTAATTGACCAATTAAGAGATGAAGTGAAACGTCGTAATATCCAGGACCCAAGAGAAGTACAAGCTGTTATCTCTGAAAAATTAGTTGAGATTTACAAAGGCGATGGTAATTTTAATAATGAATTAAATGTACAAGATAACGCATTGACAGTTATTTTATTTGTTGGGGTAAATGGTGTTGGGAAAACAACAACAATTGGAAAGATGGCTCATAAATTTAAAGCAGACGGCAAGTCTGTATTATTGGCGGCGGGTGATACATTCCGTGCCGGAGCGATTGAACAGCTAGAAGTATGGGGCGAACGTGTTGGTGTAGATGTGATTAAACAAGGATCAGGTTCGGATCCAGCAGCTGTTATGTACGATGCAATTCAGGCTGCAAAATCACGAAAAGTTGATGTATTGTTATGCGATACAGCAGGTCGTTTGCAAAACAAAGTTAATTTAATGAAAGAATTAGAGAAAGTAAAACGTGTAATCGAACGTGAGGTTCCTGGAGCTCCTCATGAAGTATTACTTGTTATTGATGCGACAACAGGACAAAATGGTTTAAGTCAAGCAAAAACATTCCGCGAGGCGACAAATGTAACAGGAATTGTACTAACGAAATTAGATGGAACTGCTAAAGGTGGAATCGTATTAGCAATTCGTAATGAGATGGATGTACCGGTGAAGTTTGTGGGCCTTGGAGAAAAAATGGATGACTTGCAAGAATTTAACCCAGAACAATATGTATATGGACTATTTGCAGACTTTGTAGAAACAGAAGTAGAATAAAGCAAGGTTTCATTAGTGAGAGACTTTATATGTTACTAATAGTTTGCTGAATTCCTCCATGCTCTTACGTATATCTAAGTAGGAAATGTTTTTGGTAGGTATGTGGTAAAAAAGAAGAGGCGGTGCTTGCCGCTTCTTCTTTTTAAATTTAAATAAGATGTTAAGAAAAAAACTTGACACTCTTTTCTACTCCATGTAAACTAATTCATGTAAAGGTAATTCACTTAACAAAGGGTGATTCAACATGCTCGAAAAAACAACGAGAATGAATTATTTATTTGATTTTTATCATTCGTTGTTAACGCCAAAACAAAGAAGTTATATGTCACTTTACTATCTTGATGATCTCTCGCTTGGTGAAATTGCAGAAGAATTTGAAGTGAGCCGCCAAGCAGTGTATGATAACATTAAACGGACAGAAGCGATGCTTGAAGAATATGAAGAAAAGTTATTGTTACTTCAAAAGTTTCAAGAAAGGCAGCAACTTGTTGAAAAGTTAAAGCAGCTAATCAGCGAAGAAGAGCATGTAGATGAACAAGTGAAACAAGTTGTTGAAGCTATCGAAAATTTAGATTAGGAGGGCGGCAATATGGCATTTGAAGGATTAGCCGACCGACTTCAACAGACAATGCAAAAAATTCGCGGCAAAGGGAAAGTAACTGAAGCCGACGTAAAAGAAATGATGAGAGAAGTTCGTCTTGCTCTTTTAGAGGCAGACGTTAACTTTAAAGTAGTAAAAGATTTTGTTAAGCGTGTGTCTGAACGTGCTGTCGGACAAGATGTAATGAAAAGTTTAACACCTGGACAGCAAGTTATTAAAGTAGTACAGGAAGAACTTACAGAATTAATGGGTGGAGAGCAGAGTAAAATTGCTGTCTCTAACCGTCCGCCAACTGTTATTATGATGGTTGGTTTGCAGGGTGCAGGTAAAACGACGACAACAGGTAAGCTTGCGAATTTGCTTCGTAAAAAGCATAATCGTAAACCGATGTTGGTCGCGGCTGATATTTATCGCCCAGCAGCAATTAAACAGCTTGAAACACTTGGTAAGCAATTGGATATGCCAGTTTTCTCTTTAGGAGATAAGGTAAGTCCTGTTGAAATTGCAAAGCAAGCGATTGCGAAAGCTAAAGAAGATCACCATGATTATGTTCTGATTGATACAGCAGGTCGTCTGCATATTGATGAGGAGCTCATGGATGAATTAGCACAAGTTAAAGAAGTAGCCAATCCGGATGAAATTTTCCTTGTTGTTGATGCAATGACAGGACAAGATGCGGTAAATGTGGCTCAAAGCTTCCATGAACAGCTTGGTTTAACAGGTGTCGTATTAACAAAATTAGATGGTGATACGCGCGGAGGTGCAGCGCTATCTATTAAAGCTGTTACAAACACACCGATTAAATTTGCTGGTATGGGTGAGAAATTAGATGCATTAGAGGTATTTCATCCAGAACGTATGGCATCTCGTATTTTAGGTATGGGTGATGTTCTAACGTTAATTGAAAAGGCGCAGGCGACAGTTGATGAAGAAAAAGCAAGAGAACTTGAGCAAAAAATGCGTACACTTTCCTTTACGTTGGATGATTTTCTAGAGCAATTAGGACAAGTGCGTCAATTGGGACCGCTTGATGAACTTCTTAATATGCTTCCTGGTGCCGGGAAAATTAAAGGATTAAAAAATGTTCAAGTTGACGAAAAGCAAATTGGACACATTGAAGCGATTATTCGCTCAATGACAAAATTAGAGCGTGAACAACCGGAAATGATTAACGCTAGTCGTAAGAAACGTATCGCTAAAGGTAGCGGTACAACTGTACAAGAGATCAATCGTCTTTTGAAACAATTTGAAGATATGAAAAAGATGATGAAAACGATGTCTGGTATGCAAAAAGGTAAGAAAAAAGGACTAGGCGGCTTGAAGTTTCCATTTATGTAAGGAAAAAAAGATGGCTCTGTTAAGAAAAAATACTTTACAAAGGGTCACTCTTTTTGCTAATATTATTATCTGTGTGAAATATATTCGGAGGTGCTTTATAAATGGCAGTTAAAATTCGTTTAAAACGTATGGGAGCTAAAAAATCTCCTTTCTATCGTGTAGTTGTTGCAGATTCTCGTTCTCCTCGTGACGGACGTTTCATCGAGGAAATCGGAACTTACAATCCAGTTGCTCAACCAGCTGAAGTTAAAATCAACGAAGAAGCAGCATTAAAATGGTTAGGAAACGGTGCGAAACCATCTGATACAGTTCGTAACCTGTTCTCTAAACAAGGTATCATGGAGAAATTCCACTTATCTAAACAAGGTAAGTAATTCGAACAATGGCTATGACAGGGTTAATCGAAACAATTGTTAAACCCCTTGTGGATCATCCTGAAGATGTAAAGGTTACACAGGAACTGTACAACGGAGAGATGAAGTATCGATTAATCGTACATCCTGAGGATGTGGGTAAAGTCATTGGGAAACAAGGGCGAGTTGCAAAAGCAATTCGAACGATCTTATATGCAGCGGGACATCATCAAAATGAGAAAGTAACGCTGGAAATTCAATAAGCATAAAAAGGGCGAGGATCTGTTCCTCACCCTTTTTTAACATTTTAAGATAAATCGCATCTTCAGCAAAGAGAATGGAGATGCTAACGACATATAACAAACAGGGGTGACGTGCTGTTTATGACAAAATGGTTTAATGTAGGGAAAATTGTAAATACTCAAGGTGTTAAAGGAGAGGTACGTGTAATCTCTCGGACAGATTTTCCGGAAGAGCGCTATAAAGTAGGAAACATATTATACATATGGCAAGAGAAAGTGGCTGAGCCACTAGCTGTAAAGGTAACTTCTCATCGTCAGCATAAATCTTTTGATTTACTGACATTTGAAGGTTATAACAATATAAATGAAGTAGAGCAATTGAAAGGCTCTTTATTAAAAGTCCCAGAGGAGCAGCTTGGAGAATTGCCTGAAGGAGAATATTATTATCACGAAATTATTGGTTGTACTGTTGTAACAGAAGACGGAGAAACAATCGGTACGATTAAAGAAATTCTTTCTCCTGGCGCAAACGACGTTTGGGTCATCAAACAACCAAAAGGTCAAGATGTTTTAATCCCATATATCGAGGAAGTTGTCTTACAAGTAAACATTGATGAAAAGCTTGTGACCATTCAAGTAATGGAAGGATTACTGTAATGAAAATCGATATTTTAACATTGTTTCCAGAAATGTTTACGGGTGTTTTTGGTTCTTCTATATTAAAAAAAGCACAAGAAAAAGAAGCTGTGCAACTAAGAGTTGTGAACTTCCGTGATTATTCAACCAATAAACATAATAGTGTCGATGATTACCCGTATGGCGGGGGAGCGGGGATGGTGTTAACACCACAACCGATTTTTGATGCGGTAGAACAGTTAACGAAGGAAACAGAGCGTAAACCACGTATTGTGTTAATGTGTCCGCAAGGAGAGCGTTTTACGCAAAAGAAAGCTGAAGAGTTAGCGCAAGAAGAACATATAATTTTTGTTTGTGGTCATTATGAAGGGTATGATGAGCGTGTTCGCGAGCACCTTGTAACAGATGAAATTTCAATAGGAGATTACGTATTAACAGGCGGAGAACTGGCATCTATGGTTATTACAGATAGTGTTGTCCGTTTATTGCCTGATGTCCTAGGAAATCAACAATCACAAATAGAAGATTCATTTAGTACAGGCTTACTCGAACACCCGCATTATACAAGACCAGCGGATTTTCGTGGAATGAAAGTACCAGATGTACTTATGTCTGGTAATCATAAATATATTGAAGAATGGCGTCATAAAGAATCACTTCGCCGCACGCATATGCGCCGCCCTGACTTATTAGAGGAACGTAGTTTATCAAAACAAGAAGAAAAATGGTTAGCGGAATTTAAAGAAGAGAAGTAAAAAAATGCTATTGCAACAGAACGAGCAATATGCTATTATAACACTTGTGCTACTTATAGAGAGTAGCCGTTAACAACGGTGTTCCGCTGTAATTTATGAAATGACTTTGCATGAGCATCTGTTTGGAAGGAGAGAATTGAATATGCAACAATTAATCGCAGAAATTACAAAAAATCAATTAAAAACTGATTTACCTTCATTCCGTCCTGGTGACACTTTACGTGTACACGTAAAAGTAGTAGAGGGTACTCGTGAGAGAATTCAGATTTTTGAAGGTGTTGTAATTAAACGTCGTGGTGGCGGAATTAGCGAAACATTCACAGTTCGTAAGATTTCTTACGGTGTAGGTGTTGAACGTACATTCCCAGTTCACACGCCAAGAATCGCGAAAATCGAAGTACTTCGCCGTGGTAAAGTACGTCGTGCTAAGTTATACTACTTACGCAACCTTCGCGGTAAAAAAGCACGTATTAAAGAAATTCGATAAGACATGTATGGGAGCTTGTATTTGCAAGCTCCCTTTTTCCAATCTAGCTGTATTTTGCTTGTATACAAACAGCTTACATAATTGTGGAGGGGAACCGCATGACGAAACAAAAAAGTACGCTTTGGGAATGGATAAAAGCTATTTTGATCGCTGTCGTCTTAGCTTGGGTTATTAGACAGTTTTTCTTTGCTCCGATTCTTGTAGATGGTGTATCTATGTCACCAACTCTTCATGATCGTGATCGAATGATTGTCAACAAAATTGGATATCACATTGGAGAACCAAAACGCTTTGATATTATTGTGTTTCAAGCGACGGAAGATAAAGATTACATTAAACGTGTCATTGGTTTGCCGGGTGATCAGGTAGAATATCGAAACGACACACTCTATATTAACGGAAAGCCGTATAAAGAGCCGTATTTAGATAAGGAAAAA
The DNA here is from genome assembly GCF_037104695.1 of Bacillus yunxiaonensis. Taxonomy (NCBI): domain Bacteria; kingdom Bacillati; phylum Bacillota; class Bacilli; order Caryophanales; family Bacillaceae; genus Bacillus; species Bacillus yunxiaonensis. The sequence goes on along the minus strand of NZ_JBAWSV010000005.1, from coordinate 378,457 downwards.
AAGCAGCTTTCTGAAGGTCCTCTAACATATGATTTTAAGCTTGAAGAAATTACAGGAAAGACAACAGTTCCAAAGGGGCAATTATTTGTATTAGGAGACAATCGCCGTTTTAGTAAAGATAGTCGTACAATTGGAACAATTTCAATGGACCAAGTGATTGGGAAAGCTAATATGTTATATTGGCCATTAAAAGATGCTCGTATTGTAAAATGAACGTAGAAAAGAAGGTGGAAATATGGTAATTCAATGGTTTCCAGGTCATATGGCCAAAGCAAGGCGGCAAGTAACAGAAAAGTTAAAATTAATCGATGTTGTAATCGAACTTGTTGATGCAAGATTGCCATTATCATCACGAAATCCGATGATTGATGAAATTATTACGCATAAGCCAAGGCTTGTCGTTTTAAATAAAGCGGATATGGCAGATGATCGTGTAACAAAGGAATGGATTGCGTATTTTGAGGGAAAAGGTCATAAAGCAATTTCTATTAACGCGCAAGCTGGACAAGGTATGAAAGAAATTACAGCAGCATGTAAAGAACTGGTGAAAGAAAAGTTTGATAAGATGATTGCAAAAGGTATTAAACCGCGAGCAATTCGCGCTTTAATTGTTGGTATTCCGAACGTTGGAAAATCAACATTAATTAATAAATTAGCAAAGAAAAATATTGCAAAAACAGGCGATCGTCCGGGTGTAACGACTGCACAGCAGTGGATTAAAGTAGGAAAAGAAATGGAATTACTAGATACACCGGGTATTTTGTGGCCAAAATTTGAAGATGAAATGGTTGGACTTCGTCTTGCAACGACTGGTGCAATTAAAGATTCGATTTTAAATTTACAAGATGTGGCTGTATATGCACTTCGGTTTATGGAGAAACAGTACCCAGAACGTTTGAAAGAGCGTTATAAGTTAAATGACATTCCAGAAGATATTGTGGAATTATTTGACGCAATTGGAAAGAATAGAGGTTGTTTAATGGGTGGGGGACTTGTTGATTATGACAAAACATCAGAACTTGTTCTTCGTGAGCTTCGTGGTGGTAAACTTGGAAAAATGACATTTGAAACACCAGAAGAAACAATAGAAGAAGCGTAAAGTGAAACTTCTATCAGTGGGAATTTTCTTCATCCTCCGCTGATAGAAAGTTTTCACCAATCGGGCACATGCCAGCAGTTAGCCCTCACCTATCTTCTTGGCTACTCTCTGAAATTTGAGGTGGGGGATTTATTGTCCGTGAAGAGCGGCATAAAACCGGACTTCTAGTTGGTTTGTTGTATTCATTGAATTTTTACTGGTAGTTATTTTAAGCTCGGTGTCTTTCATTCTTCTGAATACAGAGATAAGGCTTGCTACTTGTTAAACGGGAAAGAAAAGGCGCGCTTTTGCACGCCTTTTCTTATTTGGAGGAGGAACTGCGTATGTCTAAAAAACAAACAATTCAAGAAATAGAAGCTCTATTACGAGAAATTGTACAAGAAGACGACGAGCGTTTTGCTATGTTATTAGAAGACGAACGAAAAGGTGTGCAAAGACTCATTACAAAATGGAAAAAACAAAAAGGGGATAAAGAAAAAGAAAAACAAAAATTTATTGAGATGTCAATTTATGAAAGTACGCTCCGTCAAAGAGGAATTGTATCTATTGCTGGTATTGATGAAGTGGGAAGAGGACCGTTAGCAGGACCTGTTGTTACTGCTGCTGTTGTGCTTCCAGAAGATTTCTATATACCAGGTTTAAATGATTCGAAAAAGCTGAGCGAGGCGAAGCGTGAGCGGTTTTATGGTGAAATTCAAGAGAAGGCATTAGCAATCGGGATTGGGATTATCCCACCTAATGTAATTGATGAAATAAATATTTACCAAGCGACGAAACAAGCGATGTTAGATGCTGTTGCAAATTTATCTTGTACGCCAGAGCATTTACTAATTGATGCGATGGAACTTCCTACTTCAATTCCTCAAACGTCTATTATTAAAGGAGATGCGAAAAGCATTTCTATTTCGGCTGCATCTGTAATTGCGAAAGTAACGCGTGATCGTATGATGAAGGAGCTTGGAAAACGATATCCGCAGTATGGATTTGAGCAACATATGGGTTATGGAACGAAACAGCATTTACAAGCGATTGAAACTTACGGTGTGTTAGATGAACATCGAAAATCGTTTGCTCCAATTAAAGATATGATTAAAAAATAAGCTAATCTACAGCTTATTTTTTTATTTTTGTATATTAACATTACTATTTTTGAAAAAAGAATAAAGCGATTTCAGTTTTCTGACACTTTATTGTAGACAGCGTGGCAATCATTTTATACAATGACTAATGTAGTGTTTAAAAACATTAAAATACTTTTCGAGTAAAACAGGAAAATAGGGGAGGATGGGACCATGAATATCCACGAGTATCAGGGGAAAGAAGTCCTTAGAAACTATGGGGTAAGCGTTCCGAACGGGAAGGTTGCCTTTACAGTAGAAGAAGCTGTAGAAGCAGCGAAAGAATTAGGAACGAGTGTATGTGTAGTAAAAGCACAAATTCATGCTGGCGGACGCGGCAAAGCTGGCGGTGTAAAAGTAGCGAAGAACTTAGATGAAGTTCGTACATATGCAGAGGAAATTCTGGGGAAAACGCTTGTAACTCATCAAACAGGTCCTGAAGGTAAAGAAGTAAAGCGCTTACTTATCGAAGAAGGATGCGACATTAAAAAAGAATATTATGTTGGTCTTGTATTAGATCGTGCAACTTCTCAAGTTGTATTAATGGCGTCTGAAGAAGGCGGCACAGAAATTGAAGAAGTAGCAGAGAAAACACCAGAAAAAATCTTTAAAGAATATATTGATCCTGCGGTAGGTTTACAAGGCTTCCAAGCGCGTCGTATTGCATTTAATATCAATATTCCAAATGAGCTTGTTGGACAAGCTGTGAAGTTTATGATGGGCTTATACCGTGCGTTTATTGAAAAAGATTGCTCTATCGCAGAAATTAACCCGCTTGTTACAACAGGTGACGGAAAAGTTATGGCGTTAGATGCAAAATTAAACTTCGATTCTAATGCTTTATATCGTCATAAAGATATTTTAGAACTTCGTGATCTTGATGAAGAAGATCCAAAAGAAGTGGAAGCTTCTAAATATGACTTAAACTATATTTCATTAGATGGAAATATCGGTTGCATGGTAAACGGTGCTGGACTAGCGATGGCAACGATGGATATTATTAAACATTATAGTGGTGACCCAGCTAACTTCTTAGATGTTGGTGGCGGTGCTACAGCTGAAAAAGTTACAGAAGCTTTCAAAATTATTCTTTCTGACAAAAATGTAAAAGGTATTTTTGTTAACATTTTCGGTGGAATTATGAAATGTGATGTAATTGCAGAAGGTGTTATCGAAGCAACGAAACAAGTGGGCCTTGAATTACCGCTTGTAGTTCGTCTTGAAGGTACAAATGTAGAATTAGGAAAGAAAATTTTAAATGAATCTGGTTTAAATATTGTTGCAGCAGAATCTATGGCAGACGGTGCACAAAAAATTGTTTCACTAGTAGGCTAATAGAAAGCGGGGGAGAAGAAATGAGCGTATTAGTTAATAAAGATACAAAAGTTATTGTACAAGGTATTACAGGTTCTCAAGGTTTATTCCATACAAAACAAATGATTGAATATGGTACAAAAATCGTCGGTGGTGTAACGCCTGGTAAAGGTGGTACTGAAATCGAAGGTGTACCAGTATTTAATACAGTAGAAGACGCTGTAAAAGCAACGGGTGCAAACGCTTCTGTTGTGTACGTTCCACCTGCTTTTGCTGCTGATGCAATTATGGAAGCTGTTGATGCGGAGCTTGATTTAGTAGTATGTATTACAGAGGGTATCCCTGTATTAGACATGGTAAATGTTAAGAAATACATGCAAGGTAAAAAGACGCGTCTTCTTGGACCAAACTGCCCAGGTGTTATTACGCCAGATGAGTGTAAGATTGGTATTATGCCAGGATACATTCATAAAAAAGGTCATGTAGGTATCGTATCTCGTTCAGGTACGTTAACATATGAAGCTGTACATCAATTAACACAAGAAGGAATCGGCCAATCAACAGCAGTTGGTATCGGTGGTGACCCTGTAAATGGTACAAACTTCATCGATGCATTAAAAGCATTCAATGAAGATGAAGAAACACATGCTGTTATTATGATTGGTGAAATCGGTGGAACAGCAGAAGAAGAAGCTGCTGAGTGGGTAAAAGCGAACATGACGAAACCTGTTGTTGGCTTTATTGGTGGCCAAACAGCACCTCCAGGAAAACGCATGGGCCATGCTGGTGCGATTATTTCCGGCGGTAAAGGTACAGCTGCTGAAAAGATTAAAACGATGGAAGCTTGCGGTATTAAAGTTGCTGAAACACCAGCTGTTATGGGTGAAACTTTAATTTCTGTTTTAAAAGAAAAAGGTTTATTTGAAACTTGTAAAAATTATTAATAGTTTAGAAAGACACCTTCTGTAAAAGAGGGTGTCTTTTATACCTTTCATTGTTTACATAATATTAATTATGGGTAAGGAGAATAAATATGAAACGTGAGAGATTGTTACATATTCACTACTGTTTGGCGGATCAGTGGAAAGTACTCAGGCGTTTACTATCTATCGATCCTCAGTTAACCGACATTTATTCCTTTCAAATTCCTCAAATTGAAAAGTATCTTGGGCTGTCTATGCCAAAAGCCTCTGCACTTTTTTCTTATCTTCAAAAAACACTTCCTTCTTTCTGTATTCAAAAATTACAAGATGAAAACATTTTTTATATAACGATATGGGATGATGAATATCCGAATTTATTGCGCGAAATTCCTGATCCTCCGTTTGTTTTATATGGAAAGGGAAAAAAAGAACTGCTACAACAAGCAAAAAAAATAGCTGTTGTTGGGACGAGAAACCCGTCTTTATACGGAAAAGGCAACATACAATCTATTTTACAACCGCTTATGAAAAATGAATGGTTAATTGTGAGCGGGCTTGCAAGTGGCATTGATACAATTGCGCATGAAATTGCCGTAGAGCACCGCTTTGCGACAATTGCAGTATTAGGACACGGCTTACAATATATGTATCCAAAGAAGAATCAATCTTTTTATGAAAAATGGAAAGAACAAATCGTACTTGTAACGGAGTATCCCCCGCATTATGCACCGCAAAAATGGTATTTTCCGAGGCGAAATCGTATTATAAGTGGACTTTGTCAAGGTGTTCTCGTAGTGGAGGCGAAAGCTCGGAGTGGTTCTCTTATTACAGCGGACTTTGCTTTAGAACAAAATAGAGAAGTATTTGCTTTGCCGGGACCTAACTATATTGAGAGTGCAAGTGGAACGAATCAGCTCATCCAGCAAGGGGCGAAATTAGTTCAATGTGCCAAAGATGTGATAGAAGAACTTTCAAATTGCTAGTATATTTCATTTTTTTATTAAACAATTATTGACAAATAGTAGATTGTCACTGTATGTTATATTCATTGTTGATTGACAAAAATGAGGGAAATCAATAATATTAGTCAATAATCCATCCAAAAAAGTTTTAGGAACTTTTAGGAAGGGGCATCTGTGTAAGTGAAGATGCAGACTTGAATCCACCTCTTAAGGAGGCACTAGCATGTCAGATTACCTTGTAATCGTGGAGTCGCCTTCTAAGGCGAAAACGATTGAAAAATATTTAGGGAAAAAATACAAAGTAGTCGCGTCTATGGGCCATGTTCGCGATTTACCTAAAAGCCAAATGGGAATAGAAGTGAAAAATAATTTCACTCCCAAATATATTACCATTCGTGGTAAAGGGCCTGTTTTAAAAGATTTGAAGACAGCGGCAAAAAAAGCAAAAAAAGTCTATCTCGCAGCCGATCCAGATCGCGAAGGAGAAGCGATTGCTTGGCATTTAGCTAATACGCTGAATGTAGATGTAGAATCAGATTGCCGTGTTGTATTCAATGAAATTACAAAAGATGCCATTAAAGAATCCTTTAAACATCCTCGTGCGATTAATATGGATTTAGTGGATGCGCAGCAAGCAAGACGCGTGCTTGACCGACTTGTCGGTTATAACATTAGTCCTTTATTATGGAAGAAAGTAAAAAAAGGATTAAGTGCAGGTCGTGTGCAGTCTGTTGCAGTACGCCTAATTATAGATCGCGAAAAAGAAATTCAAGCGTTTATACCAGAAGAATTCTGGACGATTAAAACTGAATTTGTAAAAGGAAAAGAGACGTTTGAAGCATCCTTCTATGGAATGAACGGAGAAAAAGTAGAGTTAACAAATGAACAGCAAGTAAATGAAGTTATTGAAAAAATGCAAGGGAATGCATTTTCAGTTGAAAGTGTAACGAAAAAAGAACGAAAACGTAATCCTGCATTACCATTTACGACATCTTCTCTGCAACAAGAAGCTGCGAGAAAGTTAAATATGCGAGCAAAGAAAACGATGATGCTTGCACAGCAGCTTTATGAAGGGATTGACATTGGAAAGCAAGGAACGGTCGGATTAATTACATATATGAGAACAGATTCTACGAGAATTTCAGAAACAGCGCAGCAAGAAGCACGTTCTTATATTGAAGAAGCATTTGGGGCAGACTACATAGGGACACAAAAAAAGAAAGAGTCGAAAAAGGCAAATGCACAAGATGCGCATGAAGCGATTCGCCCTTCATCTGTCTTGCGTAAACCAGATGAATTAAAAAGCAATTTGAGCCGTGACCAATATCGTTTATATAAACTGATTTGGGAGCGATTTGTTGCAAGTCAGATGGCATCTGCTATAATGGATACCGTTACAGCTACATTGATAAACAATTCTGTTCAATTTCGTGCGAATGGATCTGTTGTGAAATTCCCAGGGTTTATGAAAGTATATGTGGAAGCAAAAGATGATGGAGCGGAAGAGAAGGATAGAATGTTACCTAAGTTGGACATAGGAGAAACAGTTTTTTCTAAAGATGTCGAACCGAAACAACATTTCACTCAGCCACCACCACGTTATACAGAGGCGCGTTTAGTAAAAACGTTAGAGGAGCTTGGGATTGGTAGACCATCTACATATGTACCGACGCTAGAAACGATTCAAAAACGCGGATATGTAGGGTTAGACAATAAGAGATTTATTCCGACTGAGCTTGGCGAAATTGTAATTGAACTTATTTTAGAGTTTTTCCCAGAAATTATTAATATCGAGTTTACAGCTAATATGGAGCAAAATCTTGATGAAGTAGAAGAGGGAAAAGCAAATTGGGTACAAATTGTTGATGATTTCTACAAAGAGTTTGAACCGCGTTTAGAGAAAGCGGAGAAAGAAATGCGCGAAATAGAAATTAAAGATGAGCCTGCCGGAGAAGATTGTGATCTGTGCGGTAACCCAATGGTCTTCAAAATGGGTAAATTTGGAAAGTTTATGGCTTGTTCTAATTTCCCAGATTGCCGAAATACAAAACCGATTGTTAAAGAAATCGGTGTTACATGTCCGAAGTGTAACGAAGGACAAATTATTGAGCGACGAAGTAATAAAAAGAAACGTCTTTTTTACGGCTGCGGCACATATCCTGAGTGCGACTTTGTTTCTTGGGATAAGCCAATTGGTCGGAAATGTCCAAAGTGTGAAGGGATGCTTGTTGAGAAGAAGTTGAAAAAAGGCGTTCAAGTACAGTGTATTTCTTGTGATTATGAAGAAGAACAACAAATGTGAGCCTACCAGCTCACATTTTTTTCGGGAAATGAAAAAAGAAAGGTGAGACAAATGACAACACAAGTAGTAAATGTAATTGGTGCAGGTCTTGCAGGAAGCGAAGCAGCTTACCAAATTGCAAAACGTGGCGTTCAAGTAAGATTATATGAAATGAGACCAGTAAAACAAACACCAGCTCATCATACAGATAAATTTGCTGAGCTTGTATGTAGTAACTCGCTTCGTGCGAATACATTAACAAATGCGGTTGGTGTAATTAAAGAAGAGATGCGCCGTATGGATTCTGTTATTATTCGTGCAGCAGATGAGTGTTCTGTACCGGCGGGCGGTGCTTTAGCTGTAGACCGTCATGAATTTGCGGCGAAGGTAACAGAATATGTGAAAAATCATCCGAACGTAACGGTAATGAATGAGGAACTTACAGAAATTCCAGAAGGACCTACTGTAATTGCAACAGGGCCGCTTACTTCACCAGCGCTATCAGCACAACTAAAAGAACTAACGGGTGAGGACTATTTTTACTTCTATGATGCGGCAGCACCTATTTTGGAAAAAGATAGCATTGATATGGAGAAAGTCTATTTAAAATCTCGCTATGATAAAGGTGAGGCAGCATATTTAAACTGTCCGATGACAGAAGAAGAATTTAACCGTTTTTATGATGCGTTAATTGCTGCAGAAACAGTGCCATTAAAAGAATTCGAGAAGGAAGTTTTCTTTGAAGGGTGCATGCCTGTAGAAGTAATGGCAAACCGTGGCCGACAAACATTGCTATTTGGACCAATGAAACCAGTTGGATTAGAAGATCCGAAAACAGGGAAAACGCCATATGCAGTTGTTCAATTACGTCAAGATGATGCGGCAGGAACATTATACAATATTGTTGGTTTCCAAACTCACTTAAAGTGGGGACCACAAAAGGAAGTGTTACAACTAATTCCTGGATTAGAAAATGCAGAGATTGTACGTTATGGTGTGATGCATCGTAATACATTTATTAATTCGCCAAAACTACTTCGTCCAACATACCAATATAAAAATCGAAATGATTTATTCTTTGCTGGACAAATGACTGGAGTAGAGGGATATGTAGAATCAGCCGCTTCAGGCTTATTGGCAGGTATAAATGCAGCTCGCCTTGTGAAAGGTGAAGAGCCGGTTGTTTTACCGCCAGTAACAGCAATGGGAAGTATGGCGAATTACATCACAACAACGAATGTGAAAAACTTCCAACCGATGAACGCGAATTTCGGATTGTTTGCACCGCTAGAAAAGAAAATTAAGCAGAAGCAAGAACGTAATGAAGCGTATGCAAATCGCGCATTAGAAACAATTCAAAATTTTGTAAATATTTAGTTAAATTTCTTGCAAAGGCTACTAAATTGTGATACGATTTAGTAGCCTTTATTGAGGTGAAGAGTATGGATGAACATGTGAATAAAATGTTACAATTATTCGTCGGATATTTACAAATTGAAAGAAATTATTCAAAATATACAATTGAAAGTTATCAGAATGATTTAGAACATTTTGTGCAATTTATGAAGCGAGAAGGTATTTCCTCTTTTGCGGATATTACGTACGTTGATGTTCGTTTATATTTAACCACTTTGCATAATGAAAAGTTAGCAAGGAAATCTGTAGCGCGCAAAATCTCGAGTTTACGAAGTCTGTACCGTTTTTTGATGCGTGAAGGATATAGAGAAGATAATCCATTTGCACTTGCGTCACTCCCTAAAAAAGAGTGGTCAATCCCAAAATTTTTGTACGCCGAAGAATTAGAGCGGTTATTTGAAGTTTCCGATACCGCCAAACCGTTAGGGCAGCGAGATCAAGCTTTATTGGAGCTCATGTATGCGACGGGTATTCGTGTCAGTGAATGTGTGAAGCTTCAACTTACCGATATTGATTTTTCAATTGGGACGATTTTGGTGATGGGGAAAGGAAAGAAACAGCGTTATGTTCCCTTTGGGAGTTATGCACAAGATGCTTTACTAACTTACATAGAAAATGGGAGAAAACGATTAGAGAAAAAATCGGAGAAACACTCCCAAATGGTGTTTTTAAATGCGAAAGGTACACCGTTAACAGATCGGGGTGTTCGATATATTTTAAATGAACTAATAAAAAAAACTTCCCTTACAATGCATATAAGCCCTCATATGTTAAGACATACATTTGCGACTCATATGTTAAATGAAGGGGCAGACTTACGAACTGTACAAGAGCTATTAGGACATGAAAATTTATCGGCAACACAAATTTATACGCATGTCTCAAAGGAAAGGTTACGTTCTGTTTACATGATGCATCATCCTCGCGCATAAATTGCTTTTAAAAGCTATAAAAACAAATAAAGGAGTTTTTTCTATGGGAAATTTCCATGCTACAACGATATTTGCAATTCACCATAATGGAGAATGTGCAATGGCTGGTGACGGGCAAGTTACGCTTGGAAATGCTGTTGTTATGAAGCATACAGCTCGTAAAGTGCGAAAGTTATTTCACGGTAAAGTGTTAGCTGGTTTTGCGGGTTCTGTCGCAGATGCTTTTACGCTTTTTGAGATGTTCGAAGGGAAGCTTGAAGAATACAACGGTAATTTGCAGCGAGCTGCTGTAGAAATGGCAAAGCAGTGGCGGGGAGATAAAATGCTTCGCCAATTAGAGGCAATGTTAATCGTTATGGACAAAAGTACGTTATTACTAGTTTCAGGAACAGGTGAAGTGATTGAACCTGATGATGGCATTTTAGCGATTGGATCTGGTGGGCATTATGCACTTGCAGCAGGGCGTGCTTTAAAACAGCATGCAGGTGATCATTTTAAAGCAAGAGACATTGCGAAAGCAAGTTTAGAAATCGCTAGTAATATTTGTGTATATACGAACGAAAATATTATTGTGGAAGAATTGTAGAACTGTAAGGGAGGCATTTTATATGCATTTACATTTTACTCCGCGACAAATTGTAGAGAAGCTAGATCAATATATTATTGGTCAAAAAGACGCGAAGAAAGCGGTTGCAGTGGCGCTCCGAAATCGTTATCGCCGCAGTAAATTAGCGGAAGAACTTCGCGATGAAATTGCACCCAAAAATATTTTAATGATTGGGCCGACTGGGGTCGGGAAAACAGAAGTGGCGAGACGAATTGCAAAGCTCGTAGGTGCTCCTTTTATTAAAGTAGAGGCGACAAAATTTACAGAAGTAGGTTATGTTGGTCGTGATGTTGAATCTATGATTCGTGATCTTGTGGAAACTTCTGTTCGAATTGTGAAAGAAGAGAAAATGGTTCATGTTAAGGATAAAGCGGAAGAGCAAGCAAATCAGCGAATTGTTGAAATTTTAGTACCGCATAAACAAAAAGAATCAGGATTTAAAAATCCATTAGAAATGTTATTTGGTGGGTATCAAAATCAAAATACAACTTCAGTATCGGAACAGCAGGATGAGCGGGAAATTGAACAGAAACGAAAAGAAGTAGAAAAGCAGCTTGTTGCAGGTTTACTAGAAGATGAAGCAATTACAATCGAAGTGACAGAACAACAATCATCTATGTTTGATATGCTTCAAGGTACAGGAATGGAACAAATGGGCATGAATTTTCAAGATGCACTTGGAAGTTTTATGCCGAAAAAGACGAAGAAACGTAAACTTTCTGTAAAAGAAGCGAGAAAAGTCTTGACAAATGAAGAGGCACAGCGCTTAATTGATATGGATGAAGTTACACAAGAGGCTGTTTATCGTGCTGAACAGCTTGGAATTATTTTTATTGATGAGATTGACAAAATTGCTGGTAAACAAACGAATAGCGTTGATGTATCACGTGAAGGCGTACAGCGGGATATCTTACCGATTGTGGAAGGATCGACTGTTGTGACGAAGTATGGACCGATAAGAACGGATTACGTTTTATTTATCGCAGCGGGCGCTTTTCATATGTCAAAGCCGTCAGATTTAATTCCTGAACTACAAGGAAGATTCCCGATTCGAGTAGAATTAACGAAATTGTCAGCAGATGATTTTGTGAAAATCCTTGTAGAGCCAGATAATGCTTTAGTAAAACAATATATAGCATTATTGGAAACGGAAGGTATAGAAATTGAATTTTCTGACGAAGCTATTCGTAAGATTGCCGAGATTGCCTATCAAGTCAATCAAGACACAGATAATATTGGAGCAAGAAGGCTTCATACCATCATGGAAAAACTTCTTGAAGATTTATCGTTTGAAGCATCTGAAATTACGTTAGAAAAGGTAACGATAACACCTCAGTATGTAGAGGAAAAGTTAGCGACGATTGCTAAAAATAAAGATGTGAGCCAGTTTATTTTGTAATAGTATCATCAGGTGACTCGCCCTAGTTTCCAAGTGATTAAAATTATGTGAATAATATGTAGGAGGAAATTTTGAAATGGAATTATTAGCAAAAACAAGAAAGCTGAATGCGTTATTACAGAGCGCAGCAGGTAAACCAGTAAACTTTAGAGAAATGGCTGACACGATGTGTGAAGTAATCGAAGCGAACGTGTTTGTTGTAAGTCGTCGCGGAAAATTATTAGGATATGCAATCCACCAGCAAATCGAAAACGAGCGCATGAAACAAATGCTTGCTGAGCGTCAGTTCCCAGAAGAATATACAAAGAACTTATTCAATGTAACTGAAACATCTCCAAACTTAGAAGTAAACAGTGAGTATACAGCGTTCCCTGTAGAAAACAGAGAGTTGTTTGGTCAAGGTTTAACAACAATCGTACCAATCGTTGGTGGCGGTGAGCGTCTAGGTACATTAGTATTAGCGCGTCTTGGTCAAGAATTCTTAGATGATGATTTAATTCTTGCTGAATATAGTTCTACGGTAGTAGGTATGGAAATTCTACGTGAAAAAGCAGAAGAAATTGAAGAAGAAGCACGTAGTAAAGCGGTTGTACAAATGGCAATTAGCTCATTATCATACAGTGAACTAGAAGCAATTGAGCATATTTTTGAAGAGTTAAATGGAACAGAAGGCTTGCTTGTTGCAAGTAAAATTGCTGATCGTGTAGGTATTACACGTTCTGTAATCGTAAACGCACTTCGTAAGTTAGAAAGTGCTGGTGTAATCGAATCTCGTTCTTTAGGTATGAAAGGAACATACATTAAAGTATTGAATGATAAATTTTTACATGAACTTGCAAAATTAAAAACAAACTAATTATAAGAGAAAAAGAGCTCTTCTGTATTGTGCAGAAGAGCTCTTTTTTTAATGTGCTCAGCAGAAAAAATTCTTAATGAGAGGAACGTTTTATTATTAAAATAGCTTAAAAATAAGGGAGAATGGCAATACTGTAATATGATTCGATAGTAAAAATAAGTAACTGAAAAGAAAGTTTCATAATGTATGTATTTTCGACTTGATTGTGATATTTTGTTGTGATATAGTTGTCAGTGGTGTCAGTACAAAGTACACACGTTCATTGATTTAAGTGTTGGTGCTACGCTTGTAGTTTCGCTTAAAGATGAAGTGAACGGAGGATATCAAAAACCATTTAGGAGGAACTAAATTATGTCAGTAATTTCTATGAAGCAATTGCTTGAAGCTGGTGTTCACTTCGGACATCAAACTCGTCGTTGGAACCCAAAAATGAAACGTTACATTTTCACAGAGCGTAACGGTATCTACATCATCGACTTACAAAAAACTGTGAAAAAAGTTGAAGAAGCATTCAACGTAATGAGAGACATCGCTGCTAACGGCGGTAACGTATTATTCGTAGGTACAAAAAAACAAGCACAAGATGCTATTAAAGAAGAAGCAACTCGCGCTGGTATGTACTTCGTTAACCAACGTTGGTTAGGTGGTACGTTAACAAACTTCCAAACAATTCAAAAGCGTATTAAACGCCTTAAAGACATCGAAAGAATGCAAGAAGATGGTACTTTCGAAGTACTTCCTAAGAAAGAAGTTGTACAACTTAAGAAAGAATTAGAGCGTCTTGAAAAATTCTTAGGCGGCATTAAAGATATGAAAGGTCTTCCAGATGCATTATTCATAGTAGACCCTCGTAAAGAGCGTATCGCAGTTGCTGAAGCACGCAAATTAAACATTCCAATCATCGGTATCGTTGATACAAACTGTGATCCAGACGAAATCGATCACGTAATTCCAGCAAACGATGATGCAATTCGTGCTGTAAAACTTCTTACATCTAAAATGGCAGACGCGATCCTTGAAGCAAAACAAGGTGAAGAAACTGTTACTGCGTAACAAATTTGGAAAGGTGATAAGGGGTTCGGCCTTTTATCACCTTTTTTAAGGTATAAATACATATTTTAGGAGGATGAAAAGTATGGCAATCACTGCACAAATGGTAAAAGAACTTCGTGAAAAAACTGGCGCAGGTATGATGGACTGCAAAAAAGCTTTAACAGAAACTAACGGCGACATGGAGAAAGCAATTGATTTCTTACGTGAAAAAGGTATTGCAAAAGCTGCTAAAAAAGCAGACCGCATCGCTGCTGAAGGTTTAACTTTCATCGAAACAAACGGTAACGACGGTTTAATCTTAGAATTAAACTCTGAAACTGATTTCGTTGCGAAAAACGAAGGTTTCCAAACATTAATTAAAGAATTAGCTGCTCACTTATTAGCTAACAAACCTGCTAACATTGAAGAAGCAATGGCTCAAACAATTGCAAACGGCAAAACAGTAGAAGAGCACATCAACGAAGCAATCGCTAAAATTGGTGAAAAACTTACACTTCGTCGTTTTGAAATCGTATCAAAAACTGATGCAGATGCATTCGGTGCTTACCTACACATGGGTGGACGCATTGGTGTATTAGCAGTTCTTGAAGGTACTACAGATGAAGCGGCTGCTAAAGACGTAGCAATGCACATTGCAGCAGTTAACCCTAAATACATCGACCGTGATGCTGTAACAGCTGAAGAAGTTGAGCATGAGCGTGAAGTATTAACACAACAAGCTTTAAACGAAGGCAAGCCAGAAAAAATCGTTGCGAAAATGGTTGAAGGTCGCCTAGGTAAATTCTTCGAAGAGATTTGCTTACTTGACCAAGCATTCGTTAAAAATCCTGATATGAAAGTTCGTCAGTTCGTTGAGTCTAAAGGCGGCACATTAAAAGGATTCGTTCGCTACGCTGTTGGTGAAGGTATTGAAAAGCGTCAAGACAACTTTGCTGAAGAAGTAATGAACCAAGTAAAAGGCAGCAACTAATAAAGATTGGGGGACACATTGTGTTCCCTTTTTTAAAATAAAGATGTAGGCAATGGAGGTTCATTATGAGTAAGCCAAAATATAATCGTGTAGTATTAAAGCTAAGCGGTGAAGCTTTAGCTGGAGATAAAGGATTTGGAATTAATCCGTCTGTTATTAAATCTGTTGCTGAGCAAGTGAAAGAAATTGCTGAGTTAGACGTAGAAGTTGCAGTTGTTGTTGGCGGTGGTAACATTTGGCGCGGTAAGATTGGTAGCGAAATGGGAATGGATCGTGCAACGGCTGATTATATGGGAATGTTAGCAACGGTAATGAATTCTTTAGCTCTTCAAGACAGCTTAGAGAATTTAGGAGTTCAAACACGAGTGCAAACTTCTATTGAAATGCGCCAAGTAGCTGAGCCTTACATTCGTCGTAAAGCAAATCGTCACTTAGAGAAGAAACGTGTTGTAATTTTTGCAGCAGGTACAGGTAACCCTTACTTCTCTACTGATACAACAGCAGCACTACGTGCAGCTGAGATTGAGGCAGATGTTATTTTAATGGCGAAAAATAATGTAGATGGCGTATATAGTGCGGATCCAACAATTGATGAAACAGCAACAAAATACGAATCACTTACATATTTAGATGTCTTGAAAGAAGGCTTGGGTGTAATGGATTCTACAGCTTCTTCTTTATGTATGGATAATGATATTCCGTTAATTGTATTCTCTATCATGGAAGAAGGAAACATTAAGCGCGCCGTTCTGGGCGAAAATATTGGAACAATTGTGAGGGGGAAATAATAATGGGACAACAAGTGTTAAGCAATGCAAAAGAGAAAATGGAAAAAGCAGTTGCAGCATATTCTCGTGAACTTTCAACAGTTCGTGCAGGTCGTGCAAGTGCTTCTGTATTAGATAAAGTACAAGTAGATTACTACGGTGCACCAACTCCGGTTGTACAATTAGCAAACATCACAGTTCCTGAAGCACGTTTACTAGTTATTCAGCCATACGATAAGACATCTATCGGTGATATTGAAAAAGCAATTTTAAAAGCTGATTTAGGATTAAATCCTTCTAATGATGGTACTGTTATTCGTATTGCATTCCCTGCATTAACAGAAGAACGTCGTCGTGAACTTGTGAAAGTTGTGAAAAAATATTCTGAAGATGCAAAAGTAGCTGTTCGCAACGTTCGTCGTGATGCAAACGATGAATTGAAAAAACTTGAGAAAAACGGCGACATTACAGAAGATGATTTAAGAGGATATACAGAAGATATCCAAAAAGAAACAGATAAATATATCGCAAAAGTTGAAGATGTTACAAAAAACAAAGAAAAAGAAATTATGGAAGTGTAATCGCGAAGCTTTCGCAAATATGACCCTCTTCTTAAGGGGGTCTTTTTACACTTTTAGGCATATGTCTGCTCGTTGGAGGGTTTGAATGATGTTTAGAAAACTTCCTTTTTTTAAAGGCAATAAGATCGCGTCGTTTGATCATCTCGTAGAAGAAGCAAAAAAAGGAGAAATCCCAGCGCATATTGCAATCATTATGGACGGTAATGGAAGATGGGCGAAAAGAAGAGCGATGCCTCGCATTGCAGGTCATCATGAAGGAATGCAGGTTGTAAAGAAAATTACGAAGTTTGCTAGTAAACTCGGTGTCAAAGTACTGACTCTTTATGCCTTTTCTACAGAGAACTGGAAAAGACCGAAATTAGAAGTGGATTATTTAATGAAACTTCCTGAAGAATTTTTAGGTGCATTTTTGCCAGAGCTTATTGAAGAAAATGTACAAGTACGTGTCATAGGACAAAAGGATCGCCTTCCAACTCATACGCGCAGAGCGATGGAAAAAGCGATGGAGGATACGAAAGATAACACGGGATTAATCTTAAATTTTGCGTTAAACTATGGAAGTCGTGATGAAATTGTATCTGCTGTGCAAAATATGGTTAAGGATAGTGAAGAAGGAAAACTTCGTTCTGCAGAAATAACAGAAGAAACAATTTCTTCGTACTTAATGACAAGAACATTGCCTGATCCTGATTTGTTAATCCGAACAAGCGGTGAAATTCGTATTAGTAATTTTATGCTGTGGCAAATTGCTTATTCAGAACTTTGGTTTACTGATGTATATTGGCCAGATTTTACAGAAGAACATTTATTGCAGTCCATTACTGACTTCCAAAATAGAGGTCGCAGATTTGGAGGCGTGTAGAAAGAGAGGGTTTGGTAGTGAAACAGAGAATAATTACTGGAGTGATTGCTGCCGCGCTGTTCATTCCCATCGTATTTTACGGTGGCGTGCCTTTTACAATTTTAGTGTATGCATTAGCTTCCGTTGGATTATATGAATTAATTCGAATGAATAAGTTAACGGTTATCTCTATGCCAACAGTTTTAGCAGCATTATTGCTTTGGATTATTTTAGTTCCAAGTAATGTAACGGGCGTATTTGAAACAATTGGTTTAACAAAAGTAGAAATTACATTTGTAATTGTCTTATTACTTTTATCATATACTGTCCTTTCTAAGAATACATTTACTTTTGACAATGCTGCATTTTTATTGATGGCAACAACTTATGTTGCGATGGGTTTCTTTTATTTGAATGAAACTCGTCTTGCAGGAATTCAATATGTATTTTATGCATTGTTTGTGATTTGGGCAACGGATTCCGGGGCTTACTTTATTGGAAAAGCGATTGGGAAACGAAAGCTTTGGCCAGAAATTAGTCCAAATAAAACGATAGAAGGTTCTATCGGCGGTATTTTATGTGGAATCGTTGTTGCTCTTGTGTATAATGTATTTTTACCGGTTCAGTCGAATATAAGTGTTCTTATTGCAGTTACCATTGCAATATCAGTATTTGGTCAAATTGGAGACTTAGTAGAATCAGCCTTTAAACGTCATTATGGCGTAAAAGATTCGGGTACAATTTTACCAGGACACGGTGGTATTCTCGATCGAACTGATAGTTGGTTATTTGTATTACCGCTATTACATTTCTTACATTTCATTTAATGAACGAACGAGGAGTTGGAGCAATGAAAACCATTAGTTTATTAGGTGCAAGTGGATCAATTGGAACGCAAACATTAGATGTATTGCGCTCGCACCAAGACCAATTCCGTCTCGTTGCTTTTTCTGTGGGGAGAAACATTGAGTTTGCTCAGCAAATGATTCAAGAATTTTCTCCTGAGATTGTGTCTGTACAACAAAAAGAAGATGCTTGGCGATTACAAACAGTTTGTGGAAATACGAAAATTGTATATGGAGATGAAGGGCTGCTTGAAGTTGCACTTCATCCGGATGCAGAAATACTTGTAAACGCTGTTGTTGGTAGTGTCGGATTACTACCGACGTTACGAGCAATTGAGGCGAAAAAAACGATTGCAATTGCAAATAAAGAAACATTAGTAACAGCAGGGCATTTAGTTATGGAAGCTGCAGAAAAGCATAACGTATCTTTACTTCCTGTAGATAGTGAACACTCTGCTATTTTTCAATGTTTAAACGGAGAAAATGAGAAGCGTATTTCTCGATTAATATTGACAGCATCAGGTGGAAGTTTCCGAGATAAAACGAGGAATGAACTTCAACATGTAACAGTAGAAGATGCACTTTGTCATCCAAACTGGTCTATGGGTTCGAAAATTACCATTGATTCTGCTACAATGATGAATAAGGGATTAGAGGTTATTGAAGCGCATTGGCTTTTTAATATCCCTTATGAGCAAATCGATGTTGTATTACATAAAGAAAGTATCATTCACTCTATGGTTGAGTTTGAAGATCGCAGTGTAATGGCGCAGCTTGGTACACCAGATATGCGTGTTCCAATTCAATATGCACTTACTTACCCTGATCGTTTTTCACTTCCAAACGCTAAACAGCTGAATTTATGGGAAATTGGAACATTACATTTTCAAACAATGGATATGGAACGTTTCCGCTGTCTTCAATTTGCATATGAAGCTGGGAAAATGGGAGGAAGTATGCCAACTGTGATGAATGCAGCTAATGAAGCCGCTGTAGAAGCTTTTCTGCAAAAGAAAATCAGTTTCTTAACAGTAGAAGACCTCATTGAAAAAGCAATGCACCATCACAATGTCATTGCGCGTCCAAGCTTAGAAGAAATTCAGGAAATCGATGCTGCCACAAGACGATTTGTGATGGAACAAATTTAGCAAAGGTGGTTATGGAACTTGAATACAGCGATTGTCTTTATTTTAATTTTCGGTGCACTCGTGTTTTTCCATGAACTTGGACATTTGTACTTTGCCAAACGTGCTGGTATTTTGTGTCGTGAATTTGCCATTGGTTTTGGTCCAAAATTGTTCTCGTTTGAAAAAAATGAAACAGTTTATACAGTTCGTTTACTTCCGCTTGGTGGTTATGTACGAATGGCTGGGGAGGATCCAGAAACCATTGAACTAAAACCTGGTACAAAAGTTGGACTTGTTTTAAACGAAAAAGAAGAGGTTACGAAAATTGTTTTGGATAATCGTGAAAAATATCCAAATGTTCGTGTTGTTGAAGTGGAACAAGCTGACTTGGAACACAAGTTAATCATATCTGGATATGAAGAGTATGAAGAAGATTTACAAACATTTCGGATTCACGAGAAAGCTCGTTATGTTTCAGCAGGAGAGGAAACGCAGATTGCGCCGTATAATCGACAATTTGGCTCAAAAACGTTAGGGCAACGAGCGCTTGCTATTTTTGCAGGTCCTGCAATGAACTTTGTTCTTGCTTTCGTTATATTTGTTATGATTGGTTTTATACAAGGGATTCCTGTGGATAAACCGATAATTGGAAAAGTGGTATCTGATAGCGTGGCACAGAAAGCTGGATTACATGAAGATGATAAAATTTCGTCAATTAATAATAAACCGACAAATAGTTGGCAAGATGTAGTAAATATCGTTCGTGAAAATCCAGGAAAAGAAATTAAGATGGATGTAACTCGTGATAGTAAAAAAATGACGATACAAGTTACGCCTGCTGCTGAAAAAGAGGGTAATGTTACGGTTGGTAGACTCGGGGTACAATCACCTGTTGAGAAGTCCCTGTTTGGTTCTATTAAAGCGGGATTTGATGAAACATACAGATGGACAAAACTTATCTTTGTTTCCCTTGTTCAGCTCGTTACAGGACATTTTTCGATTAACGACTTATCTGGCCCGGTAGGGATTTATAACTTAACAGGCCAAGTTGTAGAGTATGGTACGATTCGTGTTCTTAGCTTAACAGCTGTTCTAAGTATAAATCTTGGTTTGTTTAACTTATTACCTGTTCCTGCATTAGATGGGGGACGCCTTTTCTTCTTCTTAATTGAAGCGCTCCGCGGGAAACCGATTGACCGTCAAAAAGAAGGAATGGTTCACTTTATTGGTTTTGCTTTATTAATGTTACTGATGTTAGTCGTAACATGGAATGATATACGGAAGTTTTTCTTATAAAAGAGGTGCTATGGAATGAAACAAAGTATAATATTTAGTCCTACATTGCGTGAAGTACCAGCTGATGCGGAAATTAAAAGCCATCAGCTTCTACTACGCGCAGGATTTATGCGTCAAAATGCTTCAGGTATATATAGCTTTTTGCCGCTTGGTCTGAAAGTGTTGCATAAAGTAGAGCGTATTGTTCGTGAAGAAATGGAGAAAGCTGGTGCTGTAGAATTATTAATGCCAGCTCTTCAGGCAGCTGAATTATGGCAAGAATCTGGACGCTGGTATTCATATGGTTCAGAATTAATGCGTATGAACGATCGAAATAATCGTGAGTTCGCTCTAGGAGCAACACATGAAGAAGTTATTACTGATCTTGTACGTGACGAAATTAAGTCATATAAAAAATTACCTTTAACACTTTATCAAATTCAAACAAAATTCCGTGATGAACAAAGGCCGCGTTTTGGTTTGTTACGCGGAAGAGAGTTTTTAATGAAGGATGCATATTCTTTCCATGCAACGCAAGAGAGTTTAGATGAAGTGTATAACCGTCTTTTCCAAGCTTACTCTAATATTTTTGCGCGCTGTGGTTTAAACTTCCGTGCTGTTATCGCTGACTCTGGAGCAATGGGCGGAAAAGATACACATGAATTTATGGTGTTATCAGATGTAGGAGAAGATACAATTGCATATTCTGATACATCTGATTATGCTGCAAATATTGAGATGGCACCTGTTATTGCTTCTTATGAAAAGAGCGATGAGGTAGAAAAAACACTTGAAAAAGTTGCAACGCCAGATCAAAAATCAATTGAAGAAGTATCTGCGTTCTTAAATATCGAGGCATCAAATTGTATTAAGTCTATGGTCTTTAAAGCAGACGAGAAATTTATTGTTGTTCTTGTTCGCGGAGACCATGAAGTGAACGATGTTAAGGTGAAAAACCTATACGGTGCTTCTGTTGTCGAACTTGCATCTCATGAAGAAGTAAAAGAATTATTAAACTGTGAAGTCGGTTCTTTAGGTCCAATTGGTGTAACAGGAGTAGAAGTAATTGCTGATCATGCTGTACAAGCTATCGTAAATGGATGTTGCGGAGCAAATGAAGAAGGCTTCCATTATGTGAATGTAAACCCAGAACGGGACTTTAAAGTAAGCCAATATACAGATTTACGCTTCATCCAAGAAGGAGATCTTTCTCCAGATGGCAAGGGAACAATTCGCTTTGCTCGCGGTATTGAAGTGGGACATGTATTTAAACTTGGTACACGCTATAGTGAATCTATGAATGCGACATTCTTGGATGAAAACGGTAAAACACAACCGATCATTATGGGTTGCTACGGAATTGGTGTATCTCGTACAGTTGCAGCGATCGCTGAGCAATTTAACGATGAGAATGGCTTAGTTTGGCCAAAGGCAGTTGCGCCATTCCATGTACATGTGATTCCAGTAAATATGAAATCTGATGCACAGCGTGAAGTCGGTGAAAATATCTACAATTCATTACAAGAGCAAGGATATGAAGTATTATTAGATGACCGTGCGGAACGTGCAGGCGTAAAATTTGCTGATGCGGATTTATTCGGTCTTCCAGTTCGAGTAACAGTTGGTAAAAAAGCTGATGAAGGCATTGTCGAAGTAAAAGTACGTGCAACAAATGAATCTGCAGAAGTGAAAGTGGAAGAACTTCACACATACATTGCTAATATTTTAAAATAAGAAGAGGTACCTCGCTATGAGGTACCTTCTCTTTCTTTGTGGAACGTTTCAATTTATAATAGCAGATGGAAGGAGGTTGCTTATGTCATTAACAAACGAACAACAAGAGCGATTTCAAATTTTGCTCCAACAGTTACAAATGCCTGAAGACCTTATCAATCAATATTTACAAGGTGGTGGCATTCAAAGGTTAGTTGTTGATAAAGCAAATAAGAGTTGGCATTTTGATTTACAAGTACCACGTATTTTACCAACAGAATTATATGAATTGCTTGAAACGCAGCTTAAGCAGTCATTTTCTCATATTGCAAAAACATCATTTTCACTAGAAACAGAGAATAAGCAATTTACGGAAGAAGAGGTCAAGGCGTATTGGCCGCTCTGTACAGATCGAATTACTTTTTCACCTATGTTTGCATATTTAAAAAAGCAACTTCCGCATGTAAACGGAGTGAAGTTGTTACTTGATGTGAATAATGATTTAGAATCTACTGCGCTAAAGAAAAATCTTGCGAAGCCAGTCGGAGACCAATATGAAGTTTTTGGATTTCCTCGTTTTCAGCTAGAAACAAATATAAAACAAAATGAAGAGGAAGTTCAAAAGTTTCGTGAACAAACACAGCAAGAGGATCGTCAGCGCGTTATACAAGCCATGGAAGAAATGGCCAAGAAACAAGCGGAAGAAAGTGATGTTGTACACGAAGGGCCGATTGTACTCGGTTATCTTATTAAGCCTGATGAGGAGATTACACCACTTCGTGAAATTCAAGATGAAGAAAGAAGAAAAACGGTTCAAGGTTATGTTTTCCATGTGGAAACAAAAGAACTTCGTAGTGGACGTACATTATTGACATTAAAAATAACGGATTACACCGATTCTATTATGATTAAAATGTTCTCACGCGATAAAGAAGATATTCCGCTTCTACAATCGTTGAAAAAAGGAATGTGGGTAAAAGCGCGTGGATCTGTTCAAAATGATACATTTGTTCGAGATTTAGTCATGATTGCAAACGATATTAATGAAATAACAGGACCGTCTCGAAAAGATAAAGCACCTGAAGGAGAAAAAAGGGTAGAGCTTCATATGCATACGCCTATGAGCCAAATGGATGCTGTAACATCTGCATCTACACTTGTGAGTCAAGCGGCAAAATGGGGACATGAAGCAGTAGCTGTGACAGACCATGCTGTTGCGCAATCTTTTCCTGAAGCGTATTCTGCTGGGAAAAAAGCAGGAATTAAAGTGATTTTTGGTGTAGAGGCAAACCTTGTTAATGATGGTGTACCAATTGCGTATAATGAAGAACATCGACTACTTGCTGATGAGACATATGTTGTATTCGACGTTGAGACGACAGGGTTATCAGCTGTATATGATACGGTTATTGAGCTTGCTGCTGTAAAAATAAAAGGCGGAGAAATTATCGATCGTTTTGAATCCTTTGCAAATCCACATCAGCCGTTATCAGCAACAATTATCGAATTAACAGGTATTACAGACGATATGTTAACGGATGCGCCAGAAGTAGAAGAAGTGTTTAAAAAGTTTGAACAGTGGATTGGTAATCATACACTTGTAGCTCATAATGCAAGCTTTGATATGGGGTTCTTAAATGTTGGATTTAAGAAAAGTGGTCTAGAAAAAACGAAAAACCCAGTTATCGATACGTTAGAGTTAGCTCGTTTCTTATTTCCAGAGATGAAAAATCATCGTTTAAATACGCTATGTAAAAAGCTTGATATTGAATTAACACAACATCACCGTGCCATTTATGATACAGAAGCAACTGGTTATTTGCTTGTGAAAATGTTAAAAAGTGTAATCGAAAAAGGATTTGAATATCACGATCAGTTAAATGACAGTATGGGACAAGGTGATGCGTATAAACGTGGACGCCCAAGTCATGTGACGCTGCTTGCAACATCGGATGAAGGGCTGAAGAACTTATATAAACTTGTTTCTTATGCGCATCTTCAATACTTCTACCGTGTACCGCGTATTCCACGTTCTCTATTAAAGAAGTATCGCGAAGGTATATTAGTTGGTACAGCTTGTGATAAAGGCGAAGTATTTGAAGCAATGATGCAAAAGGCACCAGAAGAAGTAGAGGAAATTGCACAGTTTTATGACTACATCGAGGTTATGCCTCCAGAAGTGTTACGACATTTGGTGGAGCTTGAGCTCGTTCGTGATGAGGGTCAATTAAAAACAATTATTTCGAACTTAATAAAGTTAGGTGAAACGTTAGATAAGCCTGTTGTTGCAACAGGAAATGTTCATTATCTAAATCCTGAAGATGCAATGTATCGTAAAATTTTAGTAAGTTCGCAAGGCGGAGCAAACCCATTAAATCGTCATTCATTGCCACCTGTGTATTTCCGAACAACAGATGAAATGCTAGATTGCTTCTCCTTCTTAGGAGAAGAGAAAGCAAAAGAAATTGTTGTAACAAATACGCAAAAAGTTGCATCGATGATTGGTGAAGTAAAGCCTGTAAAAGATGACCTTTACACACCAAAAATCGAAGGTGCAGATGATGAAACGCGGGATATGAGTTACGAAATGGCGCGGAGTATTTACGGAGAGGAGCTTCCGGAAATTGTAGAGGCTCGTTTGGAAAAAGAATTGAAAAGTATTATTGGACATGGATTTGCTGTTATTTATTTGATTTCACATAAGTTAGTAAAGAAATCTCTTGTTGATGGCTATCTTGTTGGTTCACGTGGTTCGGTTGGTTCGTCATTTGTTGCGACAATGATGGAGATTACAGAGGTAAATCCTTTGCCGCCGCATTATGTTTGTCCAAATTGTAAACAATCACAGTTCTTTAATGATGGGTCGGTCGGTTCCGGATTTGATTTACCTGATAAAGATTGTCCAAACTGCGGAACTGCATATAAAAAAGATGGTCATGATATTCCGTTCGAAACGTTCCTAGGCTTTAAAGGAGATAAAGTTCCGGATATTGATTTGAACTTCTCGGGAGAATATCAGCCTCGCGCTCATAACTATACGAAAGTGCTGTTTGGTGAAGATAATGTATATCGTGCTGGAACAATTGGTACAGTTGCTGAAAAAACGGCGTATGGTTATGTGAAAGGTTATGCATCAGACCATAATTTAACGATACGAGGAGCAGAAGTGGATCGTCTTGTAGCGGGTTGTACTGGTGTTAAGCGAACGACGGGGCAACATCCAGGTGGTATTATCGTAGTCCCAGATTACATGGATGTCTTTGATTTTACACCTATTCAATTTCCAGCAGATTCTTTAGATGCGGAGTGGAGAACAACACATTTTGATTTCCATTCTATCCATGATAATTTATTAAAACTTGATATACTTGGACACGATGATCCGACAGTTATCCGTATGTTGCAAGATTTGAGTGGAGTTGATCCAAAGACAATTCCGACTGATGATCCAGAAGTAATGAAAATTTTCTCAGGTACGGAATCGCTTGGCGTAACAGAAGAGCAAATTAATTGTAAAACAGGGACACTTGGTATCCCGGAATTCGGTACAAAGTTCGTTCGTCAAATGTTAGAAGAAACGAAGCCAACGACATTCTCCGAGCTTGTCCAAATTTCTGGGTTATCTCACGGTACAGATGTATGGCTTGGAAACGCCAATGAGTTAATCTATGACGGAACATGTACACTGAGTGAAGTAATCGGTTGTCGTGATGATATTATGGTATATTTAATTTACCAAGGTTTAGAACCATCTTTAGCGTTTAAAATTATGGAATCTGTACGTAAGGGGAAAGGTGTGCCTCCGGAGTGGGAAGAGGAAATGCGTAATAATAATGTGCCGGGATGGTATATTGATTCATGTAAAAAGATTAAGTACATGTTCCCGAAAGCCCATGCGGCGGCATATGTCCTAATGGCTGTACGTATCGCATATTTCAAAGTGCATTTTGCACTCTTATTCTACGCAGCATATTTTACTGTTCGTGCAGACGATTTTGATTTAGATGCGATGGTAAAAGGTTCAGCGTCCATTCGTGCTAAAATTGATGAAATTTCGCAAAAAGGATTAGATGCATCGCCGAAAGAGAAAAGTTTACTAACAGTATTAGAGATGACACTTGAAATGTGTGAACGTGGTTATTCATTCCAAAAAGTTGATTTATATCGCTCTAGTGCAACTGATTTTATTATTGATGGAAATACATTGATTCCACCATTTAATGCAATACCTGGTCTTGGTACAAATGCTGCACTGAATATTGTAGCAGCACGTGAAAATGGCGAGTTCTTATCGAAAGAGGATTTACAGCAGCGCAGTAAGATTTCAAAAACAATTATTGAGTATTTAGACAGTCAAGGTTGTTTAGGAGAACTACCAGATCAAAACCAGCTATCACTGTTCTAGTAGGCAGGAAAAGTCTTTGCAAAACCATGGTTGCTATGATATACTAGTAAGCGAGATAACCATGTCATGTATATTTTTTTTAAAAAAAGAGTGGGGAAACCCACTCTTTCGTGTTACTATCTATGTTTCTGCGCCGAGATGATAGATGAGGCGCTGCTGTCGTATATACATATTTTGTTACAAGTTTTACTTCTTAAATTTGGTAATACTAAGACAGATATTCCCTGCTTATTGGCAGGGGCTTTTGTTAGCTAACGAGAAAGAATATATAAGCTGCGTTGGTTAACTATACGCAGAGTGAAATCTTTCAGACGGCACATGGCGGCAGAAAGGAGGCTGTTTATGGATAAGAAAGTTACAGAAATTGTTGAAGCACTTGCGCAGCCAATTGTCGAAGAGCTTGGTCTTGAGCTTGTAGATGTAGAGTATGTGAAAGAAGGAAAAGATTGGTTTTTACGCGTATCCATTGACTCTGATACAGGAGTAGATATTGAGGAATGCGGCGCGGTAAGTGAGCAATTAAGTGAAGCTTTAGATAAAGAGGATCCAATTCCTCATCTTTACTTTTTAGATGTATCCTCTCCAGGAGCGGAGCGTCCATTAAAGAAAGAAAAAGATTTCCAGCAAGCAGTAGGAAAACAAGTTGCGATTAAAACATATGAGCCAATCGATGGTGAGAAAATGTTTGAAGGAAAACTACTCGCGTACGATGGAACAACAATCACATTACTATTAACAATTAAAACACGTAAAAAAGAAATCCAAATTCCAATGGATAAAGTTGCCAATGCGCGACTTGCAGTTACGTTTTAGTAAGAAGGGGGATCCTCATGAGCACTGAGTTGTTAGATGCTTTGCTCGTATTAGAACAAGAAAAAGGTATAAGCAAAGATATTATTATTGATGCTATTGAAGCAGCTTTAATCTCTGCTTATAAACGAAATTTTAACCAAGCGCAAAATGTTCGCGTTAGCTTCAACCCTGAAGTTGGAACTATTCAAGTATTAGCACGTAAAGATGTTGTGGAAAATGTATTTGATCCACGTCTTGAAATTTCTGTTGAAAAAGCAAGACAAATTAATCCGAACTATCAAGAGGGCGACGTATTAGAAATTGAAGTTACGCCAAAAGATTTCGGACGCATTGCAGCGCAAACAGCAAAACAAGTTGTGACGCAACGTGTACGCGAGGCAGAGCGTGGCGTTATTTATTCTGAGTTTAGCGATCGTGAAGAAGACATTATGGTTGGTATTGTACAACGTCAAGATGCTCGCTTTATTTATGTAAGTTTAGGAAAAGTAGAAGCACTTTTACCTGTAAGTGAGCAAATGCCAAACGAACAATATAAACCGCATGATCGCATTCGTGTTTTCATTACAAAAGTAGAGAAAACAACAAAAGGACCGCAAATTTATGTATCTCGTACACATCCAGGTCTTTTAAAGCGTCTGTTTGAAATTGAAGTGCCGGAGATTTATGATGGAACTGTAGAAATTCGTTCTGTAGCACGTGAAGCTGGAGATCGTTCTAAAATCTCTGTGTACTCTGAAAACATAGATGTAGATCCAGTAGGTTCTTGTGTAGGGCCGAAAGGACAACGTGTACAACGCATCGTAGATGAGCTAAAAGGTGAAAAAATTGATATTGTTCGCTGGTCAAATGATCCAGTTGAATATGTAGCAAATGCATTGAGCCCATCACAAGTTGTAAAAGTGCTTGTAAACGAAGAAGAAAAAGCAACTACTGTCATTGTTCCAGATCATCAGCTTTCTTTAGCGATTGGTAAGCGTGGTCAAAATGCGCGACTTGCAGCGAAGTTAACTGCCTGGAAAATTGATATTAAAAGTGAGTCTGATGCGAAACAACTAGGACTTTTAACAGAAGAAGATATGATGATCGCATTCGATTCTGCTGAAGACGAAATCGAATAGAGGTGATGAACGTGAGCAATCGAAAAGTTCCGTTACGAAAATGTGTTGTAACACAAGAGATGAAATCAAAACGCGAGCTCATTCGCATTGTTCGTTCCAAAGAGGGAGTCGTGTCTATTGATTTAACAGGCAAACAATCAGGACGCGGTGCATACTTGTCAAAAGATAAAGAATGCATTTCTCAGGCGAAAAAGAAGAATGTCTTGGAACATCACCTAAAAGCGAAAATTGATGACTCTCTTTATGAAGAGCTAATTGAGCTTGTTGAGAAGGAGTCGAAGTAAGTGTCCAATTGGAAATCGTTTTTAGGGCTAGCTAATCGGGCCCGAAAGATTATATCGGGTGAAGAGCTTGTTTTAAAAGAAGTTCGAGGCGGTAAGGCAAAGCTCGTATTGCTTTCTGAAGATGCGTCAGCAAATACAACAAAGCGTATTACGGACAAAACAACGTTCTACAACGTACCAATGAGAAAAGTCGAAAATCGACAAGAGTTAGGGCATGCGATTGGGAGAGAAGAACGAGTCGTTGTAGCGGTGTTAGATGACGGCTTTGCTAAGAAGCTGCTTAGCATGCTCGATACAACTTACCGGGGGTGAAGGTATGAGTAAAATTCGAGTATATGAATATGCAAAAAAACACAATATCTCAAGTAAAGATATTATTACAAAACTAAAAGAAATGAATATTGAGGTATCGAATCATATGGCGATGTTAGATGATGAAGTAGTAAACAAGTTAGATAATCAATATAATGATGGAGCAGAAAAAACTTCTGTTGCAGATGAGTTTGAAGTAGAGGAAAAAGTTGTTCGTAGCAAAAAGAACAGCAATAAGAATAAGAAAAAAGGTAAAGGGAATCAAGACAAACGTCAAGAAAACTTTGCTGGAAGACAACAAACGCAAACGGTAGAAACGCCAGATAAAATCACTTTCTCTGGTACACTTGCTGTAGGCGAATTGGCAAAAAAATTAAGCAAAGAGCCGTCTGAAATTATTAAAAAGCTCTTTATGCTTGGAATCATGGCAACAATTAACCAAGATTTAGACAAAGATACAATTGAGCTAATTGCTGGTGATTACGGTATTGAAGTAGAAGAAGAAGTAATTGTTAGTGAAACAGAATTCGAAACATTTATGGATGAGCAAGACGATGAAGAAAACTTAAAAGAACGTCCGGCTGTTGTTACAATTATGGGACACGTTGACCATGGTAAAACAACATTACTTGACTCTATTCGTAATTCAAAAGTAACTGCTGGTGAAGCGGGCGGAATTACACAGCATATTGGTGCATACCAAGTTGAAGTAAACGACAAAAAAATTACGTTCCTAGATACACCAGGTCACGCAGCATTTACAACAATGCGTGCACGCGGTGCGCAAGTTACGGATATTACAATTCTAGTTGTAGCAGCTGATGACGGTGTTATGCCACAAACAGTTGAAGCGATTAACCACGCAAAGGCAGCTGGAGTACCAATTATCGTTGCTGTGAATAAAATGGATAAACCATCAGCAAATCCAGACCGTGTAATGCAAGAGTTAACTGAATATGAGTTAGTTCCAGAAGCTTGGGGCGGCGATACAATTTTCGTACCGATTGCTGCGATTAAAGGCGAAGGAATTGACAACTTATTAGAAATGATTCTTCTTGTAAGTGAAGTAGAAGAATATAAGGCAAATCCAAATCGCTATGCAACTGGTACAGTAATCGAAGCACAGCTTGATAAAGGTAAAGGAACAATCGCGACATTACTTGTTCAAAACGGTACACTTCGAGTAGGAGACCCAATCGTTGTTGGTACATCATTCGGCCGTGTTCGTGCGATGGTAAATGATATTGGTCGTCGTGTAAAAGTTGCTGGTCCGTCTACTCCTGTTGAAATTACAGGCTTAAACGAAGTACCACAAGCTGGCGATCGCTTTATGGCATTTGCTGACGAGAAGAAAGCACGTCAAATCGGTGAATCACGTGCACAACAAGCATTGCTTGCACAGCGCGGTGAAAAATCTAAACTAAGCCTAGAAGATTTATTCCAACAAATTCAAGAAGGCGATGTAAAAGAAATTAACCTAATTGTGAAAGCAGACGTACAAGGTTCTGTAGAAGCAATGGCAGCATCACTTCGTAAAATTGATGTTGAAGGCGTAAAAGTGAAAATCATCCATACTGGCGTAGGTGCAATTACAGAATCTGATATTATTTTAGCTTCTGCATCAAATGCAATCGTAATCGGATTTAACGTACGTCCTGATGTAAACGCGAAACGTACAGCTGAATTAGAAAATGTTGATATTCGTTTACACCGTATTATTTACAAAGTAATTGAAGAAATTGAAGCAGCAATGCAAGGTATGCTAGATCCTGAATTCGTAGAAAAAGTAATCGGTCAAGCAGAAGTTCGTCAAACATTCAAAGTAACGAAAGTTGGAACAATTGCAGGATGTTACGTAACTGATGGTAAAATCACACGTGATAGCGGCGTACGTATCATTCGTGATGGCGTAGTTATTTTCGAAGGACAGCTTGATACGTTAAAACGTTTCAAAGATGACGTAAAAGAAGTTGCACAAAACTATGAGTGTGGTATTACAATTGAAAGATATAATGATCTTAAAGAAGGGGACATCATTGAGGCGTACATTATGGAAGAAGTGAAGCGATGATTATCGCTTCACTCTCATTCGAATGTATGATTTATGATGTGCATTCTTTAAAAGAGAAACGAGCAATTTTACAGCGTATTTTAACTCGTGTGAAACAGCGTTACAATGTATCTGTTTCAGAAGTTGGACACCAGGATGTATGGCAACGTACAGAAATTGCAATCGTTTCCGTATCCTCAAATCGTGTTGTCTGCGAAAAAGAAATGAATCGTGTACTTGAGTATATTGACTCATTTCCTGAGATTGAACGTACGATAACACAATTGGAATGGTATTGAATGAGGTGATTAGTTATGAAGCTACGTGCAAATCGCGTGGGCGAGCAAATGAAGAAAGAATTAGGCGAAATTATCAGTCGCAAAATTAAAGATCCACGTATCGGTTTTGTGACGGTAACAGATGTGCAAGTAAGTGGGGATTTACAGATTGCCAAAGTATATATTTCTGTTTTAGGAGACGAAGAGCAGAAAGAAAATACGTTAAAAGGCTTAGCAAAGGCGAAAGGCTTTATTCGTTCCGAAATTGGACAACGTATTCGTCTTCGTAAAACACCTGAAATCTCCTTTGAATTTGATGAATCGATTGGATATGGTCATCGAATTGATACGCTTTTACATGAAATTAATAAAGAAGATAAACGTGAAGAATAATGGATAGACATTTGTCTATCCATTTTTTCAATCTGAAGTAAATTTGACATACAAAAGTATAACAATGAGGTGAACATATGGAAGGTGTAGTGTTATTACATAAACCAAAAGGAATGACATCGCATGATTGCGTATTTAAGTTAAGAAAAATATTAAGAGAGAAACGCATAGGGCATACAGGAACTTTAGATCCGGATGTGACAGGTGTATTACCGATTTGTGTGGGACGTGCTACAAAAATCGCTCAGTTTTTAACGAGTGAAACAAAAACATATGAGGGCGAAGTTACGCTGGGCTTTTCGACGACTACAGAAGATGCTTCGGGTGAAATTGTAGAAAAACAGGATGTAAATCGTATTATTACAAGTAAAGAAGTAGAATCCGTATTGGAGGATTTAACAGGAACACTTGAACAAGTACCACCGATGTACTCTGCTGTAAAAGTAAATGGAAAAAAATTATATGAATATGCAAGGGCAGGAATAGAAGTAGAGCGCCCGGTTCGTACCATTACGATTCATGAATTCACATTACTTGATGACCGTGAAGTGTTTGAGGGGGCAACAATTTCCTTCCGTTTTCGAGTGACTTGTAGCAAAGGCACATACGTAAGAACATTAGCTGTGATGATTGGTGAAAAACTTGGATTCCCTGCGCATATGTCAGATCTTGTACGAACAGCATCAGGAGAGTTTCACTTAGAAGATTGCATATCATTTGAAGAAATTGAGCAAAACGTGCAAAATGGAACAGTGGAATCTATCTTTATTTCCATTGATGAAGCATTACATAAGTTTCCAAAAATAATTGTTAATGAAGAACAAGCAGAAAAAGTAAAGAATGGTATGTTCTTACCAAATAAAGAGCAATTGACAGCGCCATTTATTACAGTCTTTGATGAAAATAAGCGCTGTTTAGCGATTTATGAGCATCATCCAAAACGTCCAGGGATGTTGAAACCGATGAAAGTACTTGTGAATAATCAAGAATTACAGCTATAATGAATAATTAGAAGGATTATTATAGAAAAAGGTGAATTTAAGCGTGAAACTCATTCATTTAACTCATCCTCATGCATTAAACAAAGCGGAAATAGAGCCTACTGTAATGGCATTAGGGTATTTTGATGGTATTCACTTAGGTCATCAACGTGTCATTCATACTGCGAAAAAGGTAGCGGAAGAACGAGGGTTTAAAAGTGCTGTTATGACTTTTCATCCGCATCCGTCTGTTGTATTAGGGAAAAAGGAAGCGCATGTAGAGTATATTACGCCTTTACGAAGTAAAGAAAAAGTAATTGCAAGTTTAGGAATTGATATTTTATATGTTGTGAAATTTGACGAAGCATTTGCGAATTTATTACCACAACAATTTGTAGATGATTATATCATTGGGCTGAATGTACAGCATGTTGTAGCAGGCTTTGATTATTCATATGGACGTTTAGGAAAAGGGACGATGGAAACTTTGCCATTTCATGCAAGAGGGGAGTTTACACAAACCGTGATTGAAAAAGTAGAATTTCAAGAAGAAAAAGTAAGTTCCACATTATTGCGAAAACATATTCGCAATGGAGAAATGGAACAAATACCATCTATTTTAGGCAGACCGTATACTGTTGAAGGAATGGTTGTTCATGGAGATAAGCGCGGACGCCAAATTGGTTTTCCGACAGCAAATATTGCTCTAAATGATGAATATCTTTTACCGCCTGTTGGTGTATACGCCGTTCGAATGAAAGTAACTGATGAGTGGCATGAAGGTGTATGTAATATCGGATATAAACCGACTTTTAAGGAAAGTGAAAAGCAGCTTTCTATTGAAGTGCATCTTTTTGAATTTCAGCGTGATATATATGATGAGTCTGTTGTTGTAGAGTGGCATATGCGAATTCGCGAAGAAAAGAAATTTAATGGTATTGATGAGTTAGTTGCACAAATTGCAAAAGATAAAAGAGTAGCAGAAGATTATTTTAGCTGTGCAAATAATACACTTGCTTTTTCGAATAAAAAGTAGTATTCTATCTTATGTACTTTAAAATAACCATTGCTTGGCATTACGACTCACCGACGTTTGCTAGGTAATTGGGGATTTATTACTTAGGAGGTGAAATAGGATGGCTTTAACGCAAGAGCGTAAAAATGAAATCATTGCACAATTTAGAACTCATGAGACTGACACTGGTTCTCCAGAAGTTCAAGTTGCTGTCCTAACGGAGCAAATTAACACTCTAAATGAGCACTTACGTACTCACAAGAAAGATCATCATTCACGTCGCGGTCTTTTAAAGATGGTTGGTAAACGTCGTAACTTACTTACTTACCTTCGTAACAATGACATCACTCGCTACCGTGAACTAATCACAAAACTTGGATTACGTCGATAGTCAAAAAAGCGGGAATATTCCCGCTTTTTTGTTAGGTAAAAATATATCTTTGACTCTTGATAGCTTACTGAATTTTCGGTAATACTAGAGGAAGGATATTGTGATATATTATTCATTTACATAGAAGAACTGAATATTTTAAATTGAGAGGGGTACTTAAATGAGTCACGAAAAGCAAGTCTTCTCGATAGATTTGGCTGGTCGTCAGCTAACAATTGAAACAGGTCAGCTTGCAAAACAAGCAAACGGAGCAGTATTAGTAAGATATGGCGATACAGCGGTTCTATCTACAGCAACTGCATCAAAAGAGGCAAAAAATGTAGATTTCTTCCCGCTTACAGTAAACTATGAAGAACGTTTATATGCAGTCGGAAAAATCCCAGGCGGTTTTATTAAGCGTGAAGGCCGTCCAAGTGAAAAAGCAATTTTAGCAAGTCGTTTAATTGACCGACCAATTCGTCCGCTTTTCGCAGATGGTTTCCGTAATGAAGTACAAGTTGTCAGCATTGTAATGAGTGTTGATCAAGATTGTTCTTCTGAGATGGCAGCTATGCTTGGTTCTTCATTAGCGTTATCGATTTCAGATATCCCATTTGAAGGTCCAATCGCGGGTGCAACAGTTGGTCGTATTGACGGCGAATTCATTATTAATCCAACAGTAGAACAACAAGAGAAAAGTGATATCCATCTTGTTGTAGCTGGTACGAAAGACGCAATTAACATGGTAGAAGCAGGGGCAGATCAAGTGCCTGAAGAAACAATGTTAGAAGCAATTATGTTTGGTCATGAAGAAATTAAACGTCTAATTGCTTTCCAAGAAGAGATTGTACAAGCTGTAGGTAAAGAGAAAACAGAAGTACAACTTTATGAAGTGGATGCTGAACTTGATCAAGCTGTACGTGAAATGGCAGAACAAGATATGCATTCAGCAATTCAAGTGCACGAAAAACATGCACGTGAAGATGCAATTAATAAAGTGAAAAAACGTGTTATTGAGCATTATGAGGCACAAGAAGCTGATGCTGAAACATTAGGACAAGTAAATGAGATTTTATATAAAATTGTAAAAGAAGAAGTACGTCGTCTTATTACAGTTGAAAAAATCCGCCCAGATGGACGTAAAGGTGATGAAATTCGTCCTTTATCATCAGAGGTAGGTATTTTATCTCGTACGCACGGTTCAGGTCTATTTACACGTGGACAAACACAAGCATTAAGTATTTGTACATTAGGTGCATTAGGCGATGTGCAAATTTTAGATGGTCTTGGTGTAGAAGAATCAAAACGCTTTATGCACCATTATAATTTCCCGTCCTTTAGTGTTGGTGAAACAAGACCAATGCGTGGCCCAGGTCGTCGTGAGATCGGTCATGGTGCATTAGGTGAACGTGCTCTTGAACCTGTTATTCCATCTGAAAAGGACTTCCCGTATACAGTTCGTCTTGTATCTGAAGTTTTAGAATCGAATGGTTCTACTTCACAAGCAAGTATTTGCGGAAGTACATTAGCGATGATGGATGCAGGTGTTCCACTGAAAGCGCCAGTTGCTGGTATTGCAATGGGACTTGTGAAGTCTGGTGAACACTACACAATTTTAACAGATATCCAAGGTATGGAAGATCACTTAGGTGATATGGACTTTAAAGTAGCAGGTACAGCTAAAGGTGTAACAGCACTTCAAATGGATATTAAAATTGAAGGCTTATCTCGTGAAATTTTAGAAGAAGCATTGCAACAAGCAAAAGTTGGACGCATGCACATTCTAGATCATATGTTATCTGTTATTGCTGAGCCGCGTACTGAGTTATCTGCGTATGCTCCAAAAATTATTACAATGACAATTAATCCGGATAAAATCCGTGATGTTATTGGACCAAGCGGTAAACAAATTAACAAGATTATTGAAGAAACAGGCGTAAAAATTGATATCGAACAAGACGGTACAGTCTTTATTTCTTCAGTTGATCAAGAAATGAATGATAAAGCGAAAAAAATTATCGAAGATATTGTTCGCGAAGTACAAGTAGGCGAAATTTACTTAGGAAAAGTAAAACGAATTGAAAAATTCGGTGCTTTCGTTGAATTATTCAGTGGGAAAGACGGTCTTGTTCATATCTCTGAACTAGCACTTGAGCGTGTAGGCAAAGTAGAAGATGTTGTGAAAATCGGTGATGAGATTTCAGTAAAAGTTATCGAGATTGACAAACAAGGTCGTGTAAACTTGTCTAGAAAAGTACTGCTTAAAGAAGAGCAGGAAAAAGAAGCGGCAGAGCAAGAGCAAGAGCAAAAACAAGAACAAGAATAAACGAAAAGCCAAGGAATTTCTTGGCTTTTTTACTATGTATAAAACCTTGAGATATATCTCAAGGTTTTTTTGTATATAACAGAGTATAGTTTTAGCGAGAACGTTTAAATTAACAATGATAAGAAAAGAAGATTTGTATTATTCTGCTTTAATAAGCAGTAAATCCGTCTCGGCATTTAGGGGAAGAGAAGAAGTGAGATTGGGCTAAATAGCAGTGGCGGATGTAGGTAACGCCTAATGATAGAAGTTTCATTTTATTGGAGGGTACTTTTATGAAAACTCGCATCATTTTACTTATAGTTATATTATTGTTCTCTGCTCAGCATGTTTCGCATATATCATATGCAAAAGACCGTTTGTACGAAGAAATTGAAGAAAAAGCGGAAGGATATAAGATTCCAGCACAAAATGCATGTATTGATAAAATATGGAAAGCAACGCCAGGTTACAACGGAAAAGAAGTAGATATAAGGGCTTCCTATGATAACATGAAGAGGAAGGGGAGTTTCGATGAGAAACAGTTGGTATATCGAGAAGTATCACCTCAAGTACATTTAACAGATTTATCTCCTGCTCCTATTTATAGAGGGAATCCAAGCAAAAAAATGGTTGCCCTTACTATTAATGTCGCTTGGGGGAACGAATATCTTTCTCGGATGTTAGAAGTACTGCAAAAACATCAAGTTAAAGCAACTTTTTTTTTAGAGGGAAGATGGGTAAAGGAAAATTTACGTTTTGCAAAAATGATTGCAGATGCAAATCAGGAAGTGGGAAATCACTCATATACGCATCCTGATATGAAAACTTTATCGGTTGATGCAATTTATGAACAATTACAAAAAACAAATCAAGTCATTGAAGCAGCAACGAATCAAAAGGTACGCTGGTTTGCACCGCCAAGTGGGAGTTTTCGTGATGATGTTGTCCATACTGCTGCAAAACTAAAAATGGGAACCATTATGTGGACGGTAGATACAATTGATTGGAAACGACCAGAACCACACGTATTGCTACAGCGAGTGTTAAATAAAGTACATCCCGGTGCCATTATTTTAATGCATCCTACTTCTTCTTCAGCAGAATCACTTGATACATTGATTTCAAAGCTAAAAGAGAAAGGGTATACGGTAGGGAACGTATCTACTTTAGTAGACGAAAAGCGTATTGATTAAACACATTTGCATGACATTCGCTGTTAAACTTGTTATGATTATATAATAGAATCTTTTTACAGAGAATTTGTCAATAGGAGGAAGGCATTTGATCAAAAAATATACGTGTAAAAATGGAGTAAGAATCGTAATGGAGAATATTCCAACAGTACGTTCTGTTGCAATTGGAGTATGGATTCATGCAGGATCACGAAATGAAAATGTAAAGAATAATGGGATTTCTCACTTTTTAGAACACATGTTTTTTAAAGGGACGAAAACACGTAGTGCTAGAGAAATTGCAGAATCCTTCGATAGCATTGGCGGGCAAGTTAATGCGTTTACATCAAAGGAATATACATGTTACTATGCAAAAGTATTAGATGAGCATGCGAAATATGCGCTTGATATTTTAGCGGATATGTTCTTTAATTCAACGTTTGTTGAAGAAGAATTGAAAAAAGAAAAGAACGTAGTGCTCGAAGAAATTAAAATGTATGAAGATACACCAGATGATATTGTTCATGATATGTTAACGAAAGCGACGTATGAAACACATCCGCTAGCATATCCAATTTTAGGAACAGAGCAAACCCTTGATACATTTACAGGTGATACGCTTCGTCAATATATAAAAGATCATTATACGCCAGAAAATGTCGTTGTTTCCATCGCTGGTAATATTGACGAATCCTTTGTTCAAATCGTCGAACAATACTTTGGGAATTATGAAGGAACGACAAATCGCGAACAAGTACATAACCCTATTTTTCACCCGAATAAAGTAGCGCGCAAAAAAGAAACAGAACAAGCCCATTTATGTTTAGGATTTAAAGGATTACAAATGGGTGACGAAAGTGTTTATAATTTAATTGTATTAAATAATATTTTAGGTGGCAGTATGAGTAGCCGCCTGTTCCAAGAAGTGCGCGAGCAACGTGGATTAGCATACTCTGTCTTTTCTTATCATTCTTCTTATGAAGATACAGGGATGTTAACAATTTACGGAGGAACAGGTAGTCAGCAGTTAGATACGCTGTACGAAACTATTCAGCAAACACTAGATACGTTAAAAAATACAGGTATCACTGAAAAAGAATTACTTAACAGTAAAGAGCAATTAAAAGGAAATCTTATGTTAAGTTTAGAAAGTACAAATAGTCGTATGAGCCGCAATGGTAAAAATGAGTTGCTGTTGAAAAAGCACCGCTCTTTAGATGAAATTATTGAAAGTGTAAACAGTGTTACAAAAGCGGATGTAGATACGCTGATTCGTAATATGTTTACAGACGAGTTTTCAGCAGCGCTTATTAGTCCAAATGGAGAACTTCCAAAAGGAATAAGAACAAAATAAATATATCTATGAAACCGTTTCTTATTAAGGAGAAACGGTTTTTTTATATACAAGGGGGCAAAATTCGGAGGCATTTTTTTTGTAAGACTAGAATAGGTACTTAATATAAAGTGAAACTTCCACCAGTGGGGGGCTTCATCCTCCACTGATGGAAAGTCACATACTAGCAGTTATCCCTCACCTACCTTCTTCGCTTTCACTTAATCTTGAGGTGAGAGTCTTACTGTCCAAAAGTAGCGAGATAAAAGAAGCATTCTAATTAGAATGTTATATAAGGAGAGGATGGAATGCGATTAAGTGAACTGAGCGGGAAAGAAATTGTTGATTTACAGCGTGCGGAAAGAATGGGAGTACTTGGACATGCGGATTTAGAGATTGATGAGAAAGATGGTAAGGTTCAAGCGCTCATTATTCCTGTCGGGAAATGGGGAGGATTCAAGCGAGGGCAGCAAGAAGTGCGTGTGGAGTGGAGTAGAATAAAAAAAGTGGGGCAGGATATGATTATTTTTGATCTTGCTAATTATTCAGATTCTGTTTAAAAGATGACCATTGTGGTTGTCTTTTTTTATTGTAGGAATCCATAGATGTAAATCATCCTTACTTTTTGTTTTTCAATCACCTTATACTCGTATATTACATATGATGTGGAGGAAAACGAAAAAAGTAGGCGCTTTTCTTATAATGAGAGAAAAAGAAGGTGAAGTAAAGGATGTTGACTGATATCCATATTGCTGTCATAGGAGGAGATGCACGGCAGCTTGAAGTTATTCGTAAGCTAGTTGAGCTTGATGCAAAACTCTCATTAGTAGGCTTTGATCAACTTGATCATGGATTTACAGGAGCAGCAAAAGAGAGTATGCAAAATCTCGATTTTACTTCTTTAGATGCCATCATTTTGCCGGTAGCTGGAACTGATGCAAACGGACAAATCGATACAATTTTTTCTAATAAAAAAGTGATAATTACGAAAGAGCAAATTGAAAAAACACCAGCACATTTTACGATATATTCAGGTATTAGTAACACTTACTTAGATACAATTGCTTCTTCTACGAATCGAAAACTTGTCAAATTGTTTGATCGTGATGATGTGGCAATTTATAATTCAATTCCAACGGTTGAAGGGACTATTATGATGGTCATTCAACATACAGATTATACAATTCATGGCTCTAAGGTAATGGTATTGGGATTTGGGAGAACTGGAATGAGCGTAGCGAGAGCATTTCAGTCGCTAGGAGCGAAAGTGAAGGTAGGTGCCCGGCGCTCTGAACATATCGCTCGTATCTCAGAGATGACATTTACGCCATTTCAAATGCGAGATATAGAGCAAGAGATACAAGATGTCGATATTGTGATTAATACAATTCCGTATCTTGTTGTAACAGCAAGTGTAATTTCAAAAATGCCAGCTCATACGTTAATTATCGATTTAGCTTCTAAACCAGGCGGAACGGATTTTCGATATGCGGAAAAGCGAGGCATTAAAGCGTTGTTAGCACCTGGACTGCCAGGAATTGTTGCACCAAAAACAGCAGGGCAAATTCTTGCGAACGTCCTTTCTAATTTATTAAAGGCAGATATAGAAGCGAGAAAGGAGAATGAAAAATGAGTGTAAAAGGCAAACGAATTGGTTTTGGATTAACAGGTTCGCATTGTACGTATGCAGAAGTCATGCCGCATTTAGAGAAGCTTGTTGCGGAAGGAGCTGAAGTGTTACCTGTTGTATCGTATACATTGCAAACGACAAATACGAGGTTTGGTGAAGGGGCAGAGTGGATTGAAAAGATAGAAACTATTACAGGTCATAAAGTAATTGACTCTATTGTAAAAGCAGAGCCGCTTGGTCCGAAAATTCCGCTAGACTGTATGGTTATAGCTCCGTTAACAGGGAATACGATGAGTAAATTTGCAAATGCCATGACAGACTCTCCTGTACTAATGGCAGCGAAAGCAACATTAAGAAATGGTAAACCTGTTGTATTAGCTGTTTCAACAAATGATGCTCTCGGATTAAACGGAGTGAATATGATGCGTCTGATGGCGACAAAAAATATTTATTTTGTGCCGTTTGGGCAAGATGCACCGCATAATAAACCGAATTCTATGGTAGCACGTATGGAATTGTTGCAGGATACAATGATTGAAGCGATGGAAGGGAAACAACTGCAACCTGTAGTTGTAGAAAAATTCAGATACATGAATTAACAAACAAAAAACAGACAATTTTTTTCATGAAACCATCACTCTTATCGCAGAATATGATAAAATTAATTCTATTAAGAATTAGAAGGAGTATTTGTTACTCCTTTTTATTCTAACTATAGAAAGATTGGTACCTAGAAAGGGGCATAGTGATGGAAAAGAAAAAATCTTTTCATGTCGCTGTAGTTGGAGCAACCGGCGCAGTTGGTGAACAAATGTTAAATACTTTAGAGCAACGTGATTTTCCAATTGGAAAATTAACGTTACTTTCATCTAAACGTTCTGCAGGCAAAACGCTTTTATTTAAAGGAGAAGAAGTAACAGTACAAGAGGCTACTCCTGAAAGCTTTGAAGGAGTGGATATTGCGCTCTTTAGTGCAGGTGGATCTGTATCAAAACAATTAGCACCAGAAGCAGCAAAGCGCGGTGCAATCGTCGTTGATAATACTAGTGCGTTCCGCATGACAGAAAATGTTCCGCTTGTTGTACCAGAAGTAAATGAAAAAGATTTATTAGAACATAACGGAATCATTGCAAATCCAAATTGTTCTACAATTCAAATGGTAGTTGCTCTCGAACCAGTTCGTCAGCACTTTGGTTTAAAACGAGTAATCGTTTCCACATATCAAGCTGTATCAGGTGCAGGGGCTGCTGCAATTGAAGAGCTTCATGAACAATCACAAGCCATTTTAAATGGCGAAGAAGTAAAAGCAAATGTTTTACCTGTAAAAGGTGATGAAAAACATTATCAAATTGCATTCAATGCGATTCCGCAAATTGATAAGTTCGAAGATAATGGCTTTACATTTGAAGAAATGAAAATGATTAATGAAACGAAGAAAATTATGCATATGCCAGAACTTGAAGTAGCGGCAACATGCGTACGATTACCAGTTGTATCAGGTCACTCTGAATCTGTTTACATTGAAGTGGAAAAAGAAGGTGTAACGGTAGAAGAACTGCGTAATTTGTTAGCGAACGCAGAAGGAATTGTACTGCAAGATAACCCGGCAGAACAAGTATACCCAATGCCAGCAACTGCAGTTGGTAAAAACGAAGTATTCGTTGGTCGTATTCGTAAAGATTTAAACAATGATAAAGGATTCCATCTTTGGGTCGTATCTGATAACTTATTAAAAGGTGCTGCATGGAACTCTGTTCAAATTGCAGAACGATTAGTGAAATTACAATTAGTGTAAACGGCTAAAAGAAGGTGCGAAAATGAAAATTATTGTCCAAAAATTCGGTGGAACGTCTGTGCGTGATGAAAATGGTCGAAAGCATGCTCTTCATCACATTCAAAAATCATTAAAAGAAGGCTATAAATCTGTAGTTGTTGTATCTGCGATGGGCCGCAAAGGTGAGCCTTATGCGACGGATACATTATTAAGCCTTGTAAATGAAAAACAATCGTTCATTTCAAAACGTGAACAGGACTTATTATTATCTTGTGGTGAGTTAATTTCGGCAATTGTGTTTTCAAATATGTTAAATGAAAATGGTGTAAAGGCTGCAGCGTTTAACGGTGCACAAGCTGGATTCATTACAAATGATGACTTTACAAATGCAAAGATTATTGAAATGGATTGTCAGCGTATTTTGAAGGAATTAGAAGAATTTGATGTAATTGTTGTAACGGGTTTCCAAGGGCAAACGAATGAGGGCGATACGACAACACTTGGGCGCGGGGGTAGTGATACATCAGCGTCAGCGTTAGGTGTTGCACTTCATGCTGAGTATATTGACATTTTTACAGATGTAGAAGGTGTGATGACTGCTGATCCACGTATTGTAAAAGATGCGCGTCACCTTGAAAATGTAACATATAATGAAATTTGTAATATGGCATATCAAGGTGCAAAAGTTGTTCATCCGCGTGCAGTTGAAATTGCGATGCATGCGAAAGTGCCTCTGCGTGTGCGTTCAACATATTCTGATAGCGAAGGAACTCTGATTGCAGCGTATGATGGCGCAACAAAAGGTCGCGATGTACAAGAGCGTCCTGTAACTGGTATTGCTCATGTTTCCAATGTAACGCAAATTAAAGTGTTGGCGAAGGACGGGGCATACGATTTACAAACAGAAGTGTTCAAAGAAATGGCAAAGGAAAAGATTAGCGTAGATTTAATCAACATTTCTCCTACTGGTGTAGCATACACAGTTAGTGACGATGTTGCAGGTCGCGCTATTGAAGTACTGCATACGCTTGGATATCATCCAATTGTAACTGAGCACTGCGCGAAGGTATCCATTGTTGGAGCTGGTATCGCAGGGGTTCCGGGAGTTACTGCAAAAATTGTAACAGCGTTAGCTGAAAACGGTGTTCAAATATTACAATCTGCAGATAGCCATACAACAATATGGGTGCTTGTTAAAGAAGAGAAACTTGTAGATGCTGTAAATGCGCTTCATCGTGCATTTGAGCTTTCAAAAGAAAAGCAACTGGAATTATAAGGAGTGAGACCATGATAGATTTTGGGACAATTGCAACAGCGATGGTCACACCATTTGATAAAAATGGAAATATCGACTTTGTAAAGACAACAAAATTGGTAAATTATTTAATTGATAACGGTACAACAGCGATTGTTGTAGGGGGGACAACAGGTGAGTCTCCTACATTAACATCTGAAGAAAAAGTAGCGTTATATCGCCATGTCGTATCTGTTGTCGATAAAAGAGTGCCTGTAATTGCTGGAACTGGTAGCAACAATACACATGCTTCTATAGAGCTTACGCAAAAAGCAGAAGAAGTAGGTGCAGATGCAATTATGTTAGTTGCACCGTATTATAATAAACCGAGTCAAGAAGGTATGTATCAGCACTTTAAAACAATTGCTGAAAGTACAAAACTGCCGGTTATGTTATACAATGTTCCAGGCCGATCTATTGTACAAATTTCTGTTGATACAGTTGTTCGTTTATCACAAATTCCAAACATTGTTGCAATTAAGGATGCAGGCGGCGATGTATTAACAATGACAGAAATCATTGAAAAGACTGATGATAGTTTTGCTGTATACAGCGGTGATGATGGCTTAACATTGCCAGCGATGGCGATTGGAGCGAAAGGTATTGTATCTGTTGCTTCTCATGTAATTGGTAATGAGATGCAAGACATGATTGCAGCATTCCAAACTGGTGATATGAAAACAGCACAAACGCTTCATCAATTGTTAGTAAGAGTGACGAATGCGCTCTTTATGGCACCAAGTCCGACTCCTGTCAAAACGGCACTGCAAATCGTAGGATTAGACGTTGGTTCTGTTCGTTTACCTCTTCTACCATTAACTGAAGCAGAAAGAATGCAATTACTTGAAGTTATACAATCTATTCCTCGTTAATAGAAAAAGTGGCTTAGTGGAAATGTACTAAGTCACTTTTTTATGTTTCCTATTCTATCTCACTACTTTAGGGCAGTAAGATCCCCTATCTACAGAGAAAATCTCCACGGACGAAAGTTTCGCTTTATTACTTAGATGAAGTGATGAAATGACTTCAGTTTATCATCTGGTACATATTCTTCTCTTTTCTTTCTTATAATTTAGCTTGTGTTCTATTTCTTGTATCAGTTATAATATGGCTAAGTAGCTTTGTACGGGTACACTTAGCAAAAATGGGAAAACTTTACGGATTATCGGATTTTATATGAAATTACATAAAACATTTGATTTATATAATGAAAGAGAGGTGGAACCTGGTTTAAAAACGAAAAAACGTGATATCGCATAGCGATAAGACCTTCGTTTTAGATGCTGAAAAATGATGGTGGAGTTTCC
Source organism: Bacillus yunxiaonensis (assembly GCF_037104695.1). Classification (NCBI taxonomy): domain Bacteria; kingdom Bacillati; phylum Bacillota; class Bacilli; order Caryophanales; family Bacillaceae; genus Bacillus; species Bacillus yunxiaonensis. Next base: position 333,545 of record NZ_JBAWSV010000005.1, on the reverse strand, counting down.
CCTGGTTTCTCTACAATGTTAGTGGGATCAGTTTTTACAACATTTTTAAACCAGGCAACAACATGAAGAAAAAAGAGATAGATACTGTAAAAGTATTCGCTCTCGGTGGAGTGGGCGAAATTGGAAAAAATATGTACTGCGTTGAAATTGATTCTGAAATTTTTATTGTGGATGCGGGACTTATGTTTCCAGAAGAAGAGATGTTTGGAATAGATATTGTTATTCCTGACATTACATATTTAGTGGAAAATAAAGAGCGAGTTAAAGGACTATTTTTAACACACGGTCATGAAGATCATATTGGTGGTATTGTCTATGTGTTAAGAAAATTAGATATTCCAGTTTATGGAACGAAGCTAACGAATGGCCTTGTGAAAGAAAAATTAGGAGAAGCGGGTATGTTAGGTCGTGTTGATTTAAAAACGATCGATTCTAATACTACGGTAGAATTTGACACAACGACTGTTTCCTTCTTTAAAACGACACACAGTATTCCAGATGCAGTAGGGGTTTGCTTCCATACTTCGCAAGGTGCAATTGTATATACTGGTGATTTTAAATTTGACCAAACTCCTATTGGAAATAATGGTTCAGATATTGGGAAAATGGCACAAATCGGAAATGAAGGCGTGCTTTGCTTATTATCTGATAGTACAAATGCAGAACGTCCTGGCTATACTGGATCCGAGAGAGAAGTTGGTTTGGAGATTTCTAAAGTATTTTATAATTCAGAAGGCCGTATTATTGTAGCTTCATTTGCTTCTAACGTTCATCGTATTCAACAAGTTTTTGATGCAGCGTATGAAACTGGGCGTAAAGTAGCAGTGGTTGGACGAAGTATGGTAAAAGTTGTTGATATTGCGAATAACCTAGGGTATTTAAATATTCCAGAAGGTATGTTAATTTCACTACAGGATGTTGATAATTATCCTGAGAAAAAGGTGGCAATTTTAACGACTGGTAGCCAAGGTGAGCCAATGGCAGCTCTTTCTAGAATGGCAAGACAAGCCCATAAACAAATTGCAATTCGTAAAGGTGATACAGTCATTATTGCTGCATCGCCAATTCCAGGGAATGAAACATCTGTCTCAAGGACAATTGATTTATTGTTTAGAGCAGGTGCAGATGTAGTGTATTACGGAGAAAAGAAAGTTCATGTATCAGGTCATGGTAGTCAAGAAGAATTGAAACTAATGTTGAACTTAATGAAACCAAAATATTTCTTGCCTGTACATGGTGAATTCCGCATGCAAAAGGCACATGCTCGTTTAGCTCAAGATGTTGGCATTCACTCAGACCGTATTTTTATCACGGAAAAAGGTGAAGTGATTTCCTTCACAGCTGGAGAGGCAAAACCTGCTGGTAAGGTTCCAGCGGGAAATGTGTTGATTGATGGATTAGGCGTTGGTGATGTTGGAAACATCGTTTTACGTGATCGTAAAATGTTATCACAAGATGGTATTTTAGTCGTTGTTGTAACGCTTGGAAAAGATGAGAAAAAGATTATTTCTGGACCGGAAATCATTTCACGAGGATTTGTTTATGTTCGTGAGTCAGAAGCCTTAATTGAAAGATCAACTGATATTGTACGAACAATTGTAGAACAATCTATTAAAGAATATTCTATTGAATGGTCAACGTTAAAACAAAATATTCGTGAGTTACTCGGACAATTTTTATTTGAAAAAACAAAGAGAAAACCGATGATTTTACCAATTATCATGGAAGTATAAGAGATGGCTGCCTATTTGTAGGCAGCTTTTTCTTTTTTCCTCTGTCGAATGAAATTCACAACTTAACAAATAATAGTTGTATACGTGAGAAAGGGGATACGATATGGTAGAGCGTGATGAAATGAAAAATGAAGAAAAAGAGGCCGAGACAAAAGAAGAAACGAAAGAAGCTTCTGTGCTAGAGAAAATTCAGCAACTTGGACAGACAAATGTTCCGCAATTAAATGAATCGCGTATTCATTGTTTAACAATTGTAGGGCAAATTGAAGGGCATGTACAATTGCCGCCGCAAAATAAAACAACGAAATATGAACATGTTATTCCTCAAATTGTAGCAATTGAACAAAATCCCAAAATTGAAGGATTATTAATTTTGTTAAATACAGTTGGAGGAGATGTAGAAGCTGGGCTTGCAATTTCTGAAATGATTGCTTCGCTTTCGAAACCGACAGTATCAATTGTTCTTGGTGGAGGTCATTCAATTGGTGTGCCAATTGCTGTGTCAACGGATTATTCACTCATTGCAGAAACAGCAACAATGACGATTCACCCTATTCGTCTTACAGGTCTTGTGATAGGTGTTCCGCAAACATTTGAGTATTTAGATAAGATGCAAGAGCGTGTCATCCGTTTTGTAACAAAGCATTCAAAAGTAACAGAAGATCGTTTTAAAGAGCTAATGTTTGCGAAAGGGAATTTAACACGAGATATTGGTACAAATGTTGTAGGTGGAGATGCCGTGAAATATGGTTTGATTGATGATGTTGGCGGGATTGGCCAAGCGATCAAAAAATTAAATGAATTAATTGACGCAAAAGCATCAACTGAACAAAGCGGGGCGTTATTACAATGATTTTATATACCATTATGCCAGAACAACTTGTATATCCGATGGATCATACAGAATTTGCAAGGCAGAAAATTGTACATGTAGATGGTATTGATATGGTTGTTGGAATGGGGAATGAAAATGATTATTCTGTTGTACGTGTATTAAGTACAGATCCCCAGCATTTTTTACAATATGAGCCAGGGCAAAAAATATCCTTTTCGTAAAAGCAGGATTTTGTTTATGAGCTATGGTATAATATAAAAAACAAGAAGGTGGAGCAGCCATGTATAGGCTGCTTTCTTCAATTTATCCCGCTATTCGCATGAAATTATCATCTACCTCAAGATTCTAAGAAAACAAAGAAGATAGGAGCGGGATAATTTCCAGTGAAATCTCGATTGTTCGGGCTAACGATGTGAGGGATGAAACCCTGCATTCATGGAGGTTTTACTTTATTTGTATTTGGCTTAAAATTATCCACTGGTAAGATAACATGAAGAAAATTTATAGCCACTAGAGCGGGATGGAAACTACACTTGTTTTACAAAAAAAGTTATATTTTGAATTGGAATTTGAGGTGAAGAAATGGCAAAACAAAAGCAAAGAGGGACGAAAACAAAAGCAAGACGTACCATAAAGCCAACTTTGTACTACGAAATCGTCGGTTTGACTCTTTTTGCGCTCTCCATCATTACAATTATGCAGCTAGGTGTTGTCGGAAAAGCATTCGTGCTATTTTTTCGCTTTTTCTTTGGGGAATGGTACATACTTGGAGTACTCGGAGTTATTGCTCTTTCTATAGCGTTTGTTATAAAACGAGGGTGGCCAAATTTATTGCACAAACGATTGATTGGTATATATTTAATCACATTAGCTGTGCTCATGTTTAGTCATATTACATTAGTCAACCTCCTAACGAAAGATGGAGCGGTACAAAGTTCATCTGTTATTGTGACTACGAAAGATTTGTTTTTTCATGAAATGAAAAAAGGAGTCGACACGGTTCATTTAGGCGGGGGGATGTTTGGGGCTATTATGTTTGCGACATGTTACTTTTTATTTGATGAAGTTGGCGCATACATAATTGGAATGATTCTCATTTTACTTGGTGTACTATGTATTACAAATAAACATATAGGTGAGGTGCTTGCACCGATTGGGCGTATACTTAGAGGGCAATTTGAAGTGATGCAAGGCGATTATAAAGAGTGGCAAACAAAACGTGCTGCTGAGAAAACGGAAAAGAAAAAGATTGCTCGTACGCGAAGTGAACGCCATGTGCAAGAAGTACCGGAGTTAGAAGAGAGTGTAGAAGAGGCTGATGTAGTGCCGCCAATTATATCAAACTTTACTGAAAACTATGCAACACCAGATCCAATAAGAAATGAATCGCCTATTTCTGAAACAAATCTAGAAGAATCTCTGCCTATGCAAGAGGAGCAGCCGAAGCCGAAGAAAGGCGGGAAAATTGTTGAATCTCTTGCTGGAGAGACAGCAGCACCGCCAATGCATTTTTCAGATGTTGAAAATAAAGATTATAAATTGCCTTCTTTAGAGCTATTAAAGTTTCCGAAGAATAAGCAAGTGACCAATGAAAATGAAACGATTTATGAAAATGCACGTAAGTTGGAACGAACATTCCAAAGCTTCGGTGTGAAAGCGAAAGTAACAAAGGTTCATAGAGGACCAGCTGTTACAAAATATGAAGTGTATCCTGATATGGGAGTTAAAGTAAGTAAAATTGTTAGTTTAAGTGATGATTTGGCATTAGCTTTAGCGGCAAAAGATATTCGAATTGAGGCCCCAATTCCGGGGAAATCAGCTATCGGGATTGAAGTGCCAAATTCAGAAGTTGCAATCGTTACGTTAAGAGAAGTGTTAGATTCAAAAGCAAATAATCATCCAGAAGAAAAGTTATTAATTGGACTTGGGCGTGACATTACAGGAGAAGCTGTACTAGCTCGTCTGAATAAAATGCCTCATTTACTTGTAGCAGGAGCAACTGGTAGCGGAAAGAGTGTATGTATAAACGGAATTATTACTAGTATCTTAATGCGCGCTAAGCCGCACGAAGTGAAACTAATGATGATTGATCCGAAAATGGTAGAGTTAAATGTATACAATGGTGTTCCGCATTTATTAACGCCTGTTGTAACAGATCCGAAGAAAGCGTCACAGGCGCTAAAAAAAGTTGTCAGTGAAATGGAACGTCGCTACGAATTATTTGCTCATAGTGGAACGCGTAATATTGAAGGTTATAACGAGTATATAAAGCAACATAACGAACAGTCCGAAGCGAAGCAACCCGAACTTCCTTATATTGTTGTTATCGTGGACGAGTTGGCGGATTTAATGATGGTTGCTTCTTCAGATGTAGAGGATGCGATTATGCGTCTTGCACAAATGGCACGTGCAGCTGGTATTCATTTAATTATTGCAACGCAGCGTCCATCTGTGGATGTTATTACTGGTGTTATTAAAGCGAATATTCCATCACGAATTGCTTTTGCAGTTTCTTCTCAAATTGATTCAAGAACGATTCTTGATACAGGGGGAGCAGAAAAATTATTAGGACGCGGTGATATGCTGTTTGTACCAATTGGTGCTTCTAAACCGGTTCGTGTGCAAGGAGCGTTTCTATCGGATGAGGAAGTAGAGAAAGTAGTAGAATACGTTGTTACGCAGCAAAAAGCGCAGTACCAAGAGGATATGATCCCGCAAGATGTACCAGAAACAACACAAGAAGTAGAGGATAGCTTATATGATGAAGCAGTTCAGCTTGTTGTCGATATGCAGACAGCATCAGTTTCTATGTTGCAGCGGAGGTTCCGTATTGGGTATACAAGGGCAGCACGTTTAATTGACGCGATGGAAATGAATGGTGTTGTCGGGCCGTATGAAGGAAGTAAGCCCCGTGAAGTATTAGTAAAAGATATTCAAGAGAAAAGTTCGTAATAAAGTGAAACTTCTATCAGTAGGGGAGATTTTATTCCCCGCTGATGGAAAGTCCGCCCAATCGGGCTCTTATGGGCAGTTATTCTCCATCTATCTTCTTCGTTTTCTCTGAATCTTGAGATGGGGGCTTACTGCCCGTTAGTGCGGGGGAAGGTGAAACTTCCATGAATGGGGGATAATTGCCTGTTCATGCGAGATAAAAAAGCCGATTAGAAATACTTCTAGTCGGTTTCTTTATTAAATAAAAATGATAACGCTTACTAATAGCGTGTTTTGATGAGAATACGAATGGTTATATATTATTTGATTTCAACGTTCGATTTTTTTGTTGGATTGTATTGACAGCAATCATATCAAGTGGTACGATTACTTCGGAATCAAAATAAACCTCATATAATCTTGGAAATAAGGTCCATAAGTTTCTACCTAGCAACCATAAATTAGCTAGACTATGAGGAAAAAGTGTAAATACAAGGTGTATTATAACTTTGTCCCTGACTTTTTCAGCATATGAGAAATGTAGGTGTACAAAGTTTTTTTTATGGGTTGAAGAAAGAAAATTTGACCTAAAAAAACTATTAGAATTTATTCGACAAATTTCAATTTTCTTATTTTTATTTAGGGGCATCCATGATATAGTAATTGTGGAAAAAAGAGAAAAGAGGTCTTACATCAGAGGTCGAATAAGTGAAGTGCGAGGGGAGTCTTATGTCAGTAAAGTCAGATAGTCGACATTTGTATTTACGAGTGATTGACCACATTAAAGAAAAGATTAAAAACGGGGTGTATAAAGAGAAGCAAAAGCTACCATCCGAATTTGATCTAGCAAAAGAGTTAGGCGTCAGTAGAGCAACGTTGCGAGAAGCACTTCGAATCTTAGAAGAAGAAAATGTTGTTATTCGTAGGCATGGTGTAGGGACGTTTGTAAATGCAAAACCTTTGTTTTCTTCAGGTATTGAACAATTATCTAGTATTACAGATATGATTACTAGTGCAGGGAAAACGCCAGGTACAGTATTTTTATCATCATCAATAGGTAATTTAACAGAAGAAGAAAAAGAGAAATTTCATAGTGAAGATGATTTTGAAACAGTTATGATTGAACGCGTTCGTACAGCAGATGGGGAACCTGTTGTATATTGTGTTGATAAGTTGCCGAAAGAGGTTCTTCCTGATTTGTCAGAATACAAAGAAGAATCATTGCTTACGGTTATTCATAAAAACACAAATAAACGCATTACATATGCTGTTGCTCATATTGAACCGATTGGCTATCATCCGAAAATATCACCAATTTTAGAGTGTGAGCCAGAAACAGCACTACTTGTACTAAAGCAAATGCACTATGATCAAAATGATGAACCGATTTTATATTCTATTAACTATTTCCGAGCAGATAAATTTAGCTTTCATGTGTTAAGAAAACGAATGTAAAGTGTTTCCTTTTAGGGAGGTGACAGCAAGGAAACGGGGACATGGTTATATAAATGAAAGATACATATTTTAGGAGGGGATTTTACTATGAAGAAAAAAGCTGGAATTTTATTATCATTAACATTAGCAGCAAGCACAATGTTAGGAGCTTGTGGTAACACGAATAAGGAAAGTGACAAAAAAGAGGGAAAAGAAAATAAGAACTTTAAGGTTGGTATGGTTACAGACGTTGGTGGAGTAGATGATAAATCATTTAACCAATCCGCTTGGGAAGGTTTAACGCAGTTTGGTAAAGATAGTAAATTGAAAGAAAACGAAGGGTATCGTTACCTACAATCTGCTAAGGAAGCAGACTATATTCCTAACTTAACAAAATTCGCAGAAACAAATTATAACTTAACATTCGGAATTGGATTCTTAATGCAAAAATCAATTGAAAAAGTGGCAGATCAATTCCCGAAAAGTCAATTTGCACTTGTTGATGCAGTAGCGGACAAAAAGAATGTAACGAGTATTGTATTTAAAGACCATGAAGGTTCCTTCCTTGTTGGGGTAGTTGCAGCAATGACAACAAAATCAAATAAAGTTGGTTTTATCGGTGGTGTAAAAAGCCCGTTAATTGAAAAATTTGAAACTGGTTTTAAAGCTGGAGTGAAAGCTGTAAATCCAAATATTGAAGTTGTATCTCAATATGCTGAAGCATTTGATAAACCAGAAAAAGGGTCTGTATTAGCTTCTGCAATGTATGGCCAAGGCGTTGACGTAATTTATCATGCATCTGGTGCAACTGGTAATGGTGTATTCACAGAAGCGAAAAACCGTAAGAAAAAAGGTGAAAATGTTTGGGTAATCGGTGTTGACCGTGACCAAAACCAAGAAGGTATGCCAGAAAATGTAACATTAACTTCAATGGTAAAACGTGTTGATGTTGCAGTAGAAAAAGTTTCACAAGAAGCAAAAGATGGCAAGTTAACAGGCGGTAAAACAGAAGAGTTTGGTTTAAAAGATGACGGTATCGGGATTGCAAAAACAACTGATAACGTGAAAAAAGTAAATCCAGAGATTTTAACAAAAGTAGAAGAGTATAAAAAGAAAATCATAAACGGTGAAATTAAAGTACCATCTACTCCAGAAGAGTACAAAACATACGAGGCTTCTCTTAAAAAATAATGTTAGAGAAATAGCAAAGGTTAGTTCTTAGAACTAACCTTTGTATATATAAAGAACTTTGTCCTGTCAAGGAGGAATAATATGGAATACGTAATTGAAATGAACAATATTACAAAAGTATTCCCGGGGATTGTAGCGAATGATAATATCACGCTGCAAGTGAAACAGGGAGAAATTCATGCTTTACTTGGAGAAAATGGTGCTGGAAAATCGACACTTATGAATGTTTTGTTTGGGTTGTATCAACCAGAACAAGGAGAAATTAAAATTAAAGGGCAGCCTGTAAAAATTACAAATCCGAATGTGGCGAATGACCTCGGGATTGGAATGGTACATCAGCACTTTATGCTTGTTCATAATTTTACAGTCACAGAAAATATTATTCTAGGAAATGAACCGAAGAAAAACGGTAAAATTGCTATTGATGAAGCGGCGAAAGAAATTAAAAAATTATCTGAGCAATACGGATTAGCGGTAGACCCATATGCGAAAATAGAAGATATTTCTGTTGGAATGCAACAACGTGTAGAAATTTTGAAAACGCTCTATCGCGGGGCGGAGATTTTAATTTTTGATGAACCTACAGCTGTATTAACACCGCAGGAGATTCAAGAGCTTATTCATATTATGAAAAAGCTTGTACAAGAAGGGAAATCTATTATTCTTATTACACATAAGTTGAAAGAAATTATGGAAGTGTGTAATCGTTGTACAATTATTCGTAAGGGAAAAGGGATTGGTACGGTAGACGTTGCAAATACAGATGAAAACAAGCTTGCAGAATTGATGGTCGGACGTCAAGTGAATTTTAAAACTGAAAAGTCAGACGCCAAACCATGTGAAGATGTACTTAAGATTTCTAATCTTGTTGTGCACGATGCACGTCAATTACCTACCGTAAAAGGACTTGACTTAACTGTTCGTGCAGGAGAGATTGTTGGTATTGCAGGAATCGATGGAAATGGACAAAGTGAATTAATAGAAGCGATTACTGGTTTACGAAAAGTTGAGTCAGGCTCTATTACGCTAAGAGAGAAGGACGTGACGAATTGGCCGGTTAGGCGCATTACAGAAGAAGGCGTTGGACATATTCCAGAAGATCGTCATAAACATGGGCTCGTTCTTGATTTTTCTATTGGAGATAATATGGTACTTCAAACATATTATAAAAATCCGTATTCCAAAAAAGGTGTTTTGAATTTTTCGAAAGTATATGAAAAAGCAAAGTCGTTAATTCAACAGTTTGATGTTCGTACACCGAGTGAGCATACACCGGCACGGGCGTTATCTGGAGGAAATCAGCAAAAGGCAATTATTGCTCGTGAAGTGGACCGTGATCCGGATTTATTGATTGCTGCACAGCCAACACGCGGTTTAGATGTCGGGGCAATTGAATTTATTCATAAAAAGCTAATTGAACAGCGTGATAAAGGAAAAGCAGTTCTACTACTCTCGCTAGAGCTGGACGAAATTTTAAATGTAAGTGACCGCATCGCTGTTATTTATGAAGGGAAAATTGTGGACATTGTGAATGCGAAAGAAACAAATGAACAACAGCTAGGTCTATTAATGGCTGGGGGAAAGAAGAAAGAGAAGGTGAATACAAATGGCTAAAAAGTTTTTAACGGAGCGAACGATTAATATTTTAGTACCTGTATTATCCGTTATTTTTGGTTTACTTGTTGGAGCCATTGTTATGATTACGACCGGATACGATCCAATCGCCGGCTATGCTGCATTATGGGATGGAATGGTTGGAAATCCACGTGCGATAGGAGAAACACTGCGAACGATGATTCCACTTGTTCTTGCGGGTTTATCGGTAGCATTTGCGTTTCGTACAGGTTTGTTTAATATCGGGGTAGAAGGACAATTATTAGTTGGTTGGCTCGCTGCTGTTTGGTTCGGTTATGCTGTTTCTCTGCCAGCCTTTCTACATATTCCATTATCGATATTAGTTGCAGCCCTTGCTGGCGGACTGTGGGGATTTATTCCTGGATATTTAAAAGGGAAATACAAGGTGAACGAAGTTATCGTTACAATTATGATGAACTATATCGCGCTTTATGTAACTTATGATATTATTAAACGTTTTTTACATGAAGGAAATGAAAAATCGTATGATATACAAGCGAGTGCATCTCTAGCTTCTTCTTGGTTATCATCTTTAACAGGCGGTTCTCGCCTGCACTGGGGAATTATTGTAGCAATTATTATGGCGATTATTATGTGGTTTTTATTAGAACGAACAACATTAGGTTACGAGCTAAAATCAGTTGGATTTAACCAACATGCCTCCAAATATGCAGGGATGAAAGTGTCGCGTAATGTTATATTGTCAATGACAATTGCTGGTGCGTTTGCTGGGATTGGCGGTGCGATGGAAGGGCTTGGAACATTCCAAAGTATGACAGCGATGACTTCTTTTACAGGAATAGGATTTGATGGTATTGCTGTTGCTCTTCTTGGTGCAAATAATGCATTTGGTATTTTGCTAGCAGCACTTTTATTTGGCGGGCTGAAAAGTGCAGCGCCGCAAATGAATTTTGAAGCGAATGTTCCATCTGAATTAATTAATGTCATTGTTGCTTGTATCATTTTCTTTGTAGCATGCAGCTACGTTTTACGATGGGCACTTTCTCGTTTTAGCAAGGAGGGGAAATAAATGAGTTTCCTAGATATTGTAGCTATTCTTGTCACAGGTACGTTATATACGGCAGCGCCGCTTATTTTTACGGCGCTTGGCGGCGTGTTTAGTGAGCGTTCCGGGGTTGTTAACATTGCATTAGAAGGTTTAATGTTGTTTGGGGCGTTTATTGGCGTTATTACAACTTTATTAATGGGGGATACGTGGGGAGCGATGACGCCGTGGATTGCGCTGATTTTTGCAGCAATTGGCGGAGGGTTATTTGCACTTCTTCATGCGGTTGCGACGATTACATTCCGTGCTGATCAAGTTGTTAGTGGAGTAGCGATTAACTTTTTATCATTAGGGTTAACAGTGTTTGCAATTAAAAAGATTTTCGGAAAAGGTCAAACTGATTTTATCAAATACCGTATTGAAAAAATTGATCTTCCTGGTCTTTCTGACATTCCAGTTATTGGCAAAATTTTCTTTTCTGATGTACCATTAACTTCTTATATTGCAATTATTTTAGCATTTGTTGTTTGGTATGTGATTTATAAAACACCATTTGGTTTACGGTTACGTGCAGTTGGAGAGCATCCGATGGCAGCTGATACAATGGGAATTAACGTATATAAAATGCGTTATGTCGCAGTTTGTATATCAGGTATGTTTGCAGGTGTCGGTGGTGCTGTATTCGCGACATCTATTTCAAATAATTTTTCGGGTGCTACAATTACAGGACAAGGATTTTTAGCGTTAGCGGCCATGATTTTTGGAAAATGGCATCCAATTGGAGCCTTAGGTGCAGCGTTATTTTTCGGATTCGCACAATCACTTGGCGTTACAGGTGGTACAATTCCAGGTTTAGATCAAATTCCAAGTGTCTTTTTAACGATATTACCATATGTATTAACAATTTTTGCACTTGTCGGTTTTGTTGGACGTTCCGAAGCCCCAAAAGCGCTTGGAACACCATATGAAAAAGGGAAACGATAAAAGCTTGCACATTAGTGCAAGCTTTTTTACATACAATAACGTTAATACATGAGAAAAGTTGCAATTTCTTTTGTGAAAACTGTATATTGAAGAAGAAAATTCCTTTTTAGAGGAGGTTTACCAATGGAGCTTATAAAACAAGAAAGACATGAATTAGGTGGATTACGCGTACATATGATTCCAACAGACAAGTATAAAACGAATACATTTGTATTGCGCTTGAAGGCGCCGTTATGTGAAGAAACAGTAACAGAGCGAGCATTACTTCCTTATGTATTACAAAGTGCTACAGAAACACACCCATCTGTTATTCGTGTTCGTCAATATTTAGAGGAGTTATATGGCTCTTCATTAGCTGTAGACGTAAGTAAAAAAGGTGAAGATCATATTATTTCTATTTATATAGACATTGCCAATGAAACGTATTTACAAGAAGCGCCGCCGCTCTTTGAAAAAGCGCTTGCTATGCTTGCTGATATTTTACTAAAACCAGCAACAGAAGGAAATGGTTTCTTACAAACGGTTGTGGAAAGTGAGAAACGTGCGCTTGTGCAGCGTATTGAATCTACGTTTGATGATAAAATGCGTTATGCTAATGAACGCCTTATTGAAGAGATGTGTAAAGTAGAGTCATATCGATTAAGTGCGAATGGTCAAAAAGAACGTGTTTCTGCTATTACAAGTGAAACGCTGTATCAATATTATAAAAAAGTGTTAGAAGAAGATGAAATGGATTTATATATTATAGGTGATATTGAAGAGGGGGCTCTTGACCTTGTGAGACAGTATTTCTCTATTTCTAAACGTGAGGTGAAAGAAAGAAATATACTGTTGCATAAGAAAAATGAAGAAGAACAAGAAGTTGTAGAAAAACAAGAACTAAAACAAAGTAAATTAAATATTGGATATCGCACATATATTACGTATCGTGACGAAGACTATTTTGCATTGCAGTTATTCAATGGTTTGTTTGGTGGTTTTTCACATTCAAAATTATTTGTTAATGTACGCGAGAAAAACAGTTTGGCATACTATGCTGCTTCTCGTTATGAAAGTCACAAAGGACTTCTGTTCGTGATGTCTGGAATTGAGGGTAAAAATTATGAAAAAGCTGTTACGATTATTAAAGAACAAATGACAGCGATGCAAAATGGTGATTTTACTGATGAGGAAGTCGTACAAACAAAAAGTGTAATTAAAAATCAAATTTTAGAGACAATTGATACACCGCGCGGTCTTGTAGAACTTCTATATCATGAAGTAATTGCAAATTATGAACGCCCTGTAGAAGAATGGTTAACAGGGGTTGAACAGGTAACGAAAGATGCAATTGTTAAAGTGGCTAAAAATATCCAGCTAGATACAATTTACTTCTTACACGGAACGGAGGGTGTTTAAGATGGAAAAAATCGTATACGAACAATTAAAAGAAACGTTATATTACGAAAAACTTTCGAATGGTTTAGAAGTATATATCCTTCCGAAGCAAGGTTTTAATAAAACGTATGCAACATTTACGACAAAGTATGGTTCTATTGATAATATGTTTGAGCCGCTTGGAAAAGATGAGATGCTCCGTGTACCGGATGGAATTGCACATTTTTTAGAGCATAAATTATTTGAAAAAGAGGACCATGATGCGTTTCAATTATTTAGTAAACAAGGAGCTTCCTCAAACGCATTCACATCTTTTACAAGAACTGCATATTTATTTTCTTGCACATCAAACGTTGAAACAAACCTAGAGACATTATTGGATTTTGTGCAAGAACCGTACTTTTCTGAACAAACGGTTGAGAAAGAGAAGGGAATTATTGGCCAGGAAATTCAAATGTACCAAGATAATGCTGATTGGCGTTTATATTTTGGATTAATTGACGGCTTATATAGGAAACATCCTGTAAAGATTGATATCGCCGGAACAATTGATTCTATTAGCAAAATTACGAAAGATTTACTGTATGAGTGCTATCAAACATTTTATCACCCAAGCAATATGTTATTATTTATTGTCGGTCCTATTGATCCAGAGAAGACAATGAATTTAGTACGTGAAAATCAAGCGAAGAAAAATTATACCGCTCAATCTGAAATTGTTCGGTCTTTTGATGAAGAACCAGAACAAGTAAACGAGAAAAAAATGGTGATTACAATGCCGGTACAAACACCAAAATGTTTAGTTGGTGTGAAAACACAGGACTTAAAGCAAGAAGGAAAAGATTTGCTGAAACAAGAAATTGCTTTAACCCTTTTATTAGATTATTTATTTGGAAAAGGTTCCACTCATTATGAAACATTATATAATGAAGGTTTAATTGATGATACATTTTCGTACGACTATACAGAAGAAAGCAGTTTCGGTTTTGCGATGATTGGCGGAGATACAAAACAACCGGATGAATTAGCAAAGCAAATCACAAATATTTTATTGCAAACAAATTATGATGAGTTATGCGGAGAAACGTTAGAGCGTGTGAAAAAGAAAAAAATAGGTGGTTTTTTACGTTCGTTAAATTCACCAGAATATATTGCAAATCAATTTACACGCTATGCATTTAATGGCTCCAGTTTATTTGATGCACTATCTGTTTTGGAAAGTTTATCAGTTGAAGATTTACAAACAGCCGCGAAGGACTTTTTAAAAGAAGAACGATTAAGTGTTTGCCAAGTTCTTCCGAAAAAATGATGTAGTAGAGAGAGGAAAAGAATGAAGAAATATGCATTAGTTACCGGGGGAAGTGGAGGAATCGGTTCTGCCATTGTAAGGCGGTTAGTGAAAGATGGGTATACGGTATATGTCCATTATAACCGAAGTGAAAAGAAAGCTCGGGAGTTACAGCTTGAACTAGAAGGTATTATTCCAATTCAAGCTAACTTATCAGAAGCGGATGGTGTTGAGCGTCTATGGTCTCAAATTCATCATCCAATTGATACTATAGTATATGCAGCTGGAAAAAGTATCTTTGGATTAACGACCGACATTACAGATGAACAATTAAATGAGATGGTGGAGCTGCAAGTGAAAAATGTATATAAACTTGTTTCATCTGCGCTGCCTTCAATGATTCGAAATCGAAGTGGAAATATTGTTATTATCTCCTCCATATGGGGACAAATAGGTGCTTCATGTGAAGTATTATATTCTATGGTAAAAGGAGCTCAAAATTCGTATGTAAAAGCTTTGGCAAAAGAAGTTGCACTAAGCGGTGTACGAGTGAATGCTGTTGCTCCTGGTGCAATTGAAACCGAGATGCTATGTGTGTTTTCGGATGAAGAAAAGAAAGATATTGCAGAAGAAATTCCGCTTGGACGATTAGGAATGGCAGAAGAAGTTGCAAATACGGTAGCGTTTGTAATTTCTCCTCAAGCATCTTATATAACAGGTCAAATTATTGGGGTTAATGGGGGCTGGCATTGCTAACTGCTTAAAGTAAGGAGCATTGTATTTTGTTTTCTGTTCATACATAAAAAAGGACATAATAGCAAATAGTAAACATGACTCCATTACTTTATAGTGAGGTGCTTAATAATGTCAGTATTAGAAAACTTTGAACAATGGAAAGGCTTTTTAGGAGAGCGTTTAGAACAAGCGCAAGGAAAAGGGCTAGATGGCGGAGCGATTAATGACATGGCTTATCGCATTGGTGATTATTTAGCAAATGAAGTAGAAGCGCGTAATGACCAAGAAAAATTATTGATGGAGCTTTGGAAGGTTGCAGATGAGCAAGAGCAACATACAATCGCAAACTTAATGGTGAAAATGGTAAACCATAAGTAAGAAAAGGGAGGAGGAATCCTCCCTTTTTTGTCGATGTTGAAAATCTCTAGATTAAATCGAGTTCTATTATACATTTCGCTTTCCTATTAGAGGAAAATCATATAATATAGTACGTAGGTGTAAAGTAAGCAAGGGGAGTGTCATCAAATGATTGAATGGTATTTTGAGTATGAAATACATAAAAACCGACCTGGCTTGCTTGGTGACGTTTCTTCGTTAATCGGTATGCTTGGTATTAATATCGTAACAATTAATGGGGTAGACAACGCTAGGCGTGGACTATTGTTAATGTGCGATAATCAAGAACAAATTTCTAGACTTGAATCAATTCTAAATACGATGGATAATATAACCGTAACGAAATATCGTTCACCGAAGCTTCGTGATCGGTTAGCAGTTCGACATGGAAGGTATATACAGCGAGATGCGGATGATAAGAAAACATTTCGTTTTGTTCGTGATGAACTAGGCTTGCTTGTGGATTTTATGGCGGAACTCATGAAAAAAGAAGGCCATAAATTAATTGGAATTCGCGGAATGCCGCGTGTTGGAAAAACAGAGTCTATTGTTGCGGCAAGTGTTTGTGCGAATAAACGGTGGCTTTTTGTATCATCGACTCTCATTAAACAGACGGTGCGTAGTCAATTAATTGAAGATGAATATAATGATAATAATATCTTTATTTTAGATGGAATCGTTTCAACGAAGCGCGCAAATGAACGACACTGGCAGCTTGTTCGCGAAATTATGAGATTGCCAGCGACAAAGGTTGTAGAGCATCCAGATATATTTGTGAGTCAGTCAGAATATACCCTTGAGGATTTTGATTACATTATTGAGTTACGAAATGATTACGATGAAGAAATTCAATACAACCTAGTAGATGAAATTGAACAAGGAAATCAAAATAATTTTTCCATGTTTGACTTTTAAAGAAATATTGAGGTGTTAGCATTGACGGAATTAGGACAAAAGCTGAAAGAAGCACGAGAACAGAAAGGTTTTTCCATCGATCAGCTGCAAGAAGTTACGAAAATTCAAAAACGTTATTTGATTAGTATCGAAGAAGGAAATTTCAGTGTATTGCCTGGGGATTTTTACGCGCGTGCCTTTATAAAGCAATATGCAGAAGCGGTCGGTCTTAATGGAGAGGCAGTATTAGAAGAGTATAAACATGAGATACCGCAGCCAGTTTCTCAAGATGTTCCGCAAATTTCAAGAGGACAAAAAACGCAGGAAACTGTACAGAGAGCAACTTCATCACCGATTGCAGATCATATGCCTAAAATTTTAATTACAGTGCTTATCATTGCAATTGGTGTTGCAATTTGGTTTGTTTTCCGATTTGTATCAAACAAAGACAGCGGCCAAGTAAAACAAGTGCAAAGTGCACAAACAGAAGTAGAGAAAGCGAAAAATTCGCCTCTTGATCAAAAGAAAGAAGATCAAAAGAAAGAAGGGGAAACTCAACAAACGCAGCAACAGCCGAAGCAACAACAACCAGCTACGGGTCAAGAAGAGGTTAAATTTGTTGAGACAAAAGATAACGTATCTACATTGGAACTTCGCAATAACAAAGCATTCAAATTAGAAGTTACTGCAAAAGGTACAAGTTATGTAGATATTAAAGATGAAAATAATAATGTACTCTATAAGGGTACTTTAACAGAAGGGCAAACTCAACAACAGGATTTATGGTCAAAAAATGTTGTGCGGTTAAACATTGGTAGTGCTCCAAATGTTGACATTAAAATTAATGGGCAAGTTGTTGCTTACCCAATTAAGCCAGAAGACACGTATCATCAAATTTGGGTGATTAAAAACTTAGGAGAACAACCTGCGCAATAATAGTCATCGTTCCGATGACTTTTTTCAATGCACAAACCGTTTTTGACATGATGGAGGAATAGCTGTGAATTTACCAAATAAAATTACTGTATCAAGAATTTGTTTAATTCCTATATTTTTAATTATTATGCTCGTTCCATTTGATTGGGGTGCATACACAATTGGAAATGTAGAATTGCCAATTCAGCACTTAGCTGGAGCTATCGTTTTTATTATTGCTTCTGCTACAGATTGGATTGATGGGCATTTAGCAAGAAAACATAATCTTGTAACGAACCTAGGAAAATTTTTAGATCCTTTGGCGGATAAATTATTGGTATCTGCAGCATTAATTACGCTTGTAGATTTACATTTTGTATCAACTTGGATAGCAGTTGTTATTATTAGTAGAGAATTTGCCGTTACAGGCTTGCGTCTCGTATTAGCTGGCACTGGGGAAGTGTCGGCTGCAAAAATGCCTGGGAAAATTAAAATGTGGATGCAAGTTATTGCAATTTCTGCGTACTTGTTGCATGATGTTCCATTCAATTTAATTCATATTCCAATTGCAGAAATTTCAATATGGATTGCGCTTATTTTTACGATTATTTCAGGATGGGATTATTTCTGGAAAAATAGAGAGGTTTTTGTCAATTCGAAATAACGGCTTATGGGGGAATAGCAGATGAATGCAGAGATTATCGCGGTTGGTACAGAGTTATTGCTTGGACAAATTGCGAATACGAATGCCAAATTTTTATCAGAAAAGCTGGCAGCTATCGGAATTGATGTATACTATCACACTGTTGTAGGAGATAACAATAATCGCTTGCGTCAAGCAATTGAAATTGCTCAAAAACGTGCAGATATATTGATATTTACAGGTGGATTAGGACCAACAAAAGACGATTTAACGAAAGAAACAATTGCTTCTTCTCTGCAGGAAGAGCTTGTATATGATGAAGTAGCGCTCGCTTCAATTGCTGACTATTATAAACGAACAGGAAGAGAGTTTACGGAAAATAATAAAAAACAAGCTCTTGTTTTAAAGGGTTCAACCGTGTTTGCCAATGATCATGGTATGGCTCCAGGGATGGGATTATGCAAAGATAACAAGGTGTATATTTTACTTCCAGGACCACCTAAAGAAATGAATCCAATGTATACAAGTTATGTAGAAACTTGGCTACTTCCTTTTACATCTGGTGAGAATCTATATTCTCGTACTCTTCGATTCTTTGGAATTGGGGAATCACAATTAGAGGCAACGATTCAAGACTTAATAGATGAGCAATCGAACCCAACGATTGCTCCACTTGCTTCTGAAGGAGAAGTAACGCTTCGTCTAACTGCAAAGCACCATGATGCAAAAGAGGCTGAAACGCTAATAAATGATATAGAAAAATTGATTTTACAAAGGGTAGGACAATTTTTTTATGGATATAATCAAGATCTTCTTCATAAAAAAGCAATTACGTTGTTAAAACAAAAAGGTTTGACGGTTGCATGCGCTGAAAGTTTAACAGGCGGATTATTTGGTGAGCGTATTACTGAAGTTGCTGGTGCGTCTTCTGTGTTTACAGGAGGCATAATTTGTTACAGCAATGACGTAAAGCAGCGTATTTTACATGTCCCAGAAGAGATTTTACAAACAGATGGAGCTGTTAGTGAAGCATGTGCTCGTCATCTTGCGGAAAATGTGAAAAAGATTATGCAAGCCAATATCGGAATTAGCTTTACTGGAGTAGCAGGGCCAGAGGCGTCTGAAGGAAAAGAGCCTGGGACAGTATTTATTGGATTAGCAATGGATGAACAGCCGACGATTGTTATTCCGCTTACATTAAGTGGAAGTCGCCAGCAAATTCGTGAACGAACTGTCAAATATGGATTTTACCATCTGTATAAGAAGCTAGAAGAGATATAAATCTCTTCTAGCTTCTATTATTTTATATGGTGGAATAAAGGTTTTCGTCTACTGGAAAATAAAAAAATCGAATAAACGTTCGATTTTTGTTGGCATAATGGAAAGAAGATATTATAATAAGATTAGCATTTAAGTTAAGGAGGAATTTTTGAATGAGTGATCGTCAAGCGGCATTAGATATGGCGTTAAAACAAATAGAAAAACAATTCGGTAAAGGCTCTATTATGAAACTAGGAGAGCAAGCGGAACGAAAGATTTCTACTGTACCAAGTGGTTCGTTAGCACTTGATGTTGCCCTTGGAGTGGGTGGTTATCCACGTGGCCGTATTATTGAAATTTATGGACCTGAAAGTTCAGGTAAAACGACAGTTTCCTTACATGCGATTGCAGAGGTACAACGCCAAGGCGGACAAGCGGCGTTTATTGATGCAGAACATGCAATGGATCCTGTATATGCACAAAAACTAGGTGTTAATATTGATGAATTATTATTATCTCAGCCAGACACGGGAGAACAAGGATTAGAAATTGCAGAGGCATTAGTACGAAGCGGTGCAATTGATATTATTGTTATTGACTCTGTAGCAGCACTTGTTCCAAAAGCGGAGATTGAGGGAGAAATGGGTGACTCTCACGTCGGTTTACAAGCACGTTTAATGTCACAAGCTCTTCGTAAATTATCTGGTGCGATTAACAAGTCAAAAACAATTGCAATCTTTATTAACCAAATTCGTGAAAAAGTTGGAGTTATGTTTGGAAATCCAGAAACAACTCCAGGTGGTCGTGCGTTGAAATTCTATTCAACAGTACGTCTTGAAGTGCGTCGTGCTGAGCAGTTAAAGCAAGGTAATGACATTGTCGGTAATAAAACAAAAATTAAAGTAGTAAAAAATAAAGTAGCACCTCCTTTCCGCGTAGCAGAAGTTGATATTATGTACGGAGAAGGGATTTCAAGAGAAGGCGAAATTTTAGATATGGCTTCTGAACTTGATATCGTTCAAAAGAGCGGAGCTTGGTACTCTTATAATGAAGAGCGCTTAGGACAAGGGCGTGAAAATGCGAAGCAATTTTTAAAAGAAAATCCAGAAGTTACAGATGAAATTGCATTCTTTATTCGTGAGCATCATGGCATTGGTGAAGAAGCAGCATCTGGAAGCGGAGAAGATATGAATCTTCTTGATGGTTAAAAGACACGGTTTCGTGTCTTTTATTTTTTAACAGAGGTAAAGAAAGTAAAAGTAGACAACGCTTGACAATGAAAATAGCGCTAGATACAATAATAATGTATATTTTTTCTTGTAATATATACGATACACTCTTCTCAAGAAGAGAAGTAACATTCGGATAGGAATTATACTTTCCGAAATAAGCATATGTCTATTTTAATTGTGAAATGAAGAAAGTCCCTTGAAAAGGCGGGACGACAGTCATTGCTGTACGTTGCAAGTGCAAACAATGTACATCCATGCAGTCTTTTTTCATTCATAGCAAGAGGAGGTGAAATTATGAGTAATGTAGTTTGGATACTCATCTCCATTTTGCTGGCCATCGTCAGTGCAGTTGTTGGATTTTTTGTTCGAAAGTCCATTGCAGAAGCGAAGATTAACGGTGCGGCCAATGAAGCGAAGCGTATTGTAGAAGATGCAAATCGTCAAGCAGAAGCACTGAAAAAAGAAGCGCTGTTAGAAGCAAAGGATGAAATTCATACACTTCGTACAGAAGCGGAATTAGAAATTCGTGATCGAAGAAGCGAGTTACAAAAACAAGAAAATCGTTTAATGCAAAAAGAAGAGAACCTTGATCGAAAAGACGAATCGCTTGAGAAAAGTCAACAATTGTTAGAGAAGAAAGAGGAATCTCTTGTAGTAAGACAACAGCAGATTGAAGATTTGGAAAGCAAAGTGGGAGAGTTAGTACAAAAACAGCAAGATGAATTAGAGCGTATTTCTAGCCTAACACGTGATCAAGCAAGAGCCATTATCCTAGAAAAAGTTGAAAATGAAATTTCGCATGAAATCGCTGTTATGGTAAAAGAAACTGAAGTACGTGCAAAAGAAGAAGCAGATAAGAAAGCGAAAGAGATTTTATCTTTAGCTATGCAAAGATGTGCTGCTGATCACGTTGCTGAAACTACGGTTTCAGTTGTAAATCTTCCAAATGACGAGATGAAGGGACGTATTATCGGACGTGAAGGTCGTAATATTCGTACGCTAGAAACGTTAACAGGTATTGATTTAATCATCGATGATACACCAGAAGCGGTAATCTTATCAGGCTTTGACCCAATTCGTCGTGAAACTGCTCGTATTGCTCTTGATAAACTTGTACAAGATGGACGTATTCACCCGGCACGTATTGAAGAAATGGTTGAAAAATCAAGACGTGAAGTGGATGAGTATATTCGTGAAGTTGGAGAACAAACGACTTTTGAAGTAGGAGTACACGGGTTACATCCAGATTTAATTAAGATTTTAGGTCGTTTGAAATTTAGAACAAGCTACGGTCAAAATGTCTTAAAGCACTCTATGGAAGTTGCTTATTTAGCTGGACTAATGGCGGCTGAACTAGGTGAAGACGAAAAACTTGCTCGTCGTGCTGGCTTATTACATGACATCGGAAAAGCAATCGACCATGAGGTTGAAGGCAGCCACGTTGAAATTGGTGTTGAGCTTGCGACAAAATATAAAGAGCATCCTGTTGTTATCAATAGTATTGCATCTCATCATGGTGATACAGAACCGACTTCTATCATCGCAGTTCTTGTGGCAGCGGCGGATGCACTGTCAGCAGCAAGACCTGGGGCACGAAGTGAGACGCTTGAAAATTATATTCGTCGTCTTGAAAAGCTTGAAGAGATTTCTGAGTCTTATGAAGGTGTTGAGAAATCCTATGCAATTCAAGCTGGACGTGAGGTTCGTATCCTAGTGAAACCAGATACAATTGATGATTTAGAGGCTCATCGTTTAGCGCGTGATATTCGAAAACGTATTGAAAATGAACTAGATTATCCAGGGCATATTAAAGTTACTGTTATTCGTGAAACACGTGCAGTTGAATACGCAAAATAAAGTGGTGGTGTTACACCACTTTATTTTTTTGTGCCGGGAATGGACATAATATAGAAAAGCCTGTAGAATCGGAAACAATTTATGAAATAAGATAATGAGAGTACATCTGTATTTTTTATAAATTGAGTTTACAGCTTAGGAATATAAACTACGAAGAATGTATAGATAGAAAGGGTAAGAAATATGAGAATTTTATTTGTTGGGGATGTAGTAGGCTCACCAGGAAGAAAAATGATTCAAGATTACGTGCCTGCATTAAAGAAAAAATATACACCTACAGTTACGATTATTAACGGAGAAAATGCTGCAGGTGGACGTGGAATTACAGAGAAAATTTATCGTAACTTTTTAGAGTGCGGTGCACAGGCAGTTACACTTGGAAACCATGCATGGGATAACCGCGAAATTTTTGAATTTATCGATGATGCAAAGTATCTTGCAAGGCCAGCAAATTTCCCAGAAGGAACACCAGGAAAAGGGCTTATTTTTGTAAACTGTAATGGTATAGAAGTTGCAGTGATTAATTTACAAGGCCGCACATTCCTTCCGCCAATCGATTGTCCATTCCGTAAAGTGGATGAATTGATTAAGATTGCGAAAAAGCGTACAAACATTATTTTTGTTGATTTTCATGCTGAAACAACGAGTGAAAAACAAGCGCTTGGCTGGTATGTAGATGGACGCGCTACAGCAGTTGTTGGAACGCATACACATGTTCCGACTGCTGATAATCGTATCTTGCCAGAGGGAACAGCTTATATTACAGATGTTGGCATGACAGGTCCATATGATGGGATTTTAGGGATGGACCGTGAAGCTGTGCTGAAGAAGTTTTTAACAAACCTTCCAGTACGATTTGAAGTGACGAACGGAAGAACACAGTTAAGTGCCGTGTTAATTGACGTGGATCCAAATACAGGAAAAGCTAAGAAAATTGATCGCATTTTAATTAATGATGATCAGCCATTTTTTGAATAAAAAACAAGAAAAGTTAGAAAAGAAAATATATTTTAATTTTTTAGAAAAATCACAGGGTTTTAGCAGGAATATGAACCATTGCTCGTGAATATAAGTTAAAAGTGAATTCAATCGCTAATACTTTCTTAAAGAAACGAGGAGGAAACGTGCAATGGAAATATTAAAAGTTAAAGCAACTTCGGTACCTAACTCTGTAGCTGGTGCACTTGCTGGAGTTATTCGTGAGCGTGGCTCAGCAGAAATGCAAGCAATCGGCGCAGGTGCATTGAATCAAGCCGTGAAGGCAGTAGCAATTGCGAGAGGATTTGTAGCGCCGAGTGGTGTGGACTTGATCTGTATCCCAGCTTTCACAGATATTATGATTGATGGTGAAGAACGCACAGCGATTAAATTAATTGTAGAGCCTCGTTAAATTGGATGACCTGTTTGCATTTGCAAACAGGTCATTTTTATCCTATATTAATGGGCGGAGTAAGCTCCTTCACTGATGGAAGTTTCACTTTATTATTTTTTACGAGAAGAAATTTACTTCCAACTGTAAAAATATAATGGAAAATAATTCTACTTTAAGAAGGGAGGATGACGAATCTTGAAAATTTTTGATGCGCATTGTGATGTATTATGGCAGTTATGGATGGGGAAAGGGAAAAAAAACTTTCAAAATGAATCTTCTTTACATATTACGTACAATCAGTTAAAGCCAAAGGCCGGCAGTGTTCAGTGTTTTGCCATTTATGTGCCGGAAGAAGTGCCATATGGACAGCGATTTGCAGTTGCATTAGAGATGGTAAATATATTTCACGAACAAATTTTGACACTGCCGAATATAAAATGGATCCGGACAAAAGAAGATATTCAGCAATTAGGTACAGATGATATAGGAGCGCTTTTAACTTTAGAAGGATGCGATGCAATTGGAAAAGAATTAACGAAGCTACAAACGTTGTACTATCTTGGTGTTCGTTCTGTTGGACTTACTTGGAATTATGCGAATTTAGTTGCTGATGGAGCGTTAGAGTCTCGAGGTGGTGGTCTAACACTGTTTGGAGAAAAAGTAGTGGAAGATTTAAATCGTTACAAGATATGGACAGATGTTTCTCATCTGTCAGAGAAAGGGTTTTGGGACGTGATGGAACTTGCAAATCATCCCATTGCTTCTCATTCGAATAGCTACGAGTTATGTCAGCATCCAAGAAATTTAACGAATGAACAAATAAAAGCATTGATCCAAAAAGATGGAATGATTGGGATAACATTTGTACCGATGTTTTTAGCTGCAAACAAGTCTGTTTGTGTGGATGATATATTACGCCATGTTGAGCATGTATGTATGCTTGGTGGAGAAAAAAATGTTGGATTTGGATCAGATTTTGATGGAATAACAGAAACAGTGGTACATGTAGAACGGTATGAACATTATGAATATGTCATAAATGAACTATTAAAACGATATAAAGAAGAGCAAGTGAACAATTTCATATATCGTAATTTTATACATCATATTTCATTCTAAGTTTTTATTATACAAAAGATTATAGAAGGAAAGAATAAATATTAGAAAATTTAAAAAACATACAATAAAATTGTATCAAATTCTTGCATTTTTACTGTGGTAGAGCTAGAATTGTAAACGAATTAATATTATATAAAGCATTTACTAAAATCAGAAGAGGTATAATTTGTGTCCATTGTAGTTTCTTGTCTTAAAAAGTGCTAAACTAGTACTGTAAAAAAATACACTACAATGTATGCAGTTAAAGGGGTGTAGGAAATGATTAGTCAACTTTCATGGAAAGTTGGAGGCCAACAAGGTGAAGGAATTGAAAGTACAGGAGAAATCTTCTGTATTGCATTAAATCGACTAGGTTATTATTTATATGGTTATCGCCATTTTTCATCACGAATTAAAGGTGGTCACACAAACAATAAAATTCGCGTAAGTACAACAGAGGTACGTGCGATATCAGATGATTTAGATATTTTAATTGCATTTGATCAAGAAACTATTGATTTTAATTTCCATGAACTACGTCCTGGTGGAATTGTTGTTGCAGATGCAAAATTTAATCCTAGCATTCCTGAAGGAAGGGATGTAATTTTATATGCAATTCCATTTACGGATATCGCTTCTGAGCTAGGTACATCTTTAATGAAAAACATGGTTGCGGTTGGAGCATCTAGTGCGGTATTAGGGCTAGATGAAAAAGTGTATTTAGAAGTTGTAGATGAAATTTTCGGTCGTAAAGGAGAGCAAGTTGTTCAGAAGAACATGGAAGCAATTCAACGTGGCTCTCAATATATGAAAGAATTGCTCGGTGAAAAAGTAAATATGATGCAGCTTGAAAAAGCAGATGGAAAAAAACGTATGTTTATGATTGGGAATGATGCAATCGCATTTGGTGCAGTAGCTGGCGGTGCTCGTTTTATGTCTGCTTATCCAATTACACCTGCTTCTGAAATTATGGAATATTTAATTAAGAAGCTTCCAAAAGTAGGAGGAACTGTTATTCAAACTGAGGATGAAATCGCTGCTTGTACGATGGCAATTGGTGCAAACTATGCTGGTGTACGTACATTAACAGCTTCAGCAGGTCCTGGTTTATCTCTCATGATGGAAGCAATTGGATTAGCTGGGATTACAGAAACACCTCTTGTAATTGTTGATACACAGCGTGGTGGACCAAGTACAGGGTTACCAACAAAACAAGAACAATCTGATTTAATGGCAATGATTTACGGAACGCATGGTGAGATTCCGAAAATCGTTATGGCACCAAGTACTGCTGAAGAGGCATTCTATGATATTGTAGAAGCATTTAACTTAGCGGAAGAATATCAAGTCCCTGTAATCTTTTTAACAGATTTACAACTTTCTTTAGGTAAACAAACAGTAGAACCGCTTCAATTAGAAAAAGTTGAAATTCGCCGCGGTAAACTTGATTTACAGGCAGAGTTACCAGAGCGTGAAAATAAAGCATACTTCAAACGTTATGAAGTAACAGAAGATGGGATTTCACAACGTGTTGTACCTGGTATGAAAAATGGTATTCACCATGTAACAGGCGTAGAGCACGATGAAACAGGTAAACCATCTGAGTCAGCACTTAACCGCAAAGCACAAATGGACAAACGTTTCCGTAAAATGGAGAATATCAAGTTTAATACCCCTGTATACAAAAATGCAAAATATGATGACGCTGATGTATTATTAGTAGGCTTTAACTCAACTCGTGGTGCAATTGAAGAAGCGATGGAACGTTTAGAGCAAGAAGGATTAAAAGTAAATCATGCTCATGTTCGCTTAATTCATCCGTTCCCAACGGCTGAAATGCTGCCGCTTGTGAAAGATGCAAAACGTGTTGTCGTTGTAGAAAACAATGCAACTGGACAGCTTGCTAATATTATGAAGATGAATCTTGGCTATGGTGAAAAAATTTCTAGTCTACTGAAATATGACGGAAACCCATTCTTGCCAAAAGAAATTTACAACGAATGCAAAAAAGGGGTTGTTTTAAATGGCAACATTTAAGGACTTTCGGAATAGTGTAAAACCAAACTGGTGTCCAGGTTGCGGTGACTTCTCAGTACAAGCAGCAATTCAGCGTGCTGCTGCAAATGTAGGTTTAAATCCTGATGAATTAGCGGTTATTTCTGGCATCGGTTGCTCTGGTCGTATCTCTGGTTATATTAACTCTTACGGTGTTCATAGTATTCATGGACGTGCCCTTCCAATTGCACAAGGTGTAAAAATGGCAAATCGTGATTTAACAGTTATCGCATCTGGTGGTGACGGTGACGGTTTTGCAATCGGTATGGGACATACAATTCATTCTATTCGTCGTAATATTGATATTACGTACATTGTTATGGATAACCAAATTTACGGTTTAACGAAAGGTCAAACTTCACCACGTAGTGAAGCGGGCTTTAAAACGAAAAGTACGCCGCAAGGATCGATTGAGCCAGCGCTATCTGTAATGGAAATGGCATTAACTGCTGGAGCAACGTTTGTAGCACAAAGTTTCTCTAGTGATTTAAAAGAATTAACACAGCTAATTGAAGCTGGTATTCAACATAAAGGGTTCTCACTTATTAACGTATTTAGCCCATGTGTAACATACAACAAGGTAAATACGTATGATTGGTTCAAAGAGAATTTAGCAAAACTTAGCGAAGTAGAAGGATATGATCCATCTAATCGTATGGTTGCTATGCAAACATTAATGGAAAACAAAGGTTTAGTAACAGGTTTAATTTATCAAAATACAGAGCAGCCTTCTTACCAAGAGCTTGTAAAAGGATATAGTGAAAAACCATTAGTTCATGCTGATTTGCAAATGGACCAAAAAATGTTTGATGAACTTGTAGCAGAATTTATGTAATATATGAAAGGCTATCGAAATTTCGATAGCCTTTTCTAATGCAAATTTATGATAAAGTATTTTTGTGATGGGATGTACTTTCTTTACTAAGAAAATTCAGAATGATAAAATAATAAATAAGAGTTACATTAAATATGAGCTCTTCCCTTCCTTTTAGTATCAAGTAAAATCGTTCATGAATGCAAGGCCTCTCTATTGTTTAATTTGACTGAACGCTTTATACTATAATAATGTGTATAGGAATGAAGCGATAAGCTTTTTTATAAGGACAAAATAAACAATAACTAAAAATCAAAACTGTGTATATGTAAGGTTGAAAGGAGATTATTCATGAACGAAGAGCAACGATTAGCAGGGCAACAAGCAACTTCAACTACTAAAAAAGCAGAAAAAGATTATAGTAAATATTTTGAAAGTGTATATCAGCCACCTTCTTTAAAGGATGCGAAAAAACGCGGAAAAGAAGAAGTTAAAATTGAACGTGATTTTGGCTTACCAGAAGAGTTTCGCAATTTTGGTGCAGGAAGAAAGTTTTATATCCGTACTTATGGATGTCAAATGAATGAACATGACACAGAAGTAATGGCTGGTATCTTTACAGCTCTTGGATATGAACCAACATTCTCTACAGAAGATGCAGATGTGATTCTATTAAATACATGTGCTATTCGTGAAAATGCTGAAAATAAAGTATTCGGGGAACTTGGTCATTTAAAATCTTTAAAACAAAGAAATCCTGATCTTTTAGTCGGTGTATGTGGTTGTATGTCACAAGAGGAATCTGTCGTAAACAAAATTATGCAAAAACATCAGCATGTAGATATGGTATTTGGTACACATAACATTCACCGTTTACCATACATTTTAAAAGATGCTATGTTCTCGAAAGCGACAGTTGTTGAGGTATGGTCAAAAGAAGGAGATGTCATTGAGAATCTTCCAAAAGTACGCCGCGGGGATATTAAAGCGTGGGTAAACATTATGTACGGATGTGATAAATTCTGCACGTACTGTATTGTACCGTATACTCGTGGTAAAGAGCGAAGCCGCCGTCCTGAAGATATTATTAAAGAAGTACGTCATTTAGCGGCAAATGGTTATAAAGAAATTACGCTACTAGGTCAAAACGTAAACGCATACGGAAAAGACTTTGAAGATATGGAATATGGTTTAGGAGATCTTATGGATGAACTTCGTAAGATTGACGTAGCACGTATTCGTTTTACAACAAGCCATCCGCGTGACTTTGATGATCATTTAATTGAAGTACTTGGAAAAGGCGGCAATTTAGTTGAACACATTCACTTACCAGTGCAATCTGGAAGTACGGATATGTTGAAAATTATGGCACGTAAATACTCACGTGAGCATTATTTAGAACTTGTACGTAAAATGAAAGAAGCGATTCCAAATGTAGTATTAACGACTGATATTATTGTCGGTTTCCCAAATGAAACAGATGAACAATTTGAAGAAACGATGTCGTTATATCGCGAAGTAGGTTTCGATAGCGCATATACATTTATTTATTCACCACGTGAAGGTACACCAGCTGCAAAAATGGTAGATAATGTACCGATGGAAGTGAAAAAGGAACGCTTGCAACGTTTAAATGCGTTAGTAAATGAATTTTCTGCGAAGAAGAATAAAACGTATGAAGGACAAATTGTTGAAGTGCTTGTTGATGGAGAAAGTAAAAATAATCCTGAAGTACTTGCAGGTTATACACGTGTCAATAAGCTTGTAAACTTCGTAGCTCCAAAATCTGTAATCGGTCAGCTTGTAAAAGTGAAAATAACAAAAGCAAAAACTTGGTCTCTAAACGGGGAATTGGTTGAGGAGCCGATCGAGGTGAAATAATAGATGAAAATCTTTACAAAAGATGAAATTGTAGAGCAAGCGAAAGAATTAGCAAAAATGATTTCTGAAACAGAAGAAGTTGATTTCTTTAAACGTGCAGAAGCACAAATTCATAAAAATGAGAGTGTAAAACGTACGATTGATGAAATTAAAGCTTTGCAAAAACAAGCAGTGAATCTACAACATTATGGGAAATGGGAAGCGCTAAAAAAAGTAGAATCAGAAATTGATGCGTTGCAAGATAAATTGGATGAAATTCCAGTTGTACAGCAGTTCAAATCTTCTCAAACATATGTAAATGATTTATTGCAGCTTGTTGCAAGTACAATTTCAAACACAGTCACAGATGAAATTTTAATTTCAACTGGTGGAGATGTGTTAAAAGGAGAAACAGGTGCTGAAGTAGCGAATAAAAAAGGTACGTGTGGCTGTTAAAAGAGATGTCGAGTTCGACATCTCTTTTTGTTTCTTTTTAACAGGTAATAATGTATTGTATTCTTCTGGAAAATAGAAGTTTCATGTTACATAATGAACAGGACAGGTCATTTTAAAAAAAGAATAACACATTCCGCATTTGTCCCGCATATAATGAATTGAACATTCATTGAGGAGGGGTTCGTATGCCTGAATTTAGAGAGATTATTACGAAAGCTGTTGTGGGCAAAGGCCGTAAGTATATGAAAGAAACTCACACTGTTGCACCGAATCATCCACCGACAAGTATCTTGGGGTGCTGGGTTATTAACCATGCATATGAAGCAAGGAAAAATGGGAAGTATGTAGAAATCGAAGGATTCTACGATATTAACACATGGTATTCGTATGAAGAAAATACGAAAACAGAAGTTGTGACAGAACGCGTGCATTACACAGATGATGTGAATATCGGCTATCGTGATAAGAATTTTTCTGGGGAAGATCAAGAAATTATTGCACGTGTCATACAACATCCAAATTGTTTAGAAGCTGTTATTTCACCAAATGGAAATAAAATGGCTGTCACTGTGGAACGGGAATTTGTAACCGAAGTCGTGGGCGAAACAAAAATTTGTGTGAGTGTGAATCCAGAGGGCTGTCAAGAAGATGATGATCAATTTGAAGTTGAAGCTGACGTTGAAGTTGAAATTGAAGTGAATGATGAAGAGTTTGAAGAACTTGATCCGAACTTTATCGTAGAAGCGGAAGAGGAATAAGTTGAAGCTAGGGAGAACCTCTTCCTAGCTTTTTGTATGTGTTTCAGATGATGGTTCAAAATCATTCGTGTATAATTGTGTTATAATATATTTTTAAAGTGAAAAAGAAAGACGTATGGAGGATCAAAATGGCACAGTACACGCCGATGATGCAGCAATATTTAAAGATCAAGGCAGATTATCAAGATGCCTTTTTATTTTTTCGATTAGGCGATTTTTATGAAATGTTCTTTGAGGATGCTGTAAAAGCAGCACATGAACTTGAAATTACATTAACGAGTCGCGATGGGGGCGGGAGCGAACGGATTCCGATGTGCGGTGTACCGTATCACGCTGCGAAAAACTACATTGAACAACTGATTGAAAAAGGATATAAAGTAGCAATTTGTGAACAAGTTGAAGACCCAAAAACAGCAAAAGGTGTTGTGCGCCGCGAAGTTGTTCAGTTAATTACACCAGGAACGATGATGGAAGGTCGTACAATAGATGAAAAGGAAAATAATTTTCTTGCAGCACTAGCACATTTTGAAGATGGTTCTTATGCATTGGCTTGTAATGACTTAACGACAGGTCAAAATACAGTAACATTGTTAACCGGAACACTTGAAGATGTATTACTAGAAGTATACGCAACAGGTGCGAAAGAAATTGTCGTATCTTCCACGTTCTCTAAGGAAGAGTTGGACAAGATGTTAGCAACATTGAAAATGACAGTTTCATATGAGGAAGAAACGAAAGTTCCAGAGAGTCTTATGCACCTCGTTCAAAATGTAACGCAAACAAAATTAATTGCAGCAGTTGGACGTTTATTTAGTTATGTTTTACGAACACAAAAACGTTCACTAGATCACCTGCAACCGGTTGAAATTTATTATACAAATCAATTTATGAAGATTGATGTCCACTCTAAACGCAACTTAGAGTTAACGGAAACCATTCGAACAAAAGAAAAAGCAGGTTCCTTATTATGGTTGTTAGATAAGACGAAAACAGCGATGGGGGGACGCATGCTAAAACAGTGGATGGAACGTCCACTCATCCAAAAAGAAAAAATTGAAGAACGTTTAGAAATGGTTGAAACATTTGTGAATGACTACTTCTTACGTGAAGATTTGAAAGAAAAGCTAAAAGAAGTGTATGATTTAGAACGTTTAGCAGGAAAAGTTGCATATGGTAGTGTCAATGCGCGTGATTTACTGCAATTAAAGCGTTCCTTATTGCAAGTTCCGGCTATTTTAGAGGCAGTTAGTCTTTTAGATAATTCTTATGCTGCAAACTTAATTCAAGGTGCCGATCCATGTGAAAGTTTAACAGTGTTATTAGAGAAAAGTATTCAAGAAAATCCACCGCTTTCTATAAAAGATGGTGACATTATAAAAGACGGTTATAGCGAGAAATTAGACCAATATCGCTATGTAAGTAAAAACGGAAAAACGTGGATTGCAGAGCTTGAAAAACGTGAGCGTGACATAACAGGAATTAAATCATTAAAGATTGGTTACAACCGTATTTTTGGTTACTATATTGAGGTTACGAGAGCAAACCTTGCTGCACTTCCAGAAGGACGTTATGAACGGAAACAAACACTTGCGAATGCAGAGCGGTTTATTACCGATGAGTTAAAAGAAAAAGAAACGTTGATTTTAGAAGCAGAAGAAAAAATCGTTCAGTTAGAATATGATTTATTCACGGCTCTTCGCGAAGAAGTGAAAGTATTTATTCCGAAATTGCAGCAATTAGCAAAAATTATTAGTGAGCTAGATGTACTTCAAAGCTTTGCAACTGTAAGTGAAGAAGAGCAATTTGTAAAACCGATATTAACAAGTAAACGAGAAATCTTTATTAAAGATGGCCGTCATCCAGTTGTGGAAAAAGTATTAAACGGCAAGTTATATGTTCCAAATGACTGTATAATGCCTGAAAATATGGATGTCTTTTTAATTACTGGTCCAAATATGTCCGGTAAAAGTACGTATATGCGTCAATTAGCATTGATTACTGTTATGTCGCAAATCGGTTGCTTTGTACCGGCAGCAGAAGCTGTACTTCCTGTGTTTGACCAAATTTTTACGAGAATTGGGGCAGCTGATGATTTAATTTCAGGCCAAAGTACGTTTATGGTCGAAATGTTAGAAGCAAAAAACGCGATTGCGAATGCGTCGGAAAGAAGCTTAATTTTATTTGATGAAATTGGCCGTGGTACATCTACGTATGACGGTATGGCATTAGCGCAAGCAATCATTGAGCATATTCATGATCAAATTGGTGCGAAAACGTTATTTTCAACACATTATCATGAATTAACAGTGTTAGAAGAAAGTTTAGATCAGCTTAAAAATGTACATGTTTCAGCAATTGAGGAAAACGGCAAAGTTGTCTTCTTGCATAAAATTCAAGAAGGAGCAGCAGATAAGAGCTACGGTATTCACGTTGCTCAACTTGCAGAGCTGCCAGATAGCTTAATCGCTCGTGCTAAAGAAGTATTAGCACAGCTTGAAGGACAAGAGGAGATTATGATTCCGAAACGAACGGAAGTTAAAGTTCCAGAAGAAATCGTACAAGAACCTGTAGTCGTGAAAGAAGAACTAGAGGCATTGCCGCAGGAAGAAGTGGAAGAAGAATCACAGCTATCCTTCTTTGCAGCGGAACAACAAGTGAAAAAAGAAGACAAACCTGTACTTGATTCAAAAGAAACAGCGGTATTAGCACAAATTAAAAAAATTGACTTACTTGATATGACACCGTTAGAAGCGTTAAATGAACTGTACCGTTTACAGAAAAAGTTGAAGAAAGGATGAGTAAGTAGATGGGGAAAATTCGCAAACTCGATGATCAACTTTCTAACTTAATTGCGGCAGGGGAAGTAGTAGAACGACCTGCTTCGGTTGTAAAAGAACTTGTCGAAAATTCCATCGATGCGAATAGTACATCTATTGAAATCCACTTAGAAGAAGCTGGATTATCGAAAATTCGCATCATCGATAATGGAGATGGCATTGCTGAAGAAGATTGTATCGTTGCCTTTGAACGACATGCAACAAGTAAAATTAAAGATGAAAATGATTTGTTTCGTATTCGGACGCTTGGTTTTCGCGGTGAGGCATTGCCGAGTATTGCATCTGTTAGTGAATTAGAGTTAATCACGAGTACAGGGGATGCACCAGGAACACACCTTGTTATTAAAGGTGGCGAGATTTTGAAACAAGAAAAAACAGCGAGCCGTAAAGGAACAGATATAACGGTTCAAAACTTGTTTTTTAACACACCAGCACGCTTAAAATACATGAAAACAATTCATACAGAGCTTGGAAACATTACGGATATTGTATATCGCATTGCATTGTCACATCCAGAAGTCTCATTGCGTTTGTTTCACAATGAGAAAAAATTGCTTCATACATCAGGAAATGGTGATGTAAGACAAGTTCTTGCTGCAATTTACAGCATTCAAGTTGCGAAAAAACTAATTCCAATTGAAGCAGAATCGCTAGACTTTACTATTCGTGGTTATGTGACGTTACCAGAAGTAACGCGTGCATCTCGTAACTATATGTCAACGATTGTAAATGGTCGTTACGTTCGAAACTATGTCTTAATGAAAGCTGTACAGCAAGGCTATCACACATTGCTACCGGTTGGACGCTATCCAATTGGCTTTTTATCAATTGAAATGGATCCAATGTTAGTTGATGTGAACGTTCATCCGGCAAAACTAGAGGTTCGCTTTAGTAAAGAACAGGAACTATTGCAACTTATTGAAAAAACATTGCAAGATGCTTTTAAAAAGATTCAACTCATTCCTGATGCCGGTGTTACGACAAAGAAAAAAGAAAAAGATGAAAGTGTCCAAGAGCAGTTTCAGTTTGAGCATACAAAACCGAAAGAACCGTCGATGCCAAATATCGTTTTGCCAAGTGGAATGGATGAGCCAGAAGAAAAGCCGAGATCACAGCCACTGCTTTGGAATCCACCAAAACAAGAATGGCAGTCGCCACAATCTCTTGTAAAAGAAGAAAATAATTGGCAACCGTCCAAGCCGATTGTAGAAGAACCACTTCCACAAGAGAATGAGTGGGAAGAGAATAAGGAAGACTTTGAGTTAGAAGAGCTGGAAGAAATGCAAGAAATCGAAATGAACGGAAACGATTTACCGCCGCTGTATCCAATTGGACAAATGCACGGAACATACATTTTTGCTCAAAATGATAAAGGGTTATATATGATTGATCAACATGCCGCTCAGGAGCGTATCAATTATGAATATTTCCGTGATAAAGTAGGACAAGTTGCACAAGAGGTACAAGAATTACTCGTTCCATATAGAATTGACCTATCACTCAATGAATTTTTACGAGTAGAGGAACAACTAGAAGAACTGAAAAAAGTAGGATTATTCCTAGAACAATTCGGTCATCAATCGTTCATTGTACGCTCACATCCAACATGGTTTCCAAAAGGGCAAGAGATGGAAATCATTGATGAAATGATGCAGCAAGTATTGAAATTGAAAAAAGTCGATATCAAAAAATTGCGCGAAGAAGCCGCTATTATGATGAGCTGTAAGGCATCAATTAAAGCAAATCAATATTTAACGAACGATCAAATCTTTGCATTGCTAGAAGAATTGCGAACAACAACAAATCCATATACATGTCCGCACGGTAGACCTATACTTGTGCACCATTCGACGTATGAACTGGAGAAGATGTTTAAGCGGGTGATGTAGGATTTTTGTGTTGAGGGAAAAATCAAAAGAAAATAATAAGTTTTTTGTTATTATTTTGATAAAATATTGAGTTGAGAAAAAGAAGCGATAGGAACAAATCGCTTCTTTTTTAATTAATCTTTTAGGTTCTGGTGCAAATATGATTTTTTAATGGTCGTAGCTATTGATCGATTAGGACGTGATTATAATGAAATTATTCGTACAATAGAAGAAAAATAATGTGATATTTTAATGCAGTATTTTATCAATTCAGGTGAAAATGAATATTTTTATGAAAAAATCAAAAAAGGTTGACAACCAACATTGAGTGTTATAATATTATCTCTAATTCGAGATAATTAAAAAGGAATTGATGTTATGGATAGGATTAATAATGAAGATTTATCTCTCAAGTTATTTGTTACTTTTTCACGTGCAGGGCAATCAGTCACAAAACGTATTGAAGAAGATATAAAGAGCTATGGACTTAATCCTACTGAATTTGCAGTTCTTGAGTTACTATTTAGTAAAGGGGATCAACCTATACAAAAAATTGGTGACAAAATATTACTTGCAAGTAGCAGTATTACGTACGTTGTTAATAAGTTGGAAAAAAAACAATTTTTAGTACGAAGACCTTGCCCTAAAGATCGCCGTGTTACGTATGCTGCCATTACGTTAGAAGGAATTAAACTAATGGAAGGGATATTTCCTAAGCACAAAGAGGCGATTCAACAAATATTTGGCGGTTTGAGTCCTGAAGAAAAAAGGATAATGATTGAACAGCTAAAAAAACTAGGATACTATGCTCAAAAGCTATAATTTTTTTGTAATTTATCTCGAATTCGAGATAAATTACATTTAAGCAAGCTATAAAAGGGGGATATTGTTATTCTTTTTATAGCTCGTCTGAATGGTTAATATAATTAAGAGGTAACTGGTATTTTTTACTGCTGATTATCTCGAATTAAAGATAATTGAATTCAAGATAATTATCTACAATATGAATTTAACTATGCCTTGTAGCCAAGATTAAATGTAACGAATAAAAAGGAATAAGGAAATAACTCATGTTTAATGATTAAAAGAGTTTTTAAATACCTAAATAAAAAAGGAGTATACAAAATGAATAAGAAAACAATGGGGATTCACCATATTACAGCAATCGTAGGTCACCCACAAGAAAATGTAGATTTTTATGCTGGGGTTTTAGGGTTACGCTTAGTAAAACAAACGGTAAACTTTGATGATCCAGGGACATATCATCTTTACTTTGGTGATGAAGGAGGAAAACCAGGGACTATTATTACATTTTTCCCGTGGGCAGGTGCTCGTCAGGGAATCATTGGAGATGGTCAAGTAGGGGTAACTACTTACCTTGTTCCGAAAGGTGCAATGGAGTTTTGGGAAAAGAGATTGGAAAAGTTCAATATTCCGTATACAAAAATGGAGCGCTTTGGAGAACAGTATTTAGAATTTGACGATCCTCACGGCTTGCATTTAGAGATTGTTGAAAGAGAAGAAGGAGAAGTAAATAATTGGACTTTTGGAGACGTAAAACCAGAAGTTGCGATTAAGGGATTTGGTGGAGCAATTCTGTTATCTGCTCAACCTAGCAAAACTGCAGAGTTATTAGAAAACGTAATGGGATTAGAACGAATTGGAGAAGAAGGAGATTTTGTTCGCTTCCGTTCCTCAGCTGAGATTGGAAATATCATTGATCTAAAACTAACTTCTATTGGACGTGGACAAATGGGTGTAGGTACAGTTCACCATATCGCATGGAGAGCTAGTGATGATCAAGATCAATTGGATTGGAGAGAACACGTTTCACGCTATGGATATGGTGTGACACCTGTAAGAGATAGAAATTATTTTAATGCAATTTACTTTAGAGAGCATGGCGAAATCTTATTTGAAATTGCAACGGATCCTCCAGGATTCGCACATGATGAATCACAAGAAACAATGGGTGAGAAACTCATGTTACCTGAACAATATGAGCCGAATAGAAAACAGATTGAACAAGTATTATTGCCGTTTGAAGTAAGAGAATTAGACTAATTTCACGAAGGGAATGATTTCTTTGCTATCGATCGATCCATCCATCCAAAAATACGGAAAGAGAAAATTATAAATTTCTTATAGGAAGTATTATTCCAAGACCGATTGCCTTTGTTACGACAATTTCAAAGGAACATATTTTGAATGGTGCACCTTTTAGTTACTTTAATATCGTTTCCTCTAATCCACCAATGATTTCATTAGCGATTCAACGGTCAGAGGGGAGACAAAAAGATACAGCAAAAAATATTCTCGATAGTAAGGAATTTGTTGTTCATATTGTGGATGAACAAAATGTAGAAAGAGTGAATAAAACAGCTGCTAATCTGCCTCCTACTCAAAGTGAAATTGAACTTGCAAGTTTTACTCCAATTGCAAGTGAAAAGATTTCTGTACCAGGAATACAAGAGGCTAAAGTTCGAATGGAGTGTGTATTAGAGCATTCTTTAGAATTAGGCGATTCTGATTCTCCTAGATGTGATTTGATTATAGGAAAAGTGGTTCAATTTCATGTTGAAAATGAAATTTATGAAAAGGGAAGAATCGATCCAAAGGGATTGGGAGCGGTGAGTCGATTAGCAGGCCATAATTATGCGAAAATAGGTGAGATTTTTTCCATTGAAAGACCTCAGTAATTTGAATATAGCTTAATAATGAAATGGAGAGAGAATAATGTCCAATAAAATAGCAGGTATTCATCATATTTCTGCAATGGTAAATGATGCACAGCGGACAATTGATTTTTATGCAGGCATTCTAGGGCTAAGACTTGTAAAAAAGACAATTAATTTTGATCGACCAGAAGTGTATCATTTGTACTTTGGGAATGAATCTGGTGAACCGGGAACTGTCATCACATTCTTCCCATGGCCCAAACAGTTAAAAGGACGAATTGGAACAGGACAGGTTGGAGTAACCGGTTATATGATACCAAATGGGTCTATGTCATTTTGGGAGACTCGTTTGCAGAAATTCAATATTGAATATGTTTCATCTGTTCGTTTTGGAGAAACATATTTGCAATTTCAAGATCCGGACGGCCTTCAAATTGAGCTTGTGGAGCGAGATGGTGGTCCGCAAAATACATGGAGTTTTGGGGGAGTTGGAATAGAAAATGCGATTATGGGATTTAGTGGCGCTACTTTATATTCTGCACAACCGCATAAAACAGCTCAATTGCTGGAGCACGTATTTGGATTAGAATGCATCGGACAAGAGAATGAATTCTTACGATTTCAGTCAAAAGCAGAGATTGGAAATACAATTGATATTAAATTAAGTGCTTCAGTCCGAGGGCTAATGGGAGCGGGAACGGTTCATCATATTGCATGGCGTGCAAAAAATGAAGAAGAACATCAAGAGTGGTGGTCTATTCTTAAAGAAAAAGGATATTATCCGACTGAAATTCTTAATCGTAATTATTTTAAGGCTCTTTATTTTCATGAAGCAGGCGGTATTTTATTCGAAATAGCAACAGATCCACCGGGTTTTACAGTGGATGAATCGACAGAGAATTTGGGTGAAAGGCTTATGTTACCATCTTGGCTAGACCCAAAACGAGAAGAATTAGAAGAACTCTTACCTCCTATTGAGGTGCGGGTTTTGGAAGGGGATAAATAATGAAACATTTTTTTCATAAAGGGAAGGATTTAACAAAACCAACATTATTATTACTTCATGGTACTGGTGGGAATGAGTTAGATTTATTACCACTTGCGGGCAGAATTGATGAAGAAGCTTCTGTATTAAGTGTTCGTGGAAATGTATTGGAAAATGGAATGCCTCGTTTCTTCCGAAGATTAGCAGAGGGCGTTTTTGATGAAGAGGATCTTGTTTTTCGTACTAAAGAATTAAACGAATTTCTTGATGAAGCAGCAAAAACATATGACTTTGATAGAGAAAATATAGTAGCAATTGGTTATTCTAATGGTGCAAATATAGCAGCAAGTTTATTATTCCATTATCAAAATGCACTGAAAGGTGCCATTCTTCATCATCCTATGGTACCAAGAAGAGGAATAGAGCTTCCTGATTTATCATGTAAATCTGTATTTATTGCAGCTGGGACAAATGATCCAATCTGTTCACCTATGGAATCGGCAGAATTACAAACGTTATTAGAAAAGGCGAATGCAAATGTATCATTACATTGGGAAAATAGAGGACATCAGTTGACTGCGAGTGAAGTAGAAGCAGCAGCTCAGTGGTATCGTACTTTTCTAAATGCGTGATAAAAAGATTTTATGGTATGGATTATAATTTGAAAAAAGTGAAGAAATAGGTAGGTGTAATAAAATGGGGATTTTATCCAAGTTGTTTGGAAATTCATCAATAAAGGAGAAGAAAACAATGGAAAATGTAAAATTAGCAGTGATTTATTACAGCATGGGTGGAACAAACTATCAACTAGCAAAGTGGGCTGAGGAAGGTGCAAAAGAAGTTGGTGCAGAAGTAAAAGTATTAAAAGTACCAGAATTAGCTCCACAATCTGTAATAGAAGGAAATCCGGTTTGGAAATCTCATATTGAAGCAACAAAGGATGTACCAGAGGTAACATTAAATGATTTAGAATGGGCAGATGCGATTATTTTCAGTGTACCAACTCGTTTTGGGAATATGCCTGCACAAATGAAACAATTTTTAGATACAACAGGTGGATTATGGTTTAATGGGAAGCTTGTAAATAAAGTTGTGAGTGCGATGACTTCTGCACAAAACGCTCATGGTGGCCAAGAAGCAACAATTTTATCATTATATACTTCTATGTATCATTGGGGAGCAATTGTGGCTGCACCTGGATATACGGATCCAGTAACATTTGGTGCAGGTGGAAACCCATATGGTACTAGTGTTACTGTTGGTCAAGATGGAAAAATGATTGAAGATGTACAAGCAGCCGTGAAACATCAAGCAAAACGTACAGTAACTGTTGCCGATATGGTTAAAAAAGCAAATCAATAAGAAAAAGCACCAATCAAGAATTAAGATTGGTGCTTTTTTAGTTTAATTCTCTATAATGTAACAACTTTATTGTCACTCTACATTTAAAGGTATTTAGTATAATTTCTATTATGATTTTAAATAATTTAATAGCATTTTAAATTAATAATAATATATATACATGAGGGAATTAAAAGATAAAAAATAGGTAAAATTTTGAAGGTGGAAATTATCTAGACTGCGTTTAAAAATGAATTAAATCAATAATTTCCAGTCTAAATAAATTTTCTCTGAACACAGTGTTATCCAAAGGGAAAAAGTTCGCTACTGGGTAATGAAAATGGTTTGTACTGTTGAAGGTTATTATAAAGAATGAAAAGTACCACTAAATGAATGAGTTTTTACGTTAATATATTTAAAAAATAATATTGTAAGAGAAGAATTTTTTAATAGCGAAAAAGCATGACAATTTTATGTCATGCTTTTTGTTAGTTATCCGTAATTTAATTGTACTTAAACTAACGCGTAGCGTTAGTTTAACAAGACAGGCACTTATAATCTTCCACAACCTGGCGCTATTGTTGAAAAAAATTAGATTTTTTAAACGACTTTATTGTTATATTTTCTAGTGTAGTTAAATATCTTATATCAAAAATTAAATCACTATATTTTTAACCCCGTCCTAAATTTAGAACGGGGTTATGCTTGTTTGAACTTTTAAAACTAAATAACTTTATTGTCATTTTACATGATGAATAGATGGAATGTTAAAATATGTATAAATAGGTTTTAATCACCTTTTATGTATTGGACTATATATAGGAAACATATGAATTAATGCTTAAAAAATAAGCAATCGCATAGCAGACAAAAATCAATGTTTTTTCTTCGAAATATACTGCGTTATAGTAATACATCCATTGTTTATTTTACCTTTATATACATTTCATTGACTCTTCAGGAGTCGCTTATTCGCTTAAGATGACCATGTATTCATTTTCAGAATTTAGGATCATACAAGTGAGAGTTAAAATGAACAGGGGAATTGAAATGAAAAAACTTATGTTAGCTCTAACATCTTTGTTCACTGCCTCAGCATTCTCTATGTCTACAGCTTCAGCCACATTGGACATATCAGAGGCATCAGATATATACAAGAACTTTGCAGAATTGTCGGCGCATTATCAAAAAGGTATAGATTATACCATCGAAACCCAAGACATACCAAATTCTGATGTAATCATTCTAGCAATCCACGGTGGAGAAATCGAATTTGGAACTGACCAAATTGCAAAAAAAATTGCCTTAGGTGATTACAGTTACTACATATTTAATGCTAAAAAAAAGGAAGACTCTAATCACGATGGGCGAAATGATTTGCATCTAACTTCTACCCATTACGACGATCCAATAGCTTTGAAAATGATAGCACAAAAAAGCAAAGTTGTTTCTATTCATGGTGTGAAAGGAACAGAAAAACTAGTTTACATGGGCGGACTTGATGTGGAATTAAGGGATAAGATTTCGAAAGAATTGTCCGATGCAGGTTTTCGTATGGGGGATACGCCTGACAAGTTGAAGGGGATCAGCCCAGAAAATATCGTAAATAAGGGTAAAAATCTAAAAGGAGCGCAATTGGAGCTCACCGATGATTTGCGTACCGAACTTACAAATAATACTTCCAAGATGGAAAAATTCAGTGATGCTATTCGTTTAGCGATAGCTGAGTCAAAGTGATGATAATTTCGATCCAATTTAATAACCTAATTATTGTACATGAATTTGTCCACAGACTGATACACGCTACAAATGAAGAGACGATTAGGAAATATATGAGAATAATTCAATTGAACGATAAACAATTAAAGAAAATAAACGAACTCTGTAAAGTTTGTAATCTAGTTACTTTAGTATAAAAGGAGAAGATGGGACGCTGTATGCGATGAAAGTCGCACGTACAGTGTTAAGATAACTTCAAATTCTTACCTATCGTAACTAGTAGCAAGGGAGAATGAGAGATGTTGAATAAAGGTGACACAGTG
Organism: Bacillus yunxiaonensis; assembly: GCF_037104695.1. Taxonomy (NCBI): domain Bacteria; kingdom Bacillati; phylum Bacillota; class Bacilli; order Caryophanales; family Bacillaceae; genus Bacillus; species Bacillus yunxiaonensis. The sequence goes on along the minus strand of NZ_JBAWSV010000005.1, from coordinate 291,035 downwards.
ATAATGCATACCTGTTTAGAAGCGAAGCGTTATGACGGGAAAATATGGACGTGTAAAACAGATGAGTTTACAGCGTATAGCGGTGCATCAGTGGTGTTTTTAGAAGGGTTTGTGGATACTTTTCCACTAAATATTTACGACATATGGAAATACTAGAAACCATATAAAAACTTCATTCTAATATAAAACAAGCCCTGACTGAATAGGGGGGTGTCAGGGCTTGCGGGGCTTTTGAACAAGGATTATTAATTGGTTTATGTAATGATTTTAACACATATATTAATGTAACGATGTGTGTTGAATTTTACGATATTGTGAACAAAAAATTCATTTTGTAGAGAAATGAGGTGTGATGGTGCTTGGAAAAGTCATTCTGATTTCCATGAGGGAAATAATGAAAAATGAATGTGAAATGATAAGGAAAACGAGAGGGATACAAGTTCAATAAAAGAGTAGCTAGTAAAAGCTGACTATTCTACAAAAGAAATATGGGGTCGCTTCGCTACAATTAACTGAAACTAGCTGTAGTATAAACGGGATTTGAAATAATATGCAGTGGAGAGAAAAGGATAAATAAATTTAGACTGTTCCAATTTGATTTTGATCAGCTACATCTGAATCAAATGTATTCGTACCACTTACACTGTTAAAGGTATTAAGAACAAAAGCAACGCTAGATGCACCGGATCCGTTATAAAGTTTCGTATTTACTTTCTGAGATACATTATAGAAGTCTCCTAAGTAAAAGAAGCGTTACTATTTTGAACGACTAGGTTCCAAACAATACACGTCATATTTTCACCTACTTTATCAGGGAATGTTTAAATCACTATATGATTCATTTTTCGAAAGGGTTCGACTGCAATTTATTCATGGAATTGCAAAGGGATTAAAACAAAAAGGTGATAAAGCAACATTAAATGATGTATTTGTTGCTTTGGAGAGAATGGTAAAAGATGAGGAAATTAAAAGAGCAGCTAACAAAAGCTAACCGCTCCCCCTTCATATAAGGGATAAGCCTATTTTACAAAGAAAACAGCTCTTGCACCTCTTCAATAAATAATTGGACTGCAAGTGATGATTCCTTTAATGAAGGGACAGCTAGACCAATTTCTCTCCAAACTTGTGGTTCTAGCTCTCGAGTTCGAACATTCGGGGGTAGATTAGATAAGGATAACTCAGCTAAGATGGCCAACCCTAGCCCTTCTTGTATCATATTTAGTGATGTCGTTACGGTAGAAACTGCATATTTAATGCGGAGCGGTACTCCGGCTTGTTTAAACATATCGATAATCGGAGGTTCATATCCCCCTTTAAAAATAATGATAGGTTCATTATTCAAATCCTGTATCGTAATAGCTGATTTCTTATATAGGGTGTGATCATCTCGTAGTACCACAACCATTTTCCCCCTTGTCAATGGGATAATTTCCATTTCTTCATTTGGAAGGATAACTATCCCGATATCGATGACGCGAGACAATAACCAACCTTCTACTTCCTTAAGTGTTCCTTCATAAAGGATCAGCTCTAAGTTCGGATATTTTTGCTGAAAGATGTTAATGATTTTAGGCAAGAAATGTGCGGAAGCACTCGGAAAACTTCCAATACGAATTTTCCCTACTTCATGTCCCTTCTCTGCCGCTACTTCTTGTTCCACCTTTTCTATCCCATTCAAAATCTCTCGAATATGAATAAGAATACGTTTCCCGACATCAGTAAGAATTAATCCTTTTCTCTTATCACGAATGATTAGTGTGACGCCTAATTCTGATTCAATACTAGATATAGCGTGGCTCACAGCAGGTTGTGTCATATTCAGACTTTGAGCAGCTTTCGTGAAACTTTCCATTTCGACGGTTTTTACAAATATTTGAAGTTGCGTAATGGTCATAACGAATTACTTATACTCCTTATAAAAAAGATTCATTTCATTTATTATGTCCAATATCATATCATAGTGAAATGAAATACAACAAGGAGGTTTTAACGTGACACAACTTTCGCGAACAAGAATGGCTTTACTTCTTACATTTCTTGTTATCATGTGGGGAATCAATTGGCCTTTGTCAAAATTCGCTCTTCATTATACACCGCCAGTGTTGTTTGCGGGAATGAGAACAGTGTTAGGCGGATTCATCCTACTTATTTTTGCCTTGCCAAAATATAAAGAGTTGAACTTAAAGAAAACATGGCATTTATACTTTATTTCTGCTTTACTTAATAACATATTATTTTATGGACTTCAGACTATAGGACTTGAATATATGCCAGCTGGCCTGTTTTCAGCTATCGTTTTCCTTCAGCCAGTGCTGCTCGGTATTTTCTCCTGGATTTGGCTCGAAGAAGCAATGTATGGATTAAAAATCTTTGGCTTGATTCTTGGATTTTTCGGTGTGGCTGTTATAAGTTCGAGTGGTTTAAGTGGTCATATTTCTATCGTTGGAATATTACTCGCTTTAGGCTGTTCACTTGGCTGGGCACTTGGTACGGTGTTCATTAAGAAAACCGGTAATCGTGTAAACGCAATTTGGATGGTTACACTTCAACTAATTATTGGTGGCTTTTTCTTAATCGGGTTTGGATCAGAATTTGAAAGCTGGTCTAGCATTGTTTGGAACGTGCCATTTACATCTATATTACTGTTTGTCTCTATCTTTGTTATTGCAATGGGCTGGCTAGCTTACTTTACACTTATCGGCTCAGGAGAGGCAAGCAAAGTGGGAGCCTATACATTTCTTATTCCACTTATTGCGATTGTAGCGAGTGCTATTTTTTTACACGAAGCAATTACCCTTAGTCTTTTTGTTGGACTCTTATTCATTATTGTGAGCATCTGTTGTGTGAATATAAAGCCTAAATCACTTGCAATTAAACAACAAGTTGAACCTAAAAAATGTTAATTAAAATTATTAAAGAAAGCGCCTATTTTTCAACATAGGCGCTTTCTTTTGAAATAAAGTTTGATTAAAAGCATCTCGCGGTGTCTATGTTTTCTTTTACGACAGGGACATTCATAGAAATCCAATTTTCTTTAAGGACGCTAATCCTATTATGGAAATGCGCCCTTTAATAGAACAACTGTTTTTTAATGATTTTAGGTAAACCATCTTTATCGTTTGACAAAGGCTAAATTTGCCATTATCATCAATTCAAACTTATTTAAGGGGAGAGGTTAAGATGAAAATTTATGTTGATGCAGATGCTTGTCCGGTAAAAGATATCATTATCTCTGAAGGTACGAATGCTGAAATTCCTGTTATCCTTGTTGCTAGTTTTTCTCATTTTTCTAATGCGGAACAACCATCAGGAGTGGAAACCATTTATGTTGATTCTGGAGCAGATGCTGCGGATTATCGGATTATGAAGTTAGCAGAAAAAGGAGATATAATCGTTACGCAAGATTATGGTCTTGCTTCGCTAGGTTTAGCAAAAGGGTGTGCAGTACTTCATCATAATGGGTCTAGCTATACAAATGAAAACATTGACCAATTATTACAAACACGTTATTTGAGTGCAATGGCTCGAAAAAGCGGAGGGCGTACAAAGGGGCCAAAACCATTTACATCAGAAGATAGGGAGAAATTTAAGGGGCTTTTTAAAAGAGCGATTTCACATTAAAAAAGAACCGTTCATTTTTAAGAAAAACCTAGAAAAAAATTGTGACAAAACTTAAACTAACCTTGCCACGTTAGTTTAAGTGAAACACTTCACAAATAATGATCTTTTTATCAGTATTCTTACTCTTTCTGTTTCCTCAACAATCTGGCCCGATTGTTGAACAAAGAAATACTCTACAAAACGGATCTTTTTATCAAACTTTTTTACAAGTTATCAATCTTTATTATAAATGATCGAACTATATTTTAAATCAACATTTGAATAAAGTTGCGACGTTTTCCTTATTTAATAAACGGAATATAATAATTGAATTGCACTATAAAAAAGAACGTCTGTATTATAGATTTATAATAAAATTTGATTGGAAATATTGGATAAGGCGGTTTGAATTATCTTCTTTTATCATGTCTCTGTATAATAAATACAAGAATACTTTGATGTTAGTTAACTGTGTATTCCAACTGTAAAATTAGGTGAATCATAAAATGTTTTGAGGAGGGGTATGGATGGAATTGCAAGTAGGCGAAAAAATCACCTTTGAGCGAACGTTTACAAAAGAAGATGTTGTCTTATTTACGAAGGTATCTAAGGATCAGGGGATTCATCATGTTACACCAGATGAACAAGGACGATTTGTTGTACAAGGACTTTTAACATCAACACTCCCTACGAAAGTTGGCGGTGATTATAATGTATTGGCTCGTAAGATGGATTTTGAATTCTTACGCCCCGTCTTTAGTGGTGATACAATCCGTTGTGACGTAATTATTGAACAATTTGAACTGGATGAAAAAAATCGCACAAAAATTACTGCGGCGTTTACATGTATGAATCAACTTGAAAAAGAAGTATTAAAAGGAAGTTTCTCAGGCATAATTCTTTAATCATTTATAAAAATATGTAGTATAACTTTTAACAGAGTTGAAAAATCAAATAAGATAGATGTGCAATTTTGTACTATAGAAACTTAAACAATCGATGTAATAATTCAATGAGAGAAACTTGAAAAGGAGTTTGTTTCATGAATATTACATCTTTTTTGATTTACTGTTTTATTATTACGTTTACACCAGGACCGACAAATTATAAAATCAGCGTCCTTAACATACTTTTAATCAAAATTTATTCCAAATCGGCATAAATTTGATGATGAAGGTTGCTATACCGCAAGAGATAAAAAAAATCTTTACTCATTCGAGAATGTAATGATTAAGCGGTTTGCTAGTAAAGAACTTTTTTATATAAGGACAATTAGAACAATCAAAGTTTTCCTCATTCGCATAAAGAGTGTTTATGTTGAATAAATCGGTAAAGAAAAAAACGCTCAGAGTTTTTTTCTTTACCGATAACGGCGTTAGTTAGCCTGTTAATTTAAATGGTAATCTGCTGTGAAAAATGAAAGTTTAATCAGAGAAAAGCGTCCGATATGTTCAACGAAAAATCGGTGAGAGAAAAAATTGGATGTTTTCAAATACACCACAAGGTGCTAGGGGGAAGTGCCATCATGTATAGTGTGGTTGAAACCGCAAAAGAGAACAATTTAAGTTCCTATCATTATCTTCGTTATTTGTTTGAAACGCTCCCCAATATCGATTTAAATAATAAAGAGGAAATTGATAAAGTCTTGTTGTAGTCAATGGATTTACCATCTAGTTGCAAAGACCGAAAAAAGTGAAGTAAACAAAAGGTAACTCTAAAATCAATCTTTATAGTATTTTTTTGGATTCTATTAACATTTACGGTATAAACATAATCATGTAATATATTGAATGAAATAAAGTGAATACATGAAGGATGGACATAAAATGGGAGATTTATTATTGATGATGATTGAACGCGTTGGTTTAATCGTTATTTTAGGATATTTACTTTCGCATATTAAGACGTTCCGTTGGCTGCTACATAAGCAAGATGGCTATAAAGGTAGCTTTATGTTAATTGGCATATTTTCATTATTTACAATTGTAAGCAACTACACAGGGATTGAGATTTCTGGTAATACGATTATGAATGATAACTGGCTGCGGGGCGTCTCTTCTTCTAGTACGATTGCGAATACGCGTATTATGGGAATTGGAATTAGCGGGTTACTTGGAGGTCCAATTGTTGGAATAGGAGTAGGATTTATAGCTGGCATTCATCGTTTTGTGCTAGGGGGAACGACTGCAGTAAGCTGTGCAATCTCTTCTATTTTAGCTGGGATTGTGACAGGTTATATTGGCTATTTATATCAAAAACGGAATCACGTTGTAACCCCTAAGTTTTCTGCAGTGCTTAGCATCTGTATGGTATCGCTGGAAATGCTTATGATTCTTTTCATAATTGATGACGGCTGGAGCATTGTGAAAACTATTGCAATCCCAATGATTATTGTAAATGGTTTCGGAAGTTATATTCTATTGTCAATGATTCAGTCCATTATACGACAAGAAGAACATACGAAGGCATTACAAACGCATAAAGTATTGCTCATTGCTGATAAAACGCTTCCGTATTTCCGCCAAGGATTAACGGAAGAATCATGTACGCAGGTGGCACAAATTATCCATCGCTTTACAGGAACAGATGCAGTATCTTTAACAGATACAGAAAAAATATTAGCACATGTTGGATTAGGATCTGATCATCATATTCCTTCCCATAGCTTAATTACTGAATTGTCAAAAGAGGTGTTAAAGACCGGGGAAATTATGAAAGCAAAGTCGCACGAAGGGATTAATTGTCAGCATGAAGGGTGTTTATTACAAGCGGCAATCGTGATTCCGCTCACATCTCGTGGAAAGACCATCGGTACGTTAAAGCTTTATTTTAAAAATCCCAATTCATTAAGCCCCGTGGAGGAAGAGCTGGCAGAAGGATTAGCGAAAATCTTTTCAACGCAGCTTGAGCTTGGAGAAGCAGAACTGCAAAGTAAATTATTGCAAGATGCGGAAATAAAGGCGCTGCAAGCACAAATTAACCCTCATTTTCTTTTTAATGCGATTAATACAGTCTCTGCTTTATGTCGTACAGATGTGGAGAAAGCAAGGAAATTATTGTTACAGCTAAGCGTGTATTTTCGCTGCAATTTACAAGGTGCAAGGCAGCTTCTCATTCCGTTAGAACAAGAATTGAATCATGTGCATGCATATTTGTCGTTAGAACAAGCAAGATTTCCGAACAAATATGAGGTAAAAATGTACATTGAAGACGAACTGCATAATATTTTGCTTCCACCGTTTGTGTTGCAACTATTAGTGGAAAATGCTCTTCGTCATGCATTTTCTAAAAAACAGCCTCTATGCCAAGTTGAAATTCATGTTTATGCCAAGCAAAACAGTGTACATTTCAAAGTAAAAGATAACGGTCAAGGGATTGAACCGGAGCGATTAGAGCGGTTAGGAAAAGCAATTGTATCGTCAAAAAAAGGAACGGGAACAGCATTATATAATATTAATGAACGGTTAATGGGGTTGTTTGGAAAAGATACAACGCTTCATATTGTCAGTGAACTGGAAGCAGGGACGGAGATTTCCTTTACGATTCCAATTCAAAGAAAAGGGGGAAGCGATATTGAGAATATTAGTAGTTGATGACGAAATGTTGGCGCGTGACGAATTAAAATATTTATTATATCGAACGAAAGAGGTCGATATGATTGATGAGGCAGACAGTGTAGAAGAAGCGTTAGAGAAGTTGATAGAAAGTAAACCGGATCTTGTTTTTTTAGATATTCAGCTGTCGGATGATAATGGGTTTGAGATTGCTAATATACTAAAGAAGATGAAAAATCCACCTGCTATTGTATTTGCAACGGCCTATGATCAATATGCCATTCAGGCATTTGAAGTAGATGCTTTAGATTATATTTTAAAGCCGTTTGACGAAGAGCGCATTGTCCAAGCGCTTAAGAAATTTAAAAAACGAAAACAGCATGAAATGGCGGAGAAACAAGAAGTACATGTGCCGGATGTATCTAGCAGAATGGAAAAATTAGCGCTGCCGATTGATGAATCGATTGTATTAGTGAATATAGAAGATATCGTATATGCTGGATTGTTGGACGGAAAAGTAATTGTGAAAACGATTTGTGATACGTATGTGACGTACGATACGCTTGCCATATTAGAAAAGAAATTGCCACAAATGAATTTTCTGCGTGTGCATCGCAGTTTTATCGTAAATATAAATCATATTTCTGAAATCCAGCCGTGGTTTAACTCTACGTATAATTTAATTATGAAAGAGGATTCAAAAGTGCCTGTAAGCCGTACTTATGCAAAAGAATTAAAGAAGCTGCTTCGTATTTAACAAGCAGCTTTTTGCATTTCATCCTTCTTTTTCTGTAACTGATTTCATATATTTGACGCTCTGTGTTGTAAGTGCTTACGCAATCATTTACATCCTATACAATAAAGCTATCAAATCGAAAGAGGTGGCGGATGGTATGAAACGTTCATCTATTAATCCATGGCTTGTTGTCCTCGGTACAGTCATTGTACAAATGGGACTTGGAACGATATATACATGGAGCTTATTCAATCAGCCTTTAGTGAGTAAATACGGCTGGAGTCTTAACGCTGTTGCGATAACCTTCTCAATCACTAGCTTTTCTTTAGCATTTTCAACTTTGTTTGCGGGTAAATTACAAGAGAAATTGGGACTTCGTAAACTCATTATGATAGCCGGATTAGCCTTAGGAATTGGCTTGATGCTTAGTTCGCAAGTTTCCTCATTACCAATGCTTTATGTACTAGCAGGTGTTGTTGTAGGTTACGCAGATGGTACAGCTTATATCACTTCACTATCCAATTTAATAAAGTGGTTTCCGGAGCGTAAAGGTTTAATTTCTGGTATATCTGTCTCTGCATATGGCACGGGTAGCCTAATTTTTAAATACATTAATGCAAAGTTCATTGCTTCTGTTGGTGTATCACAAGCGTTTTTATATTGGGGCTTAATTGTCGCGGTTATGGTAGTCATAGGCGCTTGTTTAATCCATAAAGCGGCTGAACAAGATACAGTTCATGAAACAAAAAGTCATGACTTTACAACAAGAGAAATGCTAGGCACAAAACAAGTTTATCTGTTATTTGTCATGTTATTTACATCATGTATGAGTGGCTTATACTTAATTGGTATGGTAAAAGATATCGGTGTTCAACTCGTAGGACTTAGCGTAGCAACAGCAGCTAATGCGGTCGCTATGGTTGCGATTTTTAATACGCTTGGCCGAATCATTTTGGGACCGTTGTCAGATAAAATCGGCCGTTTAAAAATTGTTACCGCAACGTTTGTTGTTATAGCTACATCTGTTTTTGTTCTTAGTTTTGTGGACTTAAATTATGGCATCTATTTTGCTTGTGTAGCAAGCGTAGCTTTTTGTTTTGGTGGAAATATCACGATTTTCCCAGCCATTGTTGGTGATTTCTTCGGTCTAAAAAATCATAGTAAAAACTACGGAATCGTGTATCAAGGCTTTGGTTTTGGAGCACTCGCAGGTTCCTTTATCGGTGCACTTCTAGGTGGATTTAAACCAACTTTTATGGTGATTGGCGCATTGTGTGTCGTGTCATTTATTATCGCTATTTTCATTCGACCACCTAGTCAGCAAAAAGAAAAACAAGAAAATTATCGCAGCGTAGCGTGAGCATTTTCAATTTTTATTACATCCTAAAAGTAAACGTAAAGTAATTCCAAAATATACAATAAAAGTTGATATGGAGATAATTGTGAAATAACGAACAATAAAAGTAAAAAAGTGTGCAACTAATTCAAAAAATCCTATTCTTATGCGATTTGCCAGTAGCGAACTTTTTTCTCTTTTGACAATTTTTGTCTAAAGAGAAAAAAGTCCGCTACTGGGTAATGAAAATAGTCTGTACTGTTGAAAGTTAGTATGAAGCATGAAAAGTACTACTGAATGAAATTTTACGTTATTATACTAAAAAAATAATAATGTACGAAAAGAAATTTTTATAGGCAAAAAAGCATGACATAAAATTGTCATGCTTTTTGTTAGTTATCCGTAATTTATAGGTTCGATGTTTTGTGGTACGTATAGAGACTACTAATGGTAGAGTGGATTTGCTTGAGGTTATAAAATCTCTCAATTATTGTATATTTTGGAGTTGCTTTACGTTTACGTTACAACTTAAATTCTTCGTACTTTTTTTGAATTTATAATTGCTATTCTAGAAAATTCATTCATTTTTCCTAAGTGGCCCGTGAAATAATTTCTTGTTCTTCAAGTAAGAACTTCAAGCTTGATAAAGAGATTGTTTGGAAATTCTCTTTCGACATACGTTTTCGATAATGCGTAGGTGTTTCTCCAGTCACTTTTTTAAATATGCGGCTAAAGACTACTAAACTACGAAAGCCCACCTGATAAGAAATGTTTTCTACCGATTCATTTGTCATTGAAAGTAAATACGCTGCGTGATTAATGCGCACTCTTAAAATCCAGTCCTTCATGCTCATCCCGAAATGATTGTGAAAGACCCGCGAAAGATGGCTTCGATTGACCGCAAGATGATTTGCCACATTACTTACTGTAATCTCCTCCACATAGTGCTCTCCAATATATATCATCGCTTCAATCGCGAGTCGTGAAAACTTTTGTTTTACTCCTGTTGATAATTCGCCACCATCTGTAAGTAATAATCTTAAAAAACGATAGGTCAACTCATTCAACTTTAATTCATCTTCTAATGTACCATGGGAGCAATTCATACACTCCAAGATAATATCCGAATATTGTTGAATATTAGTTGAAGTAACAGAGTAGTTATCTTCTTTAAAACTCGAATAACGAATAATTTCGTCTGCTACCTTCCCACCAAATGACAGCCACACATACAACCATGGTTCTTCTGCATCTGCGCGATAAAAGGTTGACTCTCCTGGACGAATGAGAAAAATATTTCCTTTCTTTAATGAATATTTTTTATCTTTTACATAGTACGTTCCTTTTCCATCCAACACGACATGAATAATGTAGCTGTTACGTACAGCTGGTCCAAAAGCATGAAAAGGCAGTGTTTTTGAAAAACCACAAAAATCAAAATAAAGTTCGCTTGAGAAGTGGTGATGTTCTTTTTTCATAAAGATTGCTTGTTCCATGGGTTTCGCCCCTCTTCGTGATTACTATAACTTAATCTGCCTTTTGAAGGAAGAAATGCAACAAAAGGTTAAATCAAGGTCACAAAATGATATAAAACAGAAAGCGCTTTCTTGCTAAACTATACTTGAAAAAGAAAACGATAGGAAGGAGATTCATGTAGTTCGTTAGTTTTTTTATGTTTAACTTTGTAAACGCTCTTTTATCATTATTAAATTTAAGTAGTGGGAAAAATTACAAAAGAGGAGAATGAACATGAATGGAAAACTAAAGCAACGTGTTTCCTATGCCTTAGGTGCATTTGGTCATGACATATTTTATGCAACTTTGAGCACTTATTTTATGGTCTTTGTTACGAGTGCGATGTTCACTGGGGCTGATAAAGCAACGACTGGAAAAATGATTGGAATTGTTACAAGTTTAGTCGTAGTAATCCGATTGGTAGAAATTGTTTTTGATCCGATTATTGGAGGAGTAATTGACAACACAAAAACGAGATTCGGGAAGTTTAAGCCTTGGTTAGTCATTGGTGGTGTAGTTAGTTCTATCCTTCTTGTATTCATATTTACCAATTTCTTTGGTCTTGCAATTCATAATACTACACTGTTCATCATTTTATTTGCAATTGTTTATATCTTACTCGATAGTTTTTATTCCTTTAAGGATATTGCTTTTTGGTCGATGATTCCAGCGCTAAGCACTGAAACCAAGGAACGAGAAAAATTGGCAACATCTGCACGAATTGGTTCATCACTTGGTGCAAATGGGACTACACTAGCAGTTGTACCAATCGTTACCTTCTTTACTTTCTTGATGACTGGTGAACATTCTCAAGGTGCCTCTGGTTGGTTTTGGTTTGGCTTGATTGCTGCTGTTATTGCTGGTGGAACAGCAATTATTACAGCACTTGGCACAAAAGAAAATGATAGCGTAATTCGTCAGCAACAAGAAAAAGTAGCCTTTAAAGATGTTTTCAAAGCTATTGCTAAAAACGATCAGCTGATGTGGCTGGCACTTTCATATATTGCATATGCGATTGCCAATGTTGCAACTACTGCTGTGTTATTCTTCTTCTTCAAATATATTCTAGGAAATTCAGGTGAGTTCTGGATTGTGGGATTAATTGCAGCTGTATTAGGCTTAATTGCCGTTCCACTTTTCCCAATGCTCACGAAATTAATTTCAAGACGTTTTGTCTATATTGGCGGTATTGTGATGATGCTTCTGGCATATGTATGTTTCATCTTAGCTGGAACAAGTTTACCAATGGTTATTGTGGGGTTAGTGCTCTACTACTTCCCTCAGCAGCTAATTTTCCTTTCAGCTTTGATGACGATTACCGACTCAGTTGAATATGGACAATGGAAAAATGGTACCCGAAACGAAGCTGTGACTTTATCAATTCGTCCATTACTCGATAAAATGGCCGGAGCTTTATCAAACGGAATCGTTGGGTTTGTAGCTGTTGCTTCTGGGATGACTGGCAATGCTACAGCAGCAGACATTACTGCACAGGGTGTTTCAACGTTTCATCTTTATGCGTTCTACCTTCCAGCAGCACTCATGATTTTCTCTGCCATCATTTTCGCATGGAAGATCACATTAACAGAGAAAAAACATGCACAAATCGTCAAAGAACTAGAAGCAAAGCTAACTCATGGCGAGAAAGCAACTAAAAAGTTCAATTCTAGTGGTTCACTTGCTAAATAAAGAAGTAGAGGATATCTAAAATGAACATTACAACAAAAGATTTCGGTGCAGGTTATACGATTATCACTATTACCAATCTGAACGGCCTGCAATTGACTGTTTCAGATTTAGGTGCTCGCATTACGAGTTTAAAGGTACCAACAACGAATGGTCTACGTGAGCTCGTACTTGGTTTTGATACGGCAAAGGAATATTTTGAAAAGGATTTATATATTGGTGCTTCAATTGGACGAGTAGCTGGACGAATTAAAAACGGAATTTTTCAAATTGATAAGCAAGTCTATAAAGTACAAATCGATGAGACGACCGGAAACACTTTACATGGCGGTACCCCAGGATTTGAAAGCAAAAAGTGGCAATATCAAGTTATCGATAATAATGATGAGGTCTCAGTGGTATTTCACATGGTGAGTCCAGATGGTGAAAATGGTTTTCCGGGGAATCTTGATGTCGAGATACGTTACACGTTAACTAACACGAATGTTTGGAAAGTAGAAACTAAGGCGACAAGTGACAAAGATACTTTGTTTAATCCAACAAATCACGTGTACTTCAACTTAACTGGTGATGTAACGCAACCTGTAAATGAACACACATTATGGGTGGATAGTGATAAATTTGCACCACTTGATTGGGGAAGTATTCCAATTGGTGAAAAGTTGCCTGTAGAAGGAACTGCTTTTGATTTTCGAAAGCCAGTTAAACTCAAAGAAACCTTCAATAGTACTTTTGGTCAAAAAGAATTAGTGGATGGAATTGATCACCCATTTTTCTTGAACCGACCTGAACTATCCCATAGTTCAGTGAAACTCATTAGCCCGGATGAAGTGGTTACAATTGAAATAGCCACAAAAGAACCAAGTGTCGTCATCTTTACGGCAAATTTTGGTGAGAATACGCCTCTCATGCATGGCAAGCAACTTGCAAACCATGGCGGAATTACCTTTGAAACACAGGTTTCCCCGGGTGCTGAACAGTATTCTGATTTTGGGAATATAGTTCTTAGGGCGGATTCAACTTATCAAACGATGACAGAATTTCATATTATTTGAGATCATATTTTGGATAGTCTCTTTAAATATGAAACATGTATAGAAAAAATTAGATACTGCTATCAGAATTTATTTAAAATACGATGTTGTGTCTAGAAATAATGATGAATTGTTAGAAGTGAGCCAGTGAATACTGAGATAATTCCCGAATGTAAAAGGGAGGTTTATACTTATGGAAAAGAAACGTGAACTAGCTTTAAAATTTGCTGAGGTATTTGGACCTCAAGAAACAACTCAATATTTTTCTCCAGGTCGTATCAACTTAATCGGAGAACATACAGACTACAATGGCGGCTATGTATTCCCCGCTTCTATTACTTATGGAACTTATGGAGTAGCTAGACGCCGTGAGGATGATAGAGTATTAGTTTACTCAACAAACTTTGAAGAACTTGGAGTGATTAGCTTCACGTTGAATGAACTAGATTACGATAAAAATGCTAATTGGGCAAATTATGTAAAAGGAGTTATCTTAACACTGAAAGAAGCAGGTCATAGAATAGACTGTGGTTTTGAGTTATTAGTTGAAGGAACGATTCCAAATGGAGCGGGACTTTCAAGTAGTGCTTCACTTGAATTACTTGTAGGCGTAGTATTAGAAGACTTGTTCAACTTAGACATAACGCGACTTGAATTAGTGAAAATGGGTAAAAAAGTTGAAAATGAATTCATTGGTGTAAATTCTGGTATCATGGATCAATTTGCCATTGGATTTGGTGAGAAAGACAAAGCGATTCTCCTTGATACCAATACGTTAGAGTATGAAATGGTTCCAGTGGTTTTGGACGACTATGCTATTGTAATTATGAATACTAATAAACGTCGTGAACTAGCAGATTCAAAATATAATGAGCGCCGTGCTGAATGTGAAGAAGCACTCGCACGTCTCCAAACGAAGTTAGAGATTCATGCACTTGGAGAACTAAGCGAAACAGAATTTGATGCAAATCAAAATCTTATTGGAGATGAAACCCTAATTAAACGCGCGAAGCATGCAGTCTACGAAAATGAACGCACAAAAAAGGCCAAAGCAGCTCTTACTGCAGGTAATTTAGAAGAATTCGGAAAGCTATTGAATGCTTCTCATACATCTTTAAGAGATGATTATGAAGTAACCGGGCTTGAATTAGATACATTGGTAGCCGCTGCGCAAAAACAAGAGGGTGTGCTTGGAGCCCGTATGACTGGAGCAGGATTTGGGGGATGCGCCATCGCATTAGTAAAAGAAAGTGAAACCCATACTTTTAAAAACAATGTTTATGATGAATATCTCAAAGTTGTGGGATATGCGCCTGTCTTTTATGTGGCACACATTGGTAGTGGAACTACAGTGATTGGATGATGAATGAGGTGGAAACGATGAACACATGCCAAGCAATTTATGATTTTACTACACTTGCGATTGAGAATGGAGCCATTGAGGAAAATGACCGAATTTATATGCACAATCAGCTATTACGTTTGATTGGCGAATCGGAAATGGGAGAGATTACTAGCGTAGTCGAAACGGACCCACATGTGCTGTTGGATACGCTTATGGATAAAGCGACGGAAAACCTTATTATCTCTAAAAACCAAGCCAATCGTGATATGTTCGAAGCACTTTTAATGAACGTGATTACACCGCTTCCATCCAAGGTCAATGCGAATTTTCAGGAGGCATATCGCAAAAGTCCTGAACAAGCAACGGATTATTTTTTTAAACTAAGTAAACGCAATGATTATATAAAGACCCGTGCGATTGCAAAAAATATTCATTATTTAGCAGAATCAAGATATGGTGAACTTGAGATTACTATTAATTTGTCCAAACCAGAGAAAGATCCAAGAGAGATCTTAGCGGCTAGAAATGCACCGAGGGGCAATTATCCAAAATGTTTACTTTGTATTGAAAATGAAGGGTATTTCGGTCGCTTGAACCACCCAGGTAGAAGCAATCACCGAATCATTAACATCGAGCTAGATGGAGAAGAATGGGGTTTTCAATATTCACCATATGCATACTTTAACGAACACTCCATCGTATTATCTAAGAAGCATCGACCAATGAAAATTTCTCGTGAGGCATTCTCTCGTTTATTTAGTTTTGTAGAAATCATGCCACATTATTTCATTGGTTCAAATGCAGATTTACCTATTGTAGGAGGATCTATCTTAAGTCATGATCACTATCAAGCTGGACGCCATAACTTTCCAATGGCAAAGGCTAAAGTTCTTAAAACATTTGAACTATGTGACTATCCAAATATTTCTTGCGGTATTGTCAACTGGCCAATGAGTGTGATTCGCCTCTCTTCTTTAAACAAAGAAGAACTAATTAGTGCCAGCACCTACATCCATGAAAGTTGGAAGAACTATTCAGATGAATCCTTACAAATTCGTGCGCAATCAAAAGATGGCACAAAACATCATACAATTACACCAATTGTGCGGCGTCGCGAAGAAAAGTATGAAATTGATCTTGTACTGCGTGATAATAATGTGAGTGAAGAATACCCTGATGGAATTTTTCATCCACATCCAGATGTACAGCATATTAAGAAGGAAAATATCGGGCTTATTGAAGTCATGGGCCTTGCGATTCTCCCTCCACGTTTGATTGAGGAGCTTCATGAAGTTGAGCTGTACTTATTAGATAAGGAAGCCAATGTTCCTGAAATCCATCAAAAATGGGCAGATGAATTAAAAGCACAGGGCGGCTATACGGAAGAGACCATCCAAAGCTTTCTTCAAACTGAAGTTGCAAAAAAATTTGAACGCATCTTAGAAGATGCTGGTGTCTATAAGGCAAATGAAGATGGTAGGGCAGGGTTGGATCGCTTTATCAAAGAATTACAAAGCGCAAATCGAGAGGTGATGACTAGATGACAGTTTTAGTTTTAGGTGGTGCAGGCTATATCGGTTCACATGCCGTCAATCAATTAATCACAAATGGCTATGATGTAGCGGTAATCGATAATCTATTGACCGGTCATATCGAGTCGTTGCATGAAAAAGCGCGTTTTTACAAGGGAGATATACGTGATAAGAAATTCATGTGTGAAGTCTTCTCTCAAGAAAAGAATATTGAAGGTGTGATGCATTTTGCGGCATTTTCACTTGTTGGTGAATCAATGGAAGAGCCATTGAAATATTTCAATAACAACGTTTACGGTACGCAGATTATCTTAGAAGTCATGAGAGAATTCGGCGTGAAATACATTGTCTTCTCTTCAACTGCTGCAACGTTCGGAATTCCAGAAGAGATGCCAATTAAGGAAACAGCTCCAACAAAGCCAATCAATCCATACGGTCAAAGTAAGTTGATGATGGAACAAATGATGAAATGGCAAAGCGAGGCAAGCGACATGAATTATGTGGCGCTTCGTTACTTTAATGTTGCAGGTGCAAAAGAAGATGGCTCAATTGGAGAAGCCCATAATCATGAAACACATTTGATTCCGATTATTTTACAGGTAGCACTTGGTCAGCGTGATGAGCTCATGATTTATGGGGATGATTATAACACGCCGGATGGAACGAACATCCGTGACTATATCCAGGTAGTAGATTTAATCGATGCACATATCAAAGCGCTAGAATATTTAAAAGCTGGCGGAAAATCGGACGTATTTAATCTTGGTTCAGCAAAAGGCTTTTCAAATAAAGAAATGCTTAGAGCTGCTCGTGAGGTTACAGGACATCCAATTCCAGCAAAAATCGGTCCACGTCGCCCAGGTGATCCAGATGTGTTAATTGCATCAAGTGTGAAAGCCAAGGAAGTTCTTGGTTGGGAACCAAAATATACTTCTATTAAGGATATTATCGCTACAGCATGGAAATGGCATCAAAGTCATCCAGAAGGGTATTAAAACATTCGAAAAAGAACTGCATTAAGAGGGATGAACTGCACCCCAATTGTTAGACAAAAAAGCTAACTATTGGGGTGTTTCTTTATGTTAAAATACACACAATCATAAAACTGTCCGTCGCTTGATGAACGAGATGGGCTTACAATGTCTTCTCCGTATGAAGAAGTATCGCTCTTACCGAGGGAAAGTAGTCAAGATCGCACCAAACCTGTTAGCGCACAATTTCAGTGCGACAAAGCCGAATGAGAAGTGGGTAACTAGTTACGTTTTGGTCACCGATATTAAAATTACGAAGCCTTTCATTAGTTCACAGCACTTCATAAGTGCTGTGGCTTTTTTATAATTTTTATATTGTATATTTTTGGAGTAAACGCTATAATGATAGTGTTAAAGATGGAATCGTGATATGACCTGTTATGAATCTATCATTTTATTTACAAATAAATGGATTGGTATTTTAGCAAGATGTGCTAATGAACTACTCCACCATGATGATAGCGTACCTATTAATTCGGTGCGTATATTTTCGTGGTGGAGTTTTTTTATTCTCAAAAAGGGGGAAAGACCATGAACGACAGCATGGTTCATATTACAATTGACGGCAAAGAATATACAGCTGAGCCCGGTTCAACTATCTTGGGCATCATTAATCAAAATGGGATTGAACATCCACAAATTTGTCACGTGCCTGAAGTGGATCCTATCCAAACGTGTGATACTTGTATTGTAGAAGTTGATGGAAAACTTGTGCGATCCTGCGGGACGGTAGCGACGAACGGTATGAATATTGAGTTGTCCTCTATTAGTGCGAAGGCAGCACAAAATGAGGCGATGGACCGCTTATTGGAAAATCATTTACTTTACTGTACGGTCTGTGACAACAATAATGGGAACTGTAAATTGCATAATACGGCAGAACTAATGGAAATTGAGCATCAAAAATATCCTTACAAACCAAAAGTAGATGTGAGTGAGGTTGACATGTCACATCCATTCTATCGCTATGACCCTAATCAGTGTATTGCGTGTGGTCAATGTGTAGAGGTTTGTCAAAACTTGCAAGTAAATGAAACGTTATCAATTGATTGGGAGGCAGAGCGTCCTCGTGTTATTTGGGATGATGGAGCGGCTATTAATGATTCTTCATGTGTAAGCTGCGGTCAATGTGTAACCATTTGTCCTTGTAATGCTTTGATGGAGAAATCGATGCTTGGTGAAGCTGGATTTATGACTGGGCTGAAACCGGACATTCTTGAGCCGATGGTTGATCTTATAAAAGAAGTTGAACCTGGATACAGCGGTATTTTCGCTATATCAGAAGTAGAAGCTGCCATGCGCGAAACTCGTACGAAGAAGACGAAAACGGTATGTACGTTCTGTGGTGTAGGGTGCTCATTTGAAGTGTGGACGAAGGGACGTAAAATTCTTAAAGTACAACCAACTTCTGAGGCACCAGTTAATGCAATTTCTACTTGCGTAAAAGGAAAATTTGGTTGGGACTTCGTAAATTCTGAAGAACGCCTTACTAAGCCCTTAATTCGTAAAAATGGAACGTTTGTTGAATCAACTTGGGAAGAAGCGCTTAATTTAGTTGCAAATAAATTAGGATCTATTAAACAAGAATACGGTAAAGGTTCTGTAGGCTTTATTTCTTCTTCTAAAATTACGAATGAAGATAACTATGTCATTCAAAAATTAGCTCGACAAGTGTTCGAAACGAACAACGTGGATAACTGCTCTCGTTATTGCCAATCACCAGCAACAGATGGATTGTTCCGTACAATTGGTATGGGCGGAGATGCGGGAACGATTAAAGATATTGCGCAATCAGGTCTTGTTATTATCGTTGGTTGTAATCCAACAGAAGGTCACCCGGTATTAGCGACTCGTGTGAAACGTGCGCATAAACTTCACGATCAAAAACTAATTGTTGCAGATCTTCGTAAAACCGAAATGGCAGAGCGTTCAGATATCTTTATCAGTCCAAAGCAAGGAACAGACCAAGTATGGTTAATGGCTGTTACAAAATATATGATTGATAAAGGCTGGCATGATCAACAGTTCATCGACGAGAATGTAAACTTCTTTGAAGATTTCAAAGATAGTCTTACAGAATATACGCTTGAATATGCAGAAGAGATTACAGGCATTTCAAAAGAAACTCTCGTTCAAATGGCAGAAATGATTCGTGATGCAGATGGTACTTGTATTCTTTGGGGAATGGGTGTAACGCAAAATACGGGTGGTTCAGATACTTCTGCTGCGATTTCAAACTTACTTCTTGCAACAGGAAATTATCGTCGCCCAGGTGTTGGTGCATATCCGCTTCGAGGTCATAATAACGTGCAAGGTGCTTGTGATATGGGAACTCTCCCAGGCTGGCTTCCAGGATATCAGCACGTTACCGATGATATAGAACGTGCGAAATTTGAAATGGCTTACGGGGTAAAAATTGAGAACAAACCAGGTCTTAACAACATTGAAATGCTTCATGCAATTGAAGAAGGGAAAATGAAAGCCATGTATCTTGTTGGAGAGGATATGGCTCTTGTAGACTCTAACGCAAATCATGTACATGAAGTTCTATCAAGCCTTGATTTCTTTGTCGTTCAAGATGTATTCCTTTCTAAAACTGCTCAATACGCCGATGTAGTGTTACCAGCAGCGCCATCTCTTGAAAAAGAAGGTACTTTTACAAATACAGAGCGTCGTGTACAAAGACTATATCAAGTACTTCCTACGCTCGGAGATGCGAAACCAGACTGGTGGATTGTACAACAGGTTGCAAATAAATTAGGTGCAAACTGGAACTATAGTCATCCAAGTGAAATCTTTGCTGAAATGGCTAGTTTATCACCACTTTTCGCACACGCAAATTATGAAGTGCTTGAAGGGTGGAACAGTTTCCATTGGGGAAGCTTTGATGGAACGAATACGCCTCTTCTTTTCAAAGATGGATTTAACTTCCCAGACAAAAAAGCTCGTTTTGCAATAGCTGATTGGGTACGTCCTGCTGAATTCCCAGCGGAATACGATCTTCACATTAATAATGGTCGTATGCTTGAACATTTCCATGAAGGTAACATGACGAATAAATCAAATGGTATTCAAGCTAAAGTACCTGGTGTTTTCGTTGAAGTTTCTCCAGAACTTGCACAAGAACGTGGAGTTAAAACTGGTTCGTTAGTACGCCTTGTTTCTCCTTTTGGAGCACTTAAATTACGTGCACTTGTAACGGATCGTGTAAAAGCGAATGAGCTTTATTTACCGATGAACTCGACAGATAACGAAACGGCGATTAATTTCTTAACTGGTCCAGCTGTCGATCAACGTACAAATACGCCTGCATATAAACAAACGAAAGTTCGTATGGAAGTATTACAAGTAGAAGGTGAAAATCCGATGCCAAAAACGAACCCACGTAACAAAAAGCGTCACCCTCAAAATGGGATTGAGGTAAATCGTAAGTGGGCTCGTCCAGGATACGTACACTTAACGGATAATTAGGGAGGAGAAAAGAATATGGCAGCACCTATTAAAGCGATCCAAAAGCAGGAGCTAACTGAGGAAGAACAAAAACAACAAAAGCTAGAAGATTTAAAAGTACTTCTAGCTAATAATGAAGAAGCTTTAAATCAAATGTTTAATATTATAGGTGAACTGAATGACATTGGGATGCTGGAAGCTGCAAATTCTATGCTTAAAGCGAAAGAACCAATCGCAAAAATTGTTCTAGGACAAGTCACTCGTGAACCAGTTACGAATTTAATTAATAATATGATGGGCGCTGCAGGAGCTTTAACAGAACTTGATCCGGAACTTACTAAAAAACTTGTAAGTAGTGTATTAACAGGTATGGATGAAGGAAACGAACACCTACAAAGTAATAAAAAAGTAGGAATACTGGACCTTATGAAAGTACTTAAGGATCCAGATATTAACCGTGCTATCGGATTCGGTCTTCATTTCTTAAAAGGTATGGGTAAAGGGTTAAAAGACGAATAGGTAAGCAACAATAATATTATTTCATATGTTGTATGCATATTTGAAATAATTCTAAAAGATGAGCCTTTTCGTCTAATTATTTAAGTAAATAATTTAGACGAAAAGGTCATTTTGTTACAATGTGTATGATGAAGTAATATTTGAAAACGTATTATTGATTAACTGGGGAGGAATGAGAGAATGTCAAAAATGGTACATGAATTTAATGATATGATACGAAAGCTTCGAAAGGATTTGTTCGGTAAAGGGCCGGAACGAATTCATACTGTATTTGCCGAGAATATGGCTATTGCCACGCTTTATGGGAATTTGACACCTACTGAGAAATTCATTTCGGGAACTATGGATGGTGCGGAAATGGTTCATATGGCTAGAACGAAAATGATTCAGGAGGTGTATGCTGTTAATTCTCGTGAACATTTGGAGGAACTTGTTGGGGCGAAATTAGTTCATCTGTTTTCGGATATGAAAGTGGACGAAGATATTGCAGTTTCAGTGTTTGTCTTTGATAAAAATATAACGTGAGAGAAGGATACTGATCGTGAAATCGATACAGGTGGAACGGGAAATTTTCCGTTATGAGCAAGGGGAATTTAAACATATAGAGGACAGCATTGTAACAGAGTTTCCAGTTACAGTTAAAATTAACGGCCAGGAATTTGTTACAATGGTTAGTACTCCAGAATATATTGAAGATATGGTAATAGGCTTTTTAGCATCTGAAGGTATTATCCGAAAGTATGAAGATATTGATGAAATATGGGTACAGGAGAAAGAAGGATATGTACATGTAACAACGACAAAAATCAATCCTTATTATCGTGACATCCAAAATAAACGTTATATTACTTCATGCTGTGGAATGAGTAGACAAGGATTTGTTTTCGCAAACGATGCGCTGACTGCAAAGAAGATGAATGATATTCGTGTAAAAATCTCTGCCCAGGATTGTTTTCGATTAATGAATGATATGCAGCAATCTGCGGCTACTTTTCATCATACAGGCGGCGTTCATAATGCAGCTTTATGCGATGTGAATGGGATTGTTTTAAGCCGAATGGATATAGGAAGACATAATGCTTTAGATAAAATTTACGGCTATTGTTTAAAAAACAACATTTCTATTGGTGATAAAATAATTGTTTTTAGTGGCCGTATATCTTCTGAAATTCTATTAAAAGTTGCGAAAATTGGCTGCGAAGTAATATTGTCAAAATCCGCTCCAACTGAGTTAGCACTAGAGCTAGCAGAACAATTAGGGATTACTACAATAGGCTTTATTCGCAATCAATCTTTAAATGTATATACTCATCCGGAGCGGGTTGTAAATATTAAATAAATGTAAACCGGCTAGCAAATAAAACTTGTACGGAATTATAAAATATGCAGAAGTGAGGCAATAAACATGAAATCTGTCACATTAGACAAATTGCACCGTCCTTTAAGGGATTTACGTATTTCTGTTACCGATCGCTGTAATTTTCGCTGTCGATATTGTATGCCGGAGGAAATATTTGGTCCTGATTATTCTTTTTTGTCTAATGATAAAATTTTGTCTTTTGATGAAATTGAAAGGGTAACACGTATTTTCGTTTCTTTAGGTGTAAGAAAGTTGCGTATTACTGGGGGAGAGCCTTTACTTCGGAAAAACCTACCTGAACTAATTGAACGACTTAACAAAATTGATGGAGTAGAGGATATTGGTTTAACTACAAATGGATCCCTACTTAAGAAGTTTGCTCCTGATTTATATAAGGCGGGTTTATCACGTGTGACAGTTAGTTTGGATTCTTTGGAAGAAGAGCGTTTTGCTTATTTAAATGGTAATAGAAGTAAAGTGAAAACGGTTCTTGGAGGAATACAGGCTGCAGCGGAAGTTGGGATGAAAATTAAAATGAACATGGTTGTCCAAAAAGGAAAAAATGAACAGGACATCGTTCAGATGGCACAATACTTTAAAGAGAATAAACATATTCTTCGGTTTATTGAATATATGGATGTAGGGAATTTTAACGGCTGGAAATTAGACGAGGTAGTCTCTAAACAAGAGATATTAGAGATGATTCATAAAGTTATGCCGCTGGAACGAATTGAAGCAAACTATCCTGGTGAAGTTGCCACTCGCTATCGTTATATCGGTAGTGATGAGGAAATAGGAATTATTTCATCTGTAACAGATTCTTTTTGTTCATCATGTACAAGAGCTCGTATTTCCGCAGAAGGAAAGCTATATACTTGTTTGTTTGCTTCCAAAGGAAATGATCTTAGAGAATTACTTCGTTCTGGGTATACCGATGAGGAGATTACCGATGTTATTCGTGACATTTGGAATAATCGTTCAGATCGCTATTCAGATGAACGGTTGAACAACACAAATGAAAAAACATTGCCAAAAATTGAAATGTCGCATATTGGTGGATGAGAAATAAATGATATGTTAGGAAAAAATTCAAAACACTATGAAAGAAGGTTATCAGTAGCTTCTTTTTGTTATAGCAAATAACGCTTGAATATACGAAGTGGAAAGTGTGCAAGTCCTGTAGATTTTCTATTTTATAGTAAAAGTGATGATTGATATCTCTGTAAGAGAAGTGCAGGGAGATTAAGCAGCATTCAAAAATCCTTACTATGTTAAGGGGTTCTTGAAGCTGTTTTTTTATTTGAAAAAATGGAGGAATTGGTTATGGCATTTCATAAACCGGAAAAAATCGCTGAGCTTGTGATTGAGGCCGGTGTTCAAAAGGTAAGGCAATCGCTATCCGCCATGCTTATTCTTGGTTTTTTAGGAGGAGCATTCATTTCGTTAGGGTTTTTGCTTAATATTCGAGTTCTTGGTAATTTACCGGAGCAATGGGGAAGTCTAGTCAATTTTTTGGGAGGAGCAGTTTTTCCTATAGGGCTTATGCTCGTTGTCCTGGCGGGAGGAGAATTAATTACGGGAAACATGATGTCAGTGTCCATGGCCCTGTATGCACGAAAAATCTCATTGAAAAGTGTGTTAAATAATTGGGTTTGGATAATCTTAACAAATTTTGTTGGTGCACTTTTCGTAGCTTATTTTTTCGGTCACCTTGGCGGGTTGACGGAGGGGGCATATTTAAATAAAACAGTAGCAATAGCCCAAGAGAAATTACATGAATCGTTTGGGAAAACATTAATTTCAGCAATCGGTTGTAATTGGCTTGTTTGTCTTGCCATTTGGTTGGCTCATGGAACTAACGATTTTGTTGGAAAAATTATCGGAATTTGGATTCCTATTATGACATTTGTGGTAATTGGATTTCAGCAAGTGGTAGCAAATATGTTTGTAATCTCAGCAGCTATTTTTGCAGGTCACCTTTCATGGATAGATCTTGCAGAGAATTTTGTTCCTGTTTTTATAGGAAATGTAATTGGTGGAGCTGGATTTGTTGGATTTGCTTACTTTTCTTGTTATCAGAAACAAAGTCATATAGAGAAATAGTTAAAAAAACAACCTCATATGAAGCAGATTTTTTAGAACAAGAATTAGCTAAAAGAAAGGAAGGCTATCTAATGATAGAGCGGTATTCACGTCAACAGTTGTTCACTCCTATTGGGAGTAAAGGACAAGAGAAGATTAGAAATAAGCATGTGTTGATTGTGGGGGCAGGTGCATTAGGAAGTGCAAGCGCAGAAGCGTTGGTTCGTGCAGGTATCGGAAAGTTAACGATCATTGATCGTGATTACGTAGAATGGAGTAATTTACAGCGACAACAACTTTACGTTGAACAAGATGCAACAGAAAAATTGCCAAAAGCAATTGCAGCTCAAAATCGTTTAAAACAAATCAATTCAGAGGTACAGATTGATGCTTTCGTGATGGATGCAAGAATAGAGAATATGGAAGTTTTGTTAGATGATGTCGATATTATTATTGATGCAACAGATAATTTTGATATTCGATTTGTGATAAATGATCTATCACAAAAATATGATATTCCCTGGATTTATGGTTCTTGTGTGGGGGGATATGGCATGAGCTATACCATTATTCCAGGGAAAACACCGTGCTTACATTGTGTACTTAAAAGTGTGCCGATTACAGGAACGACATGTGACACGGTTGGAATCATTAGTCCAGCTGTCCAAATGGTGGCAGCGTATCAAGTGGTGGAAGCATTCAAAATTCTAGTAGAAGATTTTTCAGCAATTAGAAACACCTTTTTAATGTTTGATATATGGAGTAATCAACACCATTCTGTCAAATTAGAAAAGATTAAAACGGACAATTGTCCTTCGTGCGGAACGCATAGAACCTATCCTTATTTATCTTATGAAAACCAAACAAAGACAGCTGTTTTATGTGGGAGAAATACGGTTCAAATTAGACCCCCGCATAATAGTTGTTACAATTTTGACCATTTAGAAAAACAACTAAAAAAACATGGGAAAGTAGATCGAAACCCGTATTTGCTATCTTGTCAACTAGATGATTATCGTTTGGTTATGTTTCAGGATGGTCGTGTATTTATCCACGGGACAAATGAAATTCAAAAAGCGAAAAAAATATACTATCGTTTATTAGGGTAACAGAAGGAGTGAGGAAAATGATAGAAAAACGAATACCGATTGCAGTTGGAGAGGCCGTCCATAAAGTAATGGAATTTGCCAACCATGGTTTAAAAGAACTGGTACCACTTGAATTAGCTTACGGACGTATATTAGCCGAGGATTTAGTAGCTGATCATGATGTTCCCTCCTTCGATCGCTCACCCTATGATGGATTTGCTATTAGGGCAGAAGATACTGCCTGGGCCAGTTATGAGAATCCAACTATATTCGAAGTAATCGGCGAAATTGGGGCAGGTTCCATATTTCCTCAAGAGGTAGGGCCATTTCAGGCAGTTCGAATCATGACGGGGGCACAAATTCCGGAAGGATGTAACGCGGTTGTGATGCTGGAACTGACCCGTCAATATGAGGATGTCAGTAAAATCTATATGGAAGTGAAACGCTCATTCAAAAAAGGAGAAAATATTTCCTTTCAAGGTGAAGATACACGTAAAGGGACAATTCTTGCGAAGAGAGGCGTTTACATTAATCCAGGTATTTCAGCTCTCCTTGCTACATTTGGTTACAGCGAAGTGCCAGTTGCTAAAAAACCTATGATTGGAGTATTAGCGACTGGGAGTGAGCTTCTTGATGTAAATGAATCGCTAAAACCCGGGAAAATTCGAAATAGTAATACGTACATGATATTGTCCCAAATTCGAAGAGCGGGGGGCAGAGTGAAATACTTTGGGAAGTTTAGTGACGATTTTGATACGTGCCACGCAGCCGTAAAAGAAGCGTTAAGTCAAGTGGATATGTTAATTACAACCGGTGGTGTTTCGGTAGGGGATTATGATCATTTGCCAGCTATCTACGAAAAACTAGGGGCATCGGTTCTTTTTAACAAAGTTGCAATGCGGCCGGGCAGCGTCACGACCGTAGCACAATTAAATAAAAAATTGTTATTTGGATTATCAGGTAATCCCTCTGCTTGTTATGTAGGCTTTGAGTTATTCGTAAGACCTAGCATTCGTACCTATATGTTTAGTGAAAAGCCGCATTTAAAAAGAGAAAAAGCATTACTGGGAGAAAATTTTTTAAAACCTAATCCATTTACAAGGTTTGTACGAGCAAAGCTCATATATAACGAAGGACAATTAATCGTCTATCCATCAGGATTTGATAAGTCTAGTGCGGTTTCTTCATTAGCAGGATCAAACGCTTTTATCGTACTCCCAGGTGGTACAAGAGGATATAAAAAAGGGATGTTTGTAGATATTCTCTTATTAGAAGATAACCAAGGAAGTGAATGGCCTTGGAGTAATATTATTCCATCCTATAAATAATAGAGTTTAAAACAACGAGAAGATAATGTTGATAGGAAAATAAATTACAAGAGCTGTGAAAAAAAGAAATGATATTAGCTATTCAAGTTAGCAGAGGATAAAAAATGAATTCATTTTTTATTAAGATAGTGAGGAAATTTGATGGGACAAGTATTATTTGAAATTGTAGATACTCCTATTTTAGTCGAAGAAGTAACGAATAAGGTAGCAAGAAAAGAAGCAGGTGCCATTACAACCTTTATTGGAACAGTAAGAGAATTGACAAAAGGAAAACGAACTTTACATCTAGAGTATCAAGCATACGAATCAATGGCAGTAAAAAAACTTACTCAAATTGGTGAAGAAATCAAGAAAAAGTGGCCGGATGCAAAAATAGCAATTACACACCGGGTGGGACGACTAGAAATAATGGATATTGCAGTTGTAATTGCAGTTTCGTCGCCACATCGTAAAGTGGCCTACGAAGCGAATGAATACGCAATTGAACGCATTAAGCAAATCGTCCCAATTTGGAAAAAAGAATTTTGGGAAGATGGAACAATGTGGATTGGAGATCAGCTTGAAAATACTCCGTATCCAGAAGGAAAACCAAAGAAGGAAGAATGAGAAGATGATTACAATATTACTGTTCGCAAATTTGCGAGAAGAAGTCGGCTCAGATCAATTATTAATAATAGAAAAAAAAGAGATAAGGGTTCAGCAATTAAAAGAATGGCTCAAGGATAGCTACCGTTTACAATCTTTGGATCAAGTCATGACGGCTATCAACGAAGAATTTGCAATTGATGATGATATTGTGAAAGATGGAGATACAGTTGCGTTTATTCCTCCTGTAAGTGGAGGATAATGTTGTTTGATTTTTGTAATTGTTTAGAGAATGCAACTATTTAGTTTGTTATTAAAGTTAACGCTATAATTATGATTATAATAGATGGAATGGTAATAATGAATTGTTATCATTTTATCACTTTTTATTTATGTTACAAATGGTTGGATTGGTATATTAGTAAGTATTGCTAGTAATCTATTCCACCATGAGTACACAAGCCTATTTAATTAGGTTCGGGTACTCATGGTGGTTTTTTGTTTACAAATTAAGACAGGAGGCAAGAAATATGTACGAATCCATCTGGGGTACTTAATATGAGGCGTTGAATAAACGAATAATTTTATCCCTCTATTCGCGGGCTTTCCATCAGTGGGGATGAAGAAAACTCCCACTGATGGAAGTTTCACTTTATTTGTACTAAAAATGATTAAATAAAAATAAGAAGGATTGAGATTTATGCTTACTCATGAACAAATTATGAATGCACTAAACCATGTTCAAGATCCAGAGTTGCACAAAAGTATCGTGGAATTAAACATGGTAAGAAATATTCAAATTGATGGTACACAGATTCAACTTGAAGTTGTTTTAACTATTCAAGGTTGTCCTTTAAAGGCAAAAATTCAACAAGATATTGAAGACTCTCTTCGAAATATTGGAGCCTCTAAGGTTTCTTTGGCCTTCGGCTCCATGACACCAGAAGAACGAGCCGCATTAACACAAACTTTAAAGAAAAATTCTAGAACGGAAACCGGCATGCCTAGTATGCTGCAACCTGATTCAGGGGTACGTTTTATTGCTGTGACAAGTGGAAAAGGTGGAGTAGGGAAATCAACTGTGACAATTAACCTTGCTACGGCTTTAGCCCGTATGGGGAAAAAGGTTGGGATTTTAGATGCAGATATATATGGATTCAGTATTCCAGCTATGATGGAAGTTAATCAAAAGCCAACAATGATAGATCAGACAGCGATTCCGGTCGTTAGTCACGGCGTTAAAATCATGTCAATGGGATTTTTTACAGAGGGGAATAACCCAGTTATGTGGCGAGGACCAATGCTAAACAAATGGATTCAAAATTTTCTTGCCAACACTCACTGGGGAGAATTAGATTATCTTCTTCTTGATTTTCCTCCTGGTACAGGAGATGTTGCGATTGATGTGGCTGCGATGATTCCTCATGCGAAGGAAATTATAGTTACTACTCCTCATAATGTAGCTTCGTTTGTTGCTTCCAGAGTAGGGGTAATGGCAAAGCATACAAAACACGATATTTTAGGTATCGTTGAGAATATGGCATATTATGAGGAACAAGATGGTTCAAGGAACTATCTCTTTGGGAAAGGTGGAGGCGAAATGTTAGCAGAACAACTGCAAACAGAAGTGATCGCACAAATACCTTTTGCAAAGCCTGAAGAAAATAAAGGTTCGTCCGTATATGACGAAGATTCGCTTGTTGGGGAGATGTTTACATCTTTAGCTCAAAATCTTATCTACAAAGAGTAATTTATCAGCTACGTGCTAAGTTGGATAATTTCCACATCATCAAAAGAACCAAGACGGTATTCTAGATCGAAATTAAATATCAACATAGTAAAAGGACAGAACTTGTAAAAGAGATAGATATAAGGAGGGATTTTAATGGGAATGTGTAATGTAGATCATTCTTCTGAAGATGTAATCAATAAACTTGAAACTCAACAATACTTTTTGCCCGAATTTTTGGTTAAAGACTTACATGAATTTCTAAAGAGCAATCATTCACAGCAAATATTAAATGAACTATTTCACCCTTTAAAAAAGTACGACCTAGCATCTAAAGAAGAGCGGGAGAAAAGAAATGAACAATTAATGTTACTTATAAGTTAATCAATAGAATTAACAGTAGTATTTAACTTGCGTTCTCTTTAGTTAGCTTTTCGGAAAGGATGAATCTCATGGATATCAAAAAGATGATAGATACAATAGAGACAAAAGAAATTGATGCAGAATCATTTGTTTCTGAGCTACATGATAAACTGGTAAAACTCTATAATGAAAAAGATATTGAATGGTATACTGAGATTTTCAAAGATATGCTATCGTTGGCTGTTCATCTTAAATTTGATCTTGTTTTAAAATATTTTGAGTACGCACTACTGTTACTTCAAATGAACGAAAACAATTTCAGGAAACATTTAAGTGCTTGGCTACGCGGAATAATAATAAAGATTGGTTTTTGAATTCATGCAAGTAAAACAGAATTAATATCTGATTTTTTGAGCCTAATCTAAGTAATAAAAGTGCAAATCCTATAAAGAATGAAATTGAAGTGAACTCATTAAAGCTCTACTGAAATTTAGAATGAGAGAAACAAATTGATAGTTTAAGAATTTTGTCTTTTACTGATTTAATAAGAAATTAGAATGTGAAGGATTGCACTTCAACTAACGGATGCGTTACTTGAAGAAAAATAAGCTAAGTTGTATCTATTTCTCTATTTTGTTATTCCATTATAGGCGCGTTTATTGAACAAGAAGTAAAAGGATGTAACATATTATTCATGTATAATATGTTACATCCTTTATTTTTTATCACTTTTTACGATTTAGATCTTGATAATCATGTCAGCGGCCGCTGTGATAACTGTGGTTAGGATAAGTTCAAGTCTTCAGTGAAGAACTTCAAGTTTTTGCGGGAGTGTCAAAATTGTGGCATGAAAAAGAATATTTGAATAAAAAAGCCGGTAGGTTTTTTTGTTTTGAATTAACCACAAAGATAAAAGATGAATTAGACACTTATTGTATATTAGCTAATTCAACAATTAGGCGCATGTACGTGCTATTGGAGCTTTATCCCTTTACGATATATAATCTGTTTTTATGAATTTTGTTCATAATATAATAATGGTTATATTATAGGTTATCCAATAACCAATAAAACATCCTATAAACTGACCGGAGATCAGTATTTGATAGATTATTTGTGGTATTTAAAGTTGGCATGATTCTTGCTTGACAAGAAAATGTAAGCGCTGAACTTTATAACACAATGAAATGAGGGAGATGACCTGTTCAAGAGTCAATCAAATTAAGGGGTTCAAAGCTCCAAAGGAAAGAAGAGGAGCAAGATGAAAAAAGAATTTCGGAATTGGGGGGAATTTCATGCAATCTATTAGGAAAGAGATAGCAGTTGAAAAGACAGCCGGTCAGGAGAAAGCGGAGAGGAAAAGAAAATTCATACAGCCTGACGCTTATGTTCTATTATTTTTTGTTGCATTGATCTGCGCTATTGCGACATACATTTTACCGGCAGGTAAATTTGTAAAGATAAAAAAGGGAGATATTTCCATGACGGTACCTGGAAGTTATCACCATGTTGCTTCAAATCCCACTGGTTTCGTAGATTTCTTTACTACGATCCAAAATGGAATGGTGAAAGGCGCACCGCTTATTTTCCTTATCCTATTTACAAGCGGAGCCTTAGCTGTCATTGAAAAATCGGGTGCGATCGATGCGTTTCTTAAGTCCACCCTTACTCGGTTCAAGGATCGATTGCTGCTTTTAATTATCCCTGTAGCATTCATATTGTCTGCTTTGGGAACGACTGGAATTGTGGTCAATTCCGTAATCGCTTTCATACCATTAGGGTTATTTATCGCACGTGGATTGAAATTGGATGCTATGTTCGGCGTTGCTCTTATCTATCTAGGAACATATGCTGGTTGGAACGTACCTGTTTTTGCTCCTCAAACGCTTGGATTATCCCAGCGTATTGCTCAACTTCCGCTTTTCTCGGGAATGGGCTACCGGATCATTATCTACCTAGCGTTTCTGGCTGCTACTATTATATATATATATATGTATGCACGCAAAATTCGAAAAGACCCGACTAAGAGTATCCTCGGTCCAGAATCGTTCACTTCTGAGATTGTCGAGAAAGGTGATGAAGTAGAGACTACGGTAACGGTTTCCTTGCAGCAAAAGCTAATTTTATCGTTTGCGGGATTATCCTTATTAGGTTTTATGATTTTCTCTCAGGTATTTAAATGGACGGAAAATGAAATGGCTGCTCTTTTCATTTTTATTGCCATCGGCGCCGGTTTAATCGCGCGAATGAGTGCAAATGATATTGCATTTACATTTATTCAAGGCTGTAAACAAATGGTCTATGGAGCTCTCATTGTGGGGATGGCCAGAGCAGTAGGCATAATCCTTGAGGATGCAAAGATATTAGATACCATCGTCAATGTATTGGCAAAACTCCTTGAACAGTTGCCTCCGGTTGCCGGTTCGATTGGAATGTTTGTTGGAAGTGCGGCTCTGCACTTTTTGATTTCTTCCGGTTCCGGGGAATCTACTGTGTTGATGCCGATTCTTGTCCCTTTGGCAGATGTGCTGCATATTACGCGTCAAGTAGCTGTTCAGGCGGTTATCCTTGGGGAAGGAGTAGTAAACACAATCAATCCGACATCTGGTGTGATGATGGGTGTACTAGCAATGAGCGGCATCTCTTATGGAAAATGGTTGAAGTTCATGCTTCCATTAACGGCAGTTTGGTTTGTTCTCGGATGTCTTTTCATCATTATCGGTATGATGATCAACTGGGGACCTTTCTAAGAAATTAGCAATAAATAAAGGAGACTCCAAATATGGATAAAGTACTAGAATATTTAAAACAACACCAAGAAGAGATCATGGAGGATCTAAAAACACTTGTGCTAGCTGAATCGCCTTCGCATTCGAAAGTACGGGTGGATCAATGTGGAGAAGTGATTCAACAGCTGTTTAAGAAGCATCTTGACGTTGAGGCGGAAGTAATTTTCCAAGAGCATGCGGGGAATCACCTGCGGTTTAGTTATGGGGAAGGCGATGCCCAAATCTTAATCATATGCCATTTTGACACTGTTTGGGAGGTGGGAAGGCTTTCCTACCGAGTAGAGGGAAACAAGGCGTATGGGCCAGGCATCCTAGATATGAAGGGAGGAATTACCCAAGCTCTTTGGGCGCTGAAAGCCTGCCGTGAGTTGGGAATTTCCTTAAACAAAAAGATCGTTTTCCTTTGCACTGGCGATGAAGAGGTTGGAAGCAAAACGTCTAGGGCATTGATCGAACGGGAAGCTTTAAAGAGCGAGGTTGTTCTTGTTCCGGAGCCGGCAGCGCCACATACAGGTGCACTTAAAACAGTTCGAAAAGGAGTTGGCAAGTTTTCGATCAAGATTAAAGGAAAAGCAGCGCATGCAGGGCAGGATCATCAGAATGGAATCAGCGCGATACAGGAATTGGCTCATCAGGTTTTATTCTTGCACTCACTTACCGATTATGAGTCGGATACAACTCTAAATGTTGGCGTGGTACAAGGCGGAAGCTCCGGAAATGTGGTAGCAGAACAAGCGGAACTGGCTGTGGATCTGCGAATCAGCCAGCTCGGTGAGGGGGAGCGTGTTTCGGAAATCATTTATGGGCTAAAGCCGCATCAGGAAGGGATATCCTTACAGGTTTCAGGTGGAGTTGTCCGCCCGCCTATGGAAAGAACAGCTCAAAATGAAAAATTGTTTAATTTGGCAAAAACATGTTCATCTGAATTAGGGTTTCACTTGACTGAGGAATCAGTGGGTGGGGGCAGTGATGGGAATTTCACTTCCGCATTAGGCATTCCAACGCTAGATGGGTTAGGTCCAGTGGGAGAAGGTAACCATGCCGAACATGAGCATATTGAAATTAATCAACTTCCCGTTAGGGCTGCCTTGATTGCCCACCTTCTTCGTAAATTATAATTTTAATAAAAAAAATGCAACTCCAGGTTTGGTGCTTGCATTTTTTTGTATAGGAAAGTTTAAATTAGAAAAAGTGTGAGAAACGAACGGATTTTCCTATCGGGATAAAAAACTTCCTCTAATAGCCGTCTGGTTTCCTTGAAATACTCCAATAGGAGTTTTTATTAGGTATAGTATAGTTTTAGGTTTGTGTTTAGGTTGTTTTTATTCTAAAAAAGGGTTTTAAGGGGAGAGAAAAATGGGAAGACCAAGCATTTTACTGCTAACAAGAGGGGAAAAGCTAGTACAAACCTTTGAGACTAACCTGAGAATGTTTTTCGGTACCAATATTCAGATTTATACCGTTCATGAGCACGGGGAGCTAGATAGCCAATTAGTGAATGAGTGTGAACTGATTCTAGTTTCCGCCGAAAGTATATTGGATCGGTTACCGAAACTACTCCATGAGCGGGCGCTGTTTGCCAGAAGAACCGTTCATTTGCCAAAGCTCGAACAACTGATGGATTTAGCTCCGGGAACCCAATGTCTATTTGTCTCGAATAGTATGGACACGATTGTAGATGCCATCGAGCTTTTGAATCGTCTGGGGTTTGATCATTTGCACTTTATTCCATATGTTCCGCAGACAGCGGAAGTGCCCGTACTTGAGGATATCGATGTGGCGGTTACTCATGGATTAAAAGAACTTGTCCCGGAGACGATTGATAAAGTAATTGATTTGGGCATACGCCCGATCGATTTGACAACGATTTATGATATTGCTCAACAATTGAATCTTCCTGTGGAAAATGTGTATTTCTATATAGCAGAGTTTTGTCCACCTTGGAAGAAATTTAGCCAATTCCGTAAACAATGAGAAACGATTAAATCAATAGTTGGAATCTGTATTTTTTGTGCTTCATGCGTGGCCAAAGCATACGGGGTGTAAACAATTCTGTTTAAGTAGTTGAGGCAAATTCGGTATCTAAATAACATTGTGGAACAGGATCACCGTTTCATTAAGAAACGTGTACGTTCTGTGTTAAGATTCAAGTCGTGTGAAACAGCCACTTCTATATTGAGTGGTATTGAAGCTGTACATATGATGAAAAAAGGGCAGACTTCACCCACAGGTGAAGTCTGCCTAAAATGAAGTTGGATTCATACATAAGTTGTTTGGAATTGCAACAGAATCTGTTATTGAACAGTCCATGTAGGTTCTATGTCTCTATCAAATGGTTTTTGCACTAGAACCATTGAGTTTATGGTTCTTCTTCTCTTATTCTAGTAGCCTGCTTAGAATTGTAAGGATAGGCAGGTTAATCCATCGTCCTGCTTACGACTATTGAATATAGCGAAGCGTTAGCTCAAAATAAATTGCTGCATGAGCTTGTGGATTGTTAGGTAATACAAGTAATAACCTATTTTTTGTGATTTTACTGTTACTAAAAAAGAATAGTTCATTGGGCAATAGATACAACATTAGCCCTTATAGGAAAAGAATATCGTCTTGTAGCCCACTATCTTCCAATTTCAAACCAGCTATCACACTTGTCAAATGCTTCTCCATAGCTTGTTCTGCTTCCAGTTTATTCCTTGATTCAAGGGCTTTTACTATAGCAAGGTGTTCTTCAATGGATGGGTTTATTTTCAATGTATCCAGAGGATCGAACAATACCACGTAAATCGTTGTCCTGCTTACAATATCTTTAACATATTCAAGCAATAGTTTGTTTTGTGATGCTTCAGCTATGATGAAGTGGAACGAGTCATTCATTTTATAATAACCATCCGTATCACGATGATCAAATGTCCGTTTCTCCTCATCTATTAATTTATAAAGCTTTTCAATGTCTTCTTTTCTAATCCGCTCTGCTGCTAATCCAGCAGCTTGCTTTTCTAGAAGTAACCTGACTGAATAGGCATCTTTCATCTCCTCTGCCGTTGGTTTAATGACAAATGCTCCTCTATTTGGGATAACTTGCACATATCCTTCATGCTCTAGTTTTTTTATAGCCGCTCTTACAGGTGTCCGACTGACATTTAGCTTTTTTGCAATTGCCGCTTCTACAAGCTGGCTACCAGGTCGAATGAATCGGTTATAGATAGATAATTTAATCTTTGTATAGACCAGTTCTTCCATATTTGCTTTTTGAATACTTTGTTGACTCATATAGTAACCACCTAACATTGATAGGAATAATTAAACCAGCTTTTCTTTTTATTATATTACCTTTTTTTCCTCCTATTGCCAAACGCTAGCAGGGTAGCCTATTTATTAAATTGTTGACCGTAAAGGGCCACATCTCTAGAGTATACTCACAAAAGATATGTTCGCTTACAGAGAATTGCGTTCACCACTTCCATGAAAATAGTCTAGAATGCCTTGATATGGATTCTTCATATTTCAAGAAAATACTAAATTACAATCTGGACAATTTATAAAAACCCTTTCGCTCCTTACTAGATTCTGGATGTGGAAAGTCTCTGTTATAAGTAGACTTTTCTCGGGGAAACTCAACTTAGTTAAGTTATTTTATATTTTATTTATTTTCAGAAAAAAAAGCAAAAAATTGTATACTAAAATTGTATACTATGTTAACATACTTTTTAAGAAAGTGATATTATGTGAAGATTCTAAATTTTTTAATAGATTTTTCAGGAGGAGGGATTTAGATAATAGATAGCTCAAAAGACAAAAAGGTTGTCGTAACCATGGATTATTCAACAAAAGCAAAGTTCAGCACCCTGCTTTTTTGTTTCTGAACAAATAAAACATTTTCAAAAGCAAAACTAAGGATTTATGAATTCCTATAAAATTCTCAAACTATTCTGTCTAACATTAAGGAAAAGCGAGGTTATGAAAAATGGAACACAAAGTTCATACAAATTTGAGCCAATCACATACGCTGCCATCCCATCTTTATACAGAAGAGGCCGCATTGAAAAACGAACAAGAGAAAATTTTTGAAAAAACATGGCAATTTGCCGGTCATATCAGTCAGGTCAAAAACAACGGCGACTTTTTTACGAAGGACATTGCCGGACATTCGATCTTAATTGCCAAAGGAAACGATGGAGTGATTCGAGCATTTTACAACGTCTGTACCCATCGAGCAGCTAAACTAGAAGAAGCGGAATGCGGTCATAAAAAGTTGCTTCAGTGTCCATATCACGCTTGGACGTTTACCTTGGATGGTGACTTGCACCGGGCACCCAATATGAAAGGGCTCCATTATGATGCGAAAGAATTTTGTTTAAAACAACCAAAACTGGAAATTGTGGCGAGTTTTATTTTTATTAACTTAGATGAAAACGCTTCTTCCATGTCGGAAGTGTTTGGACAACTGTTCGACGGACTAAAGGATTATCCGCTTGAGGAGTTGAAAATCGCACGCGTGAAAGAGGATGTAGTGAAGTGTAATTGGAAAGTGACGATTGACAATTATTTGGAATGCGATCACTGTCCGACCATTCATAAAGGGTTTGTGAACACACTGGATATGGATAATTATGAAATCAGGACATTCGATAACTACTCGTATCAAGGCGTGCCGTTGCGCTCTGGCACCAGTAAACCGGACCAATTAGGGCAAAGCGCGAAATATTATTTCTTATACCCGAATATGTGGATTAGTGTGAATCCGGGGCTTCCGAACGTTTCTGTCAACCAGTCGATTCCAATCGACCACGAAACGACGAAGTTGATTTATACGACTTATTTCTTAGATTTGAACGACCTGGAAGCTCAAAAAAAATTCTATGCATTTCTAGACCAGGTTCGGGAAGAGGATTTTGTAATCTGCGAGACAGTTCAAAAAGGGCTCCAATCAAAGGGCTATACACAAGGGCGTTTTTCTTTAACGGAAAATTGCGTCCATCACTTCCATTTGTTAGTTCAACATGCTCTTGAAAACGAAGAAGCGTATGTCCCATTAACAATCGAGGTGAAGTAAATGGAAGGCCAACAGTTAAAACGGGTATTAAAAACGCGCCATTTATCGATGATTTCGATGGGCGGTGTCATCGGAACAGGTTTATTTTTAGGGTCAGGATTAACCATTAACAGCGCGGGAGCCGGTGGTGCAATTGTCGCTTACTTGGTTGGTGGGGTCATGACGTATATGGTGATGCTTTGCCTCGGAGAACTAGCGGTTGCCATGCCGGTGACAGGTTCATTTCAAGCCTATGCGACGAAATACATTGGTCCATCGACCGGCTTCATGGTCGGAATTGCTTATTGGATGAGTTGGGCGACCACAGTCGGTCTTGAATTTACGGCTGCTGGTCTGTTGATGAAACGCTGGTTTCCTCATACCCCGACTTGGGTCTGGTGCTTATTTTTTATCGTTTTACTGTTTGGGTTAAATGCGTTAACCACAAAAGGTTTTGCAGAAACAGAATATTATTTTGCAGGAATTAAGATTGTGGCGATCATTTTATTTATTATCATTGGCGGCTGCGCCGTTTTGGGCATCATTTCATTAAAAGGCGGTCAAGCAGCCCCGTTCTTCTCTAATTTGTACAATGACGGGGGTTGGTTTCCAAAAGGGTTCACACCCATATTGGTTACCATGATCTCCGTCCTGTATGGATTCCAAGGAACAGAACTGTTGGGGATTACGGCAGGTGAATCCGAAAACCCGAAACGGGACATTCCAAAAGCCACGAAAAACATTATTTTCCGTGTCCTTCTATTTTACGTGACAAGCATCGTGATTGTCAGCGCGTTGGTGCCATGGAGAAAAGCAGGTCTTGTGGAAAGCCCGTTTGTAATGATGTTTGATAAAGTGGGGATCCCCTATGCGGCAGATATCATGAACTTCGTCATTTTAACCGCTGTCTTATCCGTCGGGAATTCTGGTTTATACCTTTGCTCACGGATGTTTTTCGCGATGAGCGAAAGCGGACAAGTCCCTAAAACATTCGGGAAATTAAATAAACGCGGCATTCCGATGAACGCGCTTTTAGTAAGCTTGGGGTTTGCTCTTTTATCCCTGTTGACAAGCATCATAGCAGCCAATACCTTGTTTGTTGTATTGTTAGCGATATCAGGAATCGGCACGACTATTGCATGGGCGGTCATTGCGCTTTCGCACATAAGTTTCAGACGTTCGTATGTTAAAAATGGCGGTAAATTGGAGGATTTAGTATTTCGTGTGAAATGGTATCCATTTGTTCCGATTTCTTCGTTCATTATGTGCGTAGGAATTATTTTGTCACTTGTATTAGACCCAAACCAACGCGCTTCGTTCTATTGGGCAACCGCGTTCGTAGTCGTATGCTACGTCTATTATCTAGCGCGATTTAAACGGTTTAATAAAGCTATACCAATAC
The DNA here is from genome assembly GCF_037104695.1 of Bacillus yunxiaonensis. Classification (NCBI taxonomy): domain Bacteria; kingdom Bacillati; phylum Bacillota; class Bacilli; order Caryophanales; family Bacillaceae; genus Bacillus; species Bacillus yunxiaonensis. The sequence goes on along the minus strand of NZ_JBAWSV010000005.1, from coordinate 251,939 downwards.
AAACATCCAAAATGGAGGAAAATTTGTAGAAGAGTCTTTAATCAAGTCTGGTGGAAAATATCCTCCAGACTTGACTTTGGAAAATAAAACTTAAAACCTTCTCTTCAACAGATAACTACTTCATTTGTGAGATGCCAAATAGTAAATCGCGAGCAAAAAAAGCATTATAAAATATCCACCAATGAAATCCCGGTATATTTTCACAAAAAAATGGCTCGAATTTAAAAATTTTACCACCTAAAGGATTGAGAATTAGCGGTTGTTGCTTGGTATCCAGTTTCTGATTTCTTTCGTTTGGAACATGCTTTGAAAGTCAATAGTTTACTAGGAAAAGATCATGCAAAGGTTGAAATCTTCCTTCATGCAATCCATTCTTCAGTGAGATTTGAAACAAAAGAAAATATTGAACGTACTTTTGATTTCATTGATAAGGGGTTTTGTTATGAATAGGTTCCTTTCATGTTGTGTTATGTTAACTCAATGTGTATAAGGTATACATACATTCTATATGGCTTTATATCTTAGATGTTTCGTAAGCTAAAACTAAACGGATTCGATTTTAGAAGGAGAAAATAAGAATGTTTAAATACGATGAGTTATTTCAGGATTACGTTTTTGAACTAATGAAGGCTGTTATCGAAGAAAAAGAACGATTTGAAAGAATTCGTAGGATAAATCAGGATAAATTCGAAAGTAAGCAAGAGTTAGAAAAATGGATTCAAGAGAGATTTGGAACTATCTCTAATCAAGGACGCATAATTGCTGTCTTTAGGACATATTGGCTGAAATGTGAAGAATTAAACATACTAGGTGAAGATGAGTACGCTAATCCGAGAGATTTTGTTGTAGATTGGTTATCGGGAACGTACCCAGAACTGTATGAGATTATAAAATCTATGCCATATTATCCAATTGGAGTTGATGAAGAAGGAAACTATTGTTAACTCCGCTGACGGGAATTACGTTAATTAAACAAACAAAGAGGTCTTAATAGACCTCTTTGTTTTATTCATCACTCAATAGTATTTGCAATTTGGACTAAGACTTTTGATGAAGCTTTATCTAATCCTCTACTATCAATAATCAGCATATATTGCCAACCATTCCTTTCAAATGTAAGAGTATCAAGACTTGAACTTTCCCTTATACGAAATAATATTGCTTTTGATTTATCCTTCAGTGTATATACACCCTTAGTCAGTTCTTGTTTAATTGGAATTTTATACTTGAAAGGGCGGACTCTTATCATATAATGTTTCGTACCCGTATGCTCATTTATATACTCAATTTCAAAACTGTCATTTACATTATATTCACTGTTATTACAACGTCCAAATTGATGAGTAAATTCTACTGATGGTAGCCTTGTCGGCAATGTAATGCCTCGTTGAAATAATTTTTCGCATTCAGTTATTGCTTCTCCGACAGATTTATAACCAATCTTATACCAAAACTTTTCAAAAGACTGCTGTTCTTGAGCTTTAGCAGGAGTATTAATAACACTGATAATTAAAGCAAAAAGTATTGATATCAATATTTTATGTCTTTTACTCATTAATGGGTTCTCCTTAAAAATACTTGCAATATACTGTATTGTTTATCATGCCCTTTAATCTCAATATCATTTTTCACTTTCAATAACAAAAATTATGTGAACACGAAAGTCCTCCAGTTAAACAATCTGGAGGACTTTTAATAGTCTTCTTAATACACTAAATCCCGATGATAGTTGAATAAAGGCCCATAGATACTGGGAAAGCTATTCCACAAAAAAACAACGGATGGTGATATCCATAAGAAGACCTTTTATTTTATTATTAAGTATTACATTTTTGTTTTTAACAACAACTAATGTCTATTCACAAAATGAACCTACAAGAGAGAAACTATTGGAAGAAACTTTGATGATTAGGTATCTACCATTCATTTTAGAAAGTACTAATAATAAATTATTTATGTGTGAAAGAATTACTGACATAAAAAGGCTTGGTGGAAATAATCGTCAACACGAATTAACAATAGAGGTAATAACCTTTGAACAAGCACATTCGCCCCCTTACAACTTAATTCGAGTAACACTGACCGATATACCACCAAAGGGGATAAATGTCACAAATGTAGAACGTGAAGAAAATTTATCAATTCAACAATTTAATAAACATTGCGGAAAGTAAATATTATTCAAATTTTATTAACGGGTGTGATACTTCAACAAGGGTATCACATTGACTTCCGCTAACGAGAATTATGTGAACACAAAAGTCCTCCAGTTAAACGATCTGGAGGACTTTTGATAGTCTCTTAAATACATTGAATCCCCATAATTTTACATTCTGGTTAATAAAATGCATAAAACAACAATAAGCGACCTCGATCATCCTCTTAGGAATCACAAGGTCGCTTACACTATTTCTTCATTCATGATATTCGTAATCCTTTCTGTTCATTACAAATGAACGATGATGTTATCCCTTTCTTTATTAATTTAGATAAAAGCAACTTTTTATCTAAATAATAAGGTATGATACACTTTCACCTTCCGCTACTCTGGTGATACCACCCTCTTTTTCAATAGATTTTGATTTTATACCCTGTACATTATTTGTACATTCGCCTTGCTCTATTCCACTGGATTCACCTTCTTTTTTGATATGTATGTTTTGCTTGTACTTATCATACACCCAGAGTCGAATTTTATAAATACTAAAAATTATAAATTTTCTAAAAATTAAAAATACATCACAATCATATGGTAATAGTAAATAGTTACCATATGATTTTAGTGTACATACATTAAAATGAATTTGCTCATGATATAGGTATCGGGTACGTAACGGTTGAGCCCAGATCTATATATGGTTCATAACAGAGGTGTATATAGGTCGGTCAAAGATTGTATACAGGTCATTAGTTCATATAAACTATGTGGTTTGTTTGCAGTCGGAGAGAAGATTCTATTCGGTGGGGAAAAGGTTTATTGTAGTCGTATGCTAGCTGCTATGATTACAATGAGGTTCCAACTTATCGGATAGGGTCGAGCTAAGATCGTGCTGGGTACCGCAGGCTTTAGAGAGCAATTTAGCTCTTATAAGGCTAACGGTCATATATAGCCGAAAGGTTATATATGGTTGTACAGGTATTTTGTACGGTCGAACGAACCATTAGTATGAGTGGTGAACTGCTTGTTTATAGTCGAAAGATTGTAGGTGGGTAATAAACTATTTATATTAGTGCAAGGTAGATCGTTACGTGCTCGTGTTGTTCTAAAATTTGATACATAAAATCGAGTATTTAAATTATATTGAAAAGCAAACGAGATCTAATAAGATCTCGTTTTTATTTTAGGTGTCATTTTTAAAAAAAATCGAAGAAGAGCATAAGAGGTTTTTGATATCACTTAACGGGGTAGCACCAGCAAAACGCGGTAAATATACGTTAGGACAAATATTGTAAATAATCGTAACCAAAAACGTTTAAATATCGCTTTTGTGGTTATTTGTTTTTAGTTATGGTTTTGGATATACGGAATTGTTATACGAAAAGGAAAATAAAAGTACCACTTAAAATCACCAAAACGAAGGTTTATGTTGGAAAAATCCCTTAGCGTATAAAAAATGCGGTTTTTACTTCCAAAAAAATGTCTTAGCGTATGTTTTCCGCGAAATGTTGGCGGGACCCCTAGCATTTTTCACAATTTATTTATCTGTTTGTTTTTGCTTCTTTTTCAAATACTCCGCACGCAATTTTTCAATTTGCTGCTTTTTATCAAATTTGGCAGGCTTCTGTTTTTCATGAAACTTTGTCACAGCTACCTGACTTTTGTAATCCAATTGATACTTTCCCACTTTGTTCACCTACTTTTCTTATCTTTAAAGAGAATCTATTCAACAAATATAATATACCTTATTTTACTGAAGTAAACCTTATTACTTTATTAGTTTCCTACAACAAGAACTATGTTGACTAAAATGAAGACCGCGCGGTCTTCATTTTTTTGTACACAGCTTATTGAGGGTCTTACTGCAACATCGGTTCTTCTATGTTGTAGTAAATGAGGTCATATGTTGTACAAAAAAAGAATAGATCAAGCACATAATCTCTGCTTGTATCTATTCTCCTCATTCCCTCTCTTATAAAAACTATAATATTATATAAGAGATGTAGTCTTAATCGAGAATACCCTGTTTTTTCTGTTACTTAATAAAATCATTTTACTAAAGGGGATTTTTATAAGCTTTTAAACATATTAAATTCCAATAATAGGACGTTATGTTAACCGACCATGAATATCTATTCATCAATATTTTTTATGATTTTACTTTTTGATCTAAAAGTATCTCCAATTTTTTTCTCACCTACATACCAATAAACATATTTTTACTATTAGGACCCCAATTTTCTCCCATGAAACCTGACATTCCCTCTAAGTTAACGAAGCATGGAAGCACAGTATACATTACGCCCTGCATTGCATTAACTCTAAAAGTTATAACAAATCTCATTTTTGAATTATCAACGGGTGCTATCATTCCCATATCTGGACGTATAGCGTTTTCTGCCGTAAGTGCCTCTTTCATTCCTACACTAGCAATACCGACGGGGCCCATATTACTTCTAATCCAATAATTCGAAACATTTGTTGCAGATGCCAAATCAGTTGGTTTATCATAAGTCATTAAAATTTGATTAGAAGAAATTTGTCTAGCCTCAAGAAGTATCGGGTGAGCGACCATTTGGCGAGGGTAATAAGTAAACATAGTATTCCTCCGTTGTTTTTTGAAATAGATAAATTACCCAGATAATATATGCAGATTTTTGATTTGAGTTCACGATAACGAATTCGAGCGTTGCGTTTGGTAGAACCCAAAATAATAGGACCTTATATAGACTTCACATGTATACCCTATTCATTGTTCTTTCTTCAACGAAATGGCAGAATAATTCAATAAACCCCGTTCTTTTTCACTTTTCTAACCTACAATTGGGCTAGGTACTCATCTATGTTAACTAAAATGAATATCTTATTGTTGAAACCATATTAATTACGGAGGAATTAGCATGGGATACTTTGTTACTGTAGAGTCAGGTGTAAATCTATATGTGGAAGATATTAACCCAGGGGGTAACAAGACCATAGTGTTTATACATGGTTGGCCATTAAGCCATAAACAGTTTGAGTATCAGTTTGATGTTCTTCCCGCAATGGGTTACCGCTGTATTGGCATAGACTGGAGGGGCTTTGGTAATTCGGATAAGCCAATGAACGGCTACAACTATGACCGATTGGCAGATGATATTGGCTCCGTTATTGATGCACTTCAATTGAAAAACTTTACACTAGCGGGTCACTCTACAGGTGGGGCTATCGCTATTCGTTATATTGCTCGACATAATGGTTATGGAGTATCTAAACTTGTCCTTATAAGCGCTGCCGCTCCTGTAGGTTTTACAACAGAAACTGCTAATAAATTTCTTAAAGAAACATTAAATGATCGCCCTAAAATGATGCAGGAAGTAACAGATAGTTTTTTCTTTCAGTATATAACTGGCCCATTCTCGAACTGGTTTTTTCAAATGGGATTACAGGCGGCAGGTTGGTCAACCGCCGCAGTCGTAGTTATGCTAAGAGATGAGAAGCTATATACTGATTTGCTAAAAATATCAGTTCCTACTTTAATCTTGCACGGCATTCACGACAAAGTAATTCCATTTGCACAAGCTCAAGAACTAAATCAAAAAATAAAAAATTCACAGCTTGTTCCGTTTCAATATAGTGGTCATGGTCCTTTCTGGGAAGAACGTGACAAGTTTAACCAACTATTGACACAATTTATTTAGTTAAAAATTTGACCTTAATTCAAATAAATGGAGAACGATAGCACAATAATCGGGTACCCTTTACGGACAGTAAAATCTTTGCTGTAATTATTATGCTCGATTCATTGTTCAACGAAAGAATGCTTGAGTTGAATAAGAAAGTAAAAAAACAAATCAAATAATTTCCGATAACGAGAATTATGTAAATGAGCTGTCCATATGGACAGCTCATTATATTTTTTTACTTATTGAAATAGCACCAATATTTCGCGGATTTTGTACGCTAAGGCATAACATGTTCATTGATTGGAAATATTTTGTAGGATATTCTAAATGTAGAAATGCACGAGGAATATTCTTTAAGGGAGAGTGATTGCTTTATGTTAGGAAAATGGATAAATAAAGAAAAAGAACCTAAATGTATACATAAATATAACTTTATTAAAACTCAGGATAGTGAAAATTTTAAAACAGGGCAGATGGGCACAGCTAGTTTTTATAAGTGCGAAAAGTGTGGAAAAGAAAAGATCGAATATAAATATAACAATGATATAAATATTAACCCCTGGAATATGTAAAATAATTTTTTCAACTTAGAGATTCCTCTTTTGTTGTCGAGACCCCTTATTAGGCCCAGTACCAGCGTTCTTGTAACCAGGGGCAAAGTAGCAATTAAGTTTAGAAAGTTAGTCCTATATGCATGTATTTTGCAGTAACAAAAAGGTGCTAAATGAGTAAGGTTACGATTTATTTTTGATACAGTATTTTGTTACAACGAATTCAAGGGTTATAGAAACTATTATTTTTAAGCACTTCATGTAACATAAACGTTCGATTTTGTTACAAAATAAATTACTTTGCCCCTAATCGTAGCTACGCTGGTATTGGGCCTACTAGTGGTTCATTTATCTAACCTAAAGATAAGTATGTGGTCCCTTTACAATTTGAATTTATTTTTAAGCTTCTTATATTTTCTATATGAACGTCTAACAATGTTTAACATGAAATACGGTATTTTAACAGGGAAAGGCAATTTATAAATGAAAGGCAAGTAAAATGTAAAATATGCCTTTTCTAGGTCTCTCCACTTACTATCTTCTTTTGTTTTTAAGAAATCAGATACATCGACTACATATCCCCTTCCGTTTTCCATCATCACATTTTTCCCGTGAACATCACAAGGAGTTAATCCTTGTTCCCTTGCATACTCTAAAGCTTCATTGATATCAAGGATTACCTGCTTAGGAATTTTAATCCCCTTATGAATAGCATCGTATAAGGTAATTTCTTTTAAACGTTTCAATACTATGAAATTTTCTTCTTTATATATAAGCTTCGAATAAGAAGGATGATTTCCGATTCTTCGGTATACTTCTGACTCTTTTTCAATTCCTTCTCCTTCTCGCGCGTAAACTTTCACTACCCAATCTTTGTATTCTTTGTGCATAAATACTGCGGCATAATTACCTGTCCCTAAACACTTCCAAAGTCTAGGAATATCTTTAACTACTACAGGCTCGAATTCATCCTCACTTCTTATGCTTACCTCTTTTAATAATTCGTCCTTTATCAATCCCACAAAACTATTTATACTCATCATTTCCACTCCGGTTTTGTTAAAAGGGGTCCCATCCACATTTTAAAATGAATATGTCAAAACATATACAATTTAATTTTCCTCATACTGTTTGGCAAGTTTATAAAATGAGGAACGTTTGATGCCATACTTTTTCATAGCTCCTACGGCTGTAATTGAACCAGATTTCCATTCCTTGTAAGCATCCATAAATTCTTCTGTTATTTCGACAGGCGGACGTCCTAAACGTTTACCTTGCTTCCTGGCAAGAGCAATTCCTTCAGCTTGACGTTGTTTAATATCAATTCGCTCTTTTTCTGCAAAGGCTGATAATATTGTAAGAGTTGCTTTTTGAATTGCACTCTGAATGACATCATTTGTACTTTCTCCAGTGTAATTCACGTTAATATAAGGTTCCTTTATAAATTGTAAATTTACTCTATGCTTTTCATAGTACCTAAATTCTTCTAATGTATCATTCATATTTCTCCCAAGTCTTGTTAAGGAATCAAATACAATGGTATCTTCCGCACGAACAAGACGTTTTAGCATTTGATAGTTCTCTCGCTCCATATTTTTTCCAGATTCTTTATCAATGAAAATATCCCGATCTTCTATCCCTAAATCCTTCATATTCTGAATTTGTCGTTCTTCGTTTGATCTTTACTTGAAACTCGTACATAACCAAATTTTTTATGTTTCATATACTACACCTCACTGGTAATTTTACCAATTATGTCTGTAAAAGTGTATAAAATAAATAGATGTCTGTAAAGTTCGAAACAGACATTTATAGACGTAGTTTTTTATAGTTTTCTAGTTATCTGTAAAGGTATACTTTTACAGATAACTCAAGGGACTAACTTAACACCAAATACATGAAAGTAAAAAATGTATCTAAAGGTGTACCTTTTGGTACAAAAAAGAATCCTTATATTACAAGGATTCTTTACAGAAATAGTTATAATTATATATGGTACAACTTGTTATAAACAAATATACATATTTAAGAGCTCGTATTATAACTGAATTTCTCTTCTTTTTAAGAATATCTATTCCTTTTCTAGCCAAGAAATGGGAATTTCTTTTTCGCCAGCTACTTCAAACTGAATTTCTCCATTTACTTCAAAAACCCGTTCGATAATGGGTATTGTAATCATTTTATTTTCCTTTCTTTTTCTTTTTCGTACTAGTTCTAAGTCGATAATATTCATGATGAAATCCCCTCTGTATTTGTAAGACAGCAAAAAAAGCACCCACATGAGTACTTTTTTAACTTGAATCACCATTTTACTTTTTGAGCTGTTACTCTATGTATATTTTACCATATTTATCTATGACATTTGTTGATAAATTTATTTTATGAATATTATTACCCGATTGCACCACTCCAACCGTTTTTTGCACCACTAAATATACAAATACAAATTTGAGTTTATTTGCAATGAGTTAGTAAAATAGTAAAAAATTTTTCGGAATAGGGAGGAAAATGGAGGGTGATGTTGAATGATTATTTTTTGATTTTAACAATTATTCAAACTATTCTAATAATTTCTAGAAACATATAACAATTTAACCTATAATTGTAATTATTCAGCTTTAAAATTGAGGAGGGATAAAAGGAAATTTAGTCTTTGTGTTTCAAAATAATGGTTAAACAAAGGCTGTAACTTCACGAAATGACAAGCAAAGAATTTAGAAATCGAGGGGGAGAAAACGAATTGAAGAGAAAGAAACAACATCACATGCGATTATTTAGTATTGTAGCAGCATTGATTATGATATTTTCATTATTAACACCCGGACTTGCGAATGCTGAATTAATTGAGAGATCATCCCGTTATGTAAATGATTCTGAAACTGCTGCGAAAGAAAAGATGAGTAATCGTTTACTAGCTAAGTTTGAAAAAGATGACAGAGTAACCTTTTTAATTAAATTTAAAGAAAAAGCAGATACAACAAAAGCCATAAAGCAAACAAAAGCTATTGCGAAGAAAGAAAAACTATCTGCGAATAAAGAAAAGTTTATGCAACGCTCTGCAGTTGTTTCTGAATTAAAAGCTACTGCACACGAAGAACAACAAAACGTTGTAAAATATCTTGAACAAGAAGTACATAGAGGGAATGTCGAATCTTTTAAGTCCTATTTTATCGTCAATGGTATGGCTGTTACAGCAACGAAAGAGGTAGCAAAAAAGATAGCAGCCTTTTCTGCAGTTGAAAAAGTATTACCAAACGAAACAAGACAATTATTTGTTTCAACAACTAAAGAGAATAGTCTTAATTCAAATCTAGCAAATGTAGAGTGGAATATTGAAAGAGTTGGAGCTCCAGCTTTATGGGAAAAGGGGATCAACGGTACAGGTGTAGTTGTAGCAAGTATTGATTCCGGCGTTCAATGGGATCATCCCGCATTAAAGGAAAAGTATCGAGGCTATAATGCAGCAACTGGAGAAGTTAATCACGACTTTAATTGGTTTGATGCCACTGCTGGACGATCTGTGCCATATGATGATTTAGCACATGGAACACATGTGACTGGAACAATGGTCGGTAGTGAACCTGATGGATCAAATAAAATAGGAATAGCACCCGGTGCAAAATGGATTGCTGTTAAGGCATTCTCAGAGACTAGTGGAAGTGATGCGAATTTATTGGCTGCTGCAGAGTGGATTTTAGCACCAACAGATTCAAAGGGGAATACTCGGGTTGACATGGCGCCAGATGTGGTTAACAACTCATGGGGTGGCGGACCGGGGCTTGATGAATGGTATCGAGATGTAGTAAAAGAATGGAGAAATGCTGGGATATTTCCCACATTTTCAGCTGGAAACACGAGCATGACTAATAATGGCGGACCTGGATCAGTCGCTAATCCAGCAAACTATCCTGAAGCATTTGCGGTGGGAGCAACCGATAGTAATGATATAGTTGGAGATTTTTCATTACGCGGCCCTTCACCATATGGTGAAATAAAGCCAGATATTTCAGCGCCTGGAGCAAATATTCGTTCATCAATACCTCGCAGCGATTACGAAGGTGGATGGGATGGCACATCGATGGCGGCCCCCGCTGTATCAGCAATTGTAGCATTATTATATGAGGTTGATGCAAGTTTATCAGTTGATAAAATAGAAGAAATTTTAATAAAAACAGCAACGCCTTTAACAGATAAGGAATATCGAGAATCACCGAATGATGGGTACGGGTATGGATTAGTCAATGCATACAATGCTGTATCATCTATTAGAGAAGGTCTGGGGATTTTGGAAGGAAAAGTGGTTCAAACAAATGAGGATTCAGATTTGCCGATAAGAGGTAAAGTAAGTGTCCTTGAAAGCAGACAGTACGTTAACACAAACCCTGAAAACGGCGCTTATAAACTCGCACATGCTATCGGTAATTATACAGTTCAAGCTGAAGCCTATGGATATCAATCTAAACAGCAATCAGTAACATTCGAAAAAGATAAAGTACTTCAAGCAGATTTCACATTGAAAGAAATCCCTAAAGGAACTGTAAGTGGTGTCATTACGGATGAAAAATCAGGGGAAGCTGTCGAAGGTGTGACATTACTCCTTATTGAAGATGCCAATATTGCACCTGTGTCGACGGATAAGGACGGTAGATATACTCTCACAGCTTACGAAGGTACTTATACATTGAGGGCAATGAGAAGTGGCTATCACAGTCAAGATGTTAAAATTACAATTAATGGAGATTGCCACGTAGATATCGATCTTAAGCCTTTTTTCACGTATCCGGGTGGCGAAATTGGTTATGACAATGGAATTGTTGATGCTGCCAGTATGTATTTTGGCGGTGGAGCTGGATGGGCAGTAAAAATGTCATTGCCAAAGGATAAGAAATCAGCCATTGTCACAGATGGTGTGTTTCGCTTCAAGAACAAAAAATACTCAGACACGGTTGGAACGGAATTTAGTGTGGAAGTATGGGATGCTTCTGGAAGCAATGGATTACCGGGTAAGAAACTTGCTGGACCGATAACTGCTGAAGCCGTATTAGATGATTGGACGGTAGTAGATTTAAGAGATTACAATATCAAGGTTGATGGAGATTTTTATATGGTGTATGTCCAAACACTGAATTATCCAATTGCACTTGGTTTAGCAACTGATAATGGTAACCCATATATGGAGAGAAGCTATCAATATCTTGACGGTGAATTTTATCCAGCATTTGTTGAAGACGGTAACTATATGATTCGTGCCCGTGTAAGTTATGAAGTAGACACTCCTGTTATTACTTCTCCAAAACATGATGAAGTATTCAAAGACGAAAACATCATTGTAGAAGGGACTGCCTCACCGACAACAACGATTAAGTTGATGAATAATAATAAAGAGCTAGGTACTGCAAAAGTTAGTGATGACGGAAAATTTACAATCCCAACGAAAATGACAGAAGGTGAAAATAAATTAGTAGCAGTCTCAATGTTAAATGGTAAATTGACCGGAGAATCGGATCCAGTTACCGTTTCACTAATAAAAGAGAAGCCCGTCATTAAAGATTTAAAACCAGCAACTGACCAAAATGTGTTCCCAGGTGAGAAGGTAGAAATATCTTTCCAAAGTAATGTAATAGGCGGCGAAGCAAACTTTGAAGTGAAACTCCCTGCTCAAAAGAATGCGCAATCTTCTTCTAAAAATAAAATGGAAGAGGTAGAGCCAGGAGTTTATAAGGGTGTTTGGACCGTTCCAGATGTAAAGATTCAAAATGCTATTATTGAAGTGGAGCTAACAGATGCCGATGGAAATAGAGTCACACAGGAAGCGCAAGGTAAACTAACTATTAATCAACCTGAAGTTGAAGAAGTGAAAACTGGCTGGAATTTTGAGAACGGCAATTGGTATTACTATGATAATAAAGGTAGTAAAGTAACAGGATGGAAAAACGTTGATGCGAAATGGTACTACCTAGATAAGAGCGGTGCGATGCAAACAGGCTGGCTGAAAGAAGGAGCAAAATGGTACTACCTAGATAAGAGCGGAGCGATGCAAACGGACTGGCTGAAAGAAGGAGCAAAATGGTACTACCTAGATAAGAGCGGAGCGATGCAAACGGGCTGGCTGAAAGAAGGAGCAAAATGGTACTACCTAGATAAGAGCGGAGCGATGCAAACGGGCTGGCTGAAAGAAGGAGCGAAATGGTATTACCTAGATAAGAGCGGAGTTATGCAAACAGGCTGGGTAACGATTTCTGGAAAACGATACTTCTTCAATAGTAGTGGAGTATGGGTTAAATAATCCGGAATAGTTAAACTGAATGATAAAAGAGAGACTACAATTGTGAAGTTGTAGTCTCTCTTTTTGTGATTTAAATTAAGGTGCTACCCCTAGTATCAGTATGTCCAAGTTTCAGAGGTTAGTTACATAAGTCTTATACGGGTATGTACGAGATAAGTCCAAAAACGGCCATATAGATGGATATTAATGTAAAATCATTTTTTGGGAGGTCGCTGCATGTCTATAGATGGCCCTGCCAACCAAATGACCTAAAACACACGTTAAGATAATACTTACCAAAAGAAAAGCTTTTTTATAAACATCGCGTCTTTTTTTTAAACACCTTGACTTTATTTAAAAGCAACAATAACTTCCAAAAACGGGAATTATGTGAACTAGCAAAAGTGAAAGGTGAGTAAAGTTAATGATTTCGAGAAAATTATTAGCTCTAAACAAGAGTATTGATGAACATCGCTATGACATGTATGAATTAGCAAAGGAGAAAGGCTTATTAGATCCACAGATAATAAAAATCAGCCAACAATTAGATAGAGAAATTATTATATGGCAAAAATCGGTTCTTGTGCAAAAAACTCAACACAATTGCAATTAATCTCTAAAACAAAGAAGTTATACGCGCTACCCCTATCAGAATATTTACGTTAAAGGGTTGACCCATCAACCCGATTTATTATATATTATATCTGTTAGAAAATTCTATCAATTAAGACTGAAAGAGAGGAGGGAATGGATCTTACATTAGAAATAAAACAGAAAATGCATCCCAGTAGGTAGCAAGGGCATTACAAATAAAAGGCAACGAAGGGCTAAATTGATAATGACAACACATCCCTCTAACATTCATCGACGATCATTTCTCAATCGTAAATTTCCTATCAATATAGATTTTACGTAATCTGCTAGTATACCAAATTTCATTTTTCATCATATATAACCTCAAACTAAGACTTTATAAAGGTCTTACTTAATTATGCTTATATATTTAGGGATATATAAATATATAAAAAATATAGAAGGGGTGGTGGTATAAATGATTTTTTGCAAGTCAAAAAAAGATCGTTACCCATAAACAGGGAAAATTGCAAGCTTTTAAGTTTTTAAGGGGACTGTCTTTCTTTTCTTGTGATTGAATCCACTAGGAATTGATACGCCAATTATCCATACGAAGAGTTAAAGACTATTGGAATTTATTTTCGGTAAACCACTATTACATTCGGAGGTAGAATATGCTAAGACGTCGAGCTAGGTTTAAAAAATTGGTAAGCTTGTCCTTATCAGCGGGTATATTGCTTTCTATGCTTCCAACAGCATCTGCTACTACAAATAATAAGGAGTACTCCATTAATAATGTATCTAACAATCAAACCTATAAGACTATAGGTAAAATTACTAAGGTTACGAAAGAAAGAAATAACGTATACTTTGACTTAGAAACAGGAGAAAAAATAAAAATTAACTTTCTAAAAAATAATGTTTTTCGATTGAATTTGGACCCAAAGGGTGTTTTTGAAGAATATCCAACTCCAAATAGCCCTGATCATGAGACGAAAATTATCGACAAAAATGTTAGCGATTACAAAGAGGAATATGGACCAATTAACATTAAGGTCGATGAAAGCGATAACAATGTCTATAAAATATCTACTAATGCTTTAGAGTTAAGAATAGATAAAGCTACTTCAAAGATGAGCCTGTACGATAAAAAAAGAGCAAAGATTCTTTGGAGTGAAAGTGAACCGCTAAAACATTCGAGCGGAAGTACTGTTCAAACCCTCGATACAAAAGAAAGTGAATATTTTTATGGCGGAGGTCAACAGAATGGGTTTTATGCCCATAAGAATAATTCCATAAATATTGCAGTCGGGGGAGGTTGGGATGCAGGAGCTGCATCAAGTCCAGTCCCATTCTATTTAAGTACTGAGGGCTACGGAGTCATGCGAAATACGTTTAAGCCGGGTGTTTATGATTTTACCAAAACGGCTACCTTTACTCACAATGAAGACAGATTTGATGCTTATTATTTTGTAGATGATTCCATTCCAAACATCATTAACGACTATACAGAATTAACCGGGAAAGCGGCCCTTATGCCAAAATATGGTTTCTATTTAGGGCATGCAGATTGTTTTAATGGAACTCATAATGGTCATAAGGACCAACGAACACTCCTAAATAATGGATTAAATACATTAAATCAATATGCAGATAACGATATGCCTTTAGGATGGATGTTACCAAATGACGGCTATGGATGTGGATATGGCGGATTGGATAATTTGGAGAAATTTGCTAATAAAGCAAATGACAAAAAAGTAGAGGTGGGTTTATGGACACAAAGTAATCTCCATCCAGACCCTAATTTACCCGCGGATAGCCCTTTACGCAGAGACATTGACGGGGAAGTTAAAGCAGGTGTTCGAGCAGTAAAGACGGATGTTGCATGGGTTTGGCAAGGATATTCCATGGCCTTAAATGCTACACGCCAAGCAGCGGAAGGAATTCAAAAAGATGAGAATTCAGGTGGTGCACGTCCATTTGTTATTTCGCTAGATGGGTGGGCTGGTACTCAACGTTATGCTTCATTATGGTCAGGCGACCAAACTGGTGGTAATTGGGAGTATATCAGAATGCATATCCCTACTTACATTGGCGCAGGTTTATCAGGAAATCCAAATGTCGGCTCAGATATGGATGGTATATTTGGCGGAGATGCAAAAGTACAGACACGTGATTTCCAATGGAAAGCATTCACTCCTATCCAAATCGATATGGACGGCTGGGCATCCGGAGGTAATGATTATAGTAAGTCTAAAAATCCATGGAATTATGGTGAACCTTATGCCTCGATTAATAGGATGTATTTAAATCTAAAATCACAGATGCTGCCTTATATCTATACGAATGCTGAGGAATCCACATCAAAATCTATGCCGATGGTTCGAGGGATGATGTTAGAATATCCGAATGATCCATATACGTACGGGACGCAAACACAATATCAATATATGTGGGGGCCAAATCTATTAGTAGCACCAATATATGATGGAAACTCTAATGCAGCTGAAGTAAGGAACGATATTTATCTTCCGGATAAAAATCAAGTTTGGATCGATTATTTTACAGGTGACCAGTATCAGGGAGGTCAGGTTCTTCATAACTTTAGCGCTCCACTATGGAAGACCCCTGTATTTGTTAAGGCTGGTGCAATTATTCCAATGGCACCAGAAAATAATTCTATTAATGAATTAAATGGTTCTGAAAATAGAATATTTGATGTTTATCCATCGGGAAAATCAGAGTTTACTCTATATGAAGATGATGGTAAAACTGTTGAGTATAAGGAAAAGAAAAATACAACAACGAAGGTCACTTCAAGGGTAATGAAGGAAAAAGCTGTTATAACCGTTGATGCCGCAAAAGGAAAAGGCTATAAAGGTATGGTTAAAGACAGGGGCACAGAAGTGATTGTTAATACACGTGTAAATCCAAAAGATATAACGGTTAAGATTGGCAATGAAGATGTTACATTAAGGAAAGTTACGAATGAAGAGGAATATAAAAACTCAGAAAACGTGTACTACTATAATGAACATCCAAACCTGAACAAATATTCTACAAAAGGCTCACCTTTTGAAAAGACTGACATTATTACATCACCAAAGCTTTATATTAAGGTAGGAAAAACAGATATCACGAAAAATAAAATAACTTTTACAGTAGATGGCTTCGATAATACTCAAAAGAAGGATGTAGTAGATAAAGAGGTACCAACGATTCCATCAGGGCTAAAAGCTGATGACGTCAACATTACAGATAAAGATATTAAATTAAATTGGGACAAGGTTGATGGTTCGAATACAACGTATGATTTAATGATTGATGGTATTGTTCATACAAATGTGTTTAAGTCAAGTGATAGTCAGCAAGCACCATTCTATCTCCATACAGGTTTAACATCTGATACAGAACATTCTTATCGAATAAGAGCAACGAATACAAAAGGGTCATCTGGCTGGAGTGATGAGATCAAAATAAGAACGAAGCTTGACCGATACAGAAATGTCCCTAAGGGTATGACGGCAAAAGCAGATAGTGAACAGCCGGGACAAGCAGCATCTTTAGCTGTCGATGGAAAGGATGATACATTGTGGCATACTGCATGGGGAGATGCGGGCAATAAACTGCCACATACATTTGAGATTGATATGAAATTAGCTTATAAATTAGATAAGCTTGAGTATGTTCCAAGACCAGATGCAGGGAATGGGACAATATTAAAATACAATTTAGACGTAAGCTTAGATGGAAAAACTTATAAAAACGTCATCACGGATGGAACATTTGAGAAAAATAAGGAAACGAAAGTCATTAATTTTCCGGAAAATATTACTGCAAGGTATATTAAGTTGACCATTACAGATTCTGTAGGCGGCTTTGGGAGTGCACAGGAATTCAGGCCATACAAAAAGGATAAAACAGAAGGAACGGTTGTAGGTGAGAATATACCGAACGGGGCCATTGATGAAGCTGATCTGCTCTTCTTTGCCAGCTATATGGGTGTCGATCAAACTGAAGCTTGGGAACAGGTTTCAAAGGTGGATATTAATTTCAATGGTGTAATAGACGCATACGATTTAATGTATGTAGCATCACAATTGGGTCAAAAACCACTTCAAGCAACAGGAAAATCGGTTGCCGGATTATTGGATATTAGACCTAGTAAGCAGGAATTAAAAGCAGGAGAGGAATTTTCAGTAGAAATAATAGGAGCAGGATTACAGGATATTAATGCATTCAACTTAGAACTAAAACTAGACCCTAACAAATATGAATTAGTAAAAGAGTGTAAGCCTGACGGGACTTGCGGTGGAAATATTGTTTCAGCTTCCAATGAAACTGCTAATATGTTGAATTATTCCTTACTTGCGGGGATTGGAAAGCCTGAACAACGAATTATGGCTGCATTTTCCAATAAGGGAACACAAAATACATTAGATGGTACGAAGACATTGGCCACGATTAAGTTAAAGGCTAAGAAAGATCTTCAATTTGATATGCCGATAACTAGGTCCTTACTGATTAATACAGCCTTTGACACGATTGATAAAATAGGAGAGGTTTTAAATCCTGGCCAAGAACCGGGAGAGGTTGAACAACCACAAGAGCCTAAGGAACTACAATTATCTAATAAAGATATGACGGTTACTGGTGCAGGTGAAAAGATGCAAGGCGGTGCAGCAGCTTTTGCCAAGCTGATTGACGGTGAGATAAGTGAAAATTCATTGGCGGAATTGAAATGGAGCCTCACTGGAAATGAAGGAATTTCACTACCGTTACCCGTTGATTTTAACTTTACTAAACCACAAGAATTGACTAAATTTATCGTTTATAATCGCCCGCAATATACGAACGGCAAAATTAAAACACTAAGTGCCAAAGTATATACTGAATCTGGAAAAGAGTATGATTTAGGTGCAAAAAGTGTTAAATTCGACGATAAATCAGTAACTTTCGATTTAACAGAGGCTGCGATACCTACTGGAACTAAATTTACAAAGTTATCGATTAACTTTGAGGAATCGCATAGCGGGCCGCTTATGCTGTCTGTTGCAGAGGTAGAAGTTTTTGCAAAGAATCCAGCTTAAGTAGAGAAATAAAAATAAACATTTCTTATTATCTTAGTGGTGTTAGGGTTGACCCGTCAATCCTAACACCACAATTTTTATTATGATTGGAGGGGAAATTAATATGTATATGAGATGCTGTTCTTTTTTCATAAAAATTGCTTGTTCCATGGGCTGTTTCCCTCTTCGTGATTACTATAACCTAATCTACCTTTTGAAGGAAGAAGTGCAACAAAAGGTTAAATCAAGGTCACAAAATGATATAAAACAGAAAGCGCTTTCTTGTTAAACTAAAAAGAAAACCATAGGAAGGAGATTCATGTAGTTCGTTAGTTTTTTTATGTTTAACTTTGTAAACGCTTTTTTATCATTATTAAAATTGAGTGAAGAGAAAAATTACAAAAAAGGAGAATGGAAATGAATGAAAAATTAAAACAACGTGTTTCCTATGCCTTAGGTGCATTTGGTCATGACGTTTTTGTAGCTTGATGAATTCATTTGGAGTAACAAAAGAACCGTCTTCTAAATCGATGGGGGGAAAACTTTTTGATCCATTTATAAATCGTCACTTCAGAAACGCCATATTCGCTGGTTAAATCTTTTACTAAGCTACCAGAACGGTAAAGCCACCCTTTTTTTGAAGTCTTCATTGAGTTTTTTGCTTGTATTTTGATGACTTGTAAAGGACGCATCCTTTCATTTTCATTATGGTCAATGATAAGAAAACTTAACTAAGATGTGTCCATGAAACAATACTAGTATCAGCATAAAGTGTTTAGTCAGAATATACTGAATATAAAAGAAAAGTTGAAAAATTGATGAATGGAGCTAAAGGTATGAAGTTTAATAAGATATTAAGCTTAGCTATAGCTACAGTAGTATTTACAACTTCTTTAGGGACAACAACATTGGCAGAGACTATAGCAAGAGATAATAGTGAAATAGTTAGTACTACAAATAATGAATCACAAAGAACTATATCATTTAACGATGATTGGAAATTCAATTTAGGAGATGTAGCAGGAGCGAAAGAAAAAGACTTTAATGATAGTGAATGGAGAAAGTTAACGTTACCTCATGATTGGAGCATAGAGTTAGACTTTAATAAAGATTCTAAAGCAACTCATGAAGGTGGATATCTAGATGGTGGAATTGGCTGGTATAGAAAGAGCTTTGTACTTCCTAAGGAGATGGAAGGAAAGAAAATAAGCATTAACTTCGGTGGAGTATACATGGATAGTTATGTTTATGTGAATGGAAAGCAGATTGGTAACCATCCTTCTGGATATACTCCATTTTCATTTGATATTACAGATGATGTAGTATGTGATGGTGTTACTCAAAACGTTATAGCTGTAAAGGCGACAAATCAGCAGCCAAGTAGTAGATGGTATTCAGGTAGTGGTATATATAGAGATGTAAACCTTACCGTGACTGAAAAGGTTCATGTTGCAGAGTATGGTACTTATGTAACTACACCAGATTTAGAAAATGAATACAAACAAGGTAGAGCTAAAGTTAATATTAAAACAGACATTATGAATGAGGAATCTACAGATAAAGAGGTAAGTGTTAAATCAGTTATTTTAGATGCTAAAGGAAATAGCGTAGCGGAAAATATAACTACTGAAGTAGTTAGTGCAAGTGCTACTAAGAAATTTAATGCAGATGTAACTGTTGAACATCCAACACTTTGGGGAACTGAAAATCCATATTTATATAAGGTAGCTACTACTGTAATGATTGATAATAAAATAGTGGATGAGTATAAAACAGATTTTGGTATGAGATGGTTTAATATGACACCTAACGATGGCTTTTTTTTAAATGGGAAGCAAACGAAGCTTAAAGGCGTGAGTATGCATCATGAACAAGGAGCTTTAGGTGCTGTTGATAATAAAGCATCAATAAGAAGACAAGTTAAAAAGTTAAAAGATATGGGAGTAAATTCTATAAGAGGTACTCATAATCCTGCATCACAACACTTAATAGATATTTGTAATGAAGAGGGGATGCTTCTTATAGAGGAGTCTTTTGATACCTGGTATGGTGGAAAGAAGCCATATGACTATGCAAGATTTTTCGAGCAAAAATCAATGTATGGAAATATGACTTGGGCAGAGTATGATATTAAGCAAATGGTTAATAGAGGGAAGAATGCACCGAGTATAATGATGTGGTCATTAGGAAATGAAATATGGGAAACAAGTGAAGCAAAGGGTGTGGAAACAGTAACCAAGCTTCAGAAATGGGTTAAGGAAATTGATACTACAAGACCTACAACCACTGCAGAAATTCAATTTGCATTTGGTGGTGGGGAGGGACCTCATGAAAACGTATCTGATATTGTAGATGTTGCAGGCTTTAATTATGCTGAAAATAATTATGATAAACTTAAAGAAAAACATAAAGATTGGATCATGTACGGCTCAGAGACTTCTTCTGCTATAAGAAGTAGAGGAGTATATGCACATCCAGAAAGAAATGGTGTAGGTGATAATCATACAGATTTACAACAATCTTCTTATGATAATGATTATGTTCCTTGGGGTAAAACAGCAGAATCATCATGGAAGATGGATAGAGATAGAAAATATATACAAGGAGAATATATTTGGACAGGCTTCGATTATATAGGAGAACCAACTCCCTATTATAATAAATTCCCATCAAAATCGTCATATTTTGGAGCTATAGATACGGCAGGATTTGAAAAGGATGCATTCTATTTCTACCAAAGTCAATGGTCAGATAAGCCAATGGTTCATTTATTACCACACTGGAATTGGGAGAATGATGATAGTATAAAGGTTGACGGAGATAAAATATTAGTTTATGCATATACGAATGCTAATTCTGTTGACTTATATTTTAATGAAGATGTAACAAGTACTGATTTAGGTAAATTAGTAGAAAGTAAAGGATATGAAGTTACAAAAGCAGGTTACAATGGAACTTATAAAGAGACTAAGGATGGTAAGCTTCACTTAGAATTTAGAGTTCCGTATAAACCAGGTAAATTAACTGCTGTTGCAAAGGATGCAAATGGTAAAGAAATTGCAAGAGATGAAGTGAAAACTGCTAAGGATGCGAAAAAGATTGATTTAAGTGCGGATAGACAAGTTATAACTGCAGATGGATATGATTTATCATTTATAACAGTAGATGTAACTGATAAAAATGGAACTTTAGTACCAAATGCTGATAACTTAATCAATTTTGACGTGAAAGGTAATGGTAAGATTGTAGGAGTGGATAATGGTAATGCTGCAAGTGTTGAGAGATATAAAGATAATAAGAGAAAAGCGTTTAATGGTAAGGCTTTAGTTATCGTTCAATCAACAAAAAATGCAGGCTCATTTACATTGACTGCAACCAGTCAAGGAATTTCTTCTGATAATATAACAGTATATACTGTTCCAAAAGAAGAGTTAAGTGAAAATAAAATAGTAGGATATGATGTAAGCGACGTTGTCGTACCTATTAATGGGGAACTAAAACTTCCAGAGAAAGTAACAGCACTTTATTCAAACGGAACTAAAAAAGAGGTAGATGTTACTTGGGATGCAGTTCCGGAGGATGCTTTAAAAACTCCTGGAATATTTACAGTTAAAGGAAAAGTAGTAGGTAGTGATATTTCAGTAAATATGAAAGTAATTGTTAAAAACGTTATTGGTGTATTAGATTCTAGGATGTTAGTACCTGTTGGCAAACAAGCTAAGCTTCCAAAAGAAGTATCAGTCGTAAGCAATGACGGAAGTATAGAAAAGTACCCAGTAACTTGGGATAGAGAGTTAA
The DNA here is from genome assembly GCF_037104695.1 of Bacillus yunxiaonensis. Taxonomy (NCBI): domain Bacteria; kingdom Bacillati; phylum Bacillota; class Bacilli; order Caryophanales; family Bacillaceae; genus Bacillus; species Bacillus yunxiaonensis. The sequence goes on along the minus strand of NZ_JBAWSV010000005.1, from coordinate 229,857 downwards.
CAACAGAGGATGTTAATTCACCTAAAACGATTACAATAGAAGGTAAGATTGCAGGAGTAGAAGGCTTACATCCTAAAGCTATCGTAGTTGTATCTAATAATTTTAAAGAGAAAAATATAGCATTAAATGAAGGTAAAGCTTATCCGAAGGCATTTGGTTCATATACTGCAGGATGGGATAGTATAAATGATATAAATGATGGTGTGGTTTCTAAGGAGAGCAATCCAAAGAATAGATGGACAAACTGGGGGAAACCTGGAGAAAATTATGATGATTATGTTGGTATTGAATTCGATAAGGAGCATTCTGTAAATAAAATAGGAATCTCATTATATAGTGATTATGGAGTTGCTATTCCAAGTGAGATTTTAGTTGAATATTGGAATGGTAGTAAGTGGGTTGGAGTTTCTAATCAAAGTAAAACAAAAGGATTCTCAGCAGAAGGTATAGAAGAGATTACTTTTGATGAAGTAAACACAACGAAAATAAGAGCTTTATTAAAAGAAGATACTGCAGCTAATAAAGCAGTTGGGCTTACTGAATTCTATGTTTATTCTAATGTAATAGAAAAGACAGGAACAGCATTACTAAGTGATATTAAAGTAGATGGTGCAGCTGTTGAAAACTTTAATGAAAATAGTAATGAATACAGAGTGAATCTACCATATGGATCAAAAGTGCCAGTAGTTACAGCTACTGCTAAGGATAATGCAAGTGTATTTGTAGTTCCAGCGTTAAATGCTGATAGTAACGCTACTATTATTGTAACAGCAGAAGACGGAACGACTAACAATTATATCGTTAATTTTTCAGAGGGTGAGCCACAATTAGCTTCAGCAACAATAGAATTATCTAAGAAGGATATAATTGAAGACGATATTGTTAATGTTAAAGTAGATGGGAAATTAGAAGATGATTCTTTAATTGGGTCAGATCAGCTACAAGTAAAGTATAATGTATCTTCAGATAATACAGGAGAAGCCAAGGTAGAAGGAAATAAATTATATGCTTATAAAGAAGGAACAGTAACTTTACATGCAGAGGTAACTTATAAAGGTAAGACTGTTACTACTAACAATATCGTAATAAATATTGGAAAGAATACTGCCCAAAAGACTATTATTTCTTATGAAAAAGTAAATATAGAAACTGATAAGGGAGTTGCACCAATATTACCAGAAAAGGTAAAGGCGATATATGATACTGGATTACCTAGAGAGGTAAAGGTTACTTGGGGTGAAGTAAAAGAAGAATTATATAATAAGTATGGAGTATTTGAAGTTGAAGGAACTGTTGAAGGACAAGCTTTAAAAGTGAAGGCAAGCGTTGTTGTAAAAGGATTATCAGCATTACAAAATATTTCAATGGCAACGAATGTAAAGGTAGAGCCAAATCTTCCACAAACGGTAAAGGCTTACTATACAGATGGAACAATAGTTGATCTTCCTGTTACTTGGAAAGATTATGATAAAGAGTTATTAAGTAAAGTTGGAATTTTTGTTATAAACGGAACAGTAAACGGAACAGATAGAGTTGTAACTGCAAGTATCAGCGTAAGTAATGACACTGTAAAAGGTGTTAATATTGCTGGAACAAAGGCAGGTTTTGATCTGCCAATGGCAATAGCTTCATTTACAAATGATGCAATTGTAAAACCATATTCAAAGGATAAAATTCAATATGTAAATGATGGAGCGATAAATGATACTAGGTGGACTAACTGGGTAGAAAATCCAAGAAGTGGTGATTGGGTTGGCATTATCTTCGGATCAGGTTTACCAGAGGAGAAATATATAAATAATCTAGAAGCTACTTTCTTTGAAGATTGGGGATGTAGCAGTCCAGAAAGCTTTGAAATACAATATTATGTTGGAGATAAGGTTGTTGTACCAAATCAACCATCACATGTATTAATGGAGGCAGAAAATCCATTTAATGATGATAAAAATTGGGTAACTGTAACAAATCTAGTTGCTAATCCGAATGTAACTTCATCAACAGATACAAATTATTATACTTTTGATATGGTAAAGACAAAGGTATTAAGAATAAAGATGAAACCTAAAAGTGGTAAATCTTTAGGAATAAAAGAAATAAAAGCTTTTGAAGAGAGAGTTAAACAAAATTCAGATTTTGTTGTAAATGATATAAAAGTTAATGGAAAAGGTTTAGAAGGTTTTGCAGCTGATAAATACAACTACACAATTAAATTAGCTGCTAATGAAAAGTTACCAGAAATAACTGTAGATGCAACTAATAATGCATCATCCTCTGTAGTTTATACTGTAAATAATTCAGAGAAGCTAGATGTTATTGTAAGGTCTGAAAATGGACTTAAAGAAGTTAAATATGGAATAACTTTAGAAAGAGAAGTTAAAGAAGACGAAGTTAATAAGCCAGCATTAAAGATAGCTTTAGACTATGCTGATAAAGGAGTAGCTAATGGTGGATTAGAAGGTGTAGTACCAGCCGTTGGTAAAGAATTTAATGAATCATTAGCGCAGGCTAAAAAAGTTTATGGAAATCATGATGCAACAGAAGTAGAAGTAGATGCTGCATTTAAGAGATTAGTTAATTCAATATGGATGCTTGAGTTTAAGCAAGGAAATAAGGAAGCATTACAAACTCTTGTAAATTCAGCAAAAGTATTAGTTGAAAAAGAGTATACATCAGATTCATGGGCTAACTTAAAAAGAGTTCTTGGAAAAGCAGAAGGTGTATTAGCTAAAGAAAATGCAATGCAAAAGGAAGTAGATGAAGCATTAAATAACTTAAAGACAGCTATAGATGCTTTAGTTAAGAAGAATATAAATAAGCCAGCTCTTCAAAACTTAGTAAATATGGTTGAAGGCTTAAATAAAGATAAATATATTAAAGAAACTTGGAATAAGTTTGAAAAAGCATTAAATGACACTAAAAAGGTTTTAGGAAATAAAGATGTAACTCAAGAAAAAGTAGATGAAGCTTATAATAACTTACTTAAGTCTTACCTTGATTTAAAATTAGTTCCAGATAAATCTGCTCTTGAAGATTTAATAAATAAAGTAAAGAAAATGGATTTGTCTAAATATACTAAGGAAAGTGTAACAATGCTTAAGGAAGAATTAAAGAATGCTGACAAAGTATTAAAAGATAAAGAAGCTACACAACAAGAAGTAGTTGCAGCAACAAAAACCTTAAATTTAGCTTTAGCCAATTTAAAGGAAAAGGGAGGATCAAATCATTCAGGTAACGATAAGTAAAATAAAGACAGCGGAAAAGGTGGGGAATTACCTAGTACTGGAGTAGTAGTGCTTCCACTTAAATAAATTTTCATTCGTCATACTGATTACTCTCCTTTTTTTAGAGTAGTAGTATCGGTATGTCCAAGATTTATAGATTACTTGCGATCAATTTGATTTTTTTGCACCAGAATCCCAAAGTATATACTGAATCTGGAAAAGAGTATGATTTAGCAGAGGCGAAAACAGCAAGATACGTAAAGATTGTTCAATCAAGTGGTGCACTAACAAATGCTATTTCATTTACCGGTGCTGAAATTTACCTGTTTGAAGATACTACTAGATAAGACAACAACGGTCCCGGAGACACTAATAAAAGAATGATCAAGTCAAGTGAATTAACGATTAAACAAGTAAATGAAGAAAAATACAAAACGGGGAAACGAATTCAATTCGTGTTTGAAGAGTATGAAAAGTATAACTCGGTATGGACCATTAAGTACAACGTATTTGTGGAGGATAATGCTCCTTTAATTTCATATTTACGGGGCCGTGCGGCTTTGAACCATTGAAAGCAAAGTATAAAGATAAGAACAACGTCAATAGCGTCGCAGCCATAATACATGAGCATGCCGCCACTTTCTGCCTGTGCCGCGGGTACGCCAGTAGGTGAATGAACATAAATATACTTTGATAAGATACCGTGACCAGCTAAGGCAATCAGTTGCACGGTATCAAATCTGGTATTTTTATTCATATAGATCCTAATCCCAATTGTGCTGTAGGCAGATAAAAAAATTCAAATTCAATTCTGGTTGATGGGTTGACAGGTTCATTGTGGGGAGTGTATATTTAAAATAGTTAGAATTTTCAGTTTAAAAAGAGATAGAAACTTGCTAAGACTTAATTCTTAGCAAGTTTTTTAAAATAACTTGTACCTACAACCCGTTAACAGTAAGAGTGTATATTCCTATTTTAATGAAATTCTTTAAAGAATTTCATTAAAAAAATTATTAAATTCAGGAAATTTATATTTATTATTCTAGTAAAGAAAGCGCTTAAATTAAAAACCTAAGAGAAGTCTTACTAGTGACATGATGGCGATAGTTGCCATAAGAGCTGTCATCGAGAACAATTTAGAGATCCCAAAAGATATAGCTTTTTTCGGATTAGATAATATGGAAATGTAAGAATATTCAACATTGTCTCTCTAAATGGTAGATATCCCTAAATGCCAAATGGGAAAGATGGCTGCAAAAAACAATTATGGACATGGTAGAGGAGAAAATTGAGCTGTCAATCAAAATCATATTACTATTCGAATTAGTCATTCGGGAATCATCTGAAAGGAAATAGGATCTAAAAGATTCTATTTTAACGCCATTCAGGAAAACGTTTGGATGATAATAAGGAAATACTTCCACAAGACTTTAAGGAGGTGGTTCACCAAGAGGAATCATCAAAAGTAGCAGGGATAAGAAGAAAGGATAGGAGGAAGTATCAAATGGAAACTGTAAGAATTGGGATTATTGGTGCAGGACTTCGGAGTGGTATTGCAAAGTATTGGCATAACCCAGGTGGGAATTCAGTTGTCGTTGCTGCAGCTGATGTTTCGATGGAAAGGTTGAAAGCCTTTCAAGAAAAAATTAACAAACATGCATATATTACTACCGATTATAAAGAGTTGCTCGCTCGCACGGATATTGATGCTGTTGCCATTTTGTCTCCAGATTATTTACATGAGGAGCATGTCATTGCGGCACTTCAAGCTGGTAAGCACGTCTATTGTGAAAAGCCGTTAGCGATCACAGTAGAAGGATGTGACCGGATCATCGAACAAGCGGAAAAGTCGGGAAAACATTTAATGATTGGATTTAATATGCGCTATATGAGTATGTACCAAACAATGAAAGAGATTATTGATTCAGGTGTGATTGGTGACCTCAAAGCCGTTTGGGTTAGACACTTCGTTGGATTTGGCGGTTATTATTACTATCACGACTGGCATGGAACAGCTAAAAATACGACTTCTCTTTTATTGCAAAAGGGTTCTCATGATCTCGATGTGATCCATTGGATTACTGGAAAATATACAAAAAAGGTTTCGGCTTTTGGGGGACTCGATTTTTACGGTGGAGATAAACCAAATACATTAACATGTCCTACTTGTGATGAAAAGGATACCTGTACGGAAGCGAGTCTGAACGTATTGACCCAATGCGCTTTTCGGGAAGAAATCGATGTTGAGGACAATAATATGTTGATTATGGAACTTGAAGGCGGCATTAAAGCCTCCTACTTGCAATGCCACTTTACACCAGATTATTCAAGAAACTATACCTTTATCGGTACAAAAGGCAGAGTAGAGAATGACGATGTAAATGAAAAAGTATATGTGAAAACGAGAAAATCAAACTCCTGGAATGAATTTAGTGACATAACCTATGATATGAAAAAAGAACAAGGCAGCCACGGTGGTGCGGATCCAAAAATATGCAGAGACTTTGTCGAACTAGTCTTAAACAACAAGCAGCCTTTAACCACACCATATGCAGGAAGAATGAGTGTTGCGGTCGGCTGTGCAGCGACTGAGTCCATTCGCTCTGGCGGAAAGGTTATTGAGGTCAGTCAAGGTTCAACTGTCAAGTATGTGTGATTAGCTTCCGTATGAGAAGGGGGAGAGGATTTGGAAAAAATTATTCAAAGCAAGACTAGTATGCAACACGTTAGTATATTAGAAAAAAAATCAGAAGCTTCCTTGTCAAAGTGGACAATTTTAAAGAAGTCGTTCCGTAAAAATTGGGAACTTTATTTATTGGTTTCTCCTGTAATCGCTTACTTTATTGTATTTCATTACATTCCTATGTACGGCGTGCAAATTGCTTTTAAAGATTTTATTCCAACGCTAGGGATATGGGATAGTCCATGGGTAGGGATGAAACATTTTGAGCGTTTTTTTAATAGTTACTATTTTTGGAGACTTATTAAAAATACGTTGGGTATTGGTATTTATACACTAGCAGTGGCATTCCCGATTCCAATCATCATTGCCCTAATGCTAAATGAAGTAAGAAATTCTAAGTTTAAAAAATTCGTACAAACCATTATTTATGCTCCTCACTTTTTATCTACAGTAGTAGTTGTCGGGATGTTAATCCTTTTTTTAAAGCCGGATGGATTAATCAATCAAGTTAGTATTCTAGTGGGTGGAAAACCAATCGCATTTATGTCAGAACCAAGTTGGTTTAAAACATTATACGTGTTTTCCGATGTCTGGCAAACCATGGGATGGAGCTCTATTATTTATCTTGCTGCTCTAACTTCTGTTGACTATTCCTTACATGAATCAGCAATGATTGACGGTGCTTCGAGACTTCAAAGAATATGGCATATTAATATCCCAACCATTATGCCAACGATTATTATTCTTTTTATTCTAAATGCAGGATCTGTTATGTCGGTTGGATTTGAAAAAGTTTTCTTAATGCAAAATACCCTAAACATGTCGACATCAGACGTTATATCTACCTTTGTTTATCGCAGCGGTATCGAACAAGCTGAATACAGCTTTTCTGCTGCAGTAGGGTTATTCAACTCAATCATAAATTTCATTATGCTTGTAATGGTGAATTTCTTTGCTAAGAAAATCAATCAAACAAGCCTATGGTAGGTGGTGAACTAGATGGAAAATACAGCATCCGATAAAGTTTTTAGTTTTTTTAATTATTTCTTTTTAACAATCATCGCGTTACTGGTTGTTTATCCTTTGATCTTTATCGTAAGCGCGTCGCTTAGCAATCCAATCCATGTGTTAAACGGAGAAATTTGGTTTTGGCCAAAGGGGTTAAATTTTGAAGCGTACAAAAAATTATTTTCAAATCATGATATTATAAACGGATTTCTCAATACAGTTAAATATACGGTAGTAGGGACTGCTATTAACGTAGTATTAACGATTATGGCAGCATATCCACTTTCTAGGAAAGACTTTGTTGGCCGTAATGTGATTATGGGAATCTTTGTTTTCACGATGTTTTTTAGCGGTGGTTTAATTCCTAGCTATTTGCTTATCAAAAGTCTTGGAATGATTGATACCTTTTGGGTAATGGTTATTCCTAATGCCGTATCTATATTTAATATTATTATCATGCGGACGTTTTTCCAAACAACCATTCCACTTGAACTTCAAGAAGCGGCCATGATTGATGGCGCAGGAAATACTAGAATTCTGCTAAAAATAGTTTTGCCTCTTTCCATGCCTGTTATTGCCGTTATGATTTTGTTCTATGCAGTTGCACACTGGAATTCTTACTTTACAGCATTAATTTATTTACAAAATAAAGAACTTTTTCCACTTCAATTAATCTTAAGGGAGATCCTTATTCAAAACCAAGCGAGTGATATGGTTAAATCAACGAGTGAAAGCTTCTTAAAACAGCAGATGAGTGTGGAAGGGCTAAAATATGCTGTTTTAATTTTTGCGAATTTACCAATGTTGATTTTGTATCCATTCTTACAAAGGTATTTTGTTAAAGGATTTTTGGTTGGATCTATTAAAGGATAAAATCAGGGGGTTGCGAAATGAAGAATAAGAAGAAAAAGTCTAGTATCCTATCGCTTGTTCTAATGGGTTCACTCGTATTAGGCGCATGTTCCAACGAGAAAACCGCTGTCGAAAAGAAAGACAGTAAAAAGGAACCTACAATAGCTAATTTTAATCAAACTGGAATGCCCATTGTAAAAGATAAGATTGAGTTGAAAGGCTTTGCGGGAAAGTTTTTGCAATCACAGGATTGGAACAATTTAATGCTTTGGCAAGAATATGAAAAAATGACCAATATTCATATCAATTGGGATACTGTCCAAACACAAAGTTTGAAGGAAAAACGAAATCTCATGCTTGCAAGTGGTGAATATCCAGATGTATTATTCGCAGCTGCAGTGCCGAAGACGGATTTAGTAAAATTTGGTCAGCAGGGTGTATTTATTCCTTTAAATGACTTAATTGATAAGTATGCTCCGAATTTTAAAAAGATTATGGAAAAATATCCTATAGTGAAAAAAGGGATTACGATGCCTGATGGAAAAATCTATGGGTTTCCGACTTTTTATGATCCTGAATTCAAGGGGCTCCTTTATGGAACGCCATGGATTAAAAAGGATTGGCTTGATAAATTAGGATTGAAAGAACCAACGACTCTTGATGAATTTGAATCCGTATTACAGGCCATAAAAGACGGTGATCCAAATGGTAATGGAAAAGCAGACGAAATTCCTTGGGGCGGGGCATATGGAATCGATGATTTTATTTACGCCTTAAAAGGATCTTTTGGCTTAAATAATCATGGAATTGCGAATAATAATGTTGACTTAGATCCGAAAACAAAAAAAATGCGCTTTGTACCGACCACTGATGGATATAAAGAGCTACTGCAATATTTAAACAAGCTTTATACTAAAGGCTTAATTGATAAAGAAATCTTCACCCTTAAGACGGAAGAGTTTAGTGCGAAAGCTTCAAAGAATACCTTTGGCGTCATAAACGGAGTTGATCCTGGGACGACAGAAAATCTGAGTGGATTTGTAGGAATTCCTGTATTAAAAGGCCCTCATGGAGATCGGTTAAATACAGCAATTGGTTCACCTTTAGGAAACATAGGGATGGCTGTTATTACCAATAAGAATAAGAGTCCTGAAGCGACGGTAAGGTGGATCGATCATTTGTATAGTGATGAAGGATCAAAAATGTTCTTTATGGGCTTCGAAGGTAAGACCTACACCCAGGATCCAAAAACGGGTAAATTGGATTATGTTGATGAAATTAAGAAGAATCCGGATGGATTAACTCTAGACCAAGCAGTAAGTAAATACCTAACATGGCCTGGTGGTTATTATCCTGGTTTTGTTCAGCAAAAATATTTTAACGGGGCAGAAAGCAAGGAGGCTACAACCGCAAATGCCAAACAAGCAGAACCGCTATCGCTTAAATTGGGTGATGTTTGGCCGGCGTTTAACTTTACAGCAGAAGAACAGAGTGAGTTAACACCAATTTCAACCGATATGGATACGTATCTGAAAGAGATGACAGCAAACTTTATTACAGGAAAAGCAGATTTCTCTAAATGGAATGAATATAAAAGTACGTTAGAAAAAATGGGCGTTAAACGTTACATAGAAATTTATGAAGCAGCATACAAGAGAATGGAAAAATAAAAAAGTTGATTGAACCGTACGGATGACACTTGTTCTCCGTACGTGTTTCCTTCTTAGGAAGAGGGTTATGGTGTTTATGGAAACCAATGGTCTAATATGGAAGTTTTATCGTTTTTCGGAAATTGTTATGAAAATAGCCATTTTTCAAATCCTTTGGATCGCCCTGACTTTAATGGGAGGCATTATCCTAGGGCTGATGCCGGCAACTGTAGGGTTATTTACAGCCATAAGAAAATGGCGGATGGGAAACGAACAATTCCGCTCATTAGTTAAAGTTTATTGGATTACTTTCCGGAAAGAGTTTTGGAAAGCGAACACCATAGGCTTTGTTTTGTTTTTCATTGGGTTCCTAATCTATCTAAACTTTTCCATTATTCGATTTACCAACGGGTTCATGCATCTATTATTATTTATCTTCATTATCACGCTTAGTATTCTTTTTTTAATTCTACTATTATATGTTATCCCTGTTTTTGTTCATTTTGAATTTAAGCTGCAGCAATACCTGACAATGTCCTTATTATTGGGAATATCCTTCCCGTTCCATACGATGCTATTAGCTTTCGGTTACTATATTTTATTTAGGTTGTTTTTGCGGGTTCCGGGTTTAATTCCATTTTTTAGCGTTAGTGTTGTAGCTTTTTTTACGATGTGGGTGTCAATGAATATATTTCATACGATGGAGAATAAAGTGAGAGAGACTTCAAACTTTAAATTTTCCGGTTTGAATCTGTTCTTTCATAAAAAAACATTACCATCTGAAAATCAGACCAAGGAAGTTTAAGGAAACTCTAACAAATATGGAAAAACCAATATTTACATTTTTCGTTATTAGCGATATCCAATTAACTTGCGAAAATGAGATTTCTTGCCCAAGCTCCCGGGTATCATGACATTAAAGAACAGCTATTATTTCATTAAATATGAGCAGAGCTTGAAAAAGAACCAATATGGATGCCAAGAATATCTGGCGCATAGAAAGTATGGAGGCGATTAAATGATTACCTATGACCAAAAGAGCTGGAAGATACAGAATCAAAGAATCTTCATCTTATCTGCTGCCATTCATTACTTCCGTCTGCCGAGGTCTGAATGGGGCGAAGTTTTAGATAAAGCAAAAGCAGGGGGATGCAATACAATTGAAACATATATTCCATGGAACTTCCATGAAATGAATGAAGGAGAATGGGATTTCTCTGGTGATAAAGATGTAGCTCATTTTTTTCAGTTATGTGCTGATAAAGGATTGTATGTTATTGCAAGACCAGGTCCATATATTTGCGCAGAATGGGATTTTGGAGGGCTTCCTTGGTGGCTCTCTACGAAAAAGGGTATTCAATATCGTTCGTCAGAACCTACCTTTTTACAATATGTAGATAAATATTTTGATCAAATCATACCAATCATCGATGAATTCCAGTTGACGAAAAATGGGACAGTAATCATGGTTCAAGTAGAAAATGAATTCCAGTCTTATGGAAAACCAGATAAACAGTATATGGAATACCTGCGGGATGGGATGATTGCAAGGGACATTGAGGTACCATTTGTTACATGCTACGGAGCAGTTGATGGTGCTGTAGAATTTCGCAACTTTTGGTCAAATTCAAAGCATGCGGCTACGATATTAGACGAAAGATATACAGATCAACCGAAAGGAGTTATGGAGTTTTGGATTGGCTGGTTTGAACAATGGGGTGGAAATAAAGCCAATCAAAAAACACCTGAGCAGCTTGAACGGGAGTGTTATCAGCTTTTAAGCAATGGTTATTCTGCGATCAATTATTATATGTATTTTGGCGGTACAAATTTTGATCACTGGGGCGGCCGGACATCTGGAGAGCAGACTTTTTCCATCACTTCGTACGATTATGATGTTGCTTTAGATGAATATTTGCAGCCGACAAAAAAATATGAAGTATTGAAAAGGTATCATGCATTCGTCAAATGGCTGGAACCGCTATTAACGAATGCAGAACAAGCAAGTTCGGATTTGAAGCTTCCTAGTGACTTAACATCTCAAAGAATTGTCAGTCCATATGGCGAAGTGACCTTTATCGAGAATAATAGAAATGAACGAATTCAATCGCAAGTTTATCATAATCATAGTCTTGTACCTTTTACAATTGAAGCTAATGCAGTTTTGCCAATAGTCTGTAATGTTAACGCAGGGAATTATTTCAAAATTGAAGCCCTAACGGGTCGGACAACAGGTTTTGGTTCTGATGAAGCGGTTGTTTATCAAGAGGAAGGTCAACGTTCATCCTTATTATTACAGCTTAATAGAAAAGCTGACATCGATTGTCCTCTTCCCAACCAATTTGAATTAGTAGAAGAAGATCGTATTGCGTTTCGTTTTTTCCATGGAAGCCAGCCACAGACCGTTCAGCTCTTATTTGAGGATGGTTCGACTTATTGTATAAGTATTGTCTCGAGACAGTCCATGGAAGGGAATAGTGTTCCGTTGAAAAAAAGCACCTCCATTGCTCCATTAAAATGGGAAACAGCAGATGAAAACCTTTGTTTTTTACGCGAAGGTGTGAAAGAGGTTGAAAAACCGCTTGATTTCAGCAGCTTTGGACAGTTTAGCGGTTATTTAGGTTATGAAAGCGAATTTTATTCCTCGGAAACAAAAGAAACAACGATTGTCTTTCCGAGGATAGAGGATCCAGTCATGGTCTTTTGCAATCATCAATTTGTAGGGAAGCTCAGCAAGCTTGGGGCTTCTTCCATAGATGTCTCAGTAAAGCAAGGGAAAAATACGTTAACATGCCTTGTCCAAAATATGGGGCGCTATAACTTTACTCAATCTATTGGCGAACCAAAGGGAATTAGTGAAGCACCTGCACTAAGCGGTAAGCATCTATCATTACTGGGGAATTGGCAAGTGGAGGGTTGTGGAGTTCAGCATCATTTGTCACAAATACCAAAAATTGATGGCAGAATTGGATTTTTAAGTTCTTTTCTGAATGTTGGCTATGACAGTGCAATCCTTGTTGGCGAAGGAGTTTCGCGTGTTAACGTAAATGGAAAGCCTGCAAAGATGCTGATGGATAACCAAACGGCTTGGGGAAAAAGCAGTGCTGTTTACGGGGTTGCAGATATTAGCGATGCGTTAAAGCAAGGGGAAAATGTTCTGGATTTAGACGTTCAAAATATTTCCAACATTCGCCGTTTTGATCTTTACTTGTTTAATGAAAGAGAGCAGATTCATGGGTGGAAAATGAAATCATGTGCTCAGCTTCATGAGGAAAAGAAATGGACACTATCTGAAAATGGTGATAAGCAATCGGTTTATCCCCGCTGGTATAAAGGACACTTTTCCTGGACCCCTGATCAGGGCACAATCGTAAAGGTTCGTTTTAATCATTTGAGCAAAGGATGCTTTTGGGTAAATGGCCAATGTTTAGGAAGGTACTGGAACATTGGGCCGCAAGAAGATTATAAGATTCCAGCATCCTTGTTAGCAGAGCAAAATGAAATTGTCATATTTGATGAAGAAGGCTTGATGCCAAATGATGTGGTTATTCATTCTTATACGGCATTTGCACCGTTACAAGAAAAGCAGTTTGTCATCAATTTACCTACATCTCAAAAAATCTTATAATTCGATTAATTCAAAAAAGGAGTGAGTAATCTTGGCAGAACTTGTATTAGATCATATTTTTAAAGTTTATGATAATAAAACAACTGCTGTTTCTGATTTTAATTTACATATTCAAGATAAAGAGTTCATCGTATTTGTCGGTCCTTCTGGATGCGGAAAATCAACCACTCTACGTATGATTGCGGGTCTAGAAGATATTTCTGATGGCTCATTTTATATTGATGGAGAACTCATGAATGATGTCGCTCCAAAAGACCGCGACATTGCTATGGTATTTCAAAATTACGCACTATACCCACATATGTCTGTTTATGATAATATGGCGTTTGGCTTGAAACTACGCAAACTTCCAAAAGATGAAATCAATCGCCGCGTAACAGAGGCGGCGAAAATCTTAGGACTTGAAGATTACTTAAAGCGGAAACCAAAGGCATTATCAGGTGGGCAGCGTCAACGTGTTGCGTTAGGAAGAGCTATCGTTCGTGACGCAAAAGTGTTTTTAATGGACGAGCCCCTATCCAATTTAGACGCAAAATTACGTGTAAGTATGCGTTCTGAAATCTCTAAACTTCATCGCCGTTTAAACACGACCACTGTATATGTAACACATGACCAAACAGAAGCAATGACAATGGCATCACGCCTTGTTGTTATGAAAGATGGGCTCATCCAGCAAGTTGGTACTCCAAAAGAAGTATATGATGCTCCTGAAAACATTTTTGTCGGCGGATTCATTGGTTCTCCAGCTATGAATTTCTTTACTGGAACATTAAAAGATAACTATGTTCATATAGAAAACATTCGGTTTAAAGTACCCGATGGACAATTAAAAGTATTGCAGAAAAAAGGCTATAACGGAAAAACTATTATACTCGGCATTCGCCCTGAAGACATTCATGATGAACCAATTGTTATTCAAGCTTCTCCTGAATCAACTGTCGAAATTACAGTTGAAGTTGCTGAATTATTAGGTGCTGAAACGATGATTCATGGAAGACTTGCGAATCAAAGTTTTGTTGCACGAATCAATGCTCGTTCAGAAATTAAAGCTACCGATAAGCTCCCATTAGCTTTCAGTTTAACGAAAGCACATTTTTTCGATATCGAGACAGAACAACGTATACGTAATGAATAGACAGACTTGATTAAAGTATAAACTATTTTTCTTCCTGACCCTTCCTCACTATTCAACTAAGAAAGGCCAGGAAGATTCTTTTTAATATTTTATTTTTTTACTAGTAGTATATTTAACCCTTTTTGTTTATTATTGCTAACACATGACACTCCTCTTATTTTCCCATTTCCCTTAACATTTTCTAGCTATTCTTCTTTATCTTGCCATTTTCAGATTCCCCCATCTCAAGATTTAGAAAGAAACAAGGAAGATAGCTTGGGATCAACTGCCCGTAAAATCCCGATTGGTGAGGGATGGAGAAAACCCCACTGATTAAAAGAGCTGCGGAGTTTTCAAAATTAGCCGCTGCTTACGAAGAAATGACTCTTTTCGATGATAAGCCTTATTCAAAGAAAAGTTTAAACAGCTCAGGATTTAATGCTTTAAAGGATAAATTTGTAAATGTATATAAAAATCCTAATTCAGCATAACCTGAAATAGATGAAGCTTCTTCTGATTTCACGCAAAACTTTGTGGCTATTTTATCCCGGTTGAAGCAAAAAAGCCAATAAAAACCTTAGAAGCTCTAGTAGCAAAGGGTTCATTGAGAGAAGAGAAATCTATAAGAGGATGATTTCTTTTCTCTTTTTAAAATGTGCGGTTGACCCATCAACCTATGTATTGTATATTTAAATTATAAGAATAATTTGTATTTTACAAAAAAACAATAGGGTTTAAGTGGAAAAAAGGATTAGCAGTGTGATTATTTCAATCCTGTTGTTCGCTATTTTTATTACCTGCAGCAGCAGTTCTTCTTTAGAAAAAACCACAATCAAGTACTGGTCTATGTGGAACAAAGGGGAACCGCAACAGGTTGTCATCCAAAAAATTATTGATGAATTTGAGGATGCGAATCCAAATGTCAAAGTGGATGTACAATGGATGGGCCGTGAAGTCTCGAAGGTGAGAAATGCGGCGTTAAGTGGGGATACACCGGACCTTACAGAGCAATCAGGGGCAGAGGTGGAAGGAACATTAATTAATAACAAGTTAGGAGAACCTTTAAATGACTTACTATCTAGGAAGATTCTAAATGAAGGAACAGCATTTCAAGATGTATTTATAGATGACATTCTTCCGTAATGATTTTAAATTCTGTTGAATTATGGAATGAGTTTTTACTTGCAAAAGTATATATGAATGTAAATTACCTGAAAGTTAAATATATTTCACTTGTTGGGTTGACCCTACATTTTGATGTGATATAATATAATTACTTACAATATTCAGAGTATTCTCATAGTCTAATTTCTATGAGTTTTTCTTCCGTTCAACTTATACCATCAACCCAATGTTATAAAGGGTGTGGAATGGATTTTTTGAAGAAAACTCGTCTTCCCACATACTGGCGCAGAATAATGGTGTTGTTGGTGCAAGATTGCGAGTGTTCGAAAGAATTGAAAGAGGAGTGTCGGATATGTTTACATTCAGTCAAGAAAAATTAGTACCATTAGGTGCGCAAATCACAACCGCAGAAATAAAACAGCAGCCTGATCTATGGGCTGAAACCTTTGCATTGTATACGGATAGAAGCAGTGAGATTGAAAAGTTTTTACTAAAAATATCAATGAAACATGACCGGGTTCGCGTTATTTTTACCGGTGCCGGAACATCTGCCTATGTCGGTGATACCGTCACCCCATATCTAAAGGAACAAGTGGATGAAAAACAGTGGGAATTGCTGAGTATTCCGACAACGACCTTGGTATCCAATCCTTATCAATTCCTAAAAGCGGATTTTCCAACCTTACTCGTTTCGTTTGCAAGAAGCGGCAATAGCCCGGAAAGTGTTGCTGCCGTCCAATTAACGGAGCAAATTGTGACCGATTTGTATCATCTAACAATCACTTGTAATAAGGATGGTCAATTGGCCAAGCGGGCAGCAGGGGATGAAAATAATTTGTTGCTTTTGATGCCTGAAAAATCGAATGATCAAGGATTTGCGATGACGGGAAGTTATACGTGCATGGCACTATCGACTTTGCTTGTTTTTGATCCTAAGCCTCTGGAAGAAAAAATGACCATTGTAAAAACGATTCGGCAAATGGGTGAAAGTGTCATTCAAAGAGAAGACGTCATTCAAGCGATCATTGATCGTGATTTTGACCGCATCATTTACTTAGGCTCTGGCAGTTTAGAAGGTTTAACGAGAGAAGCACAATTAAAAATATTAGAACTGACAGCTGGAAAAGTAGTCACTGCCTTTGATTCATCGTTAGGTTTCCGACATGGTCCTAAATCATTTGTGAATGAAAAGTCCGTGGTTTTTGTGTTTGTTTCCAATCAGCCTTATACACGTCAATACGATTTAGATATGTTAAAAGAAATGCAGAAGGACAATGTTGCCAGCTATATATGTGCCATCGAGGTTGAGGGAGAAACCAATTATGATGGGAACGTATTTAGTTTCGGCAAAGAGGCCCAATCTATACCAGATGCTTATCTAGCCTTACCTTATCTCATGGTTGGCCAGACGGTTTCATTGCTGGCCTCAATAAAGGTTGGCAATACACCAGATACCCCGTCGCCGACAGGAACAGTGAACCGTGTCGTTAAAGGCGTGACCATCTATGAATACTAGTAATTTGGGTAGGGAGAGCAGCAAGTCGATGTTTATCTTTGCCGATCAGTTTTTTCTTGAGGGGAAGGTCGTAGGGCCTGGATTTTTGGAAATAAAAGATGGGAAATTTGGTATCTTTTCCGAAAATCGGCCTGATGAAGCGGCAGAAATCATTGATTACACGGGATATTGGATTGCTCCTGGTTTAGTAGATACACATATTCATGGATTTCGAAATCACGACATTATGGACAACGATTTTCAAGGATTGAATGAGATATCTGAAGGACTTCTTTCCTGCGGAGTTACCTCATTTTTGCCGACAACCTTAACCTCTTCAACAGAAGTGTTGAATCAGGTCGTTGAAATGATCGGTGCCAATTATACGAAAGTCAGGGGAGCCAAAATTAAAGGCATCTTTTTAGAAGGGCCGTTTTTTACCGAAAAGCATAAAGGGGCACAAAATACGAAATATTTTTGTAACCCATCCGTTGAAAAGTTGAAAGATTGGCAGAGATTATCCAATGATTCTATTAAAAAAATTGCTCTTGCACCTGAAAGAAACGGTGCAGCGGAATTTATTGAATATGCTGTCGGTGAAGAGATAGCTGTGGCGTTAGCTCACAGTGATGCAACTTATGAAGAAGCAAAGCAAGCGGTTGAGAGGGGGGCTTCGATTTTTGTTCATACGTTCAATGGAATGAGCCCGCTGCACCATCGTGAGCCAGGGATGGCCGGCGCTGCTATGAATCTAAAAGATGTTTTTGCGGAAATCATTTGTGACGGATACCATGTTCATCCTGCTGCCGCCAATATTTTAATGAATGCACGCGGCAGAGATCAAACCGTTTTGGTCACCGATTGTATGATGGCTGGGGGAATGCCGGAAGGAAACTATCAACTCGGAGAATTTGCTGTAGAGGTGAAAGCTGGTGTGGCCCGTATCGAGGGCGGCAGTTTAGCAGGCAGTGTTTTACAGCTGAAAGATGCAGTCAAAAATGTCGTTGATTGGGGGATTGCCACCCCGGAGGAAGCGATCTATATGGCGAGTACCGCACCTGCTAAAAGTATTGGGATGGATGGGGAATGCGGGAAAATTGCTAAGGGCTTCGCTGCTGACTTTATTGTGTTGAATTCTGAACTGGAATTAATGGCGACGTACCTTGATGGTGCTTGTCGTTACCATTTACGGAAAGAGGGAGTACGATGATTTTATCCATCCGTTGGGGTAGATCGGGTGATTGAATATACGAATACCATCGCCAGGGGGTGATAAGTTTAAATACCATGTTCGCCTAGAAAATTAATCTAGGTACGCTCTAATTGGTAATGACGTGTCTTCCTTTCCTTGAACTATTTGCTTTATGGTCTGCTTTTTGCATTTCGATTTATTTGGGAATAGCTCTAGATAACCCATCACCATCTGGTATGGTAAACCGGGTTGTTAAAGGAGTTAAAATATATTCATCATATTTATAGGGGGTAATATCATGCCGAATATTTTACTAACAAGAATCGACAACCGATTGGTTCATGGTCAAGTAGGAGTTACATGGGTTAATCATTTAGGAGCTAATTTAATTGTCGTCGCAAATGATGAAGTGTCTGAAGATGAGATACAACAGGATTTAATGGAGATGGTTGTTCCGGGGTCAATCGGAATTCGCTTTTTCTCAATCCAGACAACAATTGATGTGATTCACAATGCAGCAGATGAACAACATATCTTTTTAGTTGTAAAAACACCACAAGATGTATTGCGACTTGTAGAGGGCGGTGTGCCAATTGATAAAGTAAATATTGGAAATATGCATTTTTCTCAAGGGAAAATACAATTATTCTCCACCGTTTCCGTTGATGAAGATGATAAAGAAGCCTTTAGGAAGCTGCGTGACTTGGGAGTGAAACTTGAGGTACGTCGTGTTCCGGATGAAAGACCAGATGATATTTATAAACACTTATAGAAAGAAGTGAGAATGAATGGATAATCACATGCTGCTTCAAGCCTTATTAGTTGCCATATGGGCTGGAATTGCAGGAATAGACCTGTTTAACGGGTTGTTCCACATTCACCGGCCAATTGTAACCGGTGTCATTATTGGTTTGATTTTTGGGGATTTACAAACAGGGGTTATGACAGGTGCTGCCATTGAGTTAGTGTGGGCCGGTATGGTGCCGCTCGCTGGGGCACAGCCGCCAAACGTTGTTATTGGGGGAATAATCGGAACGTCGTTTGCGATTCTGACAGGACAAGAGCCAAAAGTGGCAATCGGTATTGCTGTTCCGTTTGCAGTTGCAGTTCAGGCATGTATCACCCTCATGTTTACTGCTTTTTCTCCGGTTATGCATAAAGCTGACAAATATGCACAAGAGGCTAATACAAAGGGAATCGAACGAATTAATTATTTGGGAATTCTTACATTATTTGTATTCTATTTTGTTATTGCTTTTTTACCAATTTATTTTGGCGCAGAAGCTGCTAAAGGGGTCGTAGAGACTTTACCAAAATGGCTTATTAGCGGTCTTGGTGTTGCCGGGGGAATGATGGCCGCAATTGGTTTTGCGATGCTATTAAAAATTATGTTGAAAAAACAATATATTGCCTTTTTAATCGTCGGATTTATTTTAGTCACATATATGAACATGCCAGTTATTGCTGTTGCTTTAATTGGGATTGCCATCGCGCTATACGATTACTTCAAAGCAAATTCTGGTGATGGATCAGTAAAGGGGGTTGCAAAACGTGGAATCTAAACAAGTGGTAACGACAGTGGACCATACGAGCAGTCCGGATTATTATCAAGACGGTGCGACAAAACAGGTCTTGACCAAAAAAGATTTAAACAAGATGGTATGGCGATCCCTTTTACTTCAAGCGTCATTTAACTATGAGAGAATGCAGGCTGCAGGATGGTTATATTCGATTTTGCCAGGTTTGAAAAAGATTCACAAAAATAAGCACGATTTAAGTGAATCGATGAAAAGTCATATGGAATTCTTCAACACGCATCCATTCCTTGTAAACATTATTATGGGGATTGTCCTTGCTCTGGAGGAAAAGAAACAAAACCGAAACACGATTAGAGCCATTCGAGTAGCCATGATGGGACCGCTTGGAGGAATTGGTGATGCCCTTTTCTGGTTGACCCTCCTTCCCATTTGTGTAGGTATAGGTGCTTCACTTGGGCAAGATGGAAACCCTATGGGAGCAGTGATCTTCCTATTAATCTTTAACGCAGTTCATTTTGCTCTTAGATTTGGATTAATGCATTACGGTTATAGTGCCGGAACAAATGCTATCAGTTCTTTAAAGGAAAATACTAAAAAAGTAGCACATGCAGCATCTATTGTAGGGTTAACAGTTGTTGGCGCATTGATTGCCTCATTCGTAAAGTTAGAATCAAGTTTAGTGATCCATGCTGGTAAGGCAAAAATTGCCCTGCAAAAGGATGTACTCGATAAACTCATGCCGAACTTATTGCCTTTAGCATATACTTTATTAATGTACTACCTATTAAAAAAGGGATTTTCTCCAGTTAAGCTAATTATCATTACCGTTATCATCGGTATTATTGGTAAAATTCCATTTCCTTTTGGAACCATTTTATAATATTTAGCATGTTAGGAGGATTTTTAAAATGAATGGTTTGATTATTAGCGGTCATGGATCGTTTGCAACGGGTCTTCAATCTTCGGTAAAACTAATCGCTGGAGATCAACCCAATGTGGAATACGTGGATTTTCTTGAATGCGATTCAACATGTGACCTTGAGAAAAAGCTACTTGAGGCTTTTTCAAGATTACAAAAATGTGAATTTATCTTAGTCTTATGTGATTTAGTTGGCGGTTCTCCGTTTAAAACGGCCGTTTCGCTTACGAATGGAAGGGAAGGTTCTGCTGTGGTTGGCGGAACAAATCTTGCGATGGTTATTGAAACTGCTCTACTAAAGGACGGACTTCAAATCGATGGATTAAGAGATTTAGCGATCAATACTGGTAAAGAAGCGATTAAAGGTTTTCAAAAGTCGGAACGTCCAAGGTTCAAAGAGTCTAGCATATAATGGAAGCGATAACAATCTATAAGTCTAATAATTGTGACTCCCACGCCCTGATAAGGAATATGATAGTACGGGACTACAACTGAATATTGTAAGGGTGGCTAGGTTGTCGTTCTCATTTCTCTGAAAATTAAAACATTTAATGCGGACGGATTCGGCCGCATTAAATGGCTTATTGTTGCTGGGTTAACCCTACAAATTACGGTGACATAATAGAATTACTTAAAACAATCTAGCTATTATTCTCATAATCTAGTTTCTATGAGTTTTTCTTTCGTTTTAACTTGTACCAACAACCCAATGTTACAATTGTTTTTTTGGAAGAAAAACTCGTCTTCCTGATTACATCAATTTTTAAAACAGATGAGCAGGTACACTAGAATAAATAGAGGTGCAGGAACATGAAAATGGCAATAAGCATTGATATTGGCGGGACAAAGATTGCGGTGGGCAGTATTTTGCAATTAAAAGAGGCTGTCAAAAATGCTGTTGATTGGGGAATTGCGACCCCTGAGGAAGCCTTTTATATGGCAAGTACAGCATCCGCTAAAAGTATTGGCATCGATGGGGAATGCGGTATGATTACGAACGGTTATGATGCCGATTTTATCGTCTTAACACCGGAGCTCGAATTAACTGCCACGGATCTTGATGGGGTTTGCCGGGTTCAAGCTGAAAACTTGATAGGGAAAGAGGGAGTGCAATGATTTTAGCTGTCACTATGAATCCATCCATTGATATTTCCTATCCAATTCAAGATTTTAAGCTAGATGATGTAAATCGTGTGGAAAGTGTTCGTAAAACCGCCGGCGGAAAAGGCTTAAATGTCGCCCGGGTTGTCAAGCAGATGGGAGAAGACGTTTTGGCCACAGGTGTAATTGGCGGGACTATTGGGGATTGCATTATTCAAGAATTGACGAAAAGTGATATCAGGAATCATTTTTATAAAATTAATCAAGAATCAAGAAACTGTATCGCGATTCTTCATGATGGCAAGCAGACAGAAATCCTCGAATCCGGGCCAATTTTATCCATGGAAGAAGGAGCAGCCTTTTTAGAAAAATATCGGGAACTGCTGTCTGAAGTTTCTCTTGTTACTATTTCGGGTAGTTTGCCAAAAGGGCTTGAGTCTGGATTTTACCGTCAGATGGTCGAAATTGGCCGGGAGAAGGGAATTCCCGTGATTGTTGATACATCAGGGGAGCCGCTTCGACAGGTTTTAAACCATAATGTAAAACCTTTTGCGATCAAGCCGAATATCTCAGAACTGTTCCAGCTTCTTGGCATGGAAGTGGAGGAGAACACAAGCAGCTTGAAGCAACTGTTAACTAATAAGTTATTTCATGGGATTGAATGGATTGTCGTTTCGATGGGAGCGACAGGTGCTTTTGTCAAGCATGGTGGAGATTATTACAGGGTTACCATTCCTGCTATCGAGGTCGTGAATCCTGTTGGCTCGGGTGATGCGACTGTTGCGGGATTAGCGGTTGCCTTGAAACGAAAGCAATCCGTTCCGGACATTCTGAAAACTGCGATGACGACGGGCATGCTCAATACGATGGAAGAGGGAACAGGTTATATTGATCCGAAGAAGTTCGATCAATTTTTTGAAATGGTAGAGGTTATTAAAATAGATTAATAGAGGTGATTGTTGATGTTAGAATTAACGAATAATAAATTAGCAGCTCTTAAGCGTTTGTCGGATGAAAATGGAATTATTGGAGCTTTGGCGATCGATCAACGCGGTTCATTAAAGAAAATGATTGAAGCTGGAAGTGAGAATAATGTCGGGGATGAGGGCATCATTCGCTTCAAAGAATTGGTTTCTGAAGAGTTAACACCATATGCAACGTCGATTCTATTGGATCCGGAATATGGTCTGCCGGCTACGAAAGTCCGTCATTCGGACGCTGGGTTATTGGTGGCATATGAAAAAACAGGCTATGATGCAACAGCCGAGGGTCGATTGCCTGATTTATTGCCAGAGTGGTCCGTTAGACGCCTGAAGGAAGCTGGAGCAGATGCGGTTAAATTTTTACTATACTATGATGTAGATGAAGATGAAAAAATTAATGACTATAAGCACGTTTATATGGAACGAGTTGGATCAGAGTGCGCGGAAGAAGACATTCCGTTCTTCCTTGAAATAGTGTCTTACGATGCCAGAAATGATGATGTGAAAAGCATGGAGTATGCCAAAGTGAAGCCTCATAAGGTTATCGAGGCCATGAGGGAATTCTCTAAACCACAATACAAGGTGGACGTTTTAAAGGTAGAAGTTCCAGTAGATATGAAGTTTGTAGAGGGTTACGCAGAAGGCGAGATAGCCTACAGCAAGGAAAAAGCGGCTGCGTATTTCAAAGAGCAAAGTGAGGCAACAGATCTGCCGTTTATCTTCTTAAGCGCCGGCGTAAGTGCCGAATTGTTCCAAGAAACCTTGATGTTTGCGAAAAAATCCGGCTCAACTTTTAACGGTGTCCTCTGCGGCCGGGCAACATGGAAAAATGGCGTCGCTCAATTTTCCGAAAATGGTGAACAAGCCGGACGTGCTTGGTTACAAGAAACCGGCAAAAAAAATATCCAAGAACTAAATATTGTCTTGAAAGAGACAGCAAGCCCGTGGTTTGTAAAAATCTCAGGGTAAGGAAGCGAGGTAAGAAAGTGTGGGGAAGGTTCTCGCGCTTCCTTATTTTTTGATTTATTTTTAAAAGTCGTTTTGACTGGAACACGGAAAACGGTCCGATTAAGGAGGCTATCAATATTTTACAAGCGTAGAAGATATTAATTGCGACTTTGATAAACCATCATTATTATAGTTTGGTAGAAACTATTCCGTTATAGAACCTAGTTGTTAGGTTGACGCTATAAGTGTTGATGGTATAATTTAGGTTATTAAAAGAACATTAGTATGATTTGGAGGCAGGTTTAATAAAATGAAACCATTGCAGCATGAAAGTATAATCCCGCTTTATCATCAATTAATGGAAAGATTAAAGGATTCAATTGAAAAAGGTCATTGGGAACTTGGTGATAAAATCCCATCAGAAAATCAGTTAATGGATCAATTTGGTGTGAGTCGCAACACGGCAAAAAAAGCGATTGAGGAGCTTGTACAGGAAGGAATTCTATACCGAATCCAAGGAAAAGGTACCTTCGTGGCAAAACCAAAATTGCAGCAGTCATTGATGGGATTTTACAGCTTTAGTAAAGTATTGAAAGAAAAAGGCTTGAACCCTAAGGATATCATTCTGAAAATAGAAGAAGTCAAACCGACTGCCAAAATCAAAGAAGCGCTTCAGCTGAGTGAAGATGTGAATGTCATTGAAATGAAACGCCTTCGCTGTGCTGAAGATGAGCCGTTTATTTTGGAATCATCTTTTATTCCGAAACATGTTGTTACAGATGTAAAGCAGTTAAAAAAGGTAGGCGAAGTTTCTTTATATGATTTATTTTCACAACAGTTTAATACCGTGGTAACAAGAGCAAATGAGGCATTTGAACCCGTTCTCATCCGTGCCGACGAAAGTGAATATCTGCAAACGGAGGCAGGTCGTCCCGCACTTCTGCTTGAACGAACTGCCTACGATATCAATGGTGTGCCTGTTGAATTTTGTATATCCATAGTGCGGGGCGATCGCTGCCGCTTTTACACTGAATTAACCTAATCGTTGAATCACTCATAACATTTGTTTATGAGTGATTCAATTGATCTATTTTTACAATACCCCATTATATATTCTAAAATTTCCTCTAGTTACAGTTCAGGTGGCGTACCACAATATAATCCGGTGGAAAAGGACGGAAATAGATATGGTTGCGGACATAACTTACTAGGAAAAGGTTCACTGGCAGCAGCTATAGCACTTCGTTATTACGGTTGCTTTGGAGAAGAAATTGGCGGATAAAGAGGGATTTTCAGTATTAGAAAACAAAATAGATACTAGAATGAGTATTAAAATTTAGTAAAGAAAGAGAGAAATATAAAATGGCAGAAAAAACATTTAAAATTATCGAAAAATTCGGTATTCATGCAAGACCAGCAGCACAGTTGGTTAATAAAGTAGGTCAATATCAGGCAGAAATAGTTCTTCAGTACAAAGGGAAGTCTGTAAATTTAAAATCAATTATGGGTATCATGTCTCTTGGGGTTCCGAGCGGGGCTGAAGTCACAATCGTAGCTGAAGGTAACGATGCAAAAGAAGCATTAGAAGCGCTCGAAGAGTTAATAAAAAGTGAGGGGATTGGCCAATAACGTCGGCACGAATGTTACAGGAATTGCAGTTTCTTTAGGAATCGCGATTACGAGAGCTTTTAGCCCCCTCTGTCAAATAGAGAGCACAAAATTATTTAATAGAAACATAGAAGCTATATAGCTTATCAAATTACAATTATATGTGGTTAGAAATAATTTATGTGACTGTATTACAAAAATAAAAGTTTCATATATAAGGCATAAAGATGTAAAGACGAACATGAAAAAAGTAACATTGTACATTTGCTTGGTGTAAATCCGTTTGAACAGCTGGACGTTGACGTACAAGAAAAATATAAAATTAAAATAAGTTTGAGCTAAAAAATAACATGAGAAAGGGGTTAATAAAACAATGTCCATCATAATTAAAGGGATTGCAGCTTCTTCAGGCATTGCTATTGCCAAAGCTTTTCGCTTAGAAAATCCAGAGTTAATTGTAGAAAAAATAGCAGTAACGAATACAGATCAGGAAGTAGAACGCTTTGAACAAGCGATCGAAACATCAAAATCAGAGCTTGAAGGAATAAAAGAGCATGCTCGTAAAGAACTTGGCGAAGATAAAGCAGAAATCTTTTCTGCCCACCTTCTCGTGTTGAGCGACCCGGAACTAATCAATCCAGTTAAGGACAAAATCAAACACGAGCAAGTCAATGCGGAGTTTGCTTTAAACGAAGTGGCCACTATGTTTGTGAACTTGTTTGAGACAATGGACAACGAATATATGAAAGAGCGCGCTACTGATATTCATGATGTGACAAAACGTGTGTTATCGCATCTTTTAGGTGTGACCATTGCCAATCCAAGCATGATTTCAGAAGAAGTAGTGATTGTCGCAGAAGACTTAACACCATCTGATACCGCCCAATTAAACCGCAAATATGTAAAAGGTTTTACAACGGATATAGGCGGACGTACATCGCATTCAGCGATTATGGCGTGTTCTATGGAAATTCCAGCAGTCGTTGGTACGAAGATGGTAACAAATGATATCGAAAACGGAGTATTAGTTATCGTCGACGGCTTAGAGGGCAAAGTAATCGTCAATCCAACAGAAGATGTTGTGAAGATATACGAAGATAAAAAAGCTGTTTACGAAGCCCAAAAAGCAGAGTGGGCCAAGCTTGTGAATGAGCCTACATTATCATCTGATGGACATCATGTGGAGATTTTTGCCAACATAGGTACTCCTGAGGATGTAAAAGGTGTCCTTGAAAATGGTGGTGAAGGAGTAGGTTTATACCGTACTGAATTTTTATACATGGGGCGCGATACACTTCCAACAGAAGAAGAACAATTTGAGGCTTACAAAACGGTATTAAAGCGAATGGAAGGTAAGCCGGTTGTTGTTCGTACACTGGATATCGGGGGCGACAAAGAGCTTCTATATTTAAATCTTCCAAAAGAAATGAATCCATTCTTAGGGTTCCGCGCGATTCGTTTATGTTTGGAAATGCAGGACATGTTCCGCGCACAACTTCGTGCGCTGTTGCGTGCAAGTGTGCACGGTAATTTAAAAATTATGTTCCCGATGATTGCTACACTCGATGAATTTCGTCAAGCAAAAGCAATTTTAATAGAGGAAAAAGAAAAACTTCAAGCTGAAGGCACAACCGTTTCCGAAAGTATTGAGGTAGGGATGATGGTGGAAATTCCATCTTCTGCTGTGATGGCTCACCTGTTTGCAAAAGAAGTTGATTTCTTTTCAATCGGAACAAATGATTTAATTCAATATACGCTGGCAGCAGACCGCATGAATGAGCGTGTTTCTTATCTGTACCAGCCATATAACCCGGCGATCCTTCGCTTAATCAAAAATGTCATTGATGCAGCACATAAAGAAGGAAAATGGGTAGGTATATGTGGTGAAATGGCTGGGGATGAAATCGCGATCCCTATTCTTCTTGGTTTAGGATTAGACGAATTTTCTATGAGTGCCACTTCTATTTTACGAGCAAGAAACCAAATTCTTAAGTTATCAAAAGCGGAAATAAACTTAGTTATTGAACAAATTTTAAATATGACAACATCTGAGGAAGTGGAGAGATTTGTAAAAGATATATTTATAAAACCAAAAAGTTTTTCTGTTTAATTTTATGCTTATCTGTAATATTTTAAAAACATTAATGACCATCATATTTCAGTCAGAGCAACTTCATAAATTTAGAAAGGTTCCTTGTTTATCGAGGAGCCTTTTCATTTCATTAACTTTGGAAAAACCAGGATGAAATATGTTGGATGTAATTGTTACCTTTAATACCGTATTAAATTTCTTATCATCTCGTTCGTAAAAGTACAACGTCTTGAATGTCTGTAAAAGTTTATTTTTAATTTACGAACGTTCATTACATCACGACTATGTTTGCGGACGGTTTTTGATTCGGATCAGTCCTGCTCCCTTTTGATCTAACATATGGATCTTAGAAAGGTGATCGGGAGGGGGGGGTATGAGAGGGTTCGGAGTCCATGGCGGTTTATTTTGTTTCGAGAATGTAACTTACGGACCAATAGAAGAGTTTTTGATCGTGCTAATTGGCCTTATCATCATTTACTTAAGCTATAAATTTATTTATAAAAGATAAATTGTATATTTATTTTTAATTTATATAATCGGTTAGAGGAAGTTAATCAAAATATAAAGTTGACTTTAACAGCCAGCTTTATACACTATTTGAACACCATACCTTTTCTAGATTGATAGTATCAGTATGTCCAAGATTTAGAGGTAAGTTTCAAGTTAGCTGAAATTTTTGCACCAGAACCGTTTTTTATTAGGTATAGTTTTAGGTTTGTGTTTAAGTTATTATTATTCTAAAAAAGGGATTTTAAGAGGAGAGAAAAATGGGGAGACCAAGTATTTTACTGCTAACAAGAGGGGAAAAGCTAGCACAAACCTTTGAGACTAACCTGAGAATGTTTTTCGGTACCAATATTCAGATTTATATCGTTCATGAGCACGGGGAGCTGGATAGCCAATTAGTGGATGAGTGTGAACTGATTCTAGTTTCCGCCGAAAGTATATTGGATCGTTTACCGAAACTAATCCATGAGCGGGCACTGTTTGCCAGAAGAACCGTTCATTTGCCAAAGCTCGAACAACTGATGGATTTAGCTCCGGGAACCCAATGTCTATTTGTCTCGAATAGTATGGACACGATTGTAGATGCCATCGAGCTTTTGAATCGTCTGGGATTTGATCATTTGCACTTTATTCCATATGTTCCGCAAACAGCGGAAATCCAGCCTGTACTTGAGGATATAGATGTGGCGATTACTCATGGATTAAAAGAACTTGTCCCGGAGACGATTGGTAAAGTGATTGATTTGGGCATACGCCCGATCGATTTGACAACGATTTATGATATTGCTCAACAATTGAATCTTCCTATAGAAAATGCGCATTTCTATACAGCGGAGTTTTTCCGTGATTTTGTCCGCCTTGGAAGAAATTTAGCCAATTCCGTAAACAATGAGAAGCGGTTAAATCAAAAGCTGGAATCCGTATTTAATGCTGTTCATGAAGGGATTATCAGTATGGATGAATGGGGATATATTACGGTTTTTAATGAAGAAGCGGAGAAAATCCTTAGCCTGTCTGCAGAGAATTGCCTTGGAAAGAGGTGCTGGGATATAATCCCTGAGTTTAACCTGAATCCGATTTTTCAGTCCCACGCGGAGGAATCCAATCAATTATTGGAGATACGGAACAAGGTTCTTCTGGTTACCAAAGTTCCCGTGATGATGGACGGGCATTTGATGGGTGTCGTTGTTACGTTTCAAGACGTCACGATTGTCCAACGAAATGAACAGGAAATCCGCAAAAATAGCAGTCGTCTGGGACTAACGACAAAATATTCTTTTGAAAATATTATCGGTGTAAGCGATTCTATCATTTCTGCGAAACAGGTTGCTGTCAGACTGGCAGAAAGTGATTTTACCGTATTAATCACAGGGGAAAACGGTACGGGCAAGGAAGTATTTGCCCAAGCAATTCATAGGTATTCCACCCGGCGTGATGGCCCATTCGTCCCGGTCAATTTTGCCGGTCTTACAGAAAGTTTGGCAGAAAGTGAATTGTTTGGATACGAAGAGGGCTCTTTCACAGGAGCTAAAAAAGGAGGGAAAATGGGTCTATTCGAATTGGCCCATAATGGAACCATTTTTCTGGATGAGATTGGAGATGCTCCTCTCAGTATTCAGGCAGCCTTGCTGCGTGTGCTCCAAGAGCGGCAGGTGATGCGAGTAGGAGGAAATCGCGTAATTCCCATTAATGTTAGGGTAATTGCTGCCACAAACCGAAATCTGAATAGTATGGTGTCGAAGGGTACTTTTCGGGAAGATTTGTACTATAGACTCAACGTTTTGCCGTTACATATCCCAAATCTTAGAGAAAGGCAAGAGGATCTTTTTATCCTCATTGACTATTTCCTTCATGATAATGGGAGAAAGCTACAATTTACACCTGAAGTAAAAAATGTTCTTTTAAACTACAGCTGGCCAGGTAATATTCGGGAGTTAGAAAATTTCATTAAGTATCTGATGGTAATCGTAGAAGGAGATATAGTGAAATTACAACATATTCCTGAACGTATATTGAATAGCAGCGTCATCTTGTCAACACCTTACAGTCCAATAGCCGAAGGGGAAACAATGGAGAGGGAGGACATCCTTCAATTCTTGTCACGCCATGGTTCCCTGATGGATTATGAGGATATATTGACGATCCTGTGGAATATCAGTAAACGGCAGGAGCGGGTGGGACGAACTGTTTTACGCTCATTGCTCTCCCGTCCTTTATCCGAAGCTCAAATTCGCAATAAGCTATCGATTCTCAAACGATGTGGGTGTGTCGCAGTGGGTGTCAAGAAGCAAGGTACAACGATTACTCCTATGGGAATACAGGTTTTACAAAGTATCAGAGAGAAAATAATGAATTGAAAAGGAAGTCCATTAGTTATAAAAATAGGTACAAAAGTAAAAATATACGTTTGGTTGAGAGAGATCATGATATTGATTGCAAAATTGATGGTATTGGAGCTATGCAATTAATATCTGAATTTGTTAAAAATGTATAAATGAGGTTAGGGTTTATTTGGTATGCAGATTTTTAGATAGTTGATATCAATTTTTTAGAAAACAGAAAAAATCTAGTTGAACAGAATTTTACTTAATTTTAAGTTGATGGGCATGTGGCGGTACTCCATGCTCATCAACTTAAGAATATTCACTACCTGATTGCTATCAACTTAAAAAATATTGATCCTCCAAACGAAAAAATGAGCTTAATTCTTATAAATTAACTGTAGAGAGAAAATTTCGTTTTCTGGGTGCTTCAAAATATTAGCTTGATGGCGATGAGGTAAAAGCGGCTTAGTTTGAAAAAACGATTATAGCTTCATAACTTTCTAAATTACACCTGTGTTTTAATTCCAGGTGATTTATAGATTCCGAAATCGGTAATATACATTTCATTTTGTTTTCCAGAAGTAACAACAATTGGTCTTTCTAAACCGCCACCACCTGTTGTAAAAGCAGCAAGCCCTGTTTTATTGATCGCAAATGTCATAATTACTCCCGTTTCAGGATTGATTCTAGATACACGATGACCTACTTTTCGTGCAGGTTTACCACCTGTCGTATTAGGTGCTTCACTTCCGAATTCAGCAATAAAAGCCTCTCCAACAGGCCCGAAAATAACACGATTGTTATGATGATCCCCAAAACTAAGTAGTCCTGAAATAATATCTTTCTTGGATCCATCTGGTTTTACAATAGTAATAAATCCTCGATGTGCAACATAGATGTTATCTTTGTAAAAAGTAATACCTGTAAGCGGAGGTTTAAACCCCTCAGCTATTACCTTTGTTCCAGTTGGGATAATCATTAACGCCTTGCCATTTCCTGAAGCAATTCCAGCATCTGCAATTAGTATTTCCCATTGATCTGTAAACGTTAAATTGAAGGGAGTTGTAAGGTTTTCAGCAAGCGCTTCGATTTTATATCCGGATGGAACCAAAATATCTTCGGTTTAATAATTCTTTTAATTGCATTAGCGCGATATAACGTATCCCCCTTAGAAAAGGCTTTTATTTTTAATTATTCATAGGGGAGTAGTCCTCATTCCAAGTGATCGAAAAGCATGACTAGTAGGTAATACTGCATAAAACATAAGGCAATGAATATTATAGGAAGTGGCAAATGGGATATTTTGAGGAGGGATTTCAATGAAACGGTTTGTTCGTTATTGGTGTAAACCGATAATAGAGACAGGTTCAAATTCTCTTCATGTACGAAAGATGGCACTTGCAACCCAGTTGGTAATCACAGCCTTATTGAGTACATTTGCTGCCATGTTTCAATCAGCAGGAGGCATTATGCCGGGGATAGGATTTCTGATTAGTTGTCTAGCAACATTACCCATTTTTTTAGCCACTTACTTTTCAATCCGTCAAGGAATCCTTTCTTATATCCTTACGATTTTCCTCTTATTTATTATCCAGCCGAGTGAACTGATTATCTTTCCCTTTACAACAGGTTTATTAGGAGTAGCGCTAAGTGTAGCTTTTTTACAATTGAAGAGGAGAATTGCGGTTGTTTTTTTTCAGCGGCATGTTTACTGGTGGGAATTATGATAAATCTGTACGTATTCCGTTTTCCGGTTTTAGGTCCTACGGTTGATACAACTATGGATCCAAAGGTTATTGCATTCATATTTATATTAAGTTTTCTTTACTGTTGGATCTTCGCAGAGCTTTGTAGAATGTTCATAAATAGGTTGTGTCAGGTGTTGTCTTAAATTTGGATGGGAATCTATTTAAACGAATAAGCATTGTAATAATCTAGAAAAGTTCTTTAAGAAATAAAGGGACTTTTCATTTACATAATTAATGCTATCAGTAGTTAATCTATGTAAAAATATAGAAAATAAAATTTTCTACAATTTAATACAAAAAACGACTAAAAAGATGAAATTTTCCGATTTTTTTGTTGCAATATGACGATTTTCATGTTAGTATAAAAGCAATCACACAATAGGTGGTGATATCTCTTAAAAATTAACAGAATATTCAAAAATTGTGTAATCGTGAGTCGTTATTGTTATTTGCTTTCTTCTTGTATTTCCCTTTAAAGAATGTTTTTTTGCCATCAACTCTAAATAAGCAGTAAAAAAGCACTTGAAAAAGTGCTTTTTTACCTTTTTTTCACTCTTTTTATAAAGAATTAGGGAGGGATAAAAGATGTGGATCTCTACACTACTATTAAATACATTCATTATTATAATTTGTATCCTTGGTTATCAAGTGTTTTGGTTAGACAAAACTGAAAAAAAAGCATGCAACAATATATTAATTTCTTTTCTTTCATCCATTGCAATTATTCTTTGTATGACCTTCCCGATCCATTTTCACGCTGGGTATATTTATGATCTGCGCTTTATTCCTATTCTTTTAGTTGTACTATATGGAAACACAGGAAGTCTAATTTTTATCAGCATTGTATATTTTTCATATAGATTTTACTTAGGTGGAACTGGTTTTTTTTCATCAGTTGTTATATACGGTATTATTATAATTACTATTACAATATTTCATAAGTTTTTCCTCATTCATTTCGAAAGAAAAAAATAGTATTCAACATACTACTTATTTTAATTTGTACCAGTTTTCTTTCAGTTTTTGCTGTAATAAACCAGATTGAAATAATTGGTAAAATAGAAGTTGATTTTATTAAATTATTAGCTAATTATATAATAATTAATATTTTCACAGGATTATTATCTATTTATTTAGTAGAAGGAATGATAGAAAAATTTAAGATGAAAGAAAAAATTCAAAGAGCAGAGAAATTTTGTCTAATTAGCGAATTGGCCGCATCTATTGCACATGAAATCTATAATCCAATCACTACTGTATACGGATTCACTCAATTATTTCATAAAAATGAACTCTCAAAAGCATCTCAAAATAACTACTTGGAAATTATGTTAGTTGAACTGGAAAAAGTACAATTCATTATTAATAATTATTTATCTTTAACAAAACCGCAAAACATAGTAAGCGAATCAATACATATTAAGCAACTTTTTCATCAAGTAAAAAATATTATTTTACCACTTGCACTTTCACACAATGTTGAAATAAAAAGCGATATCGAAAATTCTCTATATATAAATTCCGATCCAGAAAAACTAAAACAATGTTTAATCAACATTGCACAAAACGGAATTGAAGCTATGCAAAATGGTGGAGTATTACAAATTAATATACAAAAAATAAAAAATAATATTGTAATTGATATTATTGATTCAGGAATAGGAATGTCTTCTCAAGAAATGAAAAGAATTGCAATGCCATTTTATTCAACTAAAGAAAAAGGAACCGGACTTGGCACTATGATCGCTTATAGCATCATTAAAGAATTAAACGGAGATATAGAAATAAAGAGTAAAAAAGGAAAAGGAACACATTTTTCTATCATTATACCTTGCTAATACAAAAGTAAGTTTATGAAATGTTACCAATTCATATTTTTGTTTTATAATGTAGAGTAGAGAAACAATCTAAATAGCATAGAAAATCGAGTGTGAAATCGCATAGATTTTATACTCGATTTTTATATTTTTATAAGGATTTATTGCATTTCAACTATTAAAATAGCATTCGAAATAGTATTGCTTTTAACACGCTAACAATTTCTGTTGTCTTATTTACATTTAATATGTAATTTAGGTTGTTAATTTAAATATTAAGAATAAAAGATGACGAGGATTAGGGAAATTATGTTAAAATATTCATAAGATTATGAAGACGCGTATTCAACAAACGGGCAGGATTGTTGAGTTAAGTAGTATCGGTTATTGATATAAGTGTATATGAAAAGAGTACATGTAGCATATGTACTTTTCATTGATAAAAATAACGAAAAAATAAGAAAATTTCTGTTTAGAAAGATTTCACTGGAGTAATCCTTATGAAATAAAGTGGGGGAGTTAATAGATGAAATCTGAAAGTATGACACACCATTTCCAAACATTAAGACAGCAGCGGCATTGTTTTTTTCAAAAAGTACAATTTATTTCAAATGATAAACTATGGGATCAAAAAGAAGGAAAATGGTCTATTGGTGAGCATATTTATCATCTATATTTAATTTTAAGAATGGTTAAAGTTGCAACAAGATTTTCTTTTGTTCTTATTCCGTATGCAAAAATGAGAAGAAAGAAAGCATTTGCCAGCCAAATACATGATATTTATGCAGAATATAAAGAGAAGCATGGAAGAGGGATGAAAGCGCCTTTCATTTTAGTGCCACCGAAAAAAGTGATTCATACTATGGACAAAGAAGAGTTAAAGAGATTGCTGTTAAATGAAACGGATAAATTGAGAGAGTTAGTTATAAATATTGAAGAAGAGATTGCTGGACATATTGTGTTTTTTGATCCAATGGCCAACTATCCTAACTTAATTCAGGCTATTCAACTTTTAGCGATACATGAAGAGCATCATTATAAAATTATTGAAAGCTATTATAGTGACATAATGAAAGAGTTTGCTACTGAAGGTGCAAGGTAGAAGATATCTTTAGTACTGATATTTGAAAAGGAAAAGGTTATAGTTTATCTTGCTGGAGAACGATGAGACAGAAATACATTTTAGTTGAATTCTTAAATTGATTGGCATGGGGGATTTGTAGACAGTATTATATTTTTTTGATATAACGATTATATGAGGGGCGTAATGAGGCTTATGGCTAAAAGAGAAAGGGGTTATATTATGAATGATATAAATGATAGACAGGATTTATCCACTGATGAGGCATCAGATCGCTTAGTTATGAAAGCTATGGAGCGAAACCTTGCGATTATTCGCTTTAACGTTAATCGCCGAGTTGCTTATGTTAACGATCTTTTTGCAAGAACGATGGGATACTTGCCAACTGAAATGGTTGGAAAATTGCATAAAGAATTTTGCTTCCCTGAGTTTACTAACAGTCCTAGTTATGAAGAATTTTGGAATGATTTGTTAAACGGAAAAAGTTATCAAGATAAAATTGAACGTATGGATGCAGCAGGAAATCGAATTTGGTTGGAAGCTACATATATGCCTATTTTTAAGGATGATGGGAAAACAGTGGTGGGGATTTCGAAAATTGCTACAAATATAACGAAAAGACAAAATAGTATTTTACGTACAGCTAATGAAGTCCAAGTTTTATCGGAAACACTTTCTCAAAAATCTGAAGTTGGAAAAGAGAGAAGTTTGGCTCTGTTGAGTAAGATTCAGCAAATTAATCATGAATCTGATGAAAACGTAACGAATTTATCTCAACTTCATGAACAAGCAAATTTAATATCAGGAATCGTTAAAACTATTCAAGATATTGCAGCACAAACAAATATGTTGGCTTTAAATGCAGCAATTGAGGCAGCGCGTGCAGGAGAGTATGGTAGAGGATTCGATGTTGTCGCTAAGGAAGTACGAAGTCTTTCTGATAAAGTTTCACTTTCCATTAGTGAGGTTAAAAACACTGTTGAAGGCATTACATTAGAAATTAATCGAATGTCAAAACGTATCGAAGCTGTTTCGTTAAGTGTGAAAGAAGGAAAAATGCTACTTGATGAAACAGTTAATGAATTTGAATCTATCTCTGAATCGGCAAGTGCTCTAGATCGACAGGCTAAGCAATTCGTAGAAATTTTATAATGGATTTTAATTTGATAAGTAATTGAGCTAAGATTTATTTTGTGGCAATGATGATATTTAAAATAGTTGATTTAGCTGTACGAAAAAAATGTAATCCTAACACCCAATTAGTATTATCTCTATCTATATAAAATAAGCTGAATTTTCTATTTTAAGTAAAATTCAGCTATTATCTCAAACTGGAGTAGGGCACTACTGCCTAATTTAAGTTGTTTTATATGGTTCATATAAATCCCGAAATCTTTTTTTTCTTTTCGATTAATGTAACTTCTTCTGTTCTCACATATTTTTCGAATTTTTCTCCGACATGTGAGTGCATTCCAAATTCACGCCCTATTTTAGAATCAATGGAATATAGTAATACGGTTCCTTCTTCTTCATTTACCCTTATTATTTGAAATTCAATTCCTTTATACTGTGCAAATGGTACAACATCATATGCTGTTTCTAAATCGGTTGTTTTTACTTTTTTATAGTATAAATCTGAATTTAGTTTAAAAGGAAGAAACCCATTCTCGACATCTTGTTTATCTTTAGAAATTAATTTTAAGTGACCACCCATTTTAATAATTCTATATTCTTTCCCTTTGTAAATTGCATATTTGTTATGTCTACTCATTATTCATTCTACTCCTCTCTTTTTTAGGTCTAGCTAAGTTAAATATTTCTAAGGATTATTTTCTATTCGTGCACTGTTTATACAATGTTTAAGCATTCAGAACACTGTTATCTTTGAATGGATATTGATTTTCATATATAAATTAGTTTTTTAGTATTCAGAATCTCTATTGTTTATTTGAATTTCTATGAGGCTATTATGGAATGTAAAACTGAGATGAACCTGAATTGAAACTGAAAATTAGCTGAAAATGAAGTGGCGTATTTTGGGATTAAACTAAAATGTATTGAGGAGGGACTTTACAAACTTTCAGATTTCATTCAGACCAATTTAATATTTTTATAAGAATAAAAAATAAGATGTAGTGCATGTTTTGGTTCAAATATTAGCGATATCTGTCCTCATCAAATTAAAAAATTCTTTGTTCTCTAAACGAAAAAACGAACTAGATTCTTATAGGTAACCGAAACAGGAGTAAACTCATAATTTAGAGGTATTTTAAAATGTTAAGTTGATGGGTATCGGATAACGTGTCATTATCATGGAATGATAGCTATATTAAATAGGAGTTTATATTATTTGCATAGGTGGGGGATTTTTTATAAAAAAAATTAACTGTATATACAAAAAAGAAACGTGTATTAGATCCATCATCTATTTAGAGTAAGAATCTAATACACGTCTGCACTATAAGAAACAATTGATATAATAGTGAACGATTGAGTTATTACTAATTATTATTTTTAATTTGAACATGTTTATTCCGCATTGCAAAGTAAATAGGAAGACCTAAAGCAGTTAAGCCGATACCACATAATGCTAGCAACGTTTGTGTGAAAAGTGTATTAATAACGATAAATGATCCGCCTATAATAGATATCATTGGTATAATAGGGTATAGAGGTACTTTGTAAGGACGCACAAGTTCCGGTTCTCTTTTACGTAAAATGAATACTGCTACAAAAGTCATTGTGTAGAATATCCATATAACAAATACTAACATATCTGTTAAAGTATTGAATCCACCGATAACCATCATTATAATAGAAACAAATAAGATAAATAATCCAGAATTATAAGGGATTCGACTATTTTTAGATAATGTCGCAAACCATTTACTAAAAGGTAGTTTGTTTTCTAATGCCATTGCATAAGGGATACGCATTCCTGTCATGATATATCCATTGATTGTTCCAAATACGGAAATTAAAATACCGATTGTAACTAATTTTCCTCCCATTGCTCCAAACAGAATTGTCGCTACTTCAGATGCAGGTGTATCAGTTCCTGCAAGTGCTGTTGCAGACATAACCATAAGGAAAGCAATATTAATAAGTAAGTAAACAACCATAACAGTAGATAATCCGATTACGATTGCTTTAGGTAAATCTTTTTTAGGATTTTTCATTTCTCCAGCGATATTTCCTACATGAATCCATCCATCATAAGCAAACATTGTTGCAAGTAAGCCAGATCCAAGTGCAGATATAAGTGATTTACCTGGTCCTGCTTCAACTGGAAATAGTTGTAGAGTTACGTCACCTTTGTGGAATAATCCAAAAATAATAAGTAATGCTAAAGGCAGTAGTTTACATATAGTCGAGACAGTTTGAATTCCTCCGGCTGCTTTCGCGCCTAAGAAGTTCATCAAGGTTACGAATGTTGCGGTAACAACAGCAATTCCAATAATCATCATTTTATGTTCATTTGCATTTAATCCAAATAAACTAACTGCTTGTGTTCCAAAAATAATAGCAAGTGCTGCAATATTAGCTGGGAAGTAAATGACTGTTTGTGCCCAGCCTAGTAGGAAAGCAGTTAAGTTTCCATAAGTACGCTTTAAATATGCCATCATTCCACCAGTTTCAGGAATAGCTGCCGATAATTCAGCAGCAGTTAAACCTGCGCAAACAGTTAGTATTCCACCTATTACCCATGCAAGTAATCCTAAACTCGCTGTTCCGGTTGCACCGTATAAGGCAGTAGGCTTAAAAAATACACCTGCCCCAATAACGGTACCAATAACAGTGGTTAATGCTGCAAAGAAGCCGATTTCTTTTTTTAGTTGTTCTTGTGACATAATAATCACTCCTGTTTGGAAAAATACATGCAGTCTCTGATGAATTCATTTTTATTTCAATTTTAAATAGTATATCCTCTCATTTTTTTAATAGTGCTTTATATTGATAAAATTTAATTTTATTTGTGATATAATTCACAAGTTTGCGGAAAATACTATAAAGTATTTCTACGTTCGTATGTGAAAAAAATCACAAAAGTAAGTAAAAAAATAAAATTGCATTTCATTTGAATTCATAAGAGATGTTACTCGTGACAAAGTCTAGCACAAGCTGAAAACGGATTCAATGCTTATTTGAATGAAAAAAAGTTATTTCGAAATAAATAAAAACATTTTGTGAACTATTTCACAAAATGTTGACTCATCATTTTTCTGAGTGCTATCTTGTAGGTGTAAACAGGCGATTCAGACAAATGAGGAAATATAGAAACGTTTAATATATTCCGCAATTTTATTTGGATCGTATAACAAATAATGTAATGAATATTACATTTAAAAGGATGTGTCAACATGAAAATAGGCGTAGTTAAAGAGATTAAAAAAGGTGAAGCACGTGTTGGGATGACACCAGAAAATGCCCAGAAATTAATTAAAGCTGGACATGAAGTTTTAGTAGAAAAAGATGCTGGTGTGGGATCAGGTTATACAAATGAAGAATATACGAATGCAGGTGCTACTTTAGTAAATCAAGAGCAAGCTTGGGATGTTGATATGGTAGTAAAAGTAAAAGAACCTTTAGCGGAAGAATATAAATATTTTAAGAAAGATTTAATTGTTTGGGGATTTTTACATCTAGCAGCTTCAAAAGAGTGTGTTGAAGCGATGACAAAAGCGGGAACAACCGCTATTGCTGGAGAAACAATTAGTGAAAATGGAGTTTTAACGTTATTAAAACCGATGAGTGCAATTGCTGGGCGCCGGGCAGTATTTATGGGAGCTTATTATTTAGAAAAACAACATCAAGGAGAAGGTATTTTATTATCAGGAATAGATGGTATTCCCGCTGGTAATGTTGTCATTTTGGGCGGCGGCAATGCGGCAATTAATGCTTGTGATATGGCTGTTGGAATTGGTTGCCATGTAACGATTTTAGAGTTAAACAAAACACAAATTACTTATTTACAAGAAAAATATGCAAATGCTCCAGTTGAAATTATGGAATCTAATACTGAAAACTTAGAGAAAACAATTAAAAATGCAGACCTATTCATTTCAACCATTTTAATTCCGGGTTCTAGACCACCAAAAATTGTGAAAGAGTATATGGTTCAGTCTATGAAACCAGGAAGTGTTATCGTTGATATTGCAATCGATCAAGGCGGGACGGTTGAAACGATTGATCACTATACAACACATAATGATCCTATATTTATTAAGCATGATGTCATCCATTATGCTGTACCAAATATGCCTGGAGCGACACCGCGTACTTCTACTATGGCGTTAGCGAATGGAAACATCGATTATTTATTAGCGATTGCTAACGATGGTTTAGAAGAGACTCTACAAAATAAACCGGCATTAGTACACGGTATCAATATTTATAAAGGAACCATTACCTATGAAAATTTAGGAACAACGTTAGGATTAGATTATAAACAATTGAAAGAGGTGTTAGTATGATTACTGAAACCTTGCCACTAAACATTGTTGATATAAAAAAAGCCAAACAAGTTCTTGATAGAAATGCTCGCAAAACACCGCTTGTTAAATCGTTTTATTTAACAAGCAAAACAGGCGGGGAGATATACTTAAAATTAGAAAATATGCAATTAACAGGATCGTTTAAATTTCGCGGGGCATTTAATAAAATTTCTAATTTAACAGATGAGGAAAAAGCTCGCGGAGTTATTGCTTGTTCAGCTGGAAACCATGCACAAGGTGTTGCATTATCTTCACATTTACTTGGAATTAAAAGTAAAATTGTGATGCCAACTTCTGCTCCAAAAGCAAAAGTTGAAGCAACGAAAGGATATGGTTCAGAAGTTATTTTATATGGTGATACGTTTGATGATGCAAAAGCAAAATGTGAAGAAATTATAAAAGAAACGGGAGAAACATATTTACATCCATATGATGATGTAGAAGTAATGGCAGGTCAAGGAACAATTGGCTTAGACATTCTTGATGATATGTGGGATGTTGATACAGTACTTGTACCGATTGGCGGTGGTGGAATTATTGCTGGAATCGCGGTAGCACTTAAATCCTTTAATCCGTCTATCAACATTATTGGCGTCCAAGCTGATAATGTACATGGAATGAAAGCCTCGTATGATAAAGGTGAAATCGTAGAGCATTATGAAGCACCTACTATCGCTGATGGATGCGCAGTAAAAATTCCAGGAACTTTAACTTTTGAAATTGTGAAAGAGTTAGTAGATGACATTGTAACTGTATCAGAAGATGAATTAGAAGTAGCTATGAAAGATTTATTACAACGTGGAAAAGCTGTTGTAGAAGGCGCAGGAGCATTAGCGACAGCTGCTCTTCTTGCAGGTAAAGTTGATCCATATATAAAAGGGAAAAAAGTAGCAGCAATTATTTCTGGTGGAAATGTTGATTTAACTCGTATTTCTAGTGTATGTGAGCATTTCTTTGGGAATGAAGTAAAATAAAAAATGAAACTAAGCGATAGACTTATAGAATAGAAGAAGAGCTAAGAGAGAACCTCTTAGCTCTTCTTCGTAAAAGGGGGCACCAATAGTAATTGTAATAGTTCAATATTTTTACAATAACGGATGAGAACTATTTGTCTTTTTTTGATTATTAAACTTGTAATGAGGTATAATACAATATGGTAAATAAATACGACTTCTTCAATGCATATTGTTTGTCGGTAATGTGAAAAATAACGAACTTTTTATATTTAGTTTGAAAAAGTGTTGAAGAAGTAGCATATTTCATATTACTATTTTTATGTAGATTCAAAGCTGAAAGAGAGTGAAAGAAGTATGGGCCGTAAATGGAATAATATCAAAGACAAGAAAGCGTCAAAAGATGCAAATACAAGCCGTATCTATGCGAAATTTGGACGTGAAATTTATGTAGCAGCAAAACAAGGGGAGCCAGATCCAGAATCTAACCAGACTTTAAGAGTTGTACTTGAGCGTGCAAAAACGTATAGCGTACCAAAAACAATTATTGACCGTGCAATTGAAAAAGCAAAAGGTGGTTCAGAAGAAAGCTATGACGAACTTCGTTATGAAGGCTTCGGACCAAATGGATCAATGGTAATTGTAGATACATTAACAAATAACGTAAATCGTACTGCAGCAGATGTACGTGCTGCATTTAGTAAGAACGCTGGTAACATGGGCGTAAACGGATCTGTAGCATATATGTTTGATGCAACAGCTGTAATTGGTCTTGAAGGTAAAACAGCAGATGAAGCACTTGAAATCTTAATGGAAGCAGATGTAGATGTGCGTGATATTTTAGAAGAAGAGGAATCTGTTATCGTTTATGCGGAGCCAGACCAGTTTCATGCAGTGCAAGAGGCATTCAAAAATGCTGGTATAACTGAATTTACAGTTGCAGAACTAACAATGCTTGCACAAAGTGAAGTAACACTTCCAGAAGATGCACAAGTGAAATTTGAAAAAATGATTGATGCATTAGAAGATTTAGAAGATGTTCAACAAGTGTACCACAATGTTGATTTAGGTGAATAATATAGGAAAGCAGACCTTTGTTTTATAACAAAGGTCTGCTTTTTTGATTGTTCATTGAAATGTAAAAGATAAAGTCAAAAGAAATAAAAAAATTTGTAATAAAGGCTTATAATAAATAAAGATGGATAAAAAAGGAGTGTAGTAGAATGAAACAGGAAATTATAGAGCGCTTTACAAGATATGTTCAGGTGGATACACAATCTGATGCAGAAAGCCATACTGTACCATCAACACCTGGCCAAATTGAGTTTGCAAAACAACTAGTAGAAGAGCTGAAGTCGATTGGATTACCAGAAGTAACGATGGATGAGAATGGCTACGTAATGGCAACGCTTCCTGCTAATACGGACAAGCAGGTTCCTGTAATCGGTTTTTTAGCTCATTTAGATACAGCTACAGATTTTACAGGGAAAAATGTTAAGCCACAAATTCATGAAAATTTTGATGGTAAGGCAATTACGTTAAATAAGGAACTTGGTGTTGTTTTAACACCAGAATTATTCCCAGAGCTTCCATCTTATAAAGGGCATACATTAATTACAACTGATGGAACAACACTTCTTGGTGCAGATGACAAAGCGGGAATTACAGAGATTATGACGGCAATGAATTATTTATTACATAACCCACAAATTAAACACGGGAAAATTAGAGTGGCATTTACGCCTGATGAAGAGATTGGTCGTGGTCCATCTCACTTTGATGTGGAGGCTTTCGGAGCTGCATTTGCTTATACAATGGATGGAGGTCCACTAGGTGGATTAGAATATGAAAGCTTTAACGCTGCTGGTGCTAAGCTAATTTTTAAAGGGAATAGCACTCATCCTGGTACAGCTAAAAATAAAATGGTCAATGCAACGAAATTGGCAATGGAATTCCATGGACAACTACCAGTAGAAGAAGCGCCAGAGCATACAGAGGGATATGAAGGCTTCTACCATCTTATTTCTCTAAATGGTGATGTTGAGCGAAGCCAATCTAACTATATTATTCGTGATTTTGACCGCGCTCATTTTAATATTAGAAAAGAGAATATAACAGCTATTACAAAACAGATGCAAGAGAAGTATGGTGAGGAAAATATCATTCTTGAGATGAATGATCAGTATTACAATATGCTTGAAAAAATTGAACCAGTGAAGGAAATTGTTGATATTGCTTATGAAGCAATGAAAAATCTAGATATCGAGCCGAATATTCAACCAATTCGCGGTGGAACTGACGGCTCCCAATTGTCATATATGGGCCTGCCGACACCAAATATTTTTACAGGCGGAGAAAATTACCACGGTAAATTTGAATATATTTCTGTAGATAATATGGAAAAAGCTGTTCAAGTTATTATCGAAATCGCACGATTATTTGAAGAGAAAGCTTAAAAGAAATAAACCCGGATAGTAATGCTTCTATTCGGGTTTATTTTTCATATAATCTAGGTGTTCTATTGATATTTTTATTGTTTTTCAAGCGTTAGCAGTTGCTTCTTCATTTCTAAGCCACCTCTAAATCCAGTTAATTTTCCATTTTTTCCAATGACGCGGTGACAAGGAATTACAATTAAAACGGGATTAGTTCCGATTGCGGTACCTACTGCACGTACTGACTTTGGTTTTTGGATTAACTCTGCAATATTTGAATATGAATAAGTTTGTCCATAAGGAATGTCACATAATGCATTCCAAACTGTTAATTGGAATGGTGTTCCGGTGATATGAA
The DNA here is from genome assembly GCF_037104695.1 of Bacillus yunxiaonensis. Classification (NCBI taxonomy): domain Bacteria; kingdom Bacillati; phylum Bacillota; class Bacilli; order Caryophanales; family Bacillaceae; genus Bacillus; species Bacillus yunxiaonensis. The sequence continues at coordinate 185,983 of NZ_JBAWSV010000005.1, read as the reverse complement.
CAGGACATGAAAAAGTCGTACGTTGTCTTTTCAAATACTCTATTAATTCATCAACATATGGTTGTAATTTTTGTTCATTTTGTACCAAGGTATATTGCGGTAATCGTTTTTTAGCCCAATTTGATAATCCTTCAAAAGCTTGATTTTTGGATCCTACATAACATAGTCCTTTGGATGTAGCAGCAATATACATACTCCATTTTTCGTAAGTGAATAATGTCCAATAGATTGTTTGATTTGTTTTTGATGCCATTTTATCTTACCTCTTTTGTGCGATTCATTTTTCGATAATCTGTAGGAGTATATCCTGTTTTCTTTTTAAATAGGGTTGTAAAATGTGCGGTATTCGGTATACCTACAGCCAAACTAATTTCCATAATTGTATGATTCGTATTAGTAAGGTATTGCATAGCTATGGAAATACGTGTTTGTTGTATATATTCAATTGGGGCTATTCCTTTAATCCTCTTAAATGTGCGCTGTAAATGATAAGGGCTACCGTGACACATATTTGCTAGTCTTGCAAGCGTTAATGTTTCGGAGTAATGGTTATCAATGTATTCCGTAATTTGCTCTATCCAGTCTTCTTCAGGTAATTTTAGGCCATTTGGCTTACATCGTTTACAAGGGCGAAATTTTTCTGAGAGAGCTTGTTGTGCATTGAGAAAGATTCGTACATTGTTTCTATTAGGAGTTCGAGATTTACATGACGGGCGGCAAAAAATACCTGTTGTTTTTACAGCGTAATAAAATGTATCATCATACGATGAATCATTGTGTACAATTGCTTGCCATCTTTCATCTGTCATAAAATCTTGATACTTAGGTGTTTCTTTTTTGATCTTTTCATGGCGTGTTGGTCTTTCGCTTTTCATATAACCACCTCTGAAATCAGTATATCCTGAATAGAGTGCGTATGTACGGATTTATGAATGTAAGAGCAAGATTACAAAGATGAAAATATAAAATTTTATGTGATGAGGGAAGTAAAGGAAATGAAGGAAATGAATTTCTATATTGGCTAAGTTGAGATCAAGCAATAAGGGGAATGCCATTATATGTAATCCCTATTGTCATAGTGAATATAAAATATTTTTCTTGACTTTTTATACGAACACGAGGAAAATAGGGAAAAAGGAAGGGAGGGGTAACGTTGGAGGAATATGTGCTAGATGTATATAATTTTTTGAGTACAACTGATTGGGAAGATATCATTTCAATCGTAAGTATTTTATTGTGTATTCAATTCGTGTTTTTATATGCGCAAATGAATGGCGCTGAGTTTTCTTTAACGTCCCCATCCGACGTACAAGGGAAAATATCGTTAAAGCAGACAAATATAAAACATGTATATTTCCCTTTAAACATTATTTTCTTTATCCGTTATATTACTGCTGTTGTAAAGAAAAAAGAAGGAGACGACCACTGTAATCCGATTTGTCATTTAGATTTTAAATAAATGATACAAGGAGGAGATTCGTATGTGGATTCGTTTCTTATTAATTGGATTCTTTTCATTAACAGCAATGTCTCTTATAACTTTTCAATTAGCTGAGATTTTTCAAGCGTATACTGATATGTTTTTAAATAAAAACTAAAATGGACGTTACAGTTTGAAATATTTAATGTGAAACGGTACAATCCTTCTTAAGTGGTAAAAAACTTAAGGAGGATTTTCTATTTTTATCCCGCTATTCGTGGGCAGTAAGCACCCCGCTGATGAAAGTTTCACTTTATATAATTATTTCAAACATTTGTCACATTTACACTGTTGATAATATGTTAAAATAATGAAGCTACTATATACTTTAAGAAGAATGAGGGAGTGAACAATTTGACTGATCGTTCTGTTAAACAGAAGAGCTATGCTCCTGTTGTAATAACGCTTTCTGTGGTCGTCAATGCAATTATTTTGTTCTTATTTTTTGGACCGGTTGGTTACAAAGGAGAAGTACATTTTGATGTAAAAATTTTGCCGATGTTAAATGCGATTTTTAATAGTTTTACATTTGTGTTTTTAATCGCAGCATTGTTTTCAATTATTAAAAAGAATGTGAATCTACATAGGGGATTTATTCTTGCAGCATTTACAACTACATTGTTATTTTGTGTTTCGTATTTAACGTATCATTATTTAGCACCAGCAACGCACTTTGGCGGAGAAGGAATCATTAAATATGTATATTTCTTTATTTTAATTACACATATTTTCCTTGCCGCTATTATTGTACCGCTTGCATTATTTTCTTTAGTATTCGGATTTACAAACCAACTGACTCGTCATCGTAAAATTGTACGTTGGACAATGCCAATTTGGTTATATGTAAGTCTTTCAGGTGTTATTGTATACTTAATGATTTCACCTTATTATTAAAAAGAGTCTCAGTTTTAGCTGAGATTCTTTTTTTGTGTAAGCAAATATTTTTGTGAAAAGCTAAATATATGATATATAAAAGTATAGTTACTTTTAGTTAGGAAGGATGAAAAGTATGCAAAACTTCGTGTTTCGTAATCCAACAAAACTTATTTTTGGAAAAGGTCAATTAGAGCAATTGAAAACAGAGGTGCCACAGTATGGGAAAAAAGTTTTACTCGTATATGGCGGCGGAAGTATTAAACAAAATGGAATTTATGATAATGTGATGTCTACGTTAAAAGAAATTGACGCAGAAATTTTTGAGTTAAGTGGTGTGGAACCTAACCCGCGTTTATCCACAGTAAATAAAGGTATTCAAATTTGTAAAGAAAATGATGTCGAGTTTATATTAGCTGTAGGTGGTGGCAGTGTAATAGACTGTACAAAAGCTGTTGCGGCTGGCAGCAAATACGATGGAAATGCGTGGGATCTCGTTACGAAAAAAGTTATTGCAAAAGAAGCATTGCCTTTTGGAACAGTGTTAACTCTTGCGGCAACAGGTTCTGAAATGAATGCAGGTTCTGTTATTACAAATTGGGAAACAAACGAAAAGTATGGCTGGGGTAGTCCAGTAACATTCCCGCAATTTTCTATTTTAGATCCGAATCATACAGTATCTGTACCGCGCAACCAAACAATTTACGGGATTGTTGACATTATGTCGCACGTACTCGAGCAATATTTCCATCAAGGCACGAATACAATGCTGCAAGATCGCTATTGTGAGTCTATTTTACAAACGGTTATTGAGACAGCTCCGAAGCTGCTACATGATTTAGAAAGTTATGAGCACCGTGAAACGATTTTATATTGCGGTACAATGGCGTTAAATGGTATTTTAGCGATGGGTGTACGCGGAGACTGGGCAACGCATAATATTGAGCATGCTGTTTCGGCGGTGTATGATATTCCGCATGGCGGTGGCTTAGCAATTTTATTCCCAAATTGGATGAAACATGTTTTACATGAAAATGTAGATCGTTTTAAACAATTTGCGATTCGAGTATTTCATGTTCAGGCAGAAGGTAAAACTGATGTTAAAATAGCATTAGAAGGTATTGAAGCATTGCGTCAATTTTGGACATCTATTGGAGCGCCATCTCGCTTAGCTGATTACGAGATTGGTGAAGACCAAATTGATATTATGGCAGAAAAAGCAATGGTATATGGTGAATTTGGGCAATTTAAAAAGCTAAATAAACAAGATGTTTTAGATATTTATCAAGCATCATTATAAACAAATAAAAAACACTTCTTTATTGAAGTGTTTTTTATTTGTTAATTTTCCCACCAACATATATTTGCATTGGTAGAAAGAACGCCAGCAACTATTAAGGAAGCGCTTATTGTAATAGAGATAGCCTTATATGGAAACAATTTCTTCAGTTCGTTTTCTTAAATATGCAAAGGTTGTTGTGAAGGGAGAAGGAACTGGAAAGGTTATTGTTTATTTACAAGGACAAATGTTAGTGTAATATTTAAATATCAATGAAAATTCGCTATAAAATGAAAGACTGATGATAAAACGGAAATTAGTGAAGAGAAGTCAATATTATTATAAATTATGTTTATAAAGCAGCAGAAGGGGGAGGATGAACCTGAAACCTCTAAAAAAAACAGTTATAGCCGAACTTGTTAAACAATTTAAAGCAGAGAAATGATTTAGAATGGATATATCGTTCGCCCTGTCACGATGTTATATGCGGAGCAAAATTGTGTTTGTGTATATTCGGTTGTTTTAGCATCTGTCTCATCACTTACAAGCATCGTATGAAACGAACGCAGTAAACAATTTAGTGCGAAGTATAATTCTTCCTGAGAGCAATTTTTTTCTTTTGTTGCTGTTGCTAAAATTAAATCCTCTAGTAACGAGCAAAAATCAATAGTAGCTTGTCCAACTTTCATAGTATCATCTCCGTTTTCATTTTTAACATGTATATGAAGTGGTTGGACAAAACATGCAAAATAGATTATATTTTTAACGAATACATGTAATTTCAATTACCGTAATAAGATAACTTGCATTTTGACTATTAAAATTGGTAAGATTGGGTATAATAATCAGATGGATAACTTTACATAAAGAGAGTTGAAGTATATGGGAGAAGAAAAACGGGACGAAGTTATTGTTATTATTGGGCCAACAGCAGTTGGAAAGACAAAGCTTAGTATTGAACTGGCAAAAGCGTTAAATGGAGAAATTATTAGTGGCGATTCAATGCAAATCTATCGTAATATGGATATAGGTACGGCGAAAGTTACAGAAGAAGAAATGGATGGAATCCCGCATTATATGATTGATATAAAAAATCCAGAAGATTCATTTTCCGTTGCGGAGTTTCAAGAACTTGTGCGCGGTCATATAGCAGATATTACAAAACGTGGTAAACTTCCTATTATTGTTGGCGGAACAGGCTTATATATACAATCGGTGTTATATGATTACCAGTTTTCTGACGAGCCGGGAGATCCTGTGTATCGTAAACAGTTAGAGCAACAGGCGGAGGAATATGGTGTAGAGTATGTACATAGGAAGTTAGAAGAGGTTGATTCGATAAGTGCAAAGCGAATTCATCCAAACAATGTAAGACGTGTCATTCGTGCTTTAGAAATTTTTCATACAACAGGGCAGACGATGAGCGATCAATTAGAACAACAGGAAAATGAGTTGCTATATGATGTTGCTTTAATTGGTTTAACGATGGATCGAGGTTTATTATATAGTCGCATTAATTTACGTGTAGATATTATGATGGAGCAAGGTTTATTAGCTGAAGTTGAACGTTTGTATGAAGATGGAGTTCGTGATTGTCAGTCTATTCAAGCCATTGGTTACAAAGAATTGTATGAGCATTTTGAAGGGAAAACATCGTTAGAAGAAGCCGTGACGGCTTTGAAAACAAATTCACGCCGCTACGCCAAAAGGCAGTTAACTTGGTTCCGTAATAAAATGGATGTTAATTGGTTTGACGTTACAAGTGGTGAAAAAACCATAGAAATTTTAGAGTACATAGAAGGAAAGCTACAACTTAAGTCGAATAATAAGTAAGTAGAGAAAAAGAGGAGGATTCGACATGAAGCAATCAATCAATATTCAAGATCAATTTTTAAACCAACTCCGTAAAGAGAATACGTTTGTCACGCTGTACTTATTAAATGGTTTCCAACTTCGTGGTCTAATTAAAGGCTTCGATAATTTTACTGTACTGTTGGAAACGGAAGGTAAGCAACAGCTTATTTATAAACATGCTATTTCTACATTTGTTCCGCAAAAGAACGTTTCAATCGAATTAGAATAGTACAGAATTGTACATAGCAAAAAGAGCGAATCATTCGCTCTTTTTTTATGCTCAAAATATATAGGGATCTTAATGGAAAATCTTTTAATGGATATATAAGCTAAAAAGTTTAGCTATTGTGCCATCTATTTCAATGATTAGAAATGGATTTTTTGATTGGAATTTTATCCCGTTATCCGTGGGCAGTGAGCCCCTACCTTAAGATTGAAAGAGAAGCGAAGAAGATAGGTGAAGGATACCTGCGGGATTTGCACCATCAGTAGGGTGTGAAGATGCTGGCTTTTATTACACCGTTTGATGGCGAGGAGCTATATCTGATTGTTCGAGAAAATCTGGTTGAACTGCAAGCTCCGGTTGTTCAAGAATATCTGATTGAGCAAGAGTTTCAGGTTGATCAAGAAAATCTGGTTGAACTGCAAGCTCCGGTTGTTCAAGAATATCTGATTGAGCAAGAGTTTCAGGTTGATCAAGAAAATCTGGTTGAACAAAAAGCCCTAGTAGTTCGAGAAGAGCTTGTTGAACTAGAGGTTCTGATGGGTCAAGAAGAGCCTGTTGCTCGAAAAGCTCCGGTTGTTCGAGAACATCTGATTGAATTAGAGGCTCTGAATGCTCGAGAAGCTCTGTTTGTTCGAGAATATCTGATTGAAGTAGAGGTTCAGGTTGCTCGAGAACATCCGATTGAATTAGAGGTTCTGAATGCTCGAGAAGCTCCGGTTGTTCGAGAACATCCGATTGAATTAGAGGTTCTGAATGCTCGAGAAGCTCTGTTTGTTCGAGAATATCTGATTGAACTGGAGGTTCTGAATGCTCGGAAAGCTCCGGCTGTTCGAGAACATCCGATTGAATTAGAGGTTCTGAATGCTCGAGAAGCTCTGTTTGTTCGAGAATATCTGATTGAACTGGAGGCTCTGAATGCTCGAGAAGCTCTGTTTGTTCGAGAATATCTGATTGAATTAGAGGTTCAGGTTGCTCGAGAACATCTGATTGGACTAGAGGTTCTGGATGCTCGAAAAGCTTAGGGTGTTCGAGAATATCTGATTGAACTAGAGATTCTGAATGTTCGAGAAATTCAGGTTGCTCGGGAAGAACCTGTTTACTTTGAAATTGGCCATTCATTCCGATTGGCGTAATTTGTAGTAAAGTTACTTGTAATTCCTCTGTTTGCTCAATGATATTTTCGAATTCATGATGATTCATCATGGATAATTTTGTAATATGCAGTGAAAAGTTGAGTAAATTTTGTAATTCAATATATACTGTATTTGCTACAAAAGGTTTCTCGTTTAAAATAGTAATTAAATTTTCGACAATCGCAATGCCAGTTTCTTGCTGTGTAAGTGTTAAGCTTAAATGTTTCAGACCCCCCTTTATTGTTTTTAAGGTGTTTATAAGTTTTTTCGTGTTATATTGTGATGGGTTTGAAAATGCGGATGGAATTATATCAGTTAAGTCACTTAATGCTTTTGAAAAAAGGGTGCCGTACGATTCTCGATTAGGGGTATAATGAACAGCTGGAAGTCGGCGAGGTTGCTTTGGAAAATAAGGTTTTGAGATTTTTTTCTGATTATCTTTAAAATTAGACATTGAAAGTCTCCTTCCTGATAGGGATAGTTAAAAACCTATCATAGTAGATGCAAGTAGTATATAAAATGGGATAGGAGAACGAGCCGTTTCTATGAAAAATAACAAAAACGCCTATTATGAGGCGTTTTCTTTTTGTTTTGCATAGTTATAATATCTTTTTAATGAAATCTTTGATTTAAAACCAATTCGTTTTATAATTTCTTGTTCTGGAACATGGTTTTGGATGAGGCGTAAAATAAATGTATTTCTTAAATGTTGACCAGAAATTCCTTTTCGCAGCCCGGCGCGTGCAACTTCAAGCCGAATCATTTTTTGTACAGCGATTTCCGTTAATGCTTTTGGGGCGTCATTTTCGTATACCCAGCGAAATGTATTTCGGTTAAAATCAAAAGCTATAAATAAAGGGTCTGTGCTATGGTATCTCGGACGTACTGGCTCGGGGATTTTCTTGTAGTAATGATATAGCTTTTTTTTATCTTCTTCTGTTAATGTAATAATTCGTTCTATTCCAGATACAGCGGGAATAGATAATGTATTATTTTCAAAATGAACGTGGTGCATATTTAGTGAAACGAGCTCTTGTAACGATAAACCGTAATCAAGCAAAATCATTATAATACATACGTTTCGATCCATGAGTAACGGACGTACAGGACGTTGTTTATCTGAAAGTCCTTCTAAAGAAGTTAAAATATGTTTTAAACGCTGTTCCTCTTGTGTTGAAATGAAGTCTTCATCTCGCAATGCTCGATCTGGCTGTATAACAAGTTCCATATCTTTTAGTGGGCTAGGTAGGTTTAAAAAATAGTACAATCGATTTAACACGATTAAAACACGGTGCATTGTTTTTTCGGAGTAATGACGCTTCATTTTTAAGTCTGAAAAATAATCTTCATAGTCTTTTGTACAAAGAGTCCGCCATATATTATTAGAAGAAATTTTTTTGTTCTTTTGTAACCAATGAACAAAATCTTCAATGTCATAGACGTATCGCTTAATAGTTGAAGGCTTCCGTCCCTTGTTGATTAAATACGCAGAGAAAGCTTGTACTGTATCATCAAGTTCTTTTGTTGTCATAATCCCACCACCCTAGTTTTCTTACATTATACCAAAAATTTTCAGAAAAAGTTTATTTCTTGGGAAAGCGCAAATTTTGACAATAATCGTCAATGGAATGATAAAGGTGAGGTGATTGTATGGAACAGTCGATGCGAAAGAAGAATAATAATCAAATTAACATTGTGCTAAATCACCGAAAGAAAACTTCTGTTTCTTCGCCAGAACAAAAACCAAATCTTTCAAATGAAACTGTTACAAAACATGAAATGTTGCAACGGATTGAAGAAGAAATGAGCAAGCTTGTTGGAATGCAGGAAATTAAAAAAATTATAAAGGAAATTTATGCATGGATTTATGTAAATAAAAAACGGCAAGAAATGGGGCTGAAATCAGAGAAGCAAGTCCTTCATATGTTGTTTAAAGGTAACCCAGGAACAGGGAAAACAACAGTTGCTAGAATGATTGGGAAATTATTGTTTGAAATGAATGTTCTATCGAAAGGGCATTTAGTTGAAGCGGAACGAGCTGACTTAGTTGGTGAATATATTGGGCATACTGCACAAAAAACACGTGATCTTATTCGGAAAGCAATGGGGGGAATTTTGTTTATTGATGAAGCTTATTCGCTTGCGCGTGGCGGCGAAAAAGATTTTGGAAAAGAAGCAATTGACACGCTTGTTAAACATATGGAAGATAAGCAGCACGCTTTTGTACTTATTTTAGCAGGGTACTCACGTGAGATGAACCATTTTCTGTCACTAAATCCAGGGCTACAATCTCGCTTTCCTTTCATTATTGAGTTTTCTGATTACACGGTCAATCAATTATTAGAAATCGGAAAACGTATGTATGATGAACGGGAGTATCAATTATCAAAAGAGGCAGAGTGGAATCTTCGTGAGCATTTAAATGCGGTAAAATATTCATCGCAAATTACTTCTTTTAGCAACGGACGTTATGTTCGTAATATTGTGGAAAAATCCATTCGTACACAAGCGATGAGATTACTTCAGGAAGAAGCGTATGATAAATACGATTTGCTTACAATTTCAAGTAGTGATTTAACGCTTGAAGAAGAAGGGCACGGTTTATAAGATGAAACTTCCATCAGTGGGGGCTTCATCCCCACTGATGGAAAGCTCTCACCAATCGGGCTTTTACTGCCCGTTAATGCGGGATAAATTGTTTAAAATAAAACACGAGGCGTAATGCTTCGTGTTTTATTTTGTATTCTTTGTTTTTGCGCGTTGTTCTAATTTACTTTTTGGACTTTGATCTGCTACATCTGATGCGATTCCTTGTGGATTAACGCTACTGTGTTGTCCTCGGTTGCTTTTGTTATTTCCTTTTGCCATCCAATATCACTCCTATTCTTCTTTGGCCTTTTGTTGGTATGCTCTATGATATTTTCCCATTTTTTTGCTTTTTTCGTGAGCGGAATTTAAATCGTGTCCAAATTGATCTACGGAGCTTCTTTGTGCACCTTTATTTACGTGTTTTGTCACTTATCTCACCTCTCTTTAAGAAATAGTATTTACGGATAAGTACAAAAAACATGCAATAAAGTACAACTTCTATTAGTGGTATTTTTTTGTCTCTATGGATGGTCAGCACTGTTAATTAAGATTTCACATATGGTTAGGGCGAAGTGAAATAGAAAAGCCCTTTACAGAAGTAAAGGGTTGATTTGTTATTTATGCCGTTATTCGTTGGTAGTAAGACTACTTCGCTGATTAAAGTTTCACTTTATCATTGAAATGTTCTATCTTTTCTACACTGCGATGTGGCAGATGCCATTTGTAATGAATAGAAATCATACGGAAACATACGATAAGAACGAATAAAACATATAAAGCCCAGTCACTCGTAACAATTTTAGCTCCAATTAAAAATCCAGCTAAAATCGTCCAAAATGCATAAACTTCAGCTCGCAGTACAAGTGGTTTACGACGTGCCAATAAATCACGGATAATACCGCCGCCAATTCCTGTTAAAACAGCTGCGACAATCGTTGCGCTAATTGGTAAGTTTAGTTTTTGTGCATATAATGCCCCTTGAATTGCAAAAGCAGATAAACCGATTGCATCGGTAATGTTTTCCCAGCGTTTCCAATGTTTGATAAGTTTGTTCGGGAATAAAAATATAATAGTCATTGACAAGATTGCAATTTCAAATAACATATCTTGTTTCCAAAACGCATCAATTGGATAACCGATTAATAAATTACGCAGTGCTCCTCCCCCGAATGCAGTTGCCATTCCTAAAATATAAACCCCGAAAATATCGTATTCTTCTTCCATCGCGATGATTGCTCCGCTTAAAGCAAATGCAATTGTACCAATGATGCTAAATAAATCCCATGCCATGAAATTCTCCCTCACTAACTAGATGAAATGTTCTTACTCTGCTATTATATTAGAAGGTTTAATTTTCGAAAAGGATGAGTGAGCATATTTGATAGAAGAAAAAGAAAAAGTGATAATAGTTGGTTGTCAATTGCCGCCAGATGATGATGAACGTTTTGAACAATCGATGGAAGAATTAGCATCATTAGCGAAAACGGCACAAGCGGAAGTGTTGGTTTCAACAGTGCAAAAGCGTTCTAAGTTTCATCCGGCAACGTATGTTGGGAAGGGAAAGTTAGAAGAGCTTTCTCTACTTGCAGAAGAACTAGAACCAGATGTTATCATTTTTAATAATGAATTAACACCAAGTCAAATTCGAAATTTATCAGCACAGTTAGACGCGAGAGTCATTGATCGTACACAGCTTATATTAGATATTTTTGCTCAGCGCGCGAAATCAAGAGAAGGTAAATTACAAGTAGAACTTGCGCAGCTTCAATATGCATTGCCTCGTCTTGTAGGACAAGGGCAAGCCTTATCTCGTCTTGGTGGTGGTATTGGTACTAGAGGCCCGGGGGAAACGAAGTTAGAAACGGATCGTCGTCATATTCGCTCTCGTATCGATGAAATTAAAAGGCAGCTTTCTGGTGTGGTAGAGCACCGCAAGAGATATCGTGAACGTCGTAAAGAAAATCAGGTTTTTCAAGTTTCTTTAGTCGGATACACAAATGCTGGTAAATCTACGTTATTTAACAGGTTAACGGCGGCTGATACATTTGAAGAAGATTTACTGTTTGCAACACTTGATCCGACGACGCGTAAAATGCAGTTGCCGTGTGGATATACAGTGTTATTAACAGATACAGTTGGATTTATTCAAGACTTACCAACATCGCTAGTGGCGGCATTTCGTTCTACGTTAGAGGAAGTGAATGAAGCGGATGTTATTTTGCATGTTATCGATTCAGCTGATCCAAATTACATTGGGCATGAGGAGACAGTGAAAAAATTACTGCAAGATCTTGAGTTTGACCACATTCCAATGATTACAGTGTACAATAAAAAAGATAAGTTACATCCGAACTTCATCCCATTCCCAAAGAATGATTTTATTATGACGAGTGCTTTTGATGCGGCGGATTTAGAGAAATTAAAAAAAGTTGTAGAAATAGAAATGATGAAGCGGATGGATTCATATGAATTAATGATTCCGGTAAGCGAAGGTAGATTGTTGACGCTTTTAAGAACAGAAACAGTATTAACAGAAATGACGTTTCAAGAAGAGAAGCAAGCATACGAATGTACAGGGTATATTTTTGCTCATTCTCCGCTAAACGGACAAATCAATAGATATTCAGCAAGAAAAGGAGAAGAGAAAGAAGATGTTTAATCGATTGAAGAATGGGGAAAAGATTGCTCCAATTGTAAAAGAAGTTGAAATGCAAATTACAGACATACATAAACGGATTGATCAAGTAATTGAAAGTAATCAATTTCGTGTGTTAGAAAGTTTTCGTAGTCATAAAATTAGTGATTCACACTTTATTCCGACAACAGGGTACGGCTATGATGATATCGGTCGTGATACGTTAGAAAAAGTGTATGCTGATGTGTTTGGAGCGGAAGCAGGTCTTGTACGGCCGCAAATTATTTCTGGAACTCATGCAATCTCTACAGCGTTATTTGGAATTTTACGCCCTGGTAACGAATTATTATATATAACTGGGAAGCCGTATGATACGTTAGAAGAAATTGTTGGTGTTCGCGGGAAAGGTGTTGGCTCATTTAAAGAGTATAACATTGGTTACCAGGCAGTTGCTTTAACGGAAGAGGGACGTGTTGATTTTACTGCAGTGCAAGCGGCGATTCATGAAAATACAAAAATGATTGGTATTCAACGTTCAAAGGGATATGCAACTCGTCCGTCATTTACAATTGCCGAAATTAAAGAAATGATTGCATTTGTAAAAGAAATTAAGCCGGATGTCGTTGTGTTCGTGGACAACTGTTACGGAGAATTTGTAGAAGAACTTGAACCATGTCATGTCGGTGCAGATTTAATGGCGGGTTCACTTATTAAAAATCCAGGTGGCGGCATCGTGAAAACGGGCGGTTACATTGTTGGGAAAGAACAATATGTAGAAGCATGTGCATATCGTTTAACATCTCCAGGTATCGGAGCAGAAGCTGGTGCATCTTTATATAGTTTGCAAGAGATGTATCAAGGGTTTTTCTTAGCGCCACATGTTGCTGGTCAAGCGTTAAAAGGTGCGATCTTTACAGCGGCCTTTTTAGAAAAGCTTGGTATGAATACATCGCCAACTTGGAATGCACCGCGAACAGATTTAATACAATCTGTTCAATTTGATGATAAAGAACGCATGATTGCATTTTGCCAAGCGATTCAATATGCATCACCAATTAATTCGCATTTTACGCCGTATCCGAATTATATGCCAGGATATGAGGATGATGTGATTATGGCTGCAGGTACATTTATTCAAGGTGCGAGTATTGAATTATCAGCAGATGGTCCGATTCGTCCGCCTTATGTTGCGTATGTGCAGGGTGGTTTAACATATTCGCATGTGAAGATTGCGATTTGTTCTGCTATTGATGCGCTTATTGAAAAAAATCTATTAGTAATTTCTTAAATGAAAGCTGCCAGTTTTGGTAGCTTTTTTTGTATATAAGTAGGTAATTGAGACATTTTAATTAAGAGTAAAAAAATTTTTAAAAAAATCATGTAAGAAAAGCTAACATGTGTTGACATGATACATAACATGATATAAAATGAGAATCAAGTTAAGGCGAAGGAGGAACTGAAATGACACAACATGATCGACGTTCTGCCCCGCTGTTTCCAATAAGTATAGTTATGGATTTAACTCAATTATCTGCGCGTCAAATTCGTTACTATGAAGAACATAAATTGATTTCCCCAACCCGTACAAAAGGAAATCGTAGATTATTTTCATTTAACGATGTAGATAAATTGTTAGAGATTAAAGATTTGTTAGATCAAGGTTTAAACATGGCTGGTATTAAGCAAGTACTACAAATGAAGGAAAATCAATCAGAAGTAATACAAGTAAGAGAAGAAGTGAAAGAAATTTCGAAATCTGAGCTTCGTAAAATTCTTCGAGATGAACTGCAACATACAGGCAGATTTAATCGAACGTCTTTACGACAAGGTGATATTTCAAGGTTTTTTCATTAATGATTGATAATTTTGAACATGTTTAGAGGGACTAAGGAGGAATTTAAAATGGCAAAGTACACAAAAGAAGATATTTTCCGCTTGGCGAAAGAAGAGAATGTAAAGTATATCCGTCTACAATTTACGGATCTTTTAGGAAGTATTAAAAACGTAGAAATTCCAGTTAGTCAGTTAACAAAAGCTCTAGATAACAAAATGATGTTTGACGGATCTTCTATTGAAGGATTTGTTCGTATTGAAGAATCTGACATGTACTTATTTCCAGACCTAGATACATGGGTAGTATTCCCATGGACTGCTGAAAAAGGAAAAGTAGCGCGACTAATTTGTGACATTTACAATGCAGATGGTACACCGTTTGATGGTGATCCACGTAATAATTTAAAACGTATGTTAAAAGAAATGGAAGCACTAGGCTTCACTGATTTCAATCTTGGACCAGAGCCAGAGTTCTTCTTATTTAAAGTTGATGAAAAAGGAAATCCAACATTAGAATTAAATGATAACGGTGGATACTTCGATCTTGCGCCAATGGACTTAGGTGAAAACTGCCGTCGTGATATCGTTCTTGAACTTGAAGAAATGGGATTTGAAATCGAAGCATCTCACCATGAAGTTGCACCAGGACAACACGAAATTGACTTCAAATATGCAAGTGCAATTAAAGCGTGTGACGATATCCAAACATTTAAACTTGTTGTAAAAACAATTGCGCGTAAACACGGTCTGCACGCAACATTCATGCCAAAACCGCTATTTGGTGTAAACGGCTCTGGTATGCACTGTAACTTATCACTATTCAAAGGTAATGAGAACGTATTCTATGATCAAAACGGTGATTTACAATTAAGTGACGATGCTCGTCACTTCATCGCAGGTATTTTGAAACATGCATCAAGCTTTACAGCGGTAACAAACCCAACTGTAAACTCTTATAAACGTTTAGTACCTGGATATGAAGCGCCTTGTTACGTAGCATGGTCTGCGCAAAACCGTAGCCCATTAATCCGTATCCCTGCATCTCGCGGCGTAAGTACACGTGTAGAAGTACGTAGCGTTGATCCAGCTGCAAACCCATACTTAGCAATGGCTGTATTATTAGCAGCAGGTCTTGATGGAATTAAAAATAAACTAGCGGTACCACCTGCAGTAGATCGCAATATTTATGTGATGACACCAGAAGAACGTGAACAAGCAGGTATCATTGACTTACCAGCTACATTAGCACAAGCATTAAATGAATTAAAATCAAATGAAATTATTTGCGGTGCATTAGGTGATCATTTACTTGAGCATTTCATCGAAGCAAAAGAAATTGAGTGGGATATGTTCCGCACACAAGTTCACCAATGGGAACGCGATCAATATATGACTCTTTATTAAGAGCTTCAAACCCTTGACACATAACGTGTTGAGGGTTTTTGTTTTATAATTGGCCTAGTCAAAAGTAAAAAGATTACTTGGGGCATCTTCATCGTAAATTGTCTATTATAAACCCTACGTCGTAGTACAATTTAAACCGTAATTAAAGACCTTGAATTTATATCTAAGTTAGAAAATATTTATTTAATAGAAAGAGTAAATTTTATTAGCTCCATAATGGATAAGTTTTGATGATTAATCATATTTATCCTGTAAGATCACGCCTCAAAATTCTGAGAAAACAAAACAGATAGGTAGTGGATAATTACCTGTAAGAGCCTGAATGATGAGAACTTTTCCTGAGTCGGGATGAAAACAATCTCCTACTGACGGAAGTTTTACTTTATATTTGCTAATTTAATGTTTTTAAAAACTTTACAAAAAATCCATATTTGTAGAAGATAAATACAGAGGATTATTAGAAGAATTAGGTAGAAAATAAAGTTTCTCAACTTTTTGTAAAAAACAGAGGGATAACGAAAGCGAAAATGATATATTATGAGGAGAAAAGAAAGAATTTGCAGAATAATTTATATTGACTTGTTCTGTATAAAGAACTAAAATCTATTTTAAATAGAACATATTGTGTTTCATTCGATGAAGTGATGTTCTTGTGTAAGAAAAGTTTTTCAACATTTTTCTAAAATATCTGAATAAAATCGATTTTACAGAGTATATTAGATTGGATATTCTAAAATCTATAAGTAGTGCTTAGTATATTTATAAAAAAATTTGTGGGGGGAAACTATGGAGAAGGAAATAAATCTTAAAAATTTATTTGCTGTTATAAGAAGACGACTATGGATCATGGTTGTACTTACACTCACCATTACATTGGTAGGAGCAGCTTATAGTATTTTCTTAAAAACCCCATTATACGCATCTTCTGCAAAAATACTCATTCCAGCAAATAATGACGCTATGAATACGCTTAAAGTAATGATAAATGAACAGGTTGTGATGGAGAAAGTAGCTGCGGAATTGAATGCGGAATTGAACATTAACAGATCAGCAAGCGCGTTGAGTGGACAAATAAGTACTGAAAGTGTCCAAAGTTCGCAAATAGTGAAAATTACTGTGGTGGATACGGACCCCAAACTTGCAGCTAAAATCGCGAATACTACAGCAGCTGTTTATAAGCAAGAGGTTGCAAGTATATTAAACTTTAATGATGTTAGAATTTTATCGAAAGCGACAGCAACGAAATACCCTGTACCAATAAACATTAATCATACTAAAACGATAATGATTGCCTTCTTTGTTGGTTTGGTATTAAGTATCGGATTCATCTTTTTACTAGATTCTTTGGATGATAGGATTAAATCGGAGCGAGCTATCGAAAAATTATTAGATAGCCCTACTTTAGGAAGTATTTCTAAAATGAATAAGAAAAACATAGTAGACAAATATAGCAAAAAAGGATCTGTATCCTTATTAAGGGGGGGCAAGAATTGGTTTACAAAAGCAGAAGAAAAAGAGACAAAATCAAGGAAGAAAGCCTAGTTACTTATGCTGCGCCCAATTCCAAAATTGCTGAAGATTATCGTACGATTCGTACGAATCTTCAGTTTTCATCTGTTACCAATAAGGATAAGACCATCGTTATTACCTCTCCAAGATTTGGCGAAGGAAAATCAACTATTACGGCTAACCTTGCTGTGTCCATAGCTCAACAAGGTGAAAAAGTATTGGTAATTGATGCTGATTTACGGAAGCCAACAATACATAAAATATTCCAGCTTGAAAACACGACTGGACTGACAAATGTTTTGAGTGGCAAAACAACAATAGAAGGGGCTGTAGTGCAAACGGGAATTGGAAGGCTCTGTGTGCTAACAAGCGGTCCAGTGCCTTTTAATCCAGCTGAGCTGCTTAGTTCAGCAGCAATGGAGACTTTAATTCAAAAAGCAATAGAGCAATATGACATCATATTATTTGACTCTCCGCCAATTTTAGAAGTAACAGATACCAGCATTTTAGCTGACCGGTGTGACGGGGTAGTATTAGTAATAGGATATAATCATACTGTGAATGAGGATGCAGTGGAATCTAAAAGAATATTAGGCTTCGCAAGAGGAAAATTAGTGGGGACTATTTTAAACAATAAGGTATAAGGATTATTTCGGACTATTGTGTTCTTTATAAAGAACATAGATGTTATTTATAAAAGGAATGTGGTAATGTCTCCTTACCAGTATCAATGGAGGCACTCGATCATGCTGTGGGTTGGATAAACCTTAGATGCTAGTCATCAAGAGTGTGATGTGAGGGCGGGTTAGATGCCCGAATTTTATCAGATTAAAGCTTTTAGCTATGAGTTTTTGAAAAGACCTCGTAGTTAAAAGCTTTAATTTTTTTAAAAGTAATGATTGAAAACGGGGGAAGGCTTATGACATATCGGCAGAGGCTATCGTTATTGCTTTTTGTGGATTCATTCATTGTATTAAGTGCAATTTTCTTTAGTTATTTTTTTGTAAATGCTAGTTTCCACGTTATTACATTATCGTCAGTAATTAGTTCTATAACTTTACTACTTAGCCATCATTTTTTTGCTTTCATTTACAAGTTGTATAAAAAGGCGTGGGAATATGCGAGTATAGGGGAATTATTAATTATTTTTAAAGCTATTACATTCTCTATTATCACCACAGCTTTTGTGCAACAAGTAATGATACATAAGATTTACTTTCGTTTGCTTGTTGTAACTTGGATGATTCATATTTTATTAATTGGCGGATCACGTTTTGTTTGGCGGATGTATAGAGATGCATATTTTAAAAAGGATGATACGAAAAAGAGAACTTTAATTATTGGCGCTGGTTCTGCAGGAACAATGGTGGCAAGACAATTGCTAAAGAACAACGATACAGAATTATTACCTGTTGGATTTATTGATGATAATGTAAAAAAACATAATCTTGATATTCTGGGTATTCCAGTAATTGGCGGGGTGGATCGAATTGAGCATGCTGTTCAAAATCTGAATATAGAAAGTATCATAATAGCAATTCCTTCACTGAGTAGAAAAAGCTTGAACTCCATTTTTAAAGAGTGTTCAAAGACAAAAGCGAAAACTCAAATTCTTCCTATGCTAGAAGATTTAGTAACAGGAAAAGTTTCAGTTAATGAATTTCGTGATGTTCAAGTAGAAGACTTGTTAGGCCGAGATCCGGTTGAATTAGATATGAATAGCATTTCAGAATACTTAACCGACAAAGTTATTTTAGTGACTGGTGCTGGAGGTTCAATTGGTTCAGAGATTTGTAGACAAGTTACAAAATTTAATCCGAAGCAATTAATTTTATTAGGCCATGGCGAAAACAGTATTTACTCTATTGAAATGGAATTGAAAGAGTTATATGGTGGCACGAAGATTACATTTATTTCAGAGATTGCAGATATACAAGATAATAAGAAGATGATGTCAGTGATGAACAAATATCATCCACATGTTGTCTATCATGCTGCTGCCCACAAACATGTACCGTTAATGGAACATAATCCAGAAGAAGCTGTAAAAAACAATTTAATCGGGACGATGAATATTGCAGAAGCAGCAAGCTGGCATAATGTAGAGACATTTGTCATGATTTCTTCTGATAAAGCAGTGAATCCAACAAGTGTTATGGGGGCAACGAAAAGGCTGGCTGAAATGATTATTCAACAGAAAGATAAAACGAGCCATACAAAGTTCGTTGCTGTTCGTTTTGGAAATGTATTAGGAAGCCGCGGGAGCGTGATTCCGCTATTCAAAAAACAAATTCAAAAAGGCGGACCAGTTACAGTTACTCATCCAGATATGGTTCGTTACTTTATGACCATTCCAGAAGCATCAAGACTCGTTATACAGGCGGGAGCTTTAGCTAAGGGTGGAGAAATTTTTGTGTTAGATATGGGTGAACCGGTAAAAATTGTCGATCTCGCTAAAAATTTAATCAAACTATCAGGAAACTCTATAGAAGAAATCGGAATAAAATTTACTGGAATGAGACCCGGCGAAAAGCTTTTTGAAGAGTTGTTAAAAGATGATGAAATCAATGAACAACAAATTTATCCGAGAATTTATGTGGGAAAAGAAACGAATATTTATATAGAAGAAATTGAAAAAGTCATTTCTACATACTCTGAATGGGATAAAGAGGAGTTACGAACAAAGCTACTATACTTAGCTAATAATCATGATATCTCAAAAATACCAATATCTATCTCTGGTTAAATGACTGCGAAAACTGTACCTTAATTGAAAATATAGTTGAATGGGTGTGTGATCTAAGTGTCTAAGAAAGTGTTGTTTTGTGCAACAGTAGACTATCATTTCAAAGCATTTCATTTGCCATATATGAAATGGTTTACAGAGCGGGGCTGGGAGGTACATGTTGCTGCAAATGGCAATATAGAGCTTCCATATGTAGATGAAAAGTATGACATTCCTATCCAAAGATCACCTTTTAAACTCCAAAACTTTTATGCATACAAGGAGCTTGCATCAATCATCAATAAAAATAAGTACAGCATCATTCATTGTCATACACCTATGGGAGGAGTACTTGCCCGCTTAGCTGCAAGAAAAGCGCGAAGACAAGGAACAAAAGTGATATATACAGCTCATGGATTTCATTTTTGTAAGGGTGCCCCACTCATAAACTGGCTTGTATATTATCCAATTGAAAAAGGACTAGCTCCTTATACAGATTGTCTCATAACAATCAATAAAGAAGATTACAATCTTGCCGTGGATCATCGCTTTAAAGCAGTGTGTATTGAGCACGTTCATGGGGTAGGGGTCGATATAGAGCAATTTAGACCGGTAAAAGAAGTGCATAAACGCAATATAAAGATGCAATTTGGTTATAAGCCAGACGATTTTTTAATGTTTTATGCTGCAGAATTTAACAAAAATAAAAATCAGCAATTGTTGATTCATTCGTTAGCTTTACTAAAAAATGAGGTTCCAAATGCAAAGCTTTTACTTGCAGGAAATGGTCTATTAATGGAAAGTTGTAAGACACTAGCTGGTCAGTTAGGAGTTGCCGAGATGGTGCATTTTCTCGGTTATCGAACTGATATTGCTTCATTATTACCAATGTGTGACCTTGCTGTTGCATCCAGTCTGCGTGAAGGTTTACCAGTTAATATTATGGAGGCTATGGCTTGTGGCCTTCCAGTTATAGCTACTGATAATAGAGGACATAGGGAACTTATTCTCAATAATGAAAATGGTTGGATCATAAGTCATAACAACCTAGACGAGATGTCCGATAAGATAAAATACCTTGCTCAAAATCCCAATTTGAGTATTCAGTTTGGGAATACCGGGCGTAATATGATTGAAAATAAATATGCCATTAATAAAGTATTAGAAGAAAAGAAAGACCTTTATGCTATGTTCACGGGTGAAACGGAGGAGTTAAAGTGGGCTATCCATTAAGGATATTACACGTAGTTGTAAATATGAATCGAGGCGGTGCTGAAACTCTAATTATGAATTTATATCGAAATTTAGATCGACCTAAAGTCCAATTCGACTTTCTTACCTGTAAGGAAGGTGTGTTCGATGAGGAAATAGTAGAGCTAGGCGGAAAAATTCATAGAGTTCCATATATTACAGATGTCGGGCATATGGAGTACATGAAAGCCTTAAATACTTTCTTTGCATCTCATGGAGAATATAGAATTGTGCACTCGCACATGGATAAAATGAGTGGGTTTGTACTCCGTTCAGCTAAAAAAGCAGGTATACCCATTCGAATTGCTCACAGTCATAATACGAGCAGTGAGGGCGGCGTTGCAGCCAAAATGTATAAATGGTACGCCGGGAAATTTATATCACCGAATGCCACGCATCTGTTAGCGTGTTCGGAGGTAGCTGCTAAGTGGTTATTTGCAAATAAAGCAAATGCAGCTAAAATTTTAAAAAATGGGATTGAATGTGATAGATTTGCATTTTCTTCTAATATTAGAAAACAAGTGAGAGAGGAATTACAACTTCACCAAGATACTTTCGTAGTTGGACATGTCGGAAGATTCACGCATCAAAAGAATCATTCTTTTCTTATAGACATATTTGCGCAATTAATCAATTTGAAACCGAACTCTATTCTTCTATTAGCGGGAGATGGTCCGCTTCGCTTAGAGATTGAAAAAAAAGTAGAAGAGTTGAATTTAAGGAACAATGTAAAGTTTCTTGGGATACGAAGCGATATAGAAAAGCTACTTCAGGCATTTGATGTGTTTGTATTTCCGTCTGTTCATGAGGGCTTACCGGTTACTCTTATAGAGGCACAAGGAGCTGGATTACCTTGTATGATATCGGATGCTATTACACAGGAAGTTGATATGGGAATGAATTTAATTGAACGTTTCCCTCTGACTGACAAAAAGATATGGATAGAAAAATTAAACAGTATATCAGTTAGAAATTTACCAAGGGATATATCCGATCAAGCATTATCTAAAAAAGGGTACGATATAAAAAATACTGCGGGATTAACGCAAGATTTTTATTTAGCAGTGTCGAGGTGAATTATTTGAAGAAGCTAACTATTTTTACTCCTACTTATAACAGGGCATACTGTCTTCACAATTGTTATGAGAGTTTGAAGCGTCAAACATGCAAGGATTTTGTATGGTTAATTATAGACGATGGTTCCAGTGATGATACAAAAGAGTTGGTGAGCAGCTGGATTGCTGAAAATTGTATAGAAATAAAATATCACTGGCAACAAAACCAAGGCATGCATGGTGCTCACAATACAGCCTATGAGATGATCAACACGGAACTAAATGTATGTATTGACTCTGATGATTACATGCCTGATGATGCTGTAGAAAACATTCTTTCTTTTTGGGAGAAACATGGAAGTGATGAAGTCAGTGGCATAATTGGACTTGACTCGTACACAGATGGACGAATTATTGGTTCGAAGTTACCCGAGAATCTTAAACGCTCGACTCTTTTTGATCTTTACAACGAGCATAATGTAACCGGTGATAAGAAGCTTGTATATCGTACGGAATTGACGAGGAAGTATCCGTACCCGGTTTTCAAAAATGAAAAGTATGTAGGATTAGCATATAAGTATTATATGCTTGATCAGCAGTATGAGATGTTACTGATGAATGAAATCCTTTGCTGTGTTGAATATTTGCCTGATGGATCATCCATGAACATGCTAAATCAATATCGTAGAAACCCAAAAGGCTTTGCTTTTTATCGGAAGGAGCTTATGAAATTGCCATTTGCAAGCTTATTATTTAAATATAGACAAGCAATACATTATGTTTCTAGCTGTTTAATATCAAAAAATCGAAAGTTTATAAGTGAAACGCCATACAAAATTCTTACGTTTCTAGCAACCCCACTAGGGATCGTATTATATTGTTACGTTATGACTAGAACAAAAGAAACTTAATTATTTGTAGTTAGATATAATCCTAAAAAATTAGTTTTTTTTGAGAATTATACAGGGAAGGTAAATTTGATAATCCTTCGAGAGGGAATAAAAAATGACAATATTTTGGATTAATCTTCTGGTAGTTTTTATTGTTTCATTTTTCGCTAGGTATTTTGCGACAATCACATGTACAACAAATGTACTGATCTCTATAAAGCCTAATAAGATTTTGGTGTTTGTTGCTTTGTTGCCTTTAGTATTGATATCAGGCCTTCGAAAAGATATTGGTGATACGGGCTTCTATAAATACGCTTATAAGATAAGTGATTTTACTTGGAATCATATTAAAAGTGAGAAAGATATAGGATTTGGAATTTTTCAGATGTTCTTAAAGAAGTTCTCAGATGATCCACAGATAATGGTTTTCACAACGGCTTTGATTACAAATGTTCTTGTTATTCTAGTTCTATATAAATATTCAAGATTATTTGAATTGAGTATGTATGTATATATTACAGGCGGTTGGTATCTAGTTTCAATGAATGGAATAAGACAATCTCTTGCAGCAGCAATTATTTTTACTGCGACAAAATTTTTAATTGAGGGTAACTGGAAGAAATATATTTTAATTGTTCTTATTGCATCCACATTTCACCAAAGTGCACTAATATTAATTCCTATTTATTTTTTAGTTAGATTTAAAGCGTGGTCAAAGACTACCTTTATACTTATATTTTGCTCAATATTATTAGTGATAGTATTTAATCAGTTTACTTCAGTATTGTTTGCAGCCATTGAGAATACGCAGTATGGTCAGTATAAAGATTTTGTTGCACAGGGAGCAAACGTATTTAGGGTTGCGGTATATGCTGTACCGTTAGTAATTGCTTATTTGGGTAGGGAAAAGCTTAGGGAAATATATCCCGATTGCGATTATATCGTTAATATGTCAATAATAAATGTCGTATTTATGATAGTTTCCACACAAAATTGGATCTTTGCAAGGTTTTCTATTTATTTTGGTCTTTATCAAATTATTTTAATTTCCTGGATTGTGAAAGTTTTCAATGAAAAGGATCAAAAGCTTGTTTATTATGCAATATTAGTTTTTTATTTTATTTATTACTATTATGAGAATGTAAGAAGTCTAAATATAATCTATAGAAGTGATTTTATTAAGTTTTTCTCTTGATTTTAATGCTATAAACAACTGAATAAAAAACATTCTTATCTTTATAAGAAGCAAAAAACGAGTTATTTAACAAGAGCTAAACCAGCTTATATTTGATTAAGGGTAAACAATTATGTTTTTAATTAAGATACATAATAACCAGTAACCTCTTTTAAGTCAGATTTATTCAGGAGGGAGAATCTAGATGAATACAAGTGCTAATGAAATCCCCAAAATTATTCATTACTGTTGGTTCGGAGGAAAAGAAAAACCTAGTATAGTAAAAAAATGTATTGATAGCTGGAAAAAGACTTTATCAGATTATGAAATAGTCGAATGGAACGAGGATAATTTTGATACAAATAGTAACTTATACGTGAAAGAGGCTTATGAATCTGGAAAGTTTGCATTTGTAAGTGATTATGTAAGAGTATATGTCTTATATAACTTTGGTGGGGTTTATATGGATACTGATGTTGAAGTATTCAAATCCTTTAATGATTTATTACATCATGATTCGTTTTGGGGATTTGAACAAGAGAACTATATAGCTACAAGTACTATAGGAGCTGCTAAAGGGAATAAGTTGATAAAAATATTTTTAGATTCATATAAGGAAAAGAGTTTCATTACAAAAGATGGGACTTATGATGATTTAACTAATGTAGCTATAATAACTAAAATTTTAAAGGAAATTGGATTAAAACAAAATGGAAGATATCAAGAAATAAAAGGTATGGGAACTTTCTATCCTCAAACATTTTTCTCTCCATACGACTATATAAATTGTAGAAAATTCATAACGGAAAATACGTATGCAATACATCATTTTTATAAAAGTTGGCTCCCGTTCAGCACTAGAATTAAAACAAATATAAAAGTGGTTTTATCTATGATAATAGGTGGAGATAACATTGCAAGAGTAAGAAAATTATTATCTAGATAACCTTGGAGGGGAATAAATATGAGTCTAAGTGTTGTGTATTCAAGTGATAACAATTATGCACAGCATGTAGGTGTATCTATGATATCACTTTTTCAAAATAATAAAGCATTTACTAATATTAATGTTTATATTATTGAAAATAATATTTCACCAGATAATAAAAATAATCTTGAATTTATCTGTAAAAAATATAATAGAACAATAAATTTCATAGATATTAATGGTTTTTCAGATAGATTGAAGCTGAATATGAAAAACCCTATTTCCATTAATGCTTATGCTAGATTATTCCTATCTAGCGTTCTTGAAAAGGGTATAGATAAAGTTATTTATTTAGACTGTGATTCAATAATAAATGATAGTTTAAGTGAGTTATGGAACAAAGACATAAGTAATTATTATGTTGCAGGTGTCTGTGATACAGTGGGAAATAACACGAAATTAAGAATAAATATTGATTTAAATAGCGCATATATAAATTCGGGTATGCTTCTAATAAACCTAGAAAAATGGAGAAAAGAAAATATTGAAGAAAGGTTTATAGAATTTATAGATGCATATAACGGTCAGGTATTTCACCATGATCAAGGAACAATAAATGGAGTGTTAAATGAAAAGATATTACTACTTCATCCAAAGTATAATTCTATGACTCCATTTTTCACTATGAATAGAGATGAAATTATGCAGTATTATATGCTAAAGGATTATTACAGTGAAGAGGAATTAAGAGAAGCTATAAATAATCCTGTATTTATTCATTTCACTCCCGCTTTTGTAAATAGACCATGGATAAAAGGGTGTAAGCATCCTTTGGCATCACTTTACAAGGAGTATTTAGATATGACCCCGTGGAACGGAACTGACTCGTACGAAGATGAGAGAAGTAGAGGGGAAAAAATAGTAGCGTTCTTGTATAATAATTTACCATTTAGGATAGCAAATAATATATGTAAGCTTGTATTTAAGTAGATGTAGATTTAGATAGGAGATACTCTATGAAGAAGAAAATACTTATAAGTATGTACTCTTTAAATATAGGCGGAGCTGAAAGAAGTTTAATTGGACTATTAGAAAGTTTTGATTATAAAAAATATGATGTGGACTTATTCTTATATAGACACGAAGGTGAGTTTTTTAGTCTGATTCCTAAAGAGGTTAATTTACTACCAACTATAAAACGGTACACGACATTTGAGAGACCTGTAAAAAATATTATAAGAGAGGGCCATATATATTTAGGTTGTATGAGAATTTTAGCAAAATTAAAAGCTAAGGTTAAAAATAAAGGATTGAAGAAAGAACAAGGAACGTACAAACAGATGCAGTATACTTGGAATTACTCAATGCCGATATTGCCTAAAATAGAAAAACAATATGATGTAGCTATAAGTTTCCTAGGTCCTCATAACTTTATACTTGATAAGGTAAATGCTAATTTAAAACTAGGATGGAATCACACAGACTACTTTACAATTGTAAATCCGGATAAAAAATTAGATGAGAAAATGTGGAGTAGATTAGATTATATAGTAAATGTATCTAAGGACTGTGAGGAATCGTTCCTAAGGGTATTTCCTAATCTTAGACATCAAAGCATTATCATAGAGAATATACTATCATCTACGTTTGTAACAGAACAAGCGAATGATGATATAAACGATGAAATTTCTGATGATAAAGCAATAAAAATTTGTTCAGTAGGTCGGATTTGTGATGCAAAAGGATTTGATATGGCAGTAATAGCCTGTAAAAATCTAGTGCAGCTAGGCTATAACATAAGGTGGTATATTGTGGGATACGGCGGAGATGAAGAGTATATTAGAAATTTAATTAAAGACAATAATATAGGGGATAGGTTTATATTGTTAGGTAAAAAAGTAAATCCATATCCATACATAAAAAAATGTGATATTTATTGTCAACCGTCAAGATATGAAGGTAAAGCTGTAACAGTTAGGGAAGCACAGATTCTTAAAAAACCGGTTGTTATAACAAACTTTCCTACCGCAAAAAGCCAGGTTCAAGATGGTATTGATGGTTTGATAACTTCTATGGGGATAGACGGTATAGTCAATGGCATAAAAAAACTTATTGAAGATAAAGAGTTAACAGATAAGTTTGTTACTAATATGTTAATAAAGGATTATGGTAACAGCAGTGAGATTGAAAAACTATATACGATAATCGATGAATAAAATTAATTTTGAACAAGGCAGCTTAAAAAATTCGTTGAAAAAAGTTATACAAATAAGGTTACTTTGAAAGGATGTAAGGATGGTGGTTCCGAAAGTCAGTGTTATAATACCCGTTTATAATTGCGAAAAATATATTTCTGAATGTTTAGAGAGTGTATTAAATCAAACTTACACAAATATTGACATTATAATTGTAAATGACGGATCAACTGATAGAAGTGAAGAGATAGTTAATGAATATAAAGAAAAAGATAACCGAATAGTATATTACAGCCAAGAAAACAGTGGTCCATCTGAAGCTCGTAATAAAGGTATTTTAAATTCAACAGGTGAATATTTAGTTTTTGTTGATTCTGATGATACGATTAACAAATATTATATTGAGCTTTTAATAAAACAGATGATAAGTACGGGTTCTGATCTAGTATGTTGTGGTTATAAGGATATTTCTGAATATGGAGTCTTAAATTATACAGATTTTAATTTTGATAATAATGTTTCGGTACATGCTTTTATGGATATGGTTTGTAGCGGAACAGGAGGAGTTCTGTGGAGTAAACTGTATAAAAAGGAGATTATTATTAATAATGGTTTAAGGATGGATAAAAATATATTTATGTGCGAGGATTTAATATTTATTTTACAATACGTATCTCATTGCACATCATTTTCTGCTATAAAAGAGTATTTGTATAATTACAATAGACTCAACCAAAGTAGTATAAGTTCTAATATTTCAATAAATTATATACAAAATTACATTAAAGTTTTCCGTGAAATGGAAAATGTATTTAATTCTGTTTATTTAAATGAATACAAAAAAAGGAAAATAATCACAAAGGAAATTCAAGATATTGTTGTGAAGTTAGTAGAACAACAAAGTATTAATATAAAAGTAACAGGTAGGAGAAATGCAATCTGTAATATAAAGAAAATCTTATCTATACCATATGTTAATGAACATAAAGATGCATTTTCATCTGATGATTATTTTTATAAGCCATATATATTTCTTATAAGGAATAATTTTGTAAGAACAAGTATTATGTATGGAGTTTGCTTAAACATATTAAGGAATTTAAAAAAGAAATTAAAAAAGAGAAAGTAAGTGAGTCTATGAAAAAGAAGCTATTATTTGTTATTGATTCATTAACTATTGGTGGGGCAGAAAAAAGCTTGATATCTTTATTAAGCATGATAGATTCATCGAAATATGAAATAGATTTATTACTATTTAAAAAAGGCGAGGATCTTGAAAAATATGTTCCCAAATATGTGAATATGTTATCAGTTCCAGAATATTTCAGGTTTATAAATAAAGAAAAATTACCTATAAGTAAAAAGATACCATATTTCTATTATAGATTTAAAACTTCCTTAAGTTTGAGATTAAATAATTATAAAGAAAATGCTTTACATAGTGAGCAAGTAGTATTTAGAAGTTTAAAAAAAATAATTTCCCCTCTGCCAAAAAAATATGATGTAGCTATAGCATACAGTCAGGGGATGCCTACATACTTTGTTGCTAATAAAGTCACTGCATTAAGAAAGCTAGCTTGGATTAATACAGACTACGTCAATACATTATATGACAAAGAAACGGATTATGAATCGTATAAGAAGATGCATAAAATCATTGCGGTTTCTCAACACGTTAAAGAGTCAGTATCACGGATTAGAAAAGAATATAATAGCAAGGTTGATATTATTTTAGATATGATAGATCCAAATATAATTTATAAAATGGCTGAAGAACATGTAGTCAATGAATTTCATAACTCGTCAATAAATATTTTAACGGTTGGAAGGTTAGTAAATGTAAAATCATATGATACAGCTATTGAGGTAACGAGACTATTAAAGAATTCAGGATATAAGTTTAAGTGGTTTGGAGTTGGAGACGGTCCGGAAAGAAAAAGACTTCAATTATTAATAGACAAGTATGAATTAAATGGTTATTTTATATTACTTGGAAAGAAGTTAAATCCGTATACATATATGAAAAATTGCGATATATATGTACAAACCTCTATCACAGAAGGGTTTGGTCTTACCGTAAGTGAAGCTAAAATACTAAAAAGACCTATTGTATGCACTAGCTTTCCTACAGCAAACGAGATAATTAATCATAATATTGATGGTTTAATAGTAAATCATGATATAAACAGTATATACAACGGTATAAAAAGGTATTTAGATGATATTAGTTTTAAAGAAAAAATTATGAAAGAGCTAGATTCTATAGAACCTTATAACTCAGTAAATCAATTGAAAAAATTTTACGAATTGGTGGAAAAATAGTATGTGGTGGTGATAATTATAATGAAAAAAATTTTTGTGGATATTTACTTGCAGTTCAATTTAGGGGATGATTTATTTTTAGATATTCTAGCAAAGAAATATCCTAATTGTGAGTTTACAATTAATTATCTAGGTAAAAATTACGATTCATTTATCTCTCGATATAGCAATATTAATAGAAGAAAATATACATTGTTTAATAAAATTGGACAGCGTCTTAAAATATCAGATTCTATAACTAACTATGATGAAGTAGCAGAAGAGCATGATGCCTTACTATTTATAGGAGGTTCTATTTTTAGGGAAGAGGAGTATCACCATTCATTATATCAAGATAGAACGAAAATTGTTAGGGAATTTAAGAAAAGAGACAAACCAATATTTATACTAGGTGCAAACTTTGGGCCTTTTGAGACAGAGCAATTTCTTAATGATTATAAAAAATTTTTTGAATTATGTGACGATGTTTGTTTTAGGGATTTATATTCATATGAATTGTTTAAAAACTTATCACAAGTTAGGTATGCCCCAGATATTGTTTTTCAAATGAATGTAGATAAATATAAGGAACTACGGAACAAAAACAGCGTTGGATTTTCAATTATAGACGTTAGGCATAAAAAGGGATTATCAAATTATTATGATGACTATATAGCTAGTACAGTGAAATCAATTGAATTACTAGTAAATAGAGGCCATGACTGTTGTCTAATGTCCTTTTGTGAACAAGAGGGGGATTTACAAATAATAAATACAATAAAATCATTTCTTTCTCCTGAAATACTTAAAAATGTTTCTGTCTATAACTATAAAGGGAATTTAAAAGAAGCTATAAATTTAATAGCTTCTTTTAAATTGCTCGTTGCAGCAAGATTTCACGCAAACATAATAGCATTACTGTTAGGCATCGGAGTTATGCCTATAATTTATAGCCCAAAAACCACAAATATGCTTAAAGATATTAATTTTGATGATACTTTAGTAAACATGGAAGAACTTTATCTGCAGTATGATGAAAATATTATAAATAGAGCATTCAATAATAAAATCAACTTAGAATCCATATCAAGTGATGCTAAGAAACAATTTAAAAAGCTAAGTGAGTTTTTGGAAAGTAGCATTATCTCGGAGGTAGTATGAAAAAGAAAATCGTTTTTATGATGATAAATATGAATGTAGGTGGAACTGAGAAAGCGTTGCTTAATATGATATCAGAGATCCCGAAAGATAAGTATGATATAACAATTTTAATGTTAGAGGAGTATGGTGGATTTTTAAATTTCATTCCCAAAGAAGTTCATATTGAATATTTAAAGGGCTATAAGAACGATAAAGATGTGTTAAATGAACCACCACAAATAGTTGCGTTGAATTTTCTTAAAAAAGGTAAAATAGTAAAGGCTTTTAACATAGCATTCTTACATTTAATATCAAAGATGATGAAAGACAGGAGTGTCTTTTTTAAATATGTTTTAAAAGATTACCCTATAATTGATAATGGATTTGATGTTGCTGTAGCTTATGCTGGACCTATGGACTTTATAAGCTATTTTGTAGTACATAAAATAAAAGCTAAAAAGAAAGTTCAATGGATTCATTTTGATGTTACGAAAATTGCCTTTAATAAGGTATTTTCATCTAAAATATATAATAAGTTTGATAAAATTTTTGTTGTATCACATGAGGCAAAAAAGAAGTTACTTAGTGTTGTACCTACTCTAAAGAAGAAAACAGAGGCGTTTTCAAACATAGTATCATCAAAATTAATTTATAGCCAAACAAAAGAGGGTAATGGATTTGATGATAAATTCGATGGATTAAGGATATTAACAGTTGGTAGGCTAACAAACGAAAAAGGTCAAGATTTAGCTATACGAGCATTAGCAAGATTAATTGATGATGGATATAAAGTTAAGTGGTATTGTGTAGGGGAAGGAGCTTCAAGAAATAGATATGAAAAGCTAATAGAAGAATATCATCTAAAAGATAAATTTGTTTTATTGGGTACGGATGCTAATCCATATCCTTATATGAAGCAATGTGATATATATGTCCAACCATCCAGACATGAGGGATACTGTATAACACTTGCTGAAGCTAGATGTTTACATAAAGCAGTTGTAACTACAAATTTTACTGGGGCAAAAGAACAGATAAAAGATGGGAAAACGGGACTGATTGTGAATGTTGACGGAAATGACATTTATATAGCGGTGAAAAAATTGATAAACAATCATGATTTATGCGAATATTTTTCTGGAAATTTAGCGAAAGAAAATTTTGATACGACATTTGAAATGAAAAAACTATATGAGCTGTTTTGAGTCAAGTTATCGGGAGGTAACATATGGGGTTTTCTGCGAAAAGAAAAAGGGTTGTATTTGTAACTAGGAGAATGGTAATGGGAGGTATAGAGAAGGCGTTAATTTCTATGCTAGAGTCTATGCAGAAAGATGAGTATGATATAACGGTTTTAGTGATGGGAAGGGGTGGCGAACTTATAGATGAGATACCAAATCATGTAAAGGTAAAATGTTTATATGGTAACGAGAAATCTATTATAGAAAAGATATGGAACTATACAAAGAGGGGTAATTTTATTAATGCATTTAGAATAGGCTGGTATACAGTTTTAGCTAAAAAAGCTAAAACTGTATATGAACAAGAAATGTATCAATCTAAAATGTTACCGATTGCGGAAACTGAATATGATTTGGCAATTGCATATCATACTCCGGCATCATTCCCGGTAGTGTATGTAATGAATAATATAAAAGCTAAAGTTAAAGCTGCATGGATTCATAGTGATATTTCTCAATATGAAAGAGAATTACAATCATATAAAAATTTTTACCGAAGATATGACAGAATATTTTGTGTATCTAAATTTGCAATGAATAAATTTGTTGAAGTGTATCCTGATTTAAAAGGAAAAGCATCTGTATTTTATAATATTCTTGATCAAAAGAGGCTGAACTTAATGTCAGTTAAAGATGAGGGTTTTAATGATAAATTTGATGGTATACGTATCCTTACTGTAGGAAGGCTAACATCACAAAAAGGACAAGATATAATACCTAGTATCCTAATGAAATTAAAGTCAAAAAATTATAATATTAAATGGTATTGTATAGGAGATGGTGAAAGTCGGTCAAAGCTAGAGAGTATGATAAAAAAATATGATTTAGAAGAATATTTAGTACTATTAGGAACTAAGAATAATCCTTACCCGTATATAAAACAGTGTGATATATATGTACAGCCATCAAGACACGAAGGGTATTGTATTACACTAGCTGAGGCAAGAGCATTTAATAAGCCTATTGTAACAACTGATTTTGTTGGTGCTAGAGAGCAAATTGAAAACGGGCAAGATGGGTTGATAACAAAATTTGATGAAAATGAAATTTATAGTGCAATGGAGAATTTGATTAGTAATAAAGCTTTATGTGACAAGTTTAGAAGTAACTTAAACAGAAAAAGTGTCAATACTACTGCAGAAATTAACAAAATATACGATTGTTTAAGCTAAATGAAAGGTAGTTATTAGAATGAAAAGTCAACTTAAAGCAGGTGCACTATTATCATATATAGCATTGTTTATTAATAGTGCTATATCAATCATATATACTCCTATTATGTTGAAATTACTTGGACAATCAGAGTATGGTCTATATAGCTTGGCTACTTCAGCAGCAGGATATGTCGGAGTACTAAATTTTGGATTAGGTAATGCAGTGATTAGATATACAGCAAAATATAAAGCGCTTAAAGATGAACAAAGGTGCTCCAATTTATATGGAATGTTTTGTATTATGTATGGTTTATTAGGAATTGTAGCACTACTATCAGGACTAATTTTAACAATAAATGCAGACAGAATATTTTCAAACTCATTAAGTATAGATGAGGTTAGTAAACTTAAAATATTGATGGGAATCATGGTAATAAATATATCTATAGGGATAGGATTAGGATTTTTCAGCGTCGTTGTATTAGCGTATGAAAAGTTTATTTTTCAAAAGGTGATAAGTATAGTGAGTTCCATTATAAATCCTCTCATAGTGTTACCTATTCTTATGATGGGATATGGATCTGTGTCTATGACAGTTGTAACTACTATAATTAACTTTATAGTAATTTTAATTAATATATACTATTGCTTTAGAGTTCTAAAAATAAAAATAGTATTTAAAAAGTTCGAAAAAAGTTTATTAAGCGAGATAATAGTATTCTCATCATTTATCTTCTTAAATTTAATAATAGATAAGATATATTGGTCTACAGATCAAATTATACTTGGTATATTTAGTGGTACAGCAGCAATCTCTGTATATACAATAGGGGCATCTTTTACTGGATATTTCTCAGGTTTCTCTGCAGCTATATCGAATGTATTTTTAAGCAGAGTTACAGGAATGGTTACTAAAGAGGTATCAGGTACAGAAGTATCAGATTTATTTATTAGGATAGGAAGAATTCAATATATTATATTATCATTTGCTTTAAGTGGATTTATTGTTTTTGGAAAGGAATTTATTATTTTATGGGTTGGAAAGGCCTATAGTGACGCTTTTGTTATAGCTATTGTAATTTTAGTTCCTATGATAGTATCTTTAGTACAAAGTATGGGAGGAATCATACTTCAAGCAAAAAATCTGCAAACATTTAAATCGGTAATTTATGCTGTTACAGCTATAGTTAATATATTTATAAGTATAATATTTGCTCAATGGTGGGGTACTATAGGGTGTGCTCTTGGAACGGCTATAGCATTTACTATAGGGAATATAATTATTATGAATCTTTATTACTGGAAGAAGATAAATATAGATATACCAAAATTTTGGATTAACATTTTTTATATGAGTTTGCCTTTTATTATAAGTTTAGTCTTTGGGGAAATCTTAAATAAGTTAGTATTTGCTAACAGTTGGTTTATATTTATTATTAAAACTATTGTCTTTTCTATAGCATATGCTCTTTTAATGTGGTTTACGGGAATGAACAAATACGAAAAAGATCTGTTTATAGTACCTTTTAAAAAGGTACTACAGCGATTTGGAAAATGGAAATTGTATAAAGTCAGTTAATCAATGATGGGGAGTTCAAAGAGAGGAGAACTTCGTTATTTCATATTAGTTATTAATATAGAAGTACAAAAAACTACTATATTATTATAAGGTTAGTAAAAATAGGTTTATTTCTTTGTTTATTTATTGCGACTAGTATTATGTAATTAAGAAATTAACTATGAAGTTAAGCAAAGGTTTAACTTCATAGATTAAGGATAACAAACAAAGTGTTAAAGGACGTAAAAATGTTGAAGTATGTCATTTAAAGTAAAGAAACTAATAGCTTACTGCTATTTGGTTCTTTATTGCGAACGTACTGAACCTCTAATAAAGGAATAAAAAGGTAAACTGATTTGTGGAGGGGATTTATGAGTAAGGTAAGTATAGTAGTACCCATTTATAATACAGGAGAAAAACTTCATAAATGTATAAAATCAATTCTTAGTCAAACTTTCAAGGACTTTGAATTAATTTTAGTGAATGATGGTTCAACAGATAAAAGTCTGACTATTTGCAAGAAATATCAACAACAAGATAAACGAATAACGGTGATAAATAAAAAAAATGAAGGAAGTATTCCTACAAGAAGAAAAGGTGTTGAAGCTGCAAAGTCTAAGTATGTAATGTTTGTTGATGCAGACGATTGGATTGATGCTAAAGCTATTGAAACACTATATGAGGAAGCTGTGAAAAATAACGTAGATATTACAGTGTGCAATATGTATAGAGTTTTAGGAAATGGTATATTGATTAAGAAAAAGGTTGAAAGTTGGTATTTTCATGAGAATAAAATTTATAATGAAGAAGAAATTAAAAGAGATTTAGTAACTGCATATTTTCATGGGCATCCGTTTCCATCATCATTATGTGCAAAGTTGTATAAAAGAGAGTTACTTGAAGAGTCAGGAAAATATTTAAAGAAAATACGTTTCTTAGGGGATGACCTTTTCTATAACATGGAAATATTGTTAAAAACAAGAGGGTTAAAAGTAATCGGTAAACCATTTTATTATTATCGGTATGGTGGATTTACAAGCAAATATCAGCCTTATTTGTTTGATGATATGGTTAATGGATATTTGATACAAGAGGAAATAATTGAAGAGTATTATCACAATACTACAGAAAAAAACTACAATGGAATTAGTATAATGCTATTAAATACATTTAAAGCATGTTTATTAAATGTATTTAATAGTAACTTTAATGAATTCGAGATAAAAAATTTAATTCAATTTTATATTTCAAATAATACTGTAATTAAATGTGTATCTAATGGGGGAGCAATAAAATTTTTCCCTAAAGAATATTTAAATGCAATAAGAAATAAGGATACGGAATATCTGTACCACTTAGGGGAAAGTATGTATAAAAGAGCAAGAATAAGAAAATCTTTAATAAATATTTTATCTAAAATCTGTTGAAGCAAATGAATCCTTTCAAATTTTTGTGTACTAATCAATATGTAATTTATTGAATCAATGATAATTTTTTATATGTGGTTTAAAAAGCAGGGAATCCTTTATGGAAACCTGCTTTTTTATTTGAACTGATTAAGTTTTAATATAAAGAAATGGTTAAAAAGATAGATGATGATTAGGAGGTAAGAATGCATGAGAGTTTTAGTTACAGGCGGAGCAGGATATATTGGAACTCATACGTGCGTGGAATTATTAAATGCTGACTATGAAATAGTTGTGGTTGACAATTTTTCTAATAGTAAATTAGAAGCTTTAGAACGTGTTCGTGAAATTACAGGGAAAGATTTTGCATTTTATCAAGTTGATTTGCTAGATAAGGATGCGTTAGATACCGTTTTTTATGAAAACAAGATTGATGCCGTTATCCATTTTGCAGGATTGAAGGCAGTAGGAGAGTCAGTAGCTTTACCGCTTTGGTATTATCATAATAATATTACAGGTACTCTTGTACTGTGTGAAGCCATGAAAAAGTATGGTGTACAGAAAATGGTCTTCAGTTCATCGGCTACAGTATATGGGATGTCGGAACGAGTACCAATTTCAGAAAATTTTTCACTTGGAGCAACGAATCCTTATGGACGTACAAAACAGATGATTGAAGAAATTTTACGTGATCTGTATGTGTCTGACCATAATTGGAGTGTTGCTCTTTTACGTTACTTCAATCCTGTTGGAGCACATAAGAGTGGACGAATAGGCGAGGACCCAAATGGCATTCCAAACAATCTTATGCCATATATTGCACAAGTAGCTGTCGGAAAGCTAAATAAGTTAAGCGTGTTTGGTAATGATTATCCAACACAGGATGGTACTGGTGTCAGAGATTATATTCATGTTATGGATCTTGCGATAGGACATTTAAAAGCTCTTGAACAGGTTATGGAAACTACTGGTGTGAACGTCTATAATCTTGGTACGGGCCGTGGTTACAGCGTGCTGGAGATGGTTGCTGCTTTTGAAAAGGCATCAGGAAGAAAGATTCCATACCATATTATGAAGCGTCGTCCTGGTGATGTAGGTATTTGCTTTGCGAATCCTTCAAAGGCAAAGGATAAACTCGGATGGACTGCAAATAGAGGAATCGAAGAGATGTGCGAAGACTCATGGAGATGGCAGATAAATAATCTAAATGGTTACGAGAAAGAAGTTAACATATCTTTATGAGTGTAAAAAAGTATGTTGTCAAATATCACTTTAAAAATATAGAAAAGGTGTTCTCTACGTTTTTGATAACAATATTCATTGAAATGAGCGTTACTGATTCTATTTGAGGTAGGGGAACTTAAGAATTTGATATGTCTATTTTTAGATTTTAAAATATGTTTGTTGGCACCATTCCTCTAAATATAGCATTTACTATATTATAAAAGCTAAAAGGAGTGGTAGATTTTGTCTCTAGGAGATTGTTATATTATTGAATTGGATCGATGGGGCATCAAAAATAATGGAACGCTTCCTATAGAAACAACTCAAGGGATAAATAATGCATTCATATGGGCAGGAGATAATGGTTTTCAAACAGTAGTTCTGCCAAAAGGGAATTATCTTGTAGATAAAAATTCAGCATTAACACTTCGGAGCAACATACATTATAAGTTTCATGACTGTATATTTATTAAAGAAGCTAATAACCTCACAGGATATATTGTAATAGTATGTGATAGCATTAAAAACGTAATAATAGAGGGTGCGATAATAAAAGGTGATAGAGAAACGCATGACTATTCAAGCGGTGGTACTCATGAATGGGGATATGGTATCGCTATTGAAAATTCATGCTATAACATCTTAATAAAAGATTGTGACGTTAGCGAATGTACAGGAGATGGATTTACAACAAGTATGAATTTTGATGCAATAGGTGGGGTGATGTATCCGAACCATTTTGCAAAAGGGGATATTGACAGTCAGGGTAAATTAGATGCCACAAAAACGAATTATACCACAGTAACAAAGTTCTTTGATGTTACAGGTGCTTTGGTTAAATCTACTGGATATTTTTATTACTCCGGTGATGGATATGGCGGATATGGTATTGGATGTAATCTAAATAAAACGATAATAAAGGTACACTTCTATAAAGCGGACGGTTCATATTTAGGTTATAGAAATACAAGATCTTATGAATTTATATACTTAAACACGTTACCACGTGAAACAACTCAGGTGAGATTTTCATTCCTTCAAAACTTTGATTTAATGAAGGATAATTTGCATTATATATCATGTGCTAAAATTCCCCAGTATGTACACTTTTTGAATTGTAAAAGCCATGAAAATAGACGACTGGGTATGTCAGTTGCTGGAGGAAGATTTGTAACATTTGATAGTTGTGAAATTTTTAATAACAGTAATCCTATGAGTAATTCAACAGGCGTAAATCCGGGTTACGGTATAGATATTGAAGACGGGTATATGGCTAATCAAAAAATAACTATTAGAGATTGTAATATATATAGTAATAGAGGTGGAGCTGTTGTTACTGTTAGTTCTAGGGGGGTGTATGTAGAAAATAATAAGTTTGGTGAGCTATTTTCTTTTTCGGGAAGTGGAGACGATTATTTATCTGTAAATAATATGTATTATGGTGGTTTTCAAGGTAAATCTATAACTGGCGGAGAAGAAGCAGATGGAACTTTTTGTACATTTAGAAATGACTCTGTTTTTGGTAGTACTTGTAATATTGATGCAGGGAACACAACTTTAGAAAACTGTGCTTTTTCAAAAAGCAGCATTTCCTTAAATGGTGAAACAGCAAAAATTATTAATTGTAAATTTACTTGGGATAGTCCTGAGTCAATTGATTCATTTGTATTTGGTAGCAAATATGTAGAGATACGTGATTCTTCATTTGATATAAGAAGAAGCGTTCGATGGGTACAAGCTTACAATATTTCTGATAATGTACTACTATCAAATGTAAAGTTTATTACAGGTGAATCTGGCGGTGGGACTTTTGTAAACGCTAGAAATCTGATTATGCAAAATTGTGAATTTATTCATAATGGTACTAACGTGAACTATGGTGCTGTAGTAGTGTATGAGTCTATGAGAGTTGAGAATTCACTTTTTAAAAATATATCGTTTAGGTTTGATGGTGGTGGTATGATGGTAAGTCCAGAAGCGTTGGCTAAGGATACAGGTTATATCACACATAGTTTTCGAAATAACAAAGTTATTTGGGACGTAAATTATGGAACAGCAATCCATGAAGGTAGAGGACCAGGAGTTTCGTTCCTATATATACCAAGATTAGGGATTATAGGAAATGATATTAATGTAATTGACAAAGGTGTTGCACTTGGTTCTATGTACACACTAAGGGTTTTTGCGGAAAATCATTTAACTCTTTCTAATAACACAATTGTTACTGTAAACAATTCCGGTAATAATACGAAAGGAACGATTACTGTAGATGGTGCATTTAGGCAAGGTGGCTCGACACTAGCTAAACCCAAAACTATTATAATCAGCCAAAATAATAACAAAGTTAACTCAGATATTACATTTACGAGTAACGTGAATTCACAATTAGAAAAAAATATACTAGGGGACATACCGCTAGTTTCACTAGTGTCTGAAGAACCAACCTTTGGTACCTATGCACTTAGCCAAATATTATATCATTCTGCTCCAACTCCAGGTGGATACGTGGGATGGGTGTGTACAACAGCAGGAACAGCGAGTAACACTCCTTGGAAAGCCGCTACTGTATATAATAGCGGGGCAAGAATTTATAATGGTACTTATGTGTACGAGGCGCAAAATGGAGGGCGTTCGACTACTACTCCTCCTGTTTTTCCTATAGGTGTGAATACTACGGTAGAAGATAAAGTTGGAACGATAACATGGACTTCTAAGGCTTATATGGTTGGAGATTTAGTTATTCCATCTACTCCTAATGGATACTATTATGAATGTACAAAATCAGGTGCTGCTGGAGTAACACAACCGATTTGGACTACAACAGAGAATTCTACAATTGCTGATGGAACAGTGATTTGGACAGTTCGTAGAATTATTACTTGGAAATGGATTGACACAAAAGCTGTATTCAAAAAATTTGGGCTGATTTCCGGGTAGTGTAAATGACAGGCAGATTTTCTGTCTGTCTATAAAAAGATAATTTTAATCTGTGGTGCTATATAAGTTGAATCTAATTTTTGCACTTTCGAATTTAGTAACTAAATCAGTACTCAAATTGCCTTGATAGAACAGTGTATTTT
The DNA here is from genome assembly GCF_037104695.1 of Bacillus yunxiaonensis. Taxonomy (NCBI): domain Bacteria; kingdom Bacillati; phylum Bacillota; class Bacilli; order Caryophanales; family Bacillaceae; genus Bacillus; species Bacillus yunxiaonensis. The sequence goes on along the minus strand of NZ_JBAWSV010000005.1, from coordinate 145,846 downwards.
ATGTAACTTGGTACTATGAGGGAGAGCGCAGAAATTATTTAGTTCAACTTGTATAGCTCTACATGAATTTTTTCAACGTGTACATTTCTTCCATCTATTTAATACTTCAGGTTATTAGGAGAGTATGTCAACTAAGCTGTTATTAAAGGATGTCATAGGAAGGGGATACTTTTATGATCAGAAACGAACTAGTGCCGTGGATTATACTTGAAAATTAACCACTAAGTGTTGGGGGAATATGATATGTTAAATACAAGAGAAAAGCATCGTTTAAAAATAGGTATAATGTTAGATTCACTTGTTGTCAGCAGTTGGATTGAGAAAATGATTTATGATATCGTTCATACTGAATTTTTAGAGCTCTCTATGGTGATTATCAACGGTGATGAAAAGATTGAGAAGCAAAATGTCTTTAAGCAGAGCGTAAAGACATCGTTGTATTCTAAATATGTAAAATGGGATTATAATCATTATAGTAAATACGTTAAACATGATGCATTGAAGCCGGTTCAGATAGAATCTTTGCTATCTGAATATGGTTGCAGAATTTTAACCATATTTCCTAAAACACAAGGATTAAATAATGAGTTTTCTGATTCTGATTTAGATATAATTAGAGATGAGCAATTAGACGTTATTATAAAGGTAGGATTTTGTACGCTTTATGGTGAGATTATAAATATTGCAAAATATGGAATATGGTCGTACTGCTTTAATGGAAAAGGGATAGAATCCTTTTGGGAGATGGCTAGCAGGAATATACCTTTAGAAACTACCCTGCAAATTTTAGCAAGCAAGCCTGAAAATCACAAGGTTATTTATAGAACAGTGTCTTCACTGAACGTTGAATCTTTATTTTTTAACCGCAATCTTCTGTATTGGAAAGTTAAAGATATTGTTTTGAGAAGGCTTTCCGATTTATACAAAAAGGGATGGTCGTATATTACAAACTTAGATACAAATAACCAACCTTCATTGGTCAATGAGCGTCAAGATAGATACCCAACAAATTTTCAGATGATTCTTTTTATTTTCCAGCTTGCTATGAACAAGTTAAAATCTAGATTATTTATGGAACATTGGTTTATAGCATTTAAAAATAGAAAAGAGGACCGTAGTAAATTTCATATCATTAAAGCTCCGTTAAGTAGATTTTATGCCGATCCTTTTGTTATCGAAAGAAATGAAAGAAATTTCATTTTTTTCGAAGATTATATATACAGCGAGGGTAAGGGAAATATTGCGTTTGTCGAAGTAGATATTGAATCAAATAGTGTTTCACAACCTACTACTGTGTTGGATAAACCGTATCATTTATCATATCCTTTCTTGATAGAAGATGGCGGAGAGATTTATATGATACCTGAGACGGCAGGTAATCAAACAATAGAACTTTATAGAGCAACTAATTTTCCGTATGAGTGGGAAATTGAAAAAGTATTAATGGAGAATATTAATGCTGTTGATACTACAATTATTGAGCATGACGGTAAGTATTGGTTATTTACTAACATTTTTACTGATGGAGCTAGTTCACTTGATGAGTTATATTTATTTTATTCTGATTCTTTATTCGGCCAATGGGTGCCGCATCCAATGAATCCTATAGTTTCTGATGCAAAATCGGCTAGACCTGCTGGTAATATATTTGTCCAGGATGGTAAATTAATTAGGCCATCACAAAATTGTTTGTTTTCTTATGGATATTCAGTTAATTTGAATGAAATCGAAATACTAAATGAAGAGTCATATAGAGAAAAAATTTTAAAAGAGATTACTCCAAGTATTTTTAAGAGGAACAAAGGTACTCATACTTACGTTTTTAATGAAGATTTGGAAGTGCTTGATGGTAGGAGGCAGGTACTTAAATTTAAGTAATCTCTATATTATATATGTTGTTTGTTTTTTATAAGAAGCGGAAAAAAGTAGCATTAAGAACCAATTGGTGCAAAGAAGATACAGCTACCTATAATCTAGATTGTATCTGTTAGTGTGAAGCTTTTATATTATTGTCTACTAGTTCAATAAAAAATGAGTTATCTTTATAGAGTCAAGAGTAAAAGGAAGGGAAACAATAGCCCTTCCTTTTATTTATTGTATTCATATGGTTTAGGAAGACGCTCTAAAAAATTTGAATGAGGAGTATAATTATATATGAAGAGACTTTTGGATTTGTTAGTTTCTTTGTCATTCTTATTAACTTTGTTATTACCTATTCTTATAGTAGCTATTTTAGTTAGAATTAAGTTAGGCTCTCCGATCATATTTAAACAGCAACGCCCCGGGCTGCATGGTAAGCCTTTTTATCTTTATAAGTTTCGATCCATGATTAATGAGAGAGATAGCAATGGTAATTTATTACCTGATGATAGAAGGATTACGCCGTTTGGGAGTTTTATGAGAAAATATAGCATAGATGAATTGCCACAGCTTATAAATGTTGTAAAGGGTAATCTAAGTTTAGTAGGACCGCGGCCATTATTAATGGAATACTTACCTTTATATTCTAATGAACAAGCTAAAAGACATCATGTAAAACCGGGAATTACTGGGTGGGCCCAAGTGAATGGGAGAAATGCAATTACTTGGGAAGAAAAATTTGAATTAGATGTATCGTATGTAAATAATCAATCCTTTTTATTCGATATGAAAATATTATTTCTTACAGTAATAAAAGTGTTTAAGTCAGAAGGAATAAACCAAGTTGGTCACGTAACAATGGAACGTTTTACAGGTACAAAATCAGCTGTAAGAGAGGGTAGCAAATGAAAATTGTAATTATTGGACAAGGTGGTCATAGCAAGGTCATACAGGATATTATTTTATCAAACAATGAATATGAAATCGTTGGATATTTAGATGATCGATATGAAGATATAGTTATTGTAGATAATATTTATTTTGGGCCGATTTCAACTGCATACGATATGATTAATTATTTTAATCAAATAAACTTTGTTATCGCAATAGGGGATAATAAAGTTAGAAGAAAAATTGTCGAAAAATTGCATCTATCTGACGATTTTTACATCACGTTAATACATAAAACAGCCGTTGTCAGTCCGAGTACTAAGATAGGAAACGGCACAGTTGTCATGCCCAATGTAGTGATAAATGCTGATACTCAAATTGGCAATCATGCCATTATAAATACAGGTTCTGTCGTTGAACACGACAATATAATAGGTGATTTTGTGCATATTTCTCCTCACGCTACACTTACAGGTTCTGTCATCATAGAAGAAGGGGCACATATAGGGGCCGCGGCTACTATGATTCCAAGTGTCAAAGTCAGAGAATGGTCTATTATTGGAGCAGGAGCTGTAGTAATAAATGATATGCCGCCTAATTGTACTGCTGTTGGTATTCCTGCCAAAGTTATCAATGAAGTAAGTTACTAGGGGTGATAAAAATGGTAATGACACAACAAAAAAAACGAATCTATCTCTCTTCACCGCACATGAGCGGTAATGAACAAAAATATATTCAGGATGCATTTGATACAAATTGGATTGCTCCTCTTGGTCCGAATGTAGATGCCTTTGAAAAGGAACTTGCAACTTTTGTTGGCGTAAAGGATGCTGCAGCGGTTAGTTCAGGCACTGCCGCTATTCATTTGGCACTGCGGTTATTAGAAGTTCAAAAAGGGGATAAAGTGTTTTGTTCAAGTCTTACTTTTGTAGCAAGTGCAAATCCAATTGTTTATTTAGGAGCTGAACCAATATTTATTGATTCAGAGCCAGAAACATGGAACATGTCACCTCAAGCATTGGAACGTGCGTTATGTGATGCGAATAAAGAAGGGAAATTGCCAAAAGCTGTGATCGTTGTTAACTTATATGGACAGAGTGCGAAAATGGATGAAATTCTTTCATTATGTAATGAATATGATGTTCCTGTCATTGAGGATGCAGCAGAATCTCTCGGTTCTACATATAAAGGAAAATTAAGTGGAATATTCGGAAAATTCGGTATTTATTCATTTAATGGAAATAAAATTATTACAACCTCTGGTGGAGGAATGCTTGTTTCTGATGATGTTGAGGCATTACAGAAAGCACGGTTTTTAGCAACTCAAGCAAGAGATTTAGCATCTCATTACGAGCATAGTGAGTTGGGTTACAATTATCGAATGAGTAATATATTGGCCGGTGTTGGAAGAGCTCAATTAGAGGTGTTAGAAGAGAGGGTTAGGGTTAGAAGATTCATATTTGAGCGGTATTACCGAGAATTATCCAGTATACCTGGGTTTCACTTTATGCCCGAACTAGAAAACACTTGCTCAAATCGGTGGCTTACAACTTTAACGATTGATGAAAAAGAATCAGGTATATCTATAGAATCACTATTGGGATACTTGGCCGAGGAAAATATTGAAGCTCGACCTGTTTGGAAACCGCTTCATATGCAGCCGCTTTTTGAAGGAATGAAATATTATCCTCATAGCGAAAGTAATCATGTGAGTGAACAATTATTTAAAATGGGGATTTGTCTTCCTTCTAGTTCTAACATGACAGATGGGGAACAACAAAGGGTCATTCAATGTATCAAAAATGCTTTATAAAATAAAGCACCTTCTGAATGGTATGTATAAATTCAGGAGGTGTTTTTAAATGAATTATTATGTTTGAAATTGGATTAAACACGAATAAAAGTAGCTGGATGTATCTTCTTCTCGTGATGTTTTCTTCTTTTATAGAACTTTTCCTTTAATTGAATATCAAGGCAATCTCTATAAAGAATGTAATTATAAGTATACATAATCTTATGGTAATTGTTCTTTGCCTTTTTATATGAAAGTGTTAAAAGTGAAAACATAGTGCTGAACCTCCTTGATAGACTTTATGAGCGCAAAGAAGTATGTATTCAATGATGTGTAACTCATTAACTGTTTTGCGTTGCTATTTCTTAATAATTTTATTTATGATGATTGTACATTTCTTTTTAAAGAATAATATTTTTATATTGAGTTTCTTATTACGAAAATACTTTATGAACATCAACCTTATATATATTAACAGTTTTTAAAAGAAGGGTAAATCTTAGTTTCCCTTATAGAGAAGTGTATGATATAAAAAATGGGGCTAAGGAGGGGTTTAAACGAATGATTGGGAAAAATATTTATCAATTTCGAAAAAATAGGGGGCTTACTTTATCTGAACTAGCAGAAAGGGCTGGAATTTCCAAGTCCTATTTAAGCAATATTGAAAGAAATATAAACCAAAATCCGTCTATCCAAGTGATGGAAAAGATAGCATTGGTATTGGAGGTAGATCTAAATACATTACTCGAAACGAAAACAAATGTGGAAAAAAAGCAGCAGATTGAAAGAGAGTGGATTGAATTTGTTTATGAATTAAAAAAAGCAGGGGTTGATAAAGAGGAACTTCGGGAATATAAAATATTAATTGATTTTATTAAATGGCAGAATTCAGGAATAAACAAGTAAGGGAATTGTACATTCTTGTTTATGGTAGTTTCGTTATTATGATAGATTTTATGTTATGTAGTGTACTGTAAAACTTATCTCCATGCAGAATTTACGCATAAAAAGACAACCTCTCCTTATGATAACTCCTCATAAACATGTCTTGCAAAAGTTGTTTTATTATGTTGACAGTAGCACTCTGCTTATTTTTTTACTTCTATCTTTTCAGGTTGAATATGGTAAATTTTATTTCGTGAAAAATTGTAAGCGCTTTTTCTATCTTTAATCTTACCAGTAATACCCCACCTTAAAGTTTGGAGGAAAATAAGGAAGTTAGGTGGGGAATAAACTGCTGGCATGTACCTAATTGGGCTGACTTTAATTTCAAAAGGATGAACCTCCGCTGATGAAAGTATTATTTTTTATAAAATAGAGTTCTTATTACTTTTCGCTTTTCTGGCGATGTAATATTGTGCTAGAAAAGTTATATCCCCTCTTTTTATATAATCTTACATATTCAAAGAAAAGGCGTTTCTCCTTATTATGTGATCCCAATTCGAAAGAGAGCTCTATTTTGGAAGGTAGTATCCAATTGTATAACGCTATCAAACGATGTTTAATTGTATCAAAATCTAAAAAATTGAAGTAAGCAAAATTTATGTATTGCTTAAATGATTTAAAATCCCTGTCTCTGATTGCCTTGTATTCCCACCATAAATTGTCACTTCTTTTAGAAGGGAGTTGTTTTACATTTTCTAATTGTGGAAACAAATTATAGACAATCGCTAAAGTTCTAAGGACTCTTTTTAAAGTTTTGTGAGAAGCTGCTTCTTTCAATAAAACAGCATAATCAAGTTTGTCATTTAGCACATATATCATTTGAATTATATCTATAAAATACTTTAAAGAATTCAAATTATGCTTCCAACCATGAAGGCAAATCATATAAAAGGTATGATAATCAGATAGTTCTTTTATATGGTTATATGGTTTTAGAGATTGTGCTTGATCCCAAAATTCCTCTATTTGAAGATTGGATGTGTTTTCTTTTAATAGATCCCAATGTATCTCAACTGTTAGCGGAATTGGTGAACCAGGCAATACCTTACTAAGGCTACAATGGAAATGAGAAGGGATATATTGTTCTTCAACTGTAAATCCTAGTGATTTTATGCAATCAATTGCTTTTTTTAGATCGGGTGCTTTGATTAACAAATCAATATCTGATGTCGATCTAGCGCCTATGTGACCAAAATATTTTTCAGCAAAGACAACACCTTTAAGTGGGATAACATCAACTTGAATTTCCTCAAATTTGTTTAGAATTTGTTCTGTTTGGTTTTTAATGAATAAATTTAGGTATAATGTTTCGTTGTATTTTTGAGTCAACTGTTCCTGAAAAAAAAGGGGTGTTTGATTAAGTATCCCTTTTTGTTTTAATAAATAATAAATTTGGGAATGAATTTCAAAAAACTCAATATCCTCCATGGCTTGCTTATAAAATGCTTCGTCAGTTGGTACAGGAATTTGTGAATTATATAATGCTTGTATCAAATGAACAATCAAGGATTTCAGCACCTTTCTGCATTAGATCAATTTCAATTTAAGCATTTAAAGTTATTGTATTGTTTTCTTTTGATTGTTGAGAAACTTGCATATGGTATAAGTCACGATACAAACCGTCTTTGGATACGAGCTCCTCATGGCATCCAGCTTGTACAATTTTCCCCTCATCCATTACGATAATATAATCTGCATTCTGAATCGTTGATAATCGGTGTGCGATGACAAGTGTCGTTCGATGCATCATTAATCGATCTAAAGCATTTTGTACTTGTTGTTCAGTTTGGCTGTCTAGTGCAGATGTCGCCTCATCTAACAAGAGAATAGGTGCATTTTTTAATATAGCTCTGGCTATGGCAATTCGCTGTTTTTGTCCTCCAGACAGTTTTATACCTCTTTCGCCGATTTCTGTGTCATATCCATTCGGTAGAGACATAATAAATTCATTGATATTAGCAGCCTTTGCAGAATCGATCATTTCCTCCTCAGAAATAGTAATACCTGGACGTGCTAATAGGAGATTTTCCCTTATTGTACCTCCAAAAAGGAAGGTTTCCTGAGGAACATGAGCAATCGAACTTCTTAGTTCAGAAGGAGAGAGGTTTTCAATTGCGATATCATCAATCAAAATGCAGCCAGATTGCGGTTTATAAAAACCTTGAAGTAAATTAAATAGAGTTGTCTTCCCTGCACCGCTTAAACCAACAATCGCAGTTACTTTCCCTGCTTGAATCTGTAAATTGAAATGATTCAATGTTTGTTGTTGTTCATCGTAGCTAAACGTGATGTTTTGGAACTGGAGTGACTTTACCACTGGTTTAGCTGGGGAATAGGTTGCTATATCTGTAGATTCAGTTGGTAATTCCAAAATCTTTAGGAGTCTTTCTACAGCTGTAATCGATCTTTGAAACCCTGCCCATTGACCTGCTAGTCCTGTTAACGGATATACTAAATGATTAACTAGATTGATAAAGGTTAATAAGGAACCTACTGACATTACTCCATCTGAAACAAAATATGCCCCTAAACAGAGACTGATAAGAAATGTGAAGGAGCTTACAGCTTGACCGCCTGCATAAAACCATCCTCCTAGTTTTGTGTTCTCCAATTCTAGAGAATATAGCTGTTGATTTTGCTTGGTGAATTTTTTATATAGTAATTTTTCCATTGTAAACGAACGAATTACAGAGAAGCCAAGAAAAGTTTCGTTAAGCAGGTTATTCATCGTACCTAGTAGGTTATGTATGAGTCGACTGTTTCGCCGAAGTAGTAGACCGAAAACGATACCTGATAGTGCTGCGAGAGGGGCAACTAATACACTTAATAAAGCTAATTTCCAATTGATATAAACTAAATAAATAAAAACAGTAATATAAATAAGAGGAAGTTTAATTAAGTTAATAAGGCTCCTTCCAATAACTCCATTAATATTATGAATATCATTAGTAAAGTGAGATAACAATTCTCCTGAACGGAGGTTAGAAACATCTTTGGTAGAGAGTAATAATATATGTTTAAATAACTGTTTTTTTAAATCTCTTTTTACACCGTTTGTTGCGACAGATTCGAAGTAAGTATCAAAAAACCCTGACGTAATGCTCATGAATGTTAGGATGCATGCTAGTGGAACTAGCAATTTTATACGATGAAAGTCGCTTCGTACAGCTGCGTCTAAAATATTCCCAAAGAGCCAAGCGAACGTTAATGTAAGGAAGATATCAATAAATAGCAAGAAAAGGAGAACCATATACGCTTTGCGATGTCTCATAATATAAGGCTTTAATAAGGAAAGGGTTTTTTGCATGTCTCCCATTGTAAAGTATTGTTTCATTGTATCTAGTATCGCCTGTTTTTTTTGTCCGATCATATGAGCCTCTAATTTTATATTTTTTTATAAAATGTATTATCTGTCATAGATATGAAAATTGATAATGTTTATGCCAGAGAATTCAATTGTAAGATTACAATGAACGCTCTGGCTGACATGTATTTACTATTTACTTGCCTTTTCCACCGCCATGGCCGCCGCCATTCCCAGGACGCGGACCTGTGTATGGAGGATTTGGATAGTGTATTCCTCCATTTCCGTGTCCTGGGTGATCTACATTACCATGCCCTTTGTTCCAGCTTTGAGCGGTTTCAAAGCGGATAGGTTGACTGCTTAATACCATAGGACGGGTGTAGGACTTTTGTCTATTTTGATTCTCTGTTTTCATCGAGTTACCCCCTAAAATAAAATGTAGCACTTTTTGTTCATTATAAAGAACAGGCAACATAAAGTAAAGATACATAAAAAGATATTTTCTGAATTTTTTATTATATTAATAAGTAATTATTTCCTATATCAAGATTGTCAGGAATCAAAGGAAATATATGTGGAATAGATACTACTGGAATGTACCACTTTGTCATACTTTCCATCAATGAGGATGAAAAACCACCCATTGATGGAAGTTTCACTTTATACTTGTATTTCATTACTACAAAATAGAGAATTTATTCGTGATGCTAGATTAAAAAAAGAAATGAAGGGACTAAAGAAAGGGTACAAACCATATGGGAACTTTGTAAGTTTCTAAGTTGAAAAGAGTAAGGGAAAGCAAAGAATGTTTCAGTAGCTATATCTATTTTGAATTATATAAAAATATATTTACAAACAGAAAATCAGTGTTTAAAATGAAAATAAATTCATTATATAGAACAAAGTCAGGTGAAATGTTCGTCTTAACGAATTGGATGTAAGGCTTAATTAAAGGAATTAAAATTTTGTCACACGCAGAAACCAATATGAAATATAGGAGCTTATGCTATGGAAAATATATTAGTTCAAATAGCAGAACATATAGTTTCAATCTATTCTACATCTGAAAAGTTAATGGATTGGATAAAAACACATTTTCAAATTGCTGAAGGAAATCATGTTGCAAAAATTAACTCACCAAATTTATCTATTCGTATTGAAGACAATTATGGAGTTCCTTTTGTGGATTATAATGTAGAAATTTGTTCCGATTCAGACGAGATTACGTACCGACGTGCTGATTATCTCATAGATGTTAACAGTACATATAATGAAGCAACGATTTCAGTTTATGATGAGCTAGCTTTAAAACACGCTTTACATAATCTATATAGCGCCTTTATCATTCATAATCGTTGGGGACTATTAATTCATTCATCTTGTGTGGATCATCAAGGAAAAGCTTATCTATTTAGTGGTCAATCAGGAGCAGGTAAATCGACAGTTGCTAAGTTATCAGCTCCTAGATCGCTTTTATCTGATGAAGCTACTATTGTGAAAATAGATGAGAATGAAATTAGAGTATTTGATTCTCCATTTCGAAGTGAATTAACGACATCTTATGACCATCAATCTTGCCATCTTTCGTCAATTTATTTTCTGATTCAGTCGTTGGATGTGAAGGCTCTACCAGTGAAAAAATCAGATGCTATGTTAGGGATAATGGATAAAATTTTTTATTGGCACCATGACTCCTTAGAAACTACAAAACTATTGGATATGTGTAAACAATTAGTAGATAAAGTTCCGGTTTACAATATGTATTTTCAAAAAAATAATAGCTTTTGGGAGTTGATATCATGAGTCTAAAATGTGAATGTTCAAAAAACGTAAATATTGTAGAAATTGATAATGAGTGGATTATTATGGATACAGAAAATTTTACGGTAACAAAAGTAAACGCTATTGGCGCTTATGTTTTAGAGGAAGTAAGAGGACAAAAAGAGATTGAAGACATCATTCGAAACATTTCATTTAGTTACGATGTCGATCTAAATACAGCCCGGTCAGATGTATTGGTTTTTCTAGAAGAATTAAAAGGAATAGGTTTAATCCAAAATGGAAGAGCGTAGCCTTCCACTTTCAGGTATCAAATATTTACTTCAAAAACAAGGGTGGGTTGATATTCCTTCCTCTGGAGTCAGCATGTATCCTCTGATTAAGGAGGGGGATATTTGCAGGTTCATCCCTTTAGGGAGTGAGGAATTAAAAAAAGGTGAAGTTGTATTATTCGTATCGAATCAAGGGCAGTTAATAGGGCACAGATATTACGAAAATTTTGTTGAAAATGGTGTGCTTTATTATGTATGTAAGGGAGATACGAATATTTCTGTCGACTCCCCTGTGCAAATTTCCCAATTAATAGGAAAGTTAGTTTGCATTAAAAAAAAGAAATTTCAACTAAATTCCAAAGGTTTCATCGCTCAATTATGGGGAGGTATTGTTCTAACCTTCCCTAGTTTGCCAAGGGGTTGTAAAAAATATCTTAACTTGCGGAAAAGATTGAGGATATGGAGCAAATAGAAAGTTCACTATAACGAATATAATGCTTGAGAAAATTCTGTCTAAAAATTCTGTTTATTAATTGACTTAGAAAAGGTAAAGTGATAATTTTATCTTATATAAGTTCTTTTTATAGAACGAAAAATAGCTATATAATAAAAAACAGATAGTAATATTAATTTGTAGTATTAAATTAGTAATTTACTGAAGAAAAAACTTTTGTTCTTTAAAAAGAACAAAAGCGACGTAACACAATACGGGAATTCAAACATATATTAACGGTTATTTATCTAAATAGGCTTTTACTTACTTGTTGCATAGCGGGAGGGGAAAATGAGTGCTATAACAGGAATTTTACATTTTAATGATGAGCCTATATCGATTGAGCACGGTACAAGATTAATGAAGGATTTGCAAAAGTATCCTGCTGATGATGTTCAAATATGGCACAAAGATAACGTCTTCTTTGGTTGTCACGCACAATGGATCACACCAGAATCCATTGGTGAACAATTGCCTTTTTATGATTACGAAAGACAATTAGCGATTACAGCAGATGCCATTATTGATAATCGTGAGGAGTTATTTGAAAGACTACAAGTGGAGTATGCTGATAGAAAAAGAATGACAGACAGCGAATTAATCTTGCTTTCCTATCAAAAGTGGGGAGAAGAAACTCCTAAGTATTTAATAGGCGATTTTGCTTTTATGATTTGGGATGAGAGAAACCAAAAACTATTTGGAGCAAGGGACTTTTCTGGGAGTCGGACTCTTTATTTTTATCGTGACCAGCAACGGTTTTCTTTTTGTACGCTTATAAAGCCGTTATTTACTTTACCATATATCGAGAAGACTCTGAACGAGCAATGGCTTGCTGAATTTTTAGCTATAACTAATATGATTGATACAATAAATGCTTCATCAACAGTCTATAAAAATATTGAACAAGTGCCTCCTTCCCATACTATTACAGTAGTCAGTGAGAAGATAACGATTTCCAAATATGACGCATTGGCTACAGGGGAGCAGCTACAATTAAAATCAAATCAAGAATATGAAGATGCATTTCGCGAGGTATTTCAAAATGCAGTGACAGCAGGGTTACGTACCCATCGCAATGTTGGTGCTCATTTAAGCGGGGGATTGGATTCGGGTTCTGTTGTTAGTTTTGCGGCAAAAGCTTTACGTAAAGAAAATAAGAGATTACATACATTCAGCTCTGTTCCCGTAGCTGATTTTATAGACTGGACACGTAACCACATGCTAGCGGACGAAAGACCATTTATCCAGTCAACTGTACAACATGTAGGAAATATTACAGATCATTATTTAGATTTTGCAGGAAAAAGTCCACTTTCAGAAGTTAACGATTGGCTTGATATAATGGAGATGCCATACAAGTTTTTCGAGAATTCTATTTGGGTGAAAGGGATTTATGAGAAGGCACAGCAGCAAGGGGTAGGAAAACTTTTAAACGGTGCAAGGGGAAACTTTACGATATCTTGGGGACCTGCTTTGGACTATTATGCTGTTCTTTTAAAGAAGCTAAGTTGGATTCGTCTTTATCATGAAGTTAATTTATACAGTAAAAACATTGAGGCAAAAAGATCGAGAATTATGAAGGTTGTCGGAAAGAAGGCATTTCCGTTTATAAATCGAATTCTTTCATCGAAATATCAATATGATTTTCCAATGTTAATAAATCCAGATTTTGCAGAAAGGATTAATGTGTTTGATAAGCTCAGAGAACATGGGATTAGTATAGCGGAATCTTCTAGGCCAAATATATATGAAATAAGAAAGAAACATTTTGAACAGTTAAATTTGTGGAATGTAACTGGGACCAGTGGAACGAAACTATCTTTACGTTACGGGTTACAAGGGCATGATCCAACAAATGATATACGAGTTATTCGATTTTGCTTATCTGTTCCAATTGAACAATTTGTTCAAAATGGTTTAGATCGAGCACTTATCCGGAGGACAACAAAAGATATCCTACCTGATAAAATCAGATTAAATCAACGCGTTCGGGGTATTCAAGGTGTTGATGTGGTTCATCGTATGATTCCTTCTTGGAATACATTTATTGATGAACTTCAACAAATGAGCACAGATTCTATAGTTTCTGAGTTTTTAAATGTAGAAGTGATTAAAGCTGCCATTTTAAAGATTCGAGAAGCACCACGTTCGGAATACGCATTGGATCCAGACTTTAGAATTTTAATGCGCGGTCTTATTGTCTATCGGTTTATAAAAAAAATTACTTGAAAGGAGGTGATAATATGAAAAAAGATTGGCAAAAACCTGAATTGGAAGTACTTGATATCAACATGACAATGGCTGGACCGGGTAAAAAAATTGTTGATCAAGTTTTTGAGGATGAGGATGAAAGAGGAGAGCTTCACCACAGCTAATGTAACTGATATTTAAATGAGACTTGTATGTTTTATTGCCCTTATATGGTACAAAAGAGTATAAGGGCTTTTCAAATTTACTATGTCAACTATTTGGAGTGAGAAAGATGGTACATACTGTGAAAAAGTTTGTTTACAAGGCCTTCGGATTAAGCTTGTTAAGTGAGATTCCTCTACCAGAATTGCCTCAGATAAGCAGCTATGAAGATACGATAGATATAGTAATTGAAAGGGCTAGTTTATCCGAATTATGGAATGAATTATCTTATCCAAAAGCTATATTCATAGTTAAAGAGAATTTGGTCATGTTTCAAATTCCAAATACCGCAACGTTTTGTATTCAAGATGGAGAGAAAATCATCGTCTCACCTATAAAGGGATCTGATGAAGATAAGATTCGACTTTATATTCTTGGAACTTGTATAGGTGCATTATTAATGCAGAGAAGGATACTTCCGTTACATGGTAGTGTAGTAGCTATCAATGAAAAGGCATATGCTTTTATAGGTGATTCAGGAGCTGGGAAATCGACTCTTGCATCAGCCTTCTTAAGTAGAGGATATCAACTTCTAAGTGACGATGTAATTGCTGTAACTCTTTCTCAAGACAATATCCCTTTTGTTACGCCCTCTTATCCACAGCAAAAGCTATGGCAAGAAAGTCTTGATAAATTTGGAATGGAAACCGCTCATTATCGACCTTTATTTGAAAGGGAAACCAAATTCGCTGTACCGGTCCCTTTTAATTTTCTTAATGAGCAATTACCCCTCGCAGGTGTATTTGAATTAGTAAAAGCAGATAAAGAAAACGTTGGACTTCGTCGGATTGAAGGATTAGATCGATTACGTACCCTGTTCCATCATACATATCGCAATTCTTTAATTCCGCGATTAGACCTCATGGAATGGCATTTTACAAACTCTACAAGTATCGTAAATAAAATTGATATGTTCCAATTGTGGCGTCCAACTTCAGGGTTTACGGCTCATAACTTAGTATCCCTAGTGTTAAGTTCTTTAAATGAGGAGGAAAATAAATGATTAATACTCAGAAAATCTCAATAGATTGCTTAATTATACAAAGTGAAGGAAATATAGTAAGCAATATGGATGGAGAAAAGGTTATGATGAGCATTCATAACGGAAAATACTATAACTTAGGCACGCCTGGCAGTACAATTTGGGATTTAATTAAGACGCCAATCTCAATTAATCAATTAATTACTACACTAATGTCTAAATATGATGTAGAAAAAAATGAGTGTGAGAAGCAAGTTATTTCCTTTTTGGAACGTTTATATGAGGAAGGCTTAATTCGAATTGTAGATAGAAGTTAATTCGCCTTTTGCTACTTTATACTCGGTAGGTTAAGGAGAGGAAATAATGAATATTGTAAAAAAGATAAGGATTTTTTTATCAATGAATATATTAAAGAAGTTCTTGTTTTTTGAGGCTTTTTTTTATTTGGGATGGGCTCGTATTCTCAAATCTATACCATTTTCTAGGATTGCTCCTACATTAGGTGTCCATATGGATGAAACGTCTTTAAGCTCTAACGAATCTAATAAGTTGGTATTAAGGAGTATTTCTGAAGCAATCCATATTATGAGTCGTTATACTTTTTGGGAAAGTCAGTGTCTTGTAAGAGCGATAGCTGGAATGAAGATGCTAGAGAGACGTCAAATTGAGAGTACTCTGTATTTAGGAACTGCGAAGGATGAGAACGGAAAGATGGTTGCTCATGCCTGGTTGCGTAGCGGCCCCTTTTATATTACCGGAGCAGAAGAAATGGAGAGGTTCACTGTAGTTAGTAAATTTGCAAAGGGGCTAAGCAAGAAAACGACTAAGGGAGAATACAATGAGTAATGATTTTAGTCTTAATGTGGGATTCATGTCTAATGAATTAAAATTGCTACTTGAAATTTTGAAGTTACAAGAGGGTAAAAGTATACGAGCAAACAGAAATGAATGGTTTATAGATATAGATTGGAATCAATTTCTTGAATTAGCGATGCATCATCGAGTGTATTCATTTATTTATCCAAAGGTGAAAAAGATAGATGGAGAGCTAATTCCTTCCTATGTCATTCAAACTCTGTCTCGAACATTTAAAAAAAATACGTTTCAAATGCTTCATTTAAGTGCTGAAATGGAACGAGTAAGTAAACTGTTTACTGAAAATGAAATCTGTACTCTTTTTTTAAAAGGGCCAATACTTGCGCATAATCTTTATGGAGATATTTCCTTGCGAACATCCTGCGACCTAGATATCCTTATTCCCATTTATGAGTTAGAAAAAGCGGAAAAACTTCTTTTAGAGCAGGGCTACGTGAAAGATGATTATATTCAAACGATATTAAATGACTGGAAATGGAGACATCATCATATAACATTTTTTCATCCTCAAAAGCAAATTAAGCTTGAAATTCATTGGAGGCTAAACCCTGGTCCTGGGAAGGAACCAAGCTTTGAGGAACTATGGGAACGAAAAAGAACAAGTGCACTTACGAGTTATCCTGTGTACTTATTAGGAAGTGAGGACTTGTTTTTATTTCTTGTTTCTCATGGTGCGCGTCATGGATGGTCTAGACTGCGTTGGTTAGTAGATATAAACCAAATGGTAAAACAGGAACTTAATTGGAAAGAAGTTAATAAGTTATTCAAAAAATATCAATGCGGCCATGTAGGAGGACAAGCACTAATTCTAGCTACTGAGCTCTTAGATACGAAAATTATAGAAGAAATGAAAGTGTTGACAGGTCAGAGACAGTCAAGACAATTGGCAGAAGATGCGTTATTTTATATTAAACAAATGATAAATCTACATACAGATCCTGTTCCAGATGAAGTAGCTACGTATCACAGTCGACATTTATTTTCATTAATGTCAAATCGACAAAAGTTTTTATTTATTATGAGTTATCTTTATCCTTATCCGATTGATGCAAAGACATTACCATTACCTAAGTATCTTCATTTTTTGTACTTTCCTTTACGTCCTATTCTATGTACCTGGAGGAAAGCGAGAAAGCATGTATTACCATAGGAGGACATAAAAGTGGAACATCTCTTATACTTTACAAAGAAGTTACATTCTTTTTCTGGGAAAATATTATATATAAATCTATTAGGGATGGCCTTAGTTAGTCTTTTAGAGGGGATTGGTATTCTTTTATTAATCCCCATGATAAGTATCAGTGGAATTGTAAAGGTAAATAGCAGTTCAACCCCGGTTTCGGAGATGTTTGCATTTCTGCATAATATCCCTGAAACATTGAGCTTGCTGCTTATCCTAGGTGTTTATATTTTTTTGGTAGTAGCTCAATCCCTCTTACAGCAAAATCTTACCCTTCGAAATATGAAAATTCTTATAAGCTTTACAAACCATATAAGATTGGAAATCTATCGTGCTTTATTACAAGCTAATTGGGCTTTTTTTGTAAAAAAGAGAAAATCCGATTTGATCAATGCTTTGACTGAAGAATTAGGACGTGTTGTGAATGGAACAAACTTATTTTTTCAAATGTTAACTGCTCTTATTTTTACGTTAATTCAGATTGGAATTGCTTTATGGCTATCTGTAACGATAACGCTTTTTGTATTATTCGCCGGTTTAGTACTTGCTTTTTTTTCTAGACATTTTATAAAAAAGTCAAGAACACTTGGAAATCAAACATCTGAGATAGCTAGAAGTTATCTTGGCGGCATAACAGACCATTTTAACGGAATTAAAGATATTAAAAGTAATACGTTGGAAGACTCTAGATACACATGGTTACATACTTGGTGCCAAAGGATAGAACAAGAACAACTGGCATTTATGAAATTAAAAAATAGTTCACAACTTTTTTATAAAATTGCATCGTCTATTTTAATTGCATTTCTTATTTTTACATCTGTAAAACTATTTCAAGCCCAGCCAGGACAACTATTATTAATCATTCTCATTTTCTCTAGACTATGGCCAAGATTTACAAGCATTCAATCCAACCTGGAACAACTTGCTGCAAGTATTCCAGCTTTTAAGTCTTTAATAGAATTGCAGGAAGAATGCAATAAAGCCGCTGAATTGCAGAATATAGAACAACAATATAAATATATAAAACCAATGTCTATAGAAAAAGGGGTTGAATGTCGGAACGTTTATTTCCGCTACAATCAAAAAGAATCCTTATATGCTCTTCAAAATGTTAACTTACAAATTCCATCTAATTGTATGACAGCTATTGTCGGACGTTCGGGTGCTGGAAAAAGTACATTGATTGATATTTTAATGGGACTCATGCAGCCGGAAAAGGGACAAGTATTAATAGATAGTACTCCTCTCACAAGTGATAATTTATTGTCATTAAGAAGGTCGATTAGTTATGTACCGCAGGATCCATTTTTATTTAATGCAAGTATAAGAGAAAATTTGCTAATGATTGAACCGGATGCAAGTGAAGAACAAATTTGGGAGGCGCTGGAGTTTTCAGCAGCAGCTGAATTTGTAAGGGGGCTTCCGCAAGGGCTTGATACATTCATTGGAGACCGCGGAGTTAGGCTTTCTGGAGGAGAACGTCAGCGACTTGTGTTGGCGCGAGCAATTTTAAGAAAACCTTCGATTCTCGTTTTAGATGAAGCTACTAGTGCTCTAGATACGGAAAATGAAGCAAAAATTCAAGCCGCTTTAGAAAGGTTAAAGGGAACGATGACTATTGTCGTTATTGCCCACCGTTTATCAACGATACGTAATGCTGACCAGGTGATTGTATTAGACAAGGGAGAAATCGTTCAAAAAGGAGCATTTCACCAATTAGCAAAAGAAAAAAGAGGTATGTTTAGTAAACTGTTAGGAACTCAGGTAGAAGTTAGTGTCTAAATAGAATATGTTCCGTACGCAAGTTTATCAATCGGAATGAGAATATTAAGCATGGGAAGCCTTGATATTGTACGGTATCAGGGTTTTTTGTTGCAAATAATAAGAATCAATTGGTTAACTAGCCATAAGTGAGGGAGGAAACAAGCCCCACTTATGGAAGTTCCACTTTATTTCCTCTGTTTTGAAGTATTAAACATTTTTGGGAGAGTCACGAACCGTGCTCCTTGAGATATAAGGTCAGGAATGAACTTGTCAAGAGCGTCTACAGAACCTTGCAGTTTCCCACCTGGTGCAGCGTGTTGCAAGAGAATACTTCCAGGGAAGGTATTCCCTAATACTGTGTTAGTAATTACCTGAGCGCTTAACCCTTTCCAATCTAACGTATCTACACTCCATTGAATAATCATAAAGTTTTGTTCGGAAGCCCATTTAACCTGATTTTCCTTAATAATACCATAAGGCGGACGGATGAATTTAGGGGAGTAGCCGGTTAGATTTTGTAGTATTTTTTCTGTTTTTAAAATCTGTTCATGATATTGCTCATCACTTATTTTTACTAAATTAGGATGATTATAAGTATGATTCCCCACAATGTGTCCCTCGTTAACGATTCGTTTTACAACTTCAGGATATCTTTCGGCATTTTCACCTAGCAAAAAAAACGTAGCTTTTACACCATGTTTTTTTAACTTATCTAATACTTGTGGCGTATATAAGAGATCGGGGCCGTCATCAAATGTGAGAGCGACTTCGGCTTTATTATAAGGTCCTGCAAAAGCGTATGCATATTTTTCAACCCAAGGAAAAGGAGTCCATGATCCTCTCGTTGCTTCTTCCTTGGGTTGAATCTGAAAAGGAAAGGGGGCTTGTGATGAAGCAGGAACTGATTTCATATAATCTAAAGGATAAAATGGATTCTGAATGGATGAATATGAAACCTTTGAAGGAAGAGCGCAAGGTGAAATACGATTGTAGGGAGTGCCTTGAAAGGGAAATACCACTTTTGGTGGATAAAAAGAATACATGATTGAAACACCTCCTTAGAAAAGATAGAAATCTCTCTAAATTTTTTATATGCCAATGATTACAGTTTGGTTAGGGAAGAAAAAAGTGTGAGTAGTTTGTTTTTCAGCCGTAGTAACGGGTGGCAAGATCTATGTGTTAATGGTGTGGGAGAGATAAAGAAAAAAACAAGTCGCCCATTTTTTAACTTATTTTATAAAAATAGGAATAGTACCTTGCAATATTTAGTACTGAATGGTATATTATGGTTAATATAGTACCTTGTATTGAACAGTACTGAATAGGAAGGAGGATTGCCTTTGAATGTTCAATTTAAAAAAGGTGTATTGGAGCTTTGCGTTCTTGCGCTTGTAAGGAAACGAGATTGCTATGGCTATGAATTAGTTCAGCAAATTTCAAATAAGTTTTTAATATCAGAAGGATCAGTGTACCCATTGTTACGTCGGCTAACGAATGAAGGGTACTTTCAGACATATTTAAAGGAATCATCGGAAGGACCTCCACGGAAATATTATCAGTTAACAAATCAAGGTGCAGAGCAACTCTATGCGCTTGTGACAGAATGGCGTGATTTTGCAAGGGGAGTACAAGAAATTATTGAAGAGGTGTAGCAAATGACTAAAGAACAATTTCTTCATGAATTATCAGAACACCTTAGAAGGCTGCCAGAAGAAGAACGAAACGATATTTTATATGATTACGAGGAACATTTTCAATTTGGAATAGAAGAAGGGAAAACAGAAGCGGAAATTATAAAAGCCCTTGGTTCACCTAAAACAATTGCTAAGGAGACGTTAGCGTCCCATCGTTTAGAGCAGGTGAAACATAATCCAACTTTTTCTAATGTAACAAGAGCGATTGTAGCAATTATTGGACTTAGCTTTCTAAACTTGGTTATTGTGTTAGCTCCGTTATTAACGATCGGAAGTCTTATTTTCGCACTTTGGATGGTTAGTACTGTATTTGTTTTATCACCTTTACTTTTGCTAACAAAAATTATTTTTGCTCAAATTTTTATTTTATCTGATGTATTTGCTTCTATTATACTCTTCGGTATTGGTTTACTTTTAGGGATTGGTGCGTATTATTTTACAATTTGGTTTAAAACGCTTTTTGTCAAATATGCCAATTGGAATTTGAAAGTAATTAAAGGGGAGTAGATAAAATGAGGAAAGTTGTATTCATAGCACTTGTTTGTATTGTGATTGGAGGAATCGGTTTATTTTTTACAGGATCAGCTTTTTTTGTGAAATCTGTGACTGGGTCAGCAGAAACAAAGAAATTGGAACAGAAACAATTTAAAAATGAGCAAATTAAAAACATCAACGTTGACACAGATGTAGGAGATGTTGTAATTGAAAAAGGAAAAACTGATTCATTTGAAGTTCGGTATAGCGGTGATCAGGAAAAACGAAAGTTATACGTAAATGAGAATGGCGAAACGCTGCAAGTGAAAGTGAAAACAAAAAAGAATCATATATTTGACTTTTCTTTTTCACCGTTTGGTTTTAAAGATGAAAGCTTAACAGTTATTGTACCTGAACGCGTGTACAATAAAATTGAATCAGAGACAGGAGCAGGAAAGATCCAAGTACAAGATATTCAAAGTGAAGATATATCTGCACATACAGCAGCAGGGAATGTAGAAATGAAGCAAATGAAAGCGCAGAAGATAAAAGCTTCATCTAGTGCGGGAAAGATTGTTCTTCATAAAGTAGAAGGGAAAGTACGTGCAGAGACAGCAGCAGGAAGAATAGAAGTAACGCAGCACAACCCGCAATATAGTATTGATGCGGAGTCAGCAGCAGGAGATGTCGATATTCAACTTCTGGAAGTACCGAAAGATGCCGTTGTAAAGGGTTCTTCTCATGCAGGAAATGTAAAGATTTTCGGGAAAGAAAATAAAGAAGTTACTTTAGGGAACGGAAATGTACAGATTAGCGGGGAAACAGCAGCAGGATCTGTAAAAATCGAGGCGGATTAAAAACAGACCAGCTTAGCTGGTCTGTTTTTAATGTAAATGACGATAGACACCGATGACTTTTCCAATAACAGAAACGTTATCTAAAATAATAGGCTCTAAAGAAGAGTTTTCTGGCTGCAAACGGAAGTGATCTTTTTCTTTGTAAAAACGTTTTACCGTAGCTTCGTTATCTTCTG
This sequence comes from Bacillus yunxiaonensis, assembly GCF_037104695.1. Taxonomy (NCBI): domain Bacteria; kingdom Bacillati; phylum Bacillota; class Bacilli; order Caryophanales; family Bacillaceae; genus Bacillus; species Bacillus yunxiaonensis. The sequence goes on along the minus strand of NZ_JBAWSV010000005.1, from coordinate 124,092 downwards.
TTAAAGCGACAACGATCTCACCATTGTAAGCAGATTGCTGTTGGCGAACAACAACTAAGTCTCCGTCAAAAATACCAGCTTCAATCATACTGTCTCCAGAAATGCGTAACATAAATACTTGATCTGAGCCCGAAACGAGGTTTGCCGGAAGTGGGAAATGTTCTTCTACACTTTCAACTGCTGTAATTGGTGAACCAGCTGTAACTTTTCCGACAATCGGTACGTGAACGACTGGTTGTGTATCCGTTTCGATGCTATCGTTTCCTAAAATTTCAATAGCTCTCGGTTTTGTTGGGTCGCGGCGAATGTATCCTTTTTCCTCTAATCGAGATAAATGTCCGTGCACAGTAGAGCTAGAAGCAAGACCGACCGCTTGACCGATTTCACGTACGGAAGGCGGATAACCTTTTTCTTGTACTTTTTGTTTAATGAAGTCGAGAATGTCTTGCTGTCGTTTCGTTAACTTTTCCATGTTTTTCACACCTCGTTTTCTTTAAATTTTCTTACTTGTATTATAACATGCGAAAAAATATTCTACAAACATAAGTTCGAACAAATGCTTAGTTTGTGATACACTATGATGTGAAAAGTGAGATAGAGAAGAGGGTATGAAATGAATGCGATTATTTATGCACGTGTGAGCACGACGAAAGAAGCGCAGGAAACATCATTAGCACGCCAAAAAGATGAATTATTGCATTTAGCTAAGCAGTATCAAATGAATATTGTAAGGGTAGTAGAAGAGAAAGCGAGTGGGTATAGTATAGAACGAGATGGTATTTTAGAAGTGTTAGATACTATTCGTGATGAACATGTTGATGTGCTTCTCATTCAAGATGAAACACGTCTTGGGAGAGGGAATGCGAAAATTGCCTTAATGCATTGTTTACATAAAGAAGGAGTAAAAGTATATACCCATGCGCATAATGGTGAATTACAGCTTTCTGACTCAGATTCAATGGTACTTGATATTATTGGTATCGTAGAAGAATACCAGAGAAAGATTCATAATTTAAAGATTAAACGTGGAATGAAGCGAGCCGTAGAGAATGGATTTCGTCCAGAGAAAAATTTAAAGAACCGTCATTTAAGTACCGGTCGGGAGAAAAAAGAAGTGCCTATTGAAGAGATTGTTCGTCTGCGCCGCAATGAATTAACATTTGAAGAAATTGCGGCAACGCTCCGTGGTTTTGGTCATGAAGTATCAAAAGCGACTGTACATCGCCGATATGTAGAGTATACGAAGCAATTGCTTGATAAACAAGAGTAACTATTGTATGATAATAATCAGTTTTTAGTAGAAAGGGGATTCGAGATGCTAAGTCACGAACTCATTGAACGCATTAATTTCTTAGCGAAAAAAGCAAAAACAGAAGGTTTAACTGAAGAAGAGCAACGTGAGCGTCAATCGCTCCGCGAACAATATTTAAAAGGATTTCGCCAAAATATGTTAAACGAATTGAAAGCAATCAAAGTCGTTAACGAAGATGGCAAAGATGTTACACCGAAGAAATTAAAAGAATTAAAAAAGCAAGATCGTGCAAAGTTAAATTAAAAAGATGGGCGTAGCCCATCTTTTTTGAGTTTGATAAAAAATTGTTATTTGATCACTTTCCAATTATAATTAGTCGTCGCTTCGATCATTTTTCGTTCTAATATGTAATTCGCAATGAGCTCAGACATATCAATTGGTATATCTTTTATAATGGGCTTATTTTGATACATGAAATAATTTCCGCCGCCACTTGCACGATAGTTATTCATGACCACATCGTATTCTTGATGAAATTGAATCGGAGATCCCTCATATTGTAAGGAAACAACCCTTTCCCCAACTGGTTTTGAAATGTTTAATATGTATGAAATTCCTTCCCACATATCGTAATTATAATGCTGTGGTTTTGGTTCGATATATGCAGGGTTTACAATGATATTTCCATCTGTATCTAATGAGAAATATTCAGAAGATAGTTCAAGAGCCTCTTTTATATCTTTTCCTGTAACACGAACGACCTTTAACGTATTGGGATAAATATAATTCGAAACGATATCCCTCATTGTAATGCGGTTTGGAAAGCCGGAAGATTCATTATGAAACAGGCTTGTACAAGAAATATTCACTCCAGCTACATCCATCTGTACTTTATTTATAAACTCGATGAAGGGGTGATCTTGTAAACGGGTTTGCATCGCATCTCGAATCAGCATATCACCAATAATAGTACCAATTGGCTGATCTAACCAACGCTGAGTTTGTTTTTCGTATGTAGATGCCAGCGAAAGTACCATTTTATCTGTTGGAACATTTTCTGCAGATAACAATTCAGAATAACACTCCTCAACAATCCACCCAGTAGTATCCTTTTTTAAGGAGACGTGTACTTTTCCTAATGATTTTCCATTGCTGCCCGCCTGTAAGACGGTTACACCATTTATCTTTGTATCAACAATATAGCGATGTTGGTGTCCTGTTAACAATACATCGATTCCTTCTACTTCTTGACATATTGCATATCCTTGATTTTCTCCAGTTAAAACTTCTGTTGGCTCTCCTGTATGTAAATCTCGTTCAAACCCTCCGTGATATGACACAATAAGTAAATGCGGTTGTTCCTGTTTCCGAATATAAGAAACCCACTTTTTTGTTGATTGTAATGCATCTTCAAAAGTTAGATTTTCAATATGCTGCGGCTGTTCCCAGTTTGGTATGTAGTGAGTTGTAACCCCTAGTATCGCAATTTTTATATTAGGATGTATATGTTTAATGATATAGGGTTTTCCAAAGTAGGGCTCCATTGTTTTTTTATCTAAAATATTAGCAGCCAAATAGGGCATCTTTGCATTTGTAATTGCTTTGTTTAATACGTCCATTCCATAGTTGAATTCATGATTTCCAATAATTGCTGCATCATAGCCGATATGATTGGCGATGATGGACATTGGGTGCTTTTCATGTTGCATATATTTGGCGTAGTAATAAGTAAACGGAGTTCCTTGTATGAAATCACCGTTATCGATCAAGATTACATGTTCATTTTGAATACGTTCTTGCCCAATACGTGTTGTGAGTTTTGCTAATCCTAATTCTGCTTTTTCGTTATTTTGATAGTGAATAGGATAAACCGTACCATGTACATCACTTGTTAGCAAAATATTTATATTTACGACATTATTTGGATTCAATAGTATCAACCTTCTTTATTGTTATCTTATGATAAATCATAACAAATAATCTTAATAAAATATTTTCCGAATGTTTTAAAAGTGTAAAGTTTCTGTAAATTAAAGTCAATGTAAGAAATAATGTGCTATATTTCTAAATGTTTACAAAAAATGTTTATAATTTAGAAAATTGGAGGATTTGACATGTTTAAGAAATTTTTCGCAATGGGTGCAACAGTTGTATTAGCAGTCGGTCTATTAAGTGGTTGTGGGACAAAGGAATCGAGTGCAAGTAAAAGTGAAGATACGAAAAAAGGGTATGTTCCTAAAACATTAAATGTTCAATTTGTTCCTTCACAAAATGCTGATACGTTAGAAGCAAAAGCAAAACCGTTAGAAAAATTATTAAGCGATAAACTCAATATTCCTGTGAAAGTTAGCGTTTCAACGAATTACAACACAATTGTAGAAGCGATGGCATCTAAGCAAGTGGATGTAGGCTTTTTACCTCCAACTGCATATGTGCTAGCTCATGAAAAGAAAGCAGCAAATGTGATATTGCAAGCACAACGATTTGGGGTCGATGATGCAACAGGGCAACCAACAAAGGACTTGGTAGATTATTATAAGTCTGAGTTTGTTGTAAAGAAAGATTCGAACATTAATAGTATTAAAGATTTAAAAGATAAAAAGATTGGTTATCAAGATGTGACATCTTCTGCTGGATATGTATGGCCTGCGGCGCTTTTAATGAAAGAGGGAATTGATCCATTAAAAGATGTGAAACCTGTAACATTAAAGGGTCATGACCAATCTATTATCGCTCTTCTTAATGGTGATGTGGATGCGGCAGTTGTGTTCCAAGATGCTCGTAACATTGTAAAAAAAGATTATCCAAATGTATTTGATCAAACGAAAGTTGTAAAGTTCACAGAGAAAATTCCGAACGATACAATTTCTGTACGATCTGATATGGATGCTGATTGGGTGAAAAAGCTACAAGATGCGTTTATTGAAATTGGAAAGAGTGAAGAAGGTCATAAAATCATCAAAGAAGTATACTCACATGAAGGGTATGTAAAGTCTGATGATAGCAAATTTGATATTGTTCGTGATTACGGAAAGAAAGTAAAAACGCAGTAATCGACTGGTCGTTTTGAAATGATGGCTGAAGATGGCGAGCTAGCTGAAATGATTTTCACTTTCTGCTAGTTAGCCGTTTTTCAGTTTTTTCTTCTATAACATTGAGAAAGTAGGTAAGGTTTGTGATAGAGTTTCACAATGTTTCTAAAGTATATTCCAATGGTACAAAAGGATTAAAAAATATCAATATTAAGATATATAGAGGGGAATTTGTTGTTACTGTTGGGTTATCTGGTGCAGGGAAGTCGACGTTACTTCGCTCTATTAATCGTCTTCACGAAATTACAGATGGAGAAATTTTAATTGATGGACAGTCAATTACAGCAGCGAAAGGAAAAGAGTTGCGCCATCTTCGCCGGGACATCGGAATGATCTTCCAAAGTTTTAATCTTGTGAAGCGGTCTACTGTGTTAAAAAATGTATTAGCTGGACGTGTTGGATATCACTCGACACTTCGGACAATATTTGGACGTTTTCCAAAAGAAGATGTGGAGCTAGCATTCCGTGCATTAGACCGTGTCAATATTTTAGAAAAAGCATATTCACGAGCTGATGAGCTATCTGGTGGACAACAGCAGCGTGTTTCTATTGCTAGGGCATTAGCACAAGAAGCCAAAATTATTTTAGCTGATGAACCGGTTGCTTCTTTGGATCCACTCACGACGAAACAGGTGATGGATGACTTGAAGAACATTAATCAAGAGTTCGGGATTACAACGATTGTAAACTTACATTCTATCGATTTAGCAAGAGATTATGCAACTCGTATTATTGGGTTACATGCAGGTGAGATCGTTTTCGATGGCCCGGTAGAAGAAGCAACGGATGAGAAATTTGCAGAGATTTATGGTCGTTCTTTACAAGAAGAAGAGTTTTTAGGAGTGGCAGCAAAATGAATGATGTGACAATAAAAGCCCAAACAATCCCAAAGCCCCCAAGTAAATTGAAACATATGTTGACCTTTGTTCTTTTGATGCTATTGTTCTGGGGAAGTAGTGTGCAAGTTGAGGCGTCTTTTTCGAAGCTTGTAAGCGGTTTTCCGAATATGATGGATTTACTGAAAGAAATGGTACCACCAGACTGGAGTTATTTCAGCACGATTACATCTGCCATGTTAGATACGATTCGAATGGCAATTATCGGAACAACTTTAGGTGCAATCCTTGCTGTTCCGCTTGCTTTACTGGCAGCGAGTAACGTATTTTCATCTGTTTTTTTATATGGACCAGTTCGGTTTCTTTTAAATTTGATTCGGACGATACCCGATTTGCTACTCGCGGCAATTTTTGTTGCGATTTTTGGTATTGGACCGCTTCCAGGTATTTTGGCTCTTACTTTTTTTTCTGTTGGAATTGTCGCGAAATTGTTGTACGAATCGATTGAATCGATTGATCAAGGCCCACTAGAAGCAATGACGGCAGTGGGGGCGAATAAAGTACAATGGATTGTTTATGCGGTTATTCCGCAAGTAGCAGCTCATTTCGTTTCTTACGTGTTGTATACATTTGAAGTTAACGTAAGAGCAGCAGCCGTTTTAGGTTTAGTTGGTGCTGGAGGAATTGGTTTATATTACGACCGAACACTCGGTTTTTTACAATATCAACAAACTGCTTCTATTATTATTTATACACTGATTGTTGTATTAATCATTGACTATATAAGTACAGTGTTACGGGAGAAATTATTATGAGTAGGGCGATACAAGTAATGCCAAAGCCAAAGAAACTAAGTTTATATCGCTGGATCATCATAGGTGCGTTAGCGATGATATACATATGGGCATTTTCAGGTGTTCCAATGGAGGGGATAAAAGAAACTGCTGGTCAAATTACAAAAGCAATCATGACGGGGATAATCAATCCTGATTGGGATTATGTCTCTTTGCCAGACGGAGAGGATTTGCTGCACGGGCTTGTTGATACGCTAGCGATCGCTGTGTTAGGAACATTTATATCTGCTTTCCTTTGTGTGCCGTTTGCTTTTTGGGCAGCAACGAATATGAGTACAGGAAAAGTGACTTCCGGCTCAGGGAAATTTGTATTAAGTTTTATTCGAACATTCCCTGAATTGGTCATGGCGCTTCTTTTTATAAAAGCGGTCGGCCCAGGTTCTTTTGCGGGGGTGCTAGCGTTAGGATTACATTCAATAGGAATGCTTGGGAAATTATATTCCGAAGGTATTGAGAATATCGATAAAGGGCCTACAGAAGCATTAGTAGCTACTGGAGCAAATCGTTTTCAGGTGCTTTGGTATGCTGTATTACCACAAGTATTACCCGACTTTTTATCGTATACGCTATATCGCTTTGAAATTAACGTCCGCTCTGCCTCTATTTTAGGTATGGTTGGTGCAGGCGGAATTGGGACACCATTAATTTTTGCATTGAGCTCTAGAAATTGGCCTCGTGTAGGAATTATTTTGCTAGGGATTATTATAATGGTAATTGTCATTGATTTCATTTCTAGCTCAATTCGAAAACGGATTGTATAAAGTTCAGCTTCCATTAGTAGGATTGCAAATGTGGGAGATTGGTAGTCCATTGAAAAACACCTTCTATTTCATGTGAATGAATAGAAGGTGTTTTTTATATATTTTTCTATTGACCCTAACGCTACGTTATACTTTATTGTAGGGAATGAGGGAGGGCAAAGTGATGACAATGAAAGTGAAAGAAGTAGCAGATTTAGTTGGTATTAGTGTGCGCACACTGCATCATTATGATGAAATTGGGTTATTAACCCCGGAGGAGACTACCGAATCTGGTTATCGCCTTTATTCCAACGATAATTTGGAGACATTGCAACAAATCTTGTTTTTCAAAGAACTGGGCTTCCCTTTAAAGAAAATTAAAGAAATTATCAATAATCCTTCATTTAATCGAGAAGAGGCACTTGTTTTGCACCGTAAAATGCTGCTTGAGAAGCGCTCTAGACTAGATAAAGTGATTGCGACGATTGATAAGACGATTCAACATTCGAGAGGAGAAATTCAAATGACAAACAAAGAAAAATTTGAAGGGTTTGATTTTAGTCAAAACCCATATGAGCAAGAAGCACGTGAAAAATGGGGAAATGAAGCTGTTGACAAAGCAAATAAAACAGCAGCAAACATGACGAGAGAAAAACAAGAAGAATATAATGCAATCTATAGGAAGCTTGCGGTACTTCGTAATGACTCACCTGAATCAGAGCAGGCTCAAAAAGCAATTAAAGAATGGTATGATTATTTGCAGAACTTTGGTCATTATTCATTGGATGCATTTAAAGGTCTAGGGCAAATGTATGTCGATGATGAACGTTTTACAAGAAATATTGATCAATTCGGTGAAGGCTTGGCGGAGTTTATGCGTGATGCGATGGCAGTGTATGCAGATCGTAATAAGAAGTAAAATGTATATTTACAATTTTAAAGGTCCTATTCTCCATTTTGGGGGATAGGATCCTTTGTTTGTGAAATAAGAAAAAAGTGGCTTTTATATTAGAAAGTGTTTGAAAGTATGGTTATCAGTTGTAAACAAAATACGATATTTTAAATTATAAATAAAAAATGCGGAAAAATACGTGTATCATTTCGAATGCAATGTTTAAAGATAATGAGGGGTAGTATGTAATTATTGATTAATGACAAGAAAGAATCCAAGGGTATAAGAAAGGTTTGGACATAAGAGTATAGCTGATATATATATCATGAATTTTAGTACGTTTTTTGAACAAATCCGAAAAAACATCAACATATTTGTCCGTACATGTTGTATAATCTTGCAAGGAAAGATATCATATAGATGTGTAAAACGAAAACGTTTACTACTATAAACGAAGGGAAGAATAGCATGTCACATTCAATCGAACAACTTTCTATCAACACGATTCGCACACTATCCATTGATGCGATTGAAAAAGCAAACTCTGGTCACCCAGGAATGCCAATGGGTGCAGCACCAATGGCGTATACAGTATGGACGCAATTTATGAAACATAATCCAAATAACCCAACGTGGTTTAACCGTGATCGTTTCGTATTATCTGCAGGTCATGGTTCAATGTTACTATACAGCTTACTTCATCTATCTGGTTATGATGTAACAATGGATGATTTAAAGAATTTCCGCCAATGGGGAAGTAAAACACCAGGTCATCCTGAGTTCGGTCACACAGCAGGTGTAGATGCAACAACAGGTCCACTTGGACAAGGTATCGCAACAGCTGTTGGTATGGCAATGGCTGAAAGACATTTAGCAGGGAAGTACAATCGTGATGAGTATAACGTTGTTGACCATTATACATACGCAATTTGCGGTGATGGAGACTTAATGGAAGGCGTTTCTGCTGAAGCATCTTCATTAGCGGCTCATTTAGGATTAGGTCGTCTTGTTGTGTTATATGATTCTAACGATATTTCATTAGATGGCGATTTAAATCGTTCTTTCTCTGAAAGCGTAGAGGATCGCTATAAAGCATACGGCTGGCAAGTAATTCGTGTTGAAGATGGGAACGATATCGGAGCGATTACGAAAGCGCTTGAAGAAGCAAAAGCTGACGAAAAACGTCCAACATTAATCGAAGTAAGAACAACAATTGGATTCGGTTCACCAAACAAATCTGGAAAATCAGCTTCACACGGTTCTCCACTAGGCGTAGAAGAAACGAAATTAACAAAAGAAGCATATACTTGGGCATTTGAACAAGATTTCTATGTACCAGAAGAAGTATATGAAAACTTCCGTAAAACAGTACAAGATGCTGGACAGACGGCAGAAGCTGAGTGGAATGCAATGCTTGATGGATACGCAAAAGCATATCCAGAATTAGCAGCTGAATTACAAACAGCAATGAAAGGTCTTCTTCCAGAAGGTTGGGATAAGAACTTACCAACATACGAAATGGGTTCAAAAACAGCAACTCGTTCATCTTCAGGACAAATTATTAATGCAATTGCTGAATCTGTACCATCATTCTTTGGTGGATCTGCAGACCTTGCTGGTTCTAACAAAACATACATGAACAAAGAAAAAGACTTCACAAGAGAAGACTACAGCGGTAAAAATATTTGGTACGGTGTACGTGAGTTCGCAATGGGTGCAGCAATGAATGGTATCGCACTTCATGGCGGTTTAAAAACTTACGGTGGTACGTTCTTCGTATTCTCTGACTACTTACGTCCGGCAATTCGTCTTGCTGCGTTAATGCAACTGCCAGTAACATATGTGTTCACACATGATAGTATCGCAGTTGGGGAAGATGGACCAACGCATGAGCCAGTCGAACAGCTTGCAGCTCTTCGTGCAATGCCAAACGTATCTGTTCTACGTCCTGCTGATGGTAATGAATCTGTTGCAGCTTGGAAGCTAGCGTTAGAATCTACAAAAACACCAACAGCATTAATCTTAACTCGTCAAGATCTTCCAACATTAGAAGGTGCTAAAGACGATACGTATGAAAAAGTTGCAAAAGGTGCATACGTAATTTCTGCAAGCAAAAAAGAAACTGCTGATGTAATCTTACTTGCAACTGGATCTGAAGTAAGCTTAGCAATTGAAGCACAAACAGCATTAGCACAAGACGGTGTTGACGCAGCTGTTGTCAGCATGCCGTCTATGGACCGCTTTGAAGCACAATCTGCTGAATATAAAGAATCTGTATTACCAAAAGCAGTAACAAAACGTTTCGCAATTGAAATGGGTGCTACTTTCGGATGGCATCGTTACGTTGGTCTTGAAGGAGATGTACTAGGTATCGATACATTCGGTGCTTCTGCTCCTGGTGAAAAGATTATGGAAGAATACGGATTCACTGTAGAAAACGTTGTTCGCAAAGTAAAAGAAATGCTTTAATGATTTTAGAAAAATCTCTCCGGCATGGAGAGATTTTTCTATATAAAAGAGTTTATTCCGTTGCTTAGGAGCAATAAGACTCTAATTGATGAGAATTTTTTATCAGTGGAGGGGGAAATCTCCATTGATGGAAGTGTCACTTTATTCGACAGAAAAAGTTTTTTCTTTCTCCGCAGTCAGACAATCATTGCATATTTGTTTCTATATAATGAAAAGAAATGAAGTTGTCCAATGCGGGAGGGAAAATATGAGAACGTATGAACTGTACTTAATTCAAGAAGATGTTACGAAGTCATATTTCGGTCGTGAGTTTTTATTGTTTGATTTGTTTGCTAGTTTTGCACAGTCTCGTTCCCTTTCAGAAAAGAAAGTGTTGTATAAACAAATAAAGTATATTACGTTGCCCTTACAAGTAATGAAATTACATCATAAAATGGAACAGGTACTGCGAACATACGGGAAATATGAAAGAAATGAGCATATGCATATTATATCCAATGAAAATGTGTATGGAGAAGTGAGTATTAAACCGCAATATATTCGAATGCATACTTCTAAAAATGTTGAAATGGAAACAGCCATTTTTGAAGTACTTAGAAAGTGTGAATTAACATTTCTTGCGATGGATTATGAGAGTCAACAATACGGATGGTTAAATCCTCTCAAACAAGTGCGTACTTATATATAAAAAATGTCGAATACAATCTTGTCTTATTGAAAAGGTTTTAGTACACTGTAAGGTAGACAACATGAAGGAGGAAAATATATGTCAATTTGGGTAGTTGTTCTAGTGGGCGTATTAGCACTAGTAGCAGGCGTTGCGTTAGGGTTTTTCATCGCACGCAAATATATGATGAACTATTTACAAAAAAATCCACCAATTAATGAACAAATGTTAAAAATGATGATGATGCAAATGGGACAAAAACCATCCCAAAAGAAAATCAATCAAATGATGAGCGCAATGAATAAACAACAACTAAAATAAGCGCTACAAAGGGCACTCCTATTCGAGTGCCTTTTTATTTTGTTTCCTATAAATGTTTTAAACTTTAAAAAATTCAGTAATTTTGATAAACTGAAAACATCGCTCATTTGGGATAGGAGGTATATAATGAAAGTTTTTTTAGACTTGGCGTGGTTTTTTAAACAAGAGAAACGAGCGTACATATCTGGTGTTTTTTTATTGTTTGGCGTTGCTCTTCTTGAACTTGTGCCACCAAAAGTGATCGGCATTGTTGTTGATGAAATTAGCAATCATTCATTAACAGCTAAGAAGCTATTACAATGGGCAGGGATTTTAGTTGGTGCCGGGGTGACGATGTATATTTTGCGTTATGTGTGGCGCATAATGATTTTCGGCTCTTCTTTAAAGTTGGCTCGTCAATTACGTCAAAAACTGTATAAGCACTTTACTAATATGAGCCCATCATTCTACCAACAGCATCGTACTGGTGATTTAATGGCACACGCAACAAATGATATTCAAGCAGTTCAGCAAACAGCTGGCTCTGGGGTGTTAACGCTTGTAGACTCATTAGCGGTGGGCGGATGTGTTCTTGTTGCGATGGGGTTTACGATTAGTTGGAAGTTAACATTAATCAGTTTAATTCCAATGCCAATCGTAGCGGTTGCGACAAACTATTATGGAACGTTGTTACATCGTCGTTTTCATAAAGCGCAGCAGGCTTTTTCAGAAATCAATGATAAAGTTCAGGAAAGTATGAGTGGAATGAAGGTAATTCGTTCACTTGGTCAAGAAAAAGAAGATTTACAAGCATTTCGTGATAAATCGGAAGATGTAGTACAGAAAAATATTCTTGTTGCTCGCATTGATTCATTATTTGACCCAACAATTTCTTTAATTGTAGGTTTTTCTTTCTTAATTGCAGTGTGTTATGGTTCTGTATTGGTTGTTCGTGGTGAGCTTACGATAGGAGAACTTATTACGTTTACTTCTTATTTAGGGACGCTCGTATGGCCGATGTTAGCGTTTGGTTGGCTATTTAATATTATGGAGCGTGGACGTGCTTCTTATGATCGTATTCAAAAATTATTCATGCAAGTATCGGATGTTGTGGATAGAGAAGGGGCAAGTAAAGAAGTAGCAAGTGGTAATATCAAGTTTGATATTGATACATTCTCGTATAAGAAAAATGAAGTGATAAATCTACAAGATATTCATTTTTCTTTACAAAAAGGGGAAACTTTAGGGATTGTAGGGCGTACCGGTGCAGGAAAAACAACATTATTAAAGTGTTTAATTCGAGAATATGATCATTTTGATGGAGGGGTACGAGTTGGCGAAACTGATATTCGAGATATGACGTTACATGCCATTCGTTCCGCTATTTCGTATGTACCACAAGACCATTTCTTATTCTCTGCAAATGTAGGAGAAAATATCGCATTTGGAAAACCGGATGCCACATATAAAGATATTGCACACGCAGCTACTATTGCATGTATTCATGAGGACATTACGAAATTCCCAGAAGGATATGAAACAGTGGTTGGTGAACGCGGCGTTTCTTTATCAGGTGGCCAAAAACAGCGTATTTCGATTGCGCGTGCATTATTAACAAATGCTGAAATTTTAATTTTAGATGACTGTTTATCAGCAGTAGATGCAAAAACAGAAGAAACGATTTTAGCGGCATTAAAGCGTGAACGTGAAAATAAAACGACTATTATTACAGCGCACCGCCTAAGTGCTATTCAACATGCAAATTTAATTCTCGTTATTGACGATGGGAAGATTGTACAGCGTGGAACGCACGAAAGTTTGATGCAACAAGACGGCTGGTATAAAGACATGTATGAAAGTCAACAATTAGAAGCACTAGTTGAGAAAGGAGGGGTATAATGAACGAGAAAAAGCGAAGTGACCTATGGCGTCTATTATCCTATATGAAGCCATATAAGAAACTGCTGACGCTAGCGTTTTTATTTTTAGTTGGTGCAACTATAGCGGAAATGATGGGCCCTTTTTTAATTAAGAAATTTATTGATGAGCATTTAGTTCCGAAGAATTTTGAGCAAAATGTATTAGTGACGTTATTTGTTGTGTATATAGTCTTTCATTTATTAAAAGTGTTCTTTACGTATTTGAATTTATTATATTTCCAAAACATTGCCTTCAAAATTGTGCAAGATATGCGTGTAGAAGTATATGAACATGTACAAAGTTTATCGCTTAGCTTCTTTGATCGTACACCAATTGGAACGCTCGTTTCTCGGATAACGAACGATACGGAGGCGATTAAAGATTTTTTTGTAAGTGTATTATCTACTTTTGTAAAAAATATTGTGTTTTTAATCGGTATTTTAATATCTATGTTTCTACTTAATGTGAAACTTGCCTTATTTTCATTACTTCTTATTCCAACTATGATTACGATTATGGCTTTTTATCGTCGCAAGAGTTCGGTCTTTTATTTAGAACTGCGCAATCAATTAAGTATATTAAACGCAAAATTGAATGAATCTATTCAAGGTATGAACATTATTCAAGTACTCCGCCAAGAAAAACGGATGCGTAAAGAATTTGAAGAAGTAAATGAAAAACACTACGGAGCAGGACGCCGCAATTTGAAATTAGATGCACTGCTTTTACGTCCAGCGACTGATCTTGTTCATACTTTGGCAATTGTATTGGTGTTGACGTTGTTTGGAATTGATGCAATGCATAGTCCTGTTGAAGTTGGTGTATTATATGCCTTTGTTAACTACATTCATCGTTTCTTTGATCCAGTAAACGAAATGATGATGAAATTGTCTTTTTTCCAGCAAGCAGTTGTGTCATCATCGCGTGTGTTTCTTTTAATGGATGAAAAAGATTTAGCACCAGTGCAACAAGGGAATGAAACTCCTTTCATGACAGAAGGGGAAATTGAGTTTAAAAATGTTACGTTCTCTTATGATGGAAAACGTGACGTACTGAAAAATGTATCTTTTCATGTAAAACCGGGGCAAACTGTTGCTTTTGTTGGGCATACAGGTAGTGGGAAAAGTACAATTATGAACTTATTGATGCGTTTTTATCATGTTAATCAAGGGGAAATTGTAATTGATGGGGTTGGGTTAGAAAACTTTCAAGAGATGGAAATACGAAAACGTATCGGTCTTGTATTACAAGATGCTTTCTTATTTGCTGGAACAGTTAAACAAAACATTCGCATGTATGATGAAAGTATTACGGATGAAGAAGTGGAAGAATCTGCAAAATTTGTGCAAGCAAATACATTTATCGAACAGCTATCAGATCAATATGATACAGAGGTAGTTGAAAGAGGAGCGGCGTTTTCGAGCGGTCAAAGACAGCTTGTAGCATTTGCGAGAACTGTTGCTACAAATCCGAAAGTATTAGTGCTGGATGAGGCAACAGCGAACATCGATACAGAAACAGAAGAAGCAATTCAAACGGCATTGCAACGTATGCGAAAAGGGAGAACAACCATTGCGATTGCACATCGTTTATCGACAATTCAAGATGCTGACCAAATCTTCGTGATGCATGATGGTCAAATTGTTGAGAGAGGAACACATCAAGAATTGTTGACGCAACAGGGGTTATATTACAATATGTATTTGTTGCAGAATAAAGGAAGCCTTCAGAAAGCCTTGTAAGAACAAGGTTTTGAAGGCTTTATTTTTTTAAAATGAGCATACAGAATTTAATACTGGATCTCTAGAAAGTTTTTATATTATGTTTAATAGGACTTAAATATTTGTTTTTTGTTCATTCATTACTTAACAATAAGGATTGTATGAAATGTTGTAATTTGTATTTTAATCGAACGCATATTCTTTGGATGGGTTGAAATATGGTATAAACAACTTAATTATAGGAGGAGGAGAATTTGACGATATATCGTTCACATATGTTATTATTTATTAGTTTTTGGATCGCTTTATTTATCTCAGGAATACAGCCGAAAGATTTGTTTACATGGTGGCTAGAAGTATTACCGGCTATTATTCTTGTATTGATTTTAGCGGCGACATATCATCGTTTTCGATTTACGACGTTTACGTATGTTTGGATTTGGCTCCATATGCTTATATTACTTATTGGTGGACATTATACATATGCGGAAGTACCTCTCTTTAATTGGTTGCGTGATACGTTTCATTTAGAAAGAAATTATTATGACCGCGTAGGTCATTTTGCGCAAGGCTTCGTTCCTGCTCTTATCACACGTGAGGTTCTCATCAGAGTGGTAGAAATTCAAAAAAGGGGATGGTTATCAATCCTTGTAATTGCTGTGTGTCTAGCATTTAGTGCGCTATATGAATTGCTTGAATTTTTAGTTGCCAAATTGACAGGAACGGCAGCAAATGCTTTTTTGGGTACGCAAGGAGATCTGTGGGATACACAGTGGGATATGACTTTAGCACTAATAGGTGCAATTTTAGCTCTATTATTGTTTAGAAATGTACAAGATAGAAAGATGAAATAAGAGATTAATATGTATTACATATTAATTATATATGTAATACATATTTCACATATAAAGAAGATTACTATACTATAATAAATGTAACATTTGAATGTTTGATGTATTACCGGTAATATCCCTATCCCTTTTTTAAAAATGCGAACTCGATTGATTTCTTTTCCTGTACGGAAAATATTGTTCGATATCCATTATGGAACGTACATAATGGAAAAAATCCCGATTTCCTAGAGGATGCCCCTAATCTTCATGTGATAATGTGTACGGAGAAAACATAAATGTTTCTTCCGTTTACAATCGGAAAAAAGAAAGCTGGCCATTTTGGTCAGCTTTCTTTTTTTTCTGCAATGATGTCCTCTTTTATAATCTCTGTTTTCAATAATAATGCTTTTCCAAAACGGCGCTGACATTCCTCAGTTATTTTTTGAACTGCCAATGTGTTAGAAGAAGCAGCAACAGTTACTAATGTTTGTCGTGTTCCTCGATTTTCCTCACAAAACACACAATCCACAACATACTTAGAAACTTTCACAGAATCCTTCCTTTCTGTTTTTTAGGAATGCGCTGTCTTTGAAGTTGCTAAAAGTATTCGATAAATTATAAGCTTCTTCCTCTTTTTTCGAGGGAAAATTAGGTGAAAGACAGAATAATATGTATGGGAGGGATAGAGGATGAAGCGTTGGATTGGAGCAGCAGCCATTTGTATGAATGATAATAATGAAGTATTAATGGTATTACAAGGAAAGCCAGAAGAAGAAAAACGTTGGTCTGTACCTTCAGGTGGCCTAGAAAAAGGAGAAACATTAGAAGAGTGTTGCATACGTGAAGTATGGGAAGAAACAGGGTATCGTGTTGAAGTTATTGAGAAAGTACATGAAAAGATAGGTGTTACATTCGATATTCCTGTACAAGTACATTATTATGTTGTGAAAATAGTAGGGGGCGAAAGAAAAATTCAAGATCCAGATGGATTGATTTATAAGATCGAGTGGAAGCCACTTCAAGAACTTGAAAATATTCCTCTTTCATTTCCGGAAGATTATGAGTTGTTGTGTCAGTTGTGTATATGCTAGGAAATGATTGAGGCGAGAAATACGAAAATGTATATGGAGAGATAATTGAATATTGAAGGGAATAAAAGAAAACGTATATTAGGACTCCCTTGTATACGTTTTTTTTATCTCGTAAAAGCCCGATTGGTGAGAGCTTTCCATCAGTGAGGGCTTTTTAAAAATATTTGTCTAATATATAATTCTTATGGTATTAATTTATTATATATATTAGTAAAAAAGGGTGTTTTATATGGAATTACGGCATTTACAATACTTTATTGTTGTAGCAGAAGAGCTTCATTTTGGAAGAGCAGCAGCTCGCTTACAGATGACGCAGCCACCGCTTAGTCAACAAATTCAACAATTAGAACAAGAAATGGGAGTTACACTATTTTCAAGAACGAAACGAAGAGTAGAGTTAACAGAAGCAGGAGAGCTGTTTTTAAAAGAAGTGAAAAAAGCATTTATACAAATTGATAAGGCAGTCGAAGTTGCCCAGCGAGCACAAAGAGGAGAAATCGGATCACTGTCTATTGGCTTTGTTGGTTCAGCAATGTATGATATTTTGCCGCCGATTGTTCGAGAATATCGAAAGAAATTTCCGAATGTATCTGTTGTACTTCATGAATTATCGACACCAGAACAAGTAGATGCACTTCACGATAATCGAATTGATGTCGGATTGTTGCGGCCACCTATTACAAGTCAGTTATTACAATTGGAAACAGTTCATCATCTTTCTTGTACACTTTGTTTACCGAAGGCGCATCCGCTTGCGAATAAACAAGAAATATATATTGAAGATTTGCAAAAGGAGCCTTTTGTTTTCATTTCACGAAATGTTTGGCCAACATTATATGATAATATTCTCTCTTTATGCCGTGATGCAGGGTTTAGTCCGCAAATTGTACAAGAGGCGACAGAATATCAAACCGTTGTAGGACTTGTTGCTGCTGGAATTGGGATAACGGTAATACCAGTGTCTGCAAATAAATTATACCAATCAGAGGTTGTATATAAAGAAATACGTGATTCTAATTTTGTGGCGGAACTAGCGGTTGCGTATCGAAAAGCAAGTACAAGCCCAGAATTACAAGAGTTTTTGAAAATAGCGAAAGCAAGGAGAATGAATTTATCCCGCACTAACGAGCAGTAAGGCTAGGGAAGAACGGGAAGGAAAACTGCCCGTAAGAGCCCGATTGGTGAGAGCTTTCCCTCGGAGAAAAGGCACTCCGATGGAAGTTTCACTTTATAAAATGACGAGAAAAATGACAAAACTGTAAGAATGTACTGAGGTATGTAAGGAAGTTCGATGTTTTCCTCATTCTTTTTTTATTATAGTGAAAGAGAAGAAAGAATAAGGAGATGTCATGCTCATGATGATACATATGTTTATAAAAATAAAAAACGTGGGAGGGAAGGTAGATGACGTTTTCTCAACTCGCGTTTAAAAATGTTAGTCGAAATATACGTGCATATGCCGCGTATTTTTTAAGTAGTGCATTTTCAGTTATGATTTTCTTTTTATATGCTTTATTTATTTATCATCCTGATATTTATGGAAGTAAGGAATTTCCAGGAGCTGTTCGGCAAGGAATGCTTGTTGCAGAATACATTATTTATTTCTTTTCTTTTTTCTTTATTTTTTACTCTGTTAGTTCATTTTTAAAGGTTAGGAATAAAGAGTTTGGTATTTTTGTTATTCATGGTATTACAAAGCGGCAATTGATTCAGATGATTTTCTTTGAAAATATGATTGTCGGTATAAGTGCTCTTATAAGCGGTATTGCTTTCGGTTGTTTATTTGGAAAGTTATTTTTTATGCTAGCAAGTACAGTAATGAACTTAAAGAGTTTGCCGTTTTATATGCCATGGCAAGCTATGAAATTAACAGCGATTGTGTTTTTGACATTGTTTTTCATTGTTGCTTTTATGACAAGTTTATTTGTGCAAAGTAAAAAAGTGATCGCGTTATTAAAAGGGAATAAGAAACCCAAGCCTGAACCGAAAGCTTCTATTCTATTATCTATAGTAGCAGCAAGTTTGATCGCAATTGGATATATTTTATCTATGGCAGCAACTCCTGGTACTATCATGTTTTTATTGTTACCTGTTTCAACTATTGTAATTATTGGTACTTACTTTTTATATTCACAACTTAGTGTATTTATCATAAGGTTTTTAAAACAATGGAAACATATATATTGGAAGAAAACAAATTTATTATCCTTTTCTATGCTAGCCTACCGCATGAAAGATAATGCACGTATGTTCTTTATGGTAACGATTGTATCGACTGTTGCTTTTTGTGCCATTGGAACGTTTGCTGCTTTTTTAGAAGCGCAAAAGGATGAAACGATGAATAACATACCATTTGCTTTTAGTTTGATGACTTATAATGAACATCAAGCACAGAAAGAACAATACGAAAAAGAAATTGAAGCTACTTTTCAAAAGGAAAAAATTATCTATAAAAAGGTCAGTGCAAAGTTGAGTTTTCAAGCAATTTCTAATCAGACGCAACCAGCGGTTATTATGAGTCAGGCTGATTATAATACATTTGCAAAGCAGCTTGATTATGAAATGGTGGCATTAACAGGTAAAGAAATAGCCCGTGTCCCTTCTTTTGGACAAAGTAATTTTATTGATACTTCTAAAGAATCAGATGTAACGTTACAAGGAAGCGGAACACAACTTCATGTTTCTCATGTGTTGCAACATAATATTTTTTCAGGCGCTGTATTTCCAGGTCAAATCTTAGTTGTTTCTAATGAAATGAAACAATTGATTACAGAGGGACAGAAAACAGTAAGTTATACAGCGTATGAAGTGAAGAACTGGGAAGAAACGACGCAAGTAGCAGAGCAATTAGAGAAACAAATAAACCAAAAAGGGCAATATGAATTTTCATCACGCATTACAACTTATAATGAGATTAAACAAATGACAAGCATTATTTTATTTATCGGTTTGTTTGTCGGAGTGATATTTTATCTATCTGCTGTCAGTTTTTTATATTTTCGTTTATTTACTGATTTAGAAACGGATAAACAATATTATCAATCGCTTATGAAACTAGGTATGGGCGGAGATGAACTGAAAATAATTATGACCGTACAAATGGGAGTATTATTCTTTATTCCGATTCTCATAGCTGTTTTGCATACGAGTGTTGCTTTGATGACATTGCAAAAATTATTTTTATCAGAGATTCTTCGTTCTTCACTTATTGTTATGGGGGTATTTTTATTCGTTCACACATGTTACTTTTTACTATTAAGAAAACGATACTTTTTACAACTGAAAAAGCAAATTATGCGATAAAAACAGCGGTGTTACTTTGTAACATCGCTGTTTTTAATTTCAATACAATATGTATTTTTCAATCTAGGTCTAAAGACTTAGATATAATTCCTATTGGAGTTGGATGCGAAGGCACATATCATTTTATATACTAATTTGTGGTATAGGAAGTTGTACGGAGGAGTTGTTATGTCGTTATTTCAATTAGCACGAAAAAATATACAAGAGCATGCAATAGAACATTTACAACATTTTGTTTTTATTTCTTGTAGTGTGATTGTATATTTTCTTTTAGTATCCATTCAATATAATGAAGCTGTTGTGGGGGCAATAAAGCATAAATGGTTACTAATGAATTTTTTATATTATGAATCCACAATAACCTTCAGTTTTTCATGTCTTTTCATACTGTATGTACACGCTCGTTTTATGAAAAAGCGTCAAAAAGAATTACAATCGTATCGATTAACTGGCATGAAACGAAAGCAAATAGGGCTTATATTATGCTATGAGCAAGTTATGATAGGGGGAGGAGCGCTTGTTTTTGGGCTTCTTCACGGTATGTTATTTTTAAAGTTATTTACTGTTATTATTCTGAAAGTAACGGGTTGTCAAGGGATAAGTAGTGCACCAATTACGATACATGCCTTTTTGTATACAGTTATTTTAATTCTTATTGTTATTTTATTGACGACAGGGCAATGTTATCGATGTGTGTATCAATTGAGTAGTGTAGATTCAAATGAAGTGAAAGGCAAAGTATGAATGCTTTGTGTATATGTAAAACATTAATATAAAATGAAAACCGGGCTTCTTAGAAAAGTCCGGTTTTCATTTTATGCTGCCACTTTTTTATGTGTATGCTGTCTTGTGTAACGTCCGCGCATTTTATATGCAATTTGTGGAATTATAATGCCAACAAGAATAAGAGCAACACCAAGCCATTGTGAGGCCATTACAGCTTCTTTTAAAAGAAGTACGGACATAATTGTTGTAACTGGTAGTTCAGCAGCGCCTAAAATCGTCGCTACACCAGAGCCAATTTTGGGAATTCCAATTGTAAATGTAATGGTGGGAATCACAATACTAAATGTCCCTAATGCTAATCCGTATTTCCATAATCCATTTGTAAGTGCACCATTGTATATAAACGTTGGTGGGAAAGCAATCATTACTAATGTTAATGCGCCTGCCATAAGCAACACGCCGCGAGGTAATGATGGGACTTCTACTGCCACTCTTCCGCTCACGAAAATATAAAAAGCAAATGCAATTGCTGATAATAATCCGAAGAAGATACCTTTCATATCAAAGCTTCCTGCTGATTGTTCGAGTAATCCGCTTGAAAGAAACGTTCCAGCTAGTAAGAAAAGTACAGAAATCATTTTCTCTCTAGAAGGGAATGTTTTTGTTGCAACTGCTTCAATGATAATCCCGATCCAAACGAATTGGAATAGTAAAACAATAGCGATAGAAGCTGGTACAGTTTGTAATGAACCGTAATAAAAAATACCTGTTAAGCTGGCTGATGTGCCTGCGATAAATAAAATAATCATTTGCTTTAATGGTACACGATGCCTAGAGATTAATAATGTAATCGCAAGTAAAATGAGCCATCCGAACAAATATTGACTTCCGATTACTTCTCCTAGTGTAAATCCTTCACTGTACGCAAATTTAACAAAGATTGCTAAAATACCGTAACTGCATGCTCCTAATAAAACGAGTAATGAATAACGAAGCACCCTATATTCCTCCAATCTATTTTATTAGTAACTATGTTCCAAAACGAACAAATATAGCTAGATGGAAGTATACAAAATTAAAAATGTAGGGTCAACTGAAAGAAAAGTGTGACATTTTATAGAATAATAATAAAAGTATGATATTTATGCATAATGATGAAAAAAGAGGGATATATTGCTTGAGAATATAAGAGGAATATGAATATAACTTTCATTACAAAAAAATATTTTATAATAATAAATGAAGTGAAATATATAAATCTAAATTAAAAAACGACAGAAAAACCTCTTTCTTTTTAGATGGGCAAGAGCATTTAATGCATAGCAGCGACTTATATGTTGAAAAATCAAAATGGATTTATCTCGCTATTCGCGGGCAGTAGGACCCCCGACTGATGGAAGTTTCACTTTATATAAACAAAGCAAATATCAATACTACGAATAGAATTTCATGATATTCATAGTGATAATAGTAAGTTCATGAATTTTTCATGGTATTCGCTGTGGATTTTGCTACAATAAATAAGAAGAGAGGAGGCGTAACATGCAAGACATTAATATCTTTTTAGCATTTGGAGCAGGTTTTTTATCATTTATTTCTCCATGTTGTTTACCGCTCTATCCAGCATTTTTATCGTACATAACAGGGATGTCTATTTCTGATTTAAAAGAGGAGAATGCCATGCTTCGTAAACGGAGTATGTTGCATACAGCATTTTTCTTAATTGGGTTTTCGATTATTTTTATTGCAATCGGTTTTGGAACAAGCTTTGTAGGGACATTTTTTGTAGATTATCAAAATCTAATTCGTCAATTAGGAGCTATTTTTATTGTTGCTTTTGGTCTTGTTATAATAGGAGTGTTTAAACCAACATTCTTAATGCAAGATAAAAAAATTACATTTAAAAGTAGACCGAGTGGTTACTTTGGTTCTACTTTAATTGGAATCGCATTTGCTGCGGGATGGACACCTTGTACAGGCCCGATTTTAGTATCAGTTATTGCACTTGCTGCAACAAACCCACAATCAGCGATGTTATATATGGTTGCTTACATACTTGGTTTTGCAATTCCATTCTTTATTTTGTCGTTCTTTATTACAAAAATGACTTGGATTAAAAAGCATAGTGCATCGTTCGTTAAAATTGGCGGTTATATTATGATTGCAATGGGTGTATTACTTTATTTTAATGGTCTTACAAAAATCACTATATTCTTTTCGAATTTATTTGGTGGATTTAAAGGATTTTAGTTTTTTTTATAGAAATGTTGGAAATACTAAAAGTAGAGCATATAATGAGACTATATTTTCGATATTTTCAAAATAAAGGGTGAGTACGAATGAATTTAGCTCTTTTATCAAGTATTATGGCGGTTTGTATGGCTGTCGGAGTCATGTTTATTCGTTTGAAAGCAGCAAAGAAACCAGCTACTTTGAAAAAAATTGTACTTCCACCAATCTTTATGAGTACGGGTGCAATTATGTATCTTCTCCCTGAATTTCGTCTAACAGGACAAGAAATATTAGAAGCAATTATTGTAGGGTTAATTTTTTCTGTTTTTCTTATTAAAACATCAAAATTTGAAATACGTGGGCAAGAGATTTATTTAAAACGTTCTAAAGCGTTTGTCTTTATTTTAATCGGTCTACTTGTGGTTCGCATTGCGTTTAAATCGTATTTAAGTCAGACGGTTGATGTAGGACAATTAAGTGGAATGTTTTTCTTACTTGCATTTGCTATGATTATATCTTGGCGCATTGCAATGTATCGTTCGTTTACGAAGTTGCAAAAAGAAATGAAAAAACAATCTGATTTTTATAATGAAAAAGATATAAAATTAACGTAAAAACCTCAAGAATTCTTGAGGTTTTTCATTTGGCTAGTAACGATTGATAACGTGAATAGTCAATTTGCTTTTCTTTTAATTTTTTTATTAAAAATTTATGATCCCGTTTTGGAGTTGCTAAAATATATCCTTTGATGATTAAATCTTCTGTTATTTGTGATGCTTGTTCTTCTAAAGCGAGTGCACCAATTTTACCAGCTATTTTAGAGCGAGCGACGTCGCGAAATAGTTCTGGAACAGGGCTGACAAGCTCTTCTAATAAAGCTTTTTGCTCAGCTTTCCATAAATGTCTCGTTTCATCGATATAATGCTCTTCCCAATCTAAAATAGACATACCATCTTCTTTCGGTAATCGCTTTAAGAATTTTCGGAACATAAAATATCCACCAATGGACATGAGTCCTAATAAAATAACTGTCCATATGACAATAAACCAACTGAACCATCCTTCAAGCAACATAATTCCCCCCTTTATGTTATTAGAAACCGATTCTTTTCTTTTTATTATAAGCAGTGAGATTCATAGAAAGCAAGAAAGCTTGGCCTATTGGCCAAGCTTTCTTATACAAAGTATAATTGTTCAATTCGGAATGTTTCTGTATCATCTTCGAAATATTCGATGATTAGCGTGCCAACTTTGCGATTTTTATCCTCGGTAGTGAAAATAGAATAAGAAGTAAAGCGTGCTGTTGATAAGCCGCTAATATGTGTAGGAAGGGCAATGTATTCGTTGTTTTGAAAGAAAGTCATAAGTTCAATGTCTTCAAACTGCTTGCGATTTTCAACTGCTTCTCCAGTATAACGCTTTTGTAATTGTTTCAATGTTTCGTTCCATGATCGTACCTTTGTGTCGTATACCATTGTTCAAGCTCCTTACTGTATGTAGTAAAAAGAACATATGTTCCTATATAGTATACTCCTTTTAAAAGAAAAGGAAAAGCAAAAAATAATGTAAGCTTGGTTTTTCAAGCTTACATAGCGGAAAAATACGTTCAATTTAATCTCTGTTTTTTATTATAAGACAGATAGAAAAAGGAAACAAGGAGAGAAGTATCTTGCTTATAATTTTGAAAATTCCATATAATTAATGGAGAAGATTTTTTGTAGGGAGGAAAATTATGAAAACGATTGGGCTTATTGGTGGAATGAGCTGGGAATCAACTGTAGAGTATTATCGGGTTATTAACGAAGAAATAAAAAATAAATTAGGAGGATTACATTCAGCAAAGTGCCTTTTATATAGCGTTGATTTTGAAGAAATTGAACGTTATCAATCAGAGGATAACTGGAAACAAGCAGGTGAAGTATTGGGGGAAGCTGCATTTTCATTAGAAAAAGGTGGGGCTGATTTTATTATTATATGCACAAATACGATGCACAAAGTTATAGAGGACATAAAAGAAAAAATCAATATTCCTATTTTACATATTGCCGATGCTACAGCTAATCAAGTAAAAAAACAAGGAATTAACAAGGTAGGTTTACTTGGGACAAAATATACAATGGAGCAAGAATTTTATAAATCTAGATTAGAGTCAAATGGTATAAAGGTGATAGTCCCAAATGAAAATGATCGGGAAATTGTAAATAAAGTGATTTATGAAGAATTATGCTTAGGAAAAGTGTGTCAAAAATCAAGAGATTACTACAAAGAAGTAATTAAACGTTTAGTTTGTAACGGAGCCGAAGGGATTATATTAGGCTGTACAGAAATTGGGTTATTAGTAAAACCAGAGGATTCTAGCGTTCCATTATTTGATACGGCTTTCATACATGCTGTTGAAGCTGTTAATAAATCTTTAGAAGATTGAGGGAATCCAAAGAGAACTACGGAAATGTCGTTCACAGGCTATTTTCTATTTAGTTGCTTCAAAAGAAGTACTACAAAAAAGAAAAGAATTTGATGATGTAAGACAACGAAGTACATTTGAAGAACAAATAAAATTAATAGAAATAGAGAAAAGTTGGTATGAACGATTTCCAGTTACGTATTTGAATGTGGATACAAAGTTAGTAGAGGAAATAGGGCACTATTTTATAAAATGGTTAGAAGTGCATGGAGGGGTATAAAAGAAAGCTGTCTTTTTCTAGAAGAGACAGCTTTGCTAGTATAGTACTATTTTAATTATTTTCTACAGCGATAAATCGCAACAGCCTTAGGATCGCGCCATATGCCGTTGTGGTGAGATAAAACCTGTTCTATTTCAACTTGTAACCATTTTTTCATCTCTGTATGTAAGCTAAAATCATCTGGTATGTTTAGCGATGGAAACATACTTGCTATATAATTTACTATAGGTATAGATTCATGGAAAAGAAGAGAGTTATGAATAACAGTCTCTTCAACAATAGGAAAAATTGAACTTAATAGTTCTTTACCGTTTTCTAAACAAAATGGACTAGCCGTAGGTGACTTTTCAGGTAACCCAAATGCGAGTAACATTCGATTACACATTTCTTCTATGCGTGGTAATGATACATAGGAATTTGTTGTAGCTAGAAAACCACCATCTGGACGGATAATATTTTTAAACCCCCGAATAGTCTTTTCGACATCGGTTACATGATACAACATGTGACGTGCAATAACCCAATCGTAAAAATTATAGGGAAAAGGGAGTTTCGTCGCATTTCCAATTACCCATTCAATAGTTCTTTTATTGCTACTGTTATTTTTTGCTTCTTGAATCATAGTGGGGGATTGATCTAACCCTGTAAGCTGACCTTGGTGACCAAGTTTTTGTAATGTTATAAGAAATTTTCCAGATGCACAGCCAATATCTAATATTTTTTCTTGTGCTGTTACTTGCAATTGAGAGATTACTATTTTATCTAAGTCTACTGGTTTTTCTTCATATTTTAGATGTGTATCGATTCGTACTTGCAGATGGTCATTCACTGTATATTGCCGTTTTACATCATTCATCTTTTGAGATTCCACTTGCGCACAAAAATTTCGAATGGCATGCGTTAACACTTCTGTTTTGTTAAGTCCCTCATATACCAAAGCTGAATCAAATCTTTCTAACAAGTCGTTACATATTCTAAAATGAATATCTTTACTTTTGACCATTTTTTTCCTCCTCTAAGCCGTTAGAGAGAATATAGCATGCGTCAAATTTCGCTGTAAATAAATTGTGTACACAATTGTAGGTTGTTTTTGTAAAAAATTGTGTGATAAATATTTTTTATTAAAATTCTTATAGTAAACCATTGACGATTTAAACGTTTTCATATATTCTTAACTTAAGAAATATTTAAACAATTCAAAAGAAAAGAGAGAGTCACATGCTTCTTCATGGAACACAGCGAATTGGTCGCATGGCGATGTTACTTGCACTTGCGGAGGAACACGAGAGTCCGATTTTATCTCTTCCGAAAGGTTGGAAATATTGTACGGGCAAAGTTGGTTCAATGAATTCGCAAAAAGTTGTTGCTGCAATGGAAACAGCTGCACGTAGTAACCATGTTATTCAAACAGACGTTTACAGAGAAACACACGCGCTTTACCATGCAATTATGGAAGCGTTGTACGGAGTAACGAGAGGACAGATTCAGTTAGCAGACGTTCTTCGTACAGTAGGGCTTCGATTTGCGATTGTGCGCGGCACACCATACGACGGTGAAAAAGAAGGCGAATGGGTTGCTGTTGCGCTATATGGTACGATAGGTGCGCCTGTGAAAGGATCTGAGCATGAGGCGATTGGATTAGGTATTAATCACATATAAAAAACTGCCCATAGTTAATTAGTTAAGAGGGGGCCTTACTTTTTAGGACATTAGTCTGTCTTAAAAAGATAAGGTCCCCTTTTGCTTTTTTTAAAAGGAGGAAAATTATGATTACGTTAACTGGACATTCATTAACATTACAAGAAATGAAACGAATACTGTTTGAAGGAGAGCAGGTAACTGCTTGTCCAAATAGCATGCAAAAAGTTACAGAATGTAGGCAAGCTGTAGAGCAAATTGTTGAAGAGGGTAAAGTTGTTTACGGCATTACAACAGGATTTGGAAAATTTAGTGATGTACTAATTCAAAAAGAAGATGTGAAAGCGCTTCAACATAATTTAATCCAATCTCATGCATGTGGTGTTGGGGAACCTTTCTCTGAAGAAGTATCACGCGCTATGCTTGTGTTACGTGCAAATACAATGTTGAAGGGTATCTCTGGTGTTAGACCACTTGTTGTAAATATGCTTCTTGAACTTGTGAATCGTCAAATTCATCCCGTTGTTCCACAGCAAGGTTCACTTGGAGCGAGCGGAGATTTAGCACCGCTTTCTCATCTTGCTCTTGCTTTATTAGGAGAAGGGGAAGTCTTCTATAAAGGTGAGCGTGTTCATACGATGATCGCTTTAACAAAAGAAGGATTAGAACCAATCACATTAGAAGCAAAAGAAGGTTTAGCGCTTATTAATGGAACACAAGCAATGACTGCACAAGGAATTGTAGCTTATATAGAAGCTGAAGCAATTGCTTATCAAGCAGAATTAATTGCTTCGATGACAATTGAAGGATTACAAGGCATTATTGATGCATTTGATGAAGATGTTCATCTTGCACGTGGATATAAAGAGCAAGTAGAAGTTGCAAGTCGTATTCGTAATGTGCTTCATGATAGCAAACTTGTTACGAAACAAGGGGAACTTCGTGTACAAGACGCGTACTCACTTCGCTGCATTCCGCAAGTGCACGGAGCATCTTGGCAAGTGTTGAATTATGTGAAAGAAAAGTTAGAAATTGAAATGAACGCTGCAACAGACAATCCGCTTATTTTTGACGGCGGTCAAAAAGTAATTTCTGGTGGTAACTTCCACGGACAGCCAATTGCGTTTGCAATGGATTTCCTAAAGGTAGGAATGGCAGAGCTTGCAAATATTTCTGAACGTCGTATTGAGAGACTTGTCAATCCGCAGTTAAACGATTTACCACCGTTTTTAAGTCCAGAACCAGGACTTCAATCTGGTGCGATGATTATGCAATATGCTGCAGCAGCACTTGTTTCAGAAAATAAAACGTTAGCTCATCCAGCGAGTGTAGATTCTATTCCATCATCAGCAAATCAAGAAGATCACGTAAGTATGGGAACAATTGCGTCGCGTCATGCACATCAAATTATTCAAAATGTACGCCGCGTACTAGCAATTGAAACAATTTGTGCGATGCAAGCAGCTGAGTACCGCGGTATTGAACAAATGAGCACACAAACGAAAGCGTTTTATCACCAAGTTCGCCAAATCGTACCATCTATTAAAAATGATCGTATTTTTTCAACAGATATTGAAAACACGGCTCATTGGTTAAGAACAACAAATTGGACGATGGACCGTATTAATGCAAATACAACACTATAATAAGGGAGAGATTACAATGGAAAATGTAAAACAAACAATTCGCGCGCCAAGAGGTACTGAGTTAAATGCAAAAGGTTGGGTACAAGAAGCAGCACTTCGCATGCTTATGAATAATCTTGATCCTGAAGTAGCAGAAAAGCCGGAAGAGCTTGTTGTATACGGTGGTATCGGCCGTGCTGCTCGTAACTGGGATAGCTATCATGCAATTGTAGAATCTCTTAAAAATTTAGAGAGTGATGAAACATTATTAGTTCAATCTGGGAAACCGGTTGCAATTTTCAAATCTCATGAAGATGCACCACGTGTTCTTCTAGCAAACTCAAACTTAGTACCAAAATGGGCAACATGGGAGCATTTCCGTGATCTTGAGAAAAAAGGCTTAATGATGTATGGCCAAATGACAGCTGGTAGCTGGATTTACATTGGTACACAAGGGATTTTACAAGGAACGTATGAAACATTTGGTGAAGCAGCACGTCAACATTTTGGCGGTTCATTAAAAGGGACATTAACAATTACTGCTGGTCTTGGCGGTATGGGTGGTGCACAGCCGCTTGCTGTTACGATGAACGGCGGTGTTGTGATTGCAATTGACGTTGATAAACGCAGCATCGATCGCCGTATTGAAAAGAGATACTGTGATATGTATACAGAATCCCTTGAAGAAGCATTAGCTGTTGCGAAGGAATATAAAGAAAAGAAAGAGCCTATTTCCATTGGATTATTAGGTAATGCAGCTGAAATTTTACCAGACCTTGTAAAACGCGGCATTACACCAGACTTAGTAACAGACCAAACATCTGCACATGATCCGTTAAATGGTTATGTTCCAGTTGGTTATTCATTAGAAGAAGCTGCTGTGCTTCGTCAAGAAGATCCAGAGCGCTACGTACAATTATCAAAAGAAAGCATGACAAAGCATGTGGAAGCAATTCTTGATATGCAAAAGAACGGTGCAATTGCGTTTGATTATGGTAACAACATTCGTCAGGTTGCATTTGATGAAGGCTTAAAAAATGCATTCGATTTCCCAGGATTCGTTCCAGCATTTATTCGTCCGCTATTCTGTGAAGGAAAAGGACCATTCCGCTGGGTAGCACTTTCTGGTGATCCAGAAGATATTTATAAAACAGATGAAGTCATTTTACGTGAATTTGCTGATAATGAGCATTTATGTAATTGGATTCGTATGGCTCGTGACCAAGT
Source organism: Bacillus yunxiaonensis (assembly GCF_037104695.1). Classification (NCBI taxonomy): domain Bacteria; kingdom Bacillati; phylum Bacillota; class Bacilli; order Caryophanales; family Bacillaceae; genus Bacillus; species Bacillus yunxiaonensis. The sequence continues at coordinate 93,990 of NZ_JBAWSV010000005.1, read as the reverse complement.
TGAATTCCAAGGACTTCCATCTCGTATTTGTTGGTTAGGATACGGAGAGCGTGCGAAATTTGGCCGTATTATTAATGAAATGGTAGCGAACGGTGAATTATCTGCACCAATCGTTATCGGTCGTGATCATTTAGACTGCGGATCTGTTGCTTCGCCAAACCGTGAAACAGAAGCAATGAAAGATGGCAGTGATGCTGTAGCTGACTGGCCAATTTTAAATGCGTTAATTAACAGTGTAAACGGCGCAAGCTGGGTATCTGTTCACCACGGCGGCGGTGTTGGTATGGGATATTCTCTTCATGCGGGAATGGTTATTGTTGCGGATGGAACGGAAGCAGCGGCAAAACGAATTGAGCGCGTCTTAACTTCTGACCCTGGAATGGGTGTTGTTCGTCACGTTGATGCTGGTTATGATCTTGCGGTGCAAACAGCAAAAGAAAAAGGCGTTAATATTCCGATGATGAAGTAAGGGGGAGAAACTATGCTAGACATTTTACTAACGAATATCGGTCAATTATTAACAATGGATCAAGAAGATGGATTACTAAGACAGGAAGCGATGAATACGCTTCCTGTCATTGAAAACGGTGCGGTAGGTATTGAAAATGGTGTTATCACATTCGTAGGAACAATGGAAGAAGCGAAGGGATTACATGCAAAAGAAGTTGTGGATTGCGAAGGGAAAATGGTTTCACCGGGTCTTGTCGATCCACATACACACCTTGTATTTGGCGGCTCTCGTGAAAATGAAATTGCTCTTAAATTACAAGGTGTACCATATTTAGAGATTTTAGAAAAAGGCGGCGGAATTCTTTCTACTGTAAATGCTACAAAACAAGCAACAAAAGAAGAACTTGTTGAAAAGGCAAAATTCCACCTAGACCGCATGTTGTCTTTTGGTGTAACAACAATGGAAGCGAAGAGCGGTTATGGATTAGATGATGTAACAGAGTGGAAACAATTAGAGGCGGCAGCACAAGTTCAGAAGGAGCATCCAATTGATGTTGTGTCAACGTTCTTAGGGGCTCATGCAGTGCCGAAAGAATATAAGGGGAAATCGAAAGAATTTTTACAGTGGATGTTTGACTTGTTACCAGAAATTAAGGAAAAGCAATTAGCAGAGTTTGTTGATATTTTCTGTGAAACAGGAGTATTCTCTGTTGAAGAATCAAAAGAATTTTTACTCAAGGCGAAAGAACTTGGTTTTGATGTGAAAATGCATGCAGACGAAATCGATCCGCTTGGCGGTGCGGAAGCGGCTGCTGAGATTGGTGCAGCATCAGCTGACCATTTAGTCGGAGCATCTGATAAAGGGATTGAGATGTTAGCAAATTCAAATACGGTTGCTGTGCTACTGCCAGGTACAACATTCTACTTGAATAAAGAAAGCTTTGCTAGAGGCCGTAAAATGATTGATGATGGTGTAGCAGTAGCTTTAGCGACTGATTTCAACCCTGGTAGCTCTCCGACAGAAAACATTCAACTCATCATGAGTATTGCGATGTTAAAGTTAAAAATGACACCAGAAGAAGTATGGAATGCTGTAACAGTAAACTCAGCGTATGCAATTAATCGCGGTGATGTAGCTGGAAAAATCCGTGTTGGGCGTAAGGCGGACATCGTATTATGGGATGCATACAATTATGCGTATGTACCGTACCATTACGGCGTTAGTCATGTAAATACAGTATGGAAGCAAGGGAATATTGCATATACAAGAGGTGACAAGGCGTGGAGCAAGGCCACTATTTAAAGAAGAATGCAAAGTTTATTGATCGTGAAGTAACGAAATGGAGCGATATGATTAAGGGCTGGGATGAAAGTGAAGAAATTTTCGGAGCAGCATTAATTGGTGCTCCGCTTTCAAAACCATCCATTAGTCATTCAGGAGCATGCTTTGCACCGAATACGATTCGAGCGATGTTAGATGCTTATAGTACGTATGCAATTACAGAAGAGCATGATATGAAAGATAGTGTTCTGTATGACTGCGGTGATATTACGATGCATGTCACGGATATAAAAGAAAGTCATGCTCGCATTGCGAAGACGTTAGAGAGTCTTACAAAGTTGAATCCACAGATGGTACCAGTTGTTCTTGGGGGAGACCATTCTATTAGCTTTCCAAGTATAAGTGGTTTTGCAAAAAGCAAAGGCAAAGTTGGGATTATTCAATTTGATGCCCATCATGATTTACGAAATTTAGAAGATGGCGGACCGTCAAACGGTACACCATTTCGTAGTTTACTAGAGAATGATGTGATTACAGGGAAGCAACTGGTGCAAATAGGGATTCGAAACTTTTCTAATGCCCGTACCTACCATGAATATGCAAAAGAACATGGAGTAACGGTATATACGATGCAACATGTTAGAGAGCGTCATATAAAGGACATTATTACAGAAAGTATTGAATTACTACGCCATCAAGGTGTTACATCTATTTATATTTCTGTTGATATGGACGTATTAGATCAAGCTTTTGCACCAGGGTGTCCAGCAATTGGGCCGGGTGGTATGGATAGTACTACGCTACTTGATGCAATGACAGTACTTGGGCAAGAACCTCTTGTGGCAGGTATGGATATTGTGGAAATCGATCCAACACTTGATTTTCGCGATATGACAAGCCGCGTGGCAGCGCAGGTCATTATGAGTTTTTTATTAGCGCGCCAAACGGCATTTGCTGCTTGCGAAAAGTGAAATTGCCCCATGGATGAGACATCATACTAATGTATAAATAAAACAGAAAAGCTAACAATCAGTTGGCTTTTCTGTTTTTTATTTGTGAAGGGTTATGTTTTATGTTGAAAAATGATATTTTTTTATTTAAATTGTCGAAATATATTTACAATTGTTAGAAAATAACGTATATTCTAAATAATTGGTTTTTCAGTTAGGGATATAAAATTTATATTGTGGAAACCATTTATTTCGTTTTGTGGGGGTAAAGACGTTATGGGACAAAAAAAGAAAAATAAAGCGGTTGTAGCTGTGCTTACTACAGTACCTTTGTTGTTTTCAACAACGGCATTCGCGGAAACAAATCAAACGGGACAAGCAGCACAAATAGCGAATGTAGCAAAAGAGATAAAACAACAGCTAGCTAATACTTCGTCACCTGATGTACAGTTTAACAAGAAAGAAGAAGTGCGAGTTATTGTGAAATTAAAAGAGAAGTCTGTTCTTGAATATGCACAAGAAAAAGGGATGGACTATGCAAAAACTTCTAAAAGTAAAAAAGAACAAATTCAAAATCAGGTACAAAGTCAGCAAAGCAGTGTAAAGAAAAAGATTAAAAAAGAGGGCATTCAAATGTCCTATAAGGAAAGTTTTGATACTGTATATAATGGTTTCAGCGGAAGTATAAAAGCGGAGGAGATTCAAAAAATACAAGCTCTTCCAGAAGTAGAAAGTGTACATATTGTAAATGAATATAAACGTCCAGAAGTGAAACCAGATATGATCACAAGTAATGAGATGGTACAATCACAGCAAACATGGGGAGATTATGGTTATAAAGGACAAGGTATGGTTGTAGCTGTAATTGACACAGGAATTGATTATACGCATAAAGATATGAAAATATCAGATCCTTCCAAAGAACGCTTGACGAAAGAAAAGGTAGCAAAAACAGTTGATCAAAACGATATGAAAGGAAAGTATTATACAGATAAAGTTCCTTACGGATATAATTATTTTGATAACAATGAAGAAGTGCGTGATATAGGGCCTGGCGCAAGCATGCATGGTCAACACGTAACAGGAACCGTTGCGGCAAATGGTGATGAAAAGGCGGGCGGTATTAAAGGTGTTGCACCAGAAGCACAGGTTTTAGCTTTAAAAGTATTTAGTAACGATCCAAACTATGAGTCTACATTTGGAGATATTTACATTAAAGCTATTGATGATGCGATTAAGTTAGGTGCAGATGTTGTGAATATGAGTTTAGGTTCATCTGCTGGATTTGTTAATGATAGTAATCCTGAATCAAAAGCTATTCAAAATGCGGTTGATAATGGAATTGTTATGTCCATTTCAGCTGGAAACTCTGCGTTTGCAGGTTCAGGAAAGGATACACCGTTTGCTTCTAATCCTGATTACGGCACAGTTGGTTCTCCAGGCATTGCCCATGATTCTCTGCAAGTAGCTTCTGTAGAAAATTCTCATATTCAATTAGATGCTATGCAAGTGAAAGTAGACGGAGACAAAACTATTAAACTAGGTTGGAAAGCGCAGTCAGGTCCTAATTTCTTAGACACATTGAAAGATAAAGAAGTAGAGCTTGTATATGTTGGTGATGGAGCTGAGAAAGATTACGAAGGAAAAGATGTAAAAGGAAAAATTGTTGTAGCGATTCGTGATGCTGCGAATCCAAATTATACGGAAATCCAAAAGAAAGCAGAAGAAAAAGGAGCTGCTGGTATTATCGTGCGCCCGCGTGTTGCTCACGGTGACTACGTGTCTATGGCACTAGATGCACCGAAAATTCCGCTTGCTTCTGTAAGTATTAAAGATGGAAATACATTAAAAGAATTGTTAACAGCAGGTAAAAAGGCATCAGTTACATTTGATGGATCTCGTCTAGAGATTGTAAATAAAGATGCTGGCACAATGTCTGACTTCACATCATGGGGGGTAACACCAAATTTAGATTTTAAACCAGAAATTACAGCACCAGGAGGAAAGATTTATTCTACACTAAATAACAACCAATACGGTTTAATGAACGGTACATCTATGGCAGCACCGCACGTAGCTGGGGGATCGGCACTTGTACTTGAGCGTGTAGAGAAGGAATTTAAATTATCAGGCGCGGAGAAAGTATTACGTACGAAAAATTTATTAATGAATACTTCAAAGCCAGTTTTGGAGAAAGGTGACTATAATACACAATTAGGTTTGGAGAATTATGTATCTCCGCGTCGTGAAGGTGCTGGACTTATGCAACTCCATGCAGCTGTGGCAACGCCAGCTATGGTATATAACAAAAAGACTGGTGAGGCAAAAGTTGCATTAAAAGAGATTAAAGGTAATACAGCAACATTCACGTTAGCTGTTCAAAACTTTAGTGATAAACCGTTAACGTATAAAGTGAGCGGGAATGTACAAACAGATTTAGTTGTAAAAGAAAAAGACGGCACCGATCATATGGCGCTTGAGTCACAAGAATTAAAAGGTGCGAAAGTAAATGCTCCAGCCGCAATTGAAGTAGAGGCTGGGAAAACGAAATCTTTTGATGTAACAATTGATTTATCGAAAGTGACAGTTCTTGATTCTTCATTATCGTCACAAGTATCACCAGAAACTGTATTCCCAAACGGATACTTTGTTGATGGATTCATTAAATTAGAAGCAGCCAACAAAGATGAGCAGCCAACGTTACACGTTCCATTTGTTGGGTTTAAGGGAGATTGGAGTAAAGCACCAATTTTTGATAACGGTGTATACGATGAGAAGTCATACTATGGACGCACAGGGTTAGTAAATGAAAAGGGCGAGTACTTAGGGAAAGATGAAATTACAAAGCAGTTTCATAAAGATAAAATTGCAATTTCTCCAAATGGAGATGAACTAAATGATCGTGTAACGCCAGCGTTTTCTTTACTACGCAACGCAGAGAAATTAGAAGTTGCTGTTGTAGATGAAAAAGGAAAAGTGCTTAGAAAAATTCGTACAGATGAGTTGTTAACAAAGAATTATGATGGCAGTCGCCCTGAAAGACAATTTTATATCTCAGATAATTATACATGGGATGGCAAGATAAACAACAAAGTAGCCCCAGATGGCACGTACTACATTCAGTTAAAAGGAACATTAAATGGAAAAGAACAAACGGTAAAATATCCAGTAATTGTTGATACGAAAGCACCGGTGGTAACATCGTTTATTGACAACGGAGATGTAATAATTGGAGCGCAAGACAGTGGGGCGGGTGTGAACTATTTACGCGTTGCTTACGTTGATAAAGATGGAAACATTGCGAAAGTATTCCCAGAAATGTTAGCTCCAGATACAACGAAGTTTACTTTGCCAGAAGATGTGCCAGCAGGATTGCATGTAGCAGTTATTGCGTTTGATTATGCAAATAATGTGACTGTATCATTTGTAAATGACAAAAAAGAAGCAAATCTGCCGGTGATTGATTTGAAATCTCCAGAAACATTGAAGGCGTGGAATACAAAGGACGTTGTCTTTGAAGGAAACGTATCTGATGAATCCGGTATTGTTGAATTTAAAATTGACGGAAAATCTGTTCAATTAAAACCAGACGAAAAAGGAAACTTATATTCATTTAAAACAACTTTACCATTTGAAGATGGTATACATGCTGCAGATGTGTCTGCAAGAGATGGTTCTGGAAATAAATTCTCTATTCAACGTCAATTTATCGTCGATACGAAAGCGCCAAAACTTTCTGTTACACGTGCGCCTAAGTATGTCGGTAAAAATGAAGAATCAGCGAAAATTAGTGTCGCAATCGAAGACAATTTTGATGAAGCGCGTTTATATGTAAATGGCAGCGAAGAGTACGCACATGCATTTGTTGAGCCGTATGAAATGAGGGCATTTAAGCATACTGTCGAAAATATTGAAGTACCACTAAAAGATAACGTAAATACATTTAAGATTGAACTTGTTGATGTTGGTGGTAATAAAACAGTAGAAGAAATTCAAATCGTAAAAGGAGCATCTGGTTGGGTTTATGACCAAAATGCATGGAATTACTACGATAATAACGGAGTAAAGAAAACAGGTTGGGTATCAACAGGAAACAAATGGTATTACCTAAATGACAGCGGAGTAATGCAAACAGGCTGGGTATCAGTAGGAGGCAAGTGGTACTACTTAAATAACAGCGGAGCGATGGAAACAGGCTGGGTATCAGTAGGAGGCAAGTGGTACTACTTAAATAACAGCGGAGCGATGGAAACAGGCTGGGTGTCAGTAGGAGGCAAGTGGTACTACTTAAATAGCAGGGGAACGATGGAAACAGGCTGGGTATCAGTAGGAGGTAAGTGGTACTACTTAAATAGCAGCGGAGCGATGGAAACAGGCTGGGTGTCAGTAGGAGGCAAGTGGTATTATCTTTACAAAGATGGTTCAATGGCAGTGAATACCGTTATTAATGGTTATAAACTTGGGTATGACGGTGCATTAATATAAGGAAGAAAGGAGAGGGTGACGCACCTTCTCCTTTTTATAAACGTTTGTATCAATAATATTGTATTCCTAACCTTTAAGTTTTTATCTATCTATGAATTATTGGCAGAGCTAATGCAAAGTTTCGTTTTAACGGAATTTTGACTGTTAGCTCTTTTTTCTCTTGGATAACATTTAATATAGTATGTTTCTGATGTGGGACATAATACATAGTTCCTTTTTAGATAGAGATACTAAGAATAATATTTGAAATGACATGGAAGGAGATACTCTTATGGACTATAAAATATTTAGAGCTATTAATCGGTTGGTTGGTCGTTATCCATCTGTCGATACTATTATGGTAATGATTTCTCAAAAAGCGCGCTATGTGTATACTCTTTTATTAATCCTAATGTGGTTTCGTAACAAGTTTTATAAAAAAATTACGATACAGGCAACATTCTCTGCAGGTATAACGTTACTTATTAATTTTTTTATAAAACAATTCTATTTTAGAGCTCGTCCTTTTTTGAATCATAATGCGCATATATTGCCTCCAATTCCATCAAGAATGAATTCTTCATTTCCGAGCAAACATACGATGCTCTCATTTGCTGTTGCAACCTCTATCCTTTTTTATAAACGTTTTCTTGGGTGCTTTATGTGGTTGTTAGCATTTTTAACAGGATTCTCACGTATTTGGAGCGGACAGCATTATCCATCTGATATTATAGGAAGTGCCGTAATCGGGAGTCTAACTAGTATTGTTATTAACGTTATTGTATGGTTGTGGAATTCTTTTGTTTTATGCATTGTGCAAAGCTACAATCGTGCTTGTGCTTTCGTAAAATTACGTTAATCATGAATGGAATATGAAATGCGTGTAGCATCTAAGGTAGATTCGAATTATATTGTTGGGAAATAAGTAGGATATGAGGCAAGGAGTCTTGTATATCAATGTTTCTGAGTTCGTCCTAATAGTTAAAATAACAAATTTATATTGAAATTTTGAAGTGAACTGTTCAGTGCTAAGAGGGTTGCATAGTAAGTATGTCAACTCCGTATTCTCCCGCTCCCTTTCGGGTTCGGTCCGGTACCGTTGACATACCCAAGCAGCTACCTCTTTTACTGGACATTTTCTTCCCATTCTGTAAGAGCGGCAAAATCATCAAGTTCTCCCGTTATCCTTGAATATTCTAACCCGCCATCGATGGCTATTGCCTGACACGAGCAATAGTTGAAATCGTGAGTAAACTTTGACTCTAGTACTAAGCAAATAAGTCTCGATTAGTACTCTATTAATTTTTGTAATATAGTATGTGGGTTTATTTTCATAAAGTAAAAAACACCAATTCGCAAATGAATTGGTATTTTTGTTCATCAAATTGAATTTAAATAATTATAAAACTAATCTTTTTCAACTGTATATCTAACTTGTTTAAAGGTTACTATGTCTCCATTTTCGGTATCATCTTTAGTTTGCAAAAGTTGAACTTTTGGTTTGTAGTCCGTCCTATGAGCATCTTTGATACCTTTAATGTTAAGTTTGTAGGATTCATCATTTTTTATTTTTTGTTCAAATACTTTTTTATTGGCAACAAAAATAAAGGTCACTTTATTTTCATCAATTCCCTCAGTCATAAATTCTAATTGATTATCTTTTGTTGTAATTGTTGGTGTTAATAATTCAATACTTCCGTTTCCAGTTTCTTGTTTAGTAGAAACTTCATAAGCACCTCTATCACTTGAATCTAAAGAATTTTCTATTATACCTGAACATCCGGATAATGTGATACCAGCAAATAGAATAAAACTTAATCCAATTATCTTTTTCATAAGATCACCCCAACCCAAAAAAACTTTTCGACTTCGTCAGTCGTCAGCAGGGGAATAAATTGTCATTCCCAACCCGTTAGCGTGGAACATAGATGAATAGCTGTCAACTTATTGAAATTATACCACGATATGTAAATGACGAGCAAGGTGTATATGGGGTGATCCCCCTATAAGCTCATCCTTTTTTAAAATTTTTTTACGTTTCCTAGCATAGATGTTCCTTCTACTTCAATGAGGGATTATGTTAACTTTTACATGAATATGATATATACTTAAATCTGAACATTCGGAAGAAAAAGAAGTGCAAAAATGCTAACTTGAAATTATAGAGAGATAGGGGGAGGATTTATGGAAAGACAATATACAATCTCAAATTTTGCACCAACATTAGAAGAATATAAATATTTATGTTCAGTTGTGGGTTGGGAAGATTATATGAACTTTGATGTTGCCGAAATATCATTAAAAAATTCTGTTTTTGCCGTTACAGTTAAGGATGAGAGTAAGGCCATAGGAATGGGAAGAATTGTTGGGGATGGAGCTATTTACTTTTACATTCAAGATGTGGTAGTTCATCCAGATTATCAAGGAATGGGTATTGGCAAAAAAATTATGAATGCGTTAGTAGAGTATCTAAAAGAAAACGCACCAAATAAAGCGTTTGTAGGATTATTTGCATCAGAGGGAAAAGAAAAATTTTATGAAAAATATGATTTTAAGGATTACTCACCTAGTATGACAGGAATGTTTACTGTAATAACGAAATGTGATTAAAAAATTATATCGTGGTCCCGCCCCATCGCTATCAAGTTAACAAAACAAAATTCCCCCTAAAATGAAAAAAACACCATCCTTTCTGTATAATTCTACAAAAAGAATAACGCTTTCTATGAATTATGGATATAAATTCCTCTTAGGTTGATAGTAATGGGGATACTTCAAAATATTAGTTTGATGGACATGGGGTGGTATCCCAAGAATTAATATACGCCTCTCTAAATATTGAATATTCAGACGATTTTTTATAAAATTAGATTACCATCTTATTACATTGTTTCTCTGGTAATATGAATATACAAAAGAAGAAGTGGGGGGATATTATGAATATCAAGCTTATTGGAAACGAGAAGCTTACAAACTTATTAAATACCTGGTATCAAGAAATTCGTGCTCAACATACCCAAAAAGCACAACAATTAAAAATAGAAATTGACGAAATGATGAGGGATCTTAAAGAAGATACAAATTTATTATTTTATTACTCTCTTCTTGATTTCCGCTTCAAAGTATTAGTTGATAGTATGAGTATTACTCCAGCAAGCTTTGAACGAATTGACTCATTATATAACCAAACAGATGACTTCCTATCCTATTATTATCATTTCTTTAAAGCTATTCACGCAACAATTCTAACAAATAATAATGAAGCTAGAGATTATTATGAAAAAGCTGAAGCTTTACTAAAACATGTACTAGATGAGCTTGAGAAGGCTGAATTTAATTATCGTATCGCTAATTTTTATCTTCATACTTATCAACCATTAGAAGCAATTAAACATGTAATGAAAGCTAGAGAAATCTTTTCTAAACAGGCTGGTTATGAAAATAATACAGCAGCTTGTGATAACATTTTTGGTGCAGCGTGTGTTGATATAAAACAGTTCCCACAAGCAGAAGAAAACTTTAATTCAGCAATAAATATCTTACGCAAACAAAATGAAGATATATTGGTTTTAAGAGTACGTAGTAATTTAGGATTTTTATATGCCAGTCAAAATTTATCTACATTGGCTATCCGCCATTTATCCGAAGTTACTCATAAGATTCCTAATCACTTTAAAGCTATTTTTCTCGAAGCAAGAGAACACTTTAAGCTAGGAGAATTAAACATTGCTGAAGAACTAATTGAAAGAGGAATAACTATTTGTAGACAAATAGAAAACCAAGAGTATCAATATCATTTTTCAATTTTAGAACGAATGAATAAAGGTGTAACAGCTGAAATTCTTGAGGAAACCATTCTTAAAGTGATTCCGTATTTTGATAAAGAAAAGTTATTCAACTATACCCAAGAATACACTGAAAAATTAGCAATTAAGTTTTATGAGGAAGATAATCATTATAAAGCAAGTGAATACTTTTATCTTAGTCACCAAGCTAAAGAAAAAACTTTTGAAAAAGGAGCATTAAAATAATGAAAAGACTTACAGGAATTATAATGGGGCTATCTCTTTTTGCAATTTTATCTTTCGGATTAACATTTCCTTCACAATCAGAACAAGCAACTCAAATTACTCAATATAGCCATGCTGATACTTGGTAAATTATAAATCCCCAAAAACAGCAACACTTAATGTTGCTGTTTTTATATGCGCTGAATTTTCGATTTTCAAAGACCTTTATACATAAAATTAAAATTACATGCCCCAAAATGCGCTTGAGGGTATCGTGTTTTTTGAATATAAATAGAAAATACAGTTTTATTAGGGGTCACTATATGACGTACCACCAACATTTTAACGAAAATATACGCTAAAGATATGCAGGATTTCATGCAGGCTGCGAGAACGGTTTGAACTGCCAAATGCTGTTGTGACAGGGCTGTATGAAATCCTGCATACAGTGGAGGGAACAGAAGGCTGGTAAACTCTTGGTATGAATGGATTTCTGGGATTTGATTACTGCTGATAATGAGACGTTATGTTAACCGATCATGTATAGGATATTCATAGTTTTCTACATGCTACATTCTGATAAAATGAAATAAAAGAAAATTAGAATAATTTAAAGGGAGAAGAGTGATGATTGATATTTTTAAAATTTTTTCGGCCTTAGCTTTGGGCTACTTTTTAGGCAGCCTTAATACAGCGGTGATTGTAGGGAAAATATACGGAAAGGACATAAGAAACCATGGAAGCAAAAGCGCCGGGCTTACCAATACCCTGAGGGTACTTGGTAAATCTGCTGCAGTATTTGTTCTTGCTGGAGATATATTAAAAGGAATAATTGCTTGTTTTATAGGATTGTTCCTTAGCGTTTACTTTTATTCAGGAGAGGCTAAAGATTGCGTAAGCCTTTTAGCGGCAGGCGCAGGAGTGATTATAGGGCATAACTGGCCGATATATTTTGGTTTTAAAGGGGGCAAAGGAGCACTTACGGGAGTAGCTGTGATGTTTATGATCAACTGGGTTATGGCCATTTTATGCATTTGTTTTTTTGTGATGATAGTAGTTTTTACCCGTTATGTTTCTTTAGGCACAATATGCGCTACAATGCTTTTTGCAGCCATCTCATTTGTTCCAGTTTTCGAGAATACCATATATTTTTATATATTTGCTTTCCTAATGACGTTTATAGTTATTTTCAAGCATAGAGAAAATATAAAAAGGTTACTTTCAGGAACAGAAAATAAACTTATTTTTTCGCGGCGTTGAGCATGTCGTCAAAATGGAAAAAATTTAAAGTTAGTTAACCGTTTAAAACAAGAGACCACATTACAACTTCCAATAATGAGAATTATGTGAACACGAAAGTCCCCCAGTTAAACAATCTGGAGGACTTTTAATAGGCTTCTAAATACATTGAATCCCGATAATGATACGTTATGTTAACCGAGCATGTATAGGGTATTCATCTTATGTTGTTCCATTAAAGAACCAGTTTAATTCAGTAAGAAGGAAAATTTATTAGATAAAGAGAAATACAAGTTCGTTGGCAATCGAGTAAGTTAAGGAGATCATATTTATAATGAATACTACGAAAACCACAGGGTGCTTTACTATTGTTGATAATAATGAAGGCAAAATATTGCTAGTTAAACGAAATGATTATCCTATCTGGGATTTGCCTGGGGGAAGATTAGAAGAGAATGAACAGTTAGATAAGTGTGCTATAAGAGAAACTAAAGAAGAAACTGGCTATATAATTGCTATTGAACGTAAAATAGGAGAATATCATCAACCTCAATACGATGATATGCAACATATATTTTCAGGAAAATTACTAGGGGGAGAACCAATAAATAATGGACCTGAAACTGCAAAAATTGGGTGGTTTAATCCTAGTAGATTACCTTTGTTAATGGTTCCAAATAGAAGAAAACAGATCAATAATTTTATGAAACACAAAAATTCACTAATAAAAGAGACATTAAAGACACCATTTATGATAAGGTTATTGAAAAAAATTATATGAGATGGTTATTGAATTAACTAGTGCTTTTCTTAAGTAAGGATCAGTTCTTAATTTCTTGTATCTATCAAAAAAGATAATTTTCGCTTCCGATTTCGAGCTTTATGTGAACACAAAAGTCCCCCAGTTAAACAATCTGGAGGACTTTTAATAGTCTTCTAAATACATTGAATCCCGATAATGATACGTTATGTCAACCGAGTATGTATAGAATATACATCAAAAAAATGTACGACTTATTCTAATTCCTTCATGATAGAATGTAATGAATCCATATTTTTACAAACTATAGGGAGGGGAAAATTTTTGTATAAAAGACTTAGAAAACATCTTATATTAGGTTCCCTAATTTTTATCATTAGTGGCTGTTCGATTTCAAAAGGGTACGGCACACAGCAAGAAGCCTTAAAACAAGAATTAAAACCAACAAGTAATACAGAAACAAATAAATATCATGCTTTAGAGCGTATTATAAAGATAGATGGAAAAATAGCTTTTTTTGTTACACCTGATAATTACATTTCAATAGCGGATTTAGAAATGAAAAATGGAAAATGGACTGTTAGTGGGACAACAGGAGGAGAAAATGTAAGTGAGTTAGAAATACAAGATTCTGGTATATCACCTACTTTTGGAGTTTCAAATGGGAAAGTTATTTCTGGTTATCTTAAAAATCCATCTATTAGCGAGGTATCTTATGAATCTACTTCGGGACATATAATAAATTTAGATAAATACTTACCTAACGAATCAAAGTATAAAGGATGGAGTTTATGGTACATAATCCTTCCTAATAAATTAGACGATGTCCCAGAATCATTAGATTTTATTAGGACTGCTTTAGAGTTTAAAGATATAAACGGAACTATTATAAAATATAAAAACTGATCATCTAAAAACAACTTCTGATAACGAGAATTATGTAAATGAGCTGTCCAAATGGATAGCTTATTTTATTTTTTGCTTAGCGTGCTTTTTTCCAAAATGCTGGCGGTACCCCATGCCCATCAAGCTAAAATTTTATAGTACCCCCAGAACGAAATTTTGTACTAACTTGTAACAAAAAAGCTCATTTTTTCGTTTTGGGGTATTTGCTTTTCTTAACTTGATGGCGATGTGATGCTACCCCATTATGCAAAAGATAAAAATTGGAAGCCAATAGATGAAAAATAATAATTCCTTATTCAACTAACGCATGCATTAGTTGAACAACTTAAGGCTGCTTCGGTAGCCATTTTTTGTACCAACTGGCAGTTTAGTTTTCAATATGTGAAAAGGGGTTTCTAAGTGATTAATTGAATATATATTTATTGTTTACTAATTTTTGGGAGGTCCCTTTATGGGAGATAAGCTTTACTGTATTGCTGTATATCAAGTTCTTAATGAAGAAAGACTAGGAGATTCGAACGGTTCTATAATAACTTATAGTGATGCTGTGACGGGATCTCCTGTTAGTGAGATAGGGTATTTTTTAATTTATTTATTATAGTAACGTACCCGAAGAGGTTGATATGGGACATATCAACAAACTAGGTGGTACCACGAAATTGCAACTCTCGTCCTCAAGAATTATTTCTTTGGGGTGAAAGTTTTTTTATTATATAAGTTTCATTATGTCATAATTTAAAGTTTTCGAGAGGAGAAATTATATGAATCCTATTTTATTAGATGTTCCGCTACAAATAGAAACAGACAGACTAATTCTTCGAGCACCACTTCAAGCTGGTGACGGGAATGTCGTAAACCAAGCTATTAAGGATTCAATTAGTGAGTTAAAGCCATGGTTGCTTTTATACCAGTCAATGCCTACTGTTGAAGAAACGGAAATTATCCTGAGAAATGCCCATATAGATTTTTTGAAAAGAGAAAGCTTTCGCTATCTTATTTATCATAAGGGTACTAATGATTTTATTGGAACTGCTAGCCTTCACGGAATTAATTGGAAGATTTCTAAATGTGAAATTGGATACTGGATTAACACGCAATTTAGTGGCAATGGATATATGACAGAAGCAGTAAGTGAGTTAACAAACCTTGGATTTCAGTTATTCAAATTTAGAAGGATTGAAATACGATGTGAATCTAATAACACTAAAAGTCGTACGATCCCTGAAAAACTAGGTTTTGAGCTTGAAGGGATATTACGTAATGAAGATCTTTCAGCTGACGGTAAAAAACTAACTGATACCTGCATCTATGCAAAGGTAAATTAGATTAAAATTTTAAAATTCCTTGTACAACTAAAGCATGCGATAGTTGTACAACATATCTTAAGGTCGGTTTCCAAATTTGGAAGGCGGCTTTTTTGATTTTTTATAACGAACGGTTTCATAACTTTTAAGGGGTCAAACGGCATACCCATCAAGCTAAGGTTTTAAAGTACCCCCTAAATGGAAATTTTGTATTTTATAGCACCGAAGTTTGATTTTATCGTTTTGGGGGTAACTTGTTTTCTTAAGTTGATGGGCATGTGAAGCTACCCCTAATAACCCTGATAACCGAACAAAAAGAAAGAGCGTGTTTTGAAAAAAGTTTAATCAAAACACGCTCTTAAAGTATTCTAACATAGCACTCTTTTATAAAAAAATTTAATCATTTTTTATTCAGCTGAGGCACCCGTTAATTGAACACGGTTTTTCCATTCAATTGATCAACATTGTACTGATACCGTAACTAAGAGCCATCACTATAAAATGATGACTCTTAGTTATTTTTTTTAAGGAACTTATTTCGGACAAATCTCCAAAAGTATAATTCATCTGTTTCTTTATACATTTCCGCCCCTGATTTTTCTAATACCCTGTGCGATGGAATATTATCTTTAGCAGTATCAGCAATAACGTACATAACATCAGACTGATTTAACAACCAGTTTTTCATATTATTAATCGTTTCCGTCATATATCCGTTTCCTTGATATTCAGGAAGAGTATAGTAACCAATTACTACTTCACCATTTTCATTTGGAAGACCTTTTAACATTATCCCCCCAACATTACGGTTTTTATCTTTCGACACAATTAACCAATTGGTATGCCATATATAATTCCCCTCATCAGCTAACAGCTTTGAAAGCCTTATTTCCATAGCTTGTTTAAGTTCTAGGCTAAGAAATCTATCTGATTTACTTAAAGATAACCTTAGTTCCATTTTCTTTGGGTTATCAATTAGTAATTTCAGATTTTCTGCACTCAGAGGAATTAGTCTTAATCTTTCGGTGTTTAATTCAATCATTATTACACTCCTATCATAATTTGTACGCCACTTTAAATAGGCAAAAACAAATTTTAAAATAGGTATATGTTATTGGCAGCTACCCCCATTATATGTAATCGAAAATAAAGGAAGCATCACACTTTGCAATCCATTATTACAGGTTATTTAAGTTTATCATTCCAAAAATATCCTGTAAATTCTTTCGAAAAACGTAAAATGACTTTTCTACTGACTGTTGTCCGTCTTCAAGTAACTTACACCGTTAGTTCAATAAGAAAAAAACCGAAATCACAGATAGATTTCGGTTTATCATTTTTATAAACGCTTGAACTTTGTTTTAAATCCACAAATTATTCTGCTTGTATCTATCTTCTTCTTTTATTCTTATATAATGTGTAACATTATATATTTGTTCTTGTTGAAACAAATATTGATTCAAATTTCTTGAATCTAAATAAAAGTATCGTTTCTGTTTTCTTTTCTTATTTTATCCCGCTATTCGCGGGCAGTAAGACTCCCACCTCAAGATTGAGAGAGAAGCGAGGAAGATAGATAGGGGATAGCTGCTGGCATGTGCCTGATTGGTTAGTTTCATTTTATTTCGTTTTTGCTTCGGAAATGATAGGTAACCGAATATCTACAGTTGTTCCCTTGTTTAATTCACTTGTAATTTGTAATTTTCCATTATGCTCTTCAATTATCTTATAACACATCATTAAACCTAATCCAGTTCCTTTTTCTTTTAAACTATAGAAAGGTTCACCTAAACGTGAAATGCGATCTTGTGGAATGCCGCAGCCTTCATCCGTAATGCTGATTAATATAGAATGATTTTCTATCTGTATTGTTCGAATGAAAATATTACCCCCGTGAGGCATTGCTTCTATCGCGTTTTTTAAGATATTGATGAATACTTGTTTGAGTTGATTTCCATCACAAGGAATTGCTGGCAAAACAGAGCCGTGATCCATATTGATATGTGTATTATGCATGATTGCTGTTGGTAAAATAAATGTTACTACTTCTTCAATTAACGTTTGAATTTGACAAGATTTTATAGATATAGCTTGTGGCTTAGACATTGCCATAAACTGATTTGTAATCGATTCCATTTGAGTAATTTCACTTAACATGACATCAACATACCATTTGTTCTTTTCAATAATATCGGGTTCTAACAATTTCAAAAATCCTTTTAAAGAAGTTAATGGATTTCGTATTTCATGAGCAATTCCAGCCGTTAGTTGCCCAACAACTGCTAGTTTCTCAGATTTTCTCAATAGTTCTTCTGTTTTCTTCAAATCTGTAACATCCTGCCCCATAATGACGATTCCTTTTGGGGACCCATCAGGATGAAAAAGAGGTACTTTTATAATATCGAGAATAAGGGGAGTGGAACTAGAATGCATAATAATTTCTTCACCACGTATGCTTTCTTTTTTCTCCCATGCAAATTCATCAGATTTTTCACAGTATAAAAAGGAGTTACGATATAGTTCATTATATTGGATTAACTCACTATCTTTTTTGCCGCGATATGGCACATTTTTAAAATTTAAACTAGAAATAGCATAATCATTTGCTTCAAGCCATCTTCCTTCTGCATCTTTCAAAAGGATAAACGCTGGCATTGCATTTATAAGAGTCCGTAAACGTTTTTCACTCTCTTTTAATGCGTGTTCCATTTTTTTACGCTCTGTAATATCTCTTAAACTACTTACGAACGCTACTACTTCTCCGTAAGTATTTACAATAGGAGAGATAAAATTACTTACATTAATTAAATTCCCGCTTTTGTGCTTTCTAAGTGTTTCTTGTGATGTGAAAAGTTTGTTATTAGCAAGTTCTTGATAGATTTTGTTGTATTTCTCTTTTGAAAAGTCTGGAATAGTGGGTATTGTTTCTCCGAGCATTTCTTGTTCAGTCCAGCCAAATAGAGTTTCAAAAGCTTTATTTGCTTTAATTACTCGAAGTTTTAAATCAAGAACAACAATGGCATCTACTGTATTTTTTAGAAGTGAGTCTAGTTGTTGTTTTGTTAATGTAGCATCTTTTTTTATTTGTTTTATTTTCATGATGTCTTTCATTATTACATATGTGCCGACTATCTTATGACCTGCAAAAATTGGTGAACCTTTCAAAATTATTTCTACGGGGTGACCGTTTTTATGTATCATAGATAATTTATATTCTTGCTGTTTTCTATTCATTATATTTTTTAAGGATTGTAAATTTTGTTCTGTATGTTGTGGAGTAATGAAAGAATAGATTGTCATCTTTTCAAATTCTTTAGCTGTATATCCTAGCATTCTTTCTGCTGCAGGATTGGCACATAATATATTACCTTGTAAATCGACAGATAAGATACCATCGGGATTATATTTGAAAAGAGATGTGCAATGCTCTGTTGCATTTATACATTCTGTCATTTTATTTTTTGTAATAATAGAGCGTCTTTTTGGATGTATACTTTTTTTAAAAGACGTAAACCGTTTCCCTCGCATTCATTATTCCCCCGGATAAATATTCTGTATATATATGATGATTTTAGATAGCTGATTTACTGTTTTATATGTTTTGTTTTAAATATTTAATATTTCTAATGTTATATCCTTTAAGAGTATAGACATGCTAAGTATGAATAGTCAATTTCAATTGTATATTTCTAAATTATAAGTTTTATTTTCTGAAAACGGTTAGTAAGTCTTTCTCTTT
This sequence comes from Bacillus yunxiaonensis, assembly GCF_037104695.1. NCBI lineage: Bacteria > Bacillati > Bacillota > Bacilli > Caryophanales > Bacillaceae > Bacillus > Bacillus yunxiaonensis. The sequence goes on along the minus strand of NZ_JBAWSV010000005.1, from coordinate 74,886 downwards.
AAGATTCTGAGAAAACAAAGAAGATAGGCAAGGAATAATTACCTGTAATCGCTCTATTGATAGGTTCACTTCATAACTGAAAATATCAGATGTTCTTTCGTTTTTCTTATACATCTTCATAATAAGTATGTAAGTTATTTATAAAATCTCCTTTGATATAATAAGGATAGGAAAGGGGAGGGAATATTATGACGTTTAAGATTCAAGGGATTGATCATGTACAATTAGCGGCACCAGCAGGATGCGAAGAAAAAGCAAGAGCATTTTATGGAGAAATACTCGGATTAGAAGAGCTTCCAAAACCAGAAGAATTAAAAAAGCGAGGAGGCTGTTGGTTTCTTTGTGGAAATCAAGAGATTCACATTGGAGTAGAACAAAATTTTTCTCCTGCCAAAAAAGCTCATCCTGCTTTTTTTGTTCAGCACATTGAACATTTTCAAGATGATTTAACGCAAAAAGGGGTTTCTGTTATAGTCGATACGGCACGCCCTGATGTTACAAGATTTTATGTATCAGATCCATTTGGAAACCGTATTGAATTTATGGAACGAAAAGTGTTGTAAAAAAGCGAGATGGATAATATTCCATCTCGCTTTTAACCTCTTCTAAATAACCCTAATACTTCGACTGTTTCTGTAATGTTTACAAACGCTTGCGGATCAACTTCAGAAATTATAGATTTCATTCCAGCTAGTTCTTCTCGAGAAATTACGGTCATTAATACGTGTTTTTTCTCATTTGAGTATGCACCTTCTCCGTCGAGTAAGGTAATCCCGCGCACAAGACTGGAAAGGAGCTTTTCTTTCATTTTTTCTGCGTGACTTGTTACAATCATTAGAGTAATTTTTCGATGTTTTGTGTGAACCGCATCAATTACTTTTCCTGTAACAAAAATAGATAATAAACTGTTTAAGGCAGTATCCCAATCGAAGAAAAATCCAGAAATAATGATTACAATCGTATTAAGTGCGATTAAGAATCCGCCAAGCTGAATATCTTTTTTACGTGAAAGTAACATACCGATAACATCAAATCCGCCTGTTGAACCATAGCAGTTGAAAACAAGTCCAATACCTGCCCCGGCAATTACACCGCCAAATAACGAAGAAAGTAGTGCATCGGTTGCCACTGCATGCACAGGAATAGCATATAAAGCTGCCGAAAGTGTGATAACTGATACGATTGTGTAACCGATAAATCGTTTTCCAAGTCCAATATACCCTAAAATAAGAATAGGTAAGTTCAATAAAAAGTTTACTATTCCAGTATTAAATGGGGTTAAGATTCCAATGATAATTGCAATTCCACTAATCCCACTGCTTAAAATCTTGTGGGGGATAAGGAAAAGATTAAAAGAAAGTCCTACAACTAAAGAACCTAAAATCACTCCAAGTAATCGATACATATCTTTCCCGTCCTTCACTAAAAATGCTTTACATACAAACTCATATTAATTCAAAATTATATATGAGTTTGTAAGATTTGAGGAAAAACAGTTTATTTAGGGAAATTAGATTAGTTAGAAAAATGGAAGCGATTTCTTTTCTTGAAAAAGGGGGAGGAAGATAAATATGGAAATTCAAGTGTTTCAGCAAAAGAGTCCGTTGAAAAGAGAATGTGAAGATGCACTGATTTGTAATGAAGGTTTAAAGTTATACGGTGTGTGTGATGGAGCGACGCCACTTATTGAGTTTCAAGATGAGAATGGGCATAACGGAGCATACTTAGCTTCGCATTTGTTTCAGCAATACTTTGAATCTATTTCAGGTGTGGATTCATTGCGAAATGAAGTTGTTAAAGCAAATCAGTTGTTGCAAAAAAAAATGCAATCTTATCATATTGATACAACAAAAAAAGATCAACTTTGGTGTACGTGTATTGCCGCTATTCATATGACAGATAAAACAATGGAATATGCACAACTTGGAGATTGTATGATTGTTGCTAAATTTATTGATGGAACAGTTCAAGTACTTACGAAAGACACTGTGAAAGGAATTAGTAAAAGGGCAAAGCAAAAGCGTGAAGAAGATCGCCAAAAAGGACTTTCTGTTCCAAGTGAAGCGATATTTGATGATAGAAAGGAGCGATTAAGCTACAATCGTTATATGGCAAATATTCCAAATGGATATTCTGTTGCAAATGGAATGAGTGAAGTAGCCTCGTATATTCAGCAAGGAAAACTTTTGCGACAAGAAATTTCAGATTTATTTATTTGTTCAGATGGTTTGTTTCATCCAAAGTGGCAGCTAGAAAAAAGTGCACAATTTGTGTGGGAACATGGTATTACACAATACGTACAAATAATAGAGGAATTAGAAGCGAAACAATTTGTTCGTCCAGATGATAAAACAGCAATTATCATAAGTCTGTAAAGGGTGAGACTATGCGTATTCAGAAAGCGAATCTCTCTTTTCGCGATCCGCTGCAACCATTGCAAGCTGTTACAAAAATTATTATTCATCATACAGCGGAAAATGGATGGGATATATATAAAACACATGATTTTCATCAAAATAATCGAGGTTGGAGTGGAATTGGCTACAATTATTTTCTTGAAGAAGATGGTACTATTTATGAAGGACGAGGACTATATATAGGGGCTCACGCGAAAGGATATAATACTGAGAGTATAGGGATTTGCATGTCAGGGAATTTCGACGACTATGATCCAACACCAGTACAAATGGTTTCTTTGCATTGGCTATGTAAACAGTTAATGGGTCAGTTTTCTTTGTATAGTGATCAGGTTCTTGGACATCGTGAATTAGATGGGGTAACGAAAACGTGCCCTGGAACACGTTTTTCAATGACAGAATTGCGCAGCATTCTATTCCGCATTAACAGGCAGTAAGACCTCCACTGATGGAAGTTTCACTTTATCCAATAATGAAAAAGGAGATTTATAGAATGACTTTTATGAAATTACCAAATGAGAAAAAAGAAACACTTGTAGAACATATTCAACAGTTTTTTGAAGAGGAAGGGCTAGAAGAGATTGGTCGTTTTCAAGCGGAGCGTTTAATTGAAGAAATGATAAAAGAACTAGGACCGCATATATATAATCAAGCAATAGGGGACGCTAGAAAGCTTGTCGCAGATAAACTTACGAATTTAGAAGAAGATTTATATGTATTAGAAAAAATGATTAAGTAACAAGTTTATACAAAGGAAAGAGGCTAACTCACAGTCTAGTGAGTTAGCCTCTTTTCATCCAAATTGCTTTCGTATAAGCAATTTTCATTCCAGTTCGTTCCATATTATTTTGGCTAATGCTTCCGAAGCGTGCTTGTCCAACGACTAATTCGCAGCCTAATTGTTTGGCTACATTCATTCGTTGCTTAAGTAAAGCGGTTTGACAGCCTTTTCCTTGTAAATGAGGTAAAGTAGCTGAAGCTGCTAGAGAAGCAATGCCTTTGTTAGCATATAAAACACCAATTGCAGCTGGAGTGTTTTCAAGAAGCGCTAAATAGAAATTCCAGCCTTCTTTCCCATGTAACACTTTGTTATTTTGACTAACGCCATCTATGGTGAAAGTAGGCATACCAAAGCTTTTTACATAAATATCTCCGAAGTGGTGAAACTCATATTCTTCTAAATCTCGAACAATGATTTCATTTGAAATAGTATTTTTTGTTACATCTCCATAAAGAGTGGTATGAAAGTCTGTTTGATAAAACCCTTTTTGGGACAAATACTCAAATAGTTCAGGTGTTGAATGAGCGGGAGTTATTTCAAAGCGACAAGGAATTTCTTGTTTTTTGTAGTAATCGATTACCTCATCTATTTCCTTTTTATCAGTAAATGTTACACCTTTTACGGTATTGAAAGAAGGTCCTGGGATTCCTTTTGCTGAAAAGGCCATTGCACTTCCAAAAGTTTGGATATCGATTCCCATTGGGTTATTTTCTTGTTCTTGAAGGATTTTCAATCTTGAATACATCGTATCTATTTCAGATTGTTCTAATCGTTTTGCTAACTCTACATTCATAACATGTTTCATATTTTTATTTATTCACCTTTCCTGGTCATTTGGAAGTTTTTTATTATTACTTAATACGACATATTTTTCCTGCTTCCTTTTTAATTGTTAGACTTTGTTATTAGCGTTTGAATATATAAGTGATTGATTATATTCAAAATGTGAATGTTATATTGTTCCGAATTAAGCTTATGAATAGGTTATTCACGAGTAAGAAACATTTATTTGACACGGTTTCGATTGCTTGAAATGAAGGATTTTAATGGTAGTCCAACGAATGTGAATCTAGATATATAGAAAAGGATGGGGAAATACATATGATAAAATATCCGTTTTTACCAAAAGGGGCAACGATTGGTGTAACAGCACCTTCGTCTGGGGTAGATGTAGCACTACATAATATGTTTAAACAGTCTTGTGAAAGTGTAGAAAGAAAAGGTTATACAGTCGTTTGCGGAGAAACAGTTTGGACACAGGAGAAGGCTAAGTCCTCTAGTGCGAAAAAGAGAGCAAATGAATTTATTGAAATGATGCAAGACGAGAACATTGATATGATCATTCCTCCTTGGGGCGGTGAACTATTAATTGAAATACTAGAAGAGATTGATTTTGAAAAAATAAACAAGAAATGGGTACTAGGGTACTCAGACACAAGTACTTTATTATTAGCGATAACTTTAAATACAGGAATAGCGACTGCTCACGGAACAAATTTAGTAGATTTAAGAGGCGAATACTCCGATGATACAACAGCGATGTGGCAAACTGTCTTATCAACGGAAACAGGCGCTTCAATTATCCAATACTCCTCAGAGAAATATCAAAAGAAATGGCAGCATAATAATCCATCTCCGTGTGTTTTTCATTTAACAGAAGATACAAATTGGAAAACAATTTCGAATGAAAATGTGAAAATTACAGGTCGATTGCTAGGTGGGTGTATCGATGTTGTTAGACATCTCATTGGCACTCCATTTGGTAGAGTGCAAGAGTTTAGAAAGAAACATTGTAATGATGATCCTTTCATTTGGTATTTTGAAAACTGCGAGTTAACTACTACTGATTTACGACGTTCATTAGTTCAAATGAAACTAGCAGGTTGGTTTGATAATTGTTCAGGTATCTTATTTGGTCGCAGTGCTGCAAACCATCCAGTCAATGATTATACTGCCGAAGATGTATATAAAGAACTTACTGATGAACTTCAAATTCCAATTATTTATGATGTAGACTGTGGTCATATGCCTCCGCAAATTACATTTATAAACGGAGCATTTGCAGAAATTGAAGTTGCAGATAGTAAAGGAGTAATTATACAGTACTTTAGGTAGCGATGTGGGGAGGAAATGAAGTGAATGGAATATAAAAATATTGCGGAAAAGTATCCAACACTCATTACAGAACGATTACGTTTAAGACCGTTAAGAATAGAAGATGCTGCTGATGTATTTGAATATGCTTCAGATCCAGAAATCACAACCTATACGGTATGGTATCCACATGAAAAACTACAGGATTCACAAATGTTCATTCAATCAATCCTACATCAATATGAAAAAGAAGAGGTTGCAGCTTACGGAATAGAGTTGAAAAAGGAAAAGAAAATTATTGGAACGTGCGGTTTTATCGAATATGACAAGAATCATCACAAGGCAGAATTGGCATATGCATTATCGAAAAACTATTGGCGACAAGGATTCGCGACGGAAGCAGCAAAAGCATTTATATGCTATGGATTTGAAACATTACAGTTAAACCGTATTGAAGCAAGGTGTCATGCTAGTAATGTTCAATCAGAACGAGTGATGAAACGTTTAGGAATGCAATATGAGAGAACGTTTCGAAAAGATATGTTTGTGAAAGGGGCATATCGAGATACGAAAATGTATGCTATTTTGCGAGATGAATACAATACCAAAACGGAGGAGTAAGCTCTATATTACTCTTCCTTTTGTTTTTAAAGGTGAAGACAAGAAAAAAATGTATAAATATTTATCTAAATTTTCTAAAAATATTGACAAATAAACCATTCTATTTTTATACTTATCTAAATTTGTACTAATTAGTAGGAATGGAGGGGCTATATGGAGAAGGAAGAAGCGCATTTTCAAGAAATTATAGAAAGAGAGAAAGGCTTGCAGCGTGGACTATCTACGAGGCAGCTGTCTATGATTGCAATCGGCGGAGCAATTGGAACAGGTTTATTTTTAGGAAGTGGGATGGCTATTGGCTTGGCTGGTCCTAGCGTAATACTTAGTTATGGGATTGGAGCCATTATTGCTTTTTTATTAATGGGGTGTCTAGCAGAAATGACAGTAGCGCACCCTACTTCTGGGTCATTTGGAGCATATGCTGAACATTATATAGGTCCCTGGGCAGGTTTTACTGTGCGCTATGCATATTGGGCAAGTATTGTAGTGGCGGTCGGAACTGAAGTAACAGCGGTTTCAGTGTATATGAAATATTGGTTTCCTACTGCCCCTGGTTGGATGTGGGTTATTCTCTTTTCAGCGTTACTTATTTTTGTGAATGCCACTAGTGTAAGTTTATTTGGAACGATTGAATATTGGTTTTCAATGATTAAGATAGTAGCTATTGTTGGTTTTATTCTTTTAAGTGCTTACGTTGTATTTGGTACTAATACGAATCCGGAAATAGGAATTCAAAATTATACAAATGCCGGTGGATTTTTACCAAATGGTTGGTGGGGCATGTGGGTTGCGGTTTGTGTAGCTTTATTTAGTTATTTAAGCATTGAAATGATTGCTGTAACCGCTGGCGAAGCAAAGAATCCAGAGAAAGCAGTTCCTAAAGCACTTCGTTCAACCATTTATCGATTAATTATTTTTTATATTTTAACATTAGCTTTCATGTTAATGATTGTTCCTTGGAAAGCTGCTGGTGTTGATAAGAGTCCTTTTGTTAAAGTAATGGAGTTATTAAATATTCCAGGTGCATCTGGCATTATGAATTTTGTTGTTTTAATCGCAGCTTTGTCTTCAATGAATAGTCAATTATATATTACAACTCGAATGATGTTTTCGCTATCTAGAGCTGGTTATGCACCGGCAAGGTTTGGTCAACTAAGCAAGAGGGGAGTTCCTGTTTCAGCTTTGTTCTTCTCAACAATTGGTATTGCGCTGGCAACAATTTTAACAATTGTCTCACCGAATCAAGCATTCATGCTCATGATGGGGATTTCAATGTTCGGAGCTATGTTTACATGGATGATGATCTTTATTATTCATTTATATTTTCGAAAGAAGTGGGTTGCATCCGGAGGAAGGGATTTACCAGTTCGTATGTGGGGATACCCATATTTAACTACATTAGGAGCCGTATTAATGTTTGCAATTTTAATAACCACTTGGTTTACTGACATGTTTAAATCAACACTTACAACGGGTATTCCGTTTTTACTTGTAGTAACAATAGGGTATTTTGTTTGGAAAAAAGCAAATGAAAGAAAAGTATTAGTGAAAAAAGATGGAGTGTCTGATCATGTAAAGTAACAAGTAAATAATAATAAGTTGCGGCTGTTATTTTTTATAATTGTTTCGTTATGAAGTTGTTCAAAAAAATGAAAGCGTTTTTATAAAGGGGGACAAAAAACATGATGATGGATGTACCGTTAACAATTAGCTCAATGATAGAAAGGGCAGAGAAGTTATTTGCAAAGAAAGAAATTATTTCTCGTACACATAGTACAATTACACGCCTAACGTATAAGGAACTAGGGGGGCGAACGAGACGTTTGTCTAGTGCATTGCAAAAGCTAGGTGTAAAGCAAGGAGAACGAGTGGGCACACTGGCGTGGAATCATCATCGTCATGTAGAAGCATATTTTGCGATTCCTAGTATTGGAGCTGTACTGCACACAATTAACATTCGCTTATCTTCTCAACATATTTCTTATATTATCCAACATGCAGAAGACCGCGTTTTACTGATTGATGAAGATATTGTACCGCTTGTTGAGAGTATTCAAGAGGAATTATCAACTGTACAAGCTTATATCATCATGACCGATAAAAAAGAGCTTCCAGAAACTTCACTTCAACCTGCATACCACTATGAACAACTTCTTGAAGAAGGAAATCCTAATTTTCCGTTTTTAAAAGATATCGATGAAAATATGCCAGCTGGTATGTGCTATACATCAGCTACAACAGGTAATCCGAAAGGTGTCGTTTATACACATCGCAGTACTGTTTTGCATAGTATGTCGCTTGGACTTGCAGATACAACGGCACTTTCTGAAAGTGATGTTGCTATGCCGGTTGTTCCTATGTTTCATGTAAACGCTTGGGGATTACCATTTGCAGCAACATGGTTTGGATCAAAGCAAGTTCTTCCTGGACCGATGTTTACACCGAAGATTTTATTAGAAATGATGCAGGAAGAAAAAGTAACAATAGCAGCTGGTGTCCCAACAATTTGGCTTGGTGTTCTGCAAGAATTAGAAAAGAATCGTTATGATCTATCAAATATAAAACGAATTTTATGCGGCGGTGCAGCTGCACCGAAAAGTGTCATTGCCGCATTCGAACAAAAATATAATGTCCCATTTGTGCATGCATATGGGATGACAGAAACAAGCCCACTGGTCACACTTGCACGTTTAAAAAGTTATGAACGTGAATTACCATATGAAGAACAGCTTACGATTCGTGCGAAGCAAGGTTATTTAGTACCTGGTGTTGAAATGAAAGTTATTGGGGAAAACGGAGATGTAGCATGGGACGGACAAGAAATGGGTGAGCTATGTCTGCGTGCTCCGTGGATTGCGGCAAGTTATTATAGAGATGAACGAACAGCAGAGGGGTTTCGAGATGGGTGGTTATATACAGGAGATGTCGTTACGGTTGATGAAGAAGGATGTATTAAAATTGTGGATCGAACGAAAGATGTGATTAAAAGCGGGGGAGAATGGATTTCATCTGTTGACTTAGAAAATGCCTTGATGGCGCATGAAGCAATATTTGAAGCAGCTGTTGTTGCAGTACCGCATAAACAGTGGCAAGAACGTCCTGTTGCATGCATTGTCGTAAAACAAGGTAAGTCTGTTACAAAAGAAGAATTATATGACTTTTTAAAACCACAATTTGCAAAATGGTGGCTACCAGATGAGATTGTCTTTCTGAAGGAAATTCCGAAAACTTCAGTCGGAAAGTTTTTAAAGCAAGCACTTCGAAAAGAATTGGAGCAATATTATATAGAAGGTTGAAAGTAAATGTTAACTATATTTATATTATAGTTGACAATTTGAGAGGGGAAAGGTAACATATCACATGTGATATGTTACCTTATTTTAATTTATAGTTTACAAACAGGAGAAAACATAATATGAATACAAGAAATTTAGTTTTTGTAGCTTTATTTAGTGCTATTATGGCAGTGCTAGGATTTATACCGCCAATTGCGTTATCATTTACACCTGTACCGATTACATTACAATCACTTGGTGTCATGCTTTCGGGCGGTTTGTTAGGATCTCGTCTAGGGGCTCTGAGTCAACTCGTATTTTTACTTGTTGTAGCAGCGGGTGCACCGTTGTTAGCTGGAGGACGCGGTGGATTTTCGGTTTTTGTAGGACCAAGTGCCGGTTATTTAATGGGATATGTAATCGGAGCATTTGTTATTGGATATTTCGCAGAACGCCTTCGCAACGTAACATTTTTGAAATCATTTTTAATTAATATTATTGGTGGGATTTTCGCTGTATATTTCTTCGGTGTTATCGTACAAGCTTTTGTGATGGATATAAGTGTAGTGAAGGCAGCGAAATTAAGTGTTGTGTTTTTACCAGGAGATATATTGAAGGCTGTATTTGCAGCAATTCTTGTTACGAGACTACAACGTTCATTGAAACGAACAATTTATAGTACACATTATGAAACACGTTAAAACGTGTTTCTTTTTGTTATAGAAAAGGAAGTGGAATAGGTGGGAATTACAAGAACGTATGCAGCGCATGCTCAATATCAACCGAATAAAATTGCAATAAAAATAATAGATAGAGCAGTTACATACAAAGAGTGGCATCTATCTGTATGTCAAGTTGCCAATTGGCTTCACAAGGAAGAGTCAAGTAATAAAAAGATTGCGATTTTGCTTGATAATAGTGTGGAATTTTTACAAATCTTTGCTGGATCTGCTATGGCAGGCTGGATTTGTGTACCACTTGATCCAAAGTGGAATATTCATGAACTTGAGGAACGACTACAAATCGTACAACCTTCTATTATAGTTGTAGTACAGCATAAACGTAATCAGTTGCCTCAAACAAATAGTAAAGTATTTTCTATCAGTACGTGGTCTGAAAGATTAGCGAATATTTCTAGTACAGTAAATTATGTAGAAAAGGTAGAAGAGTTACCTTTTTATATGGGATTTACATCAGGTTCAACCGGAAAAGCAAAAGCATTCCTTCGTTCACAACAATCATGGGTAGAAAGCTTTGCTTGTAATGTTCATGATTTTCATATGAACAAAGATGATGCAGTATTGCTCGCAGGGACATTTGTTCATTCTCTTTTTTTATATGGTGCGATGAGTGCTTTATTTTTAGGACAAACGATACACATAACTGAAAAATTTATTCCAAGCCGTGTTTTTTCAATATTAGAAAACGAAGCTATTTCTGTTATGTACACAGTTCCGACAATGCTAGAATCCTTATACAAAGAAAAAAGAGTTATAGAACGAGAGATAAAGATTATTTCCTCAGGTGCAAAATGGGAAGCTGAAGCAAAGCAAAAAATAAAACAGGTCTTTCCAAAGGCAAAGCGATATGAATTTTATGGGGCGTCTGAATTAAGCTTTGTTACAGCACTATCACATCATGATAATGAAAATAAACCATCTTCAGTTGGAAGACCATGTCATAATGTAAAGATTAGTATTCGTAATGGGGACGGACAAGAAGTAAAGCAAGGAAAAGTCGGCACAATTTATGTGAAGAGTGAACAGTTTTTTATGGGGTATATAATAGATGATGCACCAATTTGTCACGTAACGAGTGATGGATGGATGACAGTTCATGATGTGGGATATGTTGATGAAGATGGATTTTTATATATTGTAGGACGAGAAAAAAATATGATTATTTATGGTGGGATCAATATTTTTCCTGAAGAAATTGAACGTGTATTGCAGATGCATCCAAATGTTGATGAAGCAGTAGTTGTTGGTAAGAAAGATATGTATTGGGGAGAAAAACCGGTAGTGCTGGTTAAAGGAGTGGTATCAAAACAAGAGCTGAAGGCATTTTGTTTTGGAAAGTTATCTTCCTATAAAGTTCCGAAAGAATGGTATTTGGTAGATGTAATTCCTCATACAAGCAGTGGGAAAGTTGCACGGGCAGAAGCGAAAGAAATTATTGAAAAACAGGAGTTTATGTATGAATAGAGCAGTAATTGTTGAAGCAAAACGCACCCCGATTGGAAAGATAAATGGGATATTTAAAGATTATTCTGTTGAAAAATTAGCGGCCCCTTTACTTACTTATATAAGTAAAGGTATCGAAAAAGAAATCGATGATGTTATATTCGGAAATGTTGTCGGGCCTGGCGGAAATGTGGCTCGGTTGTCGGCACTAGAGGCGGGTCTCCCGTATGCTGTACCAGGTGTGACGATTGATCGTCAGTGTGGAGCTGGACTGGAAGCGATTCGATTGGCATGCCATCTGATTCAGGGCGGGGCGGGAACTTGTTACATTGCAGGTGGAGCCGAAAGTGTAAGCACTTCACTATTTGAGAAACGAGCGCGCTTCTCACCTGAACATATTGGTGATCCTGATATGGGTGTTGCTGCAGAGTATGTAGCTGAGCGTTACGAAATTACAAAAGAGATGCAAGATGCGTATGCATGTTTGAGCTATAAACGAACATTAGCAGCATTAGAAAAAGGATATTTACAAGAAGAAATTGTACCAGTTTCTCATATTATAGGAGATGAAACGATTAAGTCTCGTATGAATTATGAAAGAATTATAAAACGAACACGCCCTGCCTTTTTACAAGAGGGAACAGTGACGGCAGGTAATTCATGTGGAGTGAATGATGGAGCGTGTGCACTTCTTATTATGAATGAAACGCAAGCGGAAAAGCTTGGTTATAAACCGGTGCTACGATTTGTGCATAGTGCCGTTGCTGGTGTAGATCCTCATTTTCCTGGTAGTGGACCGATATTTGCGGTACAAAAATTGCTACAACAGATGAATCTTACGATGGAAGATATTGATTGTATTGAAATGAATGAAGCATTTGCCTCTAAAATAGTTGCATGCGCGCGAGAGTTAAACATTCCGTATGAAAAATTAAATGTAAACGGTGGAGCGATTGCTCTTGGACATCCGTATGGTGCATCGGGAGCGATGCTTATGACAAGATTATTTTATCAAGCACAAAGAGAACAGATGAAATACGTGATTGCAACGTTAGGTATTGGCGGAGGAATTGGACTTGCACTTTTGTTTGAAGCGTAATATAAATGTTATCTAATGTTTTATAAATTAAGTATGTAAATCTTATTTGTCATTCAAAAAGGAGAATATACATGAATGCAAACATATTATGGGATTTTGATGGTACTTTAGTAGATAGTTATCGTGTATTTGTACGTATGTTTAAGAGAGTTATAGAAGAACACATACATGAGGATGAAATTATGAAACATTTAAAGATTTCATTTACACATGCAGTAAAATACTATGGATTATCACAACAACAAATTGATCAAATATTAGAAATGGAAAGGTCTTTACACCCATCGAAATATCAACCGTTCCCAGGAGTCGAAGAAGTATTGCAAAGAGCGAACTGTAATTGCATTGTGACGCATAATTCGAAACAAGAAGTGATACGAATATTAGAGCATTATGGATGGTTAAACTATTTTTCCGAAATTATTGGTTGGGAAGATGGATTTCCGAAAAAGCCTAATTCGGAAGCGTATATACATATGCATAAGAAACATTCTATTAATCTTGTTGTGGGGGACCGCGAGTTAGACCTTTTGCCTGCTAAAAAATTAGGAATCACAACATGTGCCTTTCAAAATTTAGCGATTCAAGGTGCAGATTATTATATTCATTCGTATCGTCAATTCCTTCATATTATGAAAGAGAAGAGTCTCCAAATGTAGTAGAAACGCAAGAAGCTATTTATGCTTCTTGCGTTTCTTTTTGTATATGAATGAGATGAGCTAAAAATGCTTCACCTGAAATGGTTGCTTTTCCGCCACCGCGCGCGCTTTTTTGATTCCCTCCACCTTTTCCTTCTATAAGGGGAAGAGCTGCTTTTAAAAGAGTATTCATGTTTTGTTCAACGGCTTTACCGCATGCGCAAATGCATTGTAAATTTTCACCGTTTTGTGTAACAAAATATGTAATGATATGTTCATCTTGCTCTGTAATGAGAGCTGCTAATTTAGCCAGTTTCTGCATAGAACGATCTGTAAAGTTAACTGCAATTTGTTTTCCAAATGAAGTTTTCTCTGCTTGTTGTAATAATTCATTTGCTTCTACAAGAATGAGTTTTTCGTTCGCTGCTTGCAGTGCTTTTTCATTTTCCTTTTGAGAAGAAAGGAGCTGATTTATTTTGTTTGGAATATCGTCTTCTTTACTATGTAATTGCTGGGCTGCACCTTTTACGAGAGCATGATTACGCTTCATAAGTTCAATTGTACGCCAGCCGCAAACAAATGTAAGACGAATGTTTCCTTTATGACGCTCCCAATTGATAATTTGAATTGGGCCGACTTCACCGGTTTGTTTTGGATGTGTACCGCCACAGCCGTTATAATCAAGATTTTCAATAATCACAACACGAATGTTTTCTGTTACAGTTGGTTCCTTACGAAGGGGAAGCTGTTTTGCTTCTTCTTGGTTTACCCATTGAACTGTAATGGGACGACTTTCAAAAACAATTTGATTAGCAAGGTAAGAAGCTTCTTCGGCTGTTTCTGAAGAAAGATCAGAAGTTTCCAAATCAATTGTTACGATTTCCCTTCCTAAATGAAAACCGATTGTTGGAATATTAAAATGGTCCCAAAATATAGCAGATAAAATATGTTGTCCAGCATGTTGTTGCATATGATCAAAACGACGTTTCCAAGAAACATATCCTGTTACATCATTTGTATGTATCTCTTCCGTAATGTAATGACGAATTTCTCCATCTATTTCTTCTACATTTATCACGGGAATTTGATTTAATTGCCCTGTATCATGTGGCTGACCACCACCGGCTGGATAAAAAGCTGTTTCTGTTAATACGACATATATATTACCATCGTTGTCACGTGCTTGTTTTGTAATTTGAGCTGTGAATGTTTGTAAGTATGCATCTTTGTAATATAATTTTTGGTTCACGTCTATACTCCTCTCAAATGTAACTATTTTCATTGTAAAACAATACGTATCACTTTCCTAATATTTCATAAGAAAAATTCTCTTTTTTAGAATTTTCTTGCTATAATAAGAAAAAGGGGAACATAACGGGGGTGGATGAAATGTTATATGAAAATGGTGTACGTAAACTGATTCATCTGAATACGAATATTTCTGAGATATACCGAGAATTGCATGAAATGACCCGTCATTTAACAGAATGTAACCGAGAAAGTGTCACATTTGATCGGTTGTATGTGAAAGAATTGCTATGGAAGAAAGAAGATGTAGTCGCTATGTATGATCAGTTGCTTATTCAAGTTTGTATTAATGAATGTTTTGATATGAAAAGTTGGATAGCAGGAGAATATAGCTACACACATGAAGAAGTAGAGAGTTGGGTAGCTGAGTTTAATAGTAAACATAATATAAATATTGAAGCAGAGGCAGTATTAAAAGAATTACAGTTTACATATGGTATTGATATGGAGCTAAAACGAACGGCTCGCGTTTAAGAAAACAAAAATCATGTTTTCAAAGGAAGCTGCTTTTCAGCTTTCTTTTTCTTTGTATTGTATTTGTAGATAGAGAAGGTGAAAGAGATGAAGGGGAAGTTACAACACATTCATCCTATCGGGATGACTATTATTATTGGAACATTATTTGCAAGGTTTGCAACATCAATGAGCATTCCGTTTTTAGCAATTTACTTGACGAATGCAAAAGGAATATCAGCAGGAGTTACAGGAGCAATTATTGGAACGAGCGCATTAGTAGGTGTATTTGCAAGTTTCATTGGCGGGAATTTATCAGATCGTTATGGGCGAAAAAAGATTATGCTAGCATCTATTATTGTTTGGATTTGTGTATTTATTGGATTTGGATTTGCAGAGCATGTTTTAGCATTTTTCTTACTAAATGCACTAAATGGGATGTGTCGTTCATTTTTTGAGCCAACGTCTCGCGCTTTATTATCCGATTTAACAAAGCCGGAGCATCGTTTAATGATGTTTAACTTGCGTTATGGTGCTATTAATGTTGGTGTTGCGATTGGGCCGCTTGTTGGTCTTCAGGTAGGAACTGCTGAATCAACAACACCGTTTTTTATAGCAGCTATTATGTATGCTCTTTATACAATTGTACTCGCATTACAATTTAGCAAGTATCACATTGGAGAAGAAAAAACAGAAAAGACAGAACGAGTTACTTTAATGGATTCCTTGCGCATTATAAGAAAAGACATTGTCTTTTTAGTTGCGTTAATTGGAATTATCATTAGTACAGCAGGATACGCACAGTTTTCATCAACGCTTTCTCAATATTTTGCGAACTCCCATCTGTTTGAAAATGGAGTGAAATTGTTTTCTTATGCATTAACATTAAACGCAATTACTGTAGTAGTCGTTCAGTACCC
Organism: Bacillus yunxiaonensis; assembly: GCF_037104695.1. NCBI lineage: Bacteria > Bacillati > Bacillota > Bacilli > Caryophanales > Bacillaceae > Bacillus > Bacillus yunxiaonensis. Next base: position 59,097 of record NZ_JBAWSV010000005.1, on the reverse strand, counting down.
GCTCATTCAAGTTTGTAAAAAGTATACACCGCTCGTATCCATTATGATTGGTACATTACTTGTTAGTGTAGGATTATGTGGATTTGGATTTGCGGGATCAATGTGGGCTGTTTTCGTTTGTACGATCATATTTACAATTGGAGAAGTATTAATGTTTTCCATGACAGATGTGTTTATTGATCAAATTGCTGTTGCAAATTTAAAGGGAACATATTTCGGGGCAATGGGATTCTCAGGAATTGGAGCTGTTATTGGGCCATGGTTTGGCGGGCTTCTGTTAGATCATTACGGTTACCATAATGGTTTTACGATTTTTACAATTTTGGCGGTGCTTTCAATGCTTGCATTTCCGATTCTGTTGTTGACCAGAAGTTTGCTGCGTAAAAGAACGATAGAAGAAAAATGGGAAGCGCAAATGTAATACGCGTATGTACGAAATAAAGTTTTATAAATAAAGGAGGCTGATTATTTTAAGAATCAGTCTCCTTTTATTATTGCCAGTGCAATAGTAGTTTTAAGGTGTTAATCGCTTTCAAATCTTCCGGTACTTTCTGCTTTATCATGCTATTTGCGGGCAGTAATACCCCCATTGATGGCAATTTCACTTTATTTGCAGAAAGGATAATTCTTATCTCGTATGTTAGATTTGCATGTGACTATTCTGTAAAGAGGACAGTTTGTTCTGTTAATTGCGCTGTTTCTGTTTTCGAAATGTGAATGGTAAGAAGACCATTATCAAGATAGGCTAACATTTTTTTATATATAATATTGGCTGGTAAGAAAATCATATGCTGTAAGGCAGAGTTGTTACAAAATATGTTAATTTGTAGGCCTGTCTCCATCTTTTTAATCAGAATATTTGGCTCAACTATGTTCGGAATATCGGCTTCTAAAATATATTCTTGTTCTGTTTCAAAAAGGTCAATGTGAATACCGTTTGGAGAGGGAGAATTTGCGTATAAATCGGAGCAAAATTGATTCATCCATTCTTCAAAGCCATCAACATGAAAAAGGCAGTCTTTTTTCTTTTTCTTGCCCATCGTAAGAAAACCTCCATAAAATTTCATTCATATTACGATATTCACTTTGAAAATAGAGGTGAAAAAGAAAGGGGAAATGTGCTTAAAAATAAGAGAAGATATTAGAAATATATGATAAAAAGACAGTGCGCATGCACTGTCTACTTTGTTACATATCGTGGTGAGCATGATTTTTTTGGCGCGAATGTTTTTGGTTCTTTACTTTGTGTGATCCGCTTAACGGTTCTGGTTGACCACCAGAAACTTGTCCTTGCGGAGAATTTTTACGAATGGATTTGCTGTTGTTTTTCTCCATTATAATACCCCTCTTTTTCTTGAGCTCTAGCGGTTATTTACATGAACGATAGAGCTCGATTAGCGAAATGAATTAGCTGAAGGAAAGTACCAAGTCTAAAATTCCGCTCTATATTAGGATGAGAAAACTTCATAAATTTATACGAGAATGTTTTTTGAGGTAAAGGTAAAAGATAATGGAGAGTAATAATAGAAAGGGGAATTATTATGCCGTATCATAAAGATAAGCAACAAGCATTTCAAGCTGCACAGCAAGGAACAGTGGATGCAGAAAATGTATATAACAACATTGTAAAAAATGATCCAAATTACGCACAGGATTTAAAACATTTACGTCAAGAAGTGCATGAAGCATATGAACAAATTCAAAATGCATTAGAAGTTGCTTCTGAAACACAGCGAGAGCGATTGCAACAATATGAACAAGATTTGCAACATATTATGCAAAATGTGGAGGAAGTGCGTGATTAATAGGTTGTTGAGTAGTCTCAGCAGCCTTTTCACATAAGACGAGCTAATGATGATGAAAGAAAAATGTATTATAATTATTTGTTTTATTGTTATGTTAAGTATGATAGGAATTGAACATGTTGATGCAAAAATGTTAATGAGAAAAGAGTTAGAACCAACTGGTCACGTAACATGGGAAGTACCAACGAATGAAAAAATAATAGCAATAACATTCGATGATGGCCCGGATTCTACATATACACCTGAAATTTTAAAGATATTACACCAATACAATGCTGAGTCAACTTTTTTTATGATTGGATTCCGAGTTAAGCGTAATCCATATTTAATTGAACAGGTGTTAAAGGAAGGGCATGAAATTGGTAATCATACAATGAATCATTTGTATGCACGCAGTACAGCAGGACAAAGACTCGAAAATGATATTCTAGAGGGAAAACGGTATTTGCAAAAATGGGTAGATAAACCTCTTCTTTTTCGTCCGCCTGGTGGATATATTAATGAATCCGTATTTAAAACGGCAACAGAAGCAGGATATGAAATTGTATTATGGTCTTGGCATCAAGATCCAAGAGATTGGTCTAATCCTGGAAAGGATAAGATTGTAAATCAAGTTCTAAATAATGCGAAGAGTGGTGATATTGTCTTATTGCATGATGGCGGAGGCGATAGAAGCCAAACTGTCGAAGCATTAAAAGAGATTTTACCAGCTTTGCAAAAACAAGGGTATCGATTTGTGAAAGTATCGGAGTTATTGAAGTATAAGCATTGAAAAATCCCAAAAGATAATCTTTTGGGATTTTGTTTTATCCCGCATTAAAGGGCAGTTATCCCTCACCTCAAGATTCAAAGAGAAACGAGGAAGATAGGTGAGAGATAACTGCCAGTAAAAGCCCGATTGGTGAGAGCTTTCCATTAGTGTGGGGGATGAAAAACCCCCACTGATGGAAGTTTCACTTTATTGATTTTTTTTACGTTTTTTATTGTTTTGACGCTGAGCTGCTGTTAATGGCTCATTCGAAAATTCCTCATTATATCCTGTACCTTGTCCTTGTGCAGAGGCTGCGTTCATTCCTGGAATGACATGATTTGCTTTACGTTTTCCCATTATGATTCCCCCTAATATTTTTTGGCTTGGAAATTTGATTGAGAATGAAAATAAAACTAACCATAAGAACCTAGATAGTTCAATTTTTATAAAGAAAAATGCTTTCTAAAAAGCAGTTTCACTTTATAAAAATAGTATCTGTTAACCGGTAATTTAATATGCAGCAACGAAGTTATAAAGAAAACTTATGAAAAACTATAAGTTTCTTCTTATTTACTTATCCATTAAGTTGTAATAATATATTATCGTAAGGTATTGAAAAGTTTGTCTACATTTTATATTCAGACAACTTCAGTCACGTTTAACAGGGGGGTAACCATAATGGTAAAACACAATCCATTTCAAACTCGCGCAACATTTGAAGTAGATGGAAATACGTATCATTATTATCGTTTGAAAGCACTTGAAGATGCAGGGGTAGGTAATGTTTCTAAGTTGCCTTATTCAATTAAAGTGTTACTTGAATCAGTACTTCGTCAAGTTGATGGCCGCGTTATTAAAGAAGAACATGTTGAAAATTTAGCGAAATGGGGAACGAAAGATATTCAAGATATCGATGTACCGTTTAAACCATCTCGTGTTATCTTACAAGACTTTACAGGAGTTCCAGCTGTTGTTGATTTAGCTTCTCTTCGCAAAGCAATGGCAGATATGGGCGGAAATCCTGATAAAATTAATCCGGAAATTACAGTTGATCTTGTTATTGACCACTCTGTACAGGTTGATAGAGCGGGTACGCCAGACGCGCTTCAATTTAACATGGACTTAGAGTTTAAACGTAATGAAGAGCGTTATAAATTTTTAAGCTGGGCACAAAAATCGTTTGATAACTACCGTGCAGTTCCACCGGCAACAGGTATCGTTCACCAAGTAAACCTTGAGTATTTAGCACCAGTTGTTCATGCAGTGAAAAATGCTGAAGGTGAACTTGTTGCATATCCAGACTCATTAGTAGGAACGGATTCTCATACAACAATGATTAACGGAATCGGTGTTCTTGGATGGGGCGTTGGTGGTATTGAAGCAGAAGCTGGTATGCTTGGGCAGCCATCATACTTCCCAGTTCCAGAAGTAATCGGTGTGAAATTAACTGGTACACTTCCAAGTGGTACAACAGCAACAGACGTTGCATTAAAAGTAACACAAGTATTACGTCAAAAAGGTGTAGTTGGAAAATTTGTTGAGTTCTTTGGAAGCGGTTTACAAAGCATGCCATTAGCTGACCGTGCAACAATTTCTAACATGGCACCAGAATACGGTGCAACTTGCGGCTTCTTCCCAATCGATGATATTTCATTAGATTACTTACGTTTAACAGGCAGAAGCGAAGAGCAAATTCGCATCGTTGAAGAATATTGTAAAGCGAACGGCTTATTCTATACAGCTGATAGCCAAGATCCGATCTATACAGATCTTGTTGAAATTGACTTAAATACAATTGAGTCTAACCTTTCTGGTCCAAAACGTCCACAAGACTTAATTCCTCTTTCTAACATGAGAGATGAGTTCCGTAAAGCTGTTGTGGCACCGGTTGGTAACCAAGGATTCGGCTTCTTAGAGCAAGAATTTGATAAAGAAATGAAAGTTGTATTACAAGATCAAGAAGTAACGATGAAAACAGGTGCAATTGCAATCGCAGCAATTACAAGCTGTACAAATACATCTAACCCATATGTGTTAATTGGTGCAGGCTTAGTTGCGAAAAAAGCAATTGAAAAAGGAATGAAAGTACCTGGTTACGTAAAAACATCATTAGCGCCAGGATCTAAAGTTGTTACAGAATACTTAGATAAATCAGGATTAACAGCTTACTTAGATCAATTAGGCTTCCAAACAGTAGGTTACGGTTGTACAACTTGTATCGGTAACTCTGGTCCATTAGCACCAGAATTAGAAGAATCTATTGCTGCAAATGACTTATTAGTAACATCTGTCCTTTCTGGCAACCGTAACTTTGAAGGTCGTATTCATCCACTTGTAAAAGCAAACTATTTAGCATCTCCACCACTAGTTGTGGCGTATGCACTTGCTGGTACAGTTGATATCGACTTGAAAAATGATGCAATCGGTAACGATGCAAACGGTAACCCAATTTACTTTAACGACATCTGGCCAACAGCGGCAGAAATCGAAGAAGTTGTACAAAATGTTGTAACTTCTGAACTATTTAAGAAAGAATATGCACAAGTATTTAACAGCAACGAACGCTGGAATGAAATCCAAACTTCAAACGAAGCTTTATATACTTGGGATAATGATTCAACATATATCCAAAACCCGCCGTTCTTCGAAGGGTTATCAAAAGAGCCAGGTGAAGTGGAAACACTTTCAGGACTGCGCGTAGTTGGTAAATTTGGCGATTCTGTAACAACAGACCACATTTCACCAGCTGGATCTATTGGCAAAAATACACCAGCAGGCCGTTACTTATTAGAAAATGGTGTGCAGCCAGTTGACTTCAACTCTTACGGTTCTCGCCGTGGTAACCATGAAGTAATGATGCGCGGTACATTTGCGAACATTCGTATTAAAAACCAAATCGCTCCTGGCACAGAAGGTGGATTCACAACATACTGGCCAACAGGTGAAGTGACATCTATCTATGATGCTGCAATGAAATACAAACAAGACGGAACAGGTCTTCTTGTTATCGCTGGTAAAGATTACGGTATGGGAAGCTCACGTGACTGGGCTGCAAAAGGTACAAACCTTTTAGGCATTAAAGCAGTTATCGCAGAAAGCTTCGAGCGTATTCACCGCAGTAACCTTGTATTAATGGGCGTATTACCACTTCAATTTAAAGATGGTGAAAGTTCAGAAACATTAGGTCTTACTGGTCAAGAGTCATTTGAAATTCAAATTGATAAAACAGTAAAACCACGCGACCTTGTAAAAGTTGTTGCGACTGACTCAGAAGGAAACGAAAAACAATTTGAAGTAGTAGCACGCTTCGATAGCGAAGTAGAAATCGACTACTACCGTCACGGTGGTATCTTACAAATGGTTCTTCGTGAAAAGTTAGAAGAGTCTAAGGTATCTAACTAAGTTGTAGATTTACTAGTTCTAAATGAACAATAATTAAGTATACCGTTACAAAGTTAGGTATACTGGATTGAATAAAGTGTTTAATATAATCATTCGTTATTCGGTATTAAAATTCAATTTCTATCAAAAAAAGGGAAGACGTCGAAAAATCGTCTTCCTTTTTTGATTGTGAATTATTTTTGAGTAATGGGTTTTTGATTCCATAAATCCGATATCGAAATTTTATTTAAACTAATGGCTCTGTTAAATTTTATTGTTGATTTTTAGTCAAATATAAAAGCCGATGTTTTACATCGACTTTTTTGAGTAATTTCTTCAACTCACGCACCTGTTAGTTTAACAAGCAAATTGTAAAATTCCTCTTAACTTTAGTCATTTTCATAAGGAAGAATTTCTCCTCCCCAATTACAGTAAAAACAATCTATTCCCCACCCACTAACAGGCACAATTACTTCATTTTCTTTTCTTTCATTAAAAATAAGTCTTGTAAATGGGTGAAGATAGAATGATTCATCAACAAGTTCCTTACCACAATTAGCACAAAACTTTTAGATTTCTTGTTAAACTAATCTGCTCCATTAGTTTAACAAAAAATCAGCAACATTCTTTAACGAAGCCAAATATTTAAATAAATTTAACCAGTTCTGGATTTAATGCGACAAAATGAGGCATCCAACAATCCGAATTCTCAGTACCAATTTCGTGGTTATTCAAGCAAACCCGATTTATACCATCTAAACCATCATAACCACAACATCCGTTTAATCTACTATCATCTGAATGGTAGTTTGAATTGGTTAAATCCTTAATATTGATAATGATTAAGCCTTTCAGTTTTATACCTGCTTTTCCGTCACCAACTATAAAAAAACCTTCAGGAATATAATCTTGACCATCATTTTCATTAAGAAAGTTTAAATCTTCTAGCTCAGTCACTTCCTTAGAAATCTCTATTTTACAAGTTTGACAAATCAACTTCATACTAGGGTCCCCTTTTTAAACCTAATAGTTTCTTCGATTATACCATAGCTTTAATTTTTCTTTTATTGAGCTAATCTGATCCGTTAATTTAATGAAAAATCAACAGCAGTGTTTAACAGAGCCAAACTAATAAATCTCTCTGACCCCAGTCAAATTCCTTTAAACCATGCTTATAAGCCATTTTCACAAAGAGGGCAACTTTGGGCACCACGTCAGTTACCGCTTGTGGTACAGGAAGAGATTCGAAAGCAAATGTATCAATAAAAGGGGATTCTCGCGGGATTGTATTTGATACGAAAATAGAAACTTAATGACTATCGGCAAGAATTTGTAAAAAATGTTGATCTTCTTCTGCTAACGAAGCAGAATAGTGCAAGAAAGTAAAAAATATGATTTGTAGCGAGATCATAATGTGTATATACTCAATACATCTTCTATCTGAAATGTGGAGGCAAAAAAATGAGTTGGGACAATTATAAGAAAGCGATTACTTTAATGGAGGAATATGAAGACGAATGTGATTTTGTGGGAGAGCACTCTGAGGATGTAGTAAAGAAAGCCGAGCAGGCTTTAGGACTTCGATTTTCAAATACGTATCGTGATTTTGTAAAAAGGTATGGTGCAGGTAACTTTGGTGGTGAAGAAATATATGGCGTTATCGGAGAAGACTTTGAAAACTCATCTGTTCCAGATGCCATTTGGGTTACCCTCACGGAACGTAAAGAATGGAATCTTCCTCAAAATGTAGTAGTCATCGCTGATACAGGGATGGGTGAATGGTACTGCTTGGATTTTAACCAATGTAATGCCGAAGGAGAGCCGCCTGTAATTACCTATGACTCTGGACTTGAAACAGATGAGCGAACGTATGATAGGATTGCAAATGACTTTGGTGATTTCCTGTTGTCATTAGTAAAAGAAGAAGTGGATTGCTAAACTTAAAACAGAGGAGGCTGACCTCCTCTGCTACATAACATCTAAATCGCGCAATTTGACTGTAAGGGTGTCATTTTCTTTTTTTATAACATCAAATTTTAACCATAAATCGCTTTGTTCATTGTCGTAATACAAAACCATCTCACCTTGGTAATTTGGTGGCGGTTCGTATGCGACCTCGTAAATGTCAATTTCATCTTCCCAGTTTTCATAGGTACTATCAGGGGGATATGTCATTGTACCTGGGTACGCATCCAATTCCTCCAAAATTTCTTCAACTGTCATAAGAGAACGACCTGTAGATATAATCTCTGAGATATTTCCTCTTACTAAGTCATTTATTAATTCTTTTAATTGAACTACTACCTGTTCCTTTATATTCTTTGTCACCAAGTATATCGCTCCTATTTTATAATAACTTCTATACTTAAAGAAAAGATCGTCCTACATTAGCATTTTATCACAATACATGAATTGGATAAGCCAGAAATCTTTGTTTGTATCGTTATTACGAGGCTTAATAACATATAAAAATTGAAATTAACTGGAATATTGGTCGAGGTATTTGATTTTTATATTATTAATATGCAATTCTATAGTTTCTAGATTGTAGGTATTTGCTATGCTAAAATTGTGACAGTGTAAGTTAGAGGAGATGAACATGTTGATATGGTGATAGAAAAACTCTTAGATAAAGTCAATGAATTTCAAGGACCCATTGAAAATTTTAAACTCACTGGATTAACACTTATATATGTATCGCAAGAACTAAAAAATAATAAGGATATTGTTTTTCCAGACAATGTTGTATATGCCTTTTTTAAAGGAGTAAATGATGATTTTATCAGTGAGATAGAGAGAAAAAATAATATGAAATTACCTCTTGTCTATAAAAATTTAGTGAAAATATGTAATGGTTTTTCATTAGGATTAGGATATGGCGTATTCTATGGTTTACCAACTAGATTGTGGAAAGGTGTATCTTGGAAAGAAAAGCCGTTTTTAGCAGATGACGTGATAGAAGAAAACAAGAATGCACCAAAAAAGATTACAAAACGTTTTTTTGTAATTGGGAGAAATTTTTCAACAGGCGATTGGTTAGGTATAAAAGACAATAAAATGTATCTTATTAATAAATTCGGCAAGCAATTACAAGAAATTGATTTTTACAATGTTTTTATTCAAATTATAGAAGATTGTAATAATCAACCAGAAAAATTAGGTGAGTATATAAAAGAACTTTATAAAAATGTATAATGATAAGCTTATCACAAGATGTATAGAATCAAGGATAATCAAGTTACCTCCGATAATAAGATGGCATGTAAACTTCGTATGAATAGGATATGCAATCATTTATGGACAAAGAATCAGTTAAAGTTAATATAATAAGTCTTTCTATAAGGGAGTATTAACAATGGATGCCAAACAGGCCTTTTTATTGGAATTACATAACATTATTAAAGAATACTCGATGGTTGGAAACCAATTAACAAATCCATCAAAAGAATTAATGTGGGAAGAGTTTAATCTAACAAAAGAAGAATTTGAAGCTTTACAATCTCAATCTTTTACACCTGAAAGCATTACTGCAATTGAAAAAATAGTGCGTTATAACATTATGGGTGCGTTCCATGATGCTTTAAGTTTACTTGATGGAGTAAGTGATCCGACCATAGCAAATATGGAAGAGGTATGGGTTGGTTTAAAACTAGAGGAAAAACAAGAAGATGAGGAAGAAGAGGAACTGTTTTTACACGATAAGTTGTATGAATCATATTGGGAATGGTTAGATGTACAAAAAAAGAGTAAATAGTTACTTCTAATAACGTTATTTATTGTGAACAAAAGGTGTTTTTGCGTCTAGAAAACACCTTTTCGGTCTACGATTTTTTAAAGCAGTCTAATATTTTTTCCTATGTAGTGTTGAATCACACTTTCATAACTTCACATATATAGAGTATTCATTAAAAACTTTAATACAAGGAAGCTTTACCATGATAATCTAATCTTATAAATACATAATAAAGAAAGGACCAGCTATGTTGAACAGTCAAAAATGGATTAATAACTGGAACGAAACGTTTCATCAAATAGAAAAAATTAAAGGGGAGATTGAATCTTTCGTTGTTGAAAAATCAGCAACAGAAGAAGAAATTAAATTAATAGAGCAACAATTAGGTTATTCTCTTCCTGTTAGCTTCAAAGAGGTTTTGGTGAATTTTTCAAAGCAAGTAGAGCTTCGATGGTCCTTTCCAGATAAACTTTCTATACCAGTTGAATTCGATGCTATCTTTGCAGGTGAACTATGTTGGAATTTAGATTCGATTGAGGATTTAACAGAAGTTGCAGATAGCTTAAAGGATGTAGGGGATAATTATGGTGAGAATTTACGACAAAAATTAGCGTTCTATACCGTTACTAACGGTGATTATCTTGCTTTAGACTTGAATTCTAATAGCGAAGATGCAGCTGTTATCTACTGGGATCACGAAGAAGATTCAGTCACTTATGTAGCAGATAATTTTATCAAATTTATTGAAAAGTTTACTGATTTGCATTTAATTGGGGCTGAGATCTGGCAATGGGAAATCTTTATAGATCCAAAGGGCATAAATACAGATAGTGAAATAGCACAAAAATGGAAAAGACTCTTCATGGAACTTTAAAACATAGGCCCTGTTAACTCTCGATAAAATATCATAAATCATTAAGTGAGGCATAAACCGTGTCAGTAACATTTTACATAGCTAATACTAGAGAAGAAGTTGATCATGCTAAATATGGGGTTTATCTGGAAGATGAAGTGCATGATTATCTTTGGAAAAACGCAAAAGACGTTCGTCATAATTTAAACTTGCTAATTCATTTGGATCCTTATGACAATAAACAGTTTAATGTACATGAAGTAAAGCGGCTGAAAAGAATATGTGAAATTCTTATAAAAAATTATAATGAACTTGATATTGCACAGTTTTCTAAAGAGTTATTTGCTTTATGTGTAGAAGCATTAAAAAATGATTGTTTGGTATATGCATTAGGAGATTAATTTAAACTTCCGATAACGGGAAATATGGACACAATAGGGGGGAATTTAATGAATCGAGAACAAGCACTTCAGGTACTTAAGAAATACTCTCCTATGCCTGATGACGAGGATTTAACTGAAGAAATGATAGATGAGTATGCAAGCGCAATTACATACTTCGAGGACAATCCCCATCCGAGCTGTATAGAACCTATCATGATGACCTTTAGTTTAGATGATTGTTATGGTGTATACGAACATGCAACATGTGTACTACGTGAATTTAGTAATGATGAGGTAGTTCCACACTTAATTAGAGCCATGCAGGATAAACATGAAGGGAGAAAATATTGGGGAACAGAATTAGCTAAATACTTTCCAGATGTAAGATTAGTTAGTTCTTTATTGACCTGTATTGACGATTCAAACGATGAAATTCGAGGATATGCAGTTTACGCATTAAGCAAGATTGGTGATAAATCAGTTTTGCCTATATTACATAATAGGTTATTAAAGGAGTATGACGAAGAGGTTTGTGAGGAATTAAAACAAACTATCTCGAAACTAGAAAAAATCAAATGATTTTCGATAACGCTAATTATGATTTATCAAAAAACACGGCACATTATTTGTCGGGCGTGTTTTCGTATGTTTGATACAAGGGCGTCATCAAATGTGCATTTTGTTCTTCGAGAACTTTTATTTTTTGAAGAAATTTTCGAATTTGCGTGCGATATTGTTCTTCGATAAGACTGTATTCATCGAGGGGTGAATCGTAATCGTACTGTTGTTTTCGCAGGCTATCGATTTGCTGAAACAACTCTTCGTTGCGGTACAGATAGGACTTGGAAACACCAGAGCGTACGGAGACCGCATGAAAGTTAACGGCACGATTTTCTCGAAACAATCCTTGAATGGCGTGATGGACACGAGCGGCTGCTTCTAAACTTTTCTTTCGGTTATACGCTTGTACACCCGCTGTGTTTCGATGTTGCTGGGACATGGTACTCCTCCTATGAAATGAGATGAAAGAACGTATGTTCTCATTTAATTGTAAGGAAGAGTTGGAGAAGATGCAACGGGGTGTTACAGTAGTCGCTGTGAAAAATGTAATAATAAAGGATGGTGGTATGATCCAAGTACTGTTTACCATGGCGTAAAAGTTTTATACAATAAACAAACAAATAAATAAAATTTAATTTTTGCAATTTCGAGGGGAGACAAAAAGGATGTCCTGGTATTTAGATAATGTTTACGAGCTAAACAAAGAATCGCCATATACATTTTACGTTCCTAGTTCAGAGGTATTGGACAAATTAAAAGTTGGGGATTTGGTAAAGTTAATCTTCGTAACTAAGACAGAAGAAGATGATGGATTTAGTGCTGAAAGAATGTGGGTTGAAATCACCCAAATAAACGAGAAGAAATTTGTAGGGAACCTGGACAATGAACCCTATCGTTTATCGTTAAAAAGAGGCGATGAAATTTCATTTGGAGTTGAAAACATATGCGATACGGAATATGAGGACTCAACTTCATGTGATTGGGATTTTTATTTTGACACTCAGGTAACTGTTAGTGATGATGTTCTTGAAAAAAGAGAATTTAACTTTATGCTTAGAGATAGTTCAAGAGAAGAAGGCGACTCTGGTTGGTCAATATTAAGTGGCTATGAAGATGATGACTATCTATGTGATCCTGAAAACTTTCATATTATTTCTATTGGAGTAATCCTGAATATGGACGATTCCATTTTAGAATTTATTCAAGAACCGCCTTTATGTGCATACGAAAGAAATGATAAAGGAGAATTTTATAAAATTAATGATTATAATTGGGATGCTTATTTAAATGGATAATGTAAAAACGGATAGACAAAGGAGTGAAAATCATTCCTTGGTTAGAACAAGTTTTCTCCCAAAAAATATCATTGCTTTTTTTGTGTCTAAAAGGTACTACATGTTAACTTTTAAAGAAAATAAGTATATATATTATTTTTTGGGGAGGTGAATTAGATATGACTGTCCGATTAGGTAAAATAGATATTTTTCTTCCAGATGCAACATCCTCATACTTTTTTATTGTCGAAGACTTAGCAGGGATATTAAAAGGTGAAACAAACTACGATGCATTAAAACAGTTTCGTAAAATGCTTAGAAACGAGATAGAAAAAGATTTATACAAGCGTATCGATTTTGGTCAAGATTCAAGTGAGGTAGTAATTCGTACTACTAATGCTCTTACTATACTTAAGATCGCTGTAATTATTAATGGATTTATTAATGTTACGATTTCAGAAGAAGAAATGACAGAAACCGAACAGAAGCTCCTTTCTCACAAACGCCCTAAAAAACAAAAGTGGAAAGTGGGAGACATATTTTTGCTTAATCTTAGTAATGGTACATATGGGTTTGGACAAGTATTATGGAAACCTTTTGGTAGTCCCGTTTGTGGGCTATTTGATTTAAATACAGAGACTATTCCAACTGTAGAAAAGGTTTCAAATCATTCTTTTATCTCCGTATTAACATTACTCTCTAGTTCATTAGACAAGGGTGATTGGAAGGTGATTGGCAATGCAGATGTAAGGATTGATGTAGAGAAGGTTCCTTGGCAACATCGTGGATTGGATGTTACTGGTTCAATGAGTTATAGTGACGGTATTCTTCTTGAGTTAGCAAATGCTTATTACGGACTTTTTCCGTGGAACGTTTTCTATGAGGAAGATTATTTTGACAAAATTTTATTATCGCCATTTAAACGTCCTAACATTGCAAAAGTTTTATCACCAATAGAAAGGGAAGAATATAGAAAAGAGAAGAAGTGGAATTAAGAATAACACGGTAGCCCAAACTATCGTATTAATTTTTATCTTAAATAAATAATAGCATCAATGGTGAGCTTTTTATATTTTTGTAATACGTATGTTTATGCAAATGTAATTGAATGTGGAATGATTAGGTTGTGTTAGTAACACTTATTTTTGTCACATATATTAAAAATTGAAAAAATTCCAGTAACACTATTTTTTGTAACAAATAAAAAAACCGCCATCTAATGATGCGGGTTTGTGGATTTCGTAGTAACGGTTATTTTTGTAACTGCCCATAGTTCTCAATGAACAATATTTTGTATAAGAATTGATTTTTACCCAAAAAGGAAGATGACACAAGTCATCTTCCTTTTTATAATTGCGAATCATTTTTGGATCGTTTTGCTTGTTGTAGTCGGATATCCTTAGATGGCTTGCGATTTCATATATCAATATCGGAATCTTGTCTCTGGATTATCGCCTGAAACTGAAGATCAAAATAAAAATGAATGAAACTATCTAAAGATAGATTGCCTTATATCGTAAATGAATTACACAGCAATAAAATGTTCTTTTGTTATAAAACCATTGACTATACAAACCAAACGAACGAAGATACAGGCGAATTCACAGCTGATTACAAACGCAATAAAATGTGTGCTGGAGCAATGATATTCCTAGAAAAACAAAACACACCTAACAGACTAATGGAACTTGGTAAGAGAGCTGGCTACTTATCTAAAGATGAGCTTCTTAAACATAAAGACTGCGTTATCGATTCACTCGATGAACGAGAAATTTGCGAATAAAAGACCAAAAACTCTAACTCATTCGTGGTTTAAAATACCGATGAGCTGGAGTTTTTCTCATTGCTATATATATCTAAATAAAATAAAATATAGATTGTGAAAGGGGTTATACATGTGAAAAAAGTTATGGCGATGGTTTTAGGCTTGTTAATTGTAGCAAGTGGTTGTAGCTCGAAAGTATATGATGAGCAAATTGATTTAGGTGGAAAGGCAATAGAAAAAGGTGAATATGCAGATGCTGTGAATTCTTTCGAAAAAGCAGCAAAAGAAAAATCAACAGACGAAATCCAGAAATACATTCGATTAGCAAATGATATGCAAGATAGCGCTTCTGCATTAAAAGATGAAAAATACGAAGTGGCAATTGCAAACGCTGAAAAAGTTACTAAAGAAAAAACGGATGATAAAATATACAAATCTGCAAAAGAACAAGCAGATAAAATCATCAAAACTGCTAAGGATTCACAAGAACAAATGGAATCAGCAAAGAAAGAAATTCAATCAGGAAAAGATTTGTTAGGTCAACAAAAATATGATGAAGCCTATCAAACTTTCAAAACAGTAGCCGAAAGAAAAGAACCACAACAACTTGTAAAAGAAGCAACAACTTTAATGAATGAAGCAGTTACAGCGAAAAAACAGCATGAAGATGAACAAGAAAAGGCAAGAAAAGAGAAAGCAGAAAAAGAACAGGCTGAACAGAAAGCAAAAGAAGAAAATAAGAAACAGCAAGATACAAGCGGAAATACAGGTATTTTAACAAAAGAAGAAGCTGTAAATCTTGTACGTATTCAATATAATGTACCAGCAAGTGTGGCAGTAGAATATGATCATGACGACGAAAATGGTAATTATGTCATCCATGTGTATGAATCTCACCCAGACCATACAGCTACATTGGGATGGTATGCTGTAAATCCGAAGACGAAAAAAATACATTCGACATTATAAGATACTAGCAAATTATAAAATTGAACAAAGAGAAAAATACCAACAAAAGACTTCTATTAAATTTTACAGTTTAATAGAAGTCTTTTTTATGTCGAAAAGTATAATTTATGATAATGAAAAAAATGGAGAAATCTTTACCGCAATAATTACAGCACAAACAAAAAAAGCCGCATTTGCGACTCATGAACTTATAGAACTAACGCATGCGTTAGTTGAATTATTTACCGTTTAATCGCATCAACAATTAGCGATGGAAAACCAAGTTTATCTCCTTGATTTCTAGAATCATACCTTTTTGAACGGAAAATAACACCATCGTTCGCATCCATTCGTTGTAATAAATCTTCCCAGGTAGTTTCAACTAATAAGTTAAGTTCATCTTCTTGAGTTTGAATCCAACCTGGATTATTGTTAAATGCTCCAGCTCTAACTACTACTTTAATTTCGTTTTGTTTTATTACCATCACTTTCGCCTCATAAGAACTTTAATTCATTTCCAATCACAAGAATTGAGGAAGGGGTATCAACATGAATAGACAAAACAAGAGCAAAATGGGGGTATGTAAGTGCAAAGCAAAACAGAAAAAGGAGACAAAATAGACGCCTCCTAAGAAGAACCAAATTTATCCCACAACAACAGCGGCGTTTTGGCTAACGATTGTGCAAGTTGTGTACTGGATTATTCAGATTTGTAAGCTTTTACTTTATTAATCATCTAGAGGTATGCCCATTTTGACTCCAAATTCCCCCGAGAATGCGGTTTTTGCTAGTGTAGGTCTTCTGATTTAGAAACCCAATTTTCCTAACACAATAAGCGATAGAGAGAAAAATTATGAACCTCGATTCCAAAGTGAATCGAGGTTTTTTATGACAATAGTTAAAATACAACGGAATAGTCATTGTATTAATTTTCCTAAAAGAGTGAATAGAAAGAAAAATATGATATATTCATAATATCCAATCATTTTTAAGGGAGATGGGGAACATGACAGCGGAAAATCAAACAGTTGAAAATAAGGAACTAACGATTTTTAACCACATTGGAAACACAATTGTAACAGAAGATAGAGAAATCCAAATTATTTCAAGATTAGAAGAGCCTCTTATTGTCGTGTTAGCGAATGTATTAAGCGATGAAGAGTGTGAAATGTTAATTGAAATGTCTAAAAATAAAATGAAACGTTCTAAAATTGGTGTTTCGCGCAAAACAAATGATATTCGGACGAGTAGTGGTACATTTTTAGAAGAAAGTGAGGCCGTTACTAGAATCGAAAGACGAATCGCTTCGATCATGAATGTTCCTGTTGAACATGGAGAAGGGTTACATATTCTAAAGTATACAGTTGGCCAAGAATATAAAGCGCATTATGATTTTTTTGCAGAAAACAGTGCGGCAGCAAATAACAATCGTATTAGTACCCTTGTTATGTATTTAAATCATGTAGAAGAAGGCGGAGAGACTTTCTTTCCAAAACTCAACCTTTCTGTATCTCCGAAAAAAGGAATGGCGGTATATTTCGAATATTTTTATCAGGATGCATCATTAAACAAGCTCACTTTACATGGCGGTGCACCTGTTAGCAAAGGTGAAAAATGGGTTGCGACGCAATGGATAAGAAGAAGACCTTTGTAGTAGGATACCACTCAATTACGAGTTTTTTTTTTGAAGTAACAAACAAAGAAGAGATAGTAACCCCTATGAAATAGATATTTAGTTGTTTATAAGACTCTCTCAATTTTAAAATGAAGGAGTTTTATATTGGATTCCAGATATGTTGACTGCTGATAAAAAAAGTTATGACTTTATAAAAAACACAGCCGATTTTTACTTGTCAGCCGTGTTTTCAAAATAGAGTTTTCGGAATATATTCCAGGAGAAATAATATTTAATATTCGATGTTAATTTGTTTGGATTTTTTTCGGATAAAGCGGGGTATATTGGGTTCTAGTTTTTGAAATTGAATGACTTCCTTTCCAATCTACTTGTGGTACGGGAGGAGAGGCAGCATCAGTTTCATACGTTACATGAATAAAAACAAATTATTCCACATTTCATCTTCCTATATATGGTAAAATAGAACAAAAAAGGAGATAAGTAAACATGGGCAAAGCAATCATGTTTTGCAGTTTAGTTGTATTCATGTTTCTAACTGCCAGAACATTGAGTTTTCTTGGTAGAAGAAAGTGGAGTTTGTTTGCAAAGAGTACATGGAAACAAGATTTGTATGTATGTATTGGCATAGCGTTAACGACCATATTACTTTTCTTTTAAAAATTACAGTAAATAAAGTTTGTAGGACAAAATTGGATAGTAGCTCTTTGCGGGGAGATTACTGTTTCCTTTTGGAGGTGGAGATACATAGATATCCTATTCATTTTAAGTATTTATGCGGTATTCTTGTTCATGTTTGCAATACCAGTCGGTTTTTTTCTGCAATACTTCTTGTATAAGATTCCGTTTCTCAAATTTACAATCTGTATCTATGTGCTAGTGGGGATTTATTTTTTGATAAGGAAGTGGGTTGTCGAATTCTCCCTGCTTTCAGTGGCTATGGGTTCCTTCTGTCTTGGTTTATTGTTAGCGATATTTGTACAAAGAATCAACAGGAAAATTGAAAGTGAATTTCAAGAGGGAATAAACAAGCGTAGATGAAAGACAGATCTTCACTGACATAAACTTTTACTGTTGTTCATAATCAATGCACGGACTCCCTGGGGTTTTCATTCACATATGCTTTATTTTTAGCGTCAAATGGCATCTTATCCTTCGTGATGGTCCAATATCACTAAAATTGTGTAAGATACGTTATAACTTTACAAAAAAACACGACCGATATTTCTTGTCGGCCGCGCTTTCTTATCATACAAATTAATCATTTAAGAAATAGAGCTCACATTGTAACGAAAATATAGGTGAAGCAAATTTAATATAAAAAACATTTTATTTTACGATCATCTTTAGCAACTTATTTAATTCAACAAAAGCGAAATGGAGGACAACAAAATGTAGTAATAAGCCTAACACTTCAAAACTGAATTGTTTTCCCTATAATATCCTAATCGTTGAGATGGAAAGCCAAAATAACGATAAGAACATTCAATCCGAATACCAATACCAAGTAGGAAAAAAACGCAACAGTTGTAATGGTACTTAGAAAGAATAATGATTTTTGGCCATTTAATAATTTCATATTATCTCATTTTCCATTTAATCATACTCCAAAGAGAGCGGTCCCCCCGATCATCCAGATAAAAGGCGTAAAAAAGAGTACAGTATTTAATATTAATCCAATTTTTGACCATCCATTTTTGTCCGCTTTAAAGGAGATACATGCTAAGAGAATTCCGATTGGACAAAAAAACAAAGGCAAGAAAATAGGGAGTCCTTGAAAGGGAGTTGGAATCATTTCATATACAAAATTGATAATAAGTAAAGTTAATAATATGGGTATGAAAATAGATATAACTGCTCCTAACTTATTTACTTTCACCACAACACCACCTCTTATAAAGAAGTTTTAATATATATATTATTATATATTATTTGTAAAATTGTAAAAACCTCTATAAAGAACAATAAACATTACGAAAACAGTCTTTGAAAATAATGATTATAACTTTACAAAAAACACGGTCGATTTTACTTGTCGGTCGTGTTTTCATATGTTTGATATTAGAAAAAACATGACTTTTCACTAAAAAAAGTTTAGTGACAGAAAGGACGAAAGCAAACAAAAACATCAATTCGAGATAAGGGGCATCTCTGGACACAGTGTTAGTTGCCACTTGTGGTACAAGAGAAGATTCAAAAGCGAATGTATCAATGAGCATTTGTTTTGCGGAGAATTTAAATTACTATGTAAATTAGACTTTCAATTCGAAATGATATAAAACGAATAGTTGGAATTGTTTACAAATTCACAAAATGGTGATAATATATTACAAAATTGAAAAAATACAAGCGCTGAAGAGAAGAGTAGTTAAGGTTTGATTGTTTACAGAGAGCTCCTTCTAAGCTGAAAGGGAGTAATAATCTACTTAATGAAGAAAGCCTCGGAGCTTCTTGCCAAGCTAATTAAAAAATTAGGGATTGCAAGACGGATTCTTCCGATATAAGGATAGGGTATAATCTGTACCCGAAGAGGTTGATGTAGTGATACATCAACGAACTGAGGTGGTACCACGAAAGCTACAGCTCTCGTCCTCAAGATAGTTATCTTGGGGGTGGGAGCTTTTTTTATTGTTTAGATGATAATCAAAATTAGAAAAATAGTTTATCAATGGGGGCGTATTGTAATGAATCCAATATTATTAAATGTTCCACCTCAAATAGAAACAGAAAGACTCATACTACGAGCACCCTTACAATCTGGGGACGGAAGTATTGTAAATGCAGCGATAAAAGACTCCTTTAATGAGTTAAAAGCATGGTTACCCTTTGCACAAAACATTCCTGCTGTTGAAGAAACAGAAATGAACCTGAGAGAAGCACATATAAAGTTTTTAAAAAGAGAGAGTTTTCGTTTTCTTATTTTTCATAAAAATACCAATGATTTCATTGGAACAGCAAGTCTTCAGGGAATAAACTGGGACATTCCTAAATGTGAAATTGGTTACTGGATCCATACAAAATTTGGCGGGAATGGATATATGATAGAAGCCGTAAAAGAATTAACTAATTTTGGATTAAACCAAATTCAATTTAAAAGAATTGAAATTAGGTGTGAATCCGCAAACATAAAAAGTCGCTCCATCCCTGAGAAGTTAGGATTTGAGTTAGAGGGGATACTAAAAAATGAAGATTTATCCGCAGATGGAAGGAAACTAACTAACACTTGTATTTATGCCATCACTTAATCAGTTACAAAATGGAATGAATTGTATTGAGCACTTGAACTAAATAAGTGAAACGAGTATATGTACAAAAACACTAGCTTTCTATGCATTTGAGGGAACGTAATAATATCAAGAAAAGGTGTTAGTGTCAGAACATATATTAATTTCCGAGAACGAAGGTTATCTTAAAGAAGGAGAAATGAATATGCCAGAACTACATACAAGTCGTCTCATTATGACTACATTTACAATTGAAATGATGGAAAAGGTACTAATCGACAAAGATGCTTTTTCGAAGGAGTTTTCGTTCAATATTCATTCCGAGTGGCCTTTACCAGAATATCAACAATTCTTTCCTTATAAGATTAATAAGTTTAAAGAAACACCGATAGAAAATAAGTGGGAAGGACTAATCATACATAAAGAAACGAACACAATTATAGGTGACATGGGGTTCAAGGGTAGTCCTAATGAGGAAGGAGCTATAAACATAGGGTATAGCATAGTACCCGATCAAAGGGGAAAAGGTTATGCTAGTGAAATGGGAAAGGCACTTGTTCAATGGGGACTTGCTCAAACAGGTGTTAAGAAAATTGTAGCTACATGTTCCCCAGATAATCATCCGTCTATTAAGGTTTTACAGAAAATTGGATTACGATTTACCGAAGGTAAAAAAGGGAAACTATACTGGACTACGTAATCAGTATGGTTTCCGATAACATGGATTATGACTTTTCAAAAAACGAGGCCGATATCACTTGTCGGCCATGTTATTTCTCAATAAAAAAAGTACAAACCTTCTGAGTGAGGTTTGTACTTTTTTATATTATATAATTATCTTGTTGGTATCCAAGCACCATTTCCATCTACCCAGTAACCATTTAACCAAGTATTCCTAACCATTCCTCCAGTAGATGTATCCAAGTAGTACCATGTACCATTTATTTCTTTCCACCCTTTTACCATTGAGCCATCTTCATTAAAATAATACCAAGTATCTTTCAACTCAAGCCAGCCCGTTGCCATTGAACCATCTCTTTTTAAATAATACTTCTTATCTTGAAGAGATAACCAGCTTGCTACTGCACCATTATCATTTAAGTAATACCATTTTCCACTATCTTGTACCCAGCCTGTTACTTTTACACCATTACGATCTAAATAATATCGTTTACCGTCTTCTATTTTCCAACCTGTTTTCACACGATTCCAGTTTGTCACGCTTGTTCCATCTTCGTTAAACTTATACCAATTTTTTCCTAACAATGCCCAACCTGTCGTCATTTCGCCACTCTGTTCGAGGTGGTAAAAATACCCATTTATATATATCCAACTTGTTTGCATATTTCCACCATCTATGTAATACCACTTTCCATTTTCATATAACCAGCCTGTTTTTGCTTCTCCGTTATTCTCTAGATAAATCCAACCTATTCCATTATTTACCCAACCTATTGCCATTTCACCGTTGTCTTTAAAGTAATAACTTTTTCCATTTACCCCTGTCCGGCCTATTGCCATCTCTCCATTGTCTTTTAAGTAATACCATTTTCCATTTATCAGTTTCCAACCGGTCAACATCTCACCGTTATCTTGAAGGTAGTACCACTTTTCATTCACTAGTGTCCAGCCCGTTTTCATTTGTCCTGTATATTCATCTAAGTAATACCATTTTCTGCCTTCGTACAACCAGCCAGTAGCAAGTTCTAATGTTTTAGCATCAACATAATACCAATGGCTTGCCCCATTCAACGCTATATAATTCCAACCAACTGGAGGAGCTTGTAATGTAATGTCACCATCACTTAAATCTTCCAAACTCTCATAATCTGCAAGCTTGATTTCTTCATATACATTAGAATTATATGCCGCTAATGATTTATACCAAGGAGAAATCCTATGAATTTCCCACGTACCGATTTGTCCGTAATTGAATTCACTTCTATAAATAGTCTCATACCTTTTGGTTTGTTCATTATAGTGTAAGTATATAATTTGATATTGTTCTTTGTCCTCTTCATTTAAAGATGGAAGAATATATTCTACCTGAAGTACTTCACCTTCTTTGGGTTTTACGATTTCTTCATTTACCTCCACACTAATTTGAACGTTGATTTCTTTACCAAAAGGCACCTCGTTTGGCGTTACATGAACGCTTTTAATCCAATTAATATGTTCTGTTTCCGCACCTACTTCTTTACTAAACACCACGCTCATCATAACCATGACTACAAGCATCATCGCTTGCATCGAAATTTTTCGCATCGTACCCATATGTATGTAGCCTCCTGCAGCTATAAAATTGCGACTTGTCATTCCCCCCTGAAAGTTTTTATTGTTACGAATATAACGATAAAAACTTTCAGGGGGGAAAACAGACAAATCTAGAATAGTATAGCAAACCCAAAAATTATCTTACATTTCTTTTTTATTATCTATTAAAATTGGAATATTATATTTTGAAAACATAAAAAAGTCCCTGCAAAGCATAATCGCTCCGCAATGGCTCTTTGTCGTTTAATTATTTTACTTTTACTCAAATGTTACGTTATGTAAATCTAACAAAGCTTCTTTTTATCAATCTTTTTTTTATGTATTATTCAATCGCAGTGATGAATGATTTAATAATAAAGAAGAAGTCTCCATGTCAAAGGGATAAGGATTAGATGAAGAGTAAATATGATTCTAGAATATTTTGTATTTCTTTTTAGATTTGCGGTTCCATTTGTTAAAATTAGAAGTTTGTCTTCAGATTATCGCGATAATCTGAAGACAAAAATAAGATAAGTAACATGATAAATCTAATAATGAGAATTAACAGAAAAATTGAAATATGATAAATTAGATAATAGACGATATAGAAAATACCTAAAGTTCTTTCATGTTATATTAATTTATTCATCATATGTAAAGGGGAGTATATTATGGAAAAGGAATTATTAGCGAAAAAAATTTATGATATTTCACATATTGAAGGAGAGTTCAAGTTAAGATCTGGAACAGTTTCAAATGAATACTTTGATAAATACTTATTTGAATCAAATCCAGAGCTTCTTCGAAATATTGCTGAATATTTGTCGGAGCTAATCCCAAGTGATACAGAAGTTTTAGCAGGTTTAGAAATGGGTGGTATTCCAATAGCTACAGCATTATCTTTAAAAACAGGTATACCTGCCGTATATGTAAGAAAAAAGGCAAAAGAATACGGAACATGTAAATTAGCAGAAGGAATTTCTATAGAAAATAAAAATGTATGTATCGTTGAAGATGTTGTAACAACAGGGGGACAAATAAAACTAAGTGCTGAGGATCTTAAACAATATGGGGCCAAAGTACAGAATGTCCTATGTGTTATCGAAAGAACTCCAACCTCAAAAGAAAATCTAAAAAGTGCGGACTTAGAATTACTATCTTTATTTACAATGGAAGAATTAAAAGCGAGTAAAATATTATAATTATTGGAACTAGCTAGCATCACATTTATAGTAATGCTATCTTTCTTATTGTTTGTGCTTAAATTAAATATGGGGAAATTAGGAGATTTATTATGAGGACTGAATTTAATAATAAAACGAAAGAATATGCGATTGGTAGGCCGACTTATCCAGAAGAAGTTATAAATAAAATGAAAGAACTTGGAATTGGAAAACAGTCTATAATCGCTGATATTGGTGCAGGAACAGGGCTACTTACTCATATGTTATGCGGGTTAGGTTGCAAAGTTTTGGCGGTTGAGCCAAATGAAGAGATGCTTAATGAGTGCAAGCGATATTGTTCAACTAATAGAAATATTGAATATATCAATGCACCTGCTGAAAAAACTCAATTAAAAGAACATAGTATAGATGTAATTACGATTGCACAGGCATTCCACTGGTTCGATAAACAATTGTGCAAAGCAGAATTCCAACGGATTTTGAAAGAAGATGGCTATGTTATTATTTTATGGAACGACATGCAGAAAGACAGTGGATTTGCAAAAGAATATATAAATACTGTCTACAAGTATAAAATTAAAACAACAGCTGGAATTTCCAATTTTGACCCTGATAAAGAGAAGTTTGATTTTTTCGGACAAGATTATATAAAAATATATTATGATAATTGGCAATCAGTAACGGAGGAAGGTTTAATTGGGAATGCACTGTCGTTATCCTACACACCATCTAAATTAGATAGTAATTATGATGAATTTCTTCAAGAGATTCATCATCTGTTCTTGAAATATCAACAAGATGGAAAAGT
This sequence comes from Bacillus yunxiaonensis, assembly GCF_037104695.1. Taxonomy (NCBI): domain Bacteria; kingdom Bacillati; phylum Bacillota; class Bacilli; order Caryophanales; family Bacillaceae; genus Bacillus; species Bacillus yunxiaonensis. The sequence continues at coordinate 34,541 of NZ_JBAWSV010000005.1, read as the reverse complement.
CACTTTTCATTACAAAACAGAGATTTGTATTTGTAGATTTGCAAAGTAATGATTTAGTGAAAATCGGCATTTTTTAAGTAAAGATCGGTCGGAAAATAAAAAATAACCCCGATAAAAAACACTTGGAGATTACCAAGTGTTTTTTTTATGTGATAAATTTACTTCTAATTTTAATGCAATTTTTATTGTTTTTTAGATTGTAAAATAAAATGTTGATTTTAATTTTCGCCAGGTTATCTGAACTACTTAGATCAAAATGGGTGCCTTTTGTTTCATTAAATCATATTTCAAGCGATGTATTCGTGATCAACAAATACTTTTAGATGGATCGCGATTCCATATGTCGATATCAAAACAATTGACATTATGCTTTTTGACTATGAACAACTTTAGAATCTCTTAATGAAGAGTTTTGTTTCCCTGGTTTCACAAAAACCATGGCTATCATGCCTATTATGACTGCAATTGCAGCAGCAATAAACATTGCTTGATATCCATGTTTGACAACAAGGCTGCCTGTTAAAGTTGGAGCAATGATCGTAGCGAGATTTGCAATGAAATGAGTTACGCCGCCAAATGTGCCCGCTTTATTTGGCTCAGTATCTAATACAACCGTCCAGTAAATCGAGTTCGGTAAGTAATTGAATGCATTCCCTATGCACATTAAGGTGAGTACCATTGCAGGACTCTTGACAGTCGGAATGAGCATAAAACAGATAGCTGTACAAAATAAAGAAGCGACTGTAAACCAAGATCTTGCAAGACGTAGATTCCCCGTTTTTTCACGTATTTTATCTGAAATTTTCCCGCCTAATAATCCTGTAAAAATAGCACCAACCCATGGAATCATTCCTAAATAACCAAGCGAGGCTAATGAAAATCCAAATTCATCTTGCAAATATTTAGGAGTCCAGGTCAATAGTAAAATATTCACATATAAAAACGCAAAATACCCAATGGCATTCATGACTAAGGTAGGGTTTTTGAAAAAATGGTACCAAGGTGTATGTATTTGATGATTGTTTTCGAATTGACTTTCACCAACAAGTAAGCTATCCGTATTTCGAATTTCTTGCAGTTCTATTTCTGAAACCTTTGGATGATTTTCAGGCAAATCCGTAAAGACTTTAGACCATACGATTGTCCATAGCAATCCTACTATACCTAAAATAATGAACGTGATCTTCCAGTTGGTAACAGAGAGAAGACCAACAACAATTGGTGCAGTAACGAGAGCACCTACTGGTGTTCCGATTAATCCAAGTGCTACAGCGAAGCCTTTTTCCTTTGGCGAAACCCAGTTAGCCATTGTTCGATTCATCGTTGAGAATGTAGGACCTTCCGCAAAACCAAATAATACTCTAAACACAGCGAAACCAGCTAATGCTGAACCACCAAATAGCGCAGCGCCTACTTGCCCAGCAAATATTGTTCCTAATTCAAAGATTGACCAGCTAGCACCAGCAAGAATCCACATAAATTTCGGTCCCTTTTTATCCGCAAGTGCTCCGCCAAATAAGGCACCAAAGATGTATCCATATCCAAAGTAGCCGAGAATTGCCCCCCAACTTACAGGATTTAAGTGGAATTCTTTTATAATCGCAGATTGTGCATATGAAAGTGCACCTCTATCTATATAATTAATAACAGTCATGAGAACAATCATTAAAATGATAAAATATCTATATTTATTCTTCATCATGTGCCCCCTTATTTTCATGGATATGTTAGCGCAGCTGTAGTAGATTTATTCACATTGAAACGAAACAAGTAAGTAAAACAACAATTGATAAAACGAAACATTCTTTATGTAATTCAAAAATAATAACTTCTTTTAAATTTTGTATGCTTCATCCAAAAAGTGAAGTAACGTGGTTATGATTAGTGATATTCCGCAAAGTGTTGAACCTATAAGAAATTCAATCTTTTCTCCCCGCTTTCTAAGTAAGCTAGAAAATTGAAAATGTAACATAATATTTAGATGTTCGTTACATTATTTCCTAATTATTTCACCTCCTTAACTGTAAAATATAGAATTTTTAGAAAATACTGTCTGTTTGATATTTAATCATAGTTAAGTTATGCATAAAAGTCAATATACAGATGTTTGTTGAAGATATTACCAGCACTGTGAATATCACACGATGTTGGTGTATCCACATGAATAATAATTCATATTTTTCCATTCATAAACACTTGAAATGTTCAGTAAAGAATAAGTCGAAATACTTTTCAGAAGGATTCGTTCAATCTCATATTGAAATTTAGCTAAGTACTTTTAAATCTATGGCTTGGGGAACAGATTGTGAATCAAACTTCATTTGAAATACAAGGATAACAAATTATACTAAGGGAATTTATTGAAAGGGGAGATCTATGCATGGAATTATCAAGGTCTCAACTATTGGCTTTGGAGCATATTACAAAGTATGCAAGGAACTATAAACATGAGGCTAAAGCAACAATTAATCACATACTTAAAATGTCTAATATCTCGGATGAAATTTTTGAGAATGCTGTTGCTAATTTAAAGTCTCACGCAAAGATTGGTCTACATTTTCATCCAGATAGACCAGATTCGACTATGAAAAGCGTTGCTGAAGCACTGCTTGAGCAGGGAATATATAAGAGCCAGTTTGAAACATTATTATCTAACGGCAGCGTCTCCGCTTACCCTGGTGGTGAACGCGACCTCTGGGAGAAAAGAATTTTTGGAGGAGCATATCAACTGGAGTGCACAACTAATAACCAACGGCCTAAATATGGGGCACTAAATTTGATGTTACATTCAGATGGGCCTGCTCCACGTTTTGGGTCATGCTATTTTCTATTATCCCCTGAGGTTTCTCATCGTTCCACATACACGTATTTGGATTCGCATCAAGACCCAAAAGAAAAGGGGACTTATGAAGAGTTTGACATCATTTTGGCTGCTCTCTTGGAAGAGGCGTTCTTAAGAGATTTTGCAATCGGTGAAAGAAATTTGACGCCAGCAAGATTAATCAATCATTTGCTGGTTAATTTGGAAAGGCCGTTTACGGACCTAGCAAACAAAGAGCCAAACCGCAATCTTAACCACTATATTGAAGCACAGGTTCATGGGGATATTTCTCTTAAAGAAGACGTGGAAGCGCTTGTTGCAGATCCTTCATTCAAGGACACTCAAGTAGGGAGAACCTTAGAACAAATATGCCTTAAGTATTCTATTAATCTTAATTGGCACATGGGCTTTGTACTTATGGTAGACGAGGTTCCTGCGGATTTTAGAGGTCCAACAATGCCTTCCTTGGCAAGACGTATTGCACGAAATGATTTTATTGATGCGAACATAATTGGATCTGCTGTAATGGACTTGAAACGAAATCCAGTATCTTGGAGTGATCGCGGAACTTATAAGGAGGTGCTTCAGGAATTAAAACTATTGTGGCACGTTTTAGTGAGATATGGAAAGCCGAATCGAAAATTGAACTAAATGTCGCTTTTAAATAAAGTCATGGTGTTTATCTAAAGGGGTGTTTTTATAGTGAAAAGTGAAAAGAAGATCTGAACTGAAAGGCGGATTAAGGAATTGTTGAGTAGCAATAAAGTTACTCCACTAAAGGCCCAGATAATTGAATAAGCAGCTGCACAAATCTCTACTTTTTTATGCAGTTGCTAGGTTTCTTCGTTTTGTTAGCGGTACATGCCCATCAACCTAACAAAAATAAACTACCTCAAAATGATAAAACTGAGCAACTCAGGCAAAAACCTTGCTTTGGGGTAATAGGCCCAGATCGTAAAAGGCTATTCCATCACCTCTTCAAAGCGTAACTACAATAAGGACAAGCCAGTTTTTTTTATTTAGATTCAATAAATCACAAACAAGATTAGAATTATCAAAGACAAAGATATAATGTGGCACATTATATCGAAAAAAAGAAGAATAAATACAGGTATAGAAATTCGGCATGTTCTATCTTTTTTTGTACTACAAATGACCTCATTTACTACAACAACATTTTCATAATTGTTGTAGTAAGAAATCCTATTGATTACTGTTGTTTTATAAAAAAGATAGATCATTTAAAACAAAGTTCGATTATTTATAATAAAGATTGATCATTTATAATAAAGTTTGATTAAAAATCCTGTGTGAATATGCAGGGTTTTTTCTTGTTCAACAATCGGGCCATATTGTGGAATACCATATTTAATTGATCGTGAAGAATATGAAAAAATGTATTAAGTTAACGTGGCAAAAGAACAGGAAGGAGTTTTTGGTAGTCATAGGGAATTTAGAATATTAAGTAGATAAGTTATATAGGGGCACTGCCGACAAAACGCGATTATACACTAAGACGTTTTTGGGAAGTTAAACCCCTGATTTTTCTACGCCAAGCAGAAGTATCATGTTTTTTTATAACCGTGGGGGACGCAGTGTGACACCTTATGGTGATGTCCAATACCACCTACGTACAACATTCAGTAACTGGGCAAGAATGACTAGGGATTATTTATATAATGTGAGAAAGGCTGTGAAGTTGTTTGAGTGGTTATAAAGCAATGATATTTGATTTAGATGATACCTTACTTGATAGGGATAAGGCAGTAGATAAATTGTTTTCAATTATTTTAGATAAGTGTTATGGGGATGTTAAACAACATTCAGTAAAAAACGAAATGTTGCAGAAATTCAAGGAATATGATAAAAGAAGCTATGGCTACAGTGACAAAGTAAAAGTTTTGGAATCATTTTTTGATGAATTTCCACCAAAATATAGATTGCCAAGCAATGACATTCAGGATTTTTGGAATAATAATTTTCCACATTGTTTTTCTATAGACCAAAATACTATTAATATCATAAACACTATAAAGAAGCATGTTAAAGTTGCAATTATTACAAACGGTTCAACTCAGAGACAAAAAGCTAAAATAATGAACACTAATTTAAATAGTTTTTTTGATATAATAATTATTTCTGAAGAAGTGGGATTTAGTAAACCTGACAAACGCATATTTGAATTAGCATTAAATAAGCTTAATGTGCAACCGGAAACGGTATTATTCGTTGGAGACGATCTAGAAAGGGATATTGGTGGTTGTCAAAATGCAAATATAAAGGGCATATGGTTCAATCCTTATATGATCAAGAATGATACTGAAATAAAACCATATGCCGAGATCAATTCTTTTGATAAATTACTAAGTTATTTTACATATTCAGCATTTTCGTTATTCCGTTAACGGGCGCTTTAATTGAGCAAGGATAACAAAAAATTATCAAACTTTTTTATAAAAGGATGAGTCAATTGAATATAGAAAAAGCGTGTTTTGATCAATCTTTTTTTCAAAACACACTTTTTCTATTTGCCTCTTTTATCAAGGTTTATTAGGTTAATTTAATCAAACTTTATTTCAAGGATACAATTACACTCAAATCACGTACGTTAGGAAACGAAAAGTGGTTCCTTGAGTTATCAAGACCTAAATTATAAAAATTCATAAAATAAAAAGACTATCACATATTAGTCATGATTAACATGTGATAGCCTTTTTATTTGTTAGTTATGCTACATATTTGTCGAGTGACAATGATTAGGTATACTGCAATGAAGCATGAGTTTAGTATGAAAAAAAATTTATAGCATAAAAAAGGAAGGTGACGAAAGTTATCTTTCTTTTTTTATGCTTGCGAATCATTTTTCGATTTTTGTGCTTGTGAGCATCAGCTATCCTTAGATGGCTTGCGATTCCATATGCTGACATCGCAATGTTGTCTTTTGATTGTAGCGATATCGGAACAATCAAAAAATCTAGAGTGAGATGTTATGTTAACAAAAAGGTTGTTTATTTAATTATTTTTCCTTGTTCTATAAAGCAAGTACACACCAACTAAAAATAGAAGCATTCCTATCTGCCAATATATTCTGTTCACGTCTTGAAACAAGATAAATTCCCAATATTCAGAAGTATAATTCCAATGCTTGTATGGATATATAAGTATTACTGGTATCAATCCAAAGATAGAAGAAACTGTTCCGATTACAGTTAAAAATATCCCTAACAGCTTGATAACTATCTCCCCTTTATGATAATAAATTTAGTGTAATTTTACACCTAAAGGAAATAATTGTAAATAATAATATCTGAGTTTTATAGAATTTATTACCTGGTTATTTAGTCAGTTATTGGTTTGGAATAAAGTTTGATGTAGATTTGAAATAAAGTCGTACCGTTTATAACTAAAGTAATTGTTGCTGTAAATGTGCTTTTCATGAGGATGTGTTGTTGTTGTAAATGAGGTCATGCAGAGGTCTATAAAATTAAAAAAGTACACCACTTTCATTAAGCGGTGTACCAATATTTATATAATATGTAACATTATATAGAACCTCTTGTTTTTGTAAGAGAGGATAGCTATTGCAATTTCTTTATTTTACATAGTAGGCTTGTCCTTATTCCATGCCGCCCGGCGAATTCAAACGGCAATCACACAAAGCCGCTATCCGCCCTAGATCTATCACCCCTGCCACAACGCAGGCTTTGTCACCATGAACCATAACATCGCCATTAAAAGAACAATGTAAATCCAAACAGAACGCCGCAACAATTGAATCAAGGCGTCCTTGTCTTGGCCGGTTTCACTGAATTTCCGAATGGTCGGCGAAAAGGCGCGGGCCAGGAAAAATAATGAACTCGCCATGAGAATAAGGGTCATCACTATCCAAGGGGTCTTCCAAGTCCAAGGGCCCGCCAGTACAAGCAGAACCCCGGATGCAACCAGCACATGCCCGGCATGCTTGGCCAGCCTGACCGAAAATCGGAATACATCCAGATAAGCCTGCTGTGTTCGGGCCTCTGAAGCCCGCAGTTTTTTGATGAGCGGAAGCAATACAAAAAACGGGCCGATGGATAAGATTACACTGAAAATATGTACATACAGAAGAAGTCGATACAACATGTCCATCCTTATATCACATTAACCTTCGATGGGACGGAACTCATGAACCCAAACTCTCATCTTTGGCAGCCACGGCATGCCAGGGTGAAGAGACAGGATAGATTGCTTATATTCCTCCACATTCGCATAGCCTTCTTGATGGGCATGCTCATCAGTCAATTCGCCAAGTGACTGCGAATAGACCTTCTCCACAACATATCGGTGACCTTGAAGCTCCATCACTTCCCCGACATCCGCATATCTCCCGTTGCGGCGAGTAGCCGTTTTCTGTCCTGCAAGCACTTTTTCAATGTCCTCCTGAATCGTGATGAGACGTTCAATCGTACATGTTTTTGGCGGTAAAGCGTTCGTTTCATTTTGGTTTGTCATCCGAGTCACTCTCCTTTTTTTATTTAAACATAAGTCTACTTTATCATATAAAAAAATTATTCTATATAGCAAGTTTCTACTTAATAGGGATAACAAACTTTCATACAATGTTTATACGATAAACACCAATAATGGGAAAAAGCAGCGCTTGGTTTTGGTGCAAAAACCTCAAGATAATTGCAATTAATCTCTGAATCTTGGACATATTGATACTAGTACTCTAAAAAAGGGATGTAATCGGTATGGAAAATCAAAATTTGTTCAAATGGAAGTTTCACTTTATCTCTCTATAGTTGTCTACGAAAATTCAGTTCATTTTTTCATTTTGGGGAACAAGAGATTTCTTAAGTTGATGGCGATGTGGCGGTACCCCATAGAAATATAGTAAAAGCTTATTCCATAATTGGGAGCATAAGTGGAGTAACGAAAAAAACCCCAATTTAACTGAGAAATTGGGGTTTTATTTGATGTAACAGTTAGCCACTTTCAATTGTTTTTTTAGGTGTGAAACTCAAGCAATTTTAATCATCGTTTATAAATATGAACGCTGAGCTGGCCATGAACCTTGGAGTTTGCGAAGTTGTACAATTTGTCCTGTATGATAAGCATCGTGCAAAAGGATATTAAGATATTGTTGCCAAACTGGTAGAGAAGGACTTGGTTCATCCAGTTCTGCTTCTTGAAGGGATGTTAATGAAGATTGTAAGGCATCATGTACTTGAAGTGTTCGCTTCACTGTTTGTTGCCAAGCATCATCATCATTAGGTCCACCTTGGACAAACGTGTCATCATTATTTTGTGGAGCAACAAATGTGTCATCTTGATGTAAGCGGGAAAGTAAGCGTTCTTTAAAGGTTAGTAAATGGTTTACATTTTCCCAAATCGTATTACTGGCCTTTCCTTCTGGTTGCCAACATGCTTGTGCAGCGGTAAGATTCTTTAACGCTTCTGATATCGGTGGGTACCATTCTTCTTCGTAAAAAACTTGCTTGACTCCATTTTGCAACATTTCTTTTTTACTCATTAGTATAGCCTCCTTTTTTATAATTTTCCAAGAAAATACAGAATAGTTAAAATATACATGGTCTTTATATCTGTGGAGCCCAATCGTTGAAGATTTCACTCAGACAAATCTGAAAACAATGCTCGGTAAGATCGCTTCTAAATGGGAAGTATATCTGATGACTTATTGGCATCAAAAACAATGGATATATGATAGTAGTGTATTTTTAAATGAAATAAAAAATTCTTATTAAACTAAAGCATGCGTTAGTTACATTAGGACTAAAATAGCCTGTATCAATGATTACTTGGTAATCATTGATACAGGCTTTATTTTTCAGTAACTAAATGTCCTTATATATATTTAAAACATGTTGGTCCTTTTCTATTTTTTGAAATATCAACAATTATCTTTAATAGAGAGAAATAATAAAAATTTAGAATGAGATGTGTGTCTGTTAGAAAATCAGACGTTAATTTTATTTCACAATGATTCATGTTTTTCTTACCTTTAGAAATGTTGCTAATTAAGATATCTAAGCTTATATTATTAGAGTGTATAACTTTTAGATTATTTTTTATTTTTAGTTACTTATCGTTTGATTTACTTATTAATTTTTAAGGGAGTTATCTTATGGATTATAGAATTGTATTTTTTGATGTTGATGGAACTCTTACACACCATGAAAATGGTAGTATTTCAGATAGTACGAAAGAAGCTATAAAAGCACTGAAAAATAAAGGGTTAAGGGTGGTTGCAGCAACAGGAAGGCCGTTATCCATGTGCGATGAAATAAGAAAATTAGGAGTAGACACGTTCATCACAGCAAACGGAGCTTATGTGAAGTACAATCAAGAAGTTCTTTATAAAGTACCAATGGATAAAAACATTATTCGAGAAGTGGTTGAATTTGCATATATCGAGAATAACGGACTGTCATTCTTTACAGAAGATTTTAGTATGAACGGTGTAGAAGATAAAGCAATACTAACAGCATTAAATGAAACGTTGTCATTGAATGCTTATCCAACTATAGATAAACATATTCATAATCAAGAGGTCTATTTGATGTGTTTGTATGCTACTGATGAAACGGTAGAGAAATACATTCACAAGTTCCCACATTTAACGTTTAGCAGATGGCATCCTTTTGTTTTAAATGTATTACAAGAAGAAGTATCTAAATCTCTAGCTATCAAAAGTGTCTTACAGTATTTTGACATTGATCAATCAGAGGCTATTGCGTTTGGGGATGGAGGAAATGATATAGACATGTTGGAGTTAGTAGGACTTGGGATTGCTATGGGAAATGGCAATGAACAATTAAAAGCAGTTGCAGATTTTGTCACGAAAAAGTCAAGTGAAGATGGAATCGACTTTGCTCTAAGAAAGTATGGAATTATTTAAGGATTCATAAAGAACTGATATTTCATTTATGTTTGGAGTGATGTTTTACTGTTCATATTGAGCTAACCATTTGTTGAATATATCCATAACTTTGTGAATGATAGCTAAATTGACCACCATGATTATAAAGCCTAAAATTGAATACAAGACAATAGTATCTAATGGGAATAACTGTACTATATGCTTAATGATATAAATACAGATAGGTAAACAAATAATGCTTGTAATAATAGCAGGGACATATCTTCGTATGATCAATGTTTGAAAGCAATGTATTACTAAGTGTAAAGTAAATGCAATAAACAAACCTAGCCATAAGCTATACCAATTCATTGCATAGGAAAAAATTGTAATTATACTAATTAAAATAAATTCTTCTGCCACTCCAAGGGCGAAAGATGATGTTGTAATATTATCAAAATGAGGTAATAACCTTTTTGATAACGTAGGAAATCTTTCACATAAATAGCCTCTATTTTTCCTTATCCATGGTTGTATGAAAATTATTTCTTCAAAATCGTGAAAAATAAAAAGTATTGGAAAAAGCCATACCATCACTTGTATATCATTCATTGTCATCCCCCTAAAATTCTAACTTAATAAAAATGAAGCCTTTACTAAAGGCTTCATTTTTGTATCATAAGAAGTATATTTTTCCTAATACAAGGAGTATAAATATAGCCACCCAAAAGGTAAGCATAAATGTAGCTTTTTGTTTTATTTGATAAGCTCTCACTGCTTGAAGTACGGTCATTACAAATAGTAGAATCATTAAAATATTGGAGCTGATTGATTCAGTGATAAAACCATAAACAGAGACAACAAGAACAGCTACAGCACTTAATAATGACAAGGTTTGAATCAGTTTTGATAACGTCATCATATATCCCCTTTTTGATGAATGATTCCATAATATATATTCAATTAGACAAATCGATATCCCTAAAAGATATTTATGACAAAAAACATGGCAAAGAGCCATGTTTTTCATTGTTTCCATTATCAATATTCCGTCAATTATACTGGCATTTTTCATACTTTGTAATCTTATTAGGTCTCCGGGGTTACTTTCATCTGTCCTCAAAGCGTAGATGGACGAATTTCAGCATCTTTATCAAATCAACAATTCGTACCATTACGCGTGTGCTGCTTTCCCATTGTTTTTTTGTAGGTATTCCTTTAAAGAACGATTCACAGCTTAATACCTTTATTTTTGGCGACCATTTTTCCATAGATTTTGGATTATTGACGTAAAAGTACATTATGGCACCTTTGTTGCCAGACTTTTTAACTGTGCGGTTTGAAAGTCCAAGCGCAAATTTTGATTCCGCGTCGAAATACAATTCGCCACCAGGAAAGCGCTGTGCCATGGCGGAAAACATTTCTTTAAGTTGACTTTCCTGAAAGTAATAAAAAACTCCTGCTGAGACGAAGAGTATTCCATCATCCTTATTAAATTTAATGTCGTCAAACCATGAAATATCAAAAAAAGATTTGGCAATGCTGACATTTCTCGGTGAATCTGCTATTAAAGTTTTACGAAAAGTTATTGCATCGGGCAAATCGAGATTATACCAATTGATCGTACCGTTGTCGATTCTTGAAAAAGTGGTATCTAACCCAGAGCCGATGTTCACAATGGTGGCTCGAGGATGCTTAGTGATAAAATTTCGGATTGTGTCATCAATTTTGCGAGCACGAACGATGTAGGTTATCCCGCCGTATTCACCAAAAGTTTTGGCTATATCGGCAAAATCAAAATCACATCCTTTGATAATGTTAATAGCTTCCTTGTCATCCAAAATTTCTGGATTCTTCTCGCTGCCACTAGCACGTCCCCAAAGGGGGATGAGCATAGTACCTTGAACAGATTGTAAATCTATCATTTTCACCATAAAAATCCTCCGTTTCAAACTGCTGTATCAGAAATCCTGTTGTACTAGAAGATAAATCAATAATAGTGCTATTTGTGAAAATAAATTCAGCCTATTCTTACGTAAGGGATTTTGTGTCCAATTCCAATAATCGAAACACATTCTCTTTACTTCATGATTAATTATCCTCAGCCATCTTTGATAGCATTCTATTTGTTTTATGTAATCCGTACAACAAGTCACGTCGATCTTCATCTGATAGTTTTTTAAGATTATCTGTGAAATTGTTATATATCTGTTTCCATCGTTCATGTTGCACATCTTCTGCTTTTTTTGTTAGCGAAATTAAAATTGCTCGTTTATCTGAATCATCTTGTTTCTTAGTTATATAGCCATCTTTCTCCAAGTTACGTACTGTTACACTGAGTTGTTGCTTCGGTATATTTAAATCATGAGCTATCGTTTTCAAATTTACAGGCTTACCTTGCTGGGAAACATATTCAACTACGTGCTGTTCTATATGCGTAAATTCCGATGATTTTTCGGATAATAACTTGAAAGTTCCAAACATATTTATTAAGAGATTCAAGTATTCGTTTAATAAATCTTTATCAGCCATTATTTTCTTCCTTCATCAATTTAGTAAATATTATATTACTATTTTTCAATAAAATAAACGTTTTTCTCTGTTTATTGTAAATGATTGTTTACAAAATAGGGAAGTAATTTAATGAGCTGTTACGTTAACTTCACATGAATACAATATATTTTTTCTGTGTATTACATGATAAAATGGAATATAAAGGAATTGGATGGGGTGAGTAAGTAATGGAAGCACTGGTAGAAGTGTTGAAATACATTACATATATATTAGTCATATTTAGTGTTGTATTTGTTATCATACATAGGAATTATCTATATCCGTCTAACTCTTTGCTTCTCTTTTTTGGATTGGGAGGTGCCATAGCATCAACAAGAGGGAACTCGATGTTTAATATGTTTTTAATGCTTCTTTGTGATACTGTTGTTTTCATATCTGTCCTTTTTATTATGAAAGATATACGAAAGTTTCGTAACAAGACAGCTGAATAGAACTTGCTTTCAGATGTGAGGGTTGTTATACATACTCTCATTTTTTTGTTTAGTCTTATATTAGAGGTACATTCAACTAAATATCACATTTTCTACGTTAAGACATTTACTGGAAGTGGCATTCTTGATTTTCTTACGATTAAGATTTTTTTCACCATAATCTCCCGTTTTTAGTGAAATTAAAGATACGTTTTTTCTTACTAAATAAGAGCATGTTTTAGTTAATCTTTTTATATTAAAAGAGAAGGGGAGATAAAACAGGGTAAATCTATATTATTTTTTCTTAAAGTCTTCTAAAGGGCTCTTATTGCTTAGTTCAACGAAGAAAGGAAAAAGTAATAAAAAGAGGCAACGTAAAATTTCACTTGAAAAACGAAAGGTTTCGGCTGAAATATATTGTCTTTGATTACAATACGGACAATCCTTACCATCGTTTTGAAAAAAAAGAGACCATACATCTTTTGCTTTCCATTTCGCCTTACAATTTGTACAACGAGTCATAATACTCCTCCTATTCTTTTGACCCATTTTTTAGATTACAATCCGTGTGGTTTCCGAAATATACCATTTAATTATACATAAAATGGTAGGTTATGTTAATTGAATATATATAGTGTACAACTAAAATCTCCTCTATTTAGTCTTACTTTTTGATAAGGGCGTGGATGATTGAGATCTCTCATCTTTTATAGGTTCTTTCTGTCTTGGTATATTGTTTGCGGTATTCAACAGAAGAAAGGAAAGGGAATTTAAAGAGAACATAACCATTCGTAGATGAAGGATAAAACTTTACTGAAATGAATTTCTGCTTTTGTGACTTAAGTTAACTCAAAATACTAACTAAAAATGGAGAAAGGAGCTTGTTATATTGGAAGATTATTATTGGGATCATAAGTTGGATTATTTAAAGAATACAAGAGATTTGTATTATAACGATGACTATTTAGGATTTTTAGTGAATTCAGTTTGGAAAATTTCTAAACCCGTACATATTATTGACTTTGGATGCGGATATGGATATTTAGGACTAAAACTGTTACCTCTGTTGCCGTTAGGTTCAAGGTATACAGGCATTGATAAAGGACAGCAATTGATTCATACAGCAAAGAGTCTATTTCAGGACCTTCCATATGAAGCTGAATTTATTGAAGCTGATAGTACTGAAATTGAATTAGAGAGTAAGTATGACATAGCGGTGTGTCATGCATTTTTATTACATATGGCTGATCCGATAAAAATGCTGCAGAAAATGATTCATTCAGTCATTGATGAAGGTAATATCATATGTTTTGAACCGCACTGGATTTCCAATATGTCTTCGTACAACCTTAACAAACACGACCAATCAGAAATTATTCAGCTTGGGTTTCTTCAAAAACTGTTTGAAGAAGATACAAAACGAAATGGAAAAGATGGAAACATCGGGATTAAGTTACCGACCTATATGAGCGAATTAGGGGTAAAAAATATTGATTGCCGAGTTAGTGATAAGGTTAATTTTCTTGACTCTAATATAAACGAAACAGATAAACAGAGATTATATGATTCACTCAAAGAAGAAGGATTAGGTGCAGTTTCTACTGAAAGGAACGAGTTTATTGAGAACTTAATAAATCGAGGGGCTACATTTACTGAAGCACAGGATCAGTATGAAGCAGAACTACGATTTTCTAAAGCATTTAATATTAATTCCTCTTTAATCTACGCTCCAAGTATGAAAATTACTTTTGGAGTGGTAAAAAAATAAGAAACATAGATTTTAGAATTCAAAATGAAGAAAACTGCTTATTTATTTAATCTATCAAGAAGATGGACGAGGTCCCTATAATCTTAATTCGCACTAATGTGCTATTTTCCCTATTTTTAGCATCACTTGGCTTCTTATGTTTCGTGATGTTTCGATATCACCAAAATCGTGTAAGGTAAGTTATGACTTTATAAAAAGCACGGCCGATTTTTCTTTTCGGCCGTGCTTTTGTATGTTTTGATCTATATTCATTGTTATTAATTTTTAATCAAAAAAGGAAATTACCATTTTATGTAGAAAATGATAATTCTATAAATTGTTATATTATTTTGAAAGGAGGTGTACACTATGAAGTTCAGCAGTATTCTTATTGGAATGATCATTCCGTTTGCAGCTATTGTTGGTGTCTTACCATTTATTGCATCATCTGATATAAGCATCATGGGGTTCCCAATCATTTATTTTTGGATTTTTCTATGGCTGCCGCTTACCTCGCTTTGTCTTTGGTTATCTTGGATGTTGTATGATCGTCATAATCTGAAGGGGGATTTATAGAAAAGGGGGATATCGTATGTCACTAATTATTTTTTCTGTTATCATACTTTCTACTATTCTGTATGCTGTATATTCAAGAGAGAAGAGTGAGCAACTCAGCGTAGAGCAATATTTAGTAGGAGGCCGAAAATTTAACGCTATATTGTTATTTTTCTTAGCTGTGGGTGAAATCTACGGTGTAGGTACTATTTTAGGATTTCCAGGTGGTGTATATGCAAAAGGGCCAAGTTATGGAATATGGTTTTTAGGGTATATCTTATTGGCTTATGCTGTCGGCTATTTCTTTGCACCTTTAATTTGGAGGGCCGGTAAGCAGTACGGTGCTATGACCATAGCGGATATTTTTAAAGGTCATTACTCGCATCGAGGTTTGGAATTGACTGTTACGATAACAGCACTCATTTTTTTAATTCCATGGGCTCAATTACAATTCGAAGGGCTGGTTGTTTCTTTAAATGCACTGGGGTTTCACTTATCAGCTCCTATAGCGACTATTATCGCTGGAGTTATGGCTTATATATACATATCGGTATCAGGCGTCAAAGCACCGGCTATTATTTCTATCGTAAAAGATATCCTGATGTTTCTTGCTATTGTGATTGTAGGCGGAGCAGTTTTACACAAGGTTGGCAGTGTGTCCCACCTATTTGAAATGGCGAAACAACAGGGGGCTTTAGTCAAAGTTGACAAACCAATGGATATGAACTTTGCAATTTCAACTATCATTTTTCAAGCATTTGCATTTTATGCAGTTCCTCATGTTACAGGTGTGTTTTTTACTGGCCGTTCTGAACGAGCGATAAAAAAAGCACAGATTGTTATGCCGCTCTATATGTTTATGTTTCCGTTTTTAATCATCATCTCGTATTTTGCTCTGGCCACAATACCAAATCTAGACAAACCTAACAGTGCATTTATGGCTACGGCAATTTCTCTGCTGCCTCCATGGTTAATTGGCGTTATTGCAGCAGGAGCAGTGTTATCAGGCATTGTAGTGCTATCTATGATTAGCCTTGTTATTGGTGCTTTAGTTTCTCGTAATCTTATAAAGAATATATCGGAACAAGCGCAGCTAAAATCAATTAAAGCTGTAGTCATCTTATACTTACTGCTATCTATGGCTATAACGATTTTTGCCCCTAGCTTAATGATATCTCTTGTTAATACAGCTTATTATGGATTTGGACAGATTCTTCCAGGGTTTATCGGTGTTTTCTTTATCCGTAAACTTACTCCAATTGGAATTGCCGCAGGTATTCTTGTCGGAGATGTGGCGGTACTTGGAATGAGTATAGGAAAAATTAGTATTTACAATATAAATATCGGTCTTATTGCTCTTATATTAAATGTAATCGTTGCATATACAGTCAGTGTGTTATTTAAAAGAAATCCAATTTTCGTAACTCCCATCACAAAACAAGAAAATTCTAGTCAGCCTTCAATTTCGTCACAAAAACATGTGGGGAGCTAATATTAAATATATTTTTTAAAATTATAGGAAGCTGATATAATGCAGCTTCCTATTTCAATTTAATTTTGTATTGGTGTATGCTTGATTTTCTAAAATATATTCCAATCAGAGAAATAATGATTAAGGCAACCATAAAAGGCCAAAAGATCCTCTAATTTGGGAGATTCTTAGAGAAGTGGATAAATGGAGCCAGAATACGGGATGGATTCTTCAAAAATCAGATGTGTAACAATCGCTTAAGTAAGGGGGAGAAAGAATGGTTAAAGCTGTTATTTTCGATTTAGATGGAACTCTATTAGATAGAGATAGTTCTCTTAAACTCTTCATTAAAGATCAATATAAGAGGTACATCAATGAACTAAAACATGTGCCTGAAGAGTTATATGTAAATCGATTTATTGAATTAGATAATAAAGGCTATGTTTGGAAAGATAAAGTATATAAGCAATTACTCCAAGAATATGTTATCTCTAGTTTAACTTGGGAGCAGCTGTTAGAGGATTACATAAGCAACTTTCAACATCACTGTATTCCTTTTTCTAACATGGAGCACGTATTACAAGAGCTTAAAAATAGAGGGATATTATTAGGTATGATTACAAATGGATTCACTGAATTCCAGTTACTGAATATTCGTGCTCTAGGGATTGATAAGTACATGGATATCATATTAGTTTCAGAGCAAGAAGGCCTTAAAAAACCTGAAGCTGAAATCTTCCTAAGAGCTTTAGAAAGATTAGGTGTCAGTCCTGAAGAAAGTGTATATGTAGGTGATCATCCAGAGAATGATGTAGTAGGAGCTCGGAATGTAGGAATGCATGCAATATGGAAGAAGGATGCATTTTGGGGAAATTTGTATACAGATGAACATGTAATCGATAATTTACAAGAGTTGTTATCCATAGTTAATACACTTCAAGGAGTTTAGATAGTGGAGATTTACATTTATGTCATTTAATTACGAAACGATTATCAAATTCCTTAAAGTAAGGGGAGAAAAATTTGAGTTATATTATTCGGAAAATGAATAGTAGCGATACAGAGGAAGTAAAGAAAATAGCAAAAATAACTTGGCAGGATGCATATGGACATATCCTACCTTTAGATATTCAAGAAAAGACATTGGAAGAAGCTTATTCTCTTGAGACGATGCAATATAGATTTGATAATTCGATAATGCTAGTCGCGCAGGAAGAGAAAAAAATAATTGGTTATGCTTTTTTCTCTAAGAAACAAGAAAACGGGGGAGCATTGTTAGAATCGATCTACATACATCCTAATCATCAAAATAAAGGGATTGGGTCAAAGTTAATGCAGGAAGGGACGCGAATACTAGAACCATTAAATAAACTATCACTACATGTCTTAAAAAGAAATGAAAGCAGTTTATTGTTTTACAGGTCAAAGGGATTTCAAGTCGAAAAGGAATTTAATCACAAGTTTCAGGAATTCCCAGTTACCTTTATTAGAATGTCCTTAGAATTGAAGCAATTAGACAAGTAGCTATACTTAATTATTATTACTAGATAACTGGGACAAAGTGATTTGATAAATATTTATTTCACGCTAAAAATAGGAAGCTGATATAATTCAGCTTCCTATTTCAATTTAATTTTCTATTGTCACTGATTGATTCCCAGTGTATATGTGCTAAAAAAATATCATACTGTTACAAGAAAACATGTGGGTTAAACAGTTATTATGATAGTGTTTCTGATTTTTCCACTAACCGAGATCTGTACATTTTTCCCCAGTTCCTCATTTGGACAATAATCGGTTCTAGTGTCCTTCCGAATTCAGTTAAAGAATACTCTACTTTAGGGGGAACCTCTGGGTAAACTTTTCTATGTACAATTCCGTCATTTTCTAGTTCGCTTAATTGTAAAGATAACATTCGTTGTGTAATGCCGGGGATTAATCTCCGCAACTCATTGAAACGCTTTTTTTCATCTAATAGATGATACAAAATAACACCTTTCCATTTTCCGCCGATAACATCAAGTGTTATTTCAACAGGACAACCCTCCTGGCAACCATAACCGCTTTTTCTATTCCTCATAAAGACAGCACTCCATAGTAATATTTATTGATGGTAACAGTAACACTAATGATACTATACTACATGAATGTGCCTTCTTACATAATTTAATTTTGCAATTTATAATGCAAGGAGAAGACAAATTGTATTAAATGGAGGAAATGAACATGAAAGCAATTGGCTTATTAGAATATTTACCGATTGAAAATGAGAATAGTTTGATTGATATTGAATTACCAAGACCTATACCGAAAGGGAGAGACTTACTCGTTAAAATTCATGCGATTTCTGTTAATCCCGTTGATACAAAAGTTCGAGCGCCAAAAGATAAAAAAGAAGAAGAGCCGAAAATACTTGGATGGGATGCTAGTGGCGTTGTTGTAGAAGTTGGAGAAGATTGTACATTATTTCAACCGGGTGATGAAGTTTTTTATGCAGGGAGTATCACAAGACCTGGTACATATAGTGAATATCATCTAGTAGATGAAAAAATTGTTGGAACAAAACCGAAAAATTTAACCCACGCACAATCAGCTGCTGTACCTTTAACAGCTATTACAGCGTGGGAAGGAATGTTTGAACGTTTAGCAATTGATTTTAATAATAAGGAAAAGAACAGATCAAAAAATATTTTAATCATTGGCGGTGCAGGTGGTGTTGGTTCTATTGCGATACAATTAGCGAAATGGGCAGGTCTTAACGTCATTACAACAGCTTCTCGAAATGAAACGAAAGATTGGGTTAAAAGCTTAGGTGCTGATTATGTAATCAATCACCATAAAGCATTTAAAGAACAATTGTCACAGATTGAAATAGCAGAAGTTGATTATATTCTTTGCCTAAATAATACGGATCAACATTGGAACGGTATGGCAGAAGTAATCAAACCACAAGGGGGAATTTGTTCGATTGTAGAAAATGAGAAACCATTAGCATTAGGTTTATTAAAAAGTAAAAGTGCTACATTTGTTTGGGAATTCATGTTCACACGACCTATGTACTATACAGAAGATATGATTAACCAACACCTTTTATTAAATCAAGTGAGTGAATTGCTTGAGCAAAATACGATTAAAACAACATTAAACGAGACATTATCACCAATTCACGCTGCTAATATTAGAAAAGCGCATGCGATGATTGAAACAGGAAGTACGATTGGGAAAATCGTATTAGAAACATTTTAAAACTATAAATGAATAGTATATATGAAAAATGGAGCTGTATGTATTATGGCTCCATTTTTTAATGGATTAAAAATTATTATGTTTATCCTCTTCAAACATAAACGGCCTGCTCTTTTCTAATTTCATAAGATTCCTCATATATATATTATTTCACAGAAAACATCTTGTAAGTAATATTGAATCGCTGTAGAAGAGTGAGTTGCTTCACTTTCAAAATTTTTATAGTAGTAAGGAAGGAAAACGAGGGGGCGGTGTGAAAGAGCGTTATAAGGGGTGCAATTTACATATATCAAGCGGGAGGGAATTGTATGTATATTTTTATTGGGATTGGCATTTTAATTGTGATTCTTGTTTTTTTATTAGCAGAAAAATTCGCTCCAAATTCAGTTATGATGGTAAGTTTTCAAGGGAAACAACTGAAAAAATTTCTTCTAGGACTTACGATTATTTCTATCTTTTGTATAGCTTACGGAATATATCATAAAATGACATACAAACTCCCGTTTATTGATATTACAGTAAACAATGAGAAATATACTGTTTTTGGAAACGTTGGAGAGTTAGGGTATTATTCGGATACATTGATTAAAAAAGGGCAAGAAACGCAAATGTATATAATACTTTGGAAAGATATTCACCCAGCAGATGTTCGAATGTTCATCACGTATCCATCTGGAAAAGAAGAAGTTTGGGAACCTAAAATGTCTTTGCTTACGGCTAGATCTATACAAGACTTGAATCAGAAATTTAAAATAAAAGAAATTTATGAACTGTCTCCTTATACGTTTAAAGAAGCAGGGGATGTAAAACTAACTTTAAAAAATGGCGTGAATGTGATGGGAAGTATGCATGTGAAAGTGAAAGAATCAAAATAATGATTCTTGAATTAACTATGTATACAATTTGACTCTTTTTATGCGGCGTCTTCTTTTTAACAGGAGTCAGTGAACTTACTGTCGAATTTACAGGAAATGGGAAGCGCGAACCTACGGTGTTGCTTAAAATTAAGGGGGATAGAAATAAGAAAGAGTGGATGAATATTGGATTATTTAGTCATACATAGGCATAAAACGAATTATTCTAACCTATTACCTTAGTGGAGGGCAGTTTATCTCCCGCCTAACTTCTTTGCTTTCGCCGAATTTTGAGGTGGGAGTATTACTGCCCGTTAATGCGGGATAAAGGTGGCATTACTCCGAACAATTATGTAATGCTTTCATAATCTTATCTGCCGTATTCTTTCCATTCCCTATGCAAGCTCCAATGCCTACACCATAATATGAAGCACCAGCTAAGTAAACATTTGGAAAAGCAGCTGACAATTTCTCATTCAAAGATTGAACTGCCTGATTATGTTCTAAATGATAATTTGGCATTAAGTCTTTCCAGTTTGTAACTTCAACAATCTGCGGCTCACCCTGAATTCCAAGACTTTTTTTAATATCAGATAAAGCAACTTGAATGAATTCTTCTTTACTATTATTTTTAATCTTTTCATATGCTGGATTTGAACTTTTATAAAACATTCTTACTAATAAGTTTTGTTTATTTGATGTATGCTTCCATTTCCTACTTGTCCATGTACAAGCATCACAATATAAATTACCATTTCCTGAAACAATAAAGCCTGTCCCATCTGCCGGTAATTGATTATCAGGTATTTCAAATCCTAAATAAATACTAATAAGAGATGAATTTTTGAATTTATTGAAATCACTGTTTAATTCGGCAGAACTTAATACTGCTTGTGCAATATCGTGAGGAGTAGCTAAAATAATATAATCCGCTTTTAGTTTCTCTTGATTCGAAAAAGAAACTTCATACCCATTACCGACTCTACTTACATTCGTCGTTGTTACTCCTTTTCGTATTTCTGTCTCAGTCAACACCTCTTCTAACCGATTAACAATCGTAGAGAGTCCTCCTTTGAACGATAAAAACTTTTTATTTCCAGCTGCCTGGAATTGTTTTTTGTTCACTTCAAACCCTTTAATAATACTGCCGTAGTTATTTTTATAGTCAAGTAAATATGGTAATGTAGATGCCATTGTAAGTTCATTTAATTTACCAGAATATACCCCTGAAAGGACAGGAGAAATTTGCTTCTCAACTAATTCTTTTCCTAAAAAGCTTTCTAAAAATAAAGCAAGCGATGTATCTTTCGTAAAGCCTTTGTTTTTAGTAATAAAATCTTTCAGTGCAATAATTTTCCCTTTCGCTGAGACTAACGTACTGTTAAACAACGACTCTACACTTGTAGGGATTCCAAATACTGTATCGGCGGGAATAGGATGTAACGTATTCTCTGAATAAATGTAAGAAATACCAGTTTCGTTATATACCATATCATCTTCTAGATTCAGTTCTTTTACAAGGGGCATCACATTTTCATTTCGAGCAACAATTGAATCTGCTCCTATTTCCATAATAAAATCATTTTCTTTTACACTGTGAATTTTCCCGCCTAAATATTCCTCTTTTTCTACAAGGATCAATTTTAAATCTATATTGTAATCCTTTTTTAATCTTTCTAAGTAAAACATAGTAGAGAGTCCCGTAATACCTCCACCTACGACAACAACTGTTTTCATATCTACTGAGCTCCTAACCGATACTATAAATTGATAAATTTCTTTATTATTATACCCAAAAGTTAGCTTTCTCGACTAGCAGCTTACACAGTCTGTAAAAAATTAGACAATATATACGAACACATTTCAGGCTGATTATGATGTACTGGGTGATTAGGGAACAGGAATAACTGCAATATGACAACTCTTAACTTATAAAACTTCTAAAGCATCTCTTATATTACTCACACTTAATAACTAACAATAGGACTAAGTATCTTATCATATAACAAGACACCTAATCCTCTAAATTTACTTTAGATAATTTAGCAATTTATCAAATTCTGTTTTCATAAGTTTAGGCTTAATTTTGTATAAAGGAACCCCTTTTAAAGAAGCTTCTGGTTGTGAATCAAAATAAGGTAGTGCTATTGCTGGTCAAAATCCAAAATCCAAATTCTTGTTCCACTTATTTCCGATAGTAACAATTATATCTTCTGTTCTAAGTTTTATCCCTTGTAATTCTTTATGTTGATGCTTAGCTGCTTTAAATGACTGCTTGTTCTGTTCAGTAATAACTCAAACTTGGTCGCAAATAGCAAGGGTTTCTTTCGCTAAAGTATTATCCCACGAATGTAGTTGTTGCTAATCTACTATGGTATATCAACTCTTTAGCTTGCAATGGGGTTAATTCTATATCTTTTCCGGTTTCCTAACAAGAGTAAAAGGGTAATAGATAATATATATGTATTGTATCTACTACCCTTTATTTTTCCCTAATCTGCTCCGTCAGACGCACGGTTAGTGACCAAAACAAAAGGGCCAAAGCACTGACAGAGCCGCCTAATAGACATACTCCGTTCCATCCAAAGTTTTCATAAATATTAGTAGAAACAATTGTCCGAGGTATTCGTTCAGGCGAACTTGAAACAGCCTAAATGCTAAAACTTTAGCACAGACACTCGTCGCTTCATTAATCGGACTTACTGTGTTGATGAAATCTCGTCCTGAACGCTCATTTATAGATAATTCCGTAGCAATGACATTATCATTTTTAAAATAATTTCAGTTTTATCTATTATATCAGTTTCCTCATTTGCAAAATGAATAGACCATCATCTAGAGAATGATGTAATAGGGAATCGGAATGCGGGAATGCATGGAATATGGAGGAAGGATATATAGATGAACATGTAATTGGTGATTCATAGGAGTTGTTGTCCAAAAAGAATACATTCCAAAGAATTTAATATAAAAAGGTACAGAGGAATGTAAAAAAGCCAAATTGAATATGTAGATAAATAATATTGGGGGGATTGGATTGTTCATAAGAGAGGCAACAGAAAAAGACGCAGAAGGCATTTTATATATTCGAAAAAGCATTATCTCTCAAAATGAATTTTTTCTAGTTACAAGTGAAGAATTTCATGTAGATATTGAAATGCAGAGAAAGAAAATCATTACAAATAGTCAACAGGGAGGTGTAACATTTGTTGCAGAAGACGGTGAACGTATTGTTGGTTTTTTAGTGTTTACTAGAAACTCAATGAAGCGCTTAAATCACACCGGTTCATTTGGAATAGGGATTTTAGATAATTATCGTAATCAAGGTATAGGAACAAAAATGCTTTTACAATTAATAGATTGGTCAAAAACACAAGATGGCATAGAGAAAATTTGTTTAGGGGTTTTATCAACAAATGAAAGAGCGATAAACGTTTATGAAAAAATAGGCTTTAAAGAAGAAGGGAGAGAGAAGCGGCAAATTAAATTTAAGAATGGACAATATGCAGATAATGTTATGATGGCATTGTATTTGTAATAACTCCAAAACGTAATAAAATTGCAGCGGATTTCTCCAATGCAATTTTTATTTTATATTTAACTTGCTTTGACTTTAAAACTTAAGGAAGATTCCCCGCGTAGTTCATTACCGTTACCTATATACCATTGAAATAATACATCGTATTGGTAAGGGTTTGCTTGTTTTGGTACAACTATTTCAATATCTGTATCCTTCAGATGATAAATAATGGTTTCTCCTGTCATAATATTGTACAGGATAACCTTATTGGGATTCTTTTTAAATTTTCCCCATGAAATTTCTATATGATCACCACTTTTTACATCAGTTGTTGGGATACTAGGAGGGTTATGCTTTATTTGACTACAATCTTCATTCCAACAAAAATTCTCATATATGTGATCTATACTACTACCGTTTAATTTAATAGTAGGTACTGGTGCTGATTTTCCATCTAATTTTGCATGATTCAGGGAACCGATTAGCGAATTGCCAAGAATAATTAAGAACATGATTAATCCTATACTTATAAAGATACCTATATATAATTTCTTTCTTTTCATTTTTGTCCTCCATATGCAATAGAGTTAATTTATATTAAAACATACTTCATTCATACGGATAAAAAACAGAACTTCGAGCAATATTACTATTAGTGAATGGTTCGCAACAATAGCTGATTAATATGTATAGATGTTCTAGAGCTCAAGTTCTGAATTGTGAAGGCAGTAGCAATGATTTTTACTTATCAGCTTTTACTAAAAAGATAGAAATAAGGTAGATGATTAGAAGAATAATATATAAATTCCAAATACTTGGAATTGCAGCGATGCCTAAATAGGTAGTAGCTGGTAACAACCATGTGAAAAAAATACTCATTAAAATTAGTCTTCTCATGATTAGTGCAACTAATGCTAAACAAGAAGGAAGTAATAGCATAATGAAAACACTAAAAATAGTTTGTTGATTGGGTGGTTCCGCAGTATAAGGGTTAAGATAAAGGAAAATTATCGAAAGTGAAAAAATACCTACAGACGAAATTCCTCCAGTATAATTACTGATACGATTTTTCACAACTATAATCACCTCTGCATAGCCAATAGATTCCTTTTTAACTGTAGCCGTATTATTTATAAAAGGTCTTTGAGGCCATGTTTTTAGAGTCATTGTATTACATTCTCTGTGGTTATATTAACGCCCGTTCTTTTTTAATAATACATTCCACTATGTAAATACATATTCCTTCATTTTCTTTTTAATTGTTTTTAGAGGATACGCTTTATTGTTATTTGAATTATCTTAGAAATAAAAAATAGTTTTGATATAATCAATGAAAAGCAGAATAAAGGAGGATTTCAATGGAATTCCCAACTCTAGAAACCGACCGTCTAAGTTTAATTGAGATAAATCAAACGTATAGCCAAAATATATATGATATCTTTTCACTTGAAGAGGTAACGCGTTACTATGGCATGAATTGCTTTAAAGAGATAGAACAGGCAGCTAGAATGATTGATTCTTTTGCGAAAAATTTTCAAGAAAAGCGTGCGATTCGCTGGGGAATCGTTGTGAAGGAGATAAATGATTTTATCGGTACAGTAGGTTTTAATAATCTACAACTTTGGAGTAAACGAGCTGAAATTGGTTACGATATTCATCCTTCTTTTTGGAGGAAAGGATATGCATCTGAAGCTGTTAAAGCGGTTTTAAAATATGGTTTTCAAGAATTAGATTTATTTCGTATCGGAGCTATTACCTATCCTGAAAATGAGGCATCATCTCATTTATTATTGAAAATAGGTTTTCAGAAAGAAGGATTATTGAGAGGTTATATTTATCAAGAGCATCATTCAAATGATGCTTTAGTTTATTCCATTTTGAAAACAGATTGGGAGAAAGAGAGGAATCTCTAATATTAAGCTTTCTCTGAGAATAGAAAACTACAAAAAATGAAAAGAAGAGGAGATATTTTGAGTCAAAATAAACAAATTCAAACAGAAAAAGGGCTATCAACTATACAGAAAATGAAAAAATGGGCTAAAAATTTAAAGACACAACTTCTTGTGCTGTATTTGGCATATCGAGATGAAAGAGTCCCTTGGTATGCTAAGTTATTTACAATGCTTGTTGTTGCTTATGCTTTCAGCCCTATTGACTTAATTCCGGATTTCATTCCAATCTTAGGGTATCTTGACGATCTCATTCTTGTTCCTTTAGGCGTATACTTGGCGTTAAAGCTTATCCCTGAAGAAGTATTAGAGGATTGTAAAAGGAAGATAGAAGGACAATCATCTATGAATAAACCTAAGAATTGGATAACAGGATTTCTTATTATTAGTATTTGGCTAATTGTTTTCGTGTGGATTGTAAACCTCGTTTTATCCTATATGAATTATTAATGAGTGGGAGTAGTAGGCCAGGCCATGCTCACTATAGAAAATGATGGGAATTAAAAATACCATTCTATAAGGATCATATATGTAAAAGGAATTTGGATAATTTTGTCGAATTTATTTATCAATGAATTAAGGTTCTTATGAGGTGAAAGTGATGGTAATAAAACAAAACGAAATTAAAGTAGTAGTTGGAGCTGGAGCATTTAACAATAATCCAGGTTGGATTCAAACTCAAGAAGATGAACTTAACTTATTAGTTGAAACTACCTGGAAAGAAAGATTTGAATATAACTCCATTTCAGCTATTTTAGCTGAGCATGTATGGGAACATCTTACTTTTGAAGAAGGTGTAAAAGCAGCTAAAATTTGTTATGAATTTTTAAAACCATCAGGTCATATTCGTTGTGGCGTCCCTGATGCATTTTTTCCAGATGAAACCTACCAAAATATAGTTAAAGTAGGCGGACCTGGACCTAAAGACCATCCAGCTGCAAGCCATAAAATAGTTCATAATTATAAAACATTAACGAAAATGTTTGAAACTGCTGGATTTGAAGTAGTTTTACTTGAATATTGTGATGAAAATGGGCAATTTTATTACAACGAATGGGATGCGAACGATGGTGTTATTTTCCGTTCAAAAAGGTATGATTCTAGAAATCAAGGAGATAAACTTGGTTTTCCATCGCTAATTGTTGATGCGATTAAACGGTAAGTAATTCAACTAACGCATGCGTTAGTTCTATAAGTCCATGAGTCGCAAATGCGGCTTTTTTTGTTTGTGCTGTAATTATTGCGGTAAAGATTCCTCCGTTCAATAAGGGGGAGGACGCACATTGTAACATTTTTATACGCTAAGGGATTCTCAAAACTCTATAACACGAGTTGAATTGAGAATTTGATTTAAAGATGAGTTTTGAGACACTAATTAAGCTCTTTTCAGCACCTTTTACATTGAAGTGCATTTGACTCAAATACCTACTGGCGATATCGTTTAGAGTAGTAAAATCAACGTTTTCTCATGTCGGATTTTGCTTAGCGTATACTTTCGTTAAAATGTTGGCGGTACACCATGTCCATCAACCTAATATTTTGAAGTATCCCTAAAACGAAAATTTTTTGTCTTTTATAGCAAAGAAATTCATTTTTCTCGTTTTGGGGCACCAAGAATTTCTTAAGTTGATGGGCATGGGGTGCTGACGCATCGCTATCAAGCTAATATTTTGAAGTACCCCCAAAATAAAAATTTCCTTTTTCTACAGTTAGTTATTTGAGAAGTTAGCTTTTTTTCGTTTTTGGGGTGTTTACTTTTCTTAAGTTGATAGGCATGCGGCTGAACCCCAAAAAAGGAAAGTAATATCTATTTAAAGAAATTTTAAAAGATAAAAACGAATGTAATTATAGAATGACTATCTATGATAAGAAAAGGAGGCACTTACATATGCTAACAAATGATTTAGATTTCCGATTAGAACCACGCTTAAAAGAACTGTATGAACAACATAAAATAAGAGCACAGAAGATAGATTGGGGTTATCATGAGTTTTTACCATGGGATAAGGGTATGGACTTTAAAAGAGTTCCTTGGGATGAAAGTCAGGTTGCACTTCCTTCTGGTGTAATTACGGCCATTGAAACAGCTTTATTAACAGAAGTGAATTTACCATGGTTTACAATGTATTTATCTGCAACTTTTAAAGGGTCCCTTTCTGTTATTACGGACTTTATTCATACTTGGACTTCAGAAGAGGATCAACATTCGAATTTGTTGGAGACATATTTACTACTTACTCGAAGCGTGAATCCTAAACGATTACATGAATTAAGAAAGTCAGTCGTTGAAGGTGGATTTGAGCCTGATTTTCACACGCCAATCGAAGCCATGACGTATACGACGCTACAAGAACTTGCAACGATGGTGTTTTACAATAATGTAGCTAAGGTTGCAAGTAAGCATGATCCAGATCTTGCTACATTATTACGCCGTCTTGCAAAAGATGAAACCCTTCATTATGCGTTTTATCGAGACGTGATTCGAACACATTTGGAATTGGAACCTAATTATTGTTATCATATTGCCAATGTGATTATGAATTTTAAAATGCCAGGTGCAGTCATGCCTGATTTTGAAAATAGAATGGCTGTGATTGCAAAAGAAGCTAACTATGGGCCACTACAATATTTTGATCAAGTACTTGATGTAGTAGTTGATTATTGGGGGTTAAAAGATTTACGACCAATTGCACCCCTAGCTGAAAAAGCAAGAATTGAGATTTTGGAGTACCACACAAGATTGAAAAAAATACGGGATCGATTTGGTCGTTTTCAAGGGAAAACTGATCTACGTTAATGAGTAGAGATTTCAGAATATAAGCGGGGAAATTCCCCTTCCCTTTATGGGAAATCTGACACACTCCCTATTGTTTTGGGGGCGTTTTTTACTTAATTTAATTTTTGTCAAAAGTAGTTGACGGTAAAAATGATTTTATGATATTATAAAATATTTGATAAAAAATAACGTATATGTTAAAGTTAAGAAGGTTACCATATATGGAGGTGGATTATATGTTTCAAATTGGCGATAACATTGTTTATCCAATGCACGGAGCAGGTATAATTGAAGCCATAGAAGAAAAAGAATTCTCAGGGGAAAAACAACAGTATTATGTCATAAAAATGTCGATCAGTAATATGCAAGTCATGATTCCTACGGATAAAATATTGAATTCGAATATACGCCCAGTTACTGATATACTTGCATTAAAGCACATTATACACATTTTTCAGCATGAAGAATCCTGTAAATTACTGCCGTGGAAACAAAGACATAAAGTGAACACAGACAAAATAAAAACGGGTGAAATACAAGAAGGTGCTGAAGTTGTACGCGATTTAATGCGTATGAAGAAAGAAAAAGAACTGAATACAAGCGAAAAAAAATTGTTGGATGATGCATATAAATTTTTGGTCAGTGAACTAGAATTAATTAAAGGAATTACTGAAAATCAAATAAAAAGTTTCTGTTAAGGTTCATTATAGATAATGTATTATATCACCCGAAAACATCCTGAATTTTTCGGGAATGTGATGAGTATTAAAAGCAAATCATTTCAAAGACATTCAATTTCTTCAATTCACTTTTAGAGTAGGAACCTCTTTTGTTATTACTTCAATCTAATCCATTTTTATTATAAAATTTCTTTTACGATCGTTCGAAGTTTCATCAAATAACTCGATTAAATAGTCACTTGATTTTTGTACTCCTGATTCACACTGGCACGGACAAGGAGCCGTAAGGATGAAAGAGAGGTAGGGCTTTCATTGTTTTAGGTAATATACTATCTAAGTCATTATTTCTAGAAGAAAAAACAATCAATCGCATTTCTATCTTTAAGAATTTTTTTACAATTACTGAGACAATGAATAGTAATTATTTATCTTCTTTTCATAAGAGAGATGCGCGAGTTGGTAACATCTAAATATATGGTCAACGATAAAAAATGATGGGATTTCTAGAACTAGAACCCATTTTTACAATTTATTTAACATAATAAGATTAAATGGAACAATAAGAAGGAGTGAAGATATGAAACGCATGCCAACGCAAGAATTAAGTAACGAGTTAAAGAAGCGGAAAGGAATTACTTCTATTAAGATTGAATCTTATGAAAAAATTGAAGTTGGTGGAATTCTTGTAAATGGACCGGCTGTTATTTTAATTAATCAAGAATACCTAAAAATTGTTGAATGAACGAAGAAAAGGATGATCCTTTACAAAAAGGGATGATCCTTTTTGTTTGTTGCAGCTAATATGGGATATACATAACTTTTATCTGATGTGTTGGGGTTAAGAGGAAGGAGAGGGTCAGGATTATCATGGTGGAAAGCTTAATATTGGTAGGATTTCTTTTTACGTTATATAAATTAGTTGATAAAAAAACAAACTAATTATTTAAAACGATAGATTGTTTCCTTTTTAAGGGCGAGATTTATTTGAGAGTGAAATGGATCATTTAAAGGAGGAATTTAGATGGATGCAAGGAAAGAACGCATAAAATACGAGAAGATGTCAAAGAATTATGATCGTATTTATTTAGTTTCGTTTATCCTATTAATTGTACTTGTTTATAGTAGTGTGATTATCATAGGAGCTACAGGGGGAAAATATGGAGTGTTTTTATTGTTAGCAATTTTACTTAACGCACGTATTACGAAAGAATCTCAAAAAAAGTATGAGCGCTATTCTAATAAAGGGCGTATTTAAAATGATACATATCCTAAAAGGAACAACCTAGGTGTACATTCAAAATATCCCTATATCATCTCCTATTAACTAGTAAAAGTAACTTTATATAAATCATTTTTTTAGCAATGTAGAAATAGAAACCGTACCTTATTAAAATGTTATTTCCGTTCCTATAATGAATTATCCTTCTAGCATATTGATAAGATTTATATCATATATTAGGAGAAAGAATGCAAGTTAGAAAGGAGTCTTATAGAATGAGTTATTCGGAAGGAAATAACTTGAGTGAACAACATATGGTAAGTGCACCCAATCCCTACGTATATCAGACATTACAATCAGTAATTGGTAAACATGTGGTTATTGAAACTGTAAGAGGTAATGTAAGAGGAAAGTTAAAAGATGTGAAACCAGATCATTTGCTCATTGAAGATACGATGCCATATATTGTACGCATTCAACAAATTGTATGGATTATGCCAAAACAATAATCAAATTATATCTAATCAGATTTATAAAAAATTAGTGTCATAGTCCACCAAGTAAAAACACAGGGTTTTATCTCTGTGTTTCTTCAAATTTCCGTTTTTGAATATATGCTTGAGCATGAATAAGTTCTTCCTGAAGTTCTTCTAATTCTTTTGTAGATTCTGATTCAATAGCCATGTAAGTAGTAACTAAACTGATCATCATATCCATCTTCTCTACTATATTTTGAATGACTTGTTCAGATTGCTCTTTTTGAGGGTGTTGTATTGCTATTAATACATCTTCCATATAATTGTTCTTTCTTTGCTGGATATCATAAATAAACTGTTTTGTGTTTGAGTTCATTTGTTGTTCCTCCATTTTGGATATATTTCCATTCTATCATATTTGAATAGAAAATATTGGATCCCCCCTAAATTCACACCAGTCTCGCACATCTCCTCAAATATACAAACTAATTCCTTAACGTACAGGGAACTAATCGAAATGTGTCAATTTTGTGTCTAAACGTACAATTTTCTTTTTTTGATATGGTGACCCCATCGCCATCAACTTAACGCAAATAAACTACCCCAAAACGAAAAAAACGAGCTGAACTTACAGAAATAACTGTCAAGAGATAAAAATTTCGTTTTGGGGGCTACCTGTTCTGTTAGGTTGATGGGCATGGAGTGACCTGTTTTTTTGGCTTGATAGGTATGCGGTCGAACCTCAAGAAGCAGGTAAAGAGTGTTGTCCATTCGCTAACTTAGATTTATATATTAATCCTTGCTTTTATATCGGAATACAATGATAATTAAGTTGTTATACTATTTTCATAATTTCCTTTGTTTTATTCAAAGGTAAAACAAAGAAAAGTTTTCATCTAGCCAATATATTATGTATGAAGGGGAGTATGGAGATGAATCAAAAAGTAGGATATACAGCCTTATCTGTACTACTAACTACAAGCTTATTTGCTACAGCCTGCAGTAACAAATCAGAAGAAACGAAAACAGTTGCTGTATCAAAACCAACGAAACAGGTTGTAAATGTAACGCAAACAGCGGAAATTTCCACTTTAGACTC
Source organism: Bacillus yunxiaonensis (assembly GCF_037104695.1). Taxonomy (NCBI): domain Bacteria; kingdom Bacillati; phylum Bacillota; class Bacilli; order Caryophanales; family Bacillaceae; genus Bacillus; species Bacillus yunxiaonensis. The sequence continues at coordinate 2,282 of NZ_JBAWSV010000005.1, read as the reverse complement.
TACTTTGGCAACAGATTCTGTATCGATTTCTGCCATGAATAACGTATTCGAGGGATTGTATCGCGTGGACAAAAATAATCGGCCGGAACCAGCCCTAGCTAAGTCCTATACACTTGGCCCAGATAAAAAGACGTATACTTTTAAACTTCAGGATGCAAAGTGGTCCAATGGCGATCCTATTACGGCCGCAGACTTTGTTTACGCTTGGAAGCGTGCTGTAAATCCAGAAACAGGTGCAGAATACGCATATTTACTATATGATGTGAAAAATGCGAAAAAAATTAACGAAAAGCAGCTGTCAGTAGATGAACTAGGTGTTAAAGCAATTGATGATCATACATTGCAAGTTGAGTTGGAGAATCCGGTTCCATACTTTATTGATTTAGTTTCTTCTACAACTTTCTATCCATTAAATCAAAAGTTCGTGGAAGGACAAGGGAAAAAATATGGTTTAGAAGCAAATGCTACACTATATAATGGTCCATTCATCATAAAAAAATGGAATCATGAGCAGAACCTTCAGCTTGTAAAAAATCCAAATTATTGGGATAAAGATAAAGTGAAACTGCAGGAAGTCAATATTAATGTCGTAAAAGATACTTCTACCGCAGTAAACTTATACACCGCAAAGCAAATTGACCGTGTAGACTTGACCGGTGAATTAGTGAGTACATACAAAAATGATGCAACCCTGAAAACTTATTTGAATGGCAGAACAAACTTCTTACGTTTGAATGAAAAAAATAAAGTGTTAGCAAATCCTAATGCCAGAAAAGCAATTAGCTTAAGCATCGACAAAAAAGGAATTGCAGATGTAATTCTAAACAATGGCTCTGTACCTGCTGATTATTTAGTGCCTAAGGAATTAGCCTTTGGTCCAGATGGGAAAGATTTCCGGAAAACAACTTCTACCTATGGCCATCTTGATATAAAAAAAGCAAAAGATTATTGGGAAAAAGCGAAAAAGGAACTTGGTGTCACAAATGTAACATTAGAGATGTTAAATTACGATGATGACAGTTCTAAACGGGTTGCAGAAAATTTAAAAGAGCAGCTCGAGAAAAACTTAAGCGGATTAACGATTAATATTAAACAACAACCTAATGCCCAAAAATTGAAGCTAGAATCGGCTATGGATTATGATATCTCTCTTTCCAGTTGGGGAGCTGATTACCCAGATCCAATGACTTACTTGGATATGTTCGTTACAAACGGTGCATTTAATCAAACCGGATACTCCAATCCAAAATATGATGATTTAATTAATCACGCTAAAACAGATTTGCTTTATAATTTGCCAAAACGTTGGGAAGTGTTGAAAGAAGCTGAGAAGACCTTGTTGAATGATGCTGTAGTTGTGCCTCTATATCAAAAAGGGACTTCTTACCTTCAACGTCCATATTTGAAAGGCTTCTATGTATACGGTCCTAACACTTATAAATATGCCTATATTGAAAAATAAACAATTTATATAGACAAAATAGGGGGGGTTTGATCAAACTTTATTTTAAAGTAATATATGTGGATACTTAGCAACATTTGTTAATGTACAACATTCCAATCAATATGGAACTCGATATTCTTTGCAATTTCTCGATCCTATATTACAAGAAGTATATGTAAGGAAAGAAAGTCACATATTTTATCAAAAAGAAATTATCTCGGTAGAAGAATCAGTTATTCAGGGGTCACGTCACATCGCTATCAAGCTAACAAAACAAAAATGGGGTCCCACCACATCGCTATCAAGTTAAGAAATACATTCTTCCCCAAAACAAAAAAATGAACTAAATTTCTATGGACAACTATGAAAGGATGAAATTTTCGTTTTGGGGATACTTCAAAATCTTAGGTTGATGGGCATGTGGCGGTACCCCTTGTGGTAGAAATATTATACATTGAAATCAAATACTTGCTACAGCTGTTAAACTATGAATACAAGAAATAAACTCATTAACAAATGTATCAATCTCTTCTTTCGTAATAATATACGGCGGAAGTAAGCGGATGATATTCCCTTGGGTGACATCGACTAACATCCCTCTATTCAATAACTCTAACTGCAATTTCTTTACGTTTTCACTCGTATCATTCAAACTAATTCCAAACATCATCCCAGAGTGACGTACCTCTTTAATAAAATAAGAATTCTCCTTCTGAATTTCTTGAAGTTTATCATTTAAATATAGTGACGTTTCATAAGCTTCCTGCATTAAACCATCATCAATTAATGTTTTTAATACCGTTAATCCTAAAGCCGTTCCCATTGATGAATGAGCAAA